>CAVTLW010000001.1:0-164339 GCA_963735655.1 uncultured Actinomycetota bacterium
CATAACCCAAGCGATATCCCTTGCCCTTTTGGTCTCTGAATCCAACCATGTGCCGATAGCAGAAATACATATGATAGCGACCCTTGATCTCTGATTGACCGGTCGGAAGCGCCTGGCACTCGTTTTCATCTAGCACGTCCGGAATGATTTGCCTGTTGTCTTTAAGCCAATTGATCCGTCAGTGGAAACCGCATGACCCACCTTATAAACGCGCTCAGAGGGATGGTCGTCGGCCGCTTCGCTCCATTTCTTGCCATAAAGATAGAACATATGGAACTTCTTTTTCAGAATGTGCACGAGTGGACACCAACAAGAAACGGCTGTCGTCGCGCTGAGTATAGGTCCGTCGCCGAACTTTTTGAACGTATTGCCTTCGTTGGAACTGATAACCAGGCCTGCGCCTGTCTCCACTGCAACCGATATTCTGCGCGCGATGCCGTTCGTATAACCATACACTTTGTCACCTACTAGCACCGGATTCAGCGGAAATATGCCATGCTCATCGAATGTGCCAAGTTTGCCAAGCGGAACAACCGCATGATCGGAATGACCGATTATATTGCGAAGGCCGAAGTCATAGTCAACATACTGTACATGACTAAGGAATTGTCCCAGCGCATCACTGATCCGAGTCGAGAAATATATACGCACGCGATCCTTCAAGCCAGCGATTGTCGTCATTGCGCATGACTGACGTAATTACTACCAAACGGAGATTCGCCGATCGAATATTTGTCCGGTTTTTGCCACTGCGTCGGCATCGCCCTAACTCCGCAAGTCCTAAACCGTATTGGCCGACGGAATTGCCCAGATACAGCATGTAGGTTGTGCCATCTAATTCAAAAACATGTGGGTATGCGACCATTTCGTTATCGAAAGCATCTTCTTCCGCGGAGACCGTAATGCCCGCCTTCGAGTCATCCCGCACCCAGTGAAGCAGGTCATCTGAACTGGCATATCCGATCCAGCGATTCCTAGTGTCGCGAAAATTCTTGGGGACCCAGCCACAAAAGAACATGTGATATTTACCGTTCGCGTAAAAAACATCGGGACTTGCCTGGGATTCGTGGTCGTCCCAAAAATTAGGGATGATGTCCGCATTATGCCGCGCCCAACTGAGGCCGTCATCCGATACCGCAACCCGAATACGATGCGAGATCTCGGGCCGGCCTTCTATTTTCAGCCAAGCGTTGCCAGCAACATAAAAAAGGTGATCTGTCGCTAATTTTCCTAATTTTTGGACCGCTGATCGTAAACGGCTCGTCGGGGTATGCGGCAGTATGGGCCCATCGCCAAGCCGCTCGAACGTTTCGCCGTTATCGGTACTTTTCGCTAGGCCGATACCAACATTGAACGGTACCGGGACAGCGCGGGTCCATCCGGCATGATCGCGCCACGTTTCGTCGCCCATTCGAATGACCGATGTGGGATAGTTACCAAATTCATCGAAGCAGCCCTTCTTGCCAAGCGACATGATGGGATTCTTTGCCAGATTCACGATTTTGAACAGGTCCTTTCGGTCCAGATCAACGAATGACGTATAGCTGACAAACTGGCCATTCTCATCCCGAGGCGGACGGCATGAAAAATAAACCCTCGCGAATCATCAGATACATCGTGGCTGGCGCCTGAGCATACTCATGAAGCCACGGCCGGCTCGCATCCCTGTGATCCCGCGGATCGAACACCCTGCCTAACTTCTTCCACTTAGCCATCGGCGCGTTCCTTGTTCTTATTGGCGTACCACCCGTTATCTTTCGCCCCAATGGATAGCCGTTCGTAATTAGTACCCGCTGAAGCCCGCCTGTTCCATCAATCTCCCCACTGCTTCGTGATGGTTTGCGACACGATGGATTTCGAACGTCGCTCCGTCCCATGTAGCGAACGCCGAACGATTGTCACCGTCGCGCGGTTGCCCGACGGAACCCGGATTACAATAAATTTTGTTGCCATAATCATCTACCCGCGGCAGATGCGTATGCCCGGATGCGAAATATTTGCCGCCTACCTTTTCAAAATAATCTTTGGTCGGTTCGCGTAAATACTCGTCGATTGGATTTACCCAGCCGCCATGGACCATCTTGAGTTCCTGGTATTGACGATGAACCGGCAATGATTTCAACCACTCGAGGTTCTCGTCGCTGATAATTTTCTTCTGATATCCGATCGTGTCATTGACGGTTTGCGACCTGTCGCAGAAACTATTGGCCAACATGTACCAATCATGGTTACCTATCACACAAAGCGCATCGCGTTTTCGCAGTTCGTTACACACCTCGTTCACCTGCGGATAGTATCCGACCATGTCACCAAGGCAATATATATCCCTGATTCCCATCTTATCAATGGTCTTTAGAACCTCTTCAAAAGCAACGTAATTCCCGTGAATATCAGATACTATCGCTATCATAAAAAATGTGATCCTCCGTATAGCGCCAGCATAGCCATGTCTTATCGCGGTTACTTGGGCACGGTACCGCCGAGGCAATAATTGACTGCCATACTACTTTCAGTTTCGCCAAAGCCGGTCCGTATAGATGTGGCCGAGAGATACACGCGTCAATTTCAAGCAGCTTTAGCTCGCCGTTGTGCAACCTGAATTGGAAGTTCGTCGGACCTACGGGCTTCAGCAATGCCGATAATTCCTCAAGCGCTTCTTGAGCGTGCGGAGGCATATCTACGACAGCCTTCTCGGTAAATCCCTCCTTGGCCAGTTTTCGTCGTAATCCCATCAGGCAACGAAGCTTGCTGTCCGCATCAAAGAAGGCTGATATCGTATATTCTGTTTCCTTGTCGCCAACGATTGGCTGTGCCATGAGCACTTCACCGATATCTGCTTTAAGTCCATTGAAAACTTCTTCGGACTGAACTATGACGATTCCCTTGGATGCAAATCCGCGGCGCGGCTTGAGCAGGAACGGCAGTCCATATGCTGACTCTAGCTCGGCAAACGTGCCGTCCAGGCGTGATTCGATCAAATACTTCGAACCGTGTCTATGAAGTTTTTGGTGAAACAGCCATTTGTCAGCACACAGGTCGATAAGTTCCGGGTTATTCAGGAGTGGCTTAGTTCCGGCCGCTTGCAGTTGTTTTCTACATTTATTCCACTTCAGCATATCGTCGTTAATGCCGGGAATGATCATATCGACTTTGTGTTTGGTAATTACTTCGCATAACCAATCGATATATGCCGGGTCGGTCGTATACGGTGCAAGTTCAAAGACATCGCAAAATGCCGGCGCAACCGAGTCGTCGTAAACGCTCGTCCCAATCAATTTGTAGCTGTCGTCAGCCATTCGTAATGACTTCAAGGTTCCATAACCGACTATTCCGGACGCTCCGGAGACCAAAATAGTCTTTGTCATGAAACCCCTTTCTTGTTGTGCTGTTTGATCCGCTCAATACCGGCCTCCATGGTGATAGCCGGTCGAAAGTCGATAACATCATACAGCGACATGTTGTAGCTCGTCGTGTCACTCGCAGCTTCGGGTTTGTCTTTTAGCCGTATGATCTTGCCGCCTTCGCCGAAGGCCTTTTGTGCTGCCTCGGCGATCTGTGAGTAGGTATTACCTGACGGATGAGCGCATGTATGAGTACCTGTCGTACGACTACTAATAACACGTGTCAGTATTTCAGCCACGTCATTCGCATGGATATAGTTTCGCTTGGTATCCCCAGACCCATACAGAACGATGTCTTCGCCTCGGCTGGCTGTGTCGATTAGCTTATAGAAAAAGGGCTGACCTTTTGCAAAAGCATGGCTATCTCCGTATATGCGGGACGGGCGGAGTATTGTCAGCGGCAGGTCGTTCCGCTGGCAATAATATGATGCCAGTTCGTCGGCATGCCGTTTCGTCAATGCGTAGATCGAAAAATATGGATCGTCATTATCAAGAAGTGCGAATACCGACGATATATTGACGACGTGCGCCACACGTGCTTTTCTTGCAGCTTTGCATATCCGCAAGATACCGCCGACGTTGGTATTGACCACGCTATCTAATTCTTCGTCACTGGAACTACCTAAGCTGGCTGCGAAATTTATAACGGTATCAACATTCTCCGGGATAGTTACTTTTTCAGTTACATCGCAATAAAGATCGCACCCGTTCCTTCCGGCGGTAGTAATAGCGTTGTGCTTTGCAAGAAGAGGCAAAACCGCGTGTGCCAGCGTTGAACCTGCGCCGATTGCGAATATTTTTTTAGCCATCGATTAAATCATACCCCTCAAGCACCTTTGCGGTTCTTTATGTCGGCTCCTGCCCTTGTTGCATTTTTAGCTTGTCGGCACCCAGCATCCTGAGCCATCTTTCAAGCTCCTCCCGGTCATACCTGAGTTAGGACACCCCTGCGGGATGGTTTACAGCGATCAACGCAACACAAGTTAAGTCTGCGGAGGTTGTGTTGTCATCGTCTCGCCGTGTCAAGAAGGGGCCGAGCCGGCGGCCGCATCGTGTCAAACCTGAGCGGTTTGAAGCTGTAGCCCCGGGATGGACGCCGGCCCGGCACCACTGGCCTACCTTTGCCGGCGTCAACACCGGAATCACCTTCTTGTGTTGACGGCGTCCAACGCACCGCAGCGAGCCGGTCTTCGCTTGTATGAATGAAGATTGCCGCGCACGCAACGAGCCAGAGGATCGGCGCCAGGACCGCCGTCGTGCTGACGACCGGCGTTCCGTGGACAACCTGCACCGGCGGGGTGACGACGAAGGTTACCGCTTCGTAGTCGGTGAAGCAGTGTCGACGAACCTCAAACCCTTTCGCTGGCGACCCATTTGACGGGCTGAGCTCGATTTTTGACGGCTGCGATATGTCCTTCCTCACCCGGAAGTTGCGCCGAGCGAGCCAGCTTAATTCAGGCGCGCAGTCCATACGTGGTAATCGCGGTCGTCAACTGTGGGGTCTGCAAGCCCGTCGCCGAGCTGTTCGAGGATTCCGGACTATGTACCTGCGGGGCGTGCAGGCTGCCGTGCTAGGCGATATCCCGCTGCAGGACGCTGAGATGCCCGCAGCGGACGGGGTAGCGACGGTCGGTGCCTTGGCGCGGATGTACGGTGCGGTGGGCCAACAGCGGCAGTGTTGCCAACTCACGTGTGGACATTTCGAGCAGTGCGGAGGACTCCGCGGGCGGTGATCTCGATCTGACGATCCAGGGAGTCGCTCGCCAAACCCCATCTCCGGCAACGCCGTTCCCAATCCTGGCCGTCGGAGTGATACTGATCCGGGTCGCGGGGATCGACCTCGTCGCGGCTGATCACCGCGTCAGGGCGCACGACCTGGGCGACCTGCGCGGCCAGCTCGCGCCATCTCGACCAGCTCGCCGCCGCTTTCGATCGTGGCCGGGCCGACACCGCCCTCCGCGATGCCCAGGGCAAGTAGCTCCTCGGCCAGCACGTAGCGGCGAAACACCGGGCGGCGCGCCATGATTCGGATGGCTCCCGCGTCAGCGTCCAGGATCATCGAGCCCAGCGCATAGCCCTGCGGCTTCTGCACGTGGGCACCGGAGATGCTCCACGCCCGCACTACGACGGGCACCGCCCCGCTCTCGGCGGCGGCCTCCGCCAGTCGATACTCGGCCTCACGCTTGAGGTAGCCGTACGGATTGTCCTCGATCCGGCCGTCGAGAGCGTCGTGCGGGTAGATCGCCGCTCCACTCGAGACCGTCAGCGCAAGACGTACGCCGGGCAGGTGGGTCGCGTGCACGAGGCGCTCGGTCAGGGCGCGGTTGGCCGCGACATACTCGTCGAGCGGCATGTCGGCGACTCGGTCCCGGGTGAGAAACGCGCAGTCCAGCACCACGGTCGGTGCGAATGTGGCGACTTCGTGGTCGTCCCACACGCGGCACGCGACGTCGTTGTCGCCCACTCGAATAGTGCGGGCCCGGCTGGCCAGGGCCAGCGTGGGAAGGCCGAGCGGGGCGAGCAGGTCCAGGGCGGTCCTGCCGAGCCAGCCCGATGCACCGGTGACGAGTACCCGGTCGCTGCCGAGCGCCCGCGCCGCGAGTGCGCGTGCACTCGTGCTCACCAATTCGGTCACGTTCCGCGCCAGCGACGCATGGGCGGGAGCCTACGGCAGGGCGGTGGTTGTGTGCTGGCCCACAGGACAGGGCCAATGCCGCGCACCCCGCGTCGAATGTTGGTTAGTCTGGCTTCCTGACTCGCGATGGGATGTGTTCGGGGGCGGACGAGCGGGGGCTGTCGCCGAACGTCTGCTTGCCCTCGACATCTACTATGAAGCGACAGCGGCGCCCGGCCGTTGGAGCACAGCGAGGTGTGAGACGGTCGCGATGATGGAATGCCGGACATGTGTTGACGTCCATGCACCGACAGAAGCGAGAATCCAGTGAAGCGAGCGCTCATAACCGGAATCACCGGACAGGACGGCTCATACCTCGCCGAACTGCTGCTGAGCAAGGGCTATGAGGTCCACGGGCTGATCCGCCGCGCCTCGACGTTCAACACGGCGCGGATCGACCACCTCTACGTCGATCCACATCAGGCGGGTGCGCGACTGTTCCTGCACTACGGCGACCTGATCGACGGAACTCGCCTGGCGACTCTGTTGGGCAGCATCGAGCCCGACGAGGTGTACAACCTTGCCGCGCAGTCGCATGTGCGGGTGAGTTTCGACGAACCCGTGCACACCGGCGACACCACCGGCATGGGGTCCATGCGGCTGCTCGAAGCCGTTCGCCTTTCCCGGGTGCACTGCCGCTTCTACCAGGCGTCTTCGTCGGAGATGTTCGGCGCTTCGCCGCCACCGCAGAACGAGCTGACGCCGTTCTACCCGCGGTCACCGTATGGCGCGGCGAAGGTCTATTCGTACTGGGCGACCCGGAACTATCGCGAAGCGTATGGCATGTTCGCGGTCAACGGCATCTTGTTCAATCACGAATCACCGCGCCGCGGTGAGACATTCGTGACTCGCAAGATCACCCGGGCCGTGGCGCGCATCAAGGCCGGCATCCAATCCGACATCTATATGGGCAATCTCGATGCGGTTCGCGACTGGGGATACGCGCCCGAGTATGTCGAGGGGATGTGGCGAATGCTGCAGGCACCCGAACCCGACGACTACGTGCTCGCGACCGGGCGTGGTTACACCGTGCGGGAGTTCGCACAAGACCGCCTTCGACCACGCCGGCCTCGACTGGCAGAAGTACGTGAAATTCGACGAACGCTATCTGCGGCCCACCGAGGTGGATGCGCTGATCGGCGACGCGACGAAGGCCGCCGAGGCGCTGGGGTGGAAGGCTGCCATCCACACCGGCGAACTGGCGCGGATCATGGTCGACGCCGACATCGACGCGTTGGAGTGCGAGGGCACGCCGTGGATCGACAAGCCGATACTCGCCGGCCAGCCATGAGCTCAGACATCAACGCCGACAAGGCGATCGGCGAGCTTGACCGCGCTGCTCCGGTGTACATCGCCGGGCACCGCGGGCTGGTCGGGATCCGCCCTGGTACGCAAATTTCAGGCGGCGGGTTTCACCAATCTCTTGCTGCGGTCACGCACCGAACTCGACCTGACGGATCGGGCCGCCACGCTCGACTTCCTGCTCGAGTCACGGCCTGCGGTTGTCATCGACGCGGCAGCCAGGGTCGGCGGCATCATGGCCAACAACACCTATCCGGCCGATTTTCTGTCGGAGAACCTGCAGATCCAGGTCAACGTGCTCGACGCCGCGCTGGCCGCGCGGGTGCCGCGGCTGCTGTTTCTGGGCTCCTCCTGCATTTACCCGAAACTCGCCCCGCAGCCCATCACCGAAAGCGCCCTGCTCACCGGCCCGCTGGAGCCGACCAACGACGCCTACGCGATCGCCAAGATCGCCGGAATCCTGCAGGTTCAGGCGGTCCGGCGGCAATACGGCCTGCCGTGGATCTCGGCAATGCCCACCAACTTGTATGGACCGGGAGACAATTTCTCCCCGTCCGGCTCGCATCTGCTGCCGGCACTTATCCGCAGGTATGACGAGGCCAAAGGCCAGTGGCGCGCCGGAAGTGACGAACTGGGGGACCGGCACTCCGCGGCGCGAGTTGCTGCATGTCGACGACCTGGCCGGCGCGTGCCTCTACCTGCTCGAGCACTTCGACGGGCCGACTCAGGTCAACGTGGGCACCGGCATCGACCACACCATCAGTGAAATCGCCGACATGGTCGCCGCAGCGGTCGGCTACGACTGGCGAAACCCGTTGGGATTCAACCAAACCGGACGGAACACCGCGCAAATTGCTGGACGTTTCATCGCTCCGGAACGCGGGATGGCAGCACGAGATCACGCTGCGCGACGGCATCGAGTCAACGGTGGCGTGGTATCGCGCGAACGCGGACGCGGTGCGGCAATGATCGCGCGGCCGCACTTCCACCTGAAATAGGGGCTCGACTCGGGATGATATCGTGCGATATCATCCTGAGTGTGAGTGACGTGTTGATCCGTGACGTACCAGATGATGTGCTCGCCGGTCTCGATGCGCGAGCGGCCGAACTGGGCTTGTCGCGCGTTGAGTACATTCGCCGACGCCTTGCCCAGGATGCTCTCGCGACGCGAGTTCCGGTCACTCGCGACGACCTCCACCGGTTCGGGCAGGCAGTTGCCGGCCTCGCTGACCATGAATTGATGCGCGAAGCATGGCAATGACCGAGCAGAAGTGGCTGATCGACAAATCGGCACTGGCCCGACTTGCGCACAGCCGCAATCCGGACCTCTGGAGCAACCGCATCGAGCGCGGACTGGTGCATATCAGCAACGTGACACGGCTGGAAATCGCGTATACGGTCCAATCCGGCGACGTCATCCGACGTGAGTTTCGTGAATCCCCTTTGGCGGCAATGCCAG
Source organism: uncultured Actinomycetota bacterium (assembly GCA_963735655.1). Taxonomy (GTDB): domain Bacteria; phylum Actinomycetota; class Actinomycetes; order Mycobacteriales; family Mycobacteriaceae; genus Mycobacterium. The sequence continues at coordinate 8,837 of CAVTLW010000001.1, forward strand.
TCGAGTACCTGACGCCGAGGATTGAAGACCGGGCGCTGGAAGTTCAGCTGCTGCTGGCGGATCGGGGCCAGCACCGCGGCCCGTCGATCCCAGACCTCATCATCGCGGCAACCGCCGAGCTATCCGGGTTGACGGTCCTACACGTCGACAAAGACTTCGACACCATCAACGCGATCACCGGACAACCCACGACCCGCCTTGCCTACACGAGCACAGGAAGTCCGGAATAGGTACGGAGGCGACAACGATAACGGGTAGCAATGTGTTCGGCAGAACCCGTAGGGATCAGACGCCGACAATGGTCAGGAGGTGCTCGAGCCCTCGGAAGTCATCGACATTGCGCGTGTAGAGCGGGAGGTTGGCGGCCACGGCGGTGGCGGCGATCAGCAGATCGACGGCTCGGGGGCCACGCGCCTTGCGCCCCGTCGCGACGATCGCGGCGTAGACGCGTCCATAGGCCCTCGCCGAGTCGCTATCGAACGGCAGGGGATCGAAGCTGGCCTCGGCTCGTTGTAGGCGATCTTGACGTCGTGCTCGCTCGCCGGCATCGGCCGTCGCGTGCGGGCCGGCGGCGAGTTCAGCCATGGTAAGGGCGCTGATGGCGAGTTCCGTGGGGAGCTGCTCGGCGTCGATGTGATCCAGATCGATCACGACCGAGGTGTCAATGAGCCCCTGCGATTGACGAGGAGCCTCAGCCACGAGGCGCGATCTCTTGGCTGGCGGCCCGATCGAGATCTGCCCGGAACCGGTCGAAGTCCACCCGCGGAGCGCCCCTGAACGCGGCGACGGCCGCCTCGGCGCTGATGAATCGATGCCGGCGCAGCGGGGAAAGCTCGCCGACCGGGATTCCATTCCTGGTCACGACGAACGACTCGCCTTGGTCAAGCTGGCGCATGATCTCACCGCTGTTGTTGCGCAACTCCCGCTGGGTGATCTGTTTGGCCACACCAGAGCGTAGCACGCGTGCTACGCGCGGTTGGGACGGCCCTTCCGGACCGCCTCCCCGTTGGTTCTCGGATGTTAGTGTTGCGCGGTGAAACTGTCGCACCGCGCCCGGAAAATCTTGCGTCGCAGGGGCATCGAGGTGTCGTGGTACCAGCCGGAACTCGACTGGGAAAGCAATTTCCTGCAGCAACTCGAAGCGCACCAGGTAAATGTGGTGCTCGACGTCGGCGCCAATTCCGGGCAATACGCCAGCGGTCTGCGCGCTGCGGGCTTCACCGGACGGATCGTCTCGTTCGAGCCGCTGTCCGGGGCGTTTGCCCAGCTGGAGCGCAGCGCCTCGACCGATCCGCTGTGGGAGTGCCGGCACTGCGCGCTGGGTGATTCCGATGGCACCATCTCGATAAATGTCGCGGGCAACGCCGGCGAAAGCAGTTCCGTGCTGCCGATGCTGAAGAGCCATCAGGATGCCTTTCCGCCGGCGAATTACGTTGGCACCGAAGAGGTTCCAATACATCGACTGGATACGCTAGCGCCCGAAATCCTGCGGCCCGATGATGTGGTTTATCTGAAGATCGACGTACAGGGATTTGAAAAACAGGTACTCGCCGGAGCCGCCGAAACGGTGCGGGACCGTTGCGTCGGCACGCAACTCGAACTGTCCTTCCTGCCCTTGTACGAAGGCGGCATGCTCATCCGCGAGGCGCTCGACGTCGCCTATTCCCTGGGTTTCACGCCGACGGGGTTCCGGCCTGTCTTTGTCGATCGGCGCAACGGTCGAATGTTGCAGGTCGACGGCATCTTCTTCCGGGAGGACGTGCACTAGCCCAGCCCCTGAATGCGTATGTCGTCGACCGCGAAGGGTGTTGATCGTGCGACGCGCGGACCTTGGGCGCACCGCCAGCCCCACCTGCCACTGCAATCACCCTGACGTCCGGGTGTGTCTTTTGTCCACCTAACAGCGACAAATTAGTCTGCTGCACAACAGCTTTGGCGATTGTCGCTCATAGCCGGACAAAAAGCCAACCGTGTCTGAGTCAGTGACGCATGTGACACATGGGATTAAGACTCACCTTCGGGCGCGCCCCTTCGCCCCGGTACCTGCGTCGGCGCGGTAGGCAGGGCGACGGCATCTTCTTCCGTGAAGATAACTGAGGGGAAATCACGTCCTCAGGTTGACTTTTTCGACAATCGTCCGAATACGGCTTCCCAAAATGCCAGGTAGTGGTGGTAGAACTCCCGACAGCGTAGGTAGGCAATCGACATTCGCCGCCCTCTCAATGGGTAGCGGCCATGCAACTCCCACATGCGCCGCAGGTCGCCAAAGACCGCATCGGGGTGCCGGCTCGATCCCACTCCGGTGGTGTCGAACTCGCAAAACACCCGCCGGATCGTGACCGGCTCTCGCGCCAGCGCGGCCCGGAGAATGAATTCCTGGTCGGCGGCGATCCCGAAATCAAGGTCATAGCCACCGATCTTGTCCACCAGCGATGATCCGAAGAACGATGCTTGATGCGGAACAACCTGCGAGCCGGCCAGGAACTTTCGGAGTTTGAAGGGTATCGGGGCGCGCACGCGATCGAGGCCGAGGAGGTAATCCATACCGAAACCCCACGATTCACGTGCCGAACCCTCGCGCGAAATCGCCTCCACTGCCGCAGCCACCACGTCGGGCTCAGAAAAACGATCGCCTGAGTGCATGAACCACAGCAGATCACCCGACGCGTGCGCAATGCCCTGGTTCATCGCGTCGTACCTTCCGCCGTCGGGCTCGGACTGCCAATACGCGAAGCCCGGCTCACACCCGGACAGATAGTCCACGACGTCGTCACCGCTGCCACCGTCGATCACGATGTGCTCGATGCGTCCCTCATAGCGCTGGGCTCGCACACTCTCGACCGTGCGCTTCAGCCCGTCGAGGTCCTTGTAGGAGATTGTTATTACCGAGACGGTGGGCGCCACGCCCGAACCTCCTACGTCTTGATACCGATGAATGTCCCTCGAAGAGTCGCCTCGTATGAACCTCCGAGCAGCGACTCCGCGATGGTGGGTTCCAAGTTGTCGTACTCCTCGAGCACGAGGTCGAATCCGACATCTTTGATCGCCTGAAGTAGGTATTCACGCTGGATCCAGAAAGACCGGCGATTGTCCCAGGACGCCCACTTTGCGGTTTCTCTCTTGCCGAACGACTGTTCGTCTTCAAACTCGGTAAACCACCGTCCAGGAAGTCCCTCGTGTTCGGTGGGCGCCGAAAGCTGGAACTTCACCGGTTCCCTTCTCAGCACCCGGTCAGTGAATTGCCGCACCGTAGTGGGTAATTTGAACCTCTTATCGGCCGGAGTAATGATCGAGAAGTGCGTCTGGAGGATCAGCAGCTTGTTCGTTACGGATGAGAGGGTTTCGAGGTATTTCTTCGGATAGTCGAGGTGGTAGAACAGGCCGCAGCAGAAGACGGCATCGAAGACGCCGTGGTTCGCAATGTTCAGGGCGTTGTCCTGGACGAACTGGAGATTCGGCAGGTCGGTCTTCGACTTGATGTAGTTGCATGCCGCGATGTTCAACTCGCGAACCTCGATCCCGAGCGCCTGGAAGCCCATGCGCGCGAAGCCCGTCGCGTACCCGCCTTCCAAACAGCCCACGTCGGCCACGCGGAATTGACTCTTATCCCCGGGGAAAACGGTCTCCAGGATCCCGCGCGACGATTTGAACCACGACGATTCGTCTAGTAATTGCGATTCTCCGGGCCTGGTAAAAGTTCCGTCATCGAGGCGAACGTTGTGGGCGGTGAATTGCACCTTGCCCTCTATATTTTCTGCTACCACGACTGTCCTGGATCCTTTCATGTGCTTGGTAAATTTTACCCCGATTTCGCGCGCACCGTTGCGGTCACGCGCTGCCGGCAAGTCGAAATTATGTGGCCACTGTCTCCGGGTGGCGTCTGTGGCGGGCGGGCCAAACATCAACGAGCCCCTTCCGGCTCGGTGTCGCGGCGGCGAGCTTGCGCAATTGGGTCTTCAGCCGCCGCGTGGGCGTCGCCCAGCGGTGCTGCAGTGCCAGCATGGCAAACCGGGGGTGCCGCGCGATGGTGTTCTGCAGCGCGGCGCGACCGTCCGGCCCCGGGACCTTCGCGATCTCGTGCAGGACCCAGTCGGCCATGACGCCAATGAGCTCTTCGCGCACCGGATCGCCGGGGAACAGGTCGAGCATCGCGTCGAACGTCGCTGCGTGCCCGGGACCTTGCGCCAGCCAGAACTTCGACGGGTCCATGACCTGGTTGTGCCACATCCCCTCGAGCATGGCGGCGGTAGACGGCCATCGTCTCCGGCAACATGGCGATCTCGCCGTGGGCGGCGTGCCGGACGTGCAGGTGCCAGTCCAGGGGCATGACGTCGGCGGGGATGTCGTCGTAGCGCTGCAGGCGGCGGTAGACGACCGAGTTGGTCTGGATGAAGTTCATCAAGATGAGCGCGTCGACGCTCAGGTTGCCGCGGATGCGCACCGGGGGGAACTTCGAGTCTTTGGCGTAGCCGTCTTCCCAGATCACTCGCACGGGATGGAAGCACACCGCCGTCTCCGGGTGCCGGTCGAGGAATGCCACCTGTTTGCTGAGCTTCAGCGGATCAGTCCAGTAGTCGTCTCCCTCGCACAGTGCGATGTATTCGCCGCGAGCGGCCGACAGGGCGCCGGTCAGGTTCAGGTTGAGGCCGAGGTTCTCGGCCGCAGGATCGGCCGGAACAAGTGCGGGTACCGCTCGGTGTACTCCTGGATTATCGACGGCGTGGTATCGGTCGAGGCATCGTCGGCGACGACGATCTCCACGGGAAAGTCGGTCCGCTGCGCGACGAAGCTGTCGAACGCCTGGCGGACGTAGGCCTCCTGGTTGTGGGTGGTCGTCACGATGCTGATCTTGGGGCTCACCTCTGGCGCGTTCGCTGACGCGGTTTCGGTCACTGCGGGCCTCCTTCCAGCGCGGCGACGGGCAGCGAGGCGATCCGCGAGCAGATGTCCTCCGTGCTGGACAGACCGGCCGCCGCCAAGTATGGACTCGGGCGCTCCGGTGGGTTAGAGAAGTTACCGAAATCGCGGACCTGGATCGCGTGTTCGCGCAGGCTGAGGGCCGCCGCGGCCTTACGGTCGGCGGACGTACAGGACACGCTCGCGAAGTATAGCGAGGAGGCGACGGCGTCGGGCTGGAACCGCAGACCCAGGTCGGGGGCTCACCACGCTGGCGGTCGGAGCCGTTTCGGCGCCTTGCTGTCACGCTGACATCAGTTTGCTCGTCGTCGTAAGTAGTAGCGGCCCGGCGGCCGCATCGAGCACATGCGTGCTGACCAGCACGGACAGCAGATCATTGGCTGGGTTCCGTTGCCGGCCGCCGTTGCTGTGACTGGTCACACACCATGACCTGCGGTCATTGCGAGCTCGTTTATTCCCAGCATCGTCGCAGTTCAGATACGATTCTTTAGCAATTTCTCAGTAACGCCACGAGATGCGACACGGCATAGTAGCGTCGCCCTTGATGTGGACGATGGTGCTCCTTATGGGCTTCGGGATGGCGATTGACCCAGCGCGACTGGGACTCGCCCTCGTGATGTTGTCGCGGCGCCGCCCCATGGTCAACCTGTTCGCTTTCTGGGTCGGGGGCATGCTGGCGGGTATCGGCATTGGATTGGCAGTGCTGGTGGTGATGCGCGATCTCGCCATGATGGCTCTGCACAGCGCAACGTCGATGGCGAACGACCTGAGGTCGTCGGTCGCGATCTTGTCGGGTGGGCGTCTGCAGATCACCATCGGCATCATCATGTTGCTGCTGGCTGCACGCACGGTGGCTCGTACGCGAGCACGGGCGGGGATACCAGCCGCGATCTCTGACGGCGGACTGTCGACCCTGACCCTCGAGAAGCCCCCGACGGGCCTTTTCGCACGACTGGGAAGCCGTACCCAGGAGATGCTGAACTGCGACGTGGTGTGGCCGGCCTTCGTTGTCGGCGTTGCGTCCTCGGCGCCGCCCGCGGAGAGCCTGATAGCGCTGACCTTCATCATGGCCTCAGGAGCCGCGATCGGCACGCAATTCAGTGCCTTCATCGTGTTCACCCTCTTGGTGCTCGCGGTCATCGAGATTCCGCTGGTCGGCTACCTGGCCATGCCGCAGAAAACCGAAGAGCTCATGCTGCGCTTCCAGAACTGGGTTCGGGCGCGCCGCCAGCAGATCTCCTTGACCGTCCTGATTGGGGTCGGGTGCCTCTTTATTTTCCAGGGTGTGGCCGCTCTCTGAGCCGCTCCTGAGTGTTGGTGAACCCCGACGAAGCTGCCGACTCCCCGGGTGAACCGGTCGTTTCGGTGTGCGTGCCGATGTACAACAACAGCGCCACGATCGCGCGTTGCCTGCAGAGCATCCTGGATCAAGAGGGTGTCGACTTCGAGATCGTGGTAGTCGACGACAATTCGTCGGACGACTGTGCCGCCGTTGCCGCCAGCATGCTCCGGGCGGGAGACCGGCTGATACGTAACGACCCTCGCCTGGGCCTCAACCAGAACCACGACAGATGCCTGGAACTCGCCCGGGGCAGCTATATCCAGTTTGTGCACGGCGACGACTGGTTGCTGCCGGGCGCCTTGCGGACACTCGTCCCGTGTTTCGACGACCCAGGTGTCGGACTGGCGTTCGCGCCCCGGCAGGTGGTCAGTGACGACCTCGAATGGCAGCGGCGATACGGTACGGTGCACACCCACTTCTGCAGGCTTCGGGAACGCAATCGCGGAGCGTCGCTGGTCACGCAGCTGGTGTCGAGGGGCGGCAAGCACAACTGGATAGGTGAACCGACCTGCGTGATGTTCCGGCGTCAGCTGGCGGTTGACGCGGGCGGCTTTCGCGACGACATCTATCAGCTCGTCGACGTGGATCTGTGGCTGCGGTTGATGCTGCGGTCGACGGTGTGTTTTGTTCCGCAGGAACTGTCGGTTCGCAGCCACACAGCGGCGACGGAAACCAAGCGCGTCATGACAACTCGTCGCAACCTGCTCGACCAGCTGCGGATTCTCACCTGGATGATGGTGGATCCGGCGTCGCCGGGCCGCATTCGGATCATCGCGGCAACCTGGTGGTTGCCGGCATGGTTGGCAATGACCGTCGAGGTCGCGGCGTTCGGGCCGCAGCGCAGGCAGTATTTGAAGACCCTGGCCCGGGCGCCGTTTCGGGAATTCGCCCACGCCAGGCGGTTTCGCGACGGGATTTCGGCGTCCGGAGCTACATGATCTCTGCGGTCAGACCGAATTCGTCGAACGTGCGAGATACCATCTCGCGCAACTCATCTTGAGAATTCTCGGCGCCCGCGCGATACGCGACGACCGTGATGAAGAAACGCCCGGGAACCCGTCCCGAAGCGACGAACAGTTGCCCACCGATGCGTTCCAGCGTGTCCTTGCTGATGCCGGGCTCGATCAGATCGCCCGTAGGCGTAGTCGGCATCGGTGCCGTCGGGACGGTTCGCCGCCGGGTCCAGTTCACCGAGATTCGAGCAACCGATCGGAAGGCCGGCACTACCCAGACCCGCCCCAACGAGCCTTCGTGCCAGCCACTTCGGCGTCAGCGATGCCAGGGGGATGGGTTCGAGCAATTCGAAGGCGTTCTGCACCAGTTCGGTGAGTCTTTCCTTGAGCTTGCCGCGTATCTCGCCGAGGTCGGTCGTCGCGCGCGCCGGGTCGATGGTGATGAAAGCGAAGGTCATTGCGTTGCCGCGGGTGTCGTCTGCGGTGCGTTGTCCGACCGGGAAGGACAGGGTGACCGTCCCGTCGGGCAACATCCTGCCCATCCGCACCCCGAGTCTGGACGCGAACCCGGCTAACAGCGAGTTGCTCGTCCCGCCAAGGCTTTTCGCGCGGGCATCCCAGTGCGCCGGGTCGATGTAGGCGCTCAGGGTGGGCACCACCACAGACACCACCGCCCGATCGTCGCGAGCTGCCCTCGGCCGCGGTGGCGCCGCCGCGATCGACGACGAGAGTTCGGCACGGTTGCGACGGGCCAAGCGCACCATCGCGCCCAGCGCCCGCGCCAGCTCGGGCGTCGACGCGAGAGTTTGCCGGCCATCCTCGAGCACGGCCCGCCCGCGCTTGCGCGAACCGGGAAGTGGATAGCCGAGATTGCGGGTCCTGCCCTTGACCGCGTCGGTGATCGCATCGACCAGGCCCAGCCCGTCGGCGACGGTGTGCGAAGCCACCAGGCTGACCGCGGTGCCGTTATCGTCCAGCGGGAGCATCCCGAGGTGCCAACCGGGACCCACCTCGGGATCGATCGGGACACAAGCCCGTTCGTACGCCCAGGCGTTGACGTCGGCGCGCGGCCGCGGTGTCGCGGCGATATCTATGTCATCGGGCCCCCGTGACACCACCCATCGATCGCGCGCGAATGGCAATGGGGATCGTTCGATCCTGCGCCCCAACAATCCGTATCCGAGGTTGTGGTGGAAACGACGCAGCCCTTCGATGTTCACCGGGCGGTTGTAGACCCAGGTGACCTGCGCGAGCGTCCCGTAGCCAAGCGTTCGCAGCGCCAGAAATGACACCTGATCCATGTGTGCGAGTCGGTTGTCCACGGTACGGTAATTTAACGTCGCCCTGGCGACGCCGGAAGTGCTCGGGGGCTCAGGTCGGCGCGGCGCGAAATTCCGGGTTCTGGAGAGAATTGTGTTCCTAACGAAGGTAGTCTGTGTCCGTGGTTGAATCTTCAATTCCTACGGTGATGCGTGAACGCGCCAGTCTGCAGCCCGACGAGACGGCTTTCACTTATATTGACTACGACCATGATTGGGAGGGCGTTGAAGAATCGCTGACATGGTCTCAGTTATACCGGCGGGCTACTGAACCTCGCCGACCAGCTCACGCAAAATGCGTCAGCCGGCGACCGGGCAGTCATATTGGCACCACAAGGGCTCGACTACATGGTTAGTTTTCTGGCCTCATTGCAAGCCGGAATTATCGCGGTTCCGCTTTCGGTTCCGGGCGGTGGCGCGCACGACGAGCGCACCATTTCGGTGATGGCCGATACGTCACCTTCAATCGTCCTCACAACCTCCTCGGTGGTGGACAACCTCACCGAATATGTAGAGCCGCAGCCGGGGCAAAAGGCCCCGGCAATCATCGAGGTTGATTTGCTCGACCTCGATTCCCGGCAACGATCCCGCGGCCCGGGCTTCCCGCGCCGCCGGTAATGATCGGTCGGACATCCTGTATTTGCAGTACACGTCGGGGTCGACGCGGACGCCGGCCGGCGTCTCGGTCTCGAACAGAAACCTGTTTGCCAATTTCGAACAGATCATGACTGGCTATTACGGCATCTACGGCAAGGTTGCCCCCGGCAGGCAGCACGGTGGTGTCGTGGCTGCCGTTCTACCACGACATGGGTTTCTTCCTGGGCATGATCTTGCCGGTTCTGGCAGGCATTCCCGCCAAGCTGACCAGCCCGATCGGATTCCTGCAGCGACCGGCTCGCTGGATGCACATGCTGGCGAGCAATACTCTTTCGTTTTCGGCGGCACCGAACTTCGCGTACGACATCGCGAGTCGCAAAACGTCGGACGAGGACATGGCCGGCTTCGACCTCGGGAACGTGCACGGCATTCTGAACGGCAGCGAACGGGTACAGCCGGTCACGCTGAAGCGATTCATCGATCGGTTCGCCCCCTTCAATCTCCAACCCAGCGCGGTGCGGCCCTCCTATGGAATGGCGGAGGCAGTGGTGTACGTGGCGACCCGCAAAGCGGGCGATCCACCGAAAATCGTCGGCTTCGACAGCGAGAAACTGCCCGATGGCCAAGCGGTGCCGGACGAAGGCGAAAACTCAACGCCGCTAGTCAGTTACGGCATCCCGGACTGTCGAGTGAGCGTCGTCGACCCCGACACGCGGATCGAGTGTCCGTCGGGAACCGTCGGTGAGATCTGGGTGCATGGCGACAATGTCGCGTCCGGCTACTGGAAGAAACCCGACGTCAACGCGCGCACGTTCGCTGCAACGATTGTGAATCCTTCGGCCGGTACCCCCGAGGGCCCGTGGCTGCGAACCGGAGACTCGGGCTTCTTCTTCGACGACGAACTGTTCATCATGGGACGCATCAAAGACCTGTTGATTGTCTACGGGCGCAACCATTCTCCCGACGACATCGAGGCGACCATCCAGGAGATCACGCCCGGCCGGTGCGCCGCGATCGCGGTACCCGAGGACGGCGCCGAGAAGCTGGTGGCCATCATCGAACTCAAGAAGAAGGACGAGTCCGACGAGGAGGCGCTGGAGCGGCTCGGTGTGGTGAAACGCGAAGTCACCTCGGCGATTTCGAAATCACACGGGCTGGCTGTCGCGGATCTTGTGCTGGTGTCACCGGGCTCGATTCCCGTCACCACCAGCGGCAAGATCCGGCGGGCGCAGTGCGTCGAGCTGTACCGTCGCCGGGAATTCACTCGACTGGACGCCTGATGCCGTTTGGCGTTCGTGCTGCGCGACCGACCCATAGCTGACTTCTGAAAGTGATATCGCAGGCGATATCGCACGCGTAAATCGCCCTATGGCCGGACGGCCGGTGCTTATGTGGCAATTGTGAAATCGCGCAACTCGCATGGACGCGTAGGTTATCGCTCGTTTTCTTGGTGATCAGCGGCGCGCGTGCCGTTGCCCCCATTGCCATTGTCCGGCAAGTCGATTGGGGTGAACAGCGGTAGCGAGTGCGATACCGCATCGTCGTCGGCGAGATGACCGCCGTTGCCGCCGCCGTTGCGGCGTGCCCCGGCGAGGCTGAACAGCGGCAGTGGGTGGCTCGCCAGCTCTTCTTCGACGGGGTGGTGACCGTTGCCGTCGCCATTGCCATTGCCATGTTCGTCGACATCGCCGTCGCCATCGCCGTTGACATATTCGTCGACATCGCCGTCGACATTGAGATGGCCGTTGCTGCCGTTGCCGGCCGCCGCGGCTAACGCCGCCGCTCGCAGGTCGCTGGTCATCTGAGGCAGGCCGATCGGGCCGAACAGTGGAAGCGCGTGGCCGCCGAGGTCGTAGAGGGGCACGTTGGCGGAACGGACGGCGTCGCGTCCCCGCCCCAGGGAGACCGCAGCGGTTGGCCGCGGCGGGGGCGCCATAGCCGGGAGCTTGCGGCGCAGCAGCCCAGGCATCAAGTGCCAGAGCGCGTATTTCCAGTCCTGTCTTCGCTGGACTGCGCGCGGGGACGAGCTCCGTCCCAGGTGTGACGGCCACCAGTTTGCCCGGCCGATGAGCGTGGTGAGGGCCGGCACCGTGACGGTGCGCACCAGGAAGGTGTCGAGCACGATCCCGATGCCGATGGTGAAACCGGCCTGGGCCATCGTGTTGATGCTGGCGGCGACCAGGCCGAACATGGACGCCGCGAAGATCAGACCTGCCGACGTGATCACGCCGCCCGTCGAACCCACCGTGCGGATGACGCCGATACGTATGCCATGCGGCGATTCGTCACGTATTCGTGAAATGAGCAGCATGTTGTAATCGGCGCCGACCGCCACCAGCAATATGAAGGAAAGTCCGGGCAGGCTCCAGTGCATTTCCTGACCGAGTATCAATTGGAATACGATCGTGCCGATTCCCAGCGCCGACAAGTACGAAATGAGCACCGAACCGATGAGGTACAGCGGTGCGACAATTGCGCGCAGCAGAATGCACAGGATCAGAAGACGATGATGATTGTCGCGATGACAATGAACTGGATGTCGTCGTTGTAATAGTCGCGGGTATCGCGAAGCCCGGTCGGAATCCCTGCCAGGCCTATCTTGGCATCCGCCAGTTCGGTATTCGGCTGGGTGGACTCGGCCACCTTGACGATCTCATTGACCTGATCCATGGCCTCGGTGGTGAACGGATTCAGCGCGCTCTGGACGAAGTATCGTGCCGCGTGCCCGTCCGGCGACAGGAAAATCTGGGCGCCTTTTTTGAACTCGTCGCGCGTCATGATCTGCGGCGGAATATTGAAGCCGGCCATTGTCGGCTTATCCGCGTCGTGCTTCAGCCCCAGCAGGAAGTCGGAGGCGTCGTTGAGTCCGCCGCCCATTTTTTTGGTCTGGTCGACCAATTGCTGCACGCCTTCGGCCAAGGCCGCGCTGCCGTCGGCCAGGGCGCTGGCGCCCATCTGCATCTGGGCCAACTTGGCCGGAAGGCCCTCAACGTCCCGGAGGGTTTGGACCACCTTCTTCAGTTGGGTATCCAGTGCCCCGACCGTCTGGGCGAGCGTCTGGTATCCCTGCGTCCGCTGCAGGGTGGCGGCCAGTCCCGCGATCGACTTGAGCAGCCCGGTGTCTTCGGCGTCGACGATCGCTCCCAACTGACCGCGCGATTTCACGCAGGAGGGGTCCTTGTTGCAGGTCGGGCTGGAATTCAGCGCCGTCACCATCGGGCTGGCCCAGACGGCCGTCTGTTCGGCCTCCGCGACGCTGCCACTCAGGTCGTTGCCGAGCTGGTGCATGCGTGAGACGTACTGGGACGCGGTGTCGAGCTCTTGGATCGTCTTATCGCCGCCCATGAGTTGCAACAAGCCTTCCAGCGCGCCGACGATCCCGCTGGTGCTTTCGACGGCTCCGTTGACCTGGTCGCGAATCTGGGCCAGGGCGTCGGCCAACTGGTGCGCGCCGCCGGCGAGTTTGTCCAGATCACCGCCGTGTTCGGAGATCGCGCTGGATGCCTCGTTGAGTTTGCCGCCGACCTCGCCCGCCTGGAAGGACACCTTGGTCTCCTTCAGCGGCTCCCCGTTGGGCCGGGTCAGGCCGCGCACCATCACGATGTTGGGCATGTCCGCGATCCGGCGGGACATCATCTCGAGGTCGGCAAGGGCACTGGGCGACCGCAGGTCCTTTGATGACTGGACGAAGAGCATCATCGGGGTCATCGAGTTCTGCGGGAAGTGGCGATTCAGAGCCTGATATCCCCTGACGCTTTCGACGTCTTGCGGCACCGTCTTGAGATCGTCGTAGTTGAACTTGATCAGCATCGCGGAGCTGGCCAGGATTGCGAGCACAATCAGGCTGCCGACCAGATGGATCATGGGCCGGCGCACGATACGGATTCCCGACCGCCGCCACATCCGAGAGGTCAGGTCGCGTCGCGGCTTGATCCAGCCCCGGCGCCCGGTGAGCACCAGAACGGCGGGCAGGAAGGTCACCGCGGCCAGCAACGACACCATGATCGCGACCGCAATCGCCGGCCCGACCGCGGAAAACACTTCCAGTTTGGTGAACACCATCGCCAGGAAGGTGACCGCCACGGTGGCCGCCGATGCGGCGATCACCTTGCCGATCGACATCAGGCCCTTCTTGACCGCCATGTCCGACGTCTCGCCGTGCCGCACATAGTCGTGATATCGGCTGATCAGGAAGACGGCATAGTCGGTTCCCGCGCCGATCATGACCGCGCTCATGAAAACGATGCACTGCATGTTCACGACCAGGCCCAGCTCGGACAGCGCGGACAAAACGCCCTGTGCGCCCGCCACCGACACACCGATGGTCGACAGCGGCACCAACATGGTGACGATGTTTCGGTAGACGATGATCAAGATGAGCAGCACGCTGACGACGGTGCCGATCTCGATGATCTGGACGTCTTCCTCACCGAGAGCCTGCAGGTCGGCGACGGTGGCCAGGGGGCCGCTGAGGTGAGCGGTCAGGCTGGTTCCGGCGACGGTCTTCTTGACGATCACACCGATGTGCCGAAACGCTGCCTGCGCCTCGGGCGTTGCCGCATCGGCGGGGATGGTTATCGGTAGGTTCCAGGCCTTCTTGTCCTTGCTTTCCAGCAACGCCCGCATCTCCGGCGTGCCGAGGAAGTCCTGGACACTCATTTTGTCCGTCGTGTCGGCGCGAAGATTGTCGAGCAGCTTGCGGTAGGTGTCCTCGTCGGCGGGCGAGAGCCCCTTCTCGTCGACCAGCACGACCATCAGCAGTGAGGCGGAGGCGCCGGTTCCCTTTTCCTGGAAGGCCTTGGCCATCTGGTCTTGCAGCTGCATCACGGGGGCGTCGGGCGGCAGCGGCGCCGTCTGGTGCTTGGCCGCCTGAACCTGCAGCGGCGGCAGCAACAGCGCGAGGGCGGCGGCCACGGCGATCCAGCACCCGATGACCAGTATCGGCCACTTGATGACGAAATTGCCGATGCGGTCGAAGACCCCCCCGACCTTGGCTTCGTCATGCCCTGCCGCCACGGATCCAACCGTACAAGCGCACCACCTGTGGTGTGGGGGAATCAGAATTCCCTTATTAACCGTGATATCGCCGTTACATTGGCCGGCGAATAGTACCCCACTCCGAGAACTAGCTGGTCAGAGGCGTATTGCCGAACGAATCAGCCAACCGTGTGAGAGTCTCGGAATCGACGATCGGAGGTCTGAATAGGTAACTCGGCGGGCGCAAAGTTGGACGCGCGTGCTGATCTGGCCGTCCGGCCTAACGACGATTTTCGGCGTGTTGCACCGCCGAGTCATGCGACACTCTCCCCGTGGCTCTCAGATACCGCCTGCAATCCAACCCGTTGGTCGCGAAACTCACGACCAAGTACTTCCTGCCCCTCGGCACCCGCCAGGTCGGCGATGACGTGGTCTTTTTCAACTTCGGCTACGAAGAAGACCCGCCGCTGGGCCTGCAGTTGGACCCGTCCGATGAGCCGAACCGGTACTGCATCCAGCTCTACCACCAGACGGCCAGCCAGGTGGATCTCACCGGCAAGAAGGTGCTGGAAGTCAGTTGCGGTGCCGGCGGGGGAGCGTCGTACATCGTGCGCAACCTCGGCCCGGCCTCCTACACGGGGCTGGACCTGAACCCGGCCAGCATCGACCTCTGCCGGGAGCGGCACCCACTGCCGGGCCTGGATTTCGTGCAAGGCGACGCCCAGAACCTGCCCTTCCCCGATGAATCCTTCGACGCCGTGGTCAACGTGGAAGCCTCACACCAGTACCCCGATTTCCCCGGCTTCCTGACTGAAGTGGCGCGCGTGCTGCGCCCGGGCGGACACTTCCTGTACACCGATTCGCGCCGGAATCCCGTTGTCGCCGAATGGGAAACGGCGCTGGCCGCCGCCCCGCTGCGCAAACTCGCGCAACGCGACATCGACAAAGAGGCCAAGCGCGGGCTGGACGCGAATACGCGGAAATCGCAGGAGGCGCTCGGTCGCACCGCGCCCGCGTTTGTGAGTGGCCTGACCCGGTATGCCGTCAACTTCTTGGACTGGGACCTGCGCCGCGGGGGCGGGTTCACCTACCGGATTTACCTATTCGTCAAGGAATGAAGTTTGCGGTAGCGAGCTACGGAACTCGCGGCGATATCGAGCCGTGCGCCGCCGTCGGCCTGGAGCTGCAGCGCCGCGGCCACGAAGTGCGCATGGCCGTACCGCCCAACCTGATCGGGTTCGTCGAGGCGGCCGGGCTTTCCGCGGTCGCCTACGGCAACCGGGACTCGCAACAGCAGCTCGACGAGCAGTTCCTGCACAACGCGTGGAAGCTGCAGAATCCGGTCAAGCTGCTGCGCGAAGCCATGGCACCGGTCACCGAGGGTTGGGCGGAGCTGAGCGCAATGCTGACGCCGGTGGCCGATGGGGTGGATCTGCTGCTGAGTGGCCAGATCTACCAGGAGGTCGTCGCCAACGTCGCAGAGCACCACGACATTCCGTTGGCCGCACTGCACTTCTATCCCATGCGGGCCAACGGCGAGATCGCCTTCCCGGCCCGCTTGCCGTCGCCGGTGGTCCGTTCCACCATCACCACCCTGGACTGGCTGTATTGGCGCATGACGAAGGGCGTCGAGGATGCGCAGCGCCGCGAATTGGGCCTGCCGAAGGCAACAAGCCCCGCGCCGCGGCGGATGGCAGCACGGGCAGCGCTGGAGATCCAGGCCTACGACGAGCTGTGCTTCCCCGGGCTGGCATCCGAATGGGC
Source organism: uncultured Actinomycetota bacterium (assembly GCA_963735655.1). GTDB lineage: Bacteria > Actinomycetota > Actinomycetes > Mycobacteriales > Mycobacteriaceae > Mycobacterium. The sequence continues at coordinate 24,706 of CAVTLW010000001.1, forward strand.
GGCTGAGTGCGGTAGCCGACGCCCCTTTGTCGGTGCCCTGACCATGGAGTTGCCCACCGAAGCGGACGACGCGGTGGCATCCTGGATCGCCGCTGGTACGCCCCCGATCTACTTCGGTTTCGGCAGCATGCCGGTGGGATCTCTGGCCGACCGGGTCGCCATGATTGGTGCCGCGTGCGGGCAGCTGGGCGAGCGGGCGCTGATCTGCTCCGGGCCTGACGACTCCAGCCAGCCCCAGCAATTCGACCATGTGAAGGTGGTCCGTGCGGTCAACCACGCGGCGATCTTTCCCACCTGCCGCGCGGTCGTCCACCACGGCGGTGCCGGCACCACCGCCGCCGGCCTGCGGGCCGGAGTTCCGACCCTGATCCTGTGGGTCACGTCCGATCAGCCGATCTGGGCGGCTGCGGTCAAACAGCTGAAAGTCGGCCGAGGGCGGCGGTTCTCGAGCACGTCGCGGGAGTCGCTGGTGGCGGACCTGCGAGCGATTCTCGCGCCGGAATACCTCGCCCGGGCCCGCGATGTCGGCTCCCGGATGACCAAACCCGCGGCCAGCGTCGCGGCCACCGCCGACCTGCTGGAAGACGCCGTTCGTCGACGCGAATCACCCTCGGCGCGAGCATGATCGGTGTACGCTCCGCTTGTGTCCCTTCTGATTACGGTGCCGGTATTCGGGCAGCACGAGTACACGCACGCACTCGTAGCCGACCTGGAGCGTGAGGGCGCCGACTATCTGATCGTCGACAACCGCGGCGACTACCCCAAGATCGGCAACGAACGGGTGACCACGCCGGGGGAGAATCTCGGCTGGGCAGGGGGCAGCGAGCTGGGGTTCCGACTTGCGTTCGCGGAGGGCTACTCCCACGCGATGACGCTCAACAACGACACCCGGATCTCGAAAGGATTCGTCGCCGCCCTGCTCGACCCGCGCCTGCCGGCCGATGTGGGAATGGTGGGGCCGATGTTCGACCTCGGCTTCCCGTATGCGGTGGCTGATCAGAAGCCGAACGCTGAAAACTATGTCGCCCGACCGCTGTACCGGAAGGTGCCCGCCATCGAAGGCACAGCGCTGGCGATGTCCCGGGAGTGCTGGGACGCTGTGGACGGCATGGACCTGGGGACCTTTGGGCGCTACGGGTGGGGCCTCGACCTAGACCTCGCGCTGCGCGCCCGGCATGCCGGGTTCGGTTTGTACACAACCGAAATGGCCTACATCAATCACTTCGGGCGCAAGACCGCCAACACCCACTTCGGCGGTCGGCAGTACCACTGGGGTGCCAGCGCGTCGATGATCCGGGGGCTGCGCCGAACACATGGCCTGCCTGCCGCGATGGGTATCTTGCGCGAGATGGGCGCAGCGCATAAGCGCAAGTGGCACAAGTCTTTTCCACTGACCTGCACCACGAGTTGCTAGTGTCGTGCGCCATTGAGGCGGATGTCGGCGTTGAGCTGACGGACTGAGGTGTGGCTGCCGCGGCGACCGGCAACACCAGTCCTAAATCCCTTCTGTCACTGTGGTTTCGGCAGTCTGAAATCGGAGTTTCTTGTCGGTGCCCTCCGATAGTTTCGGGGCATGAGTTCAGGTGTCATGGATCGAGAGGCCATCACGGCGGCCCTTGACGTCCTCGATACCGCGGTCGACGACGTGGGTGAGTTGAACTTCGACGCGTTGACCACACGGGAATGTTTGGCGCTCTTGGAACGCGTCGAGTCGGTGCGCCGGCGGCTGCCGGTGTCCGAGCACAAGCTGATCAACAACCTGGCCCATGCCGCCACCGCTGAAGACCTGGGCGGCAAGCTGTCGTATGCGATCGCCGAACGGACATTGATCAGCCGCACCGAGGCGTCGCGGCGTATCAAAGAGGCCGCCGATCTGGGGCCGCGGCGCGCGCTGACCGGTGAACCCTTGGCGCCGACGCTAGCGGGTGCGGCTGCCGCTCAGCGTGAGGGAAAGCTTGGCGCGGGCCAGGTTACGGTGATTCGCCGGTTCTATCATCAGTTGCCCGGCTGGGTCGATGCCGCCACCCGCGACAAAGCCGAAGCCGATCTGGCCGAACAAGGCACCCACTAACCGGCCCGACCAACTACAAGACGCTGTCTCGTTCCAGCAGGACGACGTCGGCGTTTTCGAGATTCCAAAGTGGGACCCGGTCAGCCAGAAGACGGTTCGAGACGCGCTTCTTCAACTCTCGGCCACCTTGCCCCGCTAACTGGACGAAGGCAGCTCCCAACCTAGTTCGCTGACAAACCGAGCGACATTGGCCCGGAAGGAGAGAAAGGGGCCATACGCCAAGTGCCGATCGTGCAGGACGCTCGGATCGATGCCAGCCTCGAGCAGAAGCAGTCCACGCAATAGCCACGGCGTGACGTCGGCGACGATTGACCAACGAAGATACCGAACCTCTAACGGCTCTTTGTCCTCGTCGAGCGCCAATTGGTGAGCCATCTCGTGGCGTTCGCGCGCCAGGCGCTGCGGCAAATCGGCGACGGACTCCGCGATCTCGGGTACCACAGCACAGACCTTCGTCACCACATCGGTGGCACGCTGCACGTAGTCGACATCGTCAAAGTGGGAGACCGCATTCATCACGGCAACGTCAACCTGCCGCGGGTCCAAGTTTCGTCTATCTGTGGCCGTGACCCTCGCGGCATGCCGGGCGGCTTCCTTGATCCGGTTCAACACGCTGGGCGATGCGCGTGCGAATTTCGATTGCTCAAAAGTCTGGGGCATCCGGCGGTGCAACCGTTCGACTAGGGGTGTAACCACCAGAACCTGAGTCTGCAGCGGCGCCTTGATCGGGCGAGCCGCCACCGAGGCAAGTCCGTCCAACGTGTCGTTGAACGGGATCCACTTCGCGAACCGCTCGACTGTGAGTTCCTCGCGACGTAACAGCGTGTTGGCGTCGAGCTCGTTCGGGGGCTTGTCATCCTCGGGTCCGTGGACGCTGAGCCAAGGATCGCCGTGATTGATCCGCACGTGCGTATCCCGGGCGGCAAAATCCTGGTCCAGAGCCAATTCGGCTAGCGCTAGGCAACCCGACACCACCAAGGTTTTAAGTCGCCGCAATGTCGCTGGGCCCGCGGCGGTGTACACCAGCCAGTTGCCGTCGTCAGATGTTTCGACGCTCAGTGCGGAACCGTCGCCACCGACGGCGCGGGCCTTGCTTTCCCGAAGGTGGCCTAGCCAATAGGGATCGCCAAAGCGGAATCGGATGGCGCTGAATAGCTGATCGACACCGCTCACGTGGCGGTCGCCCAACACGGCGTAGTCCGCTTTGTAGTGTGGCGATCCGAAGAACGCGCCGTCTCGGCCGTGGTTGTACGCGTTGACGAGTGTGACGACAGGGCCGGTGTCGAGCTGGCCCCGCAGAGTAATCGGCTGAAACGCCTTGACCGTCGCGGCGGCCGACGGCCTGAAGGCGCGAACCAGTCGTTCGACCGTGTTACCCGCGGATCATTGACCAAGCCGGCTGCAAGAATCACCTCGGGCTTATGTCCGCCGTCCGCCGCAAACGCGCCCCACACGCTCACATCCGGCTTCTCGGGTACCCAGAAGTAACCGCTCACCTCAATTCACGCGACCCCTCCACAGGGTTTCAAGGACCAAGCCTTCTCCCTCATTCTTCTGATCGTCGGGCCGGTTACCCTCAGCGTCGAACAGAGTCAGCTGGCTGCAGAGCCAAGCGGCCGCCGCGAGACGTCCGCGATGAGTCAATTTTGGTCATGGTTTCTCGTTCTTCCGGTAGCGAATCTATCCGCGCGGTGTACGGCGGCCGACCTTTAGCTTCCCAGACGGTGCGCCGTATCGCGACCCTAAGCTGTCGGTCATCACGTAGTAGGCCTGTGCGGCTACTTGGGAGCCCTGAACGACCTCTGACCAGAGGTCGCGGAGAGTCTGCACATCAACAAGATCTGCCAGCGTTTCCTCGCTCAACAACTTTTCGAGCGCGTCCAGCACCACCGCCCAGTAGACGGATTCCTTGCTCATGACGAATGGCCGCAGCCCCCGAAAACTCCTCCGCACCGGAGATGACGACGAAGACGCTGCCACCGCTTAGCGACCTGAGTCATTTGGTACTAAGCGCGCACGCGTACCGTTTCTTCCAGGAGATCCGCGGCGGCGGCGACGGCGGCGACAGGGTTGGTCATCCGGGTGGAGATTGCGCGGGCCCGGGCGACGACTTCCGGTGCCAGGATCGCGCGGAGCTCTTTGAGCAGTGACCTGCGGCTGATGTTCGCGAAGCGTTTGGCGGAGCCGACTTTCTGCCGTTCGACCGCACCCGCCCAAATCGGCTGGTCGGCTACGTCCCACAGAATCAGCGTCGGCATTCCGGCGCGCAGACCCGCTGCGGTGGTGCCCGCGCCGCCGTGGTGGACGACCGCGCGGCAGGTGGGAAGGATAGCCGAATAGTCCACCAGACCAACAAGTTTCACGTGGTCGGCGGGAGTTGGCTCGGTGTCGGCGTTGACGGGAGAGTAAATCAGGGCTCGTTCGCCAAGCTCCGCGCAGGCATCCGAGATCATGGCGACCGTCTCGGCGGGAGATTGCACGGGTGTGCTGCCAAAGCCGAAGTAGATCGGCGGTTTTCCGGCCGCGATCCACGACTCGAGTTCCTCGTTGGGCTCGGTGTGCAACTGCATCGTCAACGCGCCGACAAACGGCCGCTGACCGTCCCATTCCGCAGCGAGGGCGGGAAACAAAGCCTGGTCGTAGGCCTGGATTTCGGGCGCCCCGCGCTCCACGATGCGTTGCGCTGCCGGGGCGTCGTCGGTGCCAGGCCCAGCTCACGACGCTGCGCGCGGTCGGCGTCCCTGGTGACGTAGGAATACAGCCGCCAGGACGCTTTCATCGTCGAGCGCATCAGCGGGGTCGGCGTCGGCACCGACGGAATCGCGAGCTGGCCGTTGACCCGAACCGGGAAGTGGTGCAGTGCGGCCATCGGAAGATCGTGGTATTCAGCAACATTCGCGACGACGCCGTGGTAGGTCTGGCCCGTCATCAACAGGTCGGCCCCGTCGGCCAGGGCGGTCAGTGTCGCGCCCATCTCCGCCCAGCCCTCGACGAAAAGCTCCCTGCCGGCGCGCGCCAGGTTCAGCGGATTCTGTGCCTTGGTGAGGTTACGGACGAAAGCCGCGACCGCGTTGATCTGGACGCCTGAATCCGGCCCGTAGGCGACGCCGGTCAGGCCCGCGGATTCGACGAATCCGATCAGGTTGGGCGGCACCGCCATCTGCACTTCGTGCCCTCGCCGCAGCAGCTCCATGCCGACCGCGGCGCATGGTTCGACGTCGCCGCGCGTCCCATGGACGGCCAAGACGAACCTCATCGACGCCAAACCCCAGCCTCTCATTTCCCTTGCGCGACAAGACATTCGCGCAACGGTTACGCCCCGGCGCCCGTCCGCTCGGCCGACAACCTCTCGAACATCAGATCCGCCAAGCCCCGCACGGTGGTGTTGATGTCGGTGGCGGTGATGCGGAACCCGGTTTCGGCCTCGACGCGTGCGCGCAGTTCCTGGCTGCTCAACGAGTCCAGGCCGTACTCGGTGAGCAACCGGTCGGCATCGACGGTGCGGCGCAGAATCAGGCCGATCTGCTCGGCGAGCAGACGACGGAGCCGGCCGGGCCACTCTTCCAGCGGCAGCTTGTCCAGCTCGGCGAGGAATTTGCTTGTGCCCGTGCGGTTCTTGCCCATGGACTGGAACTTTTCCGCGAATGGGGTTCGTTGCGCGAAGTCCATCAGCCACGGCGCGCCGATGACGGGGGCGTAGCCGCTGTAGGCGCGGTTGTGCCGCAGCAAGGCCTCGAACGCGTAGGCACCCTCCTCGGGAGTGATCGCGTCACCCGCCGCTTCGGCAAACGTTGTCGCGCGGCCGATCTCGCCCCAGGCGCCCCAGGCGATCGAGGTGGCCGGCAGGCCCTGGGCCCGGCGCCAGTGGGTGAACGCGTCCAGCCAGCTGTTGGCCGCGGAATAGGCACCCTGACCCGGTGAACCCACCAGCGCCGCCGCCGAGGAGAACATGCAGAACCAGTCCAACGGCTGCTCGGCTTCCTGTTTGCAAGGCCTCATGCAGATGCCACGCCCCGTATGCCTTTGGCGCCCAGTCGCGTTCGATGAGCTCGTCGGTGATGTTGGCCAACGTGGCATCTTCCACCACGGCCGCAGCGTGCAGCACACCGCGCAGCGGCAGACCCGTGGCGGTGGCCGTCGCCACCAGCTTTTCCGCGGTACCGGCCTGGGCGATGTCGCCGCATTCCACCACCACGTCGGAGCCGATGGCCCGGACGAGTTCGATGGTTTCCAGCGCCTTTTGGGTGGGTTGCGAGCGCGAGGTGAGCACGATGCGCCCGGCCCCGGCGCTGGCCATCTTCTCGGCCAGGAACAGGCCCAGGCCACCCAGACCGCCGGTGATGATGTACGAACCGTCACTGCGGAAGGCTTGCGCCTGCTCGGGCGGCAACACCACGCTGCTGCGCCCGGCGTGCGACACATCGAGGATGAGCTTGCCGGTGTGTTCGGCCGCGCTCATCACCCGGATCGCGGTGGCCGCCTCGGCCAGCGGGTAGTGCGTGCTCTCCGGCATCGGCAGCGCGCCTTCGGCGGTCAACCGGTACACCGTCTTCAGCAACTCGCGGACCGCTGCCGGATGGCTCTCCGCCATCAACCCCAGGTCCACGCCGTAGAACGCGAGGTTCTGCCGGAACGGGAAGAGGTCCAGGCGGGTGTTCGAGTAGATGTCGGCCTTGCCGATCTCGATGAAGCGTCCGCCCAGGGCCAGCAGTTTGATGCCGGCCAGTTGGGCGGTACCGGTCAACGAGTTGAGCACGATGTCGACGCCGTAGCCGTCGGTGTCTGTGCGGATCTGCTCGGCGAACTCCACACTGCGGGAGTCGTAGACATGCTCGATACCCATGTCGCGCAACATCTCTCGACGCTGCTCGCTGCCGGCGGTGGCGAAGATCTCGGCCCCGGCCGCCCGGGCGATCGCGATCGCCGCCTGGCCCACCCCACCGGTCGCGGAGTGGATCAGCACCTTGTCGCCGGCCCTGATCCGGGCCAGATCCTGCAGGCCGTACCAGGCGGTGGCGGTGGCTACGGTCACCGCGGCGGCCTGGCCGTCGGTCAGTCCGTCCGGCAGCTTTGCGGCCATGCGTGCGTCACACGTGACGAAAGTGGCCCAGCAGCCGTTCGGGGACATGCCGGCGACATGGTCGCCGACCTGGTGATCGGTGACGTCGGGTCCGACCGCGGTGACCACGCCCGCGAAATCGGTGCCCAGCTGTGGCTGCTGTCCGTCCAGGGTCTGGTAGCGGCCGAAGCTCACCAGGACGTCGGCGAAGTTGATGCTGGACGCGGTGACCTCGACCTCGATCTGGCCGGGGCCCGGCGGCACCCGGTCGAAGGCCGCGAACTCCAACGTTTCCAGGTCGCCGGGGGTGCGGATCTGCAAACGCATGCCGTTGTGCTCGTGGTCGACGACCGTGGTCTGGCGCTCCTCGGGACGCAGCGGATCCGGGGTCAGCCGGGCCGCGTACCACTCGTCGTTGCGCCAGGCGGTCTCATCTTCCTCGCTGGCCAGGAGCAGTTGGCGCGCCACCGCTTCGGTGCCGGTGTGCTCGTCAAGGTCGACCTGGGTGACCTTCAGGTGCGGGTGCTCGGTGCCGATCACGCGCAGCAGGCCGCGCAGTCCGCCTTGCTCGAGGTTGGGGCTGTCGTCGGCCAGTACGGTCTGGGCGTTTCGGGTCAGTACGTAGAGCCGGGGTGTCTGGGCCGCAATCTCCGGGATCTCGCGGGCGATCCGCACTACGTGCTTGACGTACTCACCGCCCCGGACCGGGGACTCCGCGCCCGGGTTGCCGTTTTGCGGCGAGGTGAGTACCACCACCCCGCTGAAGCCGCCGGTTTCGAGCTGGTCGCGCAGCCGCGCCGCGTGGGCCTCATGATCGGCCTTTTGGGTCCAGGACATCGTCGTGCATTGGGCGTCGTGCACCTTCAGCGCGTCGGTCAAGTCGGTGGCCAGCATGTCGGTGGCATCTGAGGTGCTGATCAGCAGCCAGGTGCCGGGTTCGGCGTGGCTCGTTTCGGGGAGCTCGTGTTGCTGCCATTCGATGGTCAGCAGTCGCTCGCCCAAGACGCGGTCGCGTTCGCAGCTCGGCGAGGCGCCGGTGCCCATTTGCAGGCCGCGGATGGCCAGTACGACGGTGCCGTGCTCGTCCAGCACGTCGAGGTCGGCTTCGACCCCGGAGCCGCACTCGGTGACCGTGGTGTAGCAGTAACGGGCGTTGCGGACCGGGCTGTAGGCGCGCATCCGGCGCACACCCAACGGCAGCAGCAGACCACCGATGTTGCGGACACTGGGGTGCGCCGCCACCGACTGGAAGCATGCGTCCAGCAGCACCGGGTGCACGGCGTAGGTGCGGTATTGCGACCGCAGCGGGCCCGGTAGCACAACCTCGGCCAGCACCGTGTCGCCGGCCCCTTCAGCGGTGTAGACGTCGACCAGACCGGTGAAAGCCGGACCAAGTCGCTGACCACGTTTGTCCAGCCACTGACGAACCTCGTCACCGCCCACCTGATTCGGGTGGCTCGCCAGCAGATCAGCGATGTCTTTGGCGGGCGGCGCGTCGTCGGTTTCCTCGACGGCGTGCAGGACCGCGGCGACCTGCCGGGCGTATTTCCCGTCCAGGGTCGTCTCCACCACGAACGAGGCGACGCCGGGTGCCTCCACCGTCGCGGTGACGCCGATGGGGGTTTGTTCCTCGAGCAGCAGCGGCTGCTCGAAACGGATGTCGCGGATCTCGGATGCCTCGCCCAGCACGGTGTGGGCCACGGTCAGCGCCATCTCGCAATAGGCGGCGCCCGGCAGGGCGGCCGCGTCGTGGATCTCGTGGTCGGCCAGCCAGGGCACCGCATCGGTACCGACCCCACCCTGCCAAACGTGGCGTTCCGGCTCCTCGGGGAGCCGCACATGCGCCCCCATCAAGGGGTGCGCCGGAACCGTCATGCCGCGAGTGCGCGAATCCTGACCCTCGCTGACCAAGAACAGCGAACGATGACTCCATGCGGGCAGGGTGGCGTCCACCAGGCGCCCGCCGGGGTAGAGCACCGAGAAGTCCACTGCCGCGCCGGCGGCGTACAGTTCGCCCAGCAGTGCGCGCAGCCCGTGCGGTAGCGGCTGCTCGCGTCGCATGCCGGCCAACGCGGCCACCGGCATGTCCAGGCTGCGGGCGGTCTGGTCGACCGCGTTGGTCAGCAGCGGGTGTGGGGACAGCTCGGTGAAGACCCGGAAGCCGTCCTCGAGGGCGGCTTGCACGGCGGCGGCGAAGCGCACCGTGTGGCGCAGGTTGTCGGCCCAGTAGTAGGCGTCGCAGTAGGGCTCTTCGCGCGGGTCGAACGAGGTGGCCGAGTAGTAGGGAACTTCGGGGGTCAGCGGGGTGATGTCGGCCAGGGCCTCGGTCAGGTCGTCCAGGATCGGGTCGACCTGCGGGGAGTGTGAGGCCACGTCGACGGCCACTTCGCGGGCCATCACGTCGCGCTCCTCCCAGGCGGCCACGAAATCGCGCACGGTCTGGGTGGCGCCGCCGATCACGGTGGACTGCGGTGAGGCGACCACCGCCACCACGACATCGGTGACCCCCTTCGACATCAGTTCCGTAATCACTTGCTGGGCAGGCATTTCCACTGAGGCCATGGCGCCGGAACCGGTGATGCGGGTCATCAGTTTGGAGCGGCGGCAGATGACGCGCACGCCGTCTTCGAGGGACAGGGCTCCGGCGACGACGGCTGCTGCGGATTCGCCCAGGGAGTGGCCGATGACGGCGCCGGGGGTGACGCCGTAGGACTTCATGGTGGCGGCCAGGGCGACCTGCATGGCGAACAGGGTGGGCTGGACGCGGTCGATGCCGGTGACTTTGTCGGGGGCGGTCATGGCTTCGGTGATCGAGAAGCCGGACTCTTCGGCGATCAGGGGTTCGATGGTGGCGATGGTGTCGGCGAACACGGGTTCGTTGGCCAGCAGGTCAACACCCATGGCGGCCCACTGGGAACCCTGTCCGGAGAACACCCAGACCGGTCCGTGATCGTCCTGACCGATCGCCGGCGGGAACGGGATCTCGCCGGTGGCGACCTCGCGCAACGCCTCGGACAGCTCGGCGAGACCGTCGGCGATGACCGCGGTGCGCACCGCTCGGTGCCCGCGGCGGCGAGCAAGCGTGTAGGCCAGGTCCGATGCGGCCAGGTCCGACCCCTGTGCGTCGACCCAGTCAGCGAGCCGTGCGGGCGGTTTGGCGCAGTCCGTCCTCGGAGCTGGCTGACAACGGCAAGACCAGCGGACCAGGGATAGCGGGGCTGGCGGGCGCTAGATCGGTTTCGGGCGCCTGCGCCGGAGCCTGTTCCGGTGCTTGTTCGACGATCGCGTGCACGTTGGTTCCCGAGAATCCGTAGGACGACACCGCCGCCCGCCGGGGTGCTTCGTGGTCGCTGGTCGGCCACGCCGTGGTTTCCTGCGGCACAAAAAGGTTGGTTTCGATCGCAGCGAAATCATCGGGCAGTCGGGTGAAGTGCAGATTCTGCGGCACCACCCCGTGCTGCACGGCAAGGACGGCCTTCATCAGGCCCAGCGCTCCGGCGGCGGACTGAGTGTGCCCGAAGTTGGTCTTCACCGACGCCAGCGCGCAGGGGCCGTGGACGCCGTACACCTCGGCCAGGCTGGCGTATTCAACAGGGTCACCCACCGGGGTGCCGGTGCCGTGCGCCTCGACCATCCCGATGGTGTCGGGGTCCACGCCGCCCGCGGCCAACGCAGTCCGATACGCCGCGACCTGTGCGGGCCGCGACGGTGTCACGATATTGACCGTGTGGCCGTCCTGATTTGCGGCCGTGCCACGCACCACGCCCAGAATGCGGTCGCCGTCGGCCAGCGCATCCGGTAGCCGCTTGAGCAGCAACATGACAGCGCCCTCGCCGGCCACGAACCCGTCCGCCTTGACGTCAAACGCGTGACAGTGTCCGGTCGCGGACAGCATGCCAATGGCGGATCCCGATGCCGCTTTGCGGGGTTCGAACTGCGCCGACGCGCCGCCCGCCAGCGCGATGTCACTTTCGCCGTCGTGCAGGCTGCGGCAGGCCAGGTGGATAGCGGCCAGGCCGGACGAGCACGCGGTGTCCACCGTCATCGCCGGACCCTGCAGTCCCATGGCGTAGGCGATGCGCCCGGATCCCATGGCGAAACTGTTGCCCATATATCCGTACGGCCCGCCCAACGTGTTGGCGTCGGCGTGCACGAATTGGTAGTCGTCGTGCATCAGGCCCACGAAAACGCCGGTCTGCACTTCGGCCAGCTGCTGCCGGGTCAGACCGCCGTGCTCCATGGCCTCCCAGGAGGTTTCCAGCAGCAAGCGGTGCTGCGGATCCATCGCGGTCGCTTCTCGTTCGGTGATCCCGAAGAACTCCGCGTCGAAGTCGGCGACGTTGTCCAGGAACGCGCCCCACTTACACACCGAACGACCCGGGATTCCGGGTTCGGGGTCGAAGTACTCTTCGGCGTCCCAGCGGTCAGCGGGGACCTCGGTGACAAAATCGTCGCCACGCAGCAAGGCCTCCCACAACAGGTCGGGGGAGTCGATGCCCCCCGGCAGCCGGCACGCCATCCCGATGACGGCAACCGGAGTCACACCTGTCCTATCCACGGTTCTCCACCTCTTCCTGTCTGGTCCAGCCCGTGTCCCTGCCCGTGCTTTCAGTTCCTATGGCATGCGAGTCCACATGGGCGATTGCGGGAGGCCGTATTCGAAGGTCGATGCCGGCCAGGCAACACCGCCACGCCGCGCGCGAGCCACACCCCCGCGATCTGCAGCGTAGCTGGTCAGGGCCGTCAGCGTGGAAAAATCGTGCGTACGTACAAAAATTTGCTGACGGTGCGTGGGGCCCGCGGGGCCCTGGTGTCGATCCGTACCGCGCCGGGACACAGCGGGGACGCCACCCGGGGGCCTGGTGAGCGGCTCGGGTTTGCCGCGTCGGCGGCGATACCCGCTGGTGAGTGGGACTCGCCCACCAGCCCTGGTGGAATTCTTTGCCGGTACGGCCGGGGGACGGTATTCCAAGGGAACGATCAAACGGCGCCGGCCCGTCGTGGTTGCTAACCGCTGTTCGCAAAACCCTGGGGCGCGGCCGAAAATCGCTACGGTTTGTCGGCGCCCAGTGAGCGAACTCACATCGTGGGCTCCACCCGAACCGCCGCGCCGCGAGGCTGGCGGGCGTAACCCGCGTCACAATTTTTCGCAAAACGCTCATGCGGGGTGAGGCCGCAAACTACACTTTGACCCCTCGGCACTGCAGCGCTGTTGCGTCACCTGCGGCACCCTGGTTCGACATCGCCGTTTGGCACTTTCGACGGCGCTGATAATTGCATCTACGCGTACGCAACCTTTATATAACCGGTGCGCGAACCGTGAGGTTCACGCACCGGTTATCCCCCGACGTCTATTCCCGTTTGCTCATCGTGGCTGCGAATTAGAAGTGCCGCGATTTTAACGGGAGACCTGAACTGCCGCGCCCGCGTAACGGCCCTCGGAGACCCGCTCAAATATTGACTTGAGCACCTCGATGTAGCGGCACACGGATTCCCGCGCGACTGGATTGTTCGGGTAGGAAACCATGAGGGAGACCTCGTCGAAGAGACGAATCACCGACATATACAGGTATGCCGGGCTCCGGCCGTCGTTGTAAGCGGTTGCATTCGCACCCTTCAGTGCGGTTGCGACGACTGCCGAAAGCGGCGGAAGACCGGCATCCATGTAATTCATCATGGAGAACTGCGGGCCATACCGCTTCAGCCACGGCGCCAATTCCAAGACGCGGTCGTAAGGCACGTTCGCGAGCTCGAGATTGTCATCGAACGAGGCCTGGGTGGCACGGGCGGTCGCTTCGAATGAGTTCGGGTCGACCGGAACCGTGAACGGCACGATGCCGGTGAACCAACCCATTGTCATGTATTCCTCGGGAGTGCTCCGCTTGTCGACAGGAGTAAGCCCGTAGTAGATTTCCTCGCCCGTCAGTTCGTAATGCGCCAGAGCCGCGCAGGCGAACAACCCACCGCTAAAGCGGGCGCCTCCCCCGATGCAGTTGGCCTCGAATTGAGCAGTTTGCTCCGGAGTCATCAGACGCTCGATGATGATGTCGCCACCGCAGGGTATTGACTGGTCACCCAGCGGCAACGGGAAGTCCGGCATGCCTCCGCCGTTGCTCTCGGCGAATTCGATCCATTTGCGGACGGCCGGGGAGTCCAAGGTATGGGACGCGGCTATATCCCTTTCCCGGGTGCAGAAATCACCATGACTGGCCGAAGTCGGCAGCTGAACGGGCGGTTTGCCCTCGAGCAGGGCGTTGTAGTTCGTCAGAATCTCGACATATAGCGAGGAAACCAGTGCGGGGTCGCAGTGCAGGTGATCGACGATCGCGAAGAGAGTGCAGTGCTCCTCGTGCTGGATCAGGCCGAACTTGAAGCAATCCCATTGCAGCGGATCCGGAGTGGACAGAACAAGGTCCCGCCATTCGGTCTGCGTCAACGTGCCATGGTTAGTCGGCGCAAGCTGGATGTCGCGCGGGTTGGCGATTGTGTGCCGAAGGATATTGTTGGCGTCTTTGTACTCGAACCAGCTGCGGTAGGTTTCGTGGCGACGCAGGTGCGCGTTGATGACGTGAGTCATAGTGCGGATGTCGCACTTACCCGGTATCTCCCACGAACCCATGACCAGCCGCGAATACTCAAGCCCCCGCTCGCCGAATTCGACGTAACCACGCAAATGGCCGGCTTGCATCGAGCTTGGTGGCGCCGCGACAACCGGCGCTTGCTTTGCTTTTGCACGCGAGCCAGGTGTTGGCTGCCACGTCACGATGGAACCTTGTCCGGGCTCCCAGTCATGGACAATTCCCACACCAAGAGTGACGTCTGCTGAGCCCCCACCTATGATCATGGTCCCTCCTCCATTGCGGCCCCCTGCAGTGCAGTTGGCGATTAGCTCCATTCCTACCTCATGAGGGTGGTGCGGCGTGGGCTTTTGAGGTCAATTTGTCATAAAGGAGATCCGCGACACTCCGGATGGTGCTGACCTCGCTCGAGGTAATGCGTACCCCGGTCTCGGCCTGGAGGTGGGTGCGCAGTTCGAGGTTCCCCAGCGAGTCAAGGCCGAACTCGGACAGCGGGCGGTCGGCATCGTAGGCATGACGCAGTATCAGGCCGACTTGCTCGGACACCAGACGCCGCAGCCGGGCGGGCCATTCGTCTTGTTCCAGCGCGTCGAGTTCGGCGAGGAACTTGCTGGTGCCGGAACGGTTTTTCCCGGTGGACTGGAACGCTTCGGCGAACGGGCTGCGCTGCGCGAAGTCCGTCAGCCAGGGGGAGCCGATCACCGGCGCGTATCCGCTGTAGGCGCGATTGTGGCGCAGCAGCGCCTCGAACGCGTACGCGCCCTCCTCCGGGCTGATCGAGTCGCCGGCTTCTTCGGCGAACGTCGTCCCGGCGCCGATCTCGGCCCAGGCGCCCCAGGCGATCGAGGTGGCCGGCAGGCCCTGTGATTTCCGCCACTGGGTGAAGGCGTCCAGCCAGCTGTTGGCCGCGGCATAGGCACCCTGGCCCGGTGAGCCCACCAGGGCCGCCGCCGAGGAGAACGAGCAGAACCAGTCCAACGGCTGCTCGGCTTCCATATTTTGCAAGGCCTCATGCAGATGCCACGCGCCGTGCACCTTGGGCGCCCAGTCACGCTCGATGAGCTCGTCGGTGATGTTGGCCAAGGTGGCGTCCTCCACCACGGCGGCCGCGTGCAGCACACCACGCAACGGCAGACCCGTGGCAGTCGCCGCGGTGACCAGCCTTTCCGCGGTACCGGCCGCAGCGATGTCGCCACACTCCACGACCACGTCGGAGCCGATGGCGCGGACGAGTTCGATGGTTTCCAGCGCCTTCTGCGTCGGTTGCGAGCGTGAACTCAGCACGATGCGCCCGGCCCCGGCACTGGCCATTTTCTCGGCCAGGAACACGCCCAGGCCGCCCAGACCGCCGGTGATGATGTAGGAGCCGTCACCGCGGAAGACCGTGGCCTGCTCGGGTGGCATCACCACGCTGCTGCGCCCGGCATGCGGGATGTCGAGGATCAGCTTGCCGGTGTGTTCGGCCGCGCCCATCACCCGGATCGCGGTGGCCGCCTCGGCCAGCGGGTAGTGCGTGCTTTCCGGCATCGGCAGCACGCCCTCGGCGGTCTGGCGATACACGGTGCTCAGTAGCTCGCGGACCGCGGCGGGATGGCTGACCGACATCAACCCCAGGTCCACGCCGTAGAACGACAGGTTCTGCCGGAACGGGAAGAGCCCGAGCTTGGTGTCGCCGTAGATGTCGCGCTTGCCGATCTCGACGAACCGTCCACCGAGGGCCAGCAGTTTGATCCCGGCCAGTTGCGCGGCGCCGAACACCGAGTTGAGCACGATGTCCACGCCGTAGCCGTCGGTGTCGCGGCGGATCTGCTCGGCGAATTCCACGCTGCGCGAGTCGTAGACGTGCTCGATTCCCATGTCACGCAACAGGTCCCGACGTTTCTCGCTGCCGGCGGTGGCGAAGATCTCGGCTCCGGCCGCTCGCGCGATCGCGATCGCGGCCTGACCTACGCCGCCGGTTGCGGAGTGGATCAGCACCTTGTCGCCGGCCCTGATCCGGGCCAGATCCTGCAGGCCGTACCAGGCGGTGGCCGAGGCGGTGGTCACCGCGGCGGCCTGTCCGTCGGTCAGTCCGTCGGGCAGCGTGGCGGCCAGGCGGGCGTCACAGGTGACGAAAGTGGCCCAGCAGCCGTTGGGGGACATGCCGCCGACGCGGTCGCCGACTTTGTGGTCGGTGACGTCGGGTCCGACCGCGCTGACCACGCCCGCGAAATCGGTGCCGAGCTGCGGTTGGCGCCCGTCTACCGTCTGGTAGCGACCGAAGGTCACCAGGACATCGGCGAAGTTGATGCTGGACGCGGTGACCTCGACCTCGATCTGGCCGGGGCCCGGCGGCACCCGGTCGAACGCCGCGAACTCCATCGTTTGCAGGTCACCGGGGGTGCGGATCTGCAAACGCATGCCGTTGTGCTCGTGGTCGACGACCGTGCTCTGGCGCTCCTCGGGCCGCAGCGGACCCGAGAGCAGCCGCGCGGTGTACCACTCGTCGTGGCGCCAGGCGGTCTCATCCTCGTCGGATGGCCTGCAGCAGCTGTCGTGCCACCGGTTCGGTGCCGGTGTGCTCGTCGACGTCGATGTAGGTCACCTTCAAATGCGGGTGTTCGGCGCCGATCACCCGTAGCAAGCCACGCAGGCCGCCCTGCTCGAGATTGGCGTGGTCATCGGCCAGCACCGTCTGGGCGTTCCGGGTCAGCACGTACAGCCGCGGCGCCTGGCCCACGATTTCCGGGAGTTCGCGGGCGATGCGCACCACGTGCTTGACGTACTCACTGCCGCGGACCAGCGATTCCACATCCGGACTGCCGCTCGCGGCACCGGTGAGCACCACCACACCGGTGAACGCGCCGGCCTCGAACTGGTCGCGCAGCCGCTGGGCCTGCGCCGCGTGGTCGGCGTGCTGCGGCCAGGACATGGTGGTGCATTGGGCGTCGTGCATTTTCAGCGCGTCGGTCAACTCGGTGGCCAGCATGTCGGTGGCGTCCGAGGTGCTGATCAGCAGCCAGGTGCCGGGTTCGGCAAGGGGCTTGTCGGGTAGCTCGCGTTGTTGCCATTCGATGGTCAGCAGTCGCTCGCCCAAGATGCGGTCGCGTTCGCTGGTCGCCGAGGCGCCGGTGCCCATCTGCAGGCCGCGCACGGCCAGCACGACGGTGCCGTGCTCGTCCAGCACGTCGAGGTCGGCTTCGACACCCGAGCCGCACTCGGTGACCGTGGTGTAGCAGTACCGGGCGCTGCGGGCCGGGCCGTAGGCCCGCAGCCGGCGCACACCCAAGGGCACCAACAGTCCGCCCCTACTGGCACCGCCGGCGTTGCGGACACTGGGATGAGCCGCGACCGACTGGAAGCATGCATCCAGCAGTGCCGGGTGCACGCCGTAGGCGCCTTGTTGGGAGCGGATGGATCCGGGCACGCCGACTTCGGCCAGCACCGTGTCGCCGGCCGTTTCGGCGGTATTTGCGCTGGCCAGGCCGGTGAAGGCCGGACCGTACTGGATACCGCGCAGGTCGAACTCTTCGCGCAGGTCATCACCTTCGGCCGGGGTGGGATGCATCGACAGCAGGTCGGCCAGGTTGTACGCGGCCGGCTGATCGTCGTCCTCGGCGACATGCAGCGAAGCCGAGGCCCGCCGTGAGCGTTCGCCGTCCTGGTTGGTCTCGACCACGAACGGCACGACCCCGGGCGCCTCCACCGTCGCGGTGACGCCGATGGGGGTTTGCTCGTCGAGCAGTAGCAGCTGCTCGAAACGCACATCGCGGACCTCGGATGCCTCGCCCAGCACGGTGCGGGCCGCGGTCAGCGCCATCTCGCAGTAGGCAGCTCCCGGCAGGGCGGCCGCACTGTGGATCTGGTGATCGGCCAGCCAGGGCAGCGCGTCGGTGCCGACGTCACCCTGCCAGACGTGCCGTTCCGGCTCCTCGGGCAGCCGCACGTGCGAGCCCATCAGTGGATGCGCGGGAACCATGGAAGTGCCGCGCGCCCGCGAATCCTGACCGCCGGCGGTCAAGAGCAGAGAACGTTGAGTCCATGCGGGCAGCGTCGCGTCCACCAGGCGCCCGCCGGGGTAGAGCACCGAGAAGTCCACCGCGGCGCCGGCGGCGTACAGGTCGCCCAGCAGTGCGCGCAGCCCGTGCGGCAGCGGCTGCTCGCGCCGCATGCCGGCCAGTGCCGCCACCGACATGTCCAGGCTGCGGGCGGTCTGGTCGACCGCAAGGGTCAGCAGCGGGTGTGGGGACAGCTCGGTGAAGACTCGGTAACCGTCCTCGAGGGCGGCGTATACCGCCGCGGCGAAGCGCACCGTGTGGCGCAGGTTGTCGGCCCAGTAGTAGGCGTCGCAGTAGGGCTCGTCGCGTGGGTCGAAGGAGGTGGCCGAGTAGTAGGGAACTTCGGGGGTCAGCGGGGTGATGTCGGCCAGGGCCTCGGTCAGGTCGTCCAGGATCGGGTCGACCTGCGGGGAGTGTGAGGCCACGTCGACGGCCACTTCGCGGGCCATCACGTCGCGCTCTTCCCAGCCTGCCACCAGATCGCGCACGGTCTGGGTGGCGCCGCCGATCACGGTGGACTGCGGTGAGGCCACCACCGCCACCACGGCATCGTTGATGCCGCGGCCCATCAGCTCCGACATCACTTGCTGGGCAGGCATTTCCACTGAGGCCATGGCGCCGGAACCGGCGATGCGGGTCATCAGTTTGGAGCGGCGGCAGATGACGCGCACGCCGTCTTCGAGGGACAGGGCTCCGGCGACGACGGCTGCTGCGGATTCGCCCAGGGAGTGGCCGATGACGGCGCCGGGGGTGACGCCGTAGGACTTCATGGTGGCGGCCAGGGCGACCTGCATGGCGAACAGGGTGGGCTGGACGCGGTCGATGCCGGTGACTTTGTCGGGGGCGGTCATGGCTTCGGTGATCGAGAAGCCGGACTCTTCGGCGATCAGGGGTTCGATGGTGGCGATGGTGTCGGCGAATACCGGTTCGTTGGCCAGCAGGTCAGAGCCCATCGCGGCCCATTGCGAGCCCTGTCCGGAGAACACCCAGACCGGTCCGCGGTCGTCCTGGCCGACCGCCGGCGGGAACGGGATCTCGCTGTCGGCGATCTCGCGCAACGCCTCGGACAGCTCCGCGGCGCCGCTGGCCAGCACGGCGGTGCGCACCCGCCGGTGCCCACGCCGGCGCGCCAGCGTGTAGGCCAGATCCGAGGTCGCGAACTCCGGACCCTGTGCGTCGACCCAGTCAGCGAGCCGCCGCGGCGGTTTGGCGCAGGGCGTCCTCCGAGCTGGCCGACAACGGGAAAAGCAGCGCGCCAGCGATAGCCGGGCCGGCGGGAGTGTCCGGTGCACCGGTTTCGGGGGCCTGCTCGATGATGGCGTGCACGTTGGTTCCCGAGAACCCGTAGGACGACACCGCCGCCCGCCGGGGTGCTTCGTGGTCGCTGGTCGGCCACGGCGTGATCTCCTGCGGCACAAAAAGATTGGTTTCGATTTGGGCAAACGCGTCGGGCATGGCGGTGAAGTGCAGATTCTGCGGAACCACGCCATGTTGCACGGCCAGGACCGCCTTCATCAGCCCCAGCGCTCCCGCAGCCGACTGAGTGTGCCCGAAATTGGTCTTCACCGATGCCAGCGCGCAGGGGCCGTCGACGCCGTAGACCTCGGCAAGGCTCGCGTACTCGATGGGGTCACCGACCGGGGTACCGGTGCCGTGCGCCTCGACCATGCCCACGGTGCCGGGGTCCACGTCCGCCGCAGCCAACGCATCCCGGTACGCCGCGACCTGTGCGGGCTGGGACGGCGTCACGATATTGACGGTGTGGCCATCCTGGTTGGCGGCCGTGCCGCGCACGACCGCCAGAATCCGGTCGCCATCGCGCACCGCATCCGGCAACCGCTTGAGCAACACCACCACACAACCCTCGCCGGACACGAACCCGTCGGCCGCGACGTCGAACGCATGGCAACGTCCGGTGGCAGACAACATTCCTTGGGCGGAACCCGATGCGGTTTTGCGGGGTTCAAGCATCACATTGGCGCCGCCCGCCAGCGCCACGTCACTTTCGCCTTCGTGCAGGCTGCGGCAGGCCAGGTGGATAGCGGACAGGCCGGACGAGCAGGCGGTATCGACCGTCATCGCCGGACCGTGCAGCCCCATGGCGTAAGCAATGCGCCCGGATCCCATGGCGAAACTGTTGCCCATGTATCCGTACGGCCCCTCCAACTCATGGGCATCGGCATGCGCGAAGAGGTAGTCGCCGTGCATCAATCCCACAAAAACCCCGGTCCGCAAGTCGCGGATGGCGTCCGGAGTCAGACCACCGTGCTCCATGGCCTCCCAGGAGGTCTCCAGCAGCAAGCGATGCTGCGGATCCATCGCAGTCGCTTCTCGCTCGCTGATACCGAAGAACTCGGGATCGAAGTCGCCGACGTTATCGAGGAAACCGCCCCATCGACACACCGTCCTACCAGGCACGCCCGGCTCGGGATCGTAGTATTCGTCCGCGTCCCAGCGGTCGGGGGGAACCTCGGTGATCAGGTCGTCGCCCCGCAGCAACGCCTCCCACAACAGCTCAGGGGAGTCGATCCCGCCCGGCAGCCGGCACGCCATACCAATGACGGCAACCGGGGTCACGCGCGTACTATCCACGGTCCTTCTTCTCTCCATGCTTGTGACTTGTGCCTCAAGTTTCTTAGCACCGGGTTCGAGCTCTTATCGGTGCTTCGAGGAACATCGCCGAGATTAGTTACGTGCTGGGAACAAACCGCCGCGTCCAGCACGCATAACCCCGCGAGCCCCGTCGAAAGCCAACCATCAGTGCGTGGCGTCTTCAAAGCCTAGCGGCTCAGCCCAACACTCGTGGAAAAACCGTTCGTATGTACGAAGCAAGTTGCTGACGCTGCGCGAGGATCAGGCCGGCGCCGAGTGTTGAAGACCGCGGGGCATACGTCGACCGCGGGCGACTCTCGCCGACGCTGTTCCTGGGCATCACCAGCGGCCGCAGCAAAAGCGGGTCGGCATTCTCAAATTCCGTGGAAAGGCGACCCGTTGTCCGGGAATGCAGCGATACGGCGTCAAGGCCACCCTCATCGTGACGCGGGTCAGGAGCGACTGCCAAGATAATCTTATTTGCAGAACCCGGCCCACTAATTCCGGTATTCGCGTCGCAAGGGAATAAGATTCCTCGACTTTTATCTGCTGGCGCGAACCCCTGCCGGCGCGTAGCGGCCTGCGGCGACCCGGTCAAATACAGATTTAATAACCGCGCCGTAACGGGTCACGGACTCCCGCGCAACTGGATTGTTCGGGAAGGAAATCATCAGCGAGACCTCGTCGAAGAGTCGGATCACCGACATATACAGGTATGCCGGGCTCCTGCCGTCGTTATAGGCGGTGGCATTCGACCCTTTCAATGCGGTAGCGACCACAGCGGAAAGCGGGGGAAGACCTGCGTCCATATAGTTCATCATGGTGAACTGCGGGCCGAACCTCCTGAGCCAGGGCGCCAATTCCAGCACGCGATCGTAAGGCACATTCGCGAGATCTATGTTCTCGTCGAATGATGCTTGGGTGGCACGGGCGGTCGCTTCGAATGAGTTCGGGTCGATAGGAACGGTGAATGGAATTATCCCGGTGAACCAACCCATCGTCATGTATTCCTCGGGAGAGCTCCGCTTGTCGACAGGAGTAAGCCCGTAGTAGGTTTCCCGACCGGTCAATTCATAGTGCGTCAGGGCCGCGCAGGCGAACAAACCACCGCTGAACCGGGCACCCGCTGCGATGCAGCCATCTTCGAAACGGGCTGTTTGCTCCGGATTCATGAGCGGCACCACCATCATGTCGCCACCGCAGGGTATCGACTGATCACCCAGCGGCAACGGGAAGTCCGGCATGGCTCCGCCGTTGGCTTCGGCGAACTTGATCCATTTGCGGACAGCCGGGGAATCCACCGTCATGGCATCCGCAAGCGCCCGTTCCCGCGAGCAGAAGTCCTCATGACTGGCCGTGGCAGGCATCTCAACGGGTGGTTTGCCTGCCACCAGGGCGTTGTAGTTCGTCAGAATCTCGACATATAGCGAGGAAACCAGTGCGGGGTCGCAGTGCAGGTGATCGACGATCGCAAAGAGGGTGCAGCGATCCTCATGCTGAATTAAGCCGAACCTAAAGCAATCCCACTGAAGGGGATTCGGAGTGGATAGTACAAGGTCTCGCCATTCCGGCTGCGTCATCTGGCCATGCTGAACCGGAGCCAGCTGGATGTCGCGGGGGTTATTGATTTTGTGCCGAAGGATGTTTTTGGCGTCTTTGTACTCGAACCAGCTGCGGTAGGTTTCGTGGCGACGCAGGTGCGCGTTGATGACGTGAGTCATAGTGCGGATGTCGCACTTACCTGGTATCTCCCACGAACCCATGACCAGCCGTGAATACTCAAGCCCCCGCTCGCCGAATTCGACGTAACCACGCAAATGGCCGGCTTGCATGGAGCTTGGTGGCGCCGCAACAACCGGCGCTTGCTTTGCTTTTGCAAGCGAGCCAGGTGTTGGCTGCCACGTCACGATGGAACCTTCTCCGGGCTCCCAGTCATGGACAATTCCCACACCAAGAGTGACGTCTGCTGAACCGCCACCTATGATCAACATGGTCCCTCCTCGGTTGCGGCCCCTGCAGTGCAGTTGGCGATTAGCCCAATTCCTACCTCATGAAGGTGTTGCAATGTCGCCTTTCGAAGTCAATTTTTCGTAAAGCAATTCCGCCAATCCCCGGACGGTGGTGATGTCGGTTGTGCTAATGCGTATCCGGGTGTCGGCCAGGATGCGGGTGCGCAGTTCGAAGTTCCCCAGCGAGTCAAGGCCATACTCGGAGAACGGGCGGTCGGCATCGATGGTGCGTCGCAATATCACGCCGACTTGCTCGGATACCAGACGCCGCAGCCGGGTGGGCCACTCGTCTTGTTCCAGCTCGTCGAGTTCGGCGAGGAACTTGCTGGTGCCGGAACGGTGTTTCCCGGTGGACTGGAACACTTCGGCGAACGGGCTGCGCTGGGCAAAGGCCGTCAGCCACGGGGATCCGATCACCGGGGTGTAGCCGGTGTAGGCGCGGTTGTGGCGCAGCAGCGCCTCGAACGCGTACGCGCCCTCCTCCGGGCTGATCGAGTCGCCGGCTTCTTCGGCAACCGTCGTGGCGCGACCGACCTCGGCCCAGGCGCCCCAGGCGATCGAGGTGGCCGGCAGGCCCTGTGATTTCCGCCACTGGGTGAAGGCGTCCAGCCAGCTGTTGGCCGCGGCATAGGCACCCTGGCCCGGTGAGCCCACCAGGGCCGCCGCCGAGGAGAACGAGCAGAACCAGTCCAACGGCTGCTCAGCTTCCATATTTTGCAAGGCCTCATGCAGATGCCACGCGCCGTGCACCTTGGGCGCCCAGTCACGCTCGATGAGCTCGTCGGTGATGTTGGCCAAGGTGGCGTCCTCCACCACGGCGGCCGCGTGCAGCACACCACGCAACGGCAGACCCGTGGCGGTGGCCGTTGCGACCAATTTCTCCGCAGTGCCGGGCGCAGCGATGTCGCCGCACTCCACCACGACATCACACCCGACCGCGCGGACGAGTTCGATGGTCTCGAGCGCCTTCTGGCTGGGCGCCGAGCGGGAGGTGAGCACGATCCGGCCAGCGCCGGCGCTGGCCATCTTCTCGGCCAGGAACACGCCCAGGCCGCCCAGACCACCGGTGATGATGTAGGAGCCGTCACCGCGGAAGACCGTGGCCTGCTCGGGTGGCATCACCACGCTGCTGCGCCCGGCGTGCGGGATGTCGAGGATCAGCTTGCCGGTGTGTTCGGCCGCGCCCATCACCCGGATCGCGGTGGCCGCCTCGGCCAGCGGGTAGTGCGTGCTTTCCGGCATCGGCAGCACGCCCTCGGCGGTCTGGCGATACACGGTGCTCAGCAGCTCGCGGACCGCGGCGGGCTGGCTGACCGACATCAACCCCAGGTCCACGCCGTAGAACGACAGGTTCTGCCGGAACGGGAAGAGCCCGAGCTTGGTGTCGCCGTAGATGTCGCGCTTGCCGATCTCGACGAACCGTCCACCGAGGGCCAGCAGTTTGATCCCGGCCAGCTGCGCGGCGCCGAACACCGAGTTGAGCACGATGTCCACGCCGTAGCCGTCGGTGTCGCGGCGGATCTGCTCGGCGAATTCCACGCTGCGCGAGTCGTAGACGTGCTCGATTCCCATGTCACGCAACAGGTCCCGACGTTTCTCGCTGCCGGCGGTGGCGAAGATCTCGGCTCCGGCCGCTCGCGCGATCGCGATCGCGGCCTGTCCCACGCCGCCGGTGGCGGAGTGGATCAGCACCTTGTCGCCGGCCCTGATCCGGGCCAGATCCTGCAGGCCGTACCAGGCGGTGGCCGAGGCGGTGGTCACCGCGGCGGCCTGTCCGTCGGTCAGTCCGTCCGGCAGCGTGGCGGCCAGGCGGGCGTCACAGGTGACGAAAGTGGCCCAGCAGCCGTTGGGGGACATGCCGCCGACGCGGTCGCCGACTTTGTGGTCGGTGACGTCGGGTCCGACCGCGCTGACCACGCCCGCGAAATCGGTGCCGAGCTGCGGTTGGCGCCCGTCTACCGTCTGGTAGCGACCGAAGGTCACCAGGACATCGGCGAAGTTGATGCTGGACGCGGTGACCTCGACCTCGATCTGCCCGGGGCCCGGCGGCACCCGGTCGAACGCCGCGAACTCCATGGTTTGCAGGTCACCGGGGGTGCGGATCTGCAGGCGCATGCCGTTGTGCTCGTGGTCGACGACGGTGGTCTGGCGCTCCTCGGGGCGCAGCGGAGTGAGGCTCAGGCGTGCGGTGTACCACTCGTCGTGGCGCCAGGCGGTCTCATCTTCGTCGGATGCCTGCAGCAGCTGTCGTGCCACCGACTCGATGCCGGTGTGCTCGTCGATATCGATGTAGCTGACCTTCAGGTGCGGTTGTTCGGTGCCGATCACCCGCAGCAGCCCACGCAGCCCGCCCTGCTCGAGATTGGCGCAGTCGTCGGCCAGCACCGTCTGGGCGCTTCGGGTCATCACATAAAGCCGGGGTGCCTGGCCCACGATTTCTGGAAGCTCGCGGGCGATGCGCACGACATGCTTGACGTACTCGGCGCCGCGCACGGCAAACTCTTCGTCCGGGTGGCCGTCCTTTGGCCCGGTCAGCACCACCACACCGGTGAACGCGCCGGCCTCGAACTGGTCGCGCAGCCGCTGGGCCTGCGCCGCATGGTCGGCGTGCTGCGGCCAGGACATGGTGGTGCATTGGGCGTCGTGCATTTTCAGCGCGTCGGTCAACTCGGTGGCCGCCATGTCCGCGGCATCGCAGGTGCTGATCAAAAGCCAGGTGCCGGGTTCCGTCACGGTCTTGTCAGGTAGCTCGCGCTGTTGCCATTCGATGGTCAGCAGTCGCTCGCCCAAGATGCGGTCGCGTTCGCTGGTCGCCGAGGCGCCGGTGCCCATCTGCAGGCCGCGCACGGCCAGCACGACGGTGCCGTGCTCGTCCAGCACGTCGAGGTCGGCTTCGATGCTGGTGCCGCACTCGGTGACCGTCGTGTAGCAGTACCGGGCGTTGCGGGCCGGGCCGTAGGCCCGCAGTCGGCGAACACCCAACGGCACTAACAGTCCGCCCCTACCGGCACCGCCGGCGTTGCGGGCACTCGGATGAGCCGCGACCGACTGGAAGCACGCATCCAGCAGTGCCGGGTGCACGCCGTAGGCGCCTTGTTGGGCGCGGATCTGGCTCGGCACGCCGACTTCGGCCAGCACCGTGTCGCCGGCCGCTTCGGCGGTATTTGCGCTGGCCAGGCCGGTGAACGCCGGACCGTACTGGATACCGCGCAGGTCGAACTCCTTCCGCAGGTCATCGCCTTCAGCGGAGTTGGGATGCATCGCCAGCAGGTCGGCCAGGTTGTGCGCGGCCGGCTGATCGTCATCCTCGACGGCGTGCAGCACAGCCGAGGCCCGCCGCGAGCGCTCGCCGTCCTGGCTGGTCTCGACCACGAACGGCACCACCCCGGGCGCCTCCACCGTCGCGGTGGCCCCGACCGGTGTCTCCTCGTCCAGCAGCAGCAGCTGCTCGAAACGGACATCGCGGACCTCGGATGCCTCGCCCAGCACGGTGCGGGCCGCGGCCAGCGCCATCTCGCAGTAGGCAGCTCCCGGCAGGGCGGCCGCGCTGTGGATCTGGTGATCGGCCAGCCAGGGCAGCGCGTCGGTGCCGACGTCACCCTGCCAGACGTGCCGTTCCGGCTCCTCAGGCAGCCGCACATGCGAGCCCAACAGCGGATGTACGGCGACAGTGTTGTTGTGCGCGAGGTGATCCTTGGTGTCGGCGATGAGCAGGCGACGGTGAGCCCATGCCGGTAGCGTCGCGTCCACCAGGCGCCCACCGGGGTAGAGCACCGAGAAGTCCACCGCGGCACCCGCCGCGTACAGGTCGCCCAGCAGTCCGCGCAGCCCGTGCGGCAGCGGCTGCTCGCGTCGCATGCCGGCCAGCGCCGCCACCGACATGTCCAGGCTGCGGGCGGTCTGGTCGACCGCGTGGGTCAGCAGCGGGTGCGGGGACAGCTCGGTGAAGACCCGGAAGCCGTCATCGAGCGCCGCCTGCACGGCCGCGGCGAAGCGCACCGTGTGCCGCAGGTTGTCGGCCCAGTAGTAGGCATCGCAGTAGGGCTCTTCGCGCGGGTCGAAGGAGGTCGCCGAGTAGTAGGGAACTTCCGGTGTCAGCGGGGTGATGTCGGCCAGGGCCTCGGTCAGGTCGTCCAGGATCGGCTCGACCTGCGGGGAGTGCGAGGCCACATCGACGGCCACCTCGCGGGCCATCACGTCACGCGCCTCCCATACCGCCACCAGATCGCGCACGGTCTGGGTGGCGCCGCCGATCACGGTGGACTGCGGCGACGCCACCACCGCCACCACGGCGTCGCTGACGCCCCGCGCCATCAACTCCGAAAGTACCTGCTGGGCAGGCAATTCCACCGACGCCATGGCGCCGGAACCGCTGATGCGGGTCATCAGTTTGGAGCGGCGGCAGATGACGCGCACGCCGTCTTCGAGGGACAGGGCTCCGGCGACGACGGCTGCTGCGGATTCGCCCAGGGAGTGGCCGATGACGGCGCCGGGGGTGACGCCGTAGGACTTCATCGTGGCGGCCAGTGCGACCTGCATGGCGAACAGGGTCGGCTGGACCCGGTCGATGCCGGTCACGATCTCGGGGGCGGTCATCGCCTCGGTCATCGAGAACCCGGACTCTTCGGCGATCAGCGGCTCGATGGCGGCGATCGTGGCGGCGAATACCGGCTCATTGGCCAGCAGGTCAACGCCCATCGCCGCCCACTGCGAACCCTGCCCGGAAAACACCCAGACCGGTCCCCGGTCGTCCTGGCCGACCGCGGGCGGATACGGGGTCTCGCCGTTGGCGACCTCGCGCAACGCCTCGGACAGCTCCGCGGCGGTGCTGGCCAGCACCGCGGTGCGGACCGTTCGGTGCCCACGCCGGCGCGCCAGCGTGTAGGCCAGATCCGCGGCGCCAGCTCCGCACCCTTGTGCGTCGACCCAATCAGCGAGCCGCCCCGCGGTTTGGCGCAGGGCGTCCTCCGAGCTGGCCGACAACGGGAAAAGCAGCGCGCCCTCGATAGCGGGCTGGGTTTGCCGGTCCTCCGGCGCTCGGTTTCGGGGGCCTGCTGCACCGGAGCTTGCGCCGGTGCTTGTTCGATGATGGCGTGCACATTGGTTCCCGAGATGCCGTACGACGACACCGCCGCCCGCCGGGTTGCCTCGTGATCGGTCGTGGGCCACGGCGTGATCTCCTGCGGCACAAAAAGTTCGGATTCAATCTGGGCAAGCTCGTCAGGCAGGGCGGTGAAGTGCAGATTGTGCGGAACCACGCCGTGCTGCACGGCCAGGACCGCCTTCATCAGCCCCAGCGCTCCGGCGGCCGACTGAGTGTGCCCGAAATTGGTCTTCGCCGATCCGAGCGCGCAGGGGCCGTCGACGCCATAGACCTCGGCAAGGCTCGCGTATTCGATCGGGTCACCCACCGAAGTGCCGGTGCCGTGCGCCTCGACGAAGCCGACGGTGCCGGCGTCCACGCCGGCGACAGCCAACGCCGTGCGATACACGGTGGCCTGTGCGTCCGCCGACGGCGTCACGATATTGACCGTATGACCGTCCTGGTTGGCGGCCGTGCCGCGCACTACGGCCAGAATCCGGTCACCGTCGCGCCAGCGCATCCGGCAACCGCTTGAGCAGCAGCACGGCAGCGCCCTCGCCGCACACGAAGCCGTCCGCCGCGACGTCGAACGCATGGCAGCGTCCGGTCGCAGACAACATGCCCGCTGCCGACCCCGAGGCGAACCTCCGTGGTTCCAGCATCGCGTAGACGCCGCCGGCGAAGGCCAGGTCGCTTTCGCCGTCGTTCAGGCTGCGGCAGGCCAGGTGCGCAGCATAACAGACCAGATGAGCATGCGGTGTCGACTGTGACGGCGGGACCGCGGAGGCCCATGGCGTAAGAGATCCGCCCGGACGCCATGCCGACAGCGGTGCCGGTGTTGCCGTACGGCCCTTCGAAGGTATGCGCATCGGCGTGCATGAATTCGTAGTCGACATGATCCAATCCGATGAACACACCGGCCAGCGAGTCAGCCATCTTCTGTGGCGTGAGACCCGCGTGCTCCATGGCCTCCCATGAGGTTTCCAGCAGCAAGCGGTGCTGCGGGTCCATCGCAATGGCTTCCTGTTCAGTGATGCCGAAGAAGTCCGGATCGAAAGTCGGCGAGGTTGTCCATGAACGCGCCCCACTTGCAGATGGAGCGTCCGGGCACGCCGGGTTCGGGGTCGTAGTACTCGTCGATGTCCCAACGGTCGGGGGGAATCTCGGTGACTAGATCGTCGCCCCGCAGCAACGCCTCCCATAACAGGTCGGGGGAGTCGATGCCTCCTGGAAGTCGGCACGCCATGCCAATGACCGCAACCGGGGTTACGCGCGAGTTATCCACGGTCCTTCTTCTCTCCATACATATGCATCAAGTTCTTATCACTGGCTTCGCGGCCTTATGGGTGGTTCGAGGAACATCGCCGGAATTCGTTACGTGCTGGGAACAAACCGCAGCAGCCGGCGTGCAAACCCTTCGAACCCCGTCGAAGCCCACCGTTAGTACGTGGCGTTTTTAGAGCCTAGCGGGTCGGCTTGGCGCGCGTGGAAAATTCGTGCGCACGTACAAAAAAAGCTGCTGACGCGTGTGTAATAGATGGCGCCCGCAAAGCACTTGACTGCCCGTGAGTCATTGGCATTTCCCCAGCTCAATGCCTATGGCGAGCCGACCGGGGTGAGAGTCGACGGCGCCGGACATCCCGACCTTCGAAGATTGTGTTCCCTGTCTCGCCGTCGATCGTTATGGTACGCGCCTGCTTGCCGTCGCCGGGGGTGTGACCTAAGTTACTTGTCGGTATGGCGGACAAATGCCTAATCAGCGAATGGCTGGTCGCCGAATTGCTGAACACTCGCTCGACAACGCGAGGCTTACCGAAGTGCCGATGCGCGCGGAGGATACGCCTTTCGCCGGCCACGCATGGGTGAAATCGACGATTCCTGACAGCCAAGTTTCAAAATTGGATCGTGATCAGCGTCATCAGAACCGTTGCCGCTGAAGCGCGACGCACGGAAGGGCGATCGCACTCGGCCGGTCGATGAGGCCCGCGGCAACGCGGACATAGACCGACTTCATCGCCGCCAAGTACCGTGCCACCGACTCATGGGCGATCGGATTGTTCGGAAATGACGCGGTGACGGTGGTCTCATTCTGAAACTTGTTGACCCACATACATACCCGGGCCGCGATTCTGCCGTCGCTGAAGATCTTGGTGTTCATCCGGTCCAGCTGAAGTGCGATGACAGCGGACAGCGGAGGCACGCCCGCGTCGAGGAAGGACAGCATGGGAAAGCCCCCCCGGGGCGGGGTCTTGTTCAACCACGGCGCCAATTCCAACACCCGCTCGAATGGCACCTTGGCCAGCTGGGAGCTCGAGTCGAAGGACGCCTGGGCACTGCGCGCGGTCTCCCCGAAAGACGAGCCGACCCCGACGGCGAACGGGATGTGGCCGATGAACCACCCCGTGGTCATGAACTCCGCCGGAGTGCTGCGGGTACTGGTCGGCGTGACGACGTGATAGGTCGCCGAACCGGTGAGTTCGTATTCGGCCAGGGCGGCGCACGCGAACACGCCACCGCTGAAGCGGGCGCCGGCGCTGCTGCAGGCGGCTTCGAATCGGGTCGTCTGACCGGCGTCCAGGAGCTGCAGCGACAGCAACTCGCCGGTCGCGACCAGCGACGTGTCACCCAGCGGTAGCGCGAACGAAGGCAGCGATCCGTCGTTGCCTTCGAAGAATTCGACCCACCGTCGTATCTCCGGCGATTCCAGCGTCAGTGCGGCGGTGTAGGCACGCTCGCGCCGGCAATATTCCTCGTAGCTGCCCGCGCTCGGCAGCGGGATCGGTCCGTCGCCGTCCATCAGCGCGTCGTACATCGATTGGATCTCCCAGAACACGGCGCTGATGAACATCGCGTCGACGTGCAGGTGATCGACACTGATGCAGACGGTGAAGCGATCGTCGCGCGCAATGATGCCGAATCTGAAGCAATCCCACTCCAACGGGCTGGGTGTGGCGAGTATGTAGTCCTGCCAGTGCTTCGCCGTCATGTCGCCGTGCGCAACCGGAATCAACTCGATGTCAGCGGGATTGCCGATCGTGTGCCGGACGATGTCGCCGGCGTCGGTGAACTCGAACCAACTACGGAAGGTGTCGTGCCGGCGCAGATACGTGTTGATGACATACGTCATCGCGCGGATGTCGCACTGACCCCGGATGTCCAAGGCGGCGACCACGAGTCGTGACATCTCGAGGCCGCGGGCCGCTTGGTCGCGATAGCCACGGAGGTGCCGGGCTTGGATATAGCTTGGCGGCACAGCACTTGTCGGCGCGTGGCGTGCCTTCTCGAGCGAGACCGGTGAGGCCTGCCACAGCCACACGGAGCCTGGGCCCGGGATCCAGTTGCTGACGGTCTCCAGACCGATATGGCCCAAGACAACCAATCTCGCTCCTCGATCTGCCGATTTAGCGTTGACTATCAGGGTATTTCATGTCAGCGCCGGAACCTCATATTGTCGCCGTGGCGTTTGCCGTGGCGTTTTCGTTGGGGGCCAACGTTTCACTCAAGTGGTCAGCCAAGTCTCGGACCGTGGTGATATCGGTCGAGTGGATGCGTACCCCGTTTCGGTTTCGATGCGGGTGCGCAGTTCCAGGTTGCCCAGCGAATCGAGGCCGTATTGAGACAGCGGACGGTCCGGGTCGACCGCCCGCCGTAAGATCAAGCCGACCTGTTCGGAGATCAAGCGCCGCAAGCGCGTTGGCCACTCGTCGAGCGGAAGCTCGTGGAGTTCGGCGCGCAGCTTGCTGTGATCGGACCGGTCATTTCCAACGGATCGGAACGCGTCCGCGAAGCGGCTACGCTGCGCCAGCGCGGTCAACCATGGTGATCCGGCGATTGGGGCATACCCGCTGTATCCGCGGGTGTGCCGCAGCAGCGCCTCGAACGCGTAGGCGCCCTCGTCGGGGGCGATCATGGCGGTATCGCCGTCGTCCGCCAACCCTGCGCCACGGCCGATCTCGGCCCACGCGCCCCAGGCGATCGAGGTGGCCGGTAAACCCTGCGCCCGCCGCCAGTGGGTGAAGGCATCCAGCCAGCTGTTGGCGGCGGCATAGGCGCCCTGACCCGGCGAGCCCAGCAGGGCCGCCGCCGAAGAGAACGAACAGAACCAGTCGAGCGATGCAGATGCGGTGGCCTCGTGCAGATTCCACGCACCACGCACCTTCGGTGCCCAGTCTTGCTCGATCAACTCGTCGGTGACATTGGCCAGCGTGGCGTCCTCGACCACGGCGGCCGCGTGCAGCACGCCGCGCAACGGAAGCCCGGTCGCGCCGGCCGCTGCCACCAACACCTCAGCGGTGCCGGCGAGCGCGATGTCACCGCACTCCACGACGATGTCCGACCCGGTAGCCCGGATGAGTTCGATTGTCTCCATTACTTTTCGGCTGGGCGCCGAACGCGAGCTGAGCACGATGCGGCCGGCGCCTGCCCCACCGTTCGCAGAAGCCATCTTTTCGGCGAGGAACAGCCCGAGGCCACCGAGACCGCCGGTGATGATGTACGCGCCGTCGGGCCGGAAGACGGGCGTCTGCTCGGGCGGCATCACCACGCTGCTGGTGCCCGCCTGCGGTATGTCGAGGATGAGCTTGCCGGTGTGTTCGGCCGCGCTCATCACCCGGATGGCGGTGGCCGCCTCGGTCGAGCGGGTAGTGCGTGCTCACCGGCATCGGCAGCGAGCCCTGGGCGGTCAGCCGGTACACGGTGCTCAACAGCTCGCGGAACTCATTCGGATTGGTGATCGACATCAACCACAGGTCAAGGCCGAAAAAGGTGAGGTTGCGACGAAACGGGAACAGCCCCAGCCGGGTGTCGCCATAGATATCGCGCTTGCCGATCTCGACGAATCGACCGCCGAAGGTGAGCAGGTCCACTCCCGCGCGCTGCGCCGCACCGGTCAGCGAGTTGAGCACGATGTCGACGCCCTTGCCGTCGGTGTCGCGACGGATCTGCTCGGCGAACTCGATGCTTCGCGAGTCATAGACATGTTCGATGCCCATGTCGTGCAACGTCTTTCGACGATCTGGGCTGCCAGCGGTGGCAAAGATCTCGGCTCCCGCGGCACGGGCGATCGCGATCGCCGCCCGCCCCACCCCTCCGGTTGCGGAGTGGATCAACACCTTGTCATCGGCTTTGATGCGAGCCAGGTCGTGCAGGCCACACCAGGCGGTGGCGGACGCGGTGCTCACCGCGGCGGCCTGGGCGTCACTGAGGCCGGCCGGAATTTTCACGGCCAGCTTCGCCTCGCAGATGACGAACGTTGCCCAGCACCCGTTGGCGGATAGGCCTCCGACCCGGTCACCGACCTCGAGGTCCGTGACGTCCGGCCCAACCGCGGTGACGACGCCGGCGAAATCGGTGCCCAGCCCCGGCAGCGGTTCGAAGCCGCGGTATCTGCCGAATACGCCGAGCACATCGGCGAAGTTGATGCTGGACGCGGTGACGGCGACCTCGATCTGTCCGGGTCCGGGCGGAATCCGTTCGAACGCAACGAGTTCCATGGTCTGCATGTCGCCACGCGTGCGGATCTGCATGCGCATCCCGTCACGTTCATGGCTGACGAGCGTGGTACGCCGTTCGTCGGGGTCCAACGGGGCCGGGCACAGGCGTGCGGTGTGCCACTCGTCGTTGCGCCAGGCGGTCTCGTCTTCTTCCGATCCCGCCAACAGCTCGCGGGTCAGCTGCGCGGCCTCGGTCAGCTCGTCGATGTCGATGTGAGTGGGGCGCAGGTGCGGGTGCTCGGCCCCGATCACCCGCAGCAGGCCACGCAACCCGCCTTGCTCGAGGTTGACGCGGTCGTCGGCGAGCACCGGCTGGGCATTTCTGGTGACGACGTAGAGCCGTGGCGCATCGCCCAGCTCGGCGAGTTCGCGGGCGATACGGGCCAGATGCCGGACATGATCGTTGTGCACCGTCCGCTCGCTGCCCGGGCCGGTCAGCACGACGACGCCGGCCACCCCGCGCGACGAGCCGGCCAACCGATCGGCCTGCGCGGGCCAGCCGATTCTGACGCATTGCGCCCCGTGCAGTGCCAGCGCATCGGCGAGCTCCGTCGCCAGCAGATCGGACTGCTCTATCGCGGAGCCGACCTCGACCAGCAGCCAGCTGCCGGCCGGCGCGATGCCGCCTGGCCCGACTGGGGCAGCTCGCGGCGCTGCCAGTCGATGGTCAGTAGGCGTTCGCCCAGGAGGCGATCCTGGTCGGCACTCTGGGAGAAGCCCGTGCCCATCAGCAGTCCGCGCACCACCAGCAGCACGGTCCCGTATTCGTCCATGACATCGATGTCGGCCTCGACGTTGGTGCCGCATGCGGTCACCGTGGTTCGGCAATAGCGAGCGGTGCGAGTGGATGCGTAGCGCCGCAACCGGCGCACGCCCAACGGCAGCAACAGGCCGCCGTTGCCCGTCTCCTGCACGGCAGGGTGGGCCGCGACCGACTGGAAACACGCGTCCAGCAGCGCGGGGTGTATCTGGTAGCCGGCCTGCTGGGTCCGGATCGCGGCCGGTAGAGCGATCTCGGCCAGCACCGCGTCGATCGTCCCCTCCGACATATACGCGGCGAGCAGGCCGGTGAAAGCGGGACCGAACTGCACACCACGTGCGTCGAACCAGTCCCGCAGCTGGTCGCCGTCGAGGCGGCACGGATGGGCCGGCAGCAGGGCGTCGATGTCGTGTGCGGGTGGCCGGTCTTGCCCATCTCCGGGGTCAGCCACGGCGTGCAGGGCCGCGGTGGCGCGTCGCACCCGATCACCCTGCTGGAGCGTCTCCACCTCGAATGTTGCGGTACCGGGCGCCTGCACCGTCACGGCGACGCCCACCTGCGTCTCATCGTCGAGCAACAGCATCTGCTCGAAACGGATGTCGCGGACTTCGGATCGCTCGCCGAGTGCCGTGGCCGCCGCCGGCCAACGCCATCTCGCAGTAGGCCGCCCCGGGAAGCGCGGCCACCCGGTGAATCCTGTGGTCACCCAACCAGGGCAGCGCCGCGGTGCCGACCTCGGCCGTCCAGGCGTGTCGTTCCGGCTCCTCGATCAGCCGCACGTGCGGGCCCAGAAAAGGATGCACCGCAACGGTATTGGGGGTACTGGCACCCGCCGGACGACGCGCGCCGTCAGCCGCGAGCAGGAGTCGGCGGTTGGCCCAGGACGGCAGCGGTGCGTCCACCAGGCGCCCGCCCGGATAGAGGCGCGAGAAGTCCACCGCGGCGCCCGCACCGTGCAGCTCGGCCACCAGCGCGCGCAGCCCGTGCGGCAGCGGCTGCTCACGCCTCATGCCGGCGATCGCGGCCACCGGGATATCCAGGCTCGCCGCGGTCTGCTCGACGGCGCGGGTCAGCAGCGGGTGCGGCGACAGCTCGCCGAACACCCGGTACCCGTCCTCGAGCGCCGCGCGCACGGCCGCGGAGAAGCGCACCGCGTGACGCAGGTTGTCCACCCAATAGCGGGCATCGCACACCGGGCTTTCGCGAGGATCGAACAGGGTGGCCGAGTAGTACGGAAGCTCCGGCGGCATCGGCGTGACGTCGGCCAGCGCCAGCGACAGCTCGCCGAGAATCGGGTCGACCTGCGGGGTGTGCGACGCGACGTCGACGGCCACCTCGCGGGCCAGCACCCCGCGCTCTTCCCACCCGCGGACCAAGTCACGAACCGCCTGGGGCGCCCCACCGATGACGGTGGACTGCGGCGAGGCGACGACGGCGATCACCACGTTTTTTGCGTCTTGAGCGCCCCGCTTGGCCAGCTCTTCGCGCACCTGCTGAGCGGGCAGTTCCACCGCCGCCATGGCGCCGATTCCGGCGATGCGGGTGCACAGGCGGGAGCGGCGGCAGATGACGCGTGCCCCGTCTTGCAGCGACAGCGCGCCCGCGACGACGGCCGCCGCCACCTCGCCCAGTGAGTGGCCGATGACCGCACCCGGCGCTACGCCGTAGGACTTCATCGTGGCGGCCAGGGCGACCTGCATGGCGAACAGCGTGGGCTGGACCCGGTCGATCCCGGTGACGGCCTGCGGTGCGGTCATCGCCTCGATGACCGAGAAACCCGATTCCGCGGCGATCAACGGCTCGGCGGCGGCGACGGTCGCGGCGAACACCGGCTCGTCGGCCAACAAGTCCGCGCCCATGGCCGGCCATTGCGAACCCTGTCCGGAGAAGATCCACACCGGGCCGCGGTCGTCTTGACCCACGGCGGTTTGACAGGGCGAATCGCCGTCGGCGAGCCGGCGCAGGCGCTCGATCAGCTCGGGGTGGCCGGCCGCGATCACCCCGGTGCGCACCGGGCGGTGTCCACGCCGCCGCGCCAGCGTGTAGGCCAGGTCCACCGGCGGTGTCTCGGTGTGGCCGTCGATCCAGTCGGCCAGCCGTCGCGAGGTCTGGCGCAGCGCCTCGGCCGAGGTGGCCGACAGTGCGAACACCTGCGGCCCGTTCGACGGTGCCGCCGCGTTGTGCGGGTATTCGGGGGCCTGCTCGAGAATGGCGTGCACGTTGCTGCCCGACATGCCGTAGGACGAGACTGCCGCGCGTCGGGGGCCGTGACCGTTCAGCGGCCCATTCCTAGGCCAGGGCGTAATCTCTTGCGGCACAAAGAGTCCGGTCTCGATCCGAGCAAGCTCGTCGGGCAGTCGGGTGTGGTGCACCATCGGCGGCACCAACCCGTGTTGCAGCGACAGGACCGCCTTGATGATCCCGACCGCTCCGGCGGCGGCCTCGGTGTGCCCCAGGTTGCTCTTGGCCGACGCCAGCGCACACCGATTTCCGTTGCTGCCGTACACCTGTGCCAGGCTGACGAATTCGATCGGGTCACCGACCGGGGTGCCGGTGCCGTGCGCCTCCACCATGCCGACGGTGTCGGCGTCCACACCGGCCGCCGCCAACGCCGCCCGATAAGCAACGACCTGTGCATCCGGCGACGGGGTGGCGATGGTGTCGGTCCGACCGTCCTGATTGGTTGCCGTGCCGCGCAGCACCGCGAGAATCCGGTCGCCGTCGCGCAGTGCGTCGGGGAGTCGCTTGAGCAGCACCATCGCGGCGCCCTCCGAGCGGACGAATCCGTCGGCGCCGGCGTCGAATGTGCGGCAACGTCCGGTGGGCGAGAGCATGCCCTGCGCGGAAGCCGAAGTGAATACCCGCGGTTCCAGCATGACCAGGCAGCCGCCCGCCAGGGCGAGGTTGCTCTCGCCCTCGTGCAGACTGCGGCAAGCCATGTGCACCGCAAGCAGACTCGACGAACACGCGGTATCCACGGTCATCGCCGGGCCGCGCAGCCCCATCGAGTACGACACCCGGCCCGACGCCATGCTGAAGGCGGTTCCGGTGAACGCGTACGCGTCGTCCAGGGCACCGGCATCACCGGTGACGAACGCATAGTCGTCGTGGCACATGCCCACGAAGACACCTGTCAGCGAGCCGCTCATCGATTTCGGGGCCAGGCCGGCATGCTCCACGGCCTCCCATGAGGTCTGCATCAGCAAACGATGCTGCGGGTCGATCGCCGTCGCTTCGCGCTCGTTGATGCCGAAGAACTCCGGGTCGAACCCGGCAACATCATCGAGGAACCCGCCCCAGCGCGACACCGACCGGCCGGGCACACCGGATTCGGGGTCGTAGTACTCGTCGGCGTCCCAGCGGTCGGCGGGAATCTCGGTGATCAGGTCGTCGCCGCGAAGCAGCGCCTCCCACAACTTGTCCGGGGAATCGATGCCGCGGGGCAGGCGGCACGCCATGCCGATAACAGCGACCGGGGTGACCTGCGTCTGAGCCACCGTGGATCACCTCGATTCCGCAAGTGCTAGCCGCACGATGGCTCAATCCCTTTCACAGTTCCTTCCAGCAACCCGAGCTTCAGGCCATCCTCCCTGTTCAGCATGGTCGCACCGTGGATCAACGCGCCGACGTTTTGCGGCCGGATCGGGCCGGCGTCAGCCCGCCCGCACGATTCGCGACCGTCGACGCAGCGGTTTCGGTAGTGTGCTGCGAGTGGTTGGCTCTTCGATTCCCACTGTGCTGCGCGAGCGCGCCAGTCTGGTTCCAAGCGGTGCCGCGCTCACCTATCTCGACTACGACAAGGATTGGGAAGGCGTCCCGGAAACTGTGACGTGGTCGCAGTTGTACCGGCGCATGCTCAGTGTCGCCGAGCAGCTCAAACTCGCCGGCTCGCCCGGTGACCGGGCGGTGATATTGGCACCTCAGGGGCTCGACTACATCGTCGGATTTCTCGCTGCCATGCAGGCCGGACTGATCGCGGTGCCGCTTTCGGTTCCGTATGGTGGCGCCCACGACGAGCGAACGATTTCGGTGTTGAGTGACACGTCACCGGCCGTCATCCTGACGACTTCCGCGGTCATCGACAATGTGTCCGAATATGCACAGCCCCAGCCCGGACGAAACGCACCATCGATCGTCGAACTTGATTTGCTGGACCTGGATGCTCGGCCTAACCGCTCGGGCTCTCGCGGTGCCGACCCGGATCCGTCGACTACGGCGTATCTGCAATACACGTCGGGATCCACCCGCACGCCTGCCGGAGTCGCGGTCTCCAACGCAAATGTCTTCGAGAACTTCAGGCAGATCATGGCCGACTTCTTCGTGCACGAAGGCGGCGTTCCCCCGGCGGACGCTCACGTGGTGTCGTGGCTGCCCCTCTACCACGACATGGGTCTGCTACTGGGCACGATCATGCCGGTGCTGGCGGGTCGACCTACCGTGCTGACGAGTCCGGTGGGGTTCCTGCAGCGGCCGGCCCGATGGATGCAGTTGATGGCGCGCAACGGTTGCACCAGTGTCGGCAGGACCCAACTTCGCCTTCGAAGTGGCAGTGCGCAAGACATCGGACGAGGACATGGCCGGGCTTGATCTCGGGCGAGTGCACACCGTCCTCAACGGCAGCGAGCGGGTCCAGCCCGCGACCCTCAAACGATTCACCGACCGGTTCGCCCGCTCCAACTTCCCCGCCAAGGCGATGCGGCCCGGATACGGCATGGCCGAAGCAACGGTGTACATAGCGACCCGCAATAAGGGCGAACCACCCGCGATCGTGGACTTCGAATCCGAGAAACTGACTGCCGGTCAAGCGAACCGGTGCCAAAGCGGAAGCGGCACACCGCTGGTCAGCTACGCGTCCGGCGGATTCACAGCTGGTGCGCATCGTCGATCCCGACACCGGTATCGAGTGTCCGGCGGGAACGGTCGGTGAGATCTGGGTGCAGGGCGGCAACGTCGCCGTCGGGTATTGGGAGAAGCCTGAGGAGACCGAGCGACGTTCGGCGCAAAGATCGTCGACCCGCCGGCCGGCACACCCGAAGGCCCGTGGCTGAGGACCGGGGATTCGGGCTTCTTCTACGACGGCGAACTGTTCATCATCGGCCGCCTCAAGGACCTGTTGATTATTTACGGGCGCAACCACTCTCCCGATGACATCGAGGCGACGATCCAGGAGATCACCGGCGGCCGCTGCGCGGCGATAGCGGCTCCCGACGGCGCCGGCGCCGAGAAGCTGGTCACCATCATCGAGCTCAAGAAGCGGGGCGACTCCGACGAGGAAGTGGCGGAGCGGCTAAGCGCTGTGAAACGTGATGTCACGGCGGCGATCTTCAATGCGCACGGACTGAGCGTGTCCGATCTCGTTCTGGTACCGCCGGGATCGATTCCCATCACCACCAGCGGCAAGATCCGGCGAGCACAGTGTGTCGAGCTGTATCGGCAGCGTGAATTCGCCCGCTTGGACGCCTGATGCGGCTTTTTCCCTTGCACCGCAGGCCATCACACCACGCATGAAGCCCGCACGGATACCCCTGTTGCCGGTCGACGCAGGCCAAGGCCGCCGCGGACGAAGCCGGCGTACCCGACTACATGGCCGAGCTCAGCATCTTCCAGATGTTGCTCAACCATCCGCGACTGGCACGGACCTTCAACGACTTCCTCGCCACCATGCTGTGGCACGGAGCCCTGGACCCGCGGCTACGTGAATTGGTGATCATGCGGATCGGCTGGCTCACCGCGTGCGACTACGAATGGA
This sequence comes from uncultured Actinomycetota bacterium, assembly GCA_963735655.1. Classification (GTDB taxonomy): domain Bacteria; phylum Actinomycetota; class Actinomycetes; order Mycobacteriales; family Mycobacteriaceae; genus Mycobacterium. The sequence continues at coordinate 64,136 of CAVTLW010000001.1, forward strand.
CTCAGCACTGGCGTGTCGCTTGCGGGCTCGGTGTGTCGGCGGATGATCTGCTGGGCGTGCGGAATTGGCGGGAGCACAAGGGATTCGGCCCTACCGAGCGGGCCGTGTTGGCGGCCACCGACGACCTGGTGCGCGAAGGCGCGGTGAGCGCCGAGAGCTGGGCTGCGTGCGAGCGCGAATTACAGTGCGACAGGAAGACTTTGATCGAGCTTGTCACCGCGATCGGCGGGTGGCGGATGGTCGCGTCGATTCTGCACAGCCTCGAAGTCCCGTTGGAAGACGGCGTGGCCAGCTGGCCGCCGGACGGGAAATCGCCTTAGCCTCAGCGGTTCAGCCGTGGCGGGCCCGTGACCGTACTCGATTGACATATCAGTCAGTAGCTCTTAGCGTCGGCGCAATGCGTACCAGAGCCGCCGAAATGCTTGGCGTCGAGTTCCCCATCTGCGCTTTCAGCCACTGCCGCGACGTCGTCGCCGCGGTGACCAACGCGGGCGGGTTCGGGGTCCTGGGGGCCGTCGCGCACAGCCCCAAGAGGCTTCAGAGCGAGCTGGCCTGGATCGACGAGCAGACCGGCGGCAAGCCCTATGGCGTCGACCTGCTGTTGCCGCCCAAATACGTCGGCGCCGAGCAAGGCGGGATCGACGCGAAGCAGGCCCGCGATCTGCTGCCGGAAGAGCATCGCGCGTTCGTCGACGAACTGCTGGGCCGGTACGGCATCGCAGCCCACGCCGAAGAGCGGCACGAGCCGTCCGGCGGGCTGAACATCTCGCCCAAGGGCTACGAGCCGCTGCTGGAAGTGGCCTTCGCTCATGACATTCGACTGATCGCCAGTGCGCTCGGGCCGCCGCCGCACGACCTCGTGGAGCGGGCCCACAGCCACGATGTGCTGGTCGCTGCCCTGGCCGGGACCACCCAACACGCGCGACGGCACGCGGCCGCCGGTGTCGACCTGATCGTCGCGCAGGGCACCGAGGCCGGTGGCCACACCGGCGAGGTGGCGACCATGGTCCTGGTCCCCGAAGTCGTGGACGCGGTGGCCCCAACACCGGTGCTGGCGGCCGGCGGCATCGCTCGCGGCCGTCAGATCGCCGCGGCCCTGGCGCTGGGCGCCGAGGGCGTGTGGTGCGGGTCGGTGTGGTTGACCACCGAAGAGGCCGAGACCGCGCCCGTGGTGAAGGAAAAGTTCTTGGCCGCAAGCTCTTCCGACACGGTGCGGTCACGGTCGATGACGGGTAAACCGGCGCGCATGCTCCGCACCGCCTGGACCGACGAATGGGAACGGCCCGACACCCCCAACCCACTGGGCATGCCGCTGCAGACCGCGCTGATCACCGAGTCGCAGATACGCATCAATCAAGCCGCCGGCCAGCCGGGCAGCAAAGCCCGTGAGCTGGCGACCTACTTCGTCGGGCAGGTCGTCGGTTCGCTCGACCGGGTGCGTCCGACGCGTTCGGTGGTGCTCGACATGGTCGAGGAGTTCATCGACACCATCGGCCGGCTCGAAGCGCTTTCCGACAGGTGATGACAAGTTCACTCGATGTTGTGAATTCGGCCTGAGTTCAAAGTCTCGACGTACTGCCATAACACCAGGTCAGGCCGGGTCGGAAACCGGGCAAATCGCGGTCAGGACGTGTAGCGAAACTGTAAAGATTCGGTGTCCTCCGAACAGATCACATTGACCTGTTCAGGCGGGTCATGCATGATCTGTCGGGTAAGCACCTCGTTAGGTGAGGCGGCTACACGAACACAGGCCACTGACCCCGAACGTCGAAAGACGCCCCGGGTCAGGACAGCTCCTCCCGGCTTAAGGGTTGAGCCCAGGTGGCTTCCGGTTCACCGGACACGTCGTGTAGTGCCAAAGCTCTGACGAGTGGGGTGCGGATTTCCGACGATCGTCGGTATTTCTGTGCTCCTTTGCGTTGTTCGTGCGGATACCCCGCACGTGTCGTGACCGCGAGGAGGTGAGGGACGAATGAGTTCCAGTGATAGTCCGGACCGATATCCGGGCTTTGGCTCGTCCCGATCCGGTCTGCGGCGCGACGTTCTCAGCTGAGTCGTCATACAGCGCTCTTGATCGGAACCGCAACGGGACGAGACCAAGTCAAACCAGGTCAGTCCGTTTGTCCGTCCTTTTTCAAGGTTTCGATTTCTGTCCAGGAGACCCTCATGACCGCAGCACTGTACGACGAAGTGGTAACCCTCGCGCCCGCCCGCAAGCTGACCGTGGTGCGCGACGTCCCAACGATTCCGGCCCCCGCAGCCAAGAAGGTGACCCGCCGGGTTGACACCCCGCCTTTCGGTGTCGGCGGCGACCCGCTGGTGGACGGCGCCGCCCGCCTGCTCAGCGTTCCGGTGCGGCACGTCTACGCGGCGCTGTGGCGCATCGGGCTGCTCGAAGTCCAGGGCTGATCCGATGGACGGTGAGCAACACGGGCTCCAAGGGGCTACCCGACCTGCAGGTGATTCCTGCGGTCAGGTAGCCCCTTGGTGCCCGGCCGAAGCGATTTGCCTCGCTCCGTAGAATCGACACAACGGCACCGATCCGGCCATCACCGGGGAGCCTTCGGAAGAACAGCCCAATCCGGCCCAGTAGAACCGAACGGGTAGGCCCGTCACAGCCCAAATCGAGCGGTCACGCGCGAGCGTGGCAAGCGGGGTGGTACCGCGGCGTTCGCGCACCAGCGTGGCGTCGTCCCCGGGCCAGAAGGCACTGCGCGCAGCTCCATCGGGCACTGCGCGCAGCTCCACAAGGGCTACAGGGAGACGACGCATTTTGACTGAGACCGCTGACCCCAGGGCGTATCCGAAGCGGGCGGTGGCGCCCCTGACTTTTCGGCGCTCGAGCTCGAGGTCCTGGACTACTGGTTTCGCGACGACACCTTCCGCGCCAGCATCGCGCGCCGCGCCGACGCGCCGGAATACGTGTTCTACGACGGACCCCCGTTCGCGAACGGATTGCCGCACTACGGGCATCTGCTCACCGGTTACGTCAAGGACATCGTGCCGCGGTATCGAACCATGCGCGGCTACAAGGTGGAGCGCCGCTTCGGCTGGGACACCCATGGATTGCCCGCCGAACTCGAGGTGGAGCGCCAGCTCGGCATCACCGACAAATCCCAGATCGACGCGATGGGGATCGCCGCATTCAACGACGCCTGCCGCGCATCGGTGTTGAAGTACACCGACGAATGGCAGGATTACGTGACTCGCCAGGCGCGCTGGGTCGATTTCGACAACGATTACAAGACACTGGATCTCGGCTACATGGAGTCGGTGATCTGGGCGTTCAAACAGCTGTGGGACAAGGGCCTGGCCTACGAGGGCTATCGGGTGTTGCCGTACTGCTGGCGCGATGAGACCCCGCTGTCCAATCACGAGCTCCGGATGGACGACGACGTCTACCAAAGCCGACAGGACCCGGCGCTCACGGTGGGCTTCACGGTGGTGGGCGGCGAGCTGGATGGCGCCCGCCTGCTGGTCTGGACGACGACGCCGTGGACGCTGCCGTCCAATCTCGCGGTGGCGGTCAACCCCGACGTGGCCTATGTGCAGGTCAGGGTCGGCGATCGGCGTTTGATCCTCGCCGAGGCCCGGCTGGCCGCCTACGCCCGTGAATTGGGCGAGCAGCCCGAGGTGCTGGGCGCCTACCGGGGCGCCGACCTGCTGGGCGTGCGCTACCTGCCGCCTTTTGCCTATTTCATGGACTCGCCCAACGCTTTTCAGGTGCTGCCCGGGGACTTCGTGACGACCGAGGACGGCACCGGCATCGTGCACATGGCGCCGGCTTACGGCGAGGACGACATGGCAGTCGCCGATGCGGCCGGGATCGCGCCGGTCACCCCGGTCGACTCGAAGGGGCGCTTCGATGCCACCGTGCCGGATTACCAGGGCCAGCACGTCTTCGAGGCCAACGCGCAGATCATCCGCGACCTGAAGAGCCAGAGCGGTCCGGCGGCGGCCAACGGCGCCGTGCTGATCCGCCACGAGACCTACGAGCACCCCTACCCGCATTGCTGGCGCTGCCGCAACCCGCTGATCTACCGGGCGGTGTCGTCCTGGTTCGTCACGGTCACCCAGTTCCGGGACCGCATGGTCGAACTGAACCAGCAGATCACCTGGTATCCCGAGCATGTCAAGGACGGCCAGTTCGGCAAGTGGCTGCAGGGCGCCCGCGATTGGTCGATCTCACGAAACCGCTACTGGGGCACCCCGATTCCGGTGTGGAAGTCTGACGACCCGACCTACCCGCGGATCGACGTCTACGGCAGCCTCGACGAGCTGGAGCGTGACTTCGGCGTGCGGCCCACCAATTTGCACCGGCCCTACATCGACGAGCTCACCCGGCCCAACCCCGATGACCCCACCGGTGCCAGCACGATGCGGCGGATCACCGACGTGCTCGACGTGTGGTTCGACTCGGGCTCGATGCCCTACGCGCAGGTGCATTACCCGTTCGAGAACCAGGAGTGGTTCGAGGAGTCCAATCCGCCGACCTGCAAGCAGGTCGACGGGCACTACCCTGGCGACTTCATCGTCGAGTACATCGGGCAGACCCGCGGGTGGTTCTACACCCAGCATGTGCTGGCCACCGCGCTCTTCGACAAACCGTCGTTCAAAACCTGTGTGGCGCACGGGATTGTGCTGGGCTCCGACGGCCAGAAGATGAGCAAGTCGCTGCGCAACTACCCCGACGTCAATGAGGTGTTCGACCGGGACGGCTCCGATGCCATGCGGTGGTTCCTGATGGCCTCGCCGATCCTGCGCGGGGGCAACCTGATCGTCACCGAGCAAGGCATCCGCGACGGCGTGCGTCAGGTGCTGCTGCCGTTCTGGAACGCCTACAGCTTCCTGGCCCTCTACGCGCCGAAAGTCGGTGCCTGGCGCAGAGATTCCGCGCATGTGCTGGACCGCTACATCCTGGCCAAGCTGGCGGCGCTGCGCGACGACCTGACCGGGGCGATGGAGGTCTGCGACATCTCCGGGGCGTGCGAGCAGCTCCGCCAGTTCACCGACGCGCTGACGAATTGGTATGTGCGACGGTCGCGTTCGCGGTTCTGGGAGGAAGAAGCCGACGCCATCGACTCTCTGCATACGGTCCTCGAGGTGACCGCCAGGCTGGCCGCACCCCTGCTGCCGCTGACCACCGAGATCATCTGGCGCGGCCTCACCGGTGAGCGCTCGATACACCTGACGGATTGGCCTGCCGCCGACCTGCTGCCCGCGGACCCCGACCTGGTCGCGGCCATGGACCAGGTCCGGGAAGTGTGCTCGGCAGCGTCTTCGCTGCGCAAGGCCAAGAAGCTGCGGGTGCGCTTACCGTTGCCGAAACTCACCGTGGCGGTTGATGATCCGCAACGACTGGCGCCGTTCGCCGACCTGATCGCCGACGAACTCAACGTCAAGCACGTCGAGCTGACGGACGCGATCGACACCTATGGCCGCTTCGAGCTCACCGTCAACGCGCGCGTGGCCGGGCCCCGTCTGGGCAAGGACGTGCAGGCCGCGATCAAAGCGGTCAAGGCCGGCGAGGGCGTCGTCAACCCGGACGGCACGTTGACCGCCGGTCCCGCGGTGCTGCAACCCGACGAGTACAGCTCACGGCTGGTGGCCGCCGACCCGGAGTTCACCGCGGCGCTGCCCGGCGGCGCCGGTCTGGTCGTCCTGGACGGCACGGTGACGCCCGAGCTGGAGGCCGAGGGCTGGGCCAAGGACCGCATCCGCGAATTGCAGGAACTGCGCAAGTCCACCGGACTGGATGTGTCCGACCGCATCCGGGTGGTGCTGTCGGTGCCTGGCGCGCGCGAAGCCTGGGCGCGCACCCACCGCGATCTCATCGCCGGCGAAATCCTGGCCACCGCTTTCGAATTCGGCGAACCCGTCGATGCGGTGGAGATCGGTGACGGTGTGCGCGTGGCGATCGCTCGAGCCGGCCAACCGGGCTGAGGTCAGCCGGCCGGGGCGGTAATGACGATCGATTCCTGCCCGATCTTCCAAGCGGTCATGAATTTAGCGATGCTGAAGGTGGTGTTGGCGTGATCGGCGTAGGGGTCGTTGAGGTGGACGATGTCATTGTTGGTGTCGATCCCGGTGACCACCAGGAAGTGATCGGGCGCGGTGCGCTGGTCGTTGGTGTCCAAGATAGTTCCGGAATTGACCCAGGCGATGACTTTGCGGTTGGCGCCGAGGTACTCCTCTAACTTGGGCAGACCGACCTCTTCGGGGTGCTTGTCATACGTCATATGCGATTTGATGCCGTAGTGCTCGAGCAGCACGACCGCGTCGGCCATGTCGATCCCACCGTTGTCGCCTTCGTGTCCTGGGTCGCCGGTGGGGAGGTAAATCGGACCGTCGCGGATGACCGAGGGAGTGCTCTGTGCGAGCTTGATGATCTGCTTTTCCGTCGGCGCGTGGCCGGTGACTTCACCGACCACGTCGGCGACGGAAGCCAGCCCGCAGTTGTCTTCGAGCGACTGCTGCTGCCAATACTTGGCGGCCGCGTCCGGGTCGCCGTACACACCGCCGGCGGTCGTCCTCGCCGTCGCGGTGGTAGGTGACGTCGTCGCCGCGTGCGTCGATACTGGCGCGTGGCCGCACGCCGATACCAACGAAACGTTGGCGATACCGATGCAAGCACCCACCAGCGCAGTGCGCACCGCGCTTGTGATCCGGGAGTTGACCATGTTCTCGCAGAGACCAGTCGGACAATCGATCCGTCTAGAAATTAGCACCGACAGCTAAGGGATGGGAGCAGAATTAGACGCAATTCCAATAGGCCGGACTCGCGAGCGTAACGCCACTGCGAATTTCTGCTTGATTTTTCGCACTGACGTTACGGTCGCGGCGGCGGCGGTCTTTGGCCCAGCGCGCGACCAATAGCATCAGCAAGCGTGGAGTCCCGCTGGGTGCTGCACCTGGACATGGACGCGTTTTTCGCGTCGGTGGAACAACTCACCCGACCGACCCTGCGGGGGCGGCCGGTGCTGGTCGGCGGGCTGGGCGGTCGGGGTGTGGTGGCCGGTGCCAGCTATGAAGCGCGGGTGTTCGGTGCCCGCTCGGCCATGCCGATGCATCAGGCCCGCCGGCTGATCGGCGTGTCCGCGGTGGTGCTGCCCCCGCGCGGTGTGGTCTACGGGGTGGCCAGCCGACGGGTGTTCGACACCGTGCGGGCGATGGTGCCCGTCGTCGAGCAGCTGTCATTCGACGAGGCGTTCGGCGAACCTCCCCAGCTGGCCGGGGCGTCGGCCGCCGAGGTCGAGGCGTTCTGCGAGGGCCTGCGGCGCCGCGTGCTCGAGGAGACGGGCCTGGTGGCCTCGGTCGGTGCGGGTTCGGGCAAACAGATCGCCAAGATCGCTTCCGGCCTGGCCAAACCCGACGGAATCCGGGTGGTGGCGCGCGCTGGAGAGCAGTTGCTGCTCAGCGGGCTGCCGGTGCGCCGGCTGTGGGGCATCGGGCCGGTGGCCGAGGAGAAGCTGCACCGACTGGGCATCGAGACGATCGGAGAGCTGGCCGCGTTGACCGATGCCGAGGTGGCCAACATCCTGGGCGCCACCATCGGCCCCGCGCTGCATCGGCTGGCCCGCGGCATCGACGACCGCCCGATCGCCGAACGCGCCGAAGCCAAGCAGATCAGCGCCGAGTCCACCTTCCAGGTGGATCTGACCACCCTGGAACAGCTACTCGACGCGATCGACCCGATCGCCGAGCACGCGCATCAGCGCCTGCTGCGCGACGGCCGCGGAGCACGCACGGTCACGGTAAAGCTCAAGAAATCCGACATGAGCACGCTGACCCGTTCGGCGACGCTGCCCTATGCGACGACCGAGCCCGGTGCGCTGCTCGCGATGGCCCGTCGGCTGCTGCTCGATCCCCGTCAGATCGGGCCCATTCGCCTTCTCGGCGTTGGGTTTTCGGGCTTGACTGAGGTGCGCCAGGAGTCGCTCTTTCCGGACCTGGAGTTATCCCCGGAGACGTCCGAGGAGGCGCACCATTCGGTCGACACCGTCTCGCAGGTTCCAGACGTCTCGGCGTGGCGGGTCGGCGACGACGTCCTGCACCGCGATTTCGGGCACGGCTGGGTGCAGGGCGCCGGCCACGGTGTGGTCACCGTGCGGTTCGAGACGCGGGGTTCGGGTCCGGGCGTGGCACGTACGTTCCCCATCGGCACGGGCGACATCACGGCCGCCGACCCGGTCGACAGCCTGGATTGGCCGGACTATGTCGGCGAGCTACGCGTCGAGGAGTCGACCGACGATTGACGTCCTCCTCACGGCTAGCCGGGGGATTCCAACCCGTTAGGTGGGTTGGAGCAGTAATTCCTCACGGTTTCCTGCTGGTTCCTGCGTCAACGTCTCTGCAGCACCCGCGGGCGCTACAGATTCTCGGCAGGCGATGACCGCAAGCCCTGCGGCCAGGATGTTTTTGGCCGCGTTCACATCCGCATGCCCGGTATGTGCGCAGTGGGTGCACCGAAAAACCGCTTGGCTCTCACGGGATTTCGGATCCACCTGCCCACACACCGAACAGCGTTGCGAGGTAAACGCTGCCGGAACCTTCACCACCTTCGTCCCGCTATACCGGGACACAGACCTCAACGCCACCTCAAAGCGATACCACCCCTTCGACAGAGATCGCTCTATTCAACCCCGACTTACGCGCCGCCCCGTTACGCAGATAGCGGCCCGGATTGTTCAGATCCGCAACAGGTTTCGCACGCCGACTCATGCTTTTCGTCGACAGCTTCTCCAACACCACCACGGCGTTCTTCTGCGCCAACTGCCGGGCGGTCTTGACACAGAAGTCCTGGCGCCGCCGCGCCTCACGGGCCCGCAACTGCCCATACCGCTGCCGGATCTTGTTGCGATTAGCCGAATGTTTGGCGGCACGGGAAAGCTTGCGTTGCAACCGCACCGCGCGACGTTTCTCCCCTGCGGTGACGAACACCTGATCCAAAAGGTCACCAGCGCTGGTAGCCACCGCCACCACCACCCCACGATCCACCCCCACCGCGGTACCCGCAGCAGCATGCCCGGCCGGTGGCGTCTTACCGTCCTCCACCAGAAACGACACAAACCACCGCTCACCTTCTTTCGACAGGGTGGCCGAGCGGATCGTTTCACCCGCCAGACTGCGCGACGCGCGGAACTTCACCCACCCCAACTTGGGCAACTTCACCTGCGCCTTGCCCCGGTTGAGCTTCTGCAGCTCCATCTGGGAGCCCTCCGGAAACCGAAACGACGGCACCCACCGCCGCGCCGAGCGCCACTGCACCTTCCACGTGCCGCGCTGGCGGCACGCCTGGTCAAGATCCCTCAGCGTCTGCTGCAAACAATGCGACGGCGCCGCTTTCAGCCAGCTCTGCTCCTGCTTGGCTTGCACCAACTCGTGAGCCTGCTCGTGGTAATTCATCCACGCCCCACGACGCCGGTACTCCCGGCGCTGCTCCAACCCGACATTCCACACCGCCCGACACACCTCAGCAGTCTGCTGCGCCAACCCCACCTGCACCTCGGTCAACTCCACCCGAAACCGTCTACCAGACTTCACAACCCGCAACCTAATACCGGCCACCGACACGTCGCGGCTACGCCGCGGCGCCCACAACAGCGGGCCAGCAAAGCGCAACTTGACGCACTAACCCCAGGTCCAAAGACCGGGTCTGCGCGCTACCGTGTCCCGACTAGCCCCAGCGGCCGATGACGTCGGCGACCGGTAGCCTCGCGGCCAGCGCGGCCAACAGCAGCACCCGGGCTTGCGGCGGCGCCAGGTGCGGCACCATCACAGCGCCGGCGTCCACCAGGTCACGACCGGGGCCGTAGCTCGCGCCGACCCCCCCGCCGGGGACCCGGGTGCACACCGCGACCACGACCCCGTTGCGGCAATGGCAGCGCACTCCGTCGATCACCGCCGCTCCGGCGTTGCCTGAACCCAGCGCTTGCAGCACCACGGCTTTCGCCCCGGCGGCCACGAAAGCGTCCAGCGCAACCGAGTCGCTGCCCAGGTAGGCCGCCACAATGTCGACCCGGGGCGCATCCGCGGCACGCAGATCACCGGCGTACGGCCGGATTTTCGGCTGCGTCACGCCGTCCGCCGTCGTCCCCAGGACCTCGCCGACGAAGGCGCTCAGGTCCTCGGTTGCCGCTTTGCGCATGCCCAGCGGCTGCAACACCCGGCCGGCGAAACACACCAGCACGCCGAGGCCGCGGGAGGCGGGGCTGGCTGCCACCGCCAATGCGTCAGCGATGTTGGCCGGACCGTCGGCGTCGGGGGCGTCGGCGCTGCGCATGGCGCCGGTCAGCACGACCGGGATGGTGCCCGCGTAGGTGAGTTCGAGCCACAGGGCGGTCTCTTCCATGGTGTCGGTGCCGTGCAGCAGGACCACACCGTCGGAGCGCTCAGTCGCGGCCAGGACCGCGTCGCGGATTCGATCCCAATCGGCCGTTGTCAGCTCGGAGCTGTCGACTGCCATCAGATCGACCAGTTCGATGTCGTGATCGACGTCGATGCCGGACGTCAGTTCCGCGCCGCTGCGGGCGGGCCGGCGCACCCCGTCGGCGCCGGTGGTGGTCGAAATCGTTCCTCCGGTGGTGATGACGGTGAGGCGGCCCATGTGGGGATCATCGCATTAAGGGATGATGGACCAGTGCCTGACGAACCAACCGGATCGGCCGAGCCGCTGACCTCCACCGGGGCTGCCGGGGAGGCCGGGGACGCTGAAGCTCCCGCGCCGCAGCCCCCTGCGCGGCGGTTGCGCCTGCTGCTCTCGGTCGCGGCGGTCGTGCTGACGCTGGACGTCGTCACCAAGGTTCTCGCCGTCAAACTGCTGCCCCCCGGTCAGCCCGTGTCGATCATCGGCGACACGGTGACCTGGACTTTGGTGCGCAACTCCGGTGCCGCGTTCTCGATGGCGACCGGATACACCTGGCTGTTGACGCTGATCGCGACCGGGGTCGTGGTGGGCATCTTCTGGATGGGACGGCGGCTGGTATCGCCGTGGTGGGCCGTGGGCCTCGGAATGATCCTCGGCGGTGCGATGGGCAACCTGGTGGATCGCTTTTTCCGGGCGCCCGGGCCGCTGCGCGGCCATGTCGTGGACTTCCTGTCGATCGGCTGGTGGCCGGTGTTCAACGTCGCCGATCCGTCGGTGGTGGGTGGCGCCATCCTGCTCGTCGTGCTGTCGGTCTTCGGCTTCGATTTCGATGCGATGGGTCGGCGAAGAGCCGACCAAAACTGATGAACGTCACGTTCAATGCCCGTCCCGGAGGGCTTGGCGGGCATGCGCGTTGACGCCGGCATCGCCCGCCTGCTCGGACTGTCCCGGAGCGCCGCCGCGGCGCTGGCCGAAGACGGCGGGGTCGAGCTGGACGGGGTGCAGGCCGGAAAGTCCGACCGCCTGACGTCCGGCGCCTGGCTGCAGGTGCAGCTGCCCGAGGCGCCGCCGCCGCCGGAGAACACGCCCGTCGACATCGAGGGCATGACGATCCTGTATTCCGACGATGACATCGTCGTGGTCGACAAACCCGCCGCGGTGGCCGCGCATGCGTCGGTGGGCTGGACCGGGCCCACGGTGCTCGGCGGCCTGGCCGCCGCCGGATACCGCATCACCACCTCCGGTGTACACGAGCGGCAGGGGATCGTGCATCGCCTGGACGTCGGCACCTCCGGGGTGATGGTGGTGGCGATCTCCGAGCGCGCCTACACCTTGCTCAAGCGGGCGTTCAAACAACGCACGGTCGAAAAGCGTTACCACGCACTGGTGCAAGGACATCCCGATCCGTCCAGCGGGACGATAGACGCGCCGATCGGCCGGCACCCCGGCGGCGAGTGGAAGTTCGCCGTCACCAGCAACGGCCGGCACAGCCTCACCCACTACGACACCCTCGAGGCCTTCGTCGCCGCCAGCCTGCTCGACGTGCACCTGGAAACCGGCCGCACGCACCAGATCCGGGTGCATTTCGCCGCCCTGCATCACCCGTGCTGCGGTGATCTGGTGTACGGCGCCAACCCGACGCTGGCGAAAAAGCTTGGGCTGGAACGCCAATGGCTGCACGCGCGTTCGCTGGCGTTCGCCCATCCGGCCGACGGGCGGCGGGTGGAGTTCTGTCAGCCCGTATCCACCCGATCTGCAGCACGCGTTGGACGTGCTACGCGCCGAAGGGTGAATCGAGTCGGGTTTGCGGGCTTCGACGAGGACCCGCGCCGAGTGCGCGACGAAGGGCCCCTCGGTCTCGATGCGCTCATGCAGTTCCCGCAGCCGGTCGCGATAGCGCTGCACGCTGAAGTCCGGCACCGTCCAGATCACCTTGCGCAGGAAGTAGATAACGGCGCCGATGTCGAAGAACTCGGCTCGTAGCCGCTCCGAACGTAGATTCACGATCTGCAGGCCCGCGGCCCGTGCTTGCGCGCTCACCGCGTCCGGGTGCTGCGCGGCCCATCTCTCCGGTTGCGGCCCGATGAAGTACTCGACCAGCTCGGCCACCGTGGCGGGCCCGATCTGCTGTGCGAAGTAGGTGCCCCCCGGCCGCAGCACCCGGACGATCTCGGTCCACCACACGGAGCTGGGATGGCGGCAGGTCACCAGGTCGAACGCCTCGTCGGCGAACGGCAACGGCGGCTCATTCCGGATCGCCAAGACCACCACACCGAGCGGATGCAAGCGCTTGGTTGCCAGCGCCGCGTTCGGTGGCCACGTTTCGATGGCGGCCATGGTGGGTGGGAACGGCCCCGCGCCGGCCAGCACCTCGCCGCCGCCGGTATGAATGTCGAGCGCGGCAGACACATTCGCCAACCGCTGGCTCAACATCCGCTGGTAGCCCCAGGACGGCCGTTCCTCCGTCGCGCGTCCGTCCAACCAGGAGAAATCCCAGCCATCCACCGATGCGGAATCGGCTTCGGCGACGAGATCTTCGAATGTGTGATGCGTGCTAGGCATGGAGCAATTGTCGATCACGTGCGGCGTCAATCGTCATACCGGTGTCACCATCAATCGAGACGGAAGGACACCACCATGCAATATTGCCTGCTCATGCACTATCAGGAGGGCGGGGAGATCGGGCTGAGCGAGGAAGACATGGCGCCCGCACGAGCCGCCTTCGCCAAGTACGCCGACGACCTCGATGCGGCCGGCGTGCTGATCGGCACCCAGGTGCTGCAGACCGCCGTCGCCACCACCACCTTCACCGCGCGCGACGGCGTACCGAGGATCCAGGACGGCCCGTTCGCCGACACCAAGGAGCGCCTCGGCGGGGTGTTCGTCATCGAGGTACCCGACCTGGACGCGGCGCTGTCGTGGGCGAAGAGATGCCCGGCCGCCGCGTGGGGATCGATCGAGATCCGGCCTGTCGCAGTGACTTACGCCGGCGGCAAGGGCTGGTACCCCCCTGAGTGAGGTGCCGGCCCGGGTGGCCGAACTGGTTCGCGAGTCCTACGGACGGTTGTTGGCAGTCCTGGCCGCTCCGAGCCGCGACATCGCCGCGGCCGAGGACGCTATCTCCGACGCGTTGGAGCGCGCGCTCACCCGCTGGCCGGACGAGGGGATGCCGGCCAACCCGGAAGGCTGGGTGCTCACGGTGGCTCGCAATCGGTTGCGCGATCGCTGGAAGTCGCATGCCTACCGGATGACCACTTCACTGTCCGAACCAGACTCCGGCGCAACGGAATTCGATGACGATATACCGGACGACGACGCGATTCCGGACCGTCGGCTCGAGCTCATGCTGGTTTGTGCGCACCCGGCGATCGCCGCCAACTGCCGCACACCGCTGATGTTGCAGACGGTGCTCGGCATCGACGCGGCGGCGATCGCCGCGGCGTTCGCGGTGCCGGCGGTGACCATGGCGCAGCGACTGGTCCGCGCGAAACGCCGTATCCGCGATGCGCACATCCCGTTCGTGGTGCCGGCTCGCGCGGATCTCGACGAACGGTTGCCGGCGGTACTGGAGGCGGTCTACGGGGCCTGCGCGATCGACTGGCAGCTGGAGCCACACGGTGCCCCGATCGAGTCGTTGTCCGCCGAGGCGCTGCATCTGGCGCTGGTACTGGCCGAACTGCTGCCCGAGGAGCCCGAGGCGCTCGGGCTGGCCGCGCTGGTGTGCCTCTCGGAGTCGCGTCGACCCGCGCGGCGCACCTCCGACGGTGGGTTCGTGCCGCTCGACGAGCAGGACACCCGATTGTGGGACGCCGCGATGATCGCCCGCGGCGAGGCGCTGCTGCATCGCGCTCACGGCTTCGGTCGTCCGGGCCGGTACCAATACGAGGCGGCGATCCAGTCGACGCACTGCGCCCGGCCGCGGGGTGGCTCGGTGGATTGGGTTGCGTTGGGAAAGCTGCATCGGGCGCTGCTGCGCATCGCGCCGTCGCTGGGCGCGGCGGTTGCCCTGGCGGTCGTCGACGGCGAAGTCGGCGGTCCGGACGCCGGGCTGCGCGCGCTCGAGGCGATCAGCGATCCGGCCGTCGAGCGATTCCAGCCCGCCTGGTCCGCGCGAGCGCACCTGCTGGCCAAGTCCGGTCGGCCCGAGGCTGCCGCGGAGGCCTATCGCAGGGCCATCGACCTCACCGGCGACGCCGGCGTCAGCGCATATCTGAAACGGCGGCTCGCCGCGGTGGCGCGCTGACGTAACCCACTGTCGCTCATCGGGTGTGGCAGACGAACTTGGTGCCGCTGAGGTCGAGAGTGACTTCGCCCTGGTGTTCCCAATAGTCGTCCCCTTGGCGGCCGTACCGGGCACCGCTGCCGGACGGCTGGATGAACAGGATTATTCGAGTTCCCTTCCAGTCCAGCACCGCCGTCTTCGGATCGAGGTCGTTATAGAACTGTGCGGTCAACGGCCCGGAGTCCGCGGGGCAGTTGTAGGTGACGACCGGTGGGGCGACGGTGGCGGGGTCAGCGATGGCCAACTCGACCACCCGTGTCTGGTAGGCCTCCAACAGGCAGGTCCGCGCATCGACGAAGTCGCCGCAGCCGTCGCGGATCGTCGTGAAGGCGCTCTGCGCGGTCGTCAGCGTGGCCGCATCGGCGCCCGGGCGCGCCAGCGCCTGTTGGTAGGCGGTCTGCATCCGGCGGTCGAGTTCGGTCAATTGCGGGTCGCCGCAGACCAATTGCTGTGCCTTGTTCGCGGGTCTGGCGCAGTCGAACGACATCGCCGTGGTGGGCCCGGTGGTGGTGGCGGTGGTGGTGGTGGTGCCTGAAGACACCGGGGGTGTTGACTTCCCGCCGCAGGCGACAAGAACCAGCGCGGCCAGGATGACGGCGATCAGTCGCATACCTGCTGACTACCGGTTCGACAGTCCGGTCGTCGTGCGACACGCCGCGAGCTTCAGACCTTCGTCGCGGTGGTCTCTCCCGATGCGATGTCGGCGGCCAGCGGTGCGATCGCCATCAGAATCTCCGCCACTGTCTCCGACGGGACCCCGGCGGCGGTCAGCGCGTCTCCCAAATGTCCGGCCACCAGGCTGAAGTGGTGCATGGTGATTCCGCGTCCCTGATGCACCTTCTTCATCGGCGCACCGGTGTAGGGCTCGGGCCCGCCGAGAGCCGCCGCGAAGAACTCCACCTGCTTGCCTTTGAGCCGGCTCATGTTCGTTCCCGTGAAGAAGCTGGCGAGTTGCTCGTCGGCGAGCACCCGCACATAGAAGTCCGCCACGACGACTTCGATCGCCTCGTGGCCGCCGATCTTGGCGTAGATGCTGACCGGCTCGAGTTTGCGAAAGTGTGCCGAAAATCTCATCGTCTCAGGCAAACATCGCGCGGTTGCCTGCGGATTAGGGCACGGTCACCCTCGGATTACCGCCAACTCACAGGGCAGCCCTCTGCGTCCGCGCCTCGGTGCATGTCCTAGGTTGGCTCTATGACCTGTGTCACATCCCTCACACAGCCATCAGGAGCGAACAGCCGATGAATCTTGGTGACCTGACGAACTTCGTCGAAAAGCCGTTTGCCGCGATGTCCAACGTGCTCAACACGCCCAACTCGGCGGGGCGATATCGCCCCTTCTATCTGAGGAATCTGCTCGATGTGGTGCAGGGCCGCACACTCACCGAGGCGGTCGAGGGCAGAACCGTCCTCATTACCGGCGGATCGTCGGGCATCGGCGAGGCGGCCGCGAAAAAGATCGCGGAGGCGGGCGGCACGGTGGTGCTGGTGGCACGCACCTTGGAGAACCTCGAGAAAGTCGCGAACGACATCCGCGGCGAAGGCGGAACCGCCCACGTCTACCCGTGCGACCTGTCCGACACGGACGCCATCGCCACCATGGCCGACCAGGTGCTCGCCGATCTGGGCGGCGTGGACATCCTGGTCAACAACGCGGGGCGGTCGATCCGGCGGTCCCTTGGAGCTTTCCTACGACCGGATCCATGACTACCAGCGGACGATCCAGCTGAACTACCTGGGCGCGGTCCAGCTCATCCTCAAGTTCATCCCGGGGATGCGCGAACGCGGCTACGGTCAGATCATCAACGTCTCGTCGGTCGGGGTGCAGACGCGGGCGCCGCGCTTCGGCGCCTACATCGCCAGCAAGTCCGCGCTGGACAGCCTGTGCGACTCGCTGCAAGCCGAAACCGTGAGCGACAACGTCCGTTTCACCACCGTGCACATGGCGCTGGTGCGCACCCCGATGATCAGTCCGACCACGCTGTACGACAAGTTCCCGGCGCTGTCGCCGGATCAGGCGGCCGGCGTGATCACCGACGCGATCGTGCACCGGCCCCGGCGGCTCAGCTCGCCGTTCGGGCAATTCGCCGCCGTGGCCGACGCCGTCAACCCGGCGGTGATGGACCGCGTGCGCAACCGCGCATTCGGGATGTTCCACGACTCCTCGGCCGCCAAGGGAGGCGAATCCGCCAGCGACACTGAGAAATTCGAGGAAATGGACAAGCGCAGCGAAACATTCGTACAAGCGACCCGAGGGATACATTGGTGAACTCATGAGCCTTCCGAAACCGAACAACCAGACCACCGTTGTCATTACCGGCGCCTCCTCGGGCATCGGTGTCGAACTGGCCAAAGGCCTTTCGGGCCGTGGCTTCCCACTCATGCTGGTCGCGCGGCGGCGCGAACGCCTCGACGAGCTCGCCGAAGAGGTGCGCGCGGAGCACAACGTCGAGGTCGAGGTCCTGCCGCTCGATCTCTCCGATCCTCAAGGCCGTGCTCAGCTGGCGGACCGGCTGCGCACCGATCCGATTGCCGGCCTGTGCAACAGCGCGGGATTCGGCACCAGCGGGGTGTTCTACGAGTTGCCCGTCGAACGCGAAAGCGAGGAAGTCGTCCTCAATGCGCTGACGTTGATGGAACTGACCCACGCGGCCCTTGCCGGCATGGTCGAGCGCGGTGCCGGGGCGGTGCTCAACATCGCGTCGATCGCGGGCTTCCAGCCGATTCCCTATATGGCGGTGTATTCGGCGACCAAGGCTTTCGTACTGACGTTCTCGGAAGCCGTTCAGGAGGAGCTGCACGGAACCGGCGTCTCGGTCACCGCGTTGTGTCCGGGCCCGGTGCCCACCGAGTGGGCCGAGATCGCCAGCGCCGAGCGGTTCAGCATCCCGCTGGCGCAGGTCTCGCCGCACGATGTCGCCGAGGCCGCGATCGAGGGGATGCTCGCCGGCAAGCGCACGGTGGTGCCGGGGATCGTGCCCAGGGCCGCCACCATCGCCGGCCACTACATCCCGAACAGCCTGCTGCTGCCCGGGATTCGCATCGGCAACAAGCTGCGCGGCGGACCTAGTCAGTAGGTCTCGTAGCCGGCCGAACGTGGACTTATGTCACGCTCCAACGCCTCGAAGCGTGTATTAACGCCACACTCGGCGAGGAGATTAGGCTCGGCCGATGGCTTCCGTTGAGATGACCACCGACGTCCCCATGACCCCGCAGGAGATGTGGGAACACGTCTCGGATCTGTCGGAGCTGGGCGATTGGCTCGTGCTGCACGAGGCGTGGCGCAGCGAGCTGCCCGATGAGTTGGCCGAAGGCGTCGAAATCGTGGGTGTGGCGCGCTCCAAGGGCATGCGCAATCGGGTGACCTGGACGATCACGTCGTTTGACCCGCCGCACCAGGTCGCGATGTCGGGTTCCGGAAAGGGTGGGGCGAAGTACGGCGTCACGCTCACCGTGCGGCCCGGCGAAGACGGGTCAACCCTGGTCCTGCGCGTCGAACTGGGTGGGCGCGCGCTGTTCGGCCCGGTCGGATCGGTGGCGGCTCGCGCCGTCAAAGGGGACGTGGAGAAGTCTCTGCGGCAGTTTGTGGAGCGGTACGGGTAGACGTCACCACCGGGTCGTCGTCTTCCCACAGCAGCAATTGGCGAACGGCCGCGCGCGGTCCGTAAGGCCGCAGCATCGTGCTGGCCGGACGCGGTCGCACCCGCTGCGGCCACCAGAACCAGCGCCCCAAAAGCGTTGCGACGGAAGGCGTCATGAAGGATCGCACGATCAGCGTGTCGAACAACAGGCCAAGGCCGATGGTCGTCCCGATCTGACCGAGGACTTGAAAACCGCTGAACACGAACGCGCACATGGTGATCGCGAAAACGAGGCCGGCCGAGGTGACCACGGAACCGGAACCGGCCATCGCGCGGATGATGCCGGTTTTCAGGCCGGCGTTGATTTCTTCCTTGAAGCGGGATATCAACAGCAGGTTGTAGTCGGATCCGACCGCCAGCAGCAGGATCACGGCCAGCGCCAGCACGACCCAGTACAACTTGATGCCGAACATGTACTGCCACACCAACACTGACAACCCGAACGAGGCGCCCAGCGAAAGGGCCACGGTGCCCACGATGACCAGCGCGGCGATCAGGCTTCGCGTGATGATCATCATGATCAGCAGGATCAGGCTGAGTGCGGCGAGTGCGACGATCAGCAGGTCGTACTTGGCTCCGTCCTGAATGTCCTTGTACGTCGCCGCGGTGCCGCCCAGGTAGATCCTTGGCGTCGGCCATCGGCGTGCCCTTCAAGGCCTCGTGCGCGGCCCTCGCCATCGGCTCGATGTGCGAAATGTCTTCGGGGGTCGCGGGATCACCCTCATGCGTGACGATCATCCGGACGGCCTTGCCGTCGGGCGAGACGAACAACTTCAGTCCGCGCGCGAAATCGGGGTTGGCGAAGACCTCGGGAGGCAGGTAGAACGGTGTCGTCGTTCTTTGCCGCGTCGAAGGCGCGCCCCAAAGCGCGGTGGCGTTGTCGATCGCCGCCTGCTGCTGGGCGTAGATGCCGGACAAGGTGGCGTAATTCGCCAGCGTCAGTTCGTGATTGGTTTCCTGGCTGGCGATCTGGGGCGGTATCAGCGCCACCAGTTTGGGCTGCAGCGCGTCGAGCTTGTCCAGTGTGGCCGTGAGGTCCTCGAATCTCCCGGTGAGCTGATCGATGCCGTCAAGCGCGTCCAGGACCGAGCGGATCGCCCAGCAGACGGGAATGTCGAAACAGTGCTTGTCCCAATAGAAATAGCTGCGAATCGGCCTGAAGAAGTCGTCGAAATTCGCGATCTTGTCGCGCAGGTCCCTGATCGTGTCGATCGTGTCGTGGAAGTTTTGGGCCTCATCGTGGGTGGTGCCGGCGAGTTGCTGCTGCAGCACGTACTGCTGCTTCAAGATGTTGATCGTGGTGGACAGCTCACCGGCCTGACGCAGCAGGTCGTCCGCGCGATCCCGTTGGTAGGTCAGGTTTTCCTGCTGGCCGGCGCTCTGATTGCTGATCACAAACGCCAGCGAGCTGTGCACGAGCGGGGTGCCCAGCGGCCTGGTGATGGTCTGCACCTGGGCGATGCCGGGCACGTGGAACACCGCCTTGGCCACCCGGTCGATGATCAGCATGTCGGCCGGGTTACGCATGTCGTGATCGGTTTCGACCATCAGCAATTCGGGCTCCAGCCGGGCGCGCGAAAAGTGCCGCTCGGCGGCCGTGTACCCGACGTTGGCCGGCGCGCTTTCGGGCATGTAGGGACGAGTGTCGTAACTCGTCTTGTATCCGGGCAGGGCGAGCAGTCCGATCAGGGCCAACGCGGATGCCGCTGTAAGAACCGGGCCGGGCCAGCGGACGATGGCGGTGCCGATCCGACGCCAGCCGCGGGTTCTCATGGCGCGCTTGGGTTCGAAGACGCCCACCAGAGCGCCCAGGGTGAGGATGGCCGGACCCAGGGTGAGCGCGCCGACGAGTGCGACGAGGATGCCGATGGCGGCCGGAATGCCCAGGCTCTGAAAGTACGGCAATCGGGTGAAGCTCAGACAGGCCACGGCGCCGGCAACGGTGAGCCCGGAACCCAGGACGATGTGGGCCGTCCCGCGAAACATGGTGTAAAACGCGGTTTCTCGCTCTTCATCGGCTGCGCGCGCTTCCTGATATCGGCCGACGAAAAATATCGCGTAGTCGGTTCCGGCGGCGATCACCAGCAGCGTGAGCAGATTCGTCGCGTATGTCGACAGCCCGATGATCCCGGCATTCCCGAGAAAGGCGACGATTCCCCGGGCGGCGGACATTTCGATGAGCACGGTCACCAGCACGAGCAGCGTGGTGAAGATGGAGCGGTAGACGAAAAACAACATCAGCGCGATCATCCCGATGGTGATCGTCGTGACCTTCGCGGTCCCCTTGCTGCCGACGTCGAACTGATCGGAGATCAGCGGCGCGGCACCGGTCACATAGGCTTTGACCCCGGGCGGCGGTGTCGTTTGTGCGACGATGTCGCGGATGGCGCCCACGCCCTCGTTGGCGAGTGCCGAGCCTTGGTTGCCCGCGAGGAACACCTGAACATAGGCGGCCTTGCCGTCCGTGCTCTGCGATCCCGCCGCGGTCAGGGTGTCGCCCCAGAAGTCCTGAACATGCTGGACGTGTTTGCGGTCCTGATTGAGCTTGCGGACCATCTCGTCGTAGAACTTATGGGCCTCCGCGCCGAGCGGCTTGTCACCTTCGAGGACGACCATGGCCGAGCTGTCGGTGTCGAACTCGTGGAACGCCTGACCGATGCGCTTGATCGCTTTCAGCGACGGCGCATCGGGCGAATTCAGTGCCACATTGTGGGTTTTGCCGACCTCTTCCAGCTGCGGCACCGCGATGTTCGTCAGGGCGGCCAGCGCGATCCAGAACAGCAGGATCGGCAACGCAAGCCGGCGAATCATGTGCGGCACGCGCGGCGGCCGCTGCTCTTGTTCTTGGCTCACCCGGGGGCTCATCCAGACTTATCCAGACAGAAGGTGTAGGCGTCGGCCTTGTTGACGGTCCGTTCGTCTTTCACCTGACCGTTGACGATGATGCGGCAGCCGATGGTGTCGCCGTTGCCCTGGGCCACCACGTTGCCGACGACCGCGGGCTCGGTTGAGGTGATCGTGAACGACCAGGGCAGGGGAGCGTCTCTGACTTGCTGTGGCTGGGCGTTGACGTCCAGGTAGCTGATGGTCGCCACCGCACCGGGCGCGCCGAAGACCTCGAGCACCACCTGCTTGGGATTGAACGGGACGATCTCGTTGGCGAGCGCACTGTTGGCGGAGGTGCTGTCGGTCGAGCCGAAGATCCCGTGCAGGCGGAAGATGGCAATACCCGCCAGCGCCACCACCAGCACCGCGACTATCACCATCCACCCTCGTTTGACGAGCGACGTAATCGAAAACCCTTTCACCCGTTGGCCTTTCGATACGCGGGCGATACGATCACCCTCGAGTTGTGACGTAAGAGCGATCGTTGGCTATGACAGTACGGTACTGATCAGTACTGCACAAGAGACGCATGCGTACACTTTTCCCGAACGCATTCATCCGCCACGAGTCAGGCCCGGGATCATGAAATGGTCGACGAGAAGCTGCACGGTACGGCGGGTGGGCGGTTGGTTGCCGGTGATCCCGCGGAAGATGAGATACCCGGGCAGCAGGTCCCAGAGTTCGTCGGTAATGGCGGCCTGGGCGATCTCACCGCGGTCCACGGCCTGCTGAAATACGTGTCGCATCAAGGCCCTGCGCTGATCGATGAACTGGTGCTGCATGGCGTCGTTGAGCGCGGGGTGGCGCGACGCCTGGACCATGACGGCGCGGATGGTGCTGGCGTGGTCGTTGGCCTGCTGGCAGCAGATCTCACCAACCTTCAGTAGATCGCCGCGCAGCGACCCGGTATTAGGGGGGATGACGGCCTGACGGACTCCCTCGATGAAGGCGGCCAGCACCAATTCGGCCTTCGAGGGCCAGCGCCGATACACGGTGGCCTTGCTGGCGCGGGCGGCGCAGGCCACGGCGTCAACCGTCAACCGGTCATAGCCGTGTTCCTGCAGCAGCCGCAACGTCACCGCAAGCAAC
This sequence comes from uncultured Actinomycetota bacterium, assembly GCA_963735655.1. GTDB lineage: Bacteria > Actinomycetota > Actinomycetes > Mycobacteriales > Mycobacteriaceae > Mycobacterium. The sequence continues at coordinate 86,399 of CAVTLW010000001.1, forward strand.
TCGGCCTCCCGGGGCGACCACGGTGATGTCCGTGGGCACCGGTCGGCGATCTGGGTCATACCGACAACTGTAGAACTGGTTGCCGAGCGAAAGACACACTCCGCGACACGCCGAGGGTGTGTCAGTCTCTGGTCATAGACTGGCGTGCCTATGAGCGGTTCGTCTTCGCGGTCCTTCGTGCACCTGCATAACCACACCGAGTACTCGATGCTGGACGGTGCGGCCAAGATCACGCCCATGCTCGCCGAGGTGGAGCGGCTGGAGATGCCCGCGATCGGGATGACCGACCACGGAAACATGTTCGGCGCCAGCGAGTTCTACAACACCGCCACCAAGGCCGGGGTCAAGCCGATCATCGGCGTCGAGGCCTATGTCGCGCCCGGCTCGCGATTCGACACCCGTCGCATCACCTGGGGCGATCCCAGCCAGAAGGGCGACGACGTCTCCGGGAGCGGCTCGTACACGCACCTGACGATGGTCGCCGAGAATGCGACCGGCCTGCGCAACCTGTTCAAGCTGTCCTCGCTGGCCTCTTTCGAAGGTCAGCTCGGTAAGTGGTCACGCATGGATGCCGAACTGGTCGCCGAACACGCCGAGGGCATCATCGCCACCACCGGCTGCCCGTCCGGCGAGGTGCAGACCCGGCTTCGGCTGGGGCATGACCGCGAAGCGCTGGAGTCGGCAGCCAAGTGGCGCGAGATCTTCGGTGCCGACAACTATTTCCTAGAGCTGATGGACCACGGCCTGTCCATCGAGCAGCGGGTCCGTGCGGGACTGATCGAGCTCGGCCGCAAGCTGGGTATTCCTCCGCTGGCCACCAACGACTGCCACTACGTCACCCGCGACGCCGCCCACAACCACGAGGCGCTGCTGTGTGTGCAGACCGGCAAGACGCTGTCGGACCCGAATCGGTTCAAATTCGACGGCGACGGCTACTACCTGAAGTCGGCGGCCGAGATGCGCCGACTCTGGGACGACGAGGTTCCCGGCGCCTGCGACTCGACGCTGCTGATCGCCGAACGGGTGCAGTCCTACGCCGACGTGTGGGCACCGCGCGACCGGATGCCGGTCTTCCCGGTGCCCGACGGACACGACCAGGCGTCATGGTTGCACCACGAGGTGATGGCGGGATTGCAGCGACGGTTTCCGTCCGGTGTCGGCCAGGACTACGTCGACCGGGCCGAGTTCGAGATCAAGGTCATCTGCGACAAAGGTTTCCCGGCGTACTTCCTGATCGTCGCCGACCTGATCAACCACGCACGGTCGGTCGACATCCGGGTCGGACCGGGGCGTGGTTCGGCGGCGGGTTCGCTGGTGGCCTACGCGATGGGCATCACCAACATCGACCCCATCCCGCACGGTCTGCTGTTCGAGCGCTTCCTCAATCCGGAGCGTCCGTCGGCACCCGACATCGACATCGACTTCGACGACCGTCGCCGCGGCGAGATGGTGCGCTACGCCGCCGAAAAGTGGGGCTCCGACCGGGTCGCCCAGGTCATCACCTTCGGCACGATCAAAACCAAAGCGGCGCTTGAAGGATTCGGCGCGTATCCATTACGGGCAGCCCGGCTTCGCGATCGCCGACCGGATCACCAAGGCGCTCCCGCCGGCGATCATGGCCAAAGACATTCCGCTGTCGGGCATCACCGATCCCGCCCACGAGCGCTACAAGGAAGCCGCCGAGGTTCGCGGCCTGATCGAGACCGACCCGGACGTGCGCACCATCTACCAGACGGCGCGCGGCCTGGAAGGCCTGATCCGCAACGCCGGCGTGCACGCGTGTGCGGTGATCATGAGCAGCGAGCCGCTGACCGAGGCCATCCCGCTGTGGAAGCGACCGCAGGACGGCGCCATCATCACCGGCTGGGATTACCCGTCATGCGAGGCCATCGGTCTGTTGAAGATGGACTTCCTGGGCCTGCGCAACCTGACGATCATTGGCGACGCGCTGGAGAACATCAAAGCCAACAGGGGAATTGACCTCGACCTGGAATCGGTGCCGCTGGACGACGGGCCCACCTACGAGCTGCTGGGCCGCGGCGACACCCTGGGTGTGTTCCAACTCGACGGCGGGCCGATGCGCGATCTGCTGCGCCGCATGCAGCCCACCGAGTTCAACGACATCGTCGCAGTGCTGGCGCTGTACCGGCCGGGGCCGATGGGCATGAACGCCCACAACGACTACGCCGACCGGAAGAACGGCCGCCAGGCGGTCAAGCCGATCCACCCGGAGCTCGAGGAACCGCTACGCGAGATCCTCGCCGAGACCCACGGCCTGATCGTCTATCAAGAGCAGATCATGTTCATCGCCCAGAAAGGTCGCCTCCTACACGATGGGCAAGGCCGACGCGCTGCGCAAAGCGATGGGCAAGAAGAAGCTCGAGGTGCTGGAGGCGGAGTACAAGGGCTTCCAGGAAGGCATGACCAGATAACGGTTTCTCCGAGCGCGCGGTGAAAGCGTTGTGGGACACCATTCTTCCGTTCGCCGGGTACGCGTTCAACAAGTCGCACGCGGCCGGCTACGGCCTGGTCTCCTACTGGACCGCGTACCTGAAGGCCAACTACCCGGCCGAGTACATGGCCGGGCTTTTGACATCGGTGGGCGACGACAAGGACAAGGCCGCGGTGTATCTGGCCGACTGCCGCAAGCTCGGCATCACCGTGCTGCCGCCGGACGTCAACGAGTCCCTGGTGAACTTCGCGTCGGTCGGAAAAGACATCCGTTTCGGGTTGGGCGCGGTGCGCAATGTCGGCGCCAACGTGGTGGGCTCGCTGATCAAGACCCGCGGCGACAAGGGCAAGTTCACCGATTTCTCGGACTACCTGAACAAGATCGACATCTCGGCCTGCAACAAGAAAGTCACCGAGTCGCTGATCAAGGCGGGCGCTTTCGACTCGCTGTGTCACCCCCGCAAGGGGCTGTTCCTGGTCCACACCGACGCGGTGGATTCGGTGCTCGGCACCAAGAAAGCCGAGGCGATCGGGCAGTTCGATCTGTTCGGCGGCACGGACTCGGGCACCGACGCGGTGTTCACCATCAAGGTGCCCGAAGACGAATGGGAGGACAAGCACAAGCTTGCCCTCGAACGCGAAATGCTGGGCTTGTATGTGTCCGGGCATCCACTCAACGGGGTGGCGCACCTGCTGGCCGGGCAGGTGGATACCGCCATTCCGGCAATCCTCGACGGCGATGTCGCCAACGAGACCCAGGTGCGGGTCGGCGGCATCCTGGCGTCGGTGAACCGGCGGGTCAACAAGAACGGAATGCCCTGGGCCTCAGCTCAATTGGAGGACCTCACCGGTGGCATCGAGGTGATGTTCTTCCCGCACACCTATTCCAGCTATGGCGCCGAGATCGCCGACGATGTGGTGGTGTTGGTCAACGCCAAGGTCGCGGTCCGCGACGACCGGATCTCGCTGATCGCCAACGAGCTTGTGGTGCCGGACTTTTCCAGCGCTCAAGTGAACCGGCCGCTGGCGGTCAGCCTGCCGACCCGGCAATGCACTATCGACAAGGTCAGCGCGCTCAAGCAGGTGCTGGCCCGCCACCCCGGTACGTCGCAGGTGCATCTGCGGCTAATCAGCGGCGACCGGATCACCACGCTGGAGCTGGATCAATCGTTGCGGGTGACGCCGTCGCCGGCGTTGATGGGGGACCTCAAGGCACTCCTCGGTCCGGGGTGCCTGGGCGCGTAGTCACCCGGAGGTTCGCAGCACGAACAGGTCCGGATGGACGAGGTCCAACGGCCCGCTGCGTTCGGGCCATCCGCCCATGTGCTCGCGGCGGGCTTCCGTGCCTCGGGAGCGCGGACGTAGGCTCACCGAAGGTGATCGGGCAGTGCTGATACGGGCGCCAAGAGAGATCCCAAGGAGGGACGTAAATGACCACAACCGAACGTCCGGCCACCATGTGCGAAGCATTCCAGCGCACCGCGGCAATCGATCCGGACGCAGTCGCGCTGCGCACGCCGGGTAGCACCGCAACCTTGACCTGGCGCGAGTACGCGGCGCAGGTGCGGCAGGTGGCGGCGGGCCTGGCGGGCCTGGGGGTTCGGCGGGGCGACACGGTTTCGCTGATGATGGCCAACCGGATCGAGTTCTATCCACTCGAAGTCGGCGCCCAACACGTTGGCGCCACATCGTTTTCGGTGTACAACACGTTGCCCGCCGAACAACTGACCTACCTGTTCGACAACGCCGGCACCAAGGTCGCGATCTGCGAGGAGCAGTACGTGGACCGCATTCGCGCCAGCGGCGCGCCCATCGAGCACATCGTCTGCATCGACGGGTCGCCGGCCGGCACGCTGTCGGTGGACGACCTGTACGCGGCGGCCCGCGACGACTTCGACTTCGAATCGACTTGGCGCGCTGTGCAACCCGATGACATCGTCACCTTGATCTACACATCCGGAACCACCGGAAACCCCAAGGGCGTCGAGATGACCCACACCAACCTGCTGTTCGAGGGTTACGCCCTCGACGAGGTGCTCGGCATCGAGTTCGGTGACCGGCTGACGTCCTTCTTGCCGTCAGCGCACATCGCCGACCGGATGACCGCCCTGTACAGCCAGGAGATGTTCGGCACCCAGGTCACTGTGGTGAGCGACGGCCGCAAGATCGCGGCCGCGCTGCCCGATGTGCGGCCCACCGTTTGGGGCGCGGTGCCACGGGTGTGGGAAAAGCTCAAGGCCGGAATCGAATTCACGGTCAGTCAACGAGAACTGACGAGATGAAGCGGGCCGCCTTGCAGTGGGCGATGTCGGTGGCCGACAAACGTGCCGAGGCGCTGACTCGCGGGTGCGCCCATGGCGGAGGACGACGCCGCCGAATGGGCACAAGGCGGACGACCTGGTGCTGTCGAAGCTCCGGGAGAAGCTCGGGATTCGGCGAATTGCGGTGGGCGCTATCGGGCGCGGCTCCGATCCCCAGGGAGACGATGGCGTTCTTCACCGGCATCGGCATTCCGATCGCCGAGCTGTGGGGGATGTCGGAGCTCAGCTGCGCCGCTACCGTCTGCCATCCGCGAGATGCGCGCCTGGGCTACCGTCGGCAAACTGATACCGGGGCTCGAGGGCAAGATCGCCGACGACGGCGAGTTTCTGGTGCGCGGTCCGTTGGTGATGAAGGGTTACCGCAAGGAACCGGCGAAGACCGCCGAGGCGATCGACGAGGACGGCTGGCTGCACACCGGCGACATCCTCAACGTCGACGCCGAGGGCTATCTGCGGGTGGTCGACCGGAAGAAGGAGTTGATCATCAACGCCGCCGGAAAGAACATGTCACCGGCCAACATTGAGAACACCATCCTGGCGGCGTGCCCGATGGTCGGCGTGATGATCACGATCGGGGACGGACGTCCCGTACAACTCCGCGTTGTTGGTCTTCGACGCCGACGCGGTCGGTCCGTATGCGGCCCAGCACGGCCTTGAGGCGTCGCCCGCGGCTCTGGCGGCTCACCCGGAGGTGATCGCCCGGATCGCCGCCGGGGTGGCCCAGGGCAACGAGAAACTGTCGCGGGTGGAGCAGATCAAACGGTTCCGCGTCCTGCCCGACCGTGTGGGAGCCCGGCGGTGACGAGATAACGCTGACGATGAAGCTCAAGCGCCGCCCGATCATGAGCAAGTACTCCGCCGAGATCGAAGAGCTCTACGAACGTGAGGCCGGGTCCGCAGTGCTCGAGCCCACCCAGCCGGCAACTGCCCCGACCGTACAGCCGGCGTGAGGAGGGGAGTGGCGATGACCGCACGCGATGTTGGCCGGATCAGAGTGCGAAATGTCTTGCAGCGCACCGGAATAATCGAAGAAGCGACGACGCCATTGGCCACCGACCCGGCCGAGGTGGCCGAGCTCCTGGACGCCCAATGGTTCGGTGAACGACTCGAGGCACTGGCCGACGAGCTGGGCCGTGACGGGCTGAGTGTGCGCGCGGAGGCCGCCGGCTATCTGCGTGAGGTGTCGGCCTCGCTGGATGAGCGCCCGGTGCAGGCCTGGCGAGGTTTCAGCCGCTGGCTGATGCGCGCCTACGACGTGCTGGTCGACGAGGACCAGATCGCATCGCTGCGCAAGCTGGATCGCAAGGCGACGCTGGCGTTCGCGTTTTCGCATCGGTCCTACCTGGACGGCCTGCTACTGCCGGAGGCGATCCAGGCCAACCGGCTCTCGCCGGCGCTGACGTTCGGCGGGTCCAACCTGAACTTCTTCCCGATGGGCGGCTTCGCCAAGCGCACCGGGACGATCTTCATCCGGCGCCAGACCAAAGACATCCCGGTCTACCGGTTCGTGCTGCGCGCCTACACCGCGCAGCTGGTGCAAAACCACGTCAACCTCACCTGGTCGATCGAAGGCGGCCGCACCAGGACCGGCAAGCTGCGGCCTCCGGTGTACGGGATCCTGCGCTACATCACCGATGCCGTCGACGAAATCGACGGTCCCGAAGTGTATTTGGTGCCGACCTCGATCGTGTACGACCAGCTGCACGAGGTCGAAGCCATGACGGCCGAGGCCTTCGGGGCGGAGAAGCGGCCCGAAGACCTCCGCTTCCTGGTCCGGCTCGCGCGTCAGCAAGGCGAACGGCTGGGCCGCGCCTATCTCGACTTCGGCGAACCGCTGCCGCTGCGCCAGCGTCTCGAGGAGTTGCGCGCCGAACAATCCGGGACCGGGACCGAGATCGAGCGCATCGCGCTGGACGTGGAACACCGGATCAACCGCGCCACGCCGGTCACGCCGACCGCGGTGGTCAGCCTCGCGCTGCTGGGCGCGGACCGCTCGTTGTCCATCAGCGAGGTGCTGGCCACGGTGCGACCGTTGGCGAGCTATATCGCCGCGCGCAACTGGGCGGTGGCCGGTGCCGCGGACCTGACCAATCGCTCGACGATCCGCTGGACCCTGCACCAGATGGTCGACTCCGGCGTGGTCAGCGTGTACGACGCCGGCACCGAAGCGGTCTGGGGTATCGGCGCGCACCAGCATCTGGTGGCGGCGTTCTACCGCAATACGGCCATCCACATCCTGGTCGACCGCGCCATCGCCGAGATGGCGTTGCTGGCGGCGTCGGAATCGGCGGAGGTATCCGAGACCGGTTCGGTGCCGCCGGCAACCGTGCGCGACGAGGCGCTGCGTCTTCGCGAGTTGCTGAAATTCGAGTTCTTGTTCTCGGCACGCGCACAGTTCGAGAAGGAACTGCTCGACGAGGTGCGGCTGATCGGGCCGGTACACGACACCACCAAGCCCGTCGCCGCGGCCGAGCTGCACCGGTTGCTGGAATCAGCCGGCGTGCTGCTGGCTCATCTGGTGTTACGGCCGTACCTGGACGCCTACCACATCGTCGGCGACCGGCTGGCCGCTCAGCAGGACGAGTCCATCGACGAGGCGAGCTTCCTGGCCGAATGCCTGGAGGTCGGCAAGCAGTGGGAGTTGCAGCGCCGGATCGCCAGCGCCGAGTCGAGGTCGATGGAGCTGTTCAAGACCGCACTGCGGCTGACCCGGCATCGCGAGCTCGTCGGCGGCTCCGACACCGAGCACCTGGCCAAGCGCCGGCAGGAGTTCGCCGACGAGATCGCGACGGCGACCCGGCGGGTCAACGTGATTGCGGAACTGGCCAGAACACGGGTCAGTCGTGCGGCTGCGCCAGCACCTTGAGCGTCAGGCCGACCGTGATGGCCACCGCGGCACCGCTGAGGAACGCGGCGGCCCCGCTGGCGGTCACCGCCCCGACCAGAAGCAGCGTGACCAACCCCGCGAGCACGGCGAACAGTTTGTGCCGCGGCCAGGGAACACCGGCAACCAGCACGTCCGACTGATTCGGGGCCGCGAGTAGTTGGGAGGGGCTGGTCATGTGTTTGAGCCTACCCGTCACACAGATTTTCGGGTACCCGAAAACTCGGATGTGGGAGAGCTCATAGACGGCGGGCCTAGAGTGGGTGACATGCCGCTTTCAGGTGAATACGCACCCAGCCCGTCCGATTGGGCCCGTGAGCAAGCCGACAAGATCGCCGATTCCGGTGGCGCCGAGGGCAACGAGCTGCAGGGAAAACCTGTCATCTTGCTGACCACCAGCGGCGCCAAGACCGGCAAACTCCGGAAAACCCCGCTGATGCGCGTCGAGCACAACGGCGAATACGCCGTCGTCGCCTCACTGGGCGGGGCTCCGAAGCATCCCGTTTGGTACCACAACGTCGTCAAGAACCCGCGGGTGGAGCTGCAGGACCAGACAGCCACCGGTGACTACGACGCCCGCGAGGTGTTCGGCGACGAGAAGGCGGTGTGGTGGGAGCGTGCCGTCGCGGCCTGGCCCGACTACGCCAAGTATCAGGAAAAGACCGACCGTCAGATCCCGGTCTTCGTGCTGACCCCGGTGAGCTGACTCGTTTCTCGCCTGGCATGGCACCATTGACCGGTGTCCGCCGAACTGAGCCAGAGCCCGAGTAGCTCACCGTTGGCGATGCTTACTGCGGCTGACATTGACCAGGCAGCCAAGCGAATCGCGCCGGTAGTCACGCCCACACCGCTGCAGCTGAGCGACCGGTTGTCGGCTATCACCGGCGCCACGGTCTACCTCAAACGCGAAGACCTGCAGGTCGTGCGCTCCTACAAGCTGCGTGGGGCCTACAACCTGCTGGTGCAACTGTCCGACGAGGAGCTGGCCGCCGGAGTGGTGTGCTCGTCGGCGGGCAACCATGCGCAAGGCTTCGCGTATGCGTGCCGGTCGCTGGGTGTCCATGGCCGCGTCTACGTACCGGCCAAAACGCCCAAACAGAAGCGTGACCGGATTCGCTACCACGGCGGGGACTTCATCGAGCTGATCGTCGACGGGGCGACCTACGACCTGGCCGCCGCGGCCGCGCTCGACGATGTCGAACGCACCGGCGCCACCCTGGTTCCGCCGTACAACGACCTGCGCACCATGGCGGGCCAGGGCACCATCGCGGCCGAGTTGCTTGCCCAGCTGGGTCCGATTTCTGGGGAGCCCGACCTGGTGGTGGTCCCGGTGGGTGGCGGCGGCTGCATCGCCGGAATCACCACCTACCTGGCCGAGCGGACGTCGAACACCGCGGTGCTGGGCATCGAGCCGGCCGGAGCCGCGGCGATGATGGCCGCGCTGGCCGCGGGCGAGCCGGTGACGCTGGACCACGTCGACCAGTTCGTCGACGGCGCCGCGGTGAGCCGGGCGGGCGCGCTGACCTATGCGGCGCTGGCCGCCGCCGGAGACATGGTGTCGATCACCACCGTCGACGAGGGCGCGGTGTGCACCGCGATGCTCGACCTCTATCAAAACGAGGGCATCATCGCCGAGCCCGCCGGGGCGCTGTCGGTGGCCGGCCTGCTCGAAGCCGACGTCGAACCCGGGTCGACGGTCGTGTGCCTGATCTCGGGTGGCAACAACGACGTGTCCCGGTACGGGGAAGTGCTCGAGCGCTCGCTGATCCACCTGGGTCTCAAGCACTATTTCCTGGTGGATTTTCCGCAGGAGCCCGGTTCGTTGCGGCGGTTCCTCGACGAAGTGCTGGGCCCCAACGACGACATCACCTTGTTCGAGTACGTCAAGCGCAACAACCGGGAGACCGGCGAGGCGCTGGTGGGAATCCAGCTGGGATCGGCCGCGGACCTGGATGGCCTGCTGGCCCGGATGCGTGCGACGGAGATGCACGTCGAGACCCTGCAGCCGGGCTCCCCGGCCTACCGCTACCTGCTGCTGTAACCCAGCCTGTCATGCCGCGAGCGTGCGCAAATGTACGGGTTTTGCGGCGTGTCGGCGTGCAAACGCGCGCGCTCGACGTCAGAGGTAGGACGGCAGCGGGGTAGTGGGGTCGAGGTCGTGGGCCGGCTCCGGGGTGCCGGGCGTCACGCGCAGTGGTATGACCCCGGCCCAGTGCGGCAATGCGAGGTCTTCCGGATCGTCGGCGACGCCGCCGCCGCGCACCTTGGCCGAGACCTCGACGAGGTCGATGGCAAGCACCGCGGTGGCGGCGAGCTCGCGCGCGTTCGGGGCCCGGCAGTCGGCGGCACGCCCGGACCGGATGTGGTCGAGCAGCGCGCCGAACGCCCGCAGCTTCTCGGCCGGGTCGTCGACCAACCGTGCGGTGCCCATCACGACGACCGACCGGTAGTTCAGCGAATGGTGCATGGCCGAGCGCGCCAGCACCAGCCCGTCCACCAGCGTGGCGGTGACGCAGACGTCTAGGCCCGACAACCTGGCGGCGAGCATCGGGCCGCTGCCGGTGGAGCCGTGCACGTACAGGGTTTCGTCGAGGCGGGCATGAGTCGTCGGCAACACCACGGGCCTGCCGTCGCTGAGGTAGCCGAGGTGGCAGATCAGCGCCTCGTCGAGGATGCCGTGGACGGTCTCGCGGTCGTAGTGCGCGCGTTCCCGATAGCGGGTGGGCGTGGTTCGTGGCGTGGGCCGGTATGCGGTTTCCAACGTATTGCCTTCGCATTTGTAATAGTACATACTAAACAGCGTGCCAGTACAATACATGATAGCGGGGACGGGCGCCGAAGCAATAGCCGCCAACGTGGAAGAGGCCATCTCGCGGGGTGCCCTGGCGCCGGGCGACCCGTTGCCGCCGGTTCGGGAACTGGCCGCCCAACTCGGCGTGAACGCCAACACCGCGGCAGCCGCCTACCGCCTGCTGCGCGATCGCGGAGCCGTCGAAACAGCCGGCCGACGCGGCACCCGAGTGCGGAACCGGCCCGCCACCACGCCCCGGTCGCTGCTCGGCCTCGACGTGCCCCAGGGCGTGCGTGACCTGTCGACCGGCAACCCCGACCCCGCTCTGCTGCCCATCGGGTCCGCTCGCGTTCCGCAGGGCAGGCCGTTGCTGTACGGCGAACCGGCGATGTCGCACGAACTGGCCGAGTACAGCCGCGCCGCCCTGGCCGCAGACGGCGTTCCGGCGGAACACCTCGCGGTGACCAGCGGGGCGCTGGATGGCATTGAGCGAGCGCTCACCGCGCAGCTGCGTCCGGGCGACCGCGTCGCGGTCGAGGACCCGGGCTGGGCCAACCTGCTGGATCTTCTTGCGGCGCTGGGACTTTCGGCCGAGTCGGTGCGAGTCGACGACGACGGACCCCTGGTTGCGGACATGGCACGTGCGTTGAGCCGCGGCGTACGCGCCTTCGTCATCACAAACCGGGCGCAAAACCCAACTGGCGCAGCGCTATCCGAGGAGCGTGCCGGCGAGCTGCGTAACCTGCTGGCCGGCGGTGATGTGTTGCTCGTCGAAGATGACCATTGCGCTGGCATTTCCGGCGCACCGCTGCACACGTTGGCCGGCTGCACCGACTACTGGGCATTCGTGCGTTCCGCCTCGAAGGCATACGGCCCCGACTTGCGGGTCGCGGTGCTCGCCGGAGACCGCCGCACCGTCGAACGGGTGCACGGACGACTGCGGCTTGGGCCGGGCTGGGTCAGCCATCTCCTGCAAGACCTGGCGGTCGGGCTGTGGTCTGACGACGCCGCGACGCGCCTCGTCGCACGCGCCGAGGCGCAGTACACCCGCAATCGCACCGGCTTGCTCGCCGCCTTGGCTGATCGTGGCGTAGCCGCTCACGGCCAATCCGGCCTCAACGTCTGGATTCCGGTGCCCGACGAAACGATCGCGATCACCCGGCTCCTCAACGCGGGCTGGGCCGCAGCGCCGGGATCGCGATTTCGCCTGCGCACGTCACCTGGGATGCGGGTCACCGTAGCCGATTTGACCGCCGACGAGATCGAACCGCTGGCTGAGGCGGTCGCCGAGGCGGTACACCTCACCGGCCGCCCCAGCGTGTAGACGTCAGGCCAGGGTGGCCGTCAAGTAGCCGGAGTCGCCGCCGAACGACGCCAGCTCGTCGTTCGGCAACTCAAATCCGTTGGCGGCGAAGGCCTGTTCGGTCGTTCGGATGTCGACTCGCCACCCGTGCCCGGTGAGGTATTCGGCGGCGGTGTTGCGGTCCCCGGTGTAAAACAACTCGGCCAGGTTGATGTTGGAGCCGATACGTCGCGACCGCTCCGTGAGCTTCTGTGCCCAGTCCGACGGGATTTTGCGCATGTCCATGTGTTCGGTGGCGATCCGGCTGCCGGGGGCGGACAGGGCGACGATGTTGTCGAACAAGCGGTCCTGGGCGTCCGGCGGCAAGTAGACCAGAAGGCCTTCGGCGCTCCAGGCGGTCGGCTCCCCGGTGTCGAGTCCGGCTGCTGCCAACGCCGAGGGCCAGTCGTCGCGCAGATCGATCGCGACCGTGCGCCGCTGCGCCGTGGGCTCGGCGCCAAGGCCGGCCAGCGTCCGCGTCTTGAACTCGATGACCTCGGGTTGATCGATCTCGTACACCACCGTTCCGGCCGGCCAGGGCAGCCGATAAGCCCGGGTGTCCAGACCGGATGCCACGATCACGGCCTGGCGGATACCTGAACCGGTCGCCTGCAGGAAGAAGTCGTCGAAGAAGCGGGTCCGCACAGTGATCTGGTGGTTCACCGCCTGGCGATTCAGCAGGGGGTCGCCGTTGTTCCCATGCGCGCCGTCGAGCAGCTTGATGAAGGTGTCTTCGCCCACCGCACGGACGAGCGGGTCGGCCCAGGGGTCGTCCAGCAAGGCATCCGGACCCTGGGAAGCCATCGCGCGCTGCATTGCGACCGCCGTCGCTGTTGCGCCGACGCTGGACGCCAGATCCCAGGTGTCGTTCTCGGTACGGGCCATCTGCCGAACCCTTTCCACTGAGCCGTGTATTAGTTAGACAGTTTAAGCGATGCCGCCAACTGTACCCGGGGGCGGGGTTTCAGGCCGGATCCACGTGCAGGATCGCTTCGTCGTTGGCGCGAAATATTGGCAGCAGAGGGCACCTCGAACTCAACGGCCGCATCCGTCAGCGACGTTGCCCATTGCCGATCGGCGGGCGAGATCCCGCCCCGGCCTGGACCGGTCAACAGCAGCGCGATGTTGATGTCCCACAACATGCCGTCCACCACGAATTGCAATCTCGACATGAGGTCTCTGACAGATGCAAGGCGTGGGGACGGCGTCTATCGGCATCTGCGTCATCGTTTTCATGAGGCGCCGGTCGTCGCCGAGGAAGCCGATCCAGAGCAACCGCTGGCCAAATCCCAACGGCCCCATGAGGGCACGCCATCGCTCGCGGAGATCGGCGGGCGAGTGCACTGGGTCGGTGGCGGTGTCGATGGGCGGGATGGGCAGTAACTCGGAATGATTCACGGCGGAATCATTCGCGGCACCACGTCGCCGCCGCTATTCAGTTATCCACAGCGCAGGATCGCGAATGAATGGCCGGGCAGGTCGGTGGTGGTGTCGCCGATTTTCGGTTCACTCCAGGCGAGCACCAGCTCACCGATGACCGGCACCGGGCCGTGCTCGGTGCCGAGGTTGCAGGCAATCGCAAGCCGGTTGCGACGCAGCACGATCCAGCGTTGAGCCTCGTCGTAGTCGATGGTGAGATGCCCCAGCCACGGGTCGGCGAGATCGGGTTCGGTGCGCCGCAGCGCGATCAGCTCGCGGTACAGCTCGAGCAGCCGGGCGTGCTCGCCGGCGCCGGCCTCGTCCCAGTTCGAGCTTGGAGCGCTGAAAGGTCTGCGGATCTTGCGGGTCCGGTATCTCGTCGGCGTCCCAGCCGTGCTCGGCGAATTCCGCTTTGCGGCCGTCCCTGGTGGCCTGAGCCAGCTCGGGTTCGGGGTGCGAGCTGAAGAATTGAAACGGCGTGGACGCCCCCCACTCTTCGCCCATGAAAAGCATTGCCGTGTAGGGCGACCCGAGGACCAGGGCGGCCTTGATCGCCAGCTGGCCGCCGTCCAGGCTCTGTGACGGGCGGTCCCCGAGCGCGCGATTGCCGACCTGGTCATGCGTGCAGGTGTAGGCGAGCAGCCGGGTAGCCGGGATGGTTTGGGTGTCCAGCGGCCGCCCGTGGCGGCGTCTGCGGAACGACGAGTACGTCCCGTCGTGAAAAAAGCCGCAGCGCAGGGTGTGCGCCAGCGTCTCCAGCGAACCGAAATCGGCGTAGTAACCCTGGCGCTCACCGGACACCGCGGTGTGGATGGCGTGATGGATATCGTCGTCCCACTGCGCGGTTATCCCATAGCCACCACAATCGGGGGGCGTGATCAGCCGCGGGTCGTTGCGGTCGCTTTCGGCGATTAGCGACAGCGGGCGGCCCAACTGCTTTGACAGCCATTCGGTTTCGGTGGCCAGCTCCTCGAGGATGTGCACGGCGGTGGTATCCACCAGCGCGTGCACGGCGTCCAGACGCAGGCCGTCGGCGTGGAAGTCGCGCATCCAGCGCAGCGCGCAACCGATGATGTAGCGACGCACCTCATCGGAGTCGGCGTCGGCGATGTTGACGCCCTCACCCCACGGGTTGCTGCCCGAGGACAGGTACGGCCCGAATCGTGGCAGGTAGTTTCCGGACGGGCCGAGGTGGTTGAACACCGCATCGATCAACACACCCAGGCCACGGGCGTGGCAAGCGTCGACGAACCGGACCAGGCCGTCGGGTCCGCCGTACGGCTCGTGCACGCTGCACCAGAGCACACCGTCGTACCCCCAGCCGTGGGTGCCGGCAAAGGAATTGACCGGCATCAACTCGACGAAGTCGATCCCCAGATCGACCAGATAGTTCAGCTTTTCGATCGCCGCGTCGAAAGTGCCCGCGGTGGTGAAGGTGCCCAGGTGCAATTCGTAGATCACCGCCCCTGCGGCGGAGCGCCCAGCCCCATTCGCCGTCGGTCCACGTGGCCTCGCCGGCGTCCCATAGCTGCGAACGGGCATGGACCCCGTCGGGTTGCCGGGGCGATCGTGGATCGGGCAGCACGGTGGGGTCGTCGTCGAGCAGGTATCCGTAGCGCGCGTGCGCCGGCGCCGCCACATCGGCGTGCCACCAGCCGTCGTCCGTGCGTCTCATCGGATGCACAGCGCCCTCGACGTCGAGGCGCACCACGTCGGGGTTTGGGGCCCACACCCGGAATTCAGCCATGATCGCGCTCCAGCAGGACGACGGGCAGATCCGCGAACAATTCGGCCACCGACGTCGGTCCGCTGGCCATCGCGCCGCTGAGCCGGTCGGTCCAGGAACCGTCGGGTAACGGCAGCACGGTATTGCCCCAGCCCTTTTCGGCCAGTCGCACGGTCCACCGGCTCACCGCGACCAGGATGTCGTCGCCGCGGCAGAACGCCACCACATGGTCGCCGGATTCGCCGCGGGCGAGCACCGGGCGGTAGGCGCCATGCAGGAAGCAGTCCGGACGGGAGCGCCGCAGCGCGAAGCGCTGCGGTCACGACCCGAATCTTCGGGTGCTGCAACTCTTTCAGCGCCGCCCGACGTGCCGCGTAGTCGACCGCGCGGCGGTTGTCCGGGTCGACCAGGCTGTCGTCCCACAGCTCGGTGCCCTGGTAGATGTCAGGTATCCCGGGTGCGGTCAGCGCGAGCAGCTTCTGGCCCAGCGCGTCACTTGCGGCGTGCGGGTTGAGTTTGGCGACAAGTTTCGTCAACTCGCCCGCCACCGGGCCGTCGAGGACGGTGTCGAGCCAGCGGTGCACCGCGCTCTCGAATTCGGCGTCCTGGTCGTTCCACGAGGTGTGCCACGCAGCTTCCCGGATCGCCTTCTCGGCGTAAGCGTGCAGCCGGTCACGCAGTGCTCCGGTGATCTCTCCGCTCACCGGCCAAACTCCGAAGATGTTCTGCCACAAGAATAATCCGGTCGCACGATCCGGAGAGGGGGCCCGTTTGTCTCCCAGCGCGAGATGAACTCGGTCCACAACGACGGCACCTGTGACAGCACGCCGATGCGGGCCCGCACGTCCTCGCCGCGTTTGGTGTCGTGGGTCGTCAGCGCGGTCATCGTCTGTGGCCACAACCGGCCGCGGGTGGCCGCGCTGTGGTGGAACTCTGCGGCGCCGACACCGAACCGGTGTGGCTCGCCCCCTACCTCGTTGAGCGACACCAGTCGGGCGTCGCGGTAGAAGATGCAGTCCTCGACCGCCTTGGCGGTCACCGCGCCGCAGAGCTGCTGCAGGCGGGTCGCGGGCTCGCCGCCGCGGGCCAGGGCCGCGACGATGACCTGCAAAGCGGGCCCTAATTCCGTTGCCGCAGCTTCGGTTTCGGCCAGCGCGGCGGGCAGGATCGCGGACAGGCCCGGGTAGTCGCTGCGGTAGACCTCGATGTGGCTGAGCAGCGCCGCCACCGCCTCGGGCAGTAGCGGATCATCGGCGCCTGCCGTCGCCACGATGGCACGACACAGCCGGCGCAGCTCGCTGGACAGCGTGTCGGTTGCCACGCGGATCTTGAGGTGCGCCAACATCTCCGGCATGCCGCGATAGTCCAGGCCGGTGGATTCGACGAGTTCGGTGAGCGCAGGTTCCCCCTGGGGGTCGACGAAGACGCCTCCCACCTCGCGCAGCGCGTCGTAGCCAGTGGTGCCGGCTACCGGCAGTGTCGGCTCCAGCGCCTCGTCGGTGGCCAGGATCTTCTCGATCACGATCCACGCGTCTGGGCCGATCAGGTCGCGCAGCCACGTCAAATACCCACAGGGGTCGGACAATCCGTCGGGGTGATCGATCCGCACGCCGTCGACGAGCCCTTCGGCGAACCAGCGTGCGACCTCGGCGTGGCCGGCGTCGAACACCGCGCGATCCTCCTGGCGCAGCCCGGCCAGCGAGGTGATCGAGAAGAAACGGCGGTAGCCGCACACGCCGTTTCGCCAGCCCACCAGCCGGTAGTGCTGGCGGTCGTGCACCTGCTCGCCGGTCCCCTCACCGGTGCCCGGGGCGATCGGTAGCGCCAGGTCGCCCAGCCGCAGCACGTCGCCGTCGGCGGTCAGGGCTGCGACGTCGTCGTCAGAACCCAACAGCGGCAAGACTATTCGCCCGTTATCAAGCGACCAGTCGATGTCGAAGTGTGCGGCATAGTCCGATGCCCGGCCGTGCCGCAAGACGTCCCACCACCACACGTTCTGCTCGGGCTTGTCGATCCCGACGTGATTGGGCACGATGTCGACGATCAGGCCCATGCCGCGTGCCCGCGCCGCCGCGGACAACCGGGCCAGACCCTCGGGACCGCCGAGTTCTGCTGACACCGTCGTCGGGTCGGTGACGTCATACCCGTGCGCCGACCCGCCCACCGCCGTCAGAATCGGGGATAGGTACAGGTGCGAGACGCCGAGCTCGTCGAGGTAATCCAACAGGTTCTCAGCGTCGGCGAAGGTGAACCCGAATCCGCTCGCCGGCCCACGCAGCTGCAACCGGTAGGTCGCCGATATCGGAAAACCCATGTGTCACAGAGTCTTACGTAGGATGAGGACGGAACGCGCCGGGACGGAGATCTGTTCGCTGTCCTTGACGACCCGCTCCGCGGCACCGGTGGGACTGGTGGTGTCCAGCTCCACCGTCCACTCCTGCGCATAGTCGTCGTCGGGCATGACGAAGATGACCTCATGCTCGTGGGCGTTGAAACACAGCAGGAACGAGTCGTCCACCACCCGCTCGCCGCGACGATTGGGTTCGGCCAGGGCCTGACCGTTGAGGAACACCATGACACTTTTGCCGAAGTAGTTGTCCCAGTCCTGCGCGGTCATTACCTGGCCGGTCGGGGTCAGCCAGGCGATGTCGTGCGCCTCGGTACCACTGCGGACCGGTTTGCCCTTCAGGAATCGCCGGCGCCGAAACAGCGGATGCTTGCGGCGCAGCCGCACCACCTTGCGGGTGAATGCCAACTGATCCGAATTCTTTTCGGCCAGAGACCAGTCCATCCAGGACAGCGCGGAGTCCTGGCAGTAGACGTTGTTGTTGCCCAGTTGAGTGCGCCCGATCTCATCGCCGTGCAAAATCATCGGGGTGCCCTGGCTCAGGATCAGGGTGGCCATGATGTTGCGCATCTGCTGGCAGCGCAGTGCCAGGATCTCCGGGTCGTCGGTCGGACCCTCGACGCCGCAATTCCAGGACCGGTTGTGGCTCTCGCCGTCCTTGTTGTCCTCGCCGTTGGCCTCGTTGTGCTTGTCGTTGTAGGACACCAGGTCGTTGAGCGTGAAACCGTCATGGGCGGTAACGAAATTGATGCTGGCGCTGGGACGGCGTCCGGTCGCCTCATACAGATCCGACGACCCGGTCAGCCGGGAAGCGAATTCGCCCAGGGTTGCGGGTTCCCCCCGCCAGTAGTCACGCACGGTGTCGCGGTATTTCCCGTTCCATTCGGTCCACAAACCTGGGAAATTGCCGACCTGGTAGCCGCCTTCGCCGACATCCCACGGCTCGGCGATCAATTTCACCTGGCTGACCACCGGGTCCTGCTGCACCAGGTCGAAGAACGCCGACAGCCGATCGACGTCGAAGAACTCGCGGGCCAGGGTCGCCGCCAGGTCGAAACGGAAACCGTCGACGTGCATTTCGAGCACCCAGTACCGCAATGAGTCCATGATCAGCTGCAGCGTATGTGGGTTGCGGGCGTTGAGGCTGTTGCCGGTCCCGGTGAAATCCTTGTAAAACCGCTTGTCTTCGTCGATGAGCCGGTAGTAGGCGGCGTTGTCGATGCCACGGAAGTTGATGGTCGGACCGAGGTGATTTCCTTCGGCGGTGTGGTTGTAGACCACGTCGAGAATCACCTCGATGCCCGCCTCGTGGAACGCACGGACCATGGCCTTGAACTCTTGGACGGCGCCGCCGGCCTTTCGGGTCGACGCATACTGGTAGTGCGGTGCCAGGTAGCCGAATGTGTTGTAACCCCAGTAGTTTCGTAGCCCCAACTCGAGCAGTCGCTGGTCGTGCAGGAACTGGTGCACCGGCATCAGCTCGATGGCCGTGACGCTGAGCGATCTCAGGTGCTCGATGATCACCGGGTGGGCCAGTCCGGCGTAGGTGCCACGCAATTCGTGCGGAATGCCGGGGTGTGTCTGCGTCATGCCCTTGACGTGGGCCTCGTAGATGACCGTCTCGTGATAGGGCGTGCCGGGGGCGCGGTCCGATGCCCAGTCGAAGAACGGGTTGATCACCACGCTGGTCATGGTGTGGCCCAGCGAATCGACCATCGGGGGCGTGCCGGTCTGCGAGGGGTCCTGCGCCGCCGCCGCCAGGTCGTAGGAGAACAGCGCCTGGCTGAAGTCGAAATCGCCGACGAACGACTTTCCGTAGGGGTCGAGCAGAAGCTTGCTGGGATCACACCGGTGGCCGGCCGCCGGGTCGAACGGGCCGTGCACCCGGAACCCGTAGCGCTGCCCGGGCGTGACGGTTGGCAGGTAGCAATGCCAGATGTAGCCGTCGACTTCGTCGAGAGTGATGGGGGTTTCGACACCGTCGTCGGCGATCAAGCACAGCTCGACCTTCTCGGCGACTTCGGAGAACAGCGAAAAGTTGGTGCCGGCACCGTCGTAGGTGGCCCCGAGCGGAAAGGCCGAGCCGGGCCACACCGTCGCAAGCGAGGGGGACGTATCGGCGGTTTCGGACGGGCTCTCGGTCGACGACATCACTTGACCTTATCGATGTCCGGTGCGGTTCACCGGCCGATCACCACCAGCCGGTGTTTGCCGCAATCTGCCTGCCAATTTCGCCGGTCATGGTTCGCACGTAGGTGGGGGACAGGTGATGAGCGCCGTGGTAGATCAGCACATTTCCCTCGACCGGAAGGCAGACGTCGGTGCGGCATATCGCGTCGGACATATCAAGTGGCTTGAGTAGCGGGAACCGCGCGGCGAAGTCGAGGGTGGGATTGTGGTCGGCCAGCACGTCGGAGCGCTTGACCGCGCAGGACTGCGAGGGGCGGCCCTTGGCCAGGCACCTCCGGGTCGTCACCGAGACGCGTTCTCGCACCGGCTCCGCGTTGGTAGCCGGTGCGGGAGGCGGTGGTGACGGCATCTGCACGATGCCGTTAATTTACCCAAAAATGCCACTTGCCCCCTTGCTGAGCTGCAGCGCAGTCAGCGAGGGGGCAAGCGGTGGTTGTTCGGGCGTTGCGAAATTACCGGGTGGTGACGACCGGAGCCAGCTGCAGTGGCGCGGGCTGAGCCGGCTGGACCGGCTGGACCGGCTGGACCGGCGCCTGCTGAACCGGCGCGAGGCTGCAGCGGTGCCGTCTGAGCCGGCAGGGCCGGCTGCAGGGGCACCTGCTGTGCACAGGTGCCTGCTGGACAGGTGCCTGCTGGATAGGTGCCTGCTGGAACGGTGTCTGCTGGCCGGGCGCCTGTGGCAACGGTGTCTGCTGGCCGGGCGCCTGTGGCAACGGCGTCTGCTGGCCGGGCGCCTGCGGCAACGGTGTCTGCTGCGCCGGGGCCTGCGGCAATGATGTCTGCGGAGCCTGCTGCACCGGCGTCTGGGCTCCCAGGATCCGGACCAGGTAGGGCGCCATGTTGCTGCTGCGCACCGGCGACACCTGGACGACGTCGCCGACCTCCAACATCTGTCCGTTGCCGAGGTACATCGCGACCGCCTGCGTCCCCTCGGGACCGTAGAAGATCAGGTCGCCCTTTTGCGCCTGCTGCGGCAGGACTTTCTGGCCGACCTTGTACATCCCGCCGGAGGAACGCGGCAGCTTGAGCCCGGCGCCGGCGTAGGCGTACTGGATCAGGCCGGAGGCGTCGAATCCGACGGTGTTGATGCCCGATCCCTTGCCGCGAGTGGGGCCGGTGACACCGCCGCCGGCCCAGGAGAACGGCACACCGCGTTGCGACAGGCCGCGCGCGATCACGACGTCGGCGGCTTGCTGATAGTCCATTTGCCTGGTGCCCGGGTCGGCGCTCGCCAGTGCCGGATCGACCACCAACGGGGCCACCAGCATCACGGCCAGACCGAAGAGGAAGGCGACGATGCGTTTCATTGTGTCTATCCTTCTGGGCCCCTTGTGGGCCCTTATAGGGCTTCGCGGCCGCAGCGCGGTGACTGCGCGCGTCGGCCGTCGGTCCATGACCCCCCGCGACGGCCGCCACGGCGGGGCCTCACGGAGCTTCATGACACTTGGCAATGTGAACCGGTCGGGTTAGTCCGTCGTATTCACATCAGTCACTACAGTCACTTTGACAACAGAAGACTGAGTCCGCCAGACCCACGAGGGATTATTTGTCGTAACGTCACCGGACTGTGACTGCTGTGCCCAATCTTGTAATGGCAGTTGTGATTTCAGTCTCACACCGGCGTGTCGCGACGGCGTTTACGCGGCGCCGTACCAGGCGCGAAAAGTGCTCAGTGCCAATACCGTTCACTGAAGCCGACCAGCGCGTAGCCACCCACCGAGGTAACCGTGACAACGGCGATCGACACGAACGGCCAGAAGCACATGTACCAGCCCCTCAACATCGAAACGAACGGGCCGATGACGGCCGCCGTTATGGCGGCACCGATACCGCCCCACGTCAGGGGATAGATGTAGTAATTGACACCGAATGGCACCGGCGGGCAATCCTCGGTCACGCACAGGTTGTCGGTATATGCGAATAGCCGCGTCGGCCAGCTTGTCATCGTGACGAAGAAAGCCAGCACCGCGAGAACCACCAGGGTGAAGACCACGTCCCAGGGAACCAACCGCAGTCTGAGCACCCGCGGTGGCTGGGTGTGCGAGTCGTCGAGCGCCGACGCGGCTTTCGCGACGGGGCCAGACCCCGTGTCCGAGGCCGTGTCTTCGGGCTGATTCGGCGCTGCCATGCCATGCATAGTCCCCGATGGCCGCGGTTTCTGCGAACCGTCTGCTTTACGCTCGGTCTCTATGCCTGCGGCTGGAACTGGGGGACCCGGGTTGACGCCCGAGCAAATCAGCGCGATCGACGCCGCCCATCTCTGGCATCCCTACAGCACCATCGGCGCCGAGGCAGTCCCGCCCGTGGTGGCCGTGGGCGCCCGCGGCGCCCGGTTGACGCTGATCCGCGACGGCAAGCCGATCGAGGTGCTCGATGCCATGAGCTCCTGGTGGACCGCGATCCACGGTCACGGCCACCCGGTTCTGGACGCGGCGATGACTACCCAGCTGGGCACGATGAACCACGTCATGTTCGGTGGCCTCACCCACGAACCCGCGGCGCGGCTGGCCCAGCTGCTGGTTGACATCACGCCCGCGGGCCTTCAGACGGTGTTCTTCAGCGACTCCGGGTCGGTGTCGGTGGAAGTCGCGGTGAAGATGGCGTTGCAGTACTGGCGCAGCCGCGGCCTGCCCGGCAAACACCGGCTGATGACCTGGCGCGGCGGCTACCACGGCGACACGTTCACGCCAATGAGCATCTGCGATCCCGACGGCGGCATGCACTCGCTGTGGACCGACATCCTGGCGGCCCAGGTGTTCGCCCCGCAGGTGCCCCGCGATTACGACCCCGGCTACAGCGCGGCCTTCGAAGAGCAACTGGCCCAGCATGCCGACGAGCTGGCCGCGGTGGTCGTCGAGCCGGTCGTGCAGGGTGCCGGCGGCATGCGCTTTCACGACCCGCGCTATCTGGGGGACCTGCGCGAGATCTGCCGGCGCCACCAGGTGCTGTTGATCTTCGACGAGATCGCGACCGGCTTCGGCCGCACCGGGGAGTTGTTCGCCGCGGACCACGCCGGCGTCAGCCCGGACATCATGTGTGTCGGCAAGGCGCTCACCGGCGGCTACCTCAGCCTGGCCGCCACCTTGTGCAGCACGGACATCGCGCACACCATCAGCGGCGGCGAAGCCGGGGCCCTGATGCACGGGCCCACCTTCATGGCCAATCCGCTGGCCTGTGCGGTGTCGGTGGCCAGCGTCGAGCTGCTGCTGGGTCAGGACTGGCGGTCGCGGATCGCCGAGATCGCCGCCGGGCTGAGCGCCGGACTGCAGCCCGCCCGGGAATTGCCCGCCGTGACCGACGTCCGGGTATGCGGTGCCATCGGCGTCATCGAATGCGACCGGCCGGTCGACCTTGCTGTGGCAACTCCGGCGGCCCTGGACCATGGGGTGTGGCTGCGCCCGTTCCGCAACCTGGTCTACGCGATGCCGCCGTACATCTGCCCGCCCGCCGAGATCGCGCAGATCACCTCGGCGATGGTCGAGGTGGCGCGGCTCGTAGGCTGAACCCCGATGAAGGCACCCATACAGACGTCACCGCTGGCCTGGCTGGACGAGGTCGAGCGACGCCGTCGTGAGGCCGGGCTGCGCCGCTCGCTGCGGCCGCGGCCCGCGGTGGCCACCGAGCTGGACCTGGCGTCCAACGACTACCTCGGCCTGTCGCAGCATCCCGACGTCATCGACGGTGGCGTCGCCGCGCTGCGGGTGTGGGGTGCCGGGGCCACCGGTTCGCGCCTGGTGACCGGTGACACCGAGCTGCATCAGGAATTCGAGTCCGAGCTCGCCGAGTACGTCGGCGCCTCGGCGGGATTGCTGTTCTCGTCCGGCTACACCGCCAACCTCGGCGCGGTGGTCGGCCTGTCCGGCCCGGGCGCACTGCTGGTTTCCGACGCCCATTCGCACGCCTCGCTGGTGGACGCCTGCCGGCTTTCGCGGGCGCGGGTGGTGGTGACGCCGAACCGCGATGTGCGGGCCGTGGACGCGGCGCTCGGTTCACGCGACGAGGAGCGCGCCGTCGTCGTCACCGACTCGGTGTTCAGCGCCGACGGCACGCTGGCCCCCGTTCGCGAGCTGCACGAAGTGTGCCGGCGCCACCGGGCGTTGCTCGTCGTCGACGAGGCGCACGGCCTCGGTGTGCGCGGCGGCGGGCGCGGCCTGCTCTACGAGCTCGGCCTGGCGGGTGCGCCCGACGTGGTGATGACCACGACGTTGTCCAAGGCGCTCGGCAGCCAGGGCGGCATCGTGCTCGGGCCCGCGGCGGTGCGCGCTCATCTGATCGACGCCGCCCGGCCGTTCATCTTCGACACCGGCCTGGCGCCGGCGGCGGTGGGTGCCGCGCTGGCCGCGCTGCGGGTACTGAAGGCCGAGGAGTGGCGGCCCGACGCGGTGCTGCGGCACGCCCGCGAGCTGGCCGACGTCTGCGACGTACCCGAGAGGCCGGAGTCGGCCGTCGTGTCGGTGATCCTGGGCGATCCGGAGGTGGCGCTGGCCGCCGCGGCCGCCTGCCTGGACGCGGGTGTGAAGGTGGGGTGCTTCCGGCCCCCGACCGTTCCCGCCGGGACGTCGCGGCTGCGGCTCACCGCGCGCGCGTCCCTGGATGCCGCCGACCTGGCACTCGCGCGCCGCGTGCTGGCCGACGTTCTGGCCGTGGCGCGCCCTTGACCGTCCTGGTCGTCACGGGTACCGGCACTGGAGTCGGTAAGACGATCGTCACCGCGGCGCTGGCCTGCCATGCGCGTCAGGCCGGCATCGACGTCGCGGTGTGCAAACCGGTTCAGACCGGCACCGACGACGGTGATGACGACCTCGCGGAGGTAGGCCGGCTGTCCGGCGTGACCGAGCTGGTCGGTTTGGCGCGATACCCACGGCCGCTGGCGCCGGTGGCCGCGGCCGAGCAGGCCGCGATGGCACTGCCCACCGGTGAGCAGATCGTCCAGTTGGTCCGCGGCCTGGACCGTCCCGGGCGGCTGACCCTGGTCGAAGGCGCGGGCGGGCTGCTGGTCGAACTTGCCGGTGCGAGGCGTCACGTTGCGCGATCTCGCCGTCGCGCTGCAGGCTGCCGCGCTGGTCGTGGTCGGCGCGGAGCTGGGCACCCTCAACCACACCGCTTTGACTCTGGAATCGCTTGCCGCACAAGGAGTTTCGTGTGCCGGATTGGTGATCGGTAGCTGGCCGGCGCGGCCTGGACCGGTGGAGACCTCGAACCGCACGGCATTGGCGGCGATGGCGCCGGTGCGGGCCACGCTGCCCGCCGGGTGCGGATCGATCCACGCCGTGACTTCGCCGCGATGAGCGCGGCGGCCTTCGACCGCGACTGGCTCAGCACGCTGGTCCGCTGATGGTGCATTCGATCGAGCTGGTCTTCGACCGCGATACCGAGGCCGCGATCCGTCGCATTTGGGAAGACCTGGCCGGCAACGGAATTCCCAGCCAGGCGCCGGCCAGTCGTCCGCATGTGACGCTGGCCGTCGCCGAACGCATCGCCCCCGACGTCGACGAGTTGCTGAGCCCGTTGACCGCGACGCCTGCCGCTGAGCTGTGCGATCGGCTCCGCGGTGCTGTTCGGCCGGGCGAACGTGGTGTTCGCGCGCCTCGTGGTGCCGACTGGCGAGCTCTTGGACCTCCATGCCGAGGTGCACCGGGTGTGCGGGCCGCACATGTCACCGAGGCCGATGTCCAACAGTCTGCCCGGCCAGTGGACCGCGCATGTCACGCTGGCCCGTCGAGTCGGCGGCGCTCAACTGGGTAGGGCGCTGCGCCTAGCGAACCGACCGTCGCAGATCGACGGCCGGTTCACTGGCCTGCGCCGCTGGGAGGGCGACAAGCGGGTCGAGCACCTGTTGAGCTGAGCGGCCGGCTGTCCGGCGTGCCGAGCCAACCCGGCGCATCGTCGGCGCTACCTGGGCGGCGGTGCCGGCCACAGCACTCCAAGATCTTTCGGGTGCTTATTGCCACGGCAACACACGTCTGACTGCAAGCGGCCCGTCACCCCGCCGCGAACGGATGTGCCACCACCGTGAGCCGGACCCCGTATCGGGGCAACACGCCATAGCCTCGCGCTAGCGCCGCCGCCGGCATCCCGGGTACGCCAGGGATACCGGACCCGGCTGCCTCTTCGGCCCCGTGAACGCGGTCAGGCCGGCGGGCGCGAACGGCGAGACAGTCCCGGTCGAGGGTGCAGTCCAACTTGCTGGCACCGACAGCGGCCCGATCATGTTGGCCCGCAACACATTCGCGAGCACCGCACCGCTACCAAGACTCGGCGAAGACACCGCGCCGCCCACCTTGGAGGCCCCGGCGAGGAACGGGGCGAGGCTGCTCTCAACCGGCGCTGCGGCATCGGGTGCGGCTGCGGCCGCAACGTTCATCGCTTGCAGCGCTTGCCCCGCCATAGGGATATTGGCAACAAACTGCTCGACTGCCTCCACGCCGTTGATCGATGAATACGACAAAAGTGCGGCGTCAACGGTGGAGAAGTTCGGGGGGAGTAACTCGAATTGACCCGTCGCTGGGAACAGCGAATACGCGATCTGGCTCAGCACAGCAATCAGCTGTGACAGAGGGTCTGCTGCGGCTGCGCTGGAGTTGGCTTGGGCGGCTGACCTAGTCACGGTGTCTTCGGCGACACGCTGGTAAGTGGTCGCGCCACATTGCCTTTCGGATCGAGAGTCCTATCCCGCGAAGTGGTGCCCCGCTGTTGCCGGGAGGAATCGCCTTGACTCTCAACGGTTCCGAGGCTTCCCTCGGCGCCCACCGAACTAGACACAAGAGTCGGGTGGGGATTTTCATTGCGCGCCGGAGCGCGCGCAGGCAGCTCTGGTGATCTCAGGATCGACAGGTGCACGATCACCGCTGTCCCCATACCCGCATGGCGACTACGCCGGGGGGGCCGAAAGGGACTCAATAACGGCGCTCAGCGGCTCCGGAGACGTCGCTGTGTCGCCGATGTACGGGTGGGAAAGTTCCAAGACGAGGAACAGGTCGGTGGCCAGCAGCACGCCCACGGTCGCGACCAACGCGTAGTGAATGGTGGGTTTCTCGACGCCGTAAACGATCACGCAGCCAAGGACCAGCCCGCTGAGCAGAAAGAAGACTATCCACATCGACCAGGGCAAGCCGCTGTCGGTGCGGGCCCGGATTATCCGGTCTGTGCGCGCCTGACCGATCTTGTTCAGGGAATCGAAAGAGGTAGCGAGGAAAGTCTTTTGGGTATCGGTGCGCGGCTGAACCTGCTCATACACGTCGCGGAGGCGCTGCAGCGCTTGGCCGGCCGCAGGGTAGGCGTGGCCGTTGGCGGCCAGCGGCCACTCTGTTACGGCCGCGCGTTCATAGTCCAGCAGCGCCTGGCGGATTCGGTCGCTGTCGGCCTTGTCGAACACGGTGAGGTCGCTGGCCATCTGTACCCCGGTCGTGCCCTCGGCCCGCATCGCGTCGTCCGCAGTATTGGTCTGACCCCACATAGCGCTAACGATGAAACCTGTGAAGAACGCGTACACGAATCCGACCAACAGGAAGGCGAACTGTGTCACCTCGCTGCGCTCGTCCCCCCTGAGCCCGGGGAACCGATGCCGGACATATATCAGCGCGAGCACCGCTCCGCCCGCGATGAGGACGTTGAGTCCGAGTAGTAGCAGCCACGACGGGACGTTGCTCACGATCCAACCACTCACGAGCCACACTCCTCCCGAGCATCGCACCGGAACCCCCGGTGTGACGTTCGCGCTGCCGGAATGATCCTTCTCTATCTGTTGTAGCGCTGGCAACCCGCCTTTCGCTGGCTTAATCCTCGCCAGTGGGGTGTACTTCGCTTGGCTGTTCAGGTCTCGCCGAGGCGCTGGAGACCGAGCCTGGCGATTTGGAGAGCTTCAAACATCAGAACGAGAGGTGACCCGATGACAGCGAAGTTGACGGGTGAGGTAGTGCGGGCGGGCGATCCCGGCTATGAGGCCGCGCGGATCGGATTTAATCGTCTGTATTCGCGCTATCCCGAGGCTATCGTCTTCTGCGGTGATGCCCAGGACGTGGGCAACGCAGTGGAGTGGGCTCGGACCGAGAGCATCGCGCTGCGGGCGCGCAGCGGACGGCACAGCCTTGACGGCTGGTCCGCACTGGACGGCGGCTTGGTGATTGACGTCAGTCGGCTCAAGACGCGTCGAATTCGACGAGACGGCGCGCACGGTGAAAGTAGGCACGGGGCTGGTCCAGAAAGAAGCTGTCGCGGCGCTGGGGGAGCGCGGCTACGTCATGTCGACGGGCTCAGAAGGCGGCGTCGGTCTGGGCGGCGTGATTCTCGGCGGCGGCTTCGGATTGCTCACTCGGCTCTTCGGCATGGCCTGCGACGCGCTGCTGGCCGCCGAGATCGTGGTGGCCGACGGCGCGCACTCCGCGAAGCTCATCGAGGTCAACGAGCACACCAATTCCGACCTGCTGTGGGCCTGCCGCGGCGGTGGCGGTGGCAATTTCGGGATTGCCACGTCCTACACGCTCAAACTGCACGAGCTCGCCGACGTGACGCTTTTGATCGCCAAGTGGGACGGACACGGCGATTTGGGCGCGCTCCTTCGCACCTGGCAGCGCGAGGCACCCGTCGCCGACGAGCGCCTGTCCAGCGCCTTGGAGGCCGACTCCGCTCACGTCGAGCTCACCGCGCTGATGCACGGCGGCTCACGCGGCGAACTCGAGGACCAGCTGCGCTCGCTGCTGGCCATCGGCCAGCCCGAGGTGACCTATCTGGAGGGTTTTTGGCCCGACCTGTACGCCAACGCCGACCGAGGGCCCGACCTGCCCTACTGGAAGTTCTACTCCCAGCTCATCACCCAACCGTTCCCCGACGAAGCGATCGAGCTGGTGCTCCAATACATGGCGAACACACCCAGCCCGCCGAGCAACTTCTTCTGCTCGAGCTTCGGCGGGAACGTCCGCAATGTTCCGTCCGGTGGTTCCGCGTTCCCGCACCGCGACGCACTGTTCTATTGCGAGCCGGGCGCAGCCTGGGACGACCCCGCGCTACACGCAAAGGCCATCGGCTGGGCCGCCGGATTCTGGCGCGCGCTGCGTCCGTACGGAAAAGCCGGCTACATCAACGTGCCCAACGCACCCGCATCGGACTGGGAGCACGAGTACTACGGCCCCAACGTGGAGCGGCTACGCCAAGTCAAAGCCAAATACGACCCGGACAACGTGTTCAACTTCGAACAAAGCGTGCCACTCCCGAGTTGATCCGGCTCGGAACCTTCGCGTGGAGGCCGGTCAGGCATGACCCGCGCCACCACCCGCTGCTCCGAACGGCCTGCCGCCCGGGGTTTCGAGGATCGGCGGGACGACCACGGGCGCAGGGCCGGGCTGGGTCGATTCGGGCCCGGGGGGATTCTGGGGTGGAACGCCATTGGGATCCTCCGGTGGCACCGCTGCGCTAAGGGCCACCGCATCGACGCCCAACGAAGGTGGGAGCGGCGCAGACTGGCCGGCCGAGACCGAACGCTGCATGTTCGCGCCGGTGAAGAACCCGACAACCGGAGGACTGTTGCCCAATTCGCTGCCCGGCATGCCCAACGCCTGTTGGCTTGCGTCGACGGTGGCGGTGACGTGGACCCCGCGGGCGTCGACCGTCGATGGCGGTGGGACGACATAGATGCCGTACAAGTAGCCGTAGGCGCCGGGGATGAACCCCTGGGTGGGCAGGAACGGCGGCTGCGGGGGCGGCGGGGCCGGCGCCGGGTCGGCGCTGGCGGCGGGTGCCTGCGCGAGCCCCAACAGCGCCCAGATGGCCGCTGCCGGAATCAGCCGCCACGTCACAAATGTCATCCTGTGCTCCTTACGATGGGTGCAACGTCAAATCTTGATGGGATCGCCGTAGATGGCGTATTGGGTGTGCGCGATTCCGGTGGAGATCCGCAGATAGGCGTAGGACCGGATGGTGACATCACCACCGCACGCGTCGGCCTTGATGTGGATCTCGTCCACATCCAGGCCTGCCTCCCCCTTGTTGTTGAGCGTCATGTTCGACAGTGGCAAATCCACGATCACGCCGGGCTGGATCACAGTTTGGCCGAACCCGGCCCCCCCGCCGGCGTTACCCAGGTTCGTGGTGGGCTGGCTCCCGTTCTGCACGGTAACCTCTCCGTTCGGTAGAGCGCCCCCGGTTCCGCCGATCTGCAGGCCTGCCGAGACATCGGACTTACACCCCAGCTGATACCCGATGACGAGAACGCTGTCGGTGATGGGGCTTTCGCCGCCCGTGGCTTTCGCGACTGCAGATACCGTCACGAATCCTTCGTGGGAATTCGGCGCACCGGCCAGGTTGGGCACCGAGGTCACCGTTTCCCGCTCAAGGCGCAATTCAATTTGCCACCCGTCGCGGGTAACCCTGTCAATGGTCTTGGGAGGCATCGCGACAGGGTCCGCGCGCGCCGGCGCCACTCCGCTCGACATGCCCAGAGCCAACGCCGCCATGACCAGAGAGCAAGCGCGGACCCTGGCTAGCCACATAGCACCGGACTATAAGCGGTTGACGGTCGGCATTATCGTGGCCGACACCGAGATTGGCGAAATCGTTACGATGCAATTTCGCGCAACTCCCATGGCGCACCGCCAGATTGCAAGACGGCAAACCCGCTCTATATTTCGCTGCCTATATTGTCGGCAACGTCAGAACGCGGGACACAAAACTGATATGAAAGTCGGAAATCGCGCACCGCAACTCGGACTAGTTCAGTCGTCTGCAAATCAAAAAGCACGGCCTTTACGACATCGGTGTTGTTGCGGCAGAAGTCGATTGCCCGCCAGGATGACTTGCGGCAGGGCCCCCTGGCGCCATCAGCACGATGCCGATGCCGATGGCGAGCACGAGGAGCGTTGGCGGGATTGGTGTTTGGTTCGTGTCACTTGGCCGAAACGGTGAACACGTCGGGTTCCCCGGGCTCGTGCTCGAGTACTGCGCGATTGAACTTCCACATGTAGAGGAAGTACGCGAAACCTGCGCCGAGCAGGCCCACGATGACCAGTAGCGTCGCCAATGTCGTGAAGGACACCAAGACCGTGAACAGGCAGATGACCACCCACACCAGCGCCGCGCCCGCGACGAGCCAATCGAAGCGTCCGAGGTCGAAGCCGCCGTCACCGCGGTCGAACTTCCGTCGCACCGCCAGATAGAGAACCACGGTCATGATGTACTGCGCGATACCGATGATGGTGCTCGTCGCGATCAATTGAGACAGTGCCGCACCGGGTAGCGCGACCATCAGGACGATCCCGGTGGTCACCACCAGCAGCGTCGCCGGGATGGGGGTGTGGGTGCGCGGATTGACGCGCTGCATCACTTTATGCGCGGGAAAGCGTCCGTCGCGCGACATCGCGAAGATGTAGCGCGCGACGGAGGCGACGGAGACCAGAGCGGCTCCGAAGAACGCGATGGCGATGACCGCAAGAAACGGCTTTTCCAACGCGGGTCCGAACTGTTGACGCATGACCTCGGCGACCGGGGATTCGCTCGCGGAGGCTGCTGGTATGTCTTTGACCGCAATCGTGAGCACGATGAGGAATGCAAATCCCAGCCCGGTGGACGCCAGAACGGATCCGATGATCGCGCGAGGCACGTTGCGGGTGGCGTTGGCGGCCTCCTCTGCCATGTTCGCGGCGGTCTCAAAGCCGACCAGGGTGTTCAGGCCCATGATCGTGGCTGCCATCAGGCCACCGCCGAGGGCGAAGTAGTTGGGATTGCCCTCGGCGACACCGCGTGAGAACAGGTTGTCGGTCTTCCCGTCGCCGGACATCATCACGGCGACCGCGAACGCGATTCCGAGCACGAAGAGGATGCCGAGTTCGACCCCTACCGAAAGCGAGTTGACCCAGCCGACGATGCGGGTTGCTGCGATCGCCAGTGCGGCTTGAGTCACCACGAGCACCACGGTGATCACCCGCCCGGTCGTCTCGTTCGGCTCCATGTCGAACAGCGGCATCAGACATTGAGTTGCCAACGCGTTGTCAATCGTCACCGGGCCGGTGACGTTGAGGACGGCCAGCCACCCAAAGGGCCAGCCGATCTTCGGGCTAGCCAGTCGTGATGCCCACGCGTAGGGCCCGCCGCTAAGCGGTATCCGCGCTGAAAACTGCGCGTAGACCAGCGCTACCAACAGTTGTCCGACCCCGATGATGGGGAACAGCCAGATCCCGACCGGCCCGGGAAGCGCTGAAAACCGCCGGCGGGCAGCGGGGCTCGGCGGCAGATGCGTTGCGGCACTTGGTGACGGCGTGTGAGCCGGTTGCTGGATACCTCAACTTGCTTTATACGCAGAGTCAGGATTTCGAGACCAATCAGCCCACGGAAGCGTGGGCGCAAATCGACGCCGAGGTCAGGGAACTGTTCCAGCGCGGTCAGCGGGAAGGCGAATTCCGCCCCGATTTAGATGCGTTCTGGCTGACCGAGGCTTTCTTCAACCTGATGGCCGGCGCGGCGTGGGTGGTCCAGGTCGGCGGCGCCGGACGTCGGGAATTCACCGATATGGTCACCGATTTGCTGCTGCGCGGGGTGAGTCGGTGATGACGCGCGCTTGGCTGGCGCTGGGGGTGCTCACCCTTGGGGTGCTGCTGATCGGCGTCGATGGCACGGTACTGGCCTTAGCCGTCCCGTTCATCGGTAGGGATCTCGGGACATCGGCAACGCAGGTGCTGTGGATCGGCGAGATCTACTCATTCGTACTGGCGGGTCTGCTCGTCACGATGGGCAGCCTCGGCGATCGCATTGGCCACAAGAAATTATTGCTTTGCGGTGCAACGGCTTTCGCCGTTGCCTCGGTGGCGACGGCATACGCGCCCACCGCTGGGCTGCTGATCGGCGCGCGGGCGCTGCTGGGCGTGGCCGGGGCAACACTTGCACCGTCGACGCTGGCCTTGATCCGCGTTTTGTTTGAGCGGCCACGGGAACGCAGTCTGGCCGTGGGTATTTGGGCCTCCGCGTTTTCGGCGGGCGCTGTTTTGGGTCCCGTGCTCGGAGGATTGCTGCTGGAGCATTTCTGGTGGGGCTCAGTCTTTTTGATCAATGTCCCGGTGAGCGTCGTGCTGTTGGTCGGCGGCATCCTGGCCGTAAGTGCCAAATAGGCTCGCGATCGCCGCCGACACCTCGTCACCGCCGCGGTCAGTACCTGCACCGTAGAGCCGGCCGCTGCCGCGTTGGCCTCCCCGATCGCCGACCCGATCCGGGTTAAACCCGCCGACGCTGAGGCTAAAGCCTCGGGTGCTGCGAACACATAAGACGTCATCGGCGTCTCCGATCACTAAAGGGTGACCGGCTCAGAAATTCTTTGCCACCGCGTTTGGCTATGCTACGCGCGTTTAGCGGGTTCGCACCCGATTCCGCAAATTGAATCTGATCGTCTTGCCCGGCCGAGCCACGTCAGAAAATCGGAAGGTGCAGATCGCCGCATTGGTGTAACTCCGGGGAGGGAAGTGACTGGGCGTGTCGGCCAGCGACAACGTGAATCTAGTTGTAACCGAAGCTAAGCGTCGGCGGGCATCAGCGGTCATTCCGCCGACGTGCCGACGGGTGGACGGCCGGTGTGTGGGACCTGACCGTTGTCGGGGGTCGGCTGCCATGCGGCAGCCCCGGCATCGGCACTAGCAAACTCGATCTCTCAGGGTTAGTGGTTCTCCGCGCGTGCCAGCCCGGTTTAGCGGCAGCAGTTCGGATCGAGCACTGTGCACAGCGCCGTCAAGGACTCTCGGCGCGGACGGTGGTAGACGTTCATGCCCCGGCGTTCGGAGTCCACGAGGCCTGCCCGTCGCAATTGCGACAGATGGTGACTCACGGTGGACTCGCCCAGATCGATTGCTGTGGCTAGGTCGCAGTTGCACACCTCGCCTGTATCCGAGCTAAACAGCAGGGAGATGAGTTTGACCCGTACCGGGTCGGCTAACGCCTTGAGTCGCAACGCAATCTCCAAGGCCGCATCGTCATCGACGACGCCGGCAGCTACCGGCGAGCAGCACACCGGTGCGGACATATCGACTACCGGCAACGTCTTCGGCATACGAACCATACTGCCACAAGGATTGACATATATCGAAGAGGTGGCATCATCGGGCTAGTCGGAATAGTTCGACATAAGCCGCAGAGGTTGGAGGTCCTCATGGCTCGCGCACAACTCGCCCTCAACGTCGATGATTTGGGGGAGGCGATCACGTTCTACTCGAAGTTGTTCAACACATCGCCTGCGAAAGTCAGGCCTGGCTACGCCAATTTCGTGGTGGCAGAGCCACCATTGAAGCTCGTCCTCATCGAAAACCCCGGCCAGGGCGGGACTCTCAACCACCTCGGCGTCGAGGTCGAGTCCAGCGACGCGGTGCATGCCGAGATTGCCCGCCTGGCAGGCGAAGGCATGTTCACCGAAGAAGAACTTGGGACAACCTGTTGCTTCGCCACCCAGGACAAGGTGTGGGTGGCCGGACCCGGTGGCGAGAGGTGGGAGGTGTACACCGTCCTGGCTGACGCGCACACATCCGGCTGCGGCCCGCAGGTCGGC
The DNA here is from genome assembly GCA_963735655.1 of uncultured Actinomycetota bacterium. Classification (GTDB taxonomy): domain Bacteria; phylum Actinomycetota; class Actinomycetes; order Mycobacteriales; family Mycobacteriaceae; genus Mycobacterium. The sequence continues at coordinate 120,382 of CAVTLW010000001.1, forward strand.
AAAAACACCGACGAAAATGGTTGCGCCTGTTGCGGCGCGGCCCAGGATGCCGTGAACGACGATACGGCGGAAGCGCTTTCGTGAACCAGGCAGTGCAGCGGCCAGAACATAGCGCCGTCGTTGACAAACTTCCGCTGCTGGATCGGTTGCTGCCGTTGTGGATCGGCACCGCGATGGTCGCCGGATTGCTCCTCGGTCGGTTCATACCGGGATTGAATGCAGACCTGAATCATGTTCAGGTCGACGGGGTTTCGTTGCCGATCGCGCTGGGTCTGCTGATCATGATGTACCCGGTTCTGGCCAAGGTCCGCTACGACCGCCTGGACACAGTGACGGGTGATCGCAGGCTGCTGTTTAGCTCGCTGCTGTTGAACTGGGTGCTCGGCCCCGCGTTGATGTTCGCCTTGGCCTGGCTGCTGCTGCCCGATCTGCCCGAGTACCGCACCGGACTGATCATCGTCGGCCTGGCCCGATGCATCGCCATGGTCATCATCTGGAACGACCTGGCCTGCGGGGACCGCGAGGCCGCAGCGGTACTGGTCGCCCTGAACTCGATCTTCCAGGTCGTCATGTTCGCCGTGCTCGGCTGGTTCTACCTGTCCGTGCTGCCCGGCTGGCTCGGGTTGCCGCAGACCGCGATCAGCACGTCGCCCTGGCAGATTGCCAAGTCCGTACTGATCTTTCTCGGTGTCCCGCTGGTCGCCGGGTATCTCTCGCGGCGACTGGGGGAGAAGGCCAAGGGCCGTAGCTGGTATGAAGCCACCTTTCTGCCCAGAGTCGGCCCGTGGGCGCTCTATGGGCTGCTGTTCACCATCGTCATCCTGTTCGCCCTGCAAGGCGACCAAATCACCAGCCGCCCAATCGATGTCGCCCGCATAGCACTGCCTCTTCTGGCCTACTTCGCAATCATGTGGAGCGGTGGCTACGTCCTGGGAGCAATGCTGGGCCTGGGCTACCAGCGCACCACCACGCTGGCATTCACCGCTGCTGGCAACAACTTCGAGCTGGCCATCGCCGTCGCCATCGCCACCTATGGTCCCACCTCTGGGCAGGCGCTGGCCGGTGTCGTCGGCCCGCTCATCGAAGTGCCCGTCCTCGTCGCGTTGGTCTACGTTTCGCTGGCCTTGAGGCGTCGCTTCACAGGTCAGAACTCATCGAAACCAACTCCGGTCGACGGGAGCGCCAAATGACCGACGGTCGCCCAGACATCAAGCCCGCTGTCCTATTTCTCTGCACCCACAACGCAGGTCGATCCCAAATGGCGATGGGATTCTTCAAGCATTTAGCCGGCGACCGTGCGGCCGTTTACTCGGGTGGGTCAGAACCCGCCAATGCGGTGAATCCCGCTGCGGTCGCCGCCATGGCAGAGAAGGGCATCGACATTGCCAACGAACAACCCAAGCGGTGGACCACTGACATGCTCGAAGCCGTCGCCGTTGTGATCACCATGGGATGCGGCGATTCCTGCCCAATCCTGCCCGGACGTCGCTACGAAGAGTGGGTTCTACCCGATCCGGCAGGCCAACCGCTCGATGCGTTAAGGCCGATCCGCGACGAGATTGAACGGCGTGTTCAGACTCTGCTGGTGCGGTTAGGGGTAAGCGCGGAGAGGTCCGGGTGACCCCGTAGGCAACGCACGCCGCCTTCAAGCCAATCTAATTCGCTCAAACCGATCTACGACCCCGACACGGCGGTAATCTAGGGCGCCTACGACCGATGTTCGTAGCCGCACCAATCGCATCAGTGAGTCATGTTGGAACGAACTTCGGGCTCGGGTAGCGATGCGTGTTCCCTGGGCACTCAATACCGGCGCAGGAGGACAGCGATGTCGTATGTGATGGTGGCCCCGGAGATGGTGACGGCGGCGGCGGCGAATGTGCAGAGCATCGGATCGACGTTGATCGCGGCCAATGCCGCGGCGCTGGCCCCGACAGCCGAGCTGGTCTCCGCCGGCGCAGATGAGGTGTCGGCAGCGGTGGCGTCGCTGTTTTCCGGACACGCCCGGGCATATCAGGCCATGAGCGCCGATGCGGCGATGTTTCATCAGCAATTCATGCAGGCACTCAGTGCCGGCGGGGCGCTGTATGCCAGCGCCGAGGCGGCCAATGCGTCCCCGCTGCAACCGCTGCTCGACACGATCAACGCCCCTGCCCAGGCGATTACCGGGCGCCCGCTGATCGGCGACGGCGCCAATGGCGCCGCCGGGAGCGGCGCAAGCGGCGGGGCAGGTGGGTGGCTGTGGGGTAACGGCGGTAATGGTGGCTCGGGTGGGCCCGGCCAGGCGGGCGGCATCGGCGGCGCCGCGGGACTGATCGGCAACGGCGGGTCCGGCGGCGCGGGTGGGGCGGGCGCCCGCGGCGGAATGGGTGGAACCGGTGGGTGGCTGAGCGGCAATGGCGGGATTGGCGGCCAGGGCGGCCCGGCCTCGGCGGGCGTCAACGGCGGCATCCCCGGGCGAGGTGGCGACGGAGGCAGCGCCAACCTGTTCGGCCTCGGCGGTGCCGGCGGTCAAGGCGGCACTGGTCTGGCCGGTGCGGCCGGCGTCAACCCTGTTGTTAGCGGGCAAGCCGGCACCGGCAGCACCGGCGGCAGCACCTTCGACGGTAGCAATGGCAATGCCTTCGGCTTCACCGGCGGCGACGGCGCTGACGGCGGTCTCGGCGTCACCGGAGGCACCGGGGGCGCCGGCGGCCAGGTGGCCGCCTCGGGAAGCGGTACAGGAAGCGCCGGCAATGGTGGCACCGGTGGCTCCGGCGGCAACGGGGGCGCCGGCGGTATCGGCGGGAACGCCAGCGCAAACATCGGTGTGGCCGGCGGGGGCACCGGCGGCAATGGGACTAACGGTCAGGCGCCCGGCGGCGCGGGCGGCGCCGGCGGTGACGGCGGGCGGGCCTCGACTTTCGGTGCTGGTGGTTCGGCCCTATCCGGGCCCGGCGGCAACGGCGGCAGCGGCGCCACAGGGATGTCTGGCGGCACGGGTGGCGCCGGCGGCGCGGGCGGTGATGGTGGTCACGGCGGGCTGCTGGTCGGCACCGGCGGTGCGGGCGGCGTCGGCGGCGTCGGCGGCGTTGGGGGCATTGGAGCCGATGGGGGCGTTGGCGGCAAAGGCGGCACTGGGCCCATCAGCCTCACCAGCGGTGGTGCTTTCAACTCCATCGGGGGTGCGGGTGGTGACGCCGGCGCCGGTGGTGCCGGCGGTACGGGTGGCACCGGTGGCGCCGGTGGCGCTGGCGGTAACGGCGGTTCTGGTGGCCTGTTTGGCAACGGCGGCGCCGGCGGCAACGCCGGCATCGGGGGCCACGGCGGTGACGGTGGCGACGGGGCCATCGGCGGTAAGGGCGGCAACGGCGGTAACGCTGGTAGCGCCACCGTCAGCTTTGGTGGCACCGCCGGCGATGGCGGCAAAGGAGGGAACGGCGGCGACGGCGGCAACGGCGGCGGCAGCGGCACCGGCGGCATGGGCGGCTCCGGTGGGCTGTTCGGCCAGGCGGGCATCGCCGGTACCACCGGGGGTGGCGGCACGGGCGGCGACGGAGGCAGCGGGGTCAGCGGCGGCGCCGCCGGCACGCCCGGCACTGGGAACACGCCCGGAGGTGCCGGCTCTGCCGGCGGCAAGGGCACCGACGGTGCGCCCGGTGATCCCGGCTAACCCTCGCCAGGCACCGCTCGCTTCAACGCTGCCGGAGCCGACGGTTCGCTCCCTTCGCGACGGTCGTCGACACCGCGAACACGGCTGGGCGCATGCCCCAAAGTTGAATCAGGCAAACGTCTTTCGACTGCCTGCCGACCAGACCCGGCTAACGGCGCTCTCGCGGCGCGGCCGCCCGAGGCGTTAGCGGCAGCAGTTCGGGTCGAGCAGCGCGGATAGTGCCTTAAGGCACTCCCGGCTCAGACGGTATTAGCCGTTCATGTACCGGCGTTCAGAGCTGATGTCAGCCGATACCGGGCTTGCCGGGCGCACCGGACGTGCCGTCGGCGCCAATCTGGCCGTCGTTGCCGGTCGGGCCTGTGGACACACCGCCCGTACCGCCCGCACCACCCGTGCCCGCGGCCCCGCCGCTTCCCGCGGCCCCGCCGTTACCCGCACCGCCACCGGCGCCCACGCCGCCCGCGGTGCCGAACAGTCCCCCCGCGCCGCCGGCGCCGCCATTTCCGCCGTCGCCGCCGTCGCCGCCGTCACCGCCGGCACCGCCGTTGCCTCCGGTGCCGCCAGGACCTTGGGCAGCTCCTATCGACGTGCCGCCCGTGCCACCCTTTCCGCCAGAGCCACCCATAGCGCCGGCGCCACCGTCGCCTGCGGTGCCGCCGATGCCGCCGTGGCCGCCGTCGCCCACTAGTAGGCCGCCGCGCCCACCGGTACCGCCGGCGCCGCCAGCGCCGCCTGTACCACCGGCCGCGCCGACACCCCCTGTACCGCCATTACCTCCGTTAGCGGCGAGGGGCAGGTTGCCGGCGCCGGGGACTGATCCGAGGCCGCCGCTTCCTCCGTCGCCGCCGGCCGCGCCGATACCGCCGGTTCCGCCATCACCGCCGTTGCCACCGCTAGCCACGGTGCCGGCGTTCGAAGAACTCGATGCGGTGCCGAATCCTCCGTCGCCCCCGTTGCCGCCGACTGCGCCCGCGCCCCCGGTCCCGCCGTGGCCACCGGCACCTCCAAGAGCTTGGCTGCCGGTCGTTGCACTTGCGTCGCCCCCGTTGCCGCCCGTGCCGCCGGGTGCACCGGGGCCGCCGATTCCGCCGGCGCCACCGATGCCGCCCTGACCAGCCGTCGAGGAACTATTGCCGGCGCCCCTGCCGCCGGTGCCGCCGTTGCCTCCGGTAACGCCGGTGGCGGAACCCGGAGCGCCGGCTTGGCCGTCGGTCGCAGTGCCAAGGTTCTGGACGCCGTCAGCACCGGTGGCCGCTTGGCCAGCCGGGGGAGCGGGCTGTGGGTTGCCGCTGGTACCGGTCGCGCCTTGCCCGCCCGCGCCGCCGGCCCCGCCGTTGCCGAACAGCAGCCCGGCGTTTCCGCCGCTACCGCCCTGCCCGCCGCTACCGCCGGCGATCGTGGCCGCCCCGCCGGCCCCACCGGCCCCGCCGTTGCCGAACCAGAATCCACCGTTGCCGCCCGCACCGCCGGGTGCGCCGGCCCCGCCGGTGCCGCCGACGCCGCCGTTGCCGAGTAGTCCCGCAGCCCCACCGTTAGCCCCGCGCTGGCCAGCCGCGCCGGCGGCGCCGCTACCGCCGTTGCCGAACAACAGCCCGCCCGGGCCGCCGGCCTGTCCCGGAGCCGTGCCGTTGGTGCCGTCGCCGATCAGGGGGCGGCCCAGGAGCGCCTGGCTCGGCGCATTGATGAGGTTCAACGCCCCTTGCTCGAGTGTCTGTAAGGGCGATGCGTTGGCAGCCTCGGCGTTGGCATACGAGGCCGCGCCAGCGCTCAACGTCCGCACAAACTGATCGTGAAACGCCGCGACCTGGGCGCTGGCGGCTTGATACCCCTGGCCGTGGGCGCCGAACGCTGCGGCGATGGCGGCCGACACCTCGTCGGTGCCGGCGGCCAGCAGCCCGGTCGTGTGGGCCGCGGCCGCGGCGTTGGCCGCGCTGATCGTCGAGCCGATACCCGCCAGATCCGTTGCCGCCGCTGTGACCATGTCCGGTGTTGCAATTACGAAAGACATTTCAGGCTCGCGATCGGCTTGAGAGGTGTTGGGAAGAAGCAGATGGTATCGCGATTGCGCAGCTCAATGGGCGTTTCGCGAAACGCCGACGTATGCCACCGGTTGACGAGTACCTGCCGGCGTCAGCCGGGTTGGCCGAGCTGGCCAGACTCTCCAGGTACGCCGTTGGCGCCTGGCTGGCCGGCATTCCCGGCCGTGCCCCCGCCGCCCGTGCCGACCAGACCGCCCTGGCCACCGATACCGCCGGCTCCCGCGGCACCGCCGTTACCCGTGGCACCGCCGACCCCGTTTCCGCCCGCGTGGCCGAATAGTCCGCCCGCGCCGCCCACGCCGCCGTTTCCGCCGTCACCGCCGTCGCCGCCGGCACCTCCGACACCGCCGTTGCCGCCATCACCGCCAGTGCCCGCTGAGCTGAGTTGCCCGTCTTGGCCGCCCTGACCACCATTGCCGCCCGGACCGCCAGAAGCGCCGGCGCCGCCGTAGCCGGCGGCGCCGCCGCTGCCGCCGGTACCGCCGTCGCCGAACAAGAGCCCGCCATGACCGCCGGCGCCGCCGCTGCCGCCGGTACCGCCGGCGCCGCCAGTCGCACCGATGCCGCCGGTACCCCCCCTACCTCCACTGCCAGCGTCGGTGGTCTGACCGCCCGGGCCGCCCATTCCTCCATTGCCGCCCGCCGCGCCGGTGCCGCCGGTTCCACCGGCGCCGCCCGCGCCCGAGCTACTCCCTACATTGGTTGAGCTGCCGGTTCCGCCCATTCCGCCGTCGCCGCCGGGTGCGCCCGCGCCGCCGGGGCCGCCGGCACCACCTGTACCGCCAGTAGCGATTGCGAAATTGCTGGCGGAGGCGTTGCCCGCGTCGCCGCCATGGCCGCCGGGAGCACCGGGGCCACCGGGGCCGCCGGCACCGCCGTCGCCGCCTGCGGCGTTGTCGCTGCCACCCTGGATGCCGCTGAAGCCGCCCCTGCCGCCGTCACCTCCCGTTTGCCCGATCGTGGTACCCGGAGCGCCGTCCTGCCCGTTGCCCGCCTGGGCGATGAGGGTGCCATTGCCGTCATTGCCATTGGCCGCCTGGCCAGCCGGGGGGGCGGGTTGGGGGTTGCCGCTCGTGCCGGTCGCTCCTTGCCCGCCGGCGCCGCCGGTCCCGCCGTTGCCGAACAACACCCCGCCGTTCCCGCCGCTACCGCCCTGCCCGCCGTTGCCGCCGGCGACCACCGCGGTCCCGCCGTTCCCGCCGCCTCCGCCGTTGCCGTAGAGCAACCCGCCGTTGCCGCCGGCACCGCCAGGCGCACCGGCTCCGCCTGCGCCGCCCACACCGCCGTTGCCGAGCAGCCCGGCCGCTCCGCCATTACCCCCGGCCTGACCGGCCGCACCGGACGCTCCATTGCCGCCATTGCCCCACAGCAGCCCGCCCGCGCCGCCGGCCTGTCCCGGCGCCGTGCCGTTAGCGCCGGGGCCGATCAGCGGGCGCCCCAGCAGCGCCTGGGTGGGTGCGTTGATCAGGTTCAACGCGCCTTGCTCCAGAGTCTGTAAGGGCGATGCGTTGGCGGCTTCGGCGCCGGCATATGAGTTCGCGCCCACGTTCAAGGCGTGCACAAACTGGTCGTGAAACGCTGTCAGCTGGGCGCTGGCGGCTTGATATCCCTGGCCGTGGGCGCCAAAAGCGGCGGCGATGGCGGCCGACACCTCATCGGCGCCGGCGGCCAGCAGCCCGGTCGTTTGGGCGGCCGCTGCGGCATTAGCCGCGCTGATCGTCGAACCGACACCCGCCAGATCCGTTGCCGCCGCCAGCACTGCGTCTGGTGTCGCGATGACAAACGACATCCCCACCTCCCAACGGTCGCCGCTCGAAGAGACTCGAGGAAGCCGATGGTATCGCGATGCCGCAGCTCACCGGGTGCCTTTCACGGCTATCCCACGATCAGGTCGCGGCGCTGGGTGAACTTGATGTCCAGACTGCGCAGATAGGTCTGCAGCCCGGCGTCTTGAACCGGGATCAGGTGCGCCGGGGAATCGCTTTCGTTGTAGTGCGCGTGCCACATGCCCGGCGGCGTGGTGAATGCGCCACCCGCCTGCCAGTCCACCCGCGTCGGGTTCAGGATCTCGCCGCGCTCGTCGAGCCGGGTGCCGAGCAGGGTGTAGCAACCGCTGGGCGGGGCATCGAGGATCAGGTCCAGCGCGACGGACTGGTGCCGGTGCGGGCGCTGCTCCTGGCCCGCGGGTAGCACGCCGAACATGGCCCACAACGTGTGGGTGATGGTCAGCGACTGCTCTTCGGCGGCGTTGGCCAGCAGCACGCTGACGCGGCTCTTGTCGTTGGCGCCGGGCCGCGAGGCGATGTCTTCGAGTTTGGCGACCGCATCGGCGCGGTGAAACTTCGTGGGCGCAAACATCGGCTCGTGCGCCTGCACGCCCAGGTAGCGCAGAAGGGGTTCGTCGTGCACCCAGTACATGGCCGTCTCGGCGTCGGCGTAGAAGATCGCGCGGGACGTGGCGGGCAGGGTCAGAAAGTCGCCCTTCTCCCATCGGACCAGTCGGCCGTTCACCGCGGCAAAGCCACGCCCGTACAGCACGTAGTACAACTGCGAGGTGGCGTTGGGGGCGGTGTCGACCTGCTCACCGGCGCGGATGCGAACGAAGTTGGCCAACAGCGCAGGACTGGTGGCTTCGCCCGTCGTGATGCCGAGTTCGGCGGACAAATCCAGCGCGACCACGCCGGTCGGTTGGTCCAGGTAGATCTCGGGCCCGAACTGGACGATCGGGAACCTGCGGCGCGTGGCCCGACCCGATCGGGTTGGCCGCCTTCGAGTACTCGAAGTAGCGGGCATCGTCCGCCCACTCCTCGAACCTGCCCTCGAAGCCGCACTCGGCCACGTTCGCCATCGGTGCGGGGACCGTCGGATCCAGGTCTATCGGCGCGACCCGTGCTTCTTGACTCTGAATGGACATCATCGAACCTCCTACAGGCGTCCATCGTTAGTATCTAAATAGTATCTAACTTGTATCTAAGCTGCAACCGCGTCGGCGCCGAAGAACGCGGGGGAGGTGGAATACAGTCGGGATACGACTTAGCCGCAAGGGAGGGTGGGTGGCGCAGGAGGTAGCCGGCGGTCGCCGGAGCGCGGCCAAAGACCGCGCGCTGGACTACGTCAAAACCAGGGTGCTCACGGGGGCTTTTCCCGGTGGGGAATTGATCAGCGAGGGTGAGGTCGCAACCGCGCTGGGTATGTCGCGGACGCCGGTGCGCGAGGCTTTCCTGCAGCTCGAGGCCGCGGGCTTGCTGCGGTTGTATCCGCAGCGCGGCGCGTTGGTGGTGCCGGTATCTCCCGAGGAGGTCCGCGCGGTCATGGAGGCCCGGTTGGTGCTGGAACAGTTCGCGGCCGCAACGGTGATCGGACGTGGTCCCGCCGCATGCTCGGCGGTGTTCGACCAGCTGTCGGCTCAGCTGGAACGTCAGCGTGAAGCCGCCGCCGCGTCGAACCTGGCCGAGTTCCTCGAGTCGGACCGCGCCTTTCACAACATCACGCTGGAAGCGGCGGGCAACGGGATCCTGGCCGGTTTCTACTCGTCGCTGCGGGACCGGCAGATGCGCATGATCGGCGAATCGGCACTGCGGGATCCGCAGCGGCTGGCGACGATCATCGACGAGCATCGCGGCATTGCCGAAGCGCTGCGCGACGGCGACCTCGATCAGGCGCACACCTCGGTGCAGACACACCTGGCGAGCACGATGCGGGCACTTGGCCTGGCCGCTGGGGCCCGGTGAAGGACGTCAAGGCTACCCGCCGAACAGCAGGTACAAGCCGGTGAAGGTGTAGCCCACCATGACCAGCATCATGGTGAGCTGCCCGGTCAGCTGATGGCCGGTCGGCAGCACCCGCAGCGCCTTGTCGTGGGCGGCGATCACCGCCACGATGTGCCCGGTGACCACGCAGGCCACCTTGATGCCGGCCAGCACACCCGGGTGCAGGGACAGCACATAGGCGACATGAGAGTGCGCCAGCCCCAACGGGTTCCATCCCCGGCCGAACGGGTCGGCAAGGGCGAAGACCGCCTGTTGGCCGCGCTCCACCAGGTAGGAGAGATAGTGGGCGAAGATGTAGCCCACCACGATCGGGATCAGCGAGTGCGCCAGCTGGCCGGGCAGGGTCCGGCGTTGTGCCCGGTCAAGTCCACCCGTTGCTCGCGCCGCAAACGAAAATGTCAGCGCCACAACCGAAATGAAAAAGATCAGGCCGACGTTCGCAGTGCTGACGACGACAGCGCCGCCGGCACACCATGGGCGGCGCGGGCAACCGATCGGCGAAATTGCGCCAGGTCGGTGACGACGAGTAGCTGTCGAACGCCGTCGACCCAAGCAACACGGCCAGCATCGCGACAACACGCCGGGCCGCACGGGCAGCGACGGCAGATGGTCGAACGGATTGCCGATCACGATCTTCCCGGTGGCCGGATTCCGGCGAAACGGCGACAGCCGCGAGACCGCCATGCTGTACACGCCGAACGGGTCGGCACGCGCCAACCAGCGCTGACCGCACAACCACGCCCCGGCCAGCAGAACCACGACGTAAACCAGCAGCCACGTCTTCACCCACGGCAGCGACGCCGGATCCGGGCTGGCCAATTCCAGCCACACGAACGCGAACAGGCCGAGCGCGCCAGGACGATATCCCCACTTTTCGGGATACAAGAACCGTGGCCCACGAAGGCGGGCCGGCGTGACCCGTTGCAGCAGTAGATATCCGGTGCGCACCGGCGAGAGCACGCGCCACACCGGGCCGCACAGCAGCGAAAGCGCCACCAACCCGACCCAGAGCAGCACGTAGAAAGCGCCCAGCAGGGCGTTCGCCGACGTCTGCGGGCCCCATACGCCGGCCGAAACCACCCAGGCCGCGAACAGCAGCGCCAAGCCGGCAGCGGTCCAGCGCGTTGCGCGGGCGTCCACCACGGCGGTGAGCGCCGCCGGCAACGGATGACCCGGCTTTTCCGGGTCGAACCGTGGCCGCCGCCACGCGAATGCGACGAGCGCGAAGGTGAACGTCAACGCCCACGCGGCGCCGACCATCGCGTACGCGTAGGGGACCGGAAGGTCGCTCGACCCGCCCAGACCGTGCGCCAGCAAGACCGCGTCACGGCCGCCGGTCACGGCTGGACTTGGATTGTGGCGATCGTGCGCCGCAGGTGGTGCAGTTCGACGTCGACGTTGCCAGGCACGTTGACCGAGAACTGGAACGTCTGGTTGGGTGCGGCCGCGACCTGGAACTTGTGATCGGGCACCGAGTGCACATGCAGTTCGTCGGTGGCGTCGCTGGTGACATGCAGGGTGATCTGTTGGTCAACCTTGGCCTGCAGCGTGGCATTCGACGGTGTCACCTGGCCGTTGGCGATGGTCACGTCGACGACCAGCGGGGCGCCGGAGGTCGTGTTGGACGAACCGCCGCACGCCAACAGTCCCCAGAGACCCCAGACCAGCACCGCCACCCACGCCGCGCTGCGGATGCCGCGAACAGTCATCGACTCAGGCTGCTCTCGGGAGTGGATGCTTTTCCTCCTCGACCTGTTCGGGCTTGCTGGTTCCGGCGTTGATCCGGCCGGCGCCCCAGGTCAGCGCGGCGATCACCATCAGCGTGAAGATCAGGACCAGGATCGAGCCGGTGGTGAACAACCACGCCGGCACGTTCGGGTCGCGTTCTCGCTGCAGAATGGTGATCTCCTGGACGAACGGGCGCGTGCTGGAGGCCAGCGCCGGCACTTCAGCTGCCGGAATCGCGTCGTCAGCGGGCTCGTAGATCGGCACGGCGGTCATGGTGTAGCCGTCTTGAACGCGCAACAGCGTCTTCCATGAGCCCCAGACCGGAACCGGCTCGACGGAGCGATAGTGCCCCGGACCGACGCTTATTGAGTCGGTCGATCACCAGGCCCCGGTCGTTCTCCATCCGGCCCTGCCAGGACAGGATCGACACCCAATCCGGGTTGTCGCTCACCAGATCCGGCGGGTTGATCTGCACATCGGCGGACACCATGCGCTTGCCGGGCTCGCTGGGCAGCTCGGTCAATGTGATGGTCGCGGTGTCCTGCTTCGGCACGATGATGTGCAGCCCGTTCGCCACCGCGCCGCCGATCACCAACACCGTCGCCACGACCACCGATATGCCGATCGCCCGGCGCGGTAGTCGTTGCCCGGTCAGCACCATTCCGGTCAGCGCCCCGCACAACCCCATGAACACCGCCACCGGTATCGCCATCGCCAGAGCCTCGCCCCAGATGCTGACCGGCCACGGGTAGTGGTACACCGCCCCGATCCACAGCGACTCCAGCCACAGCCCGATGGTGCTCACACCCAAACCGGCCACGGCGCCAAACACGATGGGGCGCTTGAACAGTGGTGTCAGCGCCAGTATTTCGACCACCACGGCGGGGCCCAGATAGAGCGGGAACCAGGTGATCGGCGCCGCCAAGACCGGACCCACCAGGAAGGCGACACCACCGCGCAGCGCGACCGCGAAGAGCGCCCCGATGATCGCAGCGCCCCGCCCCAGGGTCATGCGCGCCACCACCAGACCCACCGCCGCGACACCGGCGATCATCATCGGCTGCAGCACCAGCCGGAACTGCTCGACGCCGAAGTCGTATTCGATCTGGTAGACCGACATGCCGATCAACAATCCACCACAGGACAGGTAGCGCAGGAATTTAACGAACGGACGCTCAGGGGGCGCGTCCGGCAACGCGCGCCCGCCTTCGTACTCCAGCATCAGCACCGAGAACAGCGAGAATCCGGCGCCGCCGATCATCATCAAGTGGGTTGGGCCCCAAAGGGTTACGTCTTGTCCGAAGATGCGATGCCAAATGTCGTCGAGCGGAAATCCGAAAAGGGCGTACATCCCGCAGCCGGCCATCAGCACGCCGCCGACGGGAGCGTGCCAGTTGCGGGTGATGCGCACCGGCGCGGGGCCGGGCTCGTCGAACGGCAGCACGATCGCGGTCATGCCCGCCAGGAATATCCCGAACAGGCCGATGATGATGAAGTAGTGCGCGGGGTTGGCCAGCGGACCCGGATCGCGGCCGTTGCCGATATGCCAGCTGACGTCCCAGATGAACCCGAACAGCGCACAGATGATCGACGTGGTGTAGACGAGTATCGGCAGTGCCACCCAGGCCGGGCGCCTGAACTTGCCGCCAAGCCAGTCGGAGAACCGCCGTAGCCAGGTGATCCGATGGGTCCGGTGCGCGTAACCGACCCACAGCATCACCAGCGAGATCACCATTGCGGCGACCGAGAGGCCGATCACCTGGTTCAGCCCGGCTCCCCGGGCGGGCGCATCGGCAACAAATCTCAATCCCGAAATGAGTTCCGCCGACTTCATCGTCATGTCCTCCCAATCGCACGCCAGGCCGCCCCGGGAACATTTGGATTTGACGGGCGCGAACTTACTCCAAGGTAAGTTAGCGACCTCATATGGAATGCCCCTATTTCGGGGTCGTCAATCACGATTTTCGTTGGTCGTGTCGGCGGTTCGGCTCGCATCTTCCGGTTTGCCGGCGGCCGCATTCCGGGCCGCCCGGCGGTCGCGCAGCGCGATGTACAGGATCACGGTGACGACTATCACTGCAGGCAGGAAGGCGGGCACCGCCAGCAGGATCCAGTGGTGTGCCAGATACACCACGTGCGCAGTGGCCTGCGGCTCGTTCATCTCGATCACGGTCGTCGTATACCCCGGCCGTCCTCGTGTTCCCCGGTCTCTTTCCCGGTTGCTTCCCTGGTCTCGAGGCGCCCGGAGCGAGTTTGTCCACGTGCGCACCGTTACCCTAGCCTTTGGCAGACCTTCAGTAAGCAAGGAAAACAAGGGGAGTACTTGGTGACGCAGGCGGCTACTGGACCCAGGACCGATGCCCAGACCAACGCCGGCCAAGGGGATGCGAACGAGCCCGACATTTTGGTGGTGGCCCGCCAACAGGTGCTCGAGCGCGGTGACGGACTCAGCCAGGACCAGGTGCTGCAGGTGCTGCAGCTGCCCGACGGCCGGCTCGAGGAACTGCTGGCGCTCGCCCACGAGGTGCGAATGCGCTGGTGCGGCCCCGAGGTCGAGGTCGAGGGCATCATCAGCCTGAAAACCGGTGGCTGCCCGGAGGATTGCCATTTCTGCTCGCAGTCCGGACTGTTCGCCTCGCCGGTGCGCAGCGCCTGGCTGGATGTGCCCAGCCTGGTCGAGGCGGCCAAGCAGACGGCGAAGTCCGGCGCCACCGAGTTCTGCATCGTGGCCGCGGTCCGTGGGCCCGACGAGCGGTTGCTGTCCCAGGTCGCCGCCGGCATCGAGGCGATCCGCGACGAAGTCGAGATCAACATCGCCTGCTCGCTGGGGATGCTGAGTCCCGAGCAGGTGCAGCGGCTTTCGGAGATGGGCGTGCACCGCTACAACCACAACCTCGAGACCGCCCGCTCGTTCTTCACCAATGTCGTCACCACCCACACGTGGGAGGAGCGCTGGCAAACCTTGTCCATGGTGCGCGATGCCGGCATGGAGGTTTGCTGCGGCGGCATCCTCGGGATGGGCGAGACGCTGGAGCAGCGCGCCGAGTTTGCCGCTGAACTGGCCGAACTCCGTCCTGATGAGGTTCCGTTGAACTTCCTCAACCCGCGGCCCGGGACGCCGTTCGGCGACCTGGAAGTGATGCCGGCCAGCGAAGCGCTCAAATCGGTCGCGGCGTTCCGGTTGGCGTTGCCGCGCACCATGCTGCGGTTCGCCGGCGGCCGCGAAATCACCTTGGGCGACCTCGGTGCCAAGCAAGGCATCCTGGGCGGCATCAACGCGGTGATCGTCGGAAACTACCTGACCACGCTCGGCCGGCCCGCCGAGGCGGACCTGGAGTTGCTGGAGAATCTGCAGATGCCGATCAAGGCGCTCAACGCCAGCTTGTAGAGACGAGGACTGTGGTTCAAGATCTGGGCGCTCCGGTCGCCGGCGGCGCCTACAACGTCTACACCGGCGAATTAGCTGGCACGGCCACGCCGACGGCAGCCCAGCTAGGCCTTGAGCCTCCTCGGTTCTGCGCGCAATGCGGACGCCGGATGGTGGTGCAGGTTCGCCCCGACGGTTGGTGGGCCCGCTGCTCGCGGCACGGACAGGTGGACTCGGCCGAGCTGGAGGCGCACCGGTGACCGAACACGCCCAGCCCGAGACGGTCGGCGCGCCCCGCACCTCGGGTGCCCGCGCGATCATCGTCGTGACGGTGGGCCTGGCGGTGACGGGTGCGTTGGTCGGCGGGCTGTGGGCGTGGATCGCCCCGTCGATCCATGCCGTGGTGGCCCTCAACCGCGCCGGTGAGCGGGTGCACGACTACCTGGGCAGCGAATCGGAGAACTTCTTCATCGCACCCTTCCTGCTGCTCGGCCTGATGAACACCGTGGCGGTGGTGGCAGCAGTCCTGGTGTGGCTGTGGCGGGCGCATCGGGGACCGGAGATGGTCGTCGGGCTGTGCATCGGTTTGATGGTCGCCACCGCGGCCGCCGCGGGAGTGGGAGCGCTGCTGGTGCGGTTGCGCTACGGCGCGCTGGATTTCGATACGGTGCCGCTGTTGGCGAACGCCGACCATGGGCTGACCTACGTCATCGAGGCGCCGCCGGTGTTTTTCGCCCGCGCGCCACTGCAGGTGGTTGCCACCCTGTTGTCGCCGGCCGCCGTCGCCGCGTTGGTATACGCACTGATCGCGGCCGGGAACGCGCGCGATGACCTGGGTGGATACCCGTCAGCCGATCAGCCGTCGACCCCGCTGACCGTGGCGCCGGGTGCCCCCGAGGCGGCCGTGTCGTAGCACGCCGTCACAAGCCGTCACAAGGGACGGCGGTGCAGCTTCCTGCCGGTGATGACTTTCAGCGCAATCTTGGCCAGCCGTGCCATGCCGATGTAGGTCGTCGGATTGAACATCGTCGGCCAGGTGGTGCGGGCGAGATGGTCGGTCAGCGGCCGCCGGTCGAACCGGTCGATGAGCCAGCGAAGCGCCATCGGGGCCGACAGCGGGTGCAGGACCATGTGCTCGTTGAACGCATCCCGGTGGTAGGTGACGGAGGCGCCGCCGGCCGAATACGCGTGGGCCAGGGCATCGATGTCATCGACGTCGATGAGGTAGTCGTGCACGGCCTGCACGATCAGCACCGGCGGCACCGGTACCGCGCTGCCGAGCTTGATGTCGTCGAAGACATGCGACACCTCCGGCGTGGACAGGACGACCTCGAGCGGCGCGTTGAGGAAGTCGCCCATGTCCTTGCCGGCCATGTGGATGACCGCAGCCGCGGTCGTCAACTTCTCCAGCCGCTCGAGCAGGGCGCGTCCCTCTTCGCTGGTGTGCTCCTTGATCACCCGGTCCAGTTCGGGGTAGGTATGCACCAGCGCTGCGACCACCAACGCCGGCAAACCGGCAAAGAGGCCGCCGTTGAGCCGCCGGAAGGTGTGGCCCAAGTCGCCGACGGGTGAGCCGAGCACCGCCCCGACGATGTCCAATTCAGGTGCGTAGTCGCCCGATACCTCGGCCGCCCAGGCGCTCGCCAGCCCGCCGCCGGAGTATCCCCACAGGCCGATCGGCGACGAAGGGGACAACGAGATGTGTTCCGAACTCAGGGCGGCCCGGATCCCGTCCAGGACGCGGTAGCCAGGTTCGTACGGGGCCCCCCACAGACCGCGCGGACCTTCGTGGTCGGGCACCGAGACCGCCCAACCTTCGGCCAGGGCGGCGGTGATCAGCAGCAGCTCGAGTTGGGCCATACGACCCGAGGGCTTTCGCCCGTCGTCGCAGTGCATACGACGGAAAGCAGCGAGAACTCACGGCGTCGATCGCGCACTGGTAGGACAGCAGCGGGCAGGGCTGCTCCGGACTGCGTTCTGCCGGCACGATCACCGTGGTGACCGTGGCCTCGGGGTTGCCGTTCTTGTCCGTCGTCCGGTACAGCAGCTGGGTGGCGGTGATGGGCTGCGGAATGAGCCCGAGGAACGCGAGCTCGACGTCGCGCGAGCGCAGTACGGTGCCGGGTGCGGCGTGCTGGAATCCGGGTGGCGGCTGGTAGAACGGGTCGTCCGACGGCAGCAGCGGGCGGACCTTGCGCTGCAATTCCTCGTGCTGCGGGCGGGCGATCCACTCCGCGCCGTGAGTTCCCGCCAAGTTACTGAGCTGCACCATTGCGCTCCCTTCGTGGCCAGTCGGCATTCCCACGCAGCGGCGAATCCTGATCCAGACGCGCGCGGCCAGCCAACCGAGTTCAGCGCCGGCGCCTGATCGGCCAGCGGCTCTTAGTCAAAGCTTAAATAGCCTTATCCATCTCTTATGCAACTTACCGGTAACTTACCGGCATCCGTGCACCCTTGGAATTACGGTGTGGCGTGCCGCTCGTCACAGTCGGCATCGGGCATCGACCAGGCCACATGATCGATCGGGCCGCTCGGCCGGCGATGTCTCCAACTGCGGAGTCGCTTCGGCTCTCAGCCGGGAGGCCGCAGCGCGGCGAACTCGTCGGTGACCCTCAGCTGAGAGTCGGTGAATTTGTACAGCGCCGCGGGCCGCCCACCGCTGCGGCCGGACTGGGCGATCGTGCCCGTCTGGGTGATGACCCCACGCCGGACCAGTACCCGCTGCAGATTCGTCGCGTCCACCTGATAGCCGAGCGCCGCGCCGTAAATGTCGCGCAGCGTGGATAGCGCGAATTCTTTTGGCGCCAAAGCAAATCCGATGTTGGTGTACGACATCTTCGCGCCCAGGCGGGTCCGAGCGTGGGCCACCATCGGGCCGTGATCGAACGCCATCGGCGGCAGCGAGTTGACCGGGTGCCAGCGGGTGTCCGCCGGCAATTCGGGGATGGCGGGGGAGGGCACCAGCCCCAGGAACGTGGACGCGATCATCCGGGTGTCCGGCACCCGGTCGGGCTCGGAGAACACCGCGAGTTGTTCGAGGTGTGCCAGCTCGCGCAGGTCGACTTTCTCGGCCAATTGGCGCCGCACCGAGGTGGTCATGTCCTCGTCATTGCGCAACCGTCCGCCCGGCAGTGACCAAGCACCTCGCTGCGGATCTTGCGCACGCTGCCATAACAGCACGTTAAGCTGCGGTTTCTCTCCTGGGCGGTGCTGCGTAACGTGCCGAACCTGGAACACGACCGCGAGCACCTCGTGCGCGGTGCTACCATATGGCATGTTTTCGATTGTAAGTCGAAAACCTCCTGGACGCGAAAGGAGCTCGCCATGACGATTTTGAATCGCATGGACACGCTCGCGGACGACATGGTTGCCGGCATTACGAACTCGCCCACTGGCTACGGCGGTGTCGAGGGAGATGAGCAGTGGGCCGACGAGATTCGCCGGCTGGCGCGGCTCCGCAACGCCACGGTGCTCGCACACAATTACCAACTGCCGGCCATCCAGGACGTTGCCGACCACGTCGGGGATTCCCTGGCGCTGTCCCGGATCGCCGCCGAGACGCCCGAGGACACCATCGTGTTCTGCGGGGTGCATTTCATGGCCGAGACCGCCAAGATCCTGAGCCCGGAAAAGACGGTGCTGATTCCAGACCAGCGGGCCGGCTGCTCGCTGGCGGATTCGATCACGCCCGACGACTTACGGGCCTGGAAGGACGAGCACCCCGGCGCCGTCGTCGTCTCCTACGTCAACACCACCGCCGCCGTGAAAGCGCTCACCGACATCTGCTGCACCTCATCGAACGCCGTCGACGTGGTCGCCTCCATCGACCCCGACCGGGAAGTGCTGTTTTGCCCGGACCAATTCCTCGGGGCGCATGTGCGTCGGGTGACCGGACGCAAGAACCTGCACGTGTGGGCCGGCGAATGCCACGTGCACGCCGGGATCAACGGCGACGAGCTCACCGAGCAGGCCCGCGCACACCCCGATGCCGAGCTATTCGTACACCCCGAATGTGGTTGTGCCACTTCGGCTTTGTACCTCGCCGGCGAGGGCGCCTTCCCGTCAGACCGGGTGAAGATCCTGTCCACCGGCGGCATGCTCGATGCGGCGCACGAGACGCGCGCCCGCGAGGTTCTGGTGGCCACCGAGGTTGGCATGTTGTATCAGCTGCGCCGGGCGGCGCCGGAAGTCGACTTCCGGGCGGTCAACGACCGGGCGTCCTGCAAGTTCATGAAGATGATCACTCCGGCGGCGCTGTTGCGCTGCCTGGTCGACGGGGCCGACGAAGTCCACGTCGATCCGGAGATCGCGGCGGCCGGCCGGCGCAGCGTGCAGCGGATGATCGAAATCGGGCAACCAGGTGGCGGCGAATGATGGCCCCTCCCGTCTGGCACGACGAAGCCGACGTCGTCGTGGTCGGCACCGGCGTCGCCGGGTTGGCCGCGGCACTGGCCGCCCATCGCGCCGGCCGCAGGGTCGTGGTGCTCAGCAAGGCGGACCAGCGGCACGCGGTGACCGCAACGCATTTCGCGCAGGGCGGCATCGCCGTGGTGTTGCCGGACAACGACGACTCGGTGGAACACCACGTCGCCGACACTCTGACGGCCGGGTGCGGGCATGTGCGATTCCGACGCCGTGTACTCGATCGTCGCCGACGGCTACCGCGCCGTCAGCGAATTGGTCGGTGACGGAGCGCATTTCGACGAATCCACCCCCGGCCGATGGGCGCTGACGCGCGAGGGTGGGCACTCGCGGCGACGGATCGTGCACGCCGGCGGCGACGCCACCGGCGCCGAGGTGCAACGGGCGCTCGACCACGCGGCCCAGCTGCTGGAGATCCGCACCAGTCACGTGGCCGTGCGGGTGCTGCACGACGGCGCGGCGGTGCGCGGCGTGTCGGTGGTCAACCCGGACGGACCCGGGATCATCAGCGCGCCGTCGGTGATCCTGGCCTCTGGTGGGCTGGGCCACCTTTACAGCGCCACCACCAATCCCGAGGGGTCCACCGGTGACGGGATCGCGCTGGCGCTGTGGGCCGGCGTCGCGGTCAGCGACCTCGAATTCATCCAGTTTCACCCGACGATGCTGTTCGGCAAGAAAGGCGGCCGGCGGCCGCTGGTCACCGAGGCCATCCGCGGCGAGGGCGCGATACTGCTTGACAGACAAGGTAATTCGGTCACGGCGGGTGTTCACCCGATGGGCGACCTGGCCCCGCGCGACGTTGTCGCGGCCGCCATCGACGCGCGGTTGAAGGCCACCGGCGATCCCTGCGTCTACCTCGACGCGCGCTCCATCGGCGGCTTCGAATCCCGGTTTCCGACGGTCACGGCGGCCTGCCGGGCCGCCGGCATCGACCCCGTCCGGCAGCCCATCCCGGTCGTCCCGGGAGCGCATTACAGCTGCGGCGGCATCGTCACGGATGTGTACGGCCAAACCGAGCTGCTCGGGCTGTTCGCCGCGGGTGAGGTGGCCCGTACCGGCATGCACGGCGCCAACCGGCTGGCCTCGAACAGCCTGCTGGAAGGTTTGGTGGTCGGTGCCCGCGCCGGAAAGGCCGCGGCCGCGCACGCCGCGGCGGCTGGGCGGTGCCGCGCGACATCGCCCGAGCCGATCACCCACACCGCTCCGAAGCGCCGCGAACTGCAACGCGCCATGAGCCGGGACGCCTCGGTAGTCCGCGACGCCGCCGGGCTGCAGCGGTTGTCCGCCACCTTGGCGGCGGCGCGTGTGCGCCAGGTGGCGAGCCGGCGCGATTTCGAGGACGTCGCGTTGGCGCTGACCGCCCGCGCGGTGACCGCCGCGGCCCTGGCCCGCACCGAGAGCCGGGGTTGCCACCACCGTGCGGAGTATTCGGGTGCCGCGCCGGGTGAAGCGCGCAGCAGCGTGGTGCGGCTGACCGCGGGCCAACAGTCGGTGCTGGTGGACGCGCTGGCCGCGGTGGGCTGATGCAGTTGACCGACAGCGAGCTGGCCGTCGCTCGCGACATCATTCGGCGTGGGCTGGAGGAGGATCTGCGGTACGGGCCCGACGTCACCACCTTGGCGACAGTTCCCGAGGGTGCGGTGACCACCGCGTCGCTGGTGACCCGCGAGCCGGGCGTGATCGCCGGGGTGGACGTGGCACTGGTGGCCCTCGACGAGGTCCTCGGCGCAGGCGGTTACCGGGTGCTGGAACGCGTCGAGGACGGCGCCCGTCCGCAGCCGGGCGCGTCCCTGCTGACGCTGGAGGCCGAAACGCGGGGATTGTTGACCGTGGAGCGCACCATGCTCAACCTGGTGTGCCACCTGTCGGGGATCGCCACCGCGACCGCGGCGTGGGTCGATGCCGTGAGCGGTACCAAGGCGCGAATTCGCGATACCCGCAAGACCCTGCCCGGCCTGCGGGCATTGCAGAAATATGCGGTCCGGGTGGGCGGCGGCGTCAACCATCGGTTGGGGCTGGGCGACGCCGCGCTGATCAAGGACAACCATGTGGCGGCGGCAGGCTCGGTGGTCGATGCGCTGCGGGCGGTGCGCGCCGCGGCACCCGAACTGCCGTGTGAGGTCGAGGTGGACTCCCTCGAGCAGCTCGACGAGGTGCTGGCCGAACAGCCCGAACTTGTTCTGCTGGACAACTTTCCGGTATGGCAGACGCAGATGGCGGTGCAACGCCGGGACGCCCGCGCTCCCGCGGTTCTGCTCGAGTCGTCCGGCGGGCTCAGCCTCGACACCGCGGCGACCTACGCCGAAACCGGCGTGGACTACCTTGCCGTCGGGGCGCTCACGCACTCGGTGCGCGTCCTCGACATCGGCCTGGACATGTAGGGCCCCGCGTCGCTCAGTTCTCCTCTGACTGATCGGGAACCGGCGCAGCCCTCCCGTTCAGCTGCACCTTGATCCTTGGCCAGCGTTTGCCCGGCGGTCGCCGGACGGCGTACTCCCAGCCGAATCCCTGCCACAACTGCCAGCCCCGCCAGCGGGCGAGCAGGCACAGCACCGCACCAACCCCGGTCGCCACGAGCATCCCCGTCGGCGCATGCCCGAGATAGTTGAAGAGCACCGCCACGAGACTGGCGGCGACGGCACAGGTGGCGTACAGGGTGTTACCACCGAAGATCTGTGGGATCCGGCGAACCGTCAAATCCCGCAACGCTCCGCCGCCGACCGCGGTGATGGTGCCCAGCAGCACTGCCGGCAGCCAGCCCAGGCCGACCGTGAGAGTTTTCTGCGCGCCCGCGGCCGCCCAGCAACCCAGGGCCAGCGCGTCCACCACCGGGAATGTCAGGCTCCAGATCCGGTCGTGCACCGGCGCCAGAAAGGCGACGATCGCTCCTGCGACCGCGGTGATCACGTACAGGTAGTCGGTCAGCGCGACGGGAGGGCCCTGCTGCAGCAGGGTGTCTCGGATGAGTCCGCCGCCCAGGCCGGACATGATGGCCAACGCAATGAAGCCGACCGGATCCATGCGTTGTTCGCGTGCCACAATTCCGCCGAGCACGGCATTGCCGAAGACCCCGGTGAGGTCGACCACCCGCAGGAACTCGCTGACCGTGCCGGTCACGCCATAACGTTTATCACGCGCTCGTGATCTGGCGGTGGAGCAAAGACCGCGCCGCGGGCTTGGCGGCGTTGAGCGCGGCCGCGTCGCCCGCGATCCGGGAGAGGATCAGCGCTCCCTCGATCAATGAGATGACCGCCAGGCCAACCTGCTCCGCCTCCGCGGCCGCCCAGCCTTCGGAGCGCAGTCGCTCTTCGATCGCCAGGCACCAGCCGCGGAATGCCCGGGCCGAGGCCGCGCGTACCTCTGGGCTCGCGTTCACCGACTCGGTCGCGATCGGCTCGATCGGACAGCCGTCGCGCTGGTCGCCGGCCAGTCCCGCCGTGAGCAGATCGATCCAGCGATCGACGATGTCAGCCACCGGCCGGTCGGTGGCAAGGAATCTGCGCAGCAGTTGCTCGATGCCGGCACCGGCGTTGTCGACGACCGCGGCGGCCAACTGTTGCTTGCCCTGCGGGAAGTGGTGATACAGCGAACCGGGCTTGACCCCGGCCTCGTCGAGGATCTGGTTCAGGCCGGTCGCCGCATAGCCCTGGCGTCGAAACAGAGTGGCGGCATTGTCGATCAGCGCAGCGCGGCTGCGATCCGGTCTCGGCATGGTCTTGACAATACTTGAGTAATCGCTCAAGAATGCTGAGATGAGGCAGTTGATGTTCGAAGCGGCCGGGCAATACGCCTGGCGCGAGGCACCCGACCTGGTAATCACCGCGCCACAGCAGGCTTTGGTTCGGCCGCTGATGGTGGCCTGTTGTGACCTGGACGTCGGGGTGGCCCACGGTCGGTTGCCGCTGCCCCCTGGTCACGCGGTCGGTCACGAGGGGCTGGCCGAGGTCGTCGCCGTGGGCGACGAGGTAACCAGCGTCCAAGTGGGCGATCGGGTGGTGGTGCCTTTTCAGATCAGCTGTGGTACCTGTCGGGAGTGCCGCCGTGGCGTGACGGGTACCTGCGGCTCGGTGCCGTTGATGTCGATGTACGGCATGGCCCCGATTGCCGGCCTCGATGGCGGGGGATTCATGGCGGATCAGGTGCTGGTGCCCTACGCCGACGCGATGCTCATCCCAGTCCCCGAATCAGTCGACCCGGTGGCCATCGCCTCTCTTTCGGACAACATCCCTGACGGGTGGCGCACGGTAGCGCCCTATTCCTCCGAACTGGCCGCCCTGGACGAAGTCGATCGCCGCGTCCTTGTCGTCGGCACATTGTCGATCGGGCTCTATGCGGCCGCAATCGGGGTAGCCCTTGGCGCCCACGTCGACTACGTCGACACCGACGAGGGTCGGTTGGCGGCGGCCGAGAAGCTCGGGGCGGCCGTCCACGACGTCGCCAAGCCCGACAAGTCCTGGGATCCGTTTCCCGTCACCGCACATACGTCCGCCAATCCGGCACTGCTGGCGGCGACGCTGCGCGCGACCTGGCCCGACGGTGTCTGCACCGACACTGGGATCTACTACGACAAGGTCGAGATGCCGTTGCTACCGATGTACACCCGCGGCGTTCGGTTCGTCACCGGCCGCGTCAGTGCGCGTGCCGTTATCCCGCACGTCCTCGGACTGCTCGCCGACGGGCTGGATTTATCGCCGGTGGTCGATCGCAGCGTGCCTTGGGAGGATGCGCCCTCGGTGTGGCCGACGATGACCGGCAAAACCGTCTTTACCCGGGCTTAGCCGAGGCCTAATCGAGCCATTGAGTGTGCATCCAGGGCGTTGAGTGTGCGGCAGGGGCGGAAAACCCGTCCAGATCCCGCCCTAAGCGCACACTCGAAGCCCTCAGCGCACACTGTGCGAAGCGGGCTCAGGCGATATCGGCGACCAGCACCGCCATCCGGCGCAGCTGCATCCGCAGCAACCGGGGCAGCGCTTGCGCCTCCGGGCCATCGGAACCGGCCGGCAGCACCCGCGGATTGGTGATGTGCAGGCTGCGACGGGTGTAGTGCACGTCGGCCTCACCGGCGGCCAGGACGTTCTTGATCCAGTCCGTCTTCCCGTGGCCCAGCGCGATCGCCAGCACGTTGCCCTTGCGGTAGGTGGCAACGATGGTTTTGTACGGCTTGCCCGACTTGCGACCGCGGTGCTCGATGGTGGCCGTTCCGGGCAGATACCGCGCGATCGGCTTGAGCGCCGGGTTGAGGTACTTGACCTGAAAGTTCTCGAACCACAGCGGATACACCATCGGGAAGCCGGGGGCGTTGTTCGGGTGATCCTTCGCGGACATGCTGGCCACACTACCGGTCGGATATTGACTTGAGCTGCTCTGGGACAATGGTCCACGTGACCCCACCGCCTGCACTGATGACCCGCATTGACTTGCGCGGCGCGGAGTTGACGGCTGCCCGGCTACGGGCCGCCCTGCCGCGCGGGGGCGCCGACGTGGAAAGCGTGCTGCCGCAGGTCCGGCCCATCGTGCAAGCTGTCGCCGAACGCGGAGCCGAGGCTGCACTGGAGTTCGGCGCGTCGTTCGACGGGGTGCGGCCCGCTACCGTCCGGGTTCCGGATGCGGCCCTGGACGCCGCGCTGGCCGGGCTGGACGGCGACGTCCGGGACGCGCTGCGGGTGATGATCGAGCGGACCCGCGCGGTGCACGCTGACCAGCGCCGCACCGATGTCACGACCGTGCTGGGCCCCGGCGCCACCGTCACCGAGCGGTGGGTTCCCGTTTCGCGGGTGGGCCTGTACGTGCCCGGCGGCAACGCCGTGTACCCGTCCAGTGTGGTGATGAACGTGGTGCCCGCACAGGCCGCCGGCGTCGACTCGCTGGTGGTGGCCAGCCCGCCGCAGGCCGCGTTCGAGGGATTGCCGCACCCGACCATCCTGGCCGCGGCCCGGCTGCTCGGCGTCGACGAGGTCTGGGCCGTCGGCGGCGCGCAGGCGGTGGCCCTGCTGGCCTACGGCGGCACCGACCTGGACGGAACCGAACTCGCACCCGTCGACTTGATCACCGGACCGGGCAACATCTACGTCACCGCCGCCAAGCGGCTGTGCCGTTCGCAGGTGGGCATCGACGCCGAGGCCGGGCCCACCGAGATCGCCATCCTCGCCGACCACACCGCCGATCCCGCGCATGTGGCTGCCGACCTGATCAGTCAGGCCGAACACGACGAGATGGCGGCCAGCGTGCTGGTCACCCCGAGCCTGGCGCTGGCCGACGCGACCGATACCGAGCTGGCGGGCCAACTGCAGACCACCGTGCACCGCGACCGGGTCACGACGGCCTTGGGTGGCCGCCAATCGGCGATCATCCTGGTCGACGACCTCGACGCCGGTGTCCAGGTGGTAAATGCTTATGCCGCCGAACATCTGGAGATCCAGACCGCCGACGCGGCACTGGTCGCCGGCCGGATACGTTCGGCGGGAGCGATTTTCGTCGGGCCATGGGCGCCGGTCAGCCTCGGTGACTACTGCGCGGGGTCCAACCACGTGTTGCCGACCGCGGGCAGTGCCCGGCATTCCAGCGGCTTGTCGGTGCAGACCTTCCTGCGCGGCATTCACGTCGTCGACTACACCGAGGCGGCCCTCAAAGACGTCTCCGGGCATGTGGTCACGCTGGCCAAGGCCGAAGACCTGCCGTCCCACGGCGAGGCGGTACGGCGGAGGTTCGAGCGATGACGGCTGCATTTGGGCCCGAACCCACGCTGGACGATCTCCCGCTGCGTGACGACCTGCGTGGCAAATCTCCTTACGGTGCACCGCAACTGGCCGTCCCGGTGCGGCTGAACACCAACGAGAACCCGCACCCGCCCACCAAGGCGCTGGTCGACGACGTGGTGCGATCGGTGCGGGAAGTGGCCGTCGATCTGCACCGCTACCCCGACCGGGACGCGGTAGCGTTGCGCACCGACCTGGCCGGCTATCTGACCGCGCAGACCGGGACTCGGTTGGGCGTCGAAAATGTTTGGGCTGCAAATGGTTCCAACGAGATCCTGCAGCAGCTGTTGCAGGCGTTCGGCGGCCCGGGGCGCAGCGCGATCGGGTTCGTCCCGTCTTACTCGATGCACCCGATCATCTCCGACGGCACCCGGACCGAATGGTTGGAGGCCGCCCGAGCGGGCGATTTCAGCCTCGATGTGGATGCCGCCGTCGCCGCGGTCATCGACTACAAGCCCGACGTGGTGTTCATCGCCAGCCCCAACAACCCGTCCGGACAAAGCATTCCGCTGCCGGATCTGCAGAGGCTGCTCGATGTGGCGCCAGGGATCGTGATCGTCGACGAGGCCTACGGCGAGTTCTCCTCGCAGCCCAGTGCCGTCTCGCTGGTCGCAGAGTATCCGACCAAGCTGATCGTCACCCGCACCATGAGCAAGGCGTTCGCGTTCGCCGGCGGCCGGCTCGGATATCTGGTCGCCACACCGGCTTTGGTCGACGCGATGCTGCTGGTGCGGTTGCCCTATCACCTGTCGTCGGTCACCCAAGCCGCGGCCCGGGCCGCGTTACGGCACGCCGACGACACCCTGGGCAGCGTCGCGACGTTGATCGCCGAACGCGAACGGGTGACAGCGGCGTTGACCGGCATGGGTTTTCGGGTCATCCCCAGCGACGCCAACTTCGTGCTGTTCGGCGAGTTCGCCGACGCGCCGGCCACCTGGCAGCGTTACCTGGACGCCGGGATCCTGATCCGCGATGTCGGGATTCCCGGCTACCTGCGTGCCACCACCGGACTGGCCGACGAGAACGACGCGTTCCTGCGGGCAAGCGCCCAGATCGCGGCCACCGAACTGGCCCCAGCCACCCCCGTAGGAGCGAAGTGACAACCTTGAACAGCAACGAGAACGGCATTGCGGCGCGGCGTGCGCGTATTGAGCGCCGCACCAAGGAATCCGACATCGTCATCGAACTCGACCTGGACGGCACCGGACAGGTCGACGTCGACACCGGTGTCCCGTTCTACGACCACATGCTGACGGCGCTGGGCAGTCACGCCAGCTTCGATCTGACCGTACGCACCAAGGGCGATGTCGAGATCGAGGGGCACCACACCATCGAGGACACCGCGATCGCGCTGGGCCAGGCCCTCGGCCAGGCCCTGGGCGACAAGAAGGGCATCCGCCGGTTCGGCGACGCTTACATCCCGATGGACGAGACGCTGGCGCACGCCGCCGTCGACGTGTCCGGCCGGCCCTACTGTGTGCACACCGGGGAGCCGGATCACCTGCAGCACACCACCATTGCCGGAAGTTCGGTGCCCTACCACACCGTCATCAACCGGCACGTGTTCGAGTCGCTGGCCATGAACGCCCGCATCGCGCTGCATGTGCGCGTGCTCTACGGGCGCGACCCACACCACATCACCGAAGCGCAGTACAAGGCGGTCGCGCGCGCATTACGTCAGGCGGTCGAGCCGGATCCCCGGGTGTCGGGTGTGCCGTCCACCAAAGGCGTTCTGTGACACAAAAATCGGTTGTTGTCCTGGATTACGGCTCGGGCAATCTACGGTCGGCGCAACGCGCGGTGCAGCGGGTCGGCGCATCGGTCGAAGTGACCGCCGACGCCGCCGCGGCGGCCGCGGCCGACGGGCTGGTGGTGCCCGGCGTGGGCGCGTTCGAGGCGTGCATGACCGGCCTGCGGAAGATCGCGGGAGAGCGGATCATCGCTGAGCGGGTCGCCGCCGGACGTCCGGTACTGGGGGTCTGCGTCGGCATGCAGATCCTGTTCGCCCGCGGCGTCGAGTTCGGGGTGGAGACCAAAGGTTGCGCGCAATGGCCAGGTGCGGTGACCCGGCTGGACGCCCCGGTGATCCCGCATATGGGCTGGAATGTCGTGAAGGCGGCGCCAGGTAGCGCGTTGTTCAAGGGACTGGACGCCGACACCCGGTTCTATTTCGTGCACTCCTATGCCGCGCAGTCCTGGGAAGGCGCGCCAGAGGCGCTGCTGACATGGGCCACGCACCAGGTGCCGTTCTTGGCGGCGGTCGAAGACGGAGCGCTGGCCGCCACCCAGTTTCATCCGGAAAAGAGCGGGGATGCCGGTGCGGTGGTGCTGAGCAACTGGGTCGAGGGACTGTGACAACGCCGCGAAAGTGCATCCAGCGACGCAAATGGCGAGAAACTGCGTCGGCAGTTGCACTTTCGGCGCCTCAGGAGGGTACGTGCTGATTTTGTTGCCCGCCGTCGACGTGGTCGAGGGTCGCGCGGTGCGTTTGGTGCAGGGTAAGGCCGGTAGCGAAACCGAATATGGTTCGGCGCTGGACGCCGCGCTGGGCTGGCAGCGCGACGGCGGCGAGTGGATCCACCTGGTGGATCTGGACGCCGCGTTCGGCCGGGGTTCCAATCGCGAATTGCTCGCCGAGGTGGTGGGCAAGCTCGACGTGAAAGTGGAGTTGTCAGGCGGGATTCGCGACGACGATTCCCTGGCCGCGGCGCTGGCGACCGGCTGCGCCCGGGTCAATCTGGGGACCGCGGCGCTGGAGAACCCGCAATGGTGTGCGCAGGCGATCGCCGAGCACGGCGACAAGGTCGCCGTCGGCCTGGACGTCCAAATCGTCGGTGGGGCACACCGGTTGCGCGGTCGCGGCTGGGAGACCGACGGCGGCGACTTGTGGGACGTGTTGGAACGCCTTGACCGCGAAGGATGTTCGCGCTTCGTGGTCACCGATGTCACCAAGGACGGCACGCTGGGCGGCCCCAATCTGGACCTGCTGGCCCGGGTGGCTGAGCGGACCGACGCCCCGGTCATCGCCTCCGGTGGCGTGTCCAGCCTGGACGACTTGCGCGCCATCGCGACTCTCACCGACCGCGGCGTCGAGGGCGCCATCGTGGGCAAGGCCCTCTACGCCGGCCGGTTCACCTTGCCGCAGGCGCTGGCCGCGGTCCGGGAGTAGACCCGATGGATTTGAACGCGCTGGTTGTCGAGGCATCGGCAATCCTTGACGCCGCGGCCGAGCCGTTTCTCGCCGGTCATCGCGCCGACTCAGCAGTTGCCAAGAAGGGCAACGACTTTGCCACCGAAGTCGATCTCGCGATCGAACGCCAGGTCGTCGCCGCGCTGGAAGAGGCGACCGGCATCGGCGTGCACGGCGAGGAGTTCGGCGGACCGGACATCGACTCGCCGTGGGTGTGGGTGCTGGACCCGATCGATGGCACGTTCAATTACGCCGCCGGAACTCCGATGGCCGCAATCTTGCTGGCCCTGCTGCACGATGGCGATCCGGTGGCCGGGCTCACCTGGTTGCCTTTCGTGGATACCCGCTATACGGCCGTCGCGGGCGGCCCGCTGATCAAAGACGGAGTACCGCAGCCGCCGCTCGCGCATGCGGAGCTTTCCGACGCACTCGTCGGCGTCGGGTCGTTCAGCGCCGACTCGCGGGGTCGATTCCCCGGACGCTACCGCGTGGCGGTGCTGGAAAATCTCAGCCGGGTGTGCTCGAGGCTGCGCATGCATGGCTCGACCGGTATCGACCTCGTCTACGTCGGTGACGGAATACTCGGTGGGGCAATAGCTTTCGGGGGCCACGTCTGGGACCATGCGGCGGGAGTGGCGCTGGTGCGGGCTGCCGGGGGGGTCATCACCGATCTATCCGGCGAACCGTGGACTCCCGAATCGCGGTCGGTGCTGGCCGCTGCGCCCGGTGCGCACGGCCAGATCCTCGAGATCCTGCGTAGCACAGGCAGACCGGAGGACTACTGAAGATGTACTCCGATACCGGCCTTGCGGTGCGGGTGATCCCGTGCCTGGACGTCGACGGCGGGCGGGTGGTCAAGGGGGTCAACTTCGAAAACCTCCGTGACGCCGGCGACCCCGTCGAGCTTGCCGCCGCCTACGACGCGGAAGGCGCCGACGAGTTGACCTTTCTCGACGTGACCGCGTCGTCGTCGGGCCGGGCCACCATGCTGGAGGTGGTGCGCCACACTGCCGAGCAGGTGTTCATTCCGCTGACGGTCGGTGGCGGGGTGCGCACGGTGGCCGACGTCGACGTGCTGTTGCGCGCGGGCGCCGACAAGGTCTCGGTCAACACCGCCGCTATCGCGCGGCCCGACCTGTTGGCCGAGATGGCAAGACAATTCGGCTCACAATGCATCGTGCTGTCGGTGGATGCCCGCACCGTGCCTGCCGGCGAACGTCCGACGCCGTCGGGCTGGGAGGTCACCACCCACGGGGGTCGTCGTGGCACCGGTATCGATGCCGTCGAGTGGGCCGCCCGGGGGGCTGAACTCGGAGTGGGTGAGATCCTGCTCAACTCGATGGACGCCGACGGCACCAAAGCCGGATTCGACCTGCCGATGTTGCGTGCTGTTCGCGCCGCCGTCACGGTGCCGGTCATTGCCAGCGGCGGCGCGGGCGCGGTCGGACATTTCGCACCCGCGGTCCAGGCAGGAGCCGATGCGGTGTTGGCGGCCAGCGTCTTTCACTTCCGGGAGCTGACGATCGGGCAGGTGAAGGCCGCGATGGCCGCGGAGAGGATCACAGTGAGGATGACTGCGCGATGACGCTCGATCCAGCCATCGCCGGGCGCCTGAAGCGCAACGCCGACGGATTGTTCACCGCCGTTGTGCAGGAGCGTGGCAGCGGCGACGTGCTGATGGTCGCCTGGATGGACGACGCGGCACTGGCCCGCACCCTGGAAACCCGTGAGGCCACTTACTATTCGCGATCCCGCGCCGAGCAGTGGATCAAAGGGGCGACGTCCGGACACACCCAGCACGTGCACTCGGTGCGACTGGACTGCGACGGCGACAGCGTGCTGCTGACGGTCGACCAAGTTGGCGCAGCCTGCCACACCGGCGACCACAGTTGCTTCGATGCCGACGTGTTGTTGGCGCCTGACGGCTGACGGTCGTCGGTCTCTGTAATCCCTTGTGTCACTTTAGCTTCAGGGGTCACAGCGTGGCGGTTCTTGTCGGTGGTCCTTCGTAGACTTTGGGGTATGGGTTCGAGCAGTCGTGAGGAGATCGTGGAGGTCTTCGACGTGGTCGGCGCCGGCCTGAATCGGTTGTGCGATTTGACCTTTGATGTCTTGACTACCCCGGAACGGTTGCGGGCCCTGGAGCACCTCGAACGCATGGCACGCCAATTGCGCGCCCCGCAGCATGAGTTGATCAATCAACTCGACGCCCAAGCCGGCGAAGCAGAACTCGGCGGCACATTGCGCACGGCTTTGGCCGACCGGTTACGGATCACCAAGGCCGAGGCCGGCCAACGCATCGACGAAGCCGCCGATCTCGGACAACGCCGCGCGCTCACCGGTGAACCACTGACGCCGCAGTTGGCCGCGACCGCGACCGCCCAACGTCAGGGGCTGATCGGCGAGGGGCATGTGCGGGTGATCCGCAGTTTCTTCGCCCACCTGCCCGCCGAGGTCGACCCGGGCACCCGGGAGGCCGCCGAAGCCGACCTGGCCGGCAAAGCCGGCGGGTATCGCCCCGATGAGTTGGCCAAATACGCCCAGCGGATCATGGACTGGCTCAACCCCGACGGAGAACTCAGCGACGAGGAGCGCGCCCGCAAGCGCGGCATCATCATCGGCAAGCAGGAATACGACGGCATGTCGCGCATCAGCGGCTACCTCACCGACGAGGCACGCGCCACCTTCGAACCGGTGCTGGCCAAATTGGCCGCCCCCGGCGCCTGCAATCCCGACGATGACACCCCGGTCATCGACGAGATCCCGGCTGAGGAGGCGGTCCGCCGCGACACCCGCAGCCAAGCCCAACGCAATCACGATGGCCTGTTGGCCGGGTTGCGGGCCCTGGTGGCCTCGGGCGATTTGGGCCGGCACAATGGGTTACCGGTGTCGATCGTGGTCACCACGACACTGAAGGAGCTGGAGGCCGCCGCGGGCAAAGCCTTCACCGGCGGCGGTTCGCTGTTGCCCATGTCGGATCTGATCCGGATGGCCAGCCACGCGCATCATTACCTGGCGATCTTCGAGGACGGCAAACCCTTGGCGTTGCATCACACCAAGCGGTTCGCGTCGCCTGCGCAGCGGATTATGTTGTACGCCAAGGATCGTGGGTGCACGCAGCCCGGTTGTGATGCACCGGCCTATCACAGCCAGGTCCACCACGTCACCGGCTGGACCACCACCCGCCGCACCGACATCGATGACCTCACGCTGGCCTGCGGCGTCAGCAACCGACTCGCCGAAAAAGGCTGGACCACCCGCAAAAACGCCCACGGCGACACCGAATGGATCCCTCCCCCACACCTCGACCGCGGCCAACCCCGCATCAACTACTTGCACCACCCCGAGAGATTCGTCCGCGACGACGACGAACCCGATTGACGCTAGCTGGCAGCGACATCCAACCCGTTGGCCGCGACTATCGCGGCGCGCGCCCATTCATGGCGGAAAACGGCCGGCTGGATGCGATCACGGCGAATGACCTCGACATCGATGGCCTTTCCGTTGGTGATCGCGCCCGGTACCCGGAAGGAGAAGGACGGCCCGTCGGTGGCGACGGCCAGGATGGCATCGGTGTCGGCAAAACCGTTGGCGCGCATGACGTCTTCGGCCCATCTGAACGGCTTGAGGCCGCCGAAGGTATTCACGTATACCACCCACAACCGGACGCCGCGCCCGTCGTAGAGCTTCTTGACCGCTCGATCCACCGCGGTGTGCTCACCGGGAGTCAGCACGTTCGACTGATCGGTAACTTGGCTGGTCAGCTGGATGTGCGTCGGCGTCGACGGGGCGGGACGGTTGGTCGACGGCGCCACCGACCCCGATGGCGCGCCGCTGTTCGGCTGGCTGGAATGGTCGCGCAGCAGGCGGACGCCGATGAACACGGCAACTCCGACCAGCACGACGCCGATGATCGCCGCGATCGGCGTCGCTATCCGGCGCTTGCCGCCGGGTGCGATCGGCGATGGAGGCGACGCGCTCTCGGGCACGGCCGTGATCTCCGCGACCTCCGTCGGCGCCGCGATGACTTCCGTCGGGCCGGCCGGATCGGCCGCGGTGGTGACCGGTCGGCCGGCGAGCGCCAACGCGAAATCCGCGCAGGTCGCATAGCGCTCGTCGGGAGTCTTGGCGAGCGCTTTGCCGATGACCGCATCGAGTTCGGCGAGTTCCGGGCGCCGCTCACTCACCAGCGGCGGCGGCGCGGACAAGTGCTGGGAGATCACGACCGCCGGGTTGGACTGATGGAACGGTGCATACCCGGTCAGCAGGTTGAACGCGGTGCATCCGAGCGCGTACTGGTCAGCTCGCGCGTCCAGCTCGGCGCCCCTTAGTTGCTCGGGCGCGCAGTACGCGGTTGTCCCCACCAGCATGTTGGTCGCGGTCAGGCCGCTGATCTCACCCAACTCGCGGGCGATGCCGAAATCGCCCAGCAGGATTCGTCGTCGTGGTTTGGCCTCACCCAGCAAGATGTTGGCGGGCTTGACGTCACGGTGCAGCAATCCACGCGAATGCGCGTAGTCGAGCGCATCGGCAACGGCCGAAATGATCTCGACGACGTCGGCCACCGGCATTCCCGAGGGATGTTGGTTGCGCAGCAATTGGGCCGCGTCGGTTCCCTCCACATAGTCCATCGAGATCCACAGCTGTCCATTGAATTCGCCGCGGTCGTGGATGCCGACGATGTGCTCGTGGTATAGGCTCGCGGCCAGGTCGGCTTCCCGATTGAAGCGCTGGCGGAACTCGAGGTTCGCGGTCAGCTCGTTGGGCAGGATCTTGAGCGCGTCGCGACGGGGCAACCTGGGATGCTGAGCCAGATACACCTCGCCCATCCCGCCGGCACCCAAACGCCGGACGACGGTGTAGCCGGCGAACACCTCACCCTCTTCGAGGCCTTCTTTGCGGCCATCGTTTTGCGGCATGGGAGCAGCCTACTGAGGCCGCGAGAGGGGCAAGTGCGAGCAGTTATGCAGACGAGCGTGCGCGCAGCGTCTCCAGCGCCCGGTCCGCGTGGGTGTCCATGCTGAGTTCGCTGGAGATCACGTTGAGCACGGTGCGGTCGGTGTCGATCACAAACGTCGTGCGCTTGACGGGAAGCAATTTGCCCAGCAGACCGCGCTTGACGCCGAACTGCGCCGCGACCGTGCCCGCGGTGTCCGATAGCAGTGGGTAGTCGAAGTTCTGCGTGTCGGCGAACTTGGCCTGCTTTTGCACGGGATCGACGCTGATGCCGACCCGATTGGCCCCGATCGCGGCGAATTCGG
Organism: uncultured Actinomycetota bacterium; assembly: GCA_963735655.1. GTDB lineage: Bacteria > Actinomycetota > Actinomycetes > Mycobacteriales > Mycobacteriaceae > Mycobacterium. Next base: position 154,563 of record CAVTLW010000001.1, read on the forward strand.
ACGCCAAGTCGCGGAAGTGGCAGGCTTCCTTGGTGCAGCCCGGAGTCATCGCGGCCGGGTAGAAGAACAGCACCACGGGACCGGTGGAAAGCAGCTCGCTGAGCTTGCGTGCTGTTCCGGTCTGATCCGGTAGTTCGAAGTCTGCTACGACGTCACCAGTTTTCATGGCCGTCACGCTACGCCCGATTGCCTGACGATCCCCTTGCGGCCCCGCCACGGCGCTATCAACGGTCCCGAACCCGGGCCAGAAAATATGCCGACGCGTTAAATTCCAGCAGTAATGTTCGCAAGTGCATTCAGGCATCCTGCTTACGCTATTCTTACATCAGCAAATGTATAATCGCTGCGATTAGCAAAAATAACTAACTAAAGTGAAAGGCCGGTAGCGCGGCAGCGAATTCATGCCCCCGGCGAGGTTGGTCCCACCGTATCTTCGGCTACCCTGATGCGGGATAACGGAACTGCAGCGCACAAGGTTGAGCTTGCCGCTTTGCCGGACCGAGAAGGCTTACGAGGAAGTTTCGTGCCCGCCCATCTCGCAACCACTACCTGGTGACCAGCCCGAGTCCGCAGTTCTATCGGCTACATGTCCCGAATAGCATAGGTGTAATTGACTTTTCGGTCCTCGGATCGAGCCCCGGGGGCGTTGGCCACCTGGCGCGACCGCTGGGCGACAAGGAGCGTTTCGGCCAGCACCCAGGCCACCCCCGGAGGCGGCCGCAGTCGGCGACCGCCCGGTGTGTCGGCACAGCCCGGGGGATCGAGGTCGCGGTGCTGGATCGGCTTCGCGGTTGCCGGCCGGCGAAACGGGTGGGTGCGGTAGGAAAACATAGTTGAGCAAACAAAAATAAGATAGCTGAGCAAACAAAAATATGGTTGCTAAAGTCGGGACATTGGGCCGCGAACGTCGTACTATTCCTTGCACCAAAGTGCTCGCGGTAATTCGCGATCGTCACATAGTCGTTGGCGGGAGATGTGATGGAGTCTGTGGTCACGGGCCCGGCTGATGCCGCGGTGCCGGCACGGATCGCAGCACCTCGGCCGTCGGTTCGCCAAGGCCAACCAAGAAGCCAACCAAGAAGGGGAGGCGGGTCATGAATTTTTCGGTGTTGCCGCCGGAACTCAATTCGGCGCTGATTTCTAGCGGTGCCGGATCGGGGCCGCTGCTGTCGGCGGCGGCGGCCTGGAATGGCTTGGCCGCCGAGTTGCAGGCCGCGGCAAGCTCGTTTTCGTCGGTGACCTCGGGGCTGGCCGGCGGTGCCTGGCAGGGTCCGGCGTCGGCGGCGATGGCGGCTGCGGCTGCGCCCTATGCGGGGTGGTTGGGAGCGGCGGCGGCCCAAGCCGAGGGAGCCGCCGGACAGGCTGTGGCAGCGGTGAGCACCTTCGAGGAGGCGCTGGCGGCCATCGTGCATCCGGTGATGGTCGCGGCCAACCGCAACGAATTCGTGCAATTGGTCTTGTCGAATTTCTTCGGGCTCAACGCCCCGGCGATCGCGGCCGCCGAGGCCGACTATGAGCAGATGTGGGCCCAGGACGTGGTGGCGATGGCCGGCTATCACGCGGGCGCCTCGGCGGTGGCCGCGCAGCTGACCCCGTTCGGGCAGTTGCTGCAGAGCCTGCCCGGCCAGGTCAGCGCCTCCGCCCAGGCGGCGGCCGATGCGGGCCCGGACATCGCATTGTCGGTCTTCGGGAGGACGGTATATCAGTCGGGCTCCGCGCACGCTTCCTCGGGCACGGGGGGCATTGCGTTCGCCTTCGGGGCAAACAGCAATGCCACCGCCAACACCACCACCCTGACCCCTGGCTTCGGTGCCCTCGCCACCGCCATCGGCAACAACGACACCGCCGTAGCCAACGGCAGCCTTTGCACGGCAACCGTCGTGGGCAACAACAGCAGCGCCACTGGGGGGTTCGGCGGCATCGGGGGCACCGCCTTCGTCAACGGCGACAAGTCCTCGGCTTCTGCTGGGTTCAGCAACCGCGACTTCACTGACCTCGCCATTGTCTCCGGCAGTAACAGTTCGGCTCTTGCTGGGTCCGGCAGCGGCAACGCGGCCCTGGTTTTCGGCAACAGCAACTTTGTTAGCGCTGGCGGGCTCTCCAGCACCGCCGGCGGCCCAACCAGCAACGTCAACCTCGCCGTGGTCGATGGCAACTACAGCAGTGCCATAGCCGGGGCTAACAATGCCTCCGGCAACGCCAACGTCGCCGGGGTCTTGTTCGCCAACGACAGTTCTGCCTTTGCTACCGACGGCAACGCCAACCTGGCCACCGTCGTCTCCGGCACCTTCAACCACGCCCTAGTCGACAATGGCAACGGCAACGCGGCCGCCGTCCTTTCCGGCACCAGCTGTGCCGCCCACGCCGGAACCGGCAACTTCAACGCGGCTGCGGCCTCAGGCTTGCTCCCCGGTACCAACAACCTCGAGGCGACCGCTACGGGCGGGGGCGCCACCAGCTTTAAGTTCTTGCCACCTGCATTGGATTTCGGGTTCGAGCAGCTGTGGGCCCCGGGTGGGGCCGCGATCGCGGGCTATTCCGCCGGCGTGGCGGCGAATTCGGGTCCGGACGTCGCCTTCTCGATCTTCGGGTTCAATTACGAGTCGGGCACCGCGCACGCCTCCTCGAGCCCGGGGGGCATTGCGTTCGCCTTCGGCGCCAACAGCAACGCCACCGCCAACTCTGGCGTATCCTTCGCCACCGCCATCGGCAACAACGACACTGCCGTAGCCAACGGCATCCTTTGCACGGCAACCGTGGTGGGCAACAACAGCAGCGCCACCGGGGGCTCCGGCGGCATCGGCGGCAACGCTTTCGTCAACGGCAACAACTCATCCGCTGATGCCGGGTTCAGCAATCGCGACTATGGCAACCTCGCCGTTGTCTCCGGCAACGACAGCTTGGCGTTTTCTGGGTCCGGCAGCGGCAACGCGGCCGTGACCTTCGGTGACGTCAGCACGGCTAGGGCCGGCGGATCATCCAGCGTCGCCGGCGGCGCAACCAGCAACGTGAACATCGCCCTGGTCAATGGCTACGACAGCTCTGCCCAAGCCGGTTCGGACAACAGCCACGTCTCCGGCAACGGCAACGTCGCCGGGGCCTTGTTCGCCGACAAGACCGCTGTCCATGCCACCGACGGCAACGCCAACCTAGCCACCGCCACTTTCTGCACGAACAGCCACGTCGACGCCGGCACTGGCAACGCCAACGCGGCCGGCATCCTCGCCGGCACCGGCGCTTCCGCTGAAGCCGGTTCCGGCAACTTCAACGCGGCCGCGGTCTATGGCTACTTTGGCGCCACCAAGGCGACGGCTACGGGTGGCGGGGCCTTCGACTTCAGCGTCGTGCCGAGCTTCTAGGGTTTCTGTCCGGCCGCGCGGGGCTGAGCTGATTCGCGCGTCTGGAAAGATAGGCGGGTGCACGCCCACCTAGCCACCACCACCTCGCGGGAGGAGTTCCGCGCACTGGCCGCCGAGCACCGGGTGGTTCCCGTCGCGCGGAAGGTCTTGGCCGACAGCGAAACCCCGCTCTCGGCGTACCGCAAACTCGCCGCCAACCGCCCGGGGACTTTCCTGCTGGAGTCGGCCGAGAACGGCCGGTCGTGGTCGCGGTGGTCGTTTATCGGCGCGGGGGCGCCGACCGCGCTGACCGTGCGCGACGGCGAAGCGGTATGGCTGGGCGCGGTGCCGCAGGACGCACCCACCGGCGGCGACCCGCTGCAGGCCCTGCAAACCACCCTTGAGTTGCTGGCCACCGGACCGGTGCCCGGGCTGCCGCCGTTATCGGGTGGCATGGTGGGCTTCTTCGCCTACGACCTGGTGCGCCGGCTCGAGCGGTTGCCCGAACTGGCCGTCGACGACCTGCAGCTTCCCGACATGTTGCTGCTGTTGGCCACCGATGTCGCCGCCGTCGACCACCACGAAGGCACCATCACGCTGATCGCCAACGCGGTGAACTGGAACGGCACCGACGAACGGATCGACTGGGCTTACGACGACGCGGTCACGCGGCTGGACGTGATGACCGCGGCGCTGGGTCAGCCACTGCCGTCGACCGTCGCCACGTTCACCAGGCCCGAGCCGCGGCAACGGGCCCAGCGCACGGTTGAGGAATACGGCGCCATCGTCGAGCACCTCGTCGGCCAGATCGAAGCGGGCGAAGCATTTCAGGTGGTGCCGTCGCAACGCTTCGAGATGGACACCGACGTCGATCCGATCGACGTGTACCGCATCCTGCGGGTGACCAACCCAAGCCCTTACATGTATCTGCTGCACATACCGAATGGCCAAGGCGGAACCGACTTTTCGATCGTCGGCTCCAGTCCCGAGGCTCTGGTGACCGTGACCGACGGCCGGGCGACGACGCACCCGATCGCCGGGACCCGGTGGCGGGGGGAGACCGAAGAAGAAGACCAGCTGCTGGAAAAAGACTTGCTGGCCGACGAGAAAGAACGCGCCGAGCACCTCATGCTGGTGGACCTGGGCCGAAACGACCTGGGCCGGGTATGCACGCCGGGCACGGTACGCGTCGAGGACTACAGCCACATCGAGCGCTACAGCCACGTCATGCATCTGGTCTCCACGGTGACCGGGTTGCTGAACCAGGGCCGCACCGCCCTGGACGCGGTCACCGCCTGCTTCCCGGCCGGCACACTGTCGGGCGCGCCGAAGGTGCGGGCCATGGAGCTCATCGAAGAGGTCGAAAAGACGCGCCGGGGCCTTTACGGCGGTGTGGTCGGCTACCTCGACTTCGCCGGCAACGCCGACTTCGCGATCGCGATCCGCACAGCGCTGCTGCGTGGCGGCACCGCCTACGTCCAGGCCGGAGGTGGAGTGGTGGCCGACTCGAACGGGCCCTACGAATACAACGAGTCGAGAAGCAAGGCGCGCGCGGTGCTGAATGCGATCGCCGCGGCCGAGACGCTCGGCGCTCCGCACACCAACTCCGCTGGCTCCGATGGCTGATTCGCGCAGTAGTCGGCGGACCATCGGCATCGCCCAACTGTTGCTGGTCGTCGCGGCCGCCGCGTTGTGGACGGCTTCACGGCTGCCCTGGGTCGTCATCCGGTCGTTCGACGGGCTGGGTCCGCCCAAGGAGGTGACGCTGTCCGGGGCGTCGTGGTCGACGGCGCTGCTGCCGGTCGCGATATTGATCCTGGCCGCCGCGGTGGCGGCGCTCGCGGTGCGGGGCTGGCCACTGCGGGTGCTGGCGGGGCTGCTGGCCGCTTGTAGCTTCGCCGTCGGCTACCTCGGCATCAGCCTGTGGGTACTCCCGGATGTCGCGGCGCGCGGCGCAGACCTTGCGCATGTCCCGGTCGTGACGCTGGTGGGAAGCGCGCGGCAGTACTGGGGCGCGGTCGCCGCGGTGGTTGCTGCGGTGTGCACCTTGATCGCCGCCGTGGTGTTGATGCGGTCGGCTTCGACGGCTGGGTCGGGTGGTGCAACCGCAACGAAATACAGGGCGCCGGCGACTCGTCGGTCGAATGTGCTCCGTAAAGACGCCGACGGGGCGATGCTGGAGGAGCCGAAGACGCCGGACATGTCGGAGCGGATGATCTGGGACGCGCTCGATGAGGGCCGCGACCCGACCGATCGGCCGCGTGAGTCCGACACCGAGGGTCGGTGACGGGACGCACGCTGACGGTCGCTACCCTTCAGTGACGTCGCCGAAATCGGCTGGCAGCAGTTGGTGGCGATGGGATTGCAGTGGGATTGCAGTGGGAAGGAACGACAGGCATGAGTCCGGCATCCGTGCTTGACTCCATCCTCGAGGGAGTCCGGGCCGACGTTGCCGCGCGCGAAGCCCGGATCAGCCTGTCCGAGATCAAAGCGGCTGCTGCCGCGGCGCCGCAGCCACTCGATGTGATGGCCGCTCTGCGCGAGCCCGGCATCGGCGTCATCGCCGAAGTCAAGCGCGCCAGCCCCTCGGCGGGCTCGTTGGCGACCATCGCCGACCCGGCGAAGTTGGCCCGGGCCTACGAAGATGGCGGCGCCAGGATCATCAGCGTATTGACCGAGGAACGGCGTTTTCGGGGCTCGCTCGACGATCTTGACGCGGTGCGGGCCGCGGTCTCGATCCCGGTATTGCGCAAAGACTTTGTGGTGCAGCCATATCAGATCCATGAGGCGCGCGCACACGGCGCCGACATGTTGCTGCTGATCGTTGCCGCCTTGGAGCAGTCCGCGTTGGTGTCGATGTTGGACCGCACCGAGTCGCTGGGAATGACCGCGCTGGTCGAGGTGCACACCGAAGAGGAAGCGGACCGGGCACTAAAGGCCGGGGCCAACGTAATCGGCGTCAACGCACGCAATCTCGCGACGCTCCAGGTGGACCGGGATTGCTTCTCGCGAATCGCTCCCGGTCTGCCCAGCAAGGTGATCAGGATCGCCGAGTCGGGTGTTCGCGGCACCGGAGATCTGTTGGCGTATGCCGGTGCCGGTGCTGACGCCGTGCTGGTCGGTGAGGGTCTGGTCAAAAGTGGTGACCCGCGTGCGGCGGTTGCCGATCTGGTCACCGCCGGCACCCACCCGTCCTGTCCGAAGCCGGCTCGCTAGCCGCTGATGAGCTACGCGCGCTGAGCTTCGGTGATGGCAGATCTGTCCCGCCCGGATATTCCGCGTGCCAGTGCCGCTGTTGCCGAACCCACCCGCCACGACCCTGATCCGGGCGGTCATTTCGGCGGCCCGAACGGTTATGGCGGCCGCTACGTAGCCGAGGCGCTGATGGCGGTGATCGAGGAGGTTACCGCCGCCTACGAAAAGGAACGCGTCAATCCCGATTTTCTGGACACCCTCGATCGGTTGCAGACGCACTATGCGGGCCGGCCGTCACCGCTGTACGAGGCCGAGCGGCTCAGTGAGCATGCTGGGTCGGCGCGCATCTTCTTGAAGCGAGAAGATCTGAACCACACCGGTTCTCACAAGATCAACAACGTGCTCGGGCAGGCATTGCTGGCCCGCCGGATGGGCAAGACCCGGGTGATCGCCGAGACCGGGGCCGGCCAGCACGGAGTGGCCACGGCGACCGCGTGTGCGCTGCTCGGCTTGGACTGTGTGATCTACATGGGGGCCGTCGACACCGTCCGGCAGGCGCTCAATGTGGCACGCATGCGGCTGCTCGGGGCCGAGGTCGTCTCCGTCGAGAGTGGTTCGAAAACGCTCAAAGACGCCATCAACGACGCGTTCCGGGATTGGGTCACCAATGCCGACGACACCTACTACTGCTTCGGCACCGCGGCCGGACCGCATCCCTTTCCGACCATGGTGCGCGATTTCCAGCGCATCATCGGCATGGAGACGCGCGTGCAGATCCAGGCGCAGGCGGGCAGACTGCCCGATGCCGTGGTGGCCTGTGTCGGTGGGGGATCCAATGCCATCGGGATCTTCCACCCCTTCATCGACGATCCCGGCGTCCGGCTGGTGGGTTACGAGGCCGCCGGCGACGGTGTCGAGACCGGCAGGCATGCTGCGACATTCGCCGGTGGATCCCCGGGAGCGTTCCAAGGGTCGTACTCGTATTTGCTGCAGGACGAAGACGGTCAGACCATCGAATCCCATTCGATCTCAGCGGGTCTGGACTATCCCGGGGTGGGCCCAGAACACGCATGGCTCAGAGAATCCGGACGCGCCGAATATCAGCCCATCACCGATGCCGAGGCGATGGACGCATTCCGTCTGCTGTGTCGCACGGAAGGCATCATCCCTGCGATCGAATCCGCGCACGCGGTGGCCGGCGCCCTCAAGCTGGGTGTTGAGTTGGGAAGGGGCGCAGTCATTGTGGTGAATCTGTCCGGTCGGGGGGACAAAGACGTCGAGACCGCCGCGAAGTGGTTCGACCTGATGTCACCCGGCGCCAGTGCGGGCAGTGGACAATGACTGTGGAGCACTGCGCAACAAGTAGGCTGGGCCCGGTTTTCGATTCGTGTCGCAAGGACAATCGCGCGGCGCTGATCGGTTATCTGCCAACTGGTTACCCCGATGTACCCACTTCTGTGGAGGCGATGACAGCGCTGGTCGAATCCGGTTGTGACATTGTCGAAGTCGGTGTGCCGTACTCCGATCCGGGCATGGACGGACCCACCATCGCGCGGGCTACCGAAGCGGCGCTGCACGGGGGAGTGCGGGTCCGGGACACCCTGGCGGCGGTCGAGGCGATCAGCCTGGCCGGCGGGAGTGCCGTGGTGATGACGTACTGGAACCCGGTGCTGCGCTACGGCGTTGACGCCTTCGCCCGGGATCTGGCGTCGGCCGGTGGCTACGGCCTGATCACTCCCGATCTCATCCCCGATGAAGCACGACAATGGCTGGCCGCGTCCGAGGAGCATCGGTTGGATCGCATTTTTCTGGTGGCGCCGTCGTCGACGCCTGAGCGGTTGGTGATGACGGTCGAGGCATCACGTGGGTTTGTCTACGCCGCGTCGACGATGGGTGTCACCGGGGCGCGTGACGCGGTGTCGAACGCCGCACCCGAATTGGTGGGCCGGGTGAAGGCGGTGTCCGACATACCCGTCGGCGTCGGCCTGGGGGTCCGCTCCGGTGAACAGGCCGCGCAGATCGGCAGCTACGCCGACGGCGTCATCGTCGGCTCCGCTTTGGTAACGGCGCTGGGCGATGGTCTGCCCCAATTGCGGTCACTGACCGAGGAACTCGCTGCGGGAGTGCGGCGAAGGATGTCGGCATGACGGGAACGTTGCTCGCGTATTTTCCCAGCCCGCCACAAGGCGTCTGGCACCTTGGGCCGCTGCCCATTCGCGCGTACGCGCTGTTCATCATCACCGGTATCGTGGTTGCGCTGCTGATCGGCGACCGCCGCTGGGAGGCCCGCGGTGGCGAGCGCGGCTTGATCTACGACATCGCGCTGTGGGTCGTGCCTTTCGGACTGGTCGGCGGCCGGTTGTATCACCTGGCCACCGACTGGCGGAACTATTGGGGGCCGGGTGGTGCCGGGTCCGGTGCGGCGCTGCGGATGTGGGACGGCGGCTTGGGCATTTGGGGCGCTGTCGCCCTCGGCGTCGTCGGCCGCCTGCATAGGCTGTCGACGCCGCGGGGTTGCGTCGCCCGCCTTCCTCGACAAGGTTGCGCCGGGACTTGTGTTCGCGCAGGCCATCGTCGGCTGGGAACTATTTCAATCAAGAGCTTTACGGCCGGGAGACCACGCTGCCGTGGGGCCTGGCGATCTTTTACGGTCGGTATCTGTCGGGATACATCTATCCGCATTCACTCGACGGTGTCTCGACGGGTCAGGTGGCCCTGGTTGTGCAGCCGACGTTCCTCTACGAATTGATTTGGAACGTACTGGTGTCGTCGCATTGATTTATCTGGACCGCCGGTTTACGCTGGGGCACGGTCGCCTGTTCGCCGTTTACGTGGCCGGCCATTGCGTGGGTCGCTTCGTTGTCGAATTGCTGCGCGACGCACCGCGACCCACATCGCGGGGAATCGGATCAATTCGTTCACATCGACTTTCGTGTTCATCGGAGCCGTGGTCTACCTCATTCTGGCGCCGAAGGGCCGTGAGGATCCCGCGGCGCTGCGTGGCAACTATTACTCAGCGAAGGAACCCGAAGAAACTCCAGCCGGCGCCTGAGCTTCGGCTTCTGTTGCCGCGGCCTCAGCCGCGACTGCGGCGGCGCCGGCCGCCGCGAGCGACGACGGCGAACCGGCCGATTCGGCAGAAACAACGGCATCTGCGCAGGCCGTCGAGCCGGAGACCCAGCAGGCCGATGTCGCGGAGCCGGAGACCCAGCAGGCCGAAGTCGCGGAGCCGGAGACCGCTGAG
>CAVTLW010000002.1:0-214311 GCA_963735655.1 uncultured Actinomycetota bacterium
GGAATCGGCGGCCTGGGCAACTCAGTGGCAGCGGGCCTGGGCAACTCGCCCATCGTTGGGGCGCTGTCGGTTCCGCCCACCTGGACCGCGCCGGCACCGGGGGCGGGTCCGTTGGCCTCGGCGTTGGGTGGCACCCCGATGGTTGCGCCCCCACCCGCGATGGCGGCCGGCATCCCGCCGGTGCCGATGAGCGCCATGGCCGGTCAAGGCTACGGCCGTGCCGTCCCGCAATACGGCTTCCGGCCCAGTTTCGTCGCCCGACCGCCGGCTGCCGGATAGCAGGTCCCAACCACGCTTGCGAGAAGCCGGGCCTCCCAGGACATTGCCAGTAATTGTGCAGTGAGGCGGCAGCTGTTTTGCAGTCTTTTTCCGGACGCAGTTTGTACGCTTCTCTGAACGTGAGGAGAACAACGTCATGACGATGAGTTACCAGAGCGGCGACGTCGATGCCCATGGCGTCACCATCCGAACCCAAGTTGCGGCGCAGGGGTCCGAGCATCAGGTCGGTTATATGTCGAGTGCCAATAGCTCCGTCTGGTGCAACTGGGTCTGACACAACATGGCGTCCTGTATGAGCGTCCACGTCGGCCGTGACAATACGATTGCCGGTGTGGACGCAATAATTTTCGACCAACTTGCCGCCGAACTTACCGCCGGCGATAATTGGCCTGCTCGCAAACTCGAAACGAGTCGCGGCCATCATCGCATTGCCGCATATTTAGAACGCCGACCATTCCGATAATGGCCTCGAGCGGGCCGTGAAAGTGCACGATCGGTGCACGAATAAATCGCTCGCAGACTCATTATGGTTTGGGTACTGACCAGTAGGGTGACCAGTGTATTTAGCATGCAAAAAAGCAGGCGAGCCCCAGGACGCACCGACTACTGAGGAGGGGTGAGACATAATTTTTACGTTGCGACTACCTGAGCGGAACGCTCTGAAAATAAATTCTGCTCAAGATGAGCTTTAATATTGGCTAGGGGAATCGGGAACAAAGGGGAACGCGGGCGGCATCGGGCATTTTTCCATGGGTGTCGCAGGCACGTCTTGCGCGCAAAAATGTGGAATTAACGAAGAGTGAACAGTGGGGTATTTGGTGAATTCCATAAGAGCTCAGCGATGTTCGTGGCAGCCCCACGAGAGCCTGCCTACCATGGCGGCCATAGGTGACCGGAGGGTAATAGATGTTTGATTTTGGGGCGCTACCACCGGAGATAAATTCGGGGCGGATGTATGTGGGGCCGGGCTCCGGGCCGTTGCTGGCCGCGGCAGCGGCCTGGGATGCGCTGGCGGTGGAGTTGCAGTCCACCGCGGCCTCGTACGGATCCACGATAGAAAGCCTGGCGGTGGGGCCGTGGACGGGTCCGTCGTCGATGGCGATGGCCGCCGCGGCCACGCCGTATGTGTCGTGGATCCAGGCCACCGGAGCGCAGGCCGAGCAGGCCGCGACACAGGCCTCGCTTGCCGTGGGCGCGTACGAGACGGCGTTTGCCGCCACTGTGCCCCCGCCGGTGATCGCGGCCAATCGCGCTCTGCTGATGGCCTTGGTAGCGACCAACATCTTCGGCCAGAACACGCCCGCGATCGCTGTCACCGAAGCCGACTACATGGAGATGTGGGCCCAAGACGCGGCCGCGATGTATGCCTATGCCGGCTCGTCGTCGGCGGCGTCGCAGCTGATGGCGTTCACCGAGCCGCCGCCGACCACCAACACGGCCGGGCCGGCCGCCCAGTCGGTCGCGGTCTCGCAGGCTAGCTCGGCGGCCGGCCTGGACATCGGCACGCAATTGTCGAATTTGATCAACTCGGTGCCACATGCGCTGCAGAGCCTGGCATCTGGCCTCGCGTCGTCAACGACGACTGGGAACGTGAACCTTTTGTCGGGACTTTCGTTGCCCCAGTTGGGCGCGGTGACAATGCCGGCGGAATTCTCGACCGACCTGGCCAATTGGAACTCGATCATGTCGACCATCGCGTCCGGCGGCTACTCCCTGCAAGGGCTGACGTCCATACCCGGTGGGCCGTTCCTGTCCTTCGGGCAGGTTTACGCCTACGCCCAGAACGGACAGGGTCTCCAATCCTTCTTTGCTCCCGCGAAGGCCATCAGTGGGGCGTTGGCGCCCCTGGCAACTGACGGGCCGGCGCACCTGAGTTCCGCGGGCTTTGGCGGAGCACCGGCGACGGGAGCCATGGGCCGAGCGGCTCTGGTGGGAAGTATGTCCGTGCCGCAGGGCTGGACCCAGGCCGCCCCGGCGCTGAAATCGCTGGTCTCAGCGCTTCCGGCCAACATGGCGGCCGCGCCGGCCGCCACACTGGGCGAGGGCGGCGTGTTCAGCCAGATGGCGCTGTCGAGCCTGGCGGGACGCGCGCTCAGCGCAACCACGTTCAGCTCGTCAGCCGGTGCCGCAGCCGGATCACTTGGCGGAGTCGTCGCCGCAGCCGACCCGGCCACGGCCACCATCATCGTGATACCGGCGCTCGAGGACTAGGGGGTATCGACATGTTTTACGCAGCGTTTCCGCCGGAGATCAACTCCGGCCGGATGTATACCGGACCGGGAGCGGGGCCCATGCTGGCAGCCGCGGCGGCGTGGGATGGCCTGGCGACTGACCTGCAGTCCACCCTCTCCTCGTATTCGTCGGTGATAGAGACCCTGATCGGCGGGCCGTGGGTAGGTCCCTCGTCGCTGGCCATGGCGGCCGCGGTGTCGCCCTACGTGATCTGGATGCAGAGCACGGCAGCCCAGGCCGCGCAGGCGGCGAACCAGGCGACGGCGGCCGTCAGTGCCTATGAAGAGGCGTTCGCCGCGCACGTGCCGCCCGTGGAGATCGCGGCCAACCGCGCCCAATTGGCGATGCTGGTGGCGACGAACATTTTCGGTCAGAACACCGCGGCGATCGCGGCCACCGAGACTCAATACTCCGAAATGTGGGCCCAAGACGCCGTCGCAATGGACAGCTACGCTAGCTCGTCGGCGGCGGCCACCCAGGTCACGCCATTCTCCGAGCCACCGCAGATCACCAACGGCAGCGGTTTGGCCAGCCAAGCCGCCGCGGTGGGCCAATCGGCTAACACCGCGGCTAGCGATGTGCAGTCGATCGTGTCGTCGCTGTCATCTATGCCCAACCCGGTGTCGTGGCTATTGCAACTGGGCGCAAACCTCAGCAACGACTACACGGCCACTATCAACGGGTTGCTGAACTCGCTTTTTGGATCGGCCGGAGCATCGACGTATACGGCCCTCTACAACGCCGTCAAAGTTCCGGCCGGTTTCACCACCGGGTTCAACGACATCGGGCTGCTGGTCAACTTTCCCGCGTCGCAGTTCCTCAAGTTCGGCCCCAAATCGGCTGCTGCGCTGGGCGAGCTACCGAAAAGTGCGCTTGGGGGCGGGCTTGGAGTCGGGGTGCCCAACTGGGGCCGGGGCTGGCTGACCAGCGCGACCAGCCCGGTCACCGCGCACTGGGGACGTGGCGTCTTGGTCGGGTCTTTGTCGGTTCCGCCGAGCTGGGCGACTGCCACCCCGGCCGTCAGGATGGTCGCCGCCGCCCTGTCGGCAGCCGGTCCGGACGCGGTGCCGGCGGCCGCACTCGGCGAAGGAGGCCTGCTCAGCTCGATGTCGTTGGCAGGCATGCTCGGCAGCGCGATGGGTGCCGGGGCTCCGGACGTCGTAAAGGGCTCCGGTGTCCGGGGTCGTCTCACCCCGCTCAAAGACCTCAAGAACGCCACATCGCCGGAGAAATTGAAGAGTCTGGTCGCGCAGATCTCGGAGAAACCCGAAAGCGTGCAGCACCACACGGTCGATCAAGAGGGGCTGGACAGCCTGCTCGAGCAGCTGGCGAAGAAACCCGGCATCCACGCAGTGCACCTGGCCAAGAAAGACAAGAAGATCGTGCCGACGGATGCGCAACTGGGCTAACGGGCAAGTCAATGAGTCGTAAAGCGTTGGGGCCAAGGAATTTTGGTTACTGCTCGCCACGCGCAGCAGACTCCGCCAAAGGGAAGAATGGTGAGTTATGAAGTCGCTTCTAGCGTTACTGGGTGTTACCGCAATGGTCGGCCTGGCCGCGCCGGCCTATGCCGACCCCGACGACGGCCCCGCGCCGGACAACGCCGGCTTTCTGGCCGCTCTACGGCAAGCCGGCATCACCTACTCCGACCCGGCTCAAGCCATTGGGGCGGGCCAGGCAGTATGCACCTGCCTGAACAACGGCGAATCGGGCCTGGAACTGGTCCACGACGTGAAGAGCCGCAATCCGGGATTCGATATGGAGGCTGCGTCACAGTTCGCGCTGATCGCCGCGAAGTATTACTGCCCCCATCACCTCAGCAAAGCCTGATTCCAACGCAAGTGGCGTCTGTGTAATCAGTGCATTAAGCGCCAGCAAGGTCGGATTCCAGCCGTAATATCCTGCGGTGCAGGAGATTCAGCAGGATACAATCGCGCGGCATGGGAGAGCTATGAGGCCGCTGGTGGCGCTACTGGGTGTTTGCGTTGTGTTGGGTCTCGCCGCGCCTGCGTACGCGGACCCGGATAGCGGTGCACCGGATGACGCGTCCTTCCTGGCTTCGCTACGCAGCGCGGGCGTCATCGTGGCGAACCCGACTCAGGCCATTGCGATTGGGCATTCGGTGTGCGGGCAGATGGGTAAGGGCAAGTCGGGCCCGCAGCTGGTTGCCGATCTGCAGATCGACAACCCCGGACTCACCACGGACCATGCCAGCGTCTTCGTCGCGCTCGCGGCAAAGTTCTACTGCCCCCAACAAATCAACCAGGGCTAGCGTCAATGCCGGGTAGTTAAGGTCCGAGGGCGGTTGTCAACGATTTCGGTTGGTGTGTCGAATGTTCGGCGTCGGGGTTGGTGATAGTAGCGGTGATGTCGGTGATCGGCGTGCTTGATTCAGGCCGGTAGGGATCTTTTTTGTTGTAGCGCGACAGCGGGGATTTGACCTTGTGGACGCTGGTGCGAGGCCGCCTGGGTGGGAGCAGGTGGGAAAGGACTGCCTGGCCGATACGGCCGACGAGATCGGTGTCCTCGGTCGCGTGGGTGGTGCTTAGCAGCAGGTCTTTCGCGGTTTCCAGCGCGGTGGTGAAGCTGGCCCGGTCGGGGTCGGTGCCGGGGCGGGATTCCACTGCGGCGACCATGGCCCGTCGCAGCGCCTGGTAGACGGTCAACAGTGCCCACATTTCCTGTTCCAGCCCGGCCGGGTCGGTCGATCGCAGCACGCGCCCGTCAGCCAGAGTGTGTCGCAGCGCCAGGTAGGCAATCTCGTGCTCCCAGCGTTCGTGGTAGACGGCGATGAGCCGCAGCGCGGGGTAGCCGCGCGGGTCGAGCAGGGTGGTGGCCAGCCGGTAGGCCGCCGTGTAGCGGGTACCGTCGGCGCAGGTAACGGTGATGTCGGCGGTGATGATCCGGACCCTCAGCGCGCCGATGCGTGACAGGTAGGAGCCGTCGTCGAGTCGCGCGAGCACGGGCAGCCGACGAGTGCTGCGCAACCGGACCAGGAACTGTGCGCCGGTGCCGGCCAGCTCGACCAAGAATGCCTCGGCGTCGAAACCGCGGTCGGCCAGCACCAGCATGTCCGCATTCAACAGCGGCAACAGTGCGCGCGCGTAGTCGATTTCGCCGGTGCCCGGCGTCCCGAAGACGGCGCCCAGCAGCGCCCGGGTGCCGGTCTCGACCACGGTCACCAGCCGTATCACCGGGTAGCCGGTGACCCCGAGGGAGGCCTTGAGCTTGCCCAGCCAGCCCCGGTTGCGGTCGGTGTCAGCCACCTTCAACGACACGCACCCGTCGAAGGCGACAGTGCGCAAGCGGCCGAACCGGACACCGGGAGTATGCGGCGCGGCGACCGGGCCGGCCAGCGCCTCGAACAGCGCCCGCATCGGCGCCACGCCCAGACGGCGACGCAGATCTCGAAACGCCTTGCCCGACAGCAATCTCCGTCTAGGCAACGAGGCAGTAAGCTTGGCCCACACCCTCTGGTAACCCAGCCCGGG
Source organism: uncultured Actinomycetota bacterium (assembly GCA_963735655.1). Lineage (GTDB taxonomy): Bacteria > Actinomycetota > Actinomycetes > Mycobacteriales > Mycobacteriaceae > Mycobacterium. The sequence goes on from CAVTLW010000002.1 coordinate 6,003, forward strand.
GAACAGGCACAACGCCAGCACGAAGTACACGCCCACCCGCGACGGCAGCAGACGCAACCGCTGCTGGGTGGTGTTCGTCTCCGCAAGCACCGCGTCCACCAACTCGAGCGGGATCTGCCAGGTGAGCTCACCTAGATGGCCAGGGGCCATCAGCTCATCATGACGTGCGCATGCAGGCGTGGCAGAATTCGGCATCGCGGCTCCTTGGTAGCAGAAGCGGATCTTGGTCGATCACTCTTCTACCAGGAGTCGCACCCATATTGTCAGCAACACGAGACACATCTGCCCCGCGTGTCACATTGACAGCTCCCGCTACGCCTTAACTACCCGGCATTGGGGCTAGCGTCGGGTTGGTACAGAATTCGGCGTTACGACGAACTGCTCGTTAGGCGTGCCACCATCGCCGTTCCGGCGCAACGCCGGTTCGCCAGGTCTCCATCGGTGAGCGAGATTCGAGGGACACCAACGCCGCCGCCGGTGTTTCTCCCGTCCGCGGTCATGCGCTCACATCGGGTAGTTGGGCAACTCGAAGTCGTCGCGCAGGCTTCGGGAGATGAGCAGGTCGGCAAGCGGACGGAAATTCATCGTCCTCATCACCAGATCGCGGAACCAGATGCCCTGCCGCGTCTGTGTCGCGAAGACCGGGAGAAGCTTCTGCGCCGCGGCCTGTTTGCTTTCGACCATGGGGCGCAATCGCGTCTCGTAGGCGTCGAAGGCCCGCCGATAGTCGCCACGAGCGCACGCTAGCTCACCGGCCAGCACATAGGCCTCGGTCATCGCCAGCCCGGTGCCCTCACCCGCCAGTAGCGAGACACAGGCCGCCGCGTCGCCGACGAGCGCTGTTCGGCCCTGCGACCAGCGATCCAGGCGGATCTGGCTGACGACATCGAAGTACAGATCATCGACACCGTCGAGCGCGGCCAGGATTTTCTGGCATTCCCAACGCACGTTACCGAACTCGCGGCGCAGCAAGGCCTTCCGCGCGGTCAGCTCGCCAGGATCGGCGGCTTGCTCTGAGCGGAACACAAACAGAAACATGGCGCGGTCCCCCCGCAGCGAAAACCGCCCGACGGATCGACCCGGCTCGCTGTAGGTCACGTAGGTCAGGTCATCGCGGGGCCGATAACCCTCGACGACGCACGCCGCGACCAGGCAGCCCAAGTAGTGTTCGACGTCTGACTCAGGCCCGAATGTCAGCCGGCGCACATTGGAGTGCAATCCGTCGGCGCCGATGACGAGGTCAAAGTCGCGGGTGTTGGCCTGCGCGAAGCTCACACTCACGCCGTCGGGGTGTTCGTTGATCGCGGTAATGGAGTCGCCGAAGATCGTTTCGACGTCGTGCTCAATCGTGGCGTAGACGGCGGCGGCCAGGTCGCCGCGCGGCAAACTGGTGAATTTGCCGTCCGCTGCGCGCTCGAATGCGTCGACGCCAAGGCTGGCCCGGACCCGGCCGTCGGATCCGACCGAACGGATCGACTGCACCTGATAGCCGGCATCCCGCACAGCCGCCTCGATTCCCATCAGTTGCGCCACGTGGTAGCCCACCCCCCAGAAATCGATCACGTACCCGCCAGTGCGAAAGTGCGGCGCGCGCTCAATCAACGTCGGCTCATGACCGCTTCGGTGCAGCCAGTGCGCCAGCGACGGGCCCGCCACCCCGGCTCCGCTGATCGCGATCTTCATCCCGTGAACCTCTCCGACCGCGCCGACGGCGATGATGCGGGCGGCGGTTGAAAGGTCCGCGACGCGAACCGCCCATGCCAGCCATGTAGGGATGGTCCAACCGGATGAGACACGCCCGACTTCAATCCCGGATAGCCAACCGCACGAAGGGCATCCGTTGCCCAACAGCCCGGAAGTCGGCCTCCGACCCGTCGACTGAAAATCCCATCAGCCGAGGGAGCAGGTAGGTCGCCGCGGCGCGGTGTCGGGCAGCGTATCGGGCGAAGATTTCGGACCCTTGTTCTGCGGTGAGCGGTACCGCTGTCGCAGGGATCGTGCGTCTTCCGACCTGGATGCTGACCTCGGGGGCGTGAAGAATGTTGCGGTACCAGGCGGCGGCGGGTCCCCATCCGGAGGCGACCACGAAGCTTCCGTCGGTGGGATCGTGCTCGACGACTTCCAAAATGACTTGGCGTTGCATGCCGGACACTCGCCCGATGTGATTGAGCAGCAAGATGCGCTGACCGAACACCCAGCCCAGACCCAGCCGATAGAGGTAGATCGGCGCGCGGAATAGTGCTCGGCCCAACCCCGACGGTGGTTGCACCTTCTTGACGACCTTCATCGTTGCCTCCTCTGATGCGGCGACAGCCCGAAAAGGCTTACCGGCCAACGGGTGAACCGCCAACCGCAGGTCTCAGCCGCGGACTGGGTCCGGCCGGTGACGGCCATCGGGCTGTGGGGCCCGGATCACGCGCTTTCCACCCTACGCAAATAGTTGCACTCGGCACAATATTCATTTCGCATGCAATGCAGATTGCATATAGTGCTGAGTGGATGCATTCTCGGGAACGGAGGAAGGCCGCACATGACCACAGCGGGGAACCACAGCCGGCCCGATCGGTCGACCGGAGCCGACGAATACGCCGTCAGGCTCGAACAAGCCACCCGAGGGCTGCTCGCGTTGAACGTCTCTGCACTCGAACACATGGAAATCAGTGTCGGTCTGGCACCACTGCGGGCCCTTCAATCTCTCGACCGTCGCGTCCCGAGCACTGTGGGCGAACTCGGCGACGACCTCGGCCTAGTGCCCTCCACCGCGAGCCGACTCAGCGACCGCCTCGCCGGGGCCGGCCTGATCACCCGCCGCCCCGCACCGAGCAACCGGCGATCCACCCTGCTGGAACTCACCGACGCCGGCCACGGCATTCTCGACGAATTGGTTGCGCTACGCATCCGCGCGTTCGGCGAGATCGCCGATCAGATGAGTAACCAAGACCGCGCTGCGCTCATTCAGGGCGCCCACGCATTCACCACCGCGCAGCAACGATTGTCCGAAAAGAGCAGTCAGCAACGCACCGAGTCCCGCCAAGCCAGCGACGTGCTCTGAACGTCGACTCCAACGAGCGCGTTGCGCGTGGGGATCGACTGGCCGGCGATCACGGTCGACGGGTGCCAGCCTGCTCGGTATGCCTCACGGCTTGTTGGGCACCGCCTGCTCGACCCCGCCGCCGATCCGTCCGAACACGGTAACAAGCTCGCCTTTCTCGAAGCGGGCGCCTGCACGCATGAGGGCGACGTGGTGTCGTGCGGTCAGGAGGGCCATCCACAGGTTGATCATTGCTCGTACCAAGGCTGCACAAGGCCGAACAGTCTGGGGTTCGGATGTCCTCGCGAGAGGCTGCGCCCTTGGTGATCTGTACCGCCAGTCCGAGGACGGCGAAGATCCCGCCACCCACCATGCCCCCGACACCGATCGCGACAGCGCCCCACAACCCGACCGGCGGGGTTGCCGCGGACTCGGATTGAGGCACCGCCGTAGCCTATCCGCCGCACCGCACTGTTTGGGTCGGTCCGACAGCTGCACCGACCACCGCACGCGCAATTCAAGTCGCGGTAAGCAGCGGTGAGCGGGACGTCAGAGCTGGCTTCGGAATGACTCGAGTTCATGGTGACGCTCGGGTGTGGTTGTGGGGTAGGCCATCTTGAGGTCGGCGAGGGCGTCGAGGACTATCTGGGAGACGATGAGTCGGGCGTTGTCTTTGTCGTCGGCCGGCACGATGTACCAGGGGGCATGATCGGTGCTGGTCGCTCGCAGGCAGTCCCCGTATACCTGCAACTACGTATCCCAATTGGACCGTTCGTGGCTGTTCTTGTCGGGTGCGTCGATGCGCGCACGAAACCGTTGCGCCGGTTCATCTTTCGATTGGTCCAGGAGACACACGCCAACAAGCGGACTGGGAACTCGACACCGAGGCCGCCCACGCTGGAACCCCCGCACCGCCGCAACCACGTCCTCGCCAAGATCAACAGCGGCGACGATGACAGGCAACTTCGACATCCGTTGAGCATCGGACATCACCGAAAACCAGCCGCGGCAGGCCGCACCCGCGGGGTGTAGCGTCAACGACGTTGGGAAGCCCAACCAGTCCGGACGAGGGTGGCTGTCCGCCGCCGTCCTCACAGAGCAGTCGCTCGTGCCGAACGCTCCGGTGACAACCCCACACCCGGGGATCAACACGACCACTTTACAATTCGGGGACACCGAAACCGGCTCCTGCACAGTACTTTCCGATCGATGGCGTCTTGTTTTCTGCCCAGGTATGACCACCCAGATCGCCTACGCTGCGAACCCGCCGCTGACGTACGGCTTACGGACCGGACGCCATGACCACTGACACACCGCATGTCACGCCGCCCCACTCGGCGGGCGCACGCGAACCGGGCCACGACTTGAAATCGGCGCCCATGCGGGAGCTGAAGGAAGAGCTAGGCTACTCGCTGGACGGATTGAACAGCGCCGAGGCCGTGAAGCGGTTGACGCAGTACGGGCCGAACGAGATCGCCGACCACAAGACCAACCCGCTGCTGAAGTTCCTCAGTTACTTTTGGGGCCCGATCCCGTGGATGATCGAGATTGCCGTCATCTTGTCCGGCGCGGTCGGGCACTGGCCGGATTTCTTCATCATCCTGCTGCTGCTGCTGGCCAACGGTGTGGTCGGCTACACCGAGGAACGGCAGGCCGGCAACGCGATTGAGGCCCTCAAAGCCAAGCTCGCGATCAACGCGCGCGTGAAACGCGACGGCGCATGGGTCACCGCGCCGGCGCGGGAGTTGGTGCCCGGTGATGTGATCCGGCTGCGCCTGGGTGACATTGTGCCCGCCGATGCCCGGCTGCTGGACGGCGACGAGGTCGAGGTCGATCAGTCCGCGCTGACCGGGGAGTCGCTGCCCGCGACCTGCACAACCGGTGACGCCGTGTTCTCCGGGTCGATCATCAGGCAAGGTGAGATCGGTGCGTTGGTGTATGCCACCGGCACCGGCACTTACTTCGGCAAGACCGCCGAGCTGGTGGCCGACGCGCACACCGTCAGCCATTTCCAGCGCGCCGTGCTCAAGATCGGCAACTACCTGATTATCCTCGCGGTCGCGCTGGTCACCGTCATCGTCGTCACGGCGATCCTGCGCGGCGACGCGATACTGACCACGCTGCAGTTCGCCCTGGTGCTGACCGTCGCCGCGATCCCGGTCGCGATGCCGACCGTGCTGTCGGTGACGATGGCCGTGGGCGCACGTCTGCTCGCCAAGAAACAGGCCATCGTCAGCCGCTTGGTCGCCATCGAGGAACTCGCCGGCGTGGACGTGCTGTGCGCAGACAAGACCGGCACCCTTACCCAGAACTCGCTGACGTTGGGCACACCGTTCGCTGTCGACAGCGTCGCCACCGCAAGTGTCATCCTGACCGGCGCGTTGGCCTCCCGCGCGGACAATGACGACCCCATCGACCGGGCGGTGCTCGGAGGCCTCGAGGACACCAAGGTCTTGCAGGCGTACACCGTCAACCACTTCAAACCCTTCGACCCGGTGCACAAACGCACCGAGGCCACTGTCACCGGCGCCGACGGAACCACCTTTACCGTCACCAAGGGAGCCCCGCAGGTCATCCTGGCACTGGCCGCGAACGCCGCGGAGATCAAACCCGCCACCGATAAGGTAGTCAACGATTTTGCCGCCCGGGGCTTCCGATCCCTGGGCGTAGCACGCCGTGACGGAGACGGTGACTGGCAGTTCGTCGGTGTGCTGCCCCTGTTCGACCCGCCCCGCGACGACGCCGCGGCAACCATCTCCACCGCACGGGCGATGGGAGTCACCATAAAAATGGTCACCGGTGATGCCCTGGCCATCGCGAAGGAAACCGCGGCCAAGGTCGGCTTGGGCACCCACATCCTCGACGCCGCAGGTTTGGGCGATGCGAAGAAGAACGAATCGGCGGCGGCGGCCGAATCCATCGAGACCGCAGACGGTTTCGCCCAGGTCTTTCCCGAGCACAAATACCACATCATCGACGTGCTGCAGAAGCGGGGCCACATCGTCGGGATGACCGGCGACGGAGTCAACGACGCCCCAGCCCTGAAAAAAGCGGACTGCGGCATCGCCGTATCGGGCGCCACCGACGCCGCCCGGGCGGCCGCTGATATTGTGCTGCTAACCCCGGGGCTTTCGGTGATCATCGAGGCGATCAAGCAGAGCCGCAAGATCTTTCAGCGGATGAACAGCTATGCGATATACCGCATCGCCGAAACGCTGCGGGTGCTGTTATTCATGACCGTCGCCATCCTGGTCTTCAACTTCTATCCGCTCACTGCCATCATGATCGTGATGCTCGCGCTGCTCAACGACGGCGCGATCCTGTCTATCGCCTACGACAACGTCCGCTACAAGAACGAGCCCGAAGCCTGGAACATGCGCCTGGTGCTCGGTATCTCCACGGTCCTGGGGGTGGTCGGACCCATCGCCGCGTTCGGCTTGTTCTACCTCGGCGACCGGGTCTTCGACCTCGGTCACCCGCGCGTCCAGACGCTGATGTACCTGATGCTGTCCGTCGCGGGCCACCTCACCATCTTCTTGACCCGAACCCGCGGCCCCTTCTGGTCGATCCGCCCGGCGCGCATCTTGCTGATCGCTGTCCTCGGCACCCAGGCCATTGCCACATTCATTGCCGTTTACGGGCTATTCATGACACCGCTCGGCTGGACGTGGGCAGGCGCGGTGTGGGGATACGCCCTCGCCTGGTTCTTCATCAGCGACCGCATCAAACTTCTCGCCTACCGCGTCCTCGACCCGGCAAAGAAAAAGTCCGAACTAATCCACGAAATGACGCCCGCGCCTCTATGACACGAACACCAACGAGCGGGCGGTTGCTCCGTCGATGTCAATGTAAAGAATGCGTTAAGCACGCGCATGCGTGCAGCGGTGACGGTTGTGTGGGCCCATTTGCGCCGTAATATCCTGCGGTACAGGAGATTTAGCAGCCGTACGAACGCCCCGAGTGGGAAAGTGGTGAGCTATGAGGCCGCTGCTGGCGCTAGTCGGCGTTTCCCTCGTGGTCGGTCTGGCCCCGCCTGCCTACGCCGACCCGGATGGCGGCGCGCCGGACGACGCGTCCTTCCTGGCTTCGCTACGCAGCGCGGGCGTCGTCTACGCGAACCCGAGTCAGGCCATCGCGATTGGGCATTCGGTGTGCGGGCAGATGGCTAAGGGTAAGTCGGGCCCGCAGCTGGTTTCGGATCTGCAGATCGACAACCCCGGACTCAGCACGGACCATGCCAGCGTATTCGTCGCGCTCGCAGCGAAGTTCTACTGCCCCCAGCAAATCAACCAGGGCTAGCGAACACTCGGTTTCGCCGGGATGGCCGAAATATGGCCGGTTTGACTTGGGTCTACTTGCCGTTTACCCGGACATGGTTAGCTGCCGCCGACGACCCGCGCTTTGACATCGGGAGGAGTGCGACCTCATGCAGACACTGACCACGGCCGATTTCGCGCTTCGCCTCGCGGTCGGGGTGGGGTGCGGCGCGCTGATCGGATTCGAGCGGCACTGGCAGGCGCGCATGGCCGGGCTGCGCACCAACGCACTGGTGGCCGCGGGTGCGACGTTGTTCGTGCTGTACTCGGCAGCCACCGAAGACAGCAGCCCCACCCGGGTCGCGTCGTATGTGGTGTCCGGGATCGGGTTTCTCGGTGGCGGGGTGATCCTGCGCGAGGGCTTCAACGTCCGCGGCCTCAACACCGCAGCCACCCTGTGGTGTTCGGCGGCGGTCGGCGTGCTGGCCGCCTCGGGCCACCTGGTCTTCGCCGCCATCGGCACCGGAGCCGTGATCGCGATCCACGTGCTGGGACGACCACTTGGCCGGTTGATCGACCACGACAACACGGTCGGCGACGACGAAGGCCTGCAGCCCTTCCTGATGCAGGTGATCTGCCGCCCGAAATCTGAAAAGTATGTCCGCGCGCAGATCGTGCAACATACCCACGGCAACGACGTCACGCTGCGCGGTATCCACACGGGGCAGCCCGACGACGACGAGCTCACCTTGACTGCGCACCTGCTCATGGGCGGCAATGCGGCGGCCCAGCTGGAGCATTTGGTGGCGGAATTGTCCCTGCAGCCGGGGGTTCGCGCCGTGCAGTGGTACGCCGGCGAAACGGCGCAAGCGGACTGAGCTAGGGGCGGGGCTGCAGGTCCGGCGCGGCCGCGTCCAGCAGGTCGGCGCGGCTGCCGGTCAACGGCGGATAGATCCGCCGGGTATTGATCGTCTGCTTGGTGGCTTTGGCCGCAGCACCGCGCGACACAACCGTCCGGTCCCATCCCTGGGTGTAGACCGCACCGGCGGGTCCGAGATCGAGAACCGTGACATACCAGGGGATCCGCAGCCTGAGCAGCGGCTTGTCGAACAGGTCGCTGATGACGTTATAGCCGGCGTAACGGCCCATCGGGCGGCCGTGCTGGCACGACATCACCGATACGTGCTCGTCATCCATCGGGGCGGCGGCCACATCGCCGGCCGCGAACACCGCGGGCACCCCGACCACCCGCAGCCGATCGTCGACCTCCACCCGACCCAGCCGGTCGCGGGTTGCCGGCAGCTGTTCGGTCAGCGGGCTGGCCCGCATGCCCGCACACCACACCACGGTGGCCGACGCCAGCCTTTCACCCGATGACAGCGACACCACATCCTCGGTGACGGCCGTGACGCTCACCCCGGTCCTGGTTTCAACGCCGTTGTCCGCCAACGCCTGTTCGATCACCGGCCGCGCCGACGGACCCATGTCCGAGCCGACGAAGGCGTTGCGGTCGACCAGCACCACGCGCGGGGTGACACCACCACCGAAGTCTCCGAACAGCGCGCGCAGTCTGCCCGGCAGCTCGCAGGCCGCTTCGATGCCGGTCAATCCGGCGCCGACCACGACGACCGTGGCAGCCGCGGTGCTGCGCGGGCCGCCGGCCAGCGCGCGCAGGTGGTGATCCAGGCTGATCGCGCCGTCGTACGTGTCGACGTCAAAACCGAACTCCCGCAGACCCGGAATGGCGGGTTTGACCACCTGGCTTCCCGATGCGAGCACCATCCGGTCATAGCCGTACGTCACTCCGCCTGAGGCGGTGACGGTGCGGGCGCGGGTGTCGATCGCGGTGACGTCGGCGACGACGTGCGCGACGCCGGCCGGCGCCAGCACCTCGGCCAGCGGGATGCGGCAGGCACTGAGATCCGCCTCGTAGTTGCGCACCCTGATGTCGTGAAAAGGCTTGGCGCTCAACACTGTAATGTCGACGGCGCCCGCGGGTACAGCAAGCTCGTCGAGTCGCCGGGCAGCGCCCAGCGCCGCCCACAGGCCCGCGAAACCGGACCCGATCACCAACACGTTGCTCAAAGGTGGCTCAACCGCCCAACACCTTTCGGATCTGGGCCAGTCCGGCGGCGGCGCCGTGACCGGGCAGCAAAACCCAACAGTGCAGACCGCCTTCACGTTCGTGCCATCCGATGTCGACGCCTTCGGCCGTCGCCCGCTCACGAAAGGCGCGGGTATCGGGATTCAGCACGTCGTGCGTTCCGGTGAATATCGTCAGCCGCGGCAGCCCGGCCAGCGGTCCCACACTCGGGCTGACCAGCGGAGTGTCGAGCGGATCCCCCCCGGCATAGCGGATACCCGCGGCGCGCAGGTCATCGAGATTGAGGAACGGGTCGATCTTGGCGACGGCCGGCACGCCCGGGTCCGGCAACGCGACGTGCATCCAGGGCGACAGCAGCACGGCGTCGCTGGGCTGCGGCAGTCCCGCGTCGCGCACCGCGTGGCACAGCGCGAATGCCATCCCGCCGCCCGCCGAATCGCCCATGAAGGCGATCGAACTCGGGTCGTGGCTCTCCAACATGCGGCGGTAAACCTGCAACAAGAACGCGAACACCTCACGGTAATTGTGCTCGGGGGCGATGGGGTAGATCGGCAGCGTGATCGTTCGGCGGGTGACGTTGGCCAGCTTGGCGATGGCCGGCCAATGGAAATGCGGCATCAGGTCCAGCACGTACGCCCCGCCATGAAGGTAGAGCAGATGACCGCCGTGCTCATCAGCACCGACCAGACGCGGGCGGACCTGATAGACCGGACGACCGTTGAGGTCGGCCCGAGTGACGTGGATCCGCTTCAACAGCCGCTTGGACGGCCGGCCGGCGTAAGGCAGACGCGGATGCGCAGCCCATCGGTCCAGCTTGGCAGCCGGAAACAGCCGGTTCCGCACACCCGCGGAGCGGAGCAGCCGGTGGGTGACACTGAGTTTGAGCATCCCGCGATCCATTGCAGTCCTCAGTGTGTACCCAACGTCGTAATCTGTCTGATGTGGATGTCTTCCCACCCTTCTGGTCCGCACTACCGGCGGAGATGCGGGATCCGGTGCTGTTCGCGATTCCGTTCTTCCTGTTGCTGCTGATCCTGGAATGGACCGCGGCCCGAAAACTGGAAAGCCTGGAGAGCACTGGGAGCGGGACCGCCGCGCGGCCCCGGCCGCCCTCGGGCGGATACCTGAGCCGCGATTCGATGGCAAGCATCTCGATGGGACTGGTTTCGATAGCCACCACCGCGGCCTGGAAGACGCTGGCCCTGTTCGGCTACGCCGCGATCTATGTCCACCTGGCGCCCTGGCACCTGCAGGTGACGCAGTGGTACACGTGGGTGATCGCCATCCTGGGCGTCGACCTGCTGTACTACGTCTATCACCGGGTCGCCCACCGGGTCCGGTTGATCTGGGCGACGCACCAGGCTCACCACTCCAGCGAGTACTTCAACTTCGCCACCGCGCTGCGGCAGAAGTGGAACAACAGCGGGGAGATCCTGATGTGGATTCCGTTGCCGCTGTTGGGGCTTCCGCCCTGGATGGTGTTCTTCAGCTGGTCGTTGAACCTGATCTATCAGTTCTGGGTGCACACCGAGCGGATCGACAAGCTACCGCGGGTTTTGGAGTTCGTGTTCAACACGCCGTCGCATCACCGCGTGCACCACGGAATGGATCAGCTGTACCTGGACAAGAACTACGGCGGCATCTTCATCGTCTGGGACCGGATATTCGGCAGCTTCCAGCGCGAGGTGTTCCGCCCGCACTACGGGCTGACCAAACAGGTCGACACCTTCAACATCTGGAAGCTGCAGACCCGCGAGTACGTGGCGATTGCCCGCGACTGGCGTGCGGCGAGACGGCTGCGCGATCGGCTGGGCTATGTCTTCGGACCACCGGGCTGGGAACCGCGCGCTGCTCGCAAATCCGACGGCGCAGTCCCGCTGACCACGTCCTGGTAACGCCAGCCGGGCGCGGCGCGAAAAAGTGACGACGGGGAAGGTTACGTCGTAACCTCAACCAGCGGTCGGCGCCGTGCCGGCCTCGAGGGATCGGAGGCGGTGTTGAACTGCCTGGCACTGCGTGCATTCACCGCATCGGTGGCTGTCGCGGCGCTCGCATCGGGCCTGCCGCCGGCCGTGGCCGCCGCCGATCCGATATTGGTGTTTCCGGGCATGGAAATCCACCAAGACAACCGCATCTGCACGTTGGCTTATGTCGACCCGGCGCTGAAAATCGCGTTCACCGCAGGTCACTGCCGCGGCGGCGGGGGAGACGTCACCGACCGGGAGCAAAACCTGATCGGCCATCTCGCCTCGTTCCGGGACAACACACCCAGCGGCACGACGGTGGCCACCGATCAGGTGATCGCCGACTACGAGGCGATCGTGCTGGCCGACAACGTCAGGGCGAGCGACATTCTGCCGGATGGGCGCCGCCTGGAATCCAGGCCGGGCCTGGCCCTTGCGGCCGGCCAACCGATCTGCCATTTGGGCGTGATCACCGGTCAAACGTGTGGAACCGTCGAAGGCGTCAACAACGGATGGTTCACCATGTCCCACGGCGTGCTCAGTCAGAAGGGCGATTCGGGCGGGCCGGTATACATCGCTTCCCCCGGAAGCCCATGTCAGATCGTCGGGATTTTCAACAGCATGTGGGGCGATCTTCCCGCCGCCGTGTCCTGGCAGTCCACCGGCGAGCAGGTCCGCGAGGATCTCGGGGTCAGGTCCAGCACGCGCTACTAGGACGCCTCGCCGGGATCACCGGCTCGCGTTCGCGAGTTCGAAAACCGGGATGTTTGATGCCGCGGTGCGGTATTCGTCGTCGGCGGATTCCGGTGTCAGCGGTGCGACATAGTCTTTGACCTGCCAGTACCACCTGTCCAGATACCGGCGCAAGAGCTCGGGTTTGGCATCGTCGGCCACCTCGCTGATCTGCGTGCGCCTGCTGCGCCAGCGCGGTCCCATCTGCACGACGCCGGCGGCCCTGACGTTGCGGGCCCACTGGGTGTTGCCGCGCGGTGAGACGACGTAGCCGACGCCGTCGACGGTCAGCAGGTTGATCACCACACCGCGTTCTTTGCCGCTCTTGCGGCCGCGGACCCGCAGCGACCGGGTGCCGGCGATGCTGATCCCCAGTTCGGCCAGCCACCGGATGAACGTGTTCGCGCCCTGGGCCGCTCGACTCGGTTCCTCGTAGCGCGTGGACATGGTGCACCCTCTCGGCCGGATTCGAATATTTCGTTTTGAGAGCAGTGCTCTCGATATCGATCAGGCTGGCATAGTCTCAGGCGAAAAGCAAGAGCAGTGATCTCGGTTGTGTCAGACTGGCGGGGTGGGCAAGCGCCAGGAGTCGCGGGAGCAGATCGAGGCAAAGATCGTCGAGCTCGGCCGTCGTCAACTGGTGGACCATGGTGCCGCCGGTTTGTCGTTGCGCGCGGTTGCCCGCGACCTGGGCCTGGTGTCATCGGCCGTGTACCGGTATGTGGCCAGCCGCGACGAGCTGCTCACTCTGCTGCTGGTCGACGCCTATTCAGACCTGGCCGACACGGTGGATCGGGCCCGCGGCACCGTCGCCTACGCGTGGAGCGATGACGTCATCGCGATCGCATGCTCGGCACGCAGGTGGGCGGTGGCACACCCGGCCCGCTGGGCGCTGCTGTACGGCAGCCCGGTCCCCGGGTATCACGCACCACCGGAACGCACCGTTGCGGCCGGCACTCGAGTAGTCGGGACAATCTTCGACGCGGTCGCGGCGGGGATCGCGACCGGAGACATCATGCTGACCAATGAACTTGTGTCGCAACCGATGTCGTCGGATTTCGAACGGATTCGCCACGAGTTCGGCTTTCCCGGCGACGATCACGTCGTCGCGAAGTGCTTCTTGCTGTGGGCCGGCATCGTCGGGGCGATCAGCCTGGAGGTGTTCGGTCAGTACGGCGCGGACACGCTGACCGACCCCGAGGCGGTGTTCGACAACCAGGTGCGGCTGTTGGTCGGTGTGCTGACTCAGCACTGACTGGCCCCGAATTAGAACGTGTTCAGCTGGCCCTTTCGGGCTGCGGGCGGCGTATCGCGGCAAAGTCTTTGGTGCCCTATCTGAGGGCCCGTGGGCTGGGCTATTCTGCGAGACGATGGACCTTCCCCTTCAATCCCCGGTACAAATCGCGTGGGTTACTCCGGACCTCGATGCCACCGAAATGGCCCTCACCGGCCTGTTAGGTGTCCGAAAGTGGGTGCGGATTCCCGACGTGCATTTTGCTCCTGACACCTGCAGCTACCACGGCAAGCCGGCGGATTTCGTTGCTGGCATCTCGCTGAGCTATCTCGGCGATACGCAGCTGGAGCTGATCGCGCCGGTCCGCGGCGAGAATATCTATAGTGACTTTCTGCGCGACAACGGGCCGGGTTTGCACCACATCTGCGTTGAGGCCGAAAGCCCCGAGAGCCTGGCCGTGGCGCTGGCCGACGCGGCACGCCGCGGCGCCGAAGTCGTCCAGCAGGGCGTGATGCCCGGCGGGATCCACTTCGCCTACGTGTCGGCGCCGCAGGCCGGCGTGCCGTTCATCGAGATCGCGTATTTCTCGCCCGAGATGAGGGCGTTCTACGAGTACATCAAACGGGAGCAGCGGTGAGCCGCGCCAACGACGATGCAGAACGTAGTGATGAGGGGGAGTGGCGCCAATGAGCACCGAGATACCAGCGACAGTCAGTGCGGCAAAGGTGGAGTCCTGGTCGGACGACGTCGACGTGGTGGTGATCGGTTTCGGTATCGCCGGTGGCTGCGCGGCGGTCAGCGCGGCGGCAGCCGGCGCGCGGGTGCTGGTGCTCGAGCGCGCCGCCGTGGCGGGCGGCACGACCTCGCTTGCCGGGGGGCACTTCTACCTGGGTGGCGGGACCGCGGTCCAGCAAGCCACCGGTCATTCCGATTCGCCCGACGAGATGTTCTCCTATCTGGTCGCAGTGTCGCGAGAGCCCGACGAGGCCAAGATTCGCGCGTACTGCGAGGGCAGCATCGAACACTTTAATTGGTTGGAGGACTTGGGTTTTCAGTTCGAACGCAGCTACTTCCCGGGAAAGGCGGTGATTCAGCCCAATACCGAGGGTTTGATGTTCACCGGCAACGAGAAGGTGTGGCCGTTCCTCGAGACGGCGGTGCCCGCACCGCGCGGTCACAAGGTGCCCGTGCCCGGCGACACGGGCGGTGCCAGCATGGTGATCGACCTGCTGCTCAAGCGTGCTGCCAGCCTGGGGGTGCAGGTCCACTACGAGACCGGCGTCACCGAGCTCATCGTCGACGATTCCGGCGCGGTAACCGGCGTGATGTGGAAGCGGTTCTCCGAAACCGGTGCCGTCAAGGCAAAGTCGGTCATCATAGCCGCCGGGGGATTCGTGATGAACCCGGACATGGTGGCCAAATACACGCCGAAGCTGGCCGAGAAGCCGTTCGTGCTCGGCAACACCTACGACGACGGCCTGGGCATCCGGCTGGGCGAATCGGCCGGCGGTGCCACCCAGCACATGGACCAGATCTTCATTACGGCCCCGCCGTATCCGCCGTCGATCCTGCTGACCGGGATCATCGTGAACAAGCTGGGTCAACGGTTCGTCGCCGAAGACTCTTACCATTCGCGGACTGCCGGGTTCATCATGGATCAGCCCGACAGCGTGGCGTTCTTGATCGTCGACGAGGCGCATTTGGAGCACCCCAAGATGCCGCTGGTCCCGCTGATCGACGGCTGGGAAACCGTCGCCGAAATGGAAGCCGCACTTGGCATCCCGCAGGGCAACCTGGTTGCGACGCTGGACCGCTACAACACCTGTGCCGCGCGTGGCGAGGACCCGGACTTCTACAAGCAGCCGGAATTCCTTGCGCCGCAAGACAAAGGACCATGGGGCGCATTCGACATGTCGCTGGGTAAGGCGATGTATGCCGGGTTCACCCTCGGCGGGCTGGCCACGTCGGTCGACGGTCAGGTGCTGCGTGCGGACGGCTCGGTGATTGCCGGGTTGTATGCCGGCGGGGCGTGCGCCTCCAACATCGCCCAGGACGGCAAGGGCTACGCCAGCGGGACGCAGTTGGGGGAGGGTTCGTTCTTCGGGCGCCGCGCCGGAGCGCGCGCGGCAGCGGAAGCGCAGGCGCGCTAGCGGGGCCGCGGGCGGCGCTTAGACCTGTGCCGGCTCTTTCTCGACCGGCCCCAGTCGCCATGGCCCACCGCCAAGCAGTTCGAGCTGTTGATCGTGCAGCGCCTCGAGGCTGGGTCGGTGGCTGACGCTGACCACGATGCAATCCGGCAGTTCACTGCGCAGCAACTGATAGAGCGCGTGTTCCAGGCCCGAGTCGAGTGCCGAGGTGCTTTCGTCGAGGAAGATCGCCTTCGGTTTGGTCAGCAGGACGCGGGCAAAGGCGACGCGTTGCTGCTCACCGGGGGACAGCACTTTGGCCCAGTCCCGTTCCTCGTCGAGCCGATCACACAGGGGGGCCAGCGCGACCCTGGTCAGCATGTCGCGCAAGGTTTCGTCCGAGATGTCCGCCGACGTGTTCGGGTAGCAAACCACATCGCGCAGCGTGCCCAGCGGGACGTACGGCAGCTGCGACAAGAACATCGTGTCGTTTTCGCCGTCGGGACGGCGCAGCGTCCCAGAGGCATACGGCCACAGTTCGGCCAGACTGCGCAGCAGCGTGGTCTTGCCGAATCCCGAGCGCCCGGTGATCACCAGCGAGTCGCCGCGGCCCAGTCGCACGTCAATCGGGTCGATCAGCCGGTCGCCGGCCGGCGTGCGCACTTCGACGTTCTCGAGCTCAACCGAGCCGTCCTCGCTGGGCCTGGCCAGTACTGCCGGCAGCGCACGCCCCTTCTCGTTGGCATCGACCAGCCCATGCAACCGGATGATCGCCGCGCGGAAAGACGCGAATGCGTCATAGTTGTTGCGGAAGAACGACAGCGAGTCGGAAATATTGCCGAACGCGGTAGCCGTCTGACCCACATCACCTAGCTTGATCTGGCCCGCGAACAATCGGGGCGCCTGGATTACCCACGGCAGCGGATTAAGGACCTGCGACATCGACCAGTTCCATCCATTGAAGATGATGGTGCGGCGAACATATTTGCGGTAGTTGTCGATGATGGGGGTAAAGCGTCGCCATAATTGTGCGCGTTCTGCTCGCTCACCACGGTAGAAGCCCACGGCCTCTGCGGCGTCCCGTAACCGCACCAGGGCATAACGGAACGCCGCGTTGAGTTTCTCATTGTTGAAGCTGAGCCCGATCAACGGACGGCCCAGCCAGACCGCGACCACCGTCGTGATCAGCACATAGGCCAGAACGGTCCAGAACATTGCGCGCGGAAACTCAAAGCCGAAAATGTTAATCCCGCCGGAAAGTTTCCACAGGATCGCGGTGAACGAGACCACCGAGGCGACCGCGTTGACAGCCCCGAACAACAATGTTGTGAGGGTGCCATTGGCCGGGTTATTCGGGGTGCCGCCGGGGATGGCGTTAGCGGTGAAGATGTCGATGTCCTGTTGGATGCGCTGGTCCGGGTTGTCGATGGTGTTGTCGATGAACAGATCTCGGTAGTAGGCCTTGCCGTTAAGCCAGTCATCGGTGAGTTGGCCGGTCAGCCAGACGCGCCAGGCGATAATGAATCGCTGCGTCAGATAGATATCGCCCAGGTACCGAGCGACCCACAGCACTGCCAGCACGGCGAAAGTCGCCAGCGACATCCAAAATCCATCAATGCCGGACTGTTTGACCGCGTCATCGTGCGCTGCGATGCCCTCGACGGCTGTCTGAACCCCCGTTAGCAGGTCGTTGCCCTGGTAGCTCAGCAACACCGTCAGGCGCACCGACAGAAGCACCGACAACAAGAGCACGCCAAGCATCAGCCATACACGAACGCTCTCGCGGCCAACAAAGTACCCGCTGGTTATGCGCCAGAACTGTCGTCCCCAGGGCGTGAAATATCTGACCACAACCAGCGCAAACAGCAAACAAACGGCACTGATCACCCACGCTATGGCGATCCAACGCACCGAATCCGAAAGCGCGTGCGACCAGTCGATTTTTGGCTTAAACGGCTCCGGGCCCAAGGTCGTTCTCTCCTCATAGTCGAGGCGTTACGGCGGGTGCGCAACGGAAATCCTTCGGCGAACGTACCCGACGGGTGTAGCTAGGCTGCCGATATGAGCATCGACGCCGCCCCCACCCAGACCGTTCATGCCGGCCGGCTGATCGCGCGACGGCTCAAGGCCAGCGGTATCGACACGCTTTTCACGCTGTCCGGCGGCCACCTGTTCTCGATCTACGACGGCTGCCGCGACGAGGGAATCAGGCTGATCGACACCCGCCACGAGCAGACCGCGGCCTTCGCCGCGGAAGGCTGGTCGAAGGTGACTAGGGTGCCGGGGGTGGCCGCACTGACCGCAGGACCGGGCGTCACCAACGGAATGAGCGCGATGGCGGCGGCGCAGCAGAATTTGTCGCCGCTGGTGGTGCTGGGCGGCCGCGCCCCGGCGCAGCGCTGGGGTATGGGCTCCCTGCAGGAGATCGACCATGTGCCGTTTGTGGCGCCGTTGGCTCGTTTCGCCGCTACCGCGCAATCAGCCGACGACGCGGGACGGCTCGTCGACGAGGCCCTGCGGGCGGCAGTGGGCGCCCCATCGGGTGTGGCGTTCGTCGACTTCCCGATGGACCACGTGTTTGCCATGTCCCATGACGATGGCCGCCCTGGCGCTCTGACCGACCTGCCTGCGACCGCCCGCGCTGACGGCGACGCTCTGGACCGGGCGGTAGGCCTGCTGGCCGCGGCGCAGCGGCCAGTGATCATGGCGGGAACAAACGTCTGGTGGGGCCATGCGGAGAAGGCGCTGCTGCGTCTTGTCGAAGAACTGCGAATCCCGGTGCTGATGAACGGGATGGCCCGTGGCGTGGTTCCCGCCGACCACCCATTGGCCTTCTCCCGGGCCCGGGCAAAAGCATTGGGTGAGGCCGACGTTGCGTTGATCGTCGGCGTGCCCATGGATTTCCGGCTGGGCTTCGGCAAGGTATTCGGAGCGGAAACCCAGCTGATCGTGGCCGACCGTGCCGAACCCGACCGCGACCCCCCGCGGGCCGTCGCGGCTGGGCTGTACGGGGACCTGACTGCCACCCTGTCGGCGCTGGCCGCATCCGGCGGCACCGACCATCCGGACTGGATCGGCGAGCTGCGGACGACCGAAACAGCGGTGCGCGACCTCGAGAAGGCCGAGCTGGCCGATGACCGGATCCCGCTGCATCCCATGCGGGTGTACGCCGAGCTGGCGTCGATGCTTGACCGCGACGCGGTCGTGGTCATTGATGCCGGCGATTTCGGGTCTTACGCCGGCCGGATGATCGACAGCTACCTGCCGGGCTGCTGGCTCGACAGCGGTCCGTTCGGCTGCCTGGGTTCTGGCCCCGGCTACGCGCTGGCCGCCAAGCTGGCCCGGCCGGATCGCCAGGTGGTGCTGCTGCAGGGCGACGGCGCGTTTGGGTTCAGCGGCATGGAATGGGACACCCTGGTTCGGCACAACGTGCGGGTCGTCTCGGTGATCGGCAACAACGGTATCTGGGGTCTAGAGAAGCATCCGATGGAAGCGTTGTACGGCTATTCGGTGGTGGCCGAACTGCGGCCGGGAACCCGCTACGACGAGGTGGTGCGCGCTCTGGGCGGCCATGGCGAGCTGGTGTCGGCGCCCGCAGAGCTTCGCCCCGCGCTGGACCGTGCCTTCGCCAGCGGTCTGCCCTCCGTCGTCAACGTGCTGACCGATCCGAGCGTCGCCTACCCACGCCGATCCAATCTGGCCTAGTCGCCTCGGCCCCGCGAGGGCGCAAAGCGGCGGTCGGTGGTCGCGTACCGTTGGGCTGTGTCCAAGACCACCCGCGCTCAACCGGGCCGCCTGAGCAGCCGATTCTGGCGGCTGCTGGGTGCCAGTACGGAAAAGAACCACAGCCGTTCCATGGCCGAGGTAACCGCTTCTGCCGATTACGACGAAGAAGCCGCCGAACTCAACGACCAGAAGCTTCGCAAAGCCGCCGGCCTGCTCAAGCTGAACGATCTCGCGGATTCTTCCGACATCCCGCAGTTCCTGGCGATCGCCCGGGAAGCCGCCGACCGTTCGACCGGGCTGCGGCCATTTGACGTGCAGCTGCTCGGTGCCCTGCGGATGCTGGCCGGCGACGTGATCGAGATGGCCACCGGTGAGGGGAAAACGCTGGCCGGCGCGATCGCGGCCGCGGGCTATGCCATTGCCGGCCGGCATGTGCACGTGGTGACCATCAACGACTACCTGGCCCACCGCGACGCCGAATGGATGGGCCCGTTGCTGGAGGCCATGGGTTTGACGGTCGGCTGGATCACCGCGGAGTCGACCAGCGAGGAGCGCCGCCACGCCTACGACTGCGACGTCACATACGCCTCGGTCAACGAGATCGGTTTCGATGTGCTGCGCGATCAGCTGGTGACCGACGTCGACGACCTGGTGTCGCCCAATCCCGATGTGGCCCTGATCGACGAAGCCGACTCCGTGCTGGTCGACGAGGCACTGGTGCCGCTGGTCCTGGCCGGCACCACCCACCGCGAGACGCCGCGGCTCGAGATCATCAAGCTGGTCGGCGAGCTTGTCGCCGACACCGATTACGACACCGACTCCGACAGCCGCAACGTCCACCTGACCGAGGCCGGGGCACGCAAGGTCGAGAAGGCCCTCGGGGGCATCGACCTGTACTCCGAGGAGCACGTCGTCACGACCCTCACCGAGGTCAACGTCGCGCTGCACGCGCATGTGCTCCTGCACCGCGACGTGCACTACATCGTCCGGGACGACGCGGTGCACCTGATCAACTCCTCGCGTGGCCGCATCGCGCAGCTGCAGCGCTGGCCGGACGGCCTGCAGGCAGCCGTGGAGGCCAAGGAGGGCATCGAGACCACCGAGACCGGCGAGGTGCTCGACACCATCACCGTGCAGGCGTTGATCAACCGCTACCAGACGGTGTGCGGCATGACCGGCACCGCGCTGGCCGCCGGCGAGCAGTTGCGCCAGTTCTACAAGCTCGGCGTCTCACCGATACCGCCGAACACCCCCAACATCCGCGAGGACGAATCGGACCGGGTCTACATCACCGCCGCCGCCAAGAATGACGCGATCATCGATCACATCGCCGAGATCCACGAAACCGGCCAGCCGGTGCTGGTCGGCACCCGCGACGTCGCCGAATCTGAAGAGCTGCACGAACGGCTGGTGCGCCGCGGAGTGGCTGCGGTGGTGCTCAATGCCAAGAACGACGCCGAGGAAGCGCAGGTGATCGCCGAGGCCGGCGAGTACGGCACGGTCACGGTGTCGACTCAGATGGCCGGTCGCGGCACCGACATCCGGCTCGGTGGGTCCGACGAAGCCGACCACGACCGGGTCGCCGAACTGGGCGGCCTGCACGTGGTCGGCACCGGCCGGCATCACACCGAACGATTGGACAACCAGTTGCGCGGCCGGGCCGGACGCCAGGGCGATCCGGGATCGTCGGTGTTCTTCTCGAGTTGGGAAGACGACGTCGTGGCGGCCAACCTCGACAGCAACAAACTGCCCACGGAGACAGACGAGGACGGTCGCATCGTCAGCCCCAAGACCAGCGGGATGCTCGACCATGCCCAGCGCGTCGCGGAAGGCCGGCTGCTGGACGTGCACGCCAACACCTGGCGCTACAACCAGTTGATCGCCCAGCAGCGAGCCATCATCGTCGACCGGCGAAACACGTTGCTGCGCACCGCAACCGCACGCGAAGAGCTAGAAGAACTGGCGCGCAAGCGGTACAAGGCGTTGGCTCAGGCAATGCCCGAGGACGAGGCGGAGGAACGTCTCGAGAAGATCTGCCGGCAGATCATGCTGTATCACCTCGACCGCGGCTGGGCCGATCACCTGGCATATCTGGCCGACATCCGGGAAAGCATCCACTTGCGCGCGCTGGGGCGGCAGAACCCACTCGACGAGTTCCACCGGATGGCCGTCGACGCGTTCGCGTCACTGGCCGCGGATGCGATCGAGGCGGCTCAACAGACGTTCGAAACCGCCAACGTCCTCGAGGAAGAACCGGGTCTGGATCTGTCCAAGCTGGCCCGGCCGACGTCGACATGGACCTACATGGTCAACGACAACCCGCTGTCCGACGACACGCTTTCCACCCTGAGCCTGCCCGGGGTGTTCCGCTAGGTCTCGATTGCCCGGCTCAAGCGCGGTCTGTTACACAGACCGCAACGTCGCCAGGCTAATGTCACCGCTCATGGAGGTGGAGTCTCCGCCCGATCGTGTGCTGACCGTTCCGAACGTGCTCAGCGCCATCCGCTTGGTGCTCATCCCGGTATTCATCTACGCGCTGCTGGTCGCGCACGCCCGGGGCTGGGCGGTCGGGATCCTGATGTTCAGCGGTTCTCCGACTGCGCTGACGGCAAGATCGCCCGGTCGCTGAACCAATCCTCGCGGCTGGGTGTTCTACTGGACCCGGCGGTCGATCGCCTCTACATGGTGACCGTGCCAATCGTGTTGGCGTTCAGCGGAATTGTGCCGTGGTGGTTCGTCATCACGCTGCTGGTGCGCGACGGGCTGCTGGCGGCGACGCTGCCCGTGCTGCGTAGTCGCGGACTGACCGCTTTGCCCGTGACCTATGTCGGCAAGGCCGCGACCTTCGCCCTGATGTCCGGCTTTCCACTCGTTCTGCTCGGCACCTGGGATGCGTTGTGGAGCCGGGTCGTAGGAGCCTTCGGGTGGGCGTTTCTGATCTGGGGCATGTACATGTACCTGTGGGCATTCGTGCTGTACGCAGTGCAGATGACCCTGGTGGTGCGCCGGATGCCCAAGGTGGATCGCCACAGCCGTCCGCCCGCCGCCGGGAAGGCGGGTGAACATGGCCGAACCTGACCGGCTGCTGGGCGGTTACGACCCGAACGCCGGCTACAACATCCACGAGTCGAAGCGGCCCCAGCGCCTCCCGGTGCCCTCGCTGTTACGGGTGCTGCTGTCCGAACATCTTGATCCCGGCTACGCCGCGGCGGCCGCCAAGCGTGAACAAGCTGCCGCGCCGCCGAATAAGCGGGCCCGGGCCTTCGGCTGGTTCTGGCAGGCCTCGGCGGCGGCCCTGGTCGCCACGGTGTTTGCCGCCGCGGTGGCGCAGGCCCGGTCGGTTGCGCCGGGCGTGCACGCCGCGCAGCAGTTGCTGGTGACCAGTGTGCGTGAAACCCAAGCCACCGCCTCGAAATTGGCTCAACGGCGCAGCGTGCTGGCGGCCAGAGTCGACGAAGTGCAGCGGCTGGCGCTGGCAGACAACAGCGAGGGCCAGCGGTTGCTGACCCGGCTGGACGCGCTCAGCCTGTCGGCGGCCACCACGGCGGTCATCGGGCCCGGTCTGACGGTGACGGTGACCGACCCCGGTGTCGGCCCGAACCTTTCCGACGTGTCCAAGCAGCGGGTGGCCGGCAGCCGGCAAATCATCCTGGACCGCGACCTGCAGCTCGTCGTCAACTCGTTGTGGGCCAGCGACGCGGAGGCCATCTCGGTCAACGGCGCCCGGATCGGTCCCAATGTGACGATCCGGCAGGCCGGCGGGGCGATCCTGGTCGACAACAATCCCACCACCAGCCCCTACACGATCCTCGCGATCGGGCCGCCACACGCGATGCAGGACGACTTCGACCGCAGCCCCGGTCTGCACCGTCTTAGGCTGCTGGAGACCTCCTACGGCGTCGGCGTGAGCGTCAATGCCGGCGACGGTCTGGTCCTGCCCGCCGGAGCGATACGGGATGTCAAGTTCGCCAAACAGATTGGGCCCCAGTGAGAGAAGTCCAGCAGACGCAGATCGCCCCGGCACGGGTGCACAGGGGGACCGCGCGGGCATGATCGGTATCGCGGCGCTCGTTGTCGGCATCGTGCTGGGCCTGGTTTTCCACCCCAGCGTGCCCGAGGTCATCCAGCCCTATCTGCCGATCGCGGTCGTCGCTGCGCTCGATGCGGTGTTCGGCGGGCTGCGGGCCTATCTCGAGCGGATCTTCGACCCGAAGGTCTTCGTCGTTTCGTTCGTCTTCAACGTCTTGGTGGCGGCCCTGATCGTCTACGTCGGCGACCAACTGGGCGTGGGCACGCAGTTGTCCACCGCGATCATCGTCGTGCTCGGGATTCGCATCTTCGGCAACGCCGCCGCACTTCGGCGCCGGCTGTTCGGGGCGTGACGTGAGCCAGGACCCGCCCAAGGCCGAACAGCCCCCAGAACGGGAAGCGCCCGCGCGACGGGGCCGTCACGAACTGCCCGCGGACCGTCCACGCCCCGAGATCGGGGCGGTACACCGCACGGTTGCCGTCCGGACTGCTGCGCGGCGGCCGCTCCCGATTGGCGTTCGGGACGCTGGCGATCCTGTTGTGCCTGGTCTTGGGGGTGGCCATCGTGACCCAGGTCCGCGAGACCAAGTCCGGCGACTCGCTGGACACGGCTCGCCCCGCAGACCTGTTGGTGCTGCTGGATTCGCTGCGCCAGCGCGAAGCCACGCTGAACACCGAAGTGACCGAACTGCAGAACACGCTCAACGCCATGCAGGCCTCGGGCAACACCGATCAAGCCGCCATCAAGAGCGCCCAGGCCAGGTTGGCGGCGCTGTCCATCCTGGTCGGCGCCGTTGGCGCGACCGGCCCGGGGGTGACGGTGAAGATCGAGGATCCAGGACCGGGAGTCGCGCCGGAAGCGATGCTCGACGTGATCAACGAGTTGCGCGCCGCCGGCGCCGAGGCGATCGAGATCAACGACGGACATCAGTCGGTGCGGGTCGGTGTGGACACTTGGGTGACGGGTGTTCCCGGCTCGCTGACCATCGACAACAAAGCACTCTCGCCGCCGTATTCGATACTCGCGATTGGTGATCCGCCGACGCTGGCCGCCGCGATGAACATTCCCGGTGGCGCCGAGGACAGCGTCAAACGCGTAGGTGGGCGGATGTCTGTGCAACAGGCCGACCGCATCGAGGTGACCGCCTTGCGACAACCAAAACTGCACCAATACGCTCAGCCCGTCAAGTGATCGATAACAGAACAGGATCATCGTGAGCGATATCCCGGCCGACCTGCACTACACCGCCGAACACGAG
The DNA here is from genome assembly GCA_963735655.1 of uncultured Actinomycetota bacterium. Lineage (GTDB taxonomy): Bacteria > Actinomycetota > Actinomycetes > Mycobacteriales > Mycobacteriaceae > Mycobacterium. Next base: position 30,464 of record CAVTLW010000002.1, read on the forward strand.
TGGATCCGCCGCAGCGGGGACGACACCGTACGGGTGGGGATCACCGACTTCGCGCAGTCGGCGTTGGGCGACGTCGTTTTCGTTCAGTTGCCCTCCGTCGGCGACGACGTGAGTGCGGGAGAAGCGTTCGGGGAAGTGGAATCGACGAAATCGGTGTCGGATCTGTACGCGCCGATCTCGGGCAAGGTGTCGGCGGTCAACGGCGATCTGGACGGCAACCCGCAACTGGTGAACTCCGACCCGTACGGGGCCGGCTGGCTACTCGACATCCAGGCCGCCGATGGCGCGGCTGTGGAGTCGACCCTTGGCGGACTGCTCGACGCTGAGGCCTACCGCGGAACCCTGACCGAGTGACGGTTGCTAAGGTCCGTGCCAGCCGACGATCCTGTAGTGGTAGGCCCAAAGCCCACCAGCGCACGGTACGGTCAACAAATCAGCGGTGAAGGCAGTAAAACGCAGTAAAAGCGGTAATTCCTAGCGGGAGCGGGCAACGGCCCGGTCAGACAACGCCACAGCGGCCAGTGAGGAGCAGCGGGTGACGGACATGGACAACGACCAGAACTCTGACGAAGTAACGGCGGAGACGACCTCCGTCTTCCGCGCCGACTTCCTCAACGAACTGGACGCTCCCGCCCAGGCGGGTACCGAGAGCGCAGTGTCCGGGGTCGAAGGACTCCCCGCGGGCTCGGCGTTGCTCGTCGTCAAACGGGGACCCAATGCCGGCAGCCGCTTCCTGCTGGACCAGCCCACCACGTCGGCCGGCCGGCATCCCGACAGCGACATCTTTCTCGACGACGTCACGGTGAGCCGTCGGCACGCCGAATTCAGGTTGGAAGGCAACGAGTTCAACGTCGTCGACGTCGGCAGCCTCAACGGCACCTATGTGAACCGCGAACCGGTGGATTCGGCGGTGCTGGCCAACGGTGACGAAGTCCAGATCGGCAAGTTCCGCTTGGTGTTCCTGACCGGGCCGAAGCAAGGTGACGACGACGGGGGATCCGGAGGCTAGTGAGCGCACCCGATAGCTCGGCGCTGGCCGGGATGTCTATCGGGGCGGTGCTGGACTTGTTAAGGCCGGATTTCCCCGATGTCACGATCTCCAAGATTCGTTTCTTGGAGGCCGAGGGGCTGGTGACGCCACAACGCGCTGCGTCGGGGTACCGGCGGTTCACCGCCTACGACTGCGCGCGACTGCGCTTCATCCTTACCGCCCAGCGGGATCACTACCTGCCGCTGAAGGTGATCAGGGCCCAACTGGACGCCCAGCCGCACGGGGAGCTGCCGCCGTCCGGATCTGCTTACGGCGTACCGCGATTGGTATCGGTCGGCGGGAGTGGGGCGGAGAACGCCGGACCCGGGACCGGATCCGACCCGGCGGCAGTCGCGCCCACGCGCATCCGACTCAGCCGCGAAGACCTGCTGGAACGCTCGGGAGTCGACGATGAGCTCCTCTCGGCGCTGCTCAAAGCCGGGGTCATCACGACCGGACCGGGCGGCTTCTTCGACGAGCACGCGGTCGTGATCCTGCAATGTGCGCGGGCCCTGTCCGAATACGGTGTGGAGCCGCGGCATCTGCGTGCCTTCCGCTCCGCGGCTGACCGGCAATCGGATCTGATCGCCCAAATCGCCGGCCCGGTTGTCAAGGCCGACAAGGCCGGCGCCCGTGATCGTGCCGACGATTTGGCGCGTGAGGTGGCAGCGCTCGCCATCACTTTGCACACGTCTTTGATCAAGTCGGCAGTTCGCGACGTACTGCACCGCTGAGGACTAGACTTCGTTCGACGGCTTGGCGTTTGGCGGCACGGTAAGGCAATGGTGGTACCGCGTCTCCGCGCCGGGCGTTGGTCGGACATGGCGGCGTGTGCGGAGGGCAGGCACAGATGGGTGAAGTTCGTGTTGTCGGCATTCGCGTCGAGCAACCGCAGAACCAGCCGGTGCTGTTACTGCGTGAAGCCAGCGGTGACCGGTATCTGCCGATCTGGATCGGCCAATCGGAGGCTGCCGCGATCGCCCTCGAGCAGCAAGGTGTCGAGCCGCCCCGACCGCTGACGCACGATCTGATCAGGGATCTCATTGCCGCACTTGGGCATTCACTCAAAGAGGTGCGTATCGTCGATTTGCAGGAAGGCACCTTCTACGCCGATCTGATCTTCGACCGCAATATCAGAGTGTCTGCTCGCCCCTCGGACTCGGTGGCGATCGCGCTGCGGGTCGGCGTTCCCATCTACGTCGAGGAGGCGGTGCTGGCCCAGGCCGGTCTGCTGATTCCCGACGAGAGCGACGAGGAGCCCAGCACCGCTGTTCGCGAGGACGAGGTGGAGAAGTTCAAGGAGTTCCTCGACAGCGTGTCGCCCGACGATTTCAAGGCGACCTAGCCGGTGCGGCGGGTCCAGGCCGCCAACATCACGGATGAGTCTCATATCACACACCGCGATGTCGACACGCCTGGCGGATATCACCGATGGACGCCGGCGAAGGTCATACTTTGATGACGACTAGATGATTACCAGGGAGCACCGCGACCGTTTAACGGCGTATGCTCTCTAAGCACTCGGGCCTGAGCAAACGTGGCTGTTGGCGCAGCCAGTGACGCAGCTAGTGACAAGAGCGCGATCGGCGAGAGGAACCACCGTGAGCGAGCAGCCACGCCAAGGACAGCTAGACCTTGCTGACTCCAACACCGAGGCCACCGCGAGCGACGGCGCGGCCGACACCGGTGGCGGCACCGTATCGAGCGCACCCGTGCAACCCGGACTGTTCCCCGACGATTCCGTGCCCGACGAGCTGGTGGGTTACCGCGGACCGAGCGCCTGCCAGATCGCCGGGATCACCTACCGCCAACTGGACTACTGGGCGCGCACCTCGTTGGTCGTCCCGTCGATCCGCAGCGCGGCAGGCTCGGGCAGTCAGCGGCTCTACTCGTTCAAGGACATCCTGGTTCTCAAGATCGTCAAAAGGCTGCTCGACACCGGCATCTCGCTGCACAACATCCGGGTCGCCGTCGACCATCTGCGCCAGCGCGGCGTCCGGGACCTGGCCAACATCACCCTGTTCTCCGACGGCACCACGGTGTACGAGTGCACCTCGGCCGAGGAAGTCGTCGACCTGTTGCAAGGCGGCCAGGGTGTGTTCGGCATCGCCGTGTCCGGCGCGATGCGCGAGCTGACCGGCGTCATCGCCGACTTCCCCGGTGAGCGCGCCGACGGCGGCGAATCGATCGCCGCTCCCGAGGACGAGCTGGCGTCTCGGCGTAAGCACCGCGACCGCAAGATCGGCTAAAGCGTGTCGAACAACTCTGTTGAGTGTTCGGCACCGCCCTTCTCGGGCGTCGTCAGTTCAAGCCGCGGGTGCGGTGTGAACGTCAGTTCCCACGTCATCCGGGCTGGTTTCACCGGCACACGCAGGGTGCTGGTCAGCGCCGTCCCGTCGGCGGGCATTGGTGGCCCGGCCCCGTTGCTTGGGGGTCCGGGGTTCGAGGTGAAGATCAACATGATGACCCTCGGCCCAGCGGGCGAGGTTCGTCGCCGCGTTAGTGTCGCGGTCCGCGCAATGCCCGCAACCGCAGGTGAACACCCGGTCGGCCAGCGTCATATCCCCGTGGATGGCACCGCAGGCTGGGCATAGCCTGCTCGACGGATACCAGCGGTCAGCGACCGCGAGTTGGCCGCCGCGCCAGGCATGCTTGTAGCCGAGCAGCCGGGCGAATTCGGCCCATCCGGCATCGGAGATGGCTCGGGCCAGGCGATGGTTGCGCAGCATCCCGGCAACGTGCAGGTTCTCGATGACGAGCCGGTCGTGGGTCTTGACCAACTCGTTGGACACCTGGTGCAGGAAATGGCGGCGCACATTGGCGACGTGATGGTGATGACGCCCCAGCTTGGTGGCGGCGTCGCGGCGGTTACGTGATCCTTTCTGTTTGCGTGACAACGATTTCGCCAGCCGTTGTTGCCGCTTCATCCCGGTGGCGAGCGCTTTCGGTGTGTCGGTGACGCGGGTGACTTCGTGCCCGTCGGCGGTGGCGGCCACCAGGAACGCCGATAGACCGCGGTCGACACCGACCCACCCGCCGTCTGTGGCCGAATCGCGGGCCGCGTGCTGGTGGGCGGGATGCAGATCGGCTGCCTCGACATTCAGCGACACCCACCACCGCCCGCCGTGGTGGCCGATGGTGGCGAACAGGATCTTCGCCCGCTCCTTGGCGAGCATGCGCCGCAGCCGGCGGGTGTCGTCGTGCACCCCGACCTGGCCGATACCGGGCAAAGTGACCGACCGTGGCCGGTCGTTATCGCCGATGCGGATCGCCGCCGCGCGGCCCTTGGGGTGCTTGTTGCGCAGCCGAAACGACGGGATAGCACTGGTTTTCTTCTTGAAGTGCGGGAAGCCGACCCGCTTGCCTTTGCGTTTGCCGGACCGCGAATCCGACCAGGCTTTGAGTCCTTTACCGCAGTCGACCGCGGCTTCCTCAAAGACCTGCTGACACACCTGGGTCCGCCACGACAGGCCGGTGACCACCATCTCGGCGCACCCGTTCGCGTCGACGGCGAACACCCGGCCAGCATCCTCGGTTTTCTTCCACCCGTTGAACGCGTTGATCAGATCGAACCCGGTCCACGGCACATCCACACCCGGCTCGGTTTTGCGTTGGGTGAGCGCGGTTTTCACCATCCGTAGACACTGGTTGAACGCGAACCGGGCCGCCCCGGCGTAGCGCGCCAAGACCTGCTGCTGCTCAACCGTCGGGTCAAGGCAGAAACGGAACGTGGTATGGCGAGTCATCTCAACCGCGAGCATCCCAGACACCACCGACACAACACCCTGGCCAGCGGTGACGTGTCGGACCCTGTGGTCAGTATCGGCGGTTATGTGACCCTGAGCCGCCCCCGCGGCCTGGGCAACACTATGACTCCGACCTGTCGGACACCGCCTGGGCGCGTATCGCCGGAGTTCATCGTGCCCGATCATCCGCGCAGAGGCCGGCCGTGTCCACCGCAGCGGTGGCGGGAATACCTCGACGCCATCCTGTATGTGTTGCGCACAGGATGCGCGTGGCGGCACCTTCCGCACGACTTCACCGTCGGTTGGTCAGCAGCGCACAAGCACTTCATGCGCTGGTGCCGCAGCGGACTGTGGACCCGAATCCTGGCCGCAATCCGCGGTGAAGCCCGCACACGAGCCGGCCGCGGACGCCGGCCCACGGCGGCGGTTGTCGATTCTTCCAGCGTCAAAGCGTCCCCGGTGGCCGGGCCGCGCGGGTTCGACGGAGCCAAAAAAGTCGACGGCGTCAAACGCCACATCCTCGTAGACTCCGACGGCATCCTCGTCCCGGCTGTCGTCACCCCCGCCAACATGCAAGACCGCGCCGCTTTCCCACAGCTGCTGCGCAAGGCCAAACGCGTCGCACCGACCATCGCCCACATCTGGCTGGACAAGGGCTACACCGGCGTCGCCGTCGCCGACGCCGCCGCCAAGGCCGGCGTCACAGTCGACATCGTGTCCGGCCCCAAACCCGGACACGGGTTCATCGTCCAGCCACGGCGCTGGGTGGTGGAACGCACCAACGGCTGGATCAACCACTGCCGGCGCCTCGACCGCCACTACGAGATCACTCTCACCGCTCACGAAGGCTTCCTCATGCTCAGCCAAATCGCCCTGCTACTCCGACGACTCGACCGCAGCCAGTTGTTCGACACGCTTTAGTTTCCCGCACGTTTCAGACGCGAGGGTGCGCTCGCGCAATGGGACCGCCTAGTAAGCTGAACGACGTATCGCTCTCGCGCGGGAGAGTTTCGTGATCGCCAGTCACGGACGCCGAAGGAGCAACACCTCTCCGTCAACCTCTCAGGCACCCGGACCGCGTGCGACAACGATGCCTCTGGAGAGCGGTGGCGACCGTAACGGTCCCCACCCGCCGATGGGGAAAGGCGCCCAGCGCGCTGAATCTCTCAGGTACCTGGTGAGCAGGTGACGACAGAGGGAGGGGGTCCGGTCTTTTTGCGGACCCTTCGGGTCCTCTCTCGCTGTCAGGAGTTCGCCCATGTCAGACCAGCCAAAGTCGGTCAGGTTCGCAGACCGGCACATCGGCCCGGACGATCGCGCCATCGCGACCATGCTCGCCGTCATCGGTGTCGAATCCCTCGACGAACTGGCCGCCAAGGCCGTCCCGACGGGCATCCTGGACCGGCTCACCGAGTCGGGGATCGCGCCGGGCCTGGACCGGCTGCCACCGGCCGCCAGCGAGGCTGAGGCGCTGGCCGAGCTGCGGGCGCTGGCCGACAGCAATACCGTCGCGGTGTCGATGATCGGCCAGGGCTACTACGACACGCTCACGCCACCGGTGCTGCTGCGCAACATCATGGAGAACCCGGCCTGGTACACCGCCTACACGCCGTATCAGCCCGAGATCAGTCAGGGCCGGCTGGAGGCGCTGCTCAATTTCCAGACCATGCTCACCGATCTGACCGGCCTCGAGATCGCCAACGCATCGATGCTCGACGAGGGCACCGCGGCCGCCGAGGCCATGTCGCTGATGCACCGCGCCGTGCGGGGCCCGGCGCACCGCCTGGTGGTCGACGTCGACGTATTCGCCCAGACCGCAGCGATACTGGCCACCCGGGCCAAGCCGCTGGGCATCGAGATCGTCACCGCCGACCTGCGAGACGGCCTGCCCGACGGCGAGTTCTTCGGCGTCATCGTCCAGCTGCCCGGGGCCAGCGGGCGGATCACGGACTGGACCGCTCTGGTGCACGAGGCCCACGACCGGGGCGCGCTGGTCGCCGTCGGCGCCGATTTGTTGGCGCTCACGCTGATCACACCGCCCGGCGAGATCGGAGCCGACGTGGCGTTCGGCACCACCCAAAGGTTCGGGGTGCCAATGGGATTCGGTGGTCCGCACGCCGGGTATCTGGCCGTGCACGCCAAACATGCCCGCCAACTGCCGGGCCGACTGGTCGGGGTGTCCGTCGACAGCGACGGCGCGCCGGCGTATCGCCTGGCGTTGCAGACCCGCGAGCAGCACATCCGCCGCGACAAGGCGACCAGCAACATCTGCACCGCACAGGTGCTGCTGGCCGTCATGGCCGCGATGTACGCCAGCTACCACGGCGCCGACGGCCTGGCCGCAATCGCCCGGCGGGTGCATGCCCACGCCGAGAACCTCGCCGCCGCACTGGGTGATGCGCTGGTGCACGACACCTACTTCGACACCGTCCTGGCCCGGGTACCGGGGCGCGCCGACGAGGTGGTGGCAGCGGCCAAGGCCAAGGGCATCAACCTGTGGCGCGTCGACGCCGACCACGTGTCGATCGCGTGTGACGAGGCCACCACCGATGGCCACGTGGCGGCGGTGCTGGACGCCTTCGGGGTCGCGGCCGCCGAGCCGGCCGGTGCCGACATCGCGGCTCGCACGTCGGAGTTCCTGACCCATCCCGCGTTCAGCCAATACCGCACCGAGACGTCGATGATGCGCTACCTGCGAGCGCTGGCGGACAAGGATATCGCCTTGGACCGCAGCATGATTCCGCTCGGCTCATGCACGATGAAGCTCAACGCCGCCGCGGAGATGGAGTCGGTCACCTGGCCGGAGTTCGGGCGCCAGCATCCTTTCGCACCGGACTCTGACACACCGGGGCTGCGCCGGCTCATCGCGGACCTGGAGAGCTGGCTGCAGGCACATCACCGGCTACGACGCCGTCTCGCTGCAACCCAATGCGGGTTCACAGGGGGAGTACGCCGGCCTGCTGGCGATCCACGACTACCACGCCAGCCGCGGTGAGCCGCACCGTGACATCTGCCTGATCCCGTCCAGCGCGCACGGCACCAACGCCGCTTCGGCGGCGCTGGCCGGGATGCGGGTGGTCGTCGTGGCGTGTCACGACAACGGCGACGTCGACCTCGACGATCTGCGCGCCAAAGTCGGCGAGCATGCCGAGCGGCTTTCGACGCTGATGATCACCTACCCGTCCACCCACGGCGTGTACGAGCACGACATCGCCGACATCTGCGCGGCCGTGCACGACGCGGGCGGCCAGGTCTACGTCGACGGCGCCAACCTCAACGCGCTGGTCGGGCTGGCCCGCCCGGGGAAGTTCGGCGGCGACGTCAGCCACCTGAACCTGCACAAGACGTTCTGCATCCCGCATGGTGGCGGCGGCCCGGGTGTCGGGCCGGTGGCGGTCCGCTCTCACCTGGCCGCTTTCCTGCCGGGTCACCCGTTCGCCGCCGAGCTGCCCGACGGCCACCCGGTGTCGTCCGCGCCATACGGGTCGGCGTCGATCCTGCCGATCACCTGGGCCTACATCAGGATGATGGGCGCCGATGGTCTGCGGGCGGCGTCACTGGCCGCGATCGCATCCGCGAACTACATCGCCCGGCGCCTCGACGAGTACTTCCCGGTGCTCTACACCGGCGAGAACGGCATGGTCGCCCACGAGTGCATCCTGGACCTGCGCGGTATCACCAAGTCCACCGGAGTCACCGTCGACGACGTGGCAAAGCGATTGGCGGACTACGGTTTTCACGCACCGACCATGAGCTTCCCGGTGGCCGGCACGCTGATGGTGGAACCCACCGAGAGCGAGAGCCTGGCCGAGGTCGACGCCTTCTGCGAGGCCATGATCGGGATACGCCGCGAGATCGACCGCGTCGGAGCAGGGGAGTGGCCCGTTGACGACAACCCGCTGCGCGGCGCGCCACACACCGCGGAATGCCTGCTGGTGTCGGAGTGGGAGCACCCGTATACCCGCGAAGAGGCCGCCTACCCGCTCGGCAAGGGCGTCCGGCCCAAGGTCTGGCCGCCGGTGCGCCGCATCGACGGCGCCTACGGCGACCGCAACCTGGTGTGCTCGTGCCCGCCGGTGGACGCTTACGCCTGAAGCGGCCCGAAGCGTTCGACGATCGCCGCGGCGATGCGGTCCGGCGCGTCCTCCTGAATGAAATGCTTCGCCGTGGGTAGCTCGACCACGACGTGATCGGGGAACGTCGCGCGCATCCGCGGCAGCGACGGGCCGGGCCGGAACGCGAAGTCCTTCATGCCCCAGATGAACAGCGCGGGCTTGGCGCCCAGCTTGGCCGGCACCTCCCGCGCCAGCCGTTCCAGCAGGGGTCGCGCCGCCAGCAGCTCTTTGGGCATCCTGGGCGACGCCTTTGCGGGCGTCCGGGTCGGGCTGCACCGCCCGGTAGTGCGTCATCACCGCGTCGGAGGGCCGGTGCTCGGTGCCCGCGGGGATCAGCCGCTCGACGAAGAAATTGCGCTGCAGAATGGCCCACTGCATCGGGGGACTGGACATCACCCGGCTGAAGATCTTCGTGCGTCAGCACGTCCGTCGGCCAGAACCAGGTGTTGCCCAGCACAATCCCGCGCACCCGTTCGGCGCGCTCGACGGCCACGGCCATGCTGATCGGCCCACCCCAGTCCTGACCCATCGTCAGGTAGCCGTCCGGGCCCTCACCAAGGCCCAGGTGATCGACGAACTCACCCATCACCCGGGCGTGCTCGTCGATCGTGTACCCGAAACCCGCGGGGCGCGCCGACAAACCGAAGCCGAGGTAATCCGGTGCGATGCACCGGAACCGATCCCGCAACGCCACGATGATGTCGCGGTACAGGAAGCTCCAGGTCGGGTTGCCGTGGCACAACAGGATTGGCGGGCCAGATCCTTCGTCGACATAGTGGACCCGCCCCCGCGAGCTGTCGAACCAGCGTGACTCGAACGGATACAAACCGGGATCCGGGGTGAATTGAGTGTTCATCAGCTCAAGAAGGTGTTGACCGCGGTGGCGAGGTCGGGGGAGGCCGAGGTCGCCAGATTCTGGTAGCTGCCACCGCTGAGGCGGGCGACGGCTTCCCAGGTTGCCCGGTCCGGATCGCCCCCGAAGTCGATGATGTTGACGGCAACCGGTCGGGCCGGATCCGCGCTCTGGCGGATGAAATCCTGTAGCCCCGCCCCGTCGAGGCTCTGGTCGGTATGCGGCCCAGCGGTGATCACCAGCACCGAATTATCCTGGCCGGCACGGAAATTGGCCAACATATCCTGATAGATCAGCCGCAGCGTAGTGAACGACACCGCCCCGCCGCCGGACGAAAACTGCTTGTCCAGTGCGGCCAGCAGGGCCGCCGAGCGGGGCTGGCCGTTGACCTGATCGGACAGCAGACCGGTCGCCACCTCGGATCGGCCCTCGTGACCGTCGAACGTCCACAGCCCCAGCACGGTGGCGGGTGGCAGTGCCTTGATCCGGCTGTTGAGCGCCGCGATCACGTTGGCCAATCGGGTCTTGCCGCCGTCATCACCGGGCATCGACTGGTCAAGCATGATGGTCGCGGCCACTCCGGTCGACGGCGTGGCCATGGTGTCGGCCAGCGTGGCGCGCATGCCCTCGTCACCCACCGACAGGGTGGCAGCCAGCGACGGGAAATCGGTGACCGGGCTGCTCGGCGGCTTGACGTCGTTGACGCGGAAACCGGCTTTGGCGAGTTTCGCGAGTTGCTCGGGCTTGTGCATGTAGCGCGCGAACGCGCTGGCCGCTGTGGTCTGCTCCTGAGACAGCCAGGAGCCGTTCAGCAGCACCGTGGGATAGTCGGCGAGTGCGACGGGCCCGGGCGGCAGCCAGAACCCCAACTTGCCCTTGGCATCTGAGAGCGATTGGCCGCGCTGGAAGAGCTGCTGCTCGGTGGTGATCACCGCGTGCACCGGCGCCGCCGCCGCATCGCTGGCATTGAGCAACCCGTTCAGCGCCTCCTTCAGCGAGTCGTCGGCGAGCTTGGGCTGCCCGCTGATCAGGGTGCGCACCGCACCGATGCCGCCTGTCGGCGGGGCGCCGGAAGGTGCGGACGCCGCAGCTATCGCTTCGCCGGCCAGCAACGAGGCGTCGCCGTTGCCGCTCGTCGGCAGCGCCAGCCGAAGCGATCCCCAGGTCGGTAAGTTCAAGCCGGCCAACGAGTTTGGATTCGATTGCAGGCCGGGCAGTGCCGCCCAGTTCTGGTTGGCCAGGGCCTGCCGGAATTCGGGGCGCACCGCAAGCAGCACCGGAGACGTCACCAATGAACGGCTGTCACTGATCGCTTTCTGGCCGGCAGTCCCGGCGAGCCGCGCCGCGGATATCGAGCTGCCGGGAATCCACAAGCCCGGCTGACCGCCCAACTCGGCCGGCCATTTGCCGATGAAACCACTGATCACGGCGTCAGAACTGGCCGGTTTCACGGCCACTGCCACGCATCGATCGCCGATCGGGCCGGCCGACGCGTTGTAGCTGTCGGAGAGCTCTTTCACCTGGTCGGCGATCGATGGGTCGGCGATGACGGCGACCGTGTCTTTACCGCCCACGCAGCGTGCGGCCGCCGTGTGCGAGCGGTGCGACAGTGTGTCGCCGAGGAAGCGCCACAGGATCACCCCGGCGACCACCACCACGACCGCGACCAGCGCCACGATCACACCGATGCTGACGCCCCGTCGCCGGCCGGTGCTGCGGTGCCCGCCCTGCCAACCGCCGGATTCGCCGCGTTGGCCGGCGTGCAACAGCGGCGGCGGAGTGGTCGGCGGCTCGGTGCCCGCCGGCTCGCTCGCCGGCCGGGCCGCGAAATTAGTCCCGAAATCGGGATAGCCGTAGTTGGAGTCGCCGCCGTCGCCGGCCGAATATTGGCTGCCCCCAACCGAATAGCGTTGCTCACCGAAATAGTCGCCGTAGGCTCCCGCTGCCGTCGGCCCGTCGGGCTCCTCGTACCCGATAACGGCATGGCGGCCAGAGGGCTCGTCGTCACCCAGCCCCTCGTCGGGCCCCTCGCCGTGCGCGTCGTCCGGGTCCGAATAGTCCCCGGCGTCTTCGTCAGACGGCTGGTCGGCGGAGTCCTCGGGACCCGGCAAGCTGTGCCTACCCATGCCGGTGCCTACGTCCTGTCCGCCGCCCCGCGATGGCCTGTCTCGTCAGCATTAGCCTGGCGAAATCACGCACCAGAGCGGGCCTTAAATTCCCGACGACGACGATGCAGGATCGGTTCGGTGTAACCGTTGGGCTGCTGACCGCCGGACAAAATCAGTTCCTGGGCCGCCAGGAAGGCGATGCTGTCGTCGAAGTTGGGCGCCATCGGCAGATACGCCGAGTCGCCGGCGTTCTGCTCGTCCACCAGCGGCGCCATCCGCTCCAGGCTGGCGCGGACGTCCTCGCTGGTGATCACGCCGTGACGCAGCCAGTTGGCCAGCAGCTGACTCGAGATGCGCAAGGTGGCCCGGTCCTCCATGAGCGCCACGTTGTGAATGTCGGGCACCTTCGAGCAGCCGACGCCGTGGTCGATCCAGCGCACCACGTAGCCCAGGATGGACTGGCAGTTGTTGTCGACCTCCTCGCGGATCTCCTCGGGAGCCCAGGCCAGTTCCTTGGCCAGCGGGATCGTCAGCAGCTCCTCGACGGTCGTGCGCCTCTTGCCCTCGAGTTCGGCCTGCACGGCGCCGACATCCACCTGGTGGTAGTGCATCGCGTGCAGGGTGGCCGCCGTAGGCGACGGCACCCATGCGGTGGTGGCGCCGGCCTTGGGCTGGCCGATCTTCTGCTCGACCATGTCGGCCATCAGCTCGGTCATCGCCCACATGCCCTTGCCGATCTGCGCCTTGCCCTTGAAGCCGGCGGCGAGCCCGGTGTCGACGTTGGCGTCCTCATAGGCCTTGATCCAGGTGGTGCCCTTCATCGCACCCTTGCGGATCATCGGGCCGGCCTCCATCGAGGTGTGGATCTCGTCGCCGGTGCGGTCCAGGAAGCCGGTGTTGATGAACACCACGCGGTCGGCGGCGGCCTTGATGCAGGCCTTCAGGTTGACCGTCGTACGTCGCTCTTCGTCCATGATGCCGACCTTCATGGTGCCCTGGGGCAGCCCCAGCACGTCTTCCACTCGGCTGAACAACTCGCAGGTGAATGCCACCTCGTCGGGGCCGTGCATCTTGGGCTTGACGATGTAGATGGAGCCGGTCCGGCTGTTCACCAAGGGGCCGTTGACTTCACCGGTCCGCAGTCCGTGGATTGCGGTCAGGCCGGTGAACAACGCGTCCTGGATGCCCTCGGGCACCTCGTGACCTTCGGCGTCCACGATCGCGTCGTTGGTCATCAGGTGGCCGACGTTGCGGACGAACAACAGGCTGCGTCCGGGCAGCGTCAGCTCGCCACCGTCCGGTGTGGTGTAGGTGCGGTCCGCGTTGAGCACGCGGGTGAACGTCTTGCCGTCCTTGGCGATTTCCTCGGCCAGGTTGCCCTTGTTCAGCCCGAGCCAGTTGCGGTAACCGAGCACCTTGTCGTCGGCGTCGACGGCGGCCACCGAGTCCTCGAAGTCCATGATCGTGGTGATCGCCGATTCCAGCACCACGTCCTTGATGCCCGCGCGGTCGGTCTTGCCGATCGGCGATTCCGGGTCGATCAGGATCTCGATGTGCAGGCCATGATTGACCAGCAGCACCGACCAGCTGGGGGAGCCGAGCTCGCCGCGGTACCCGACGAACTTCTCCGGGCCGGCCAACCCGGTGGACTGCTCGCCGACGGCGACCTGCAGTTGGCCGTCGACGATGCTCAAGCCCGTCGCATCGACCCACGAACCCGACGCCAGGGGGACGGCCTCGTCGAGGAACGTGCGGGCGTAGGCGATCACCTTGTCCCCACGCACCTTGTTGTAGCCGCCGGATCCCTTTTCGGCTCCGTCGCTTTCCGAGATCACGTCGGTGCCGTAGAGCGCGTCATACAGCGAGCCCCAGCGCGCATTGGCGGCGTTCAGCGCGAACCGCGCGTTGAGCACCGGCACCACCAGCTGCGGGCCGGCCGTCGTGGTGATTTCGTCGTCAACCCCCGAAGTGGTGATGGTGAAGTCACCCGGCTCGGGCTGCAGATAGCCGATTTCGGTGAGGAATTGACGGTAGGCCTCGGCGTCGAGCGGCTCGATCACCCGCTGGCGGTGCCACTTGTCGATCTGGGCCTGCAGCTCGTCGCGCCGCCGCAGCAAGTCCTGGTTCTTCGGGGTGAGGTCGGTGACCACCTTGTCGACGCCCGCCCAGAAGCTGTCGGGGTCGATGTCAGTGCCAGGCAGAGCCTCGTTGTTGACGAAGTCGTAGAGCACCCGGGCGACGCGCAAATTACCCGCCGACACGCGATCAGTCATCGTTCTCCTCCATCTTTGGGCCCACCGGGCCCCCACTTGCTCGCACTGGCTACGGGCATCAGCCTACCGACCAGCAGCCCGACGAGCGTATACGCCCGACCCGCAACAGCAGGTCACGCCGCGCGGGGCGGTTCGTCGACCGTCATGTGGCCGACCTGGCAAATCACTGTCTGGCAACGCAGGCGGCCGAGCCGGTTTCGCTACAGCCCGGCAACCGCAGCCGCAGCGATCATACGGCCCCAGTCCGGCGGGTCCGTCGGGTCAGTCGCGCATGGTCCCGACCAGATCTTCAACCAGATCCTCGAGCGCCACCATTCCCGCCACGCTGCCGTCGTCGCCGGTGACCAGCGCCAGGTGGCTGTTGCTGCGGCGCATCCGCGACAGCGCCTCGGGCAGCGGCAGCGACGTCGGCAGCTGGGGTAGCGGGCGCACCAGCGCCAGATCGATCACCGTCTCCGGGTCGCCGTCCAGCGTCAGCAGGTCCTTGATGTGCAGGTAGCCGACGAACCTGCCGCCGCGGGCGACCACCGGAAACCGCGAGTAGCCGGTCTGCGCCAGGGACTGCTCGATGGCGCCGATCGTCGGGCCCGAGTCCGCCGCGGCGACGGGCACCGAGTGAATCTTGTCCAGCGGCACCGCGACGTCGGCGACCACCCGGGTGCGGATCCGGAGCGCCCTGGTGAGGCGGGTGTGTTCCTCGCGGTCCAGCAGGCCTTCGGATACCGATTCGGCGATCATCTCGGAGAGCTCGACCGTGGAGACCGTGACGACCAGCTCGTCCTTGGGCTCCACCCGCAGCACCCGCAGTATCGCGTTGGCGCACTTGTTGTAGAACACGATGAACGGACGCGCGGGCCGCACAAACAGCAGGTAGGGCGGGATCAGCAGCATCGCGGTCCGTTCCGGGCCGGCCAGGGCGATGTTCTTCGGCACCATCTCACCGAGCAGCACGTGCAACGTCACGACGATCGCCAGCGCGATAAAAAACGACAGCGTGTGCAGCAACCCCGGATGGATCCCGGTCAGCCCGAACGATGCCTGCAGTAGATCAGCGACCGCCGGCTCGCCGATCCGGCCGAGCAGGAGCGACGACACCGTGACGCCCAGCTGTGCTCCCGCCAGCATCGCCGGGAGCTGCTCGCCGGCCCGGATCACCGTCACCGCGCTCGCCTTGCCCTGCTCGGCCAGGGCTTGCAGACGATCGCGACGGGCCGAGATCAACGAGAATTCCGCCGCCACGAAGAACGCGTTGACGCCGATCAGCAGCAGCGCCGACAGCAGTGCCAGCAGGTCGTTCATCGGTGCCCCGGCTCTGAGTCGGATCGGTGGCCGGATTCCTGGTTGTCGCCGCCGGGACCGCGCAGTTCGCTCAGTTCGAGCAAATCGATTCGGCGCCCGTCCATCTGGACGACAGTCGCCTGCCAGCGCACCGAGGAGTCCGGCAGACCATTGAGGTCCAGCGCCGGCAGCTCGACCGTTTCGCCGGTCTCCGGGATGTGACCGAGCTGGCGAAGCACCAGTCCGCCGATCGTCTCGTAGGGCCCCTCGGGGGCTCGATACCCGGTGGCAATCGCGACCTCGTCGATGCGCTGCAGGCCCGATACCCGCCACCCGCTACCGGCCGGCACCACGTGCGGTGTGGCGTCGTCGTGCTCGTCGCGCACGTCGCCGACGATCTCTTCGATGAGGTCCTCGATGGTGACCATGCCCGCGGTGCCGCCGTACTCGTCGACAACCATCGCGGTCTGCAGCGGATTGGCGCGAATCTCCGCCATCAGCGCATCACCGTCCAATGTCGACGGCACCACGGGGACCGGTTTCACGATCGTCGTCAACAGCGTGTTGGCCCGCTCGGCGGGCGGGATGGCGAACACCTGCTTGACGTGCACGATGCCGACGGTCTCGTCGAGGTCGCCGTCGACGAGCGGAAAGCGGGAGAACCCGGACTCGCGGACCGCCGCAATCAGGTCGGTGATGGTGTTGTCGGTCTCCAGCGACACGATCTTGGACCGCGGCGTCATCAGCTCCTCAGCCGACAGGGTGCCGAACTGCAGCGATCGTCGCATCAGCGACGCGGTGACGTCGTCCAGCGTGCCGCGGCGCGCGGAGCTGCGCACCAAGGACACCAGCTCCTGCGGGGTGCGCGCGGACCGCAGCTCCTCGGCCGGCTCGATGCCCAGTTGACGCAGGATCCAGTTCGCCGACCCGTTGGTCAATCGGATGGCCGGGGTGAGTAGCAGCGAGAACAGCATCTGAGGCGGTACGACGGCGCGGGCCACCGGCAGCGGACGTGCCACCGCCAGGTACTTGGGGACCAGCTCGCCGAACACCATCGACACCGACGTCACCGTCACCAGCGCCAGGAACGCGATCAGACCGTCGGCCATCCGATCGGAAATGCCGATCGAGGTCATGGCCGGATGCGGCAACCTGGCGACCAGCGGTTCGGTCAGGTAGCCCGTCGCCAGCGTGGTGATCGAGATTCCCAGCTGGGCGCCCGACAGCTGGAAGGACAGCCGGTGGTGGGCGCGCCGGATGAAACGGTCTCGGCGGTCACCGCTGCGGGCGTTGGCCTCCACCGTGCTGCGGTCCAGCGCGGTCAGCGAGAATTCCGCGGCGACGAAGACCGCGGTGCCGACGGTGAGCCCGACGATGGCTAGCGTGCTGACGACCGTGACGGCGAGGTTCATCGGTGGTCCGGTTGTCGCTGGGCAGTGGCCGCGGCCCCCGGAAGGCCCGGACTCAACCGGGCCTCGACGGGTGCCTGCGGCACTGCATCCCTTTCGCTCTGCTGTGGTTTCTGTGGTGGCGGCCGCGTAAGCGCGTTGCGGCGGGCGTGAAATTCACATGGTAGCGAAGACGTCACTCACCAACCGGTGGGCAGGGGATGGCCTTCGGCGAACCCCGCCGCTGACTGCACTCCGACCACGACCCGCGCATGCAGCTCCTCGAGGGTGGTGGCGCCCACATAGGTGCACGTGCTGCGGACGCCGGAGGTGATGTGGTCGATCAGGTCCTCGACGCCGCCCCGGTCGGGGTCCAGCCCCATCCGCGATGTTGGAGATGCCTTCCTCGAACAACGCCTTGCGGGCGCGGTCGAACGCGGTGTCGGCGAAGGTGCGCGCCACCACCGCCCGCTTGGACGCCATGCCGTAGCTCTCTTTGTACGGCTGGTCTTCGCGGTCGCGCATCAGGTCGCCGGGGGACTCGTAGGTGCCGGCGAACCACGATCCGATCATCACGTTGGAAGCCCCGGCGGCCAGCGCCAGCGCCACGTCCCGTGGATGGCGGATCCCGCCGTCGGCCCACACATGGGCGCCGAGTTGTCGTGCCGCAGAAGCGCATTCGAGTACGGCGGAGAATTGTGGGCGGCCCACGCCGGTCATCATCCGGGTGGTGCACATCGCCCCGGGGCCGACACCGACCTTGACGATGGTCGCCCCGGCATCCAGCAGTTCCCTGGTGCCTTCCGCCGAGACCACATTGCCCGCCGCCAACGGCACGCCCAGATCCAGCGACGCGACGGCCCTGATCGCCTCCAGCGTCTTGACCTGGTGTCCGTGTGCGGTGTCGATGACCAGCAGGTCGACGCCGGCCTCGACCAGGGCCTGGGCCTTGGCGCCCACGTCCCCGTTGATGCCGACGGCCGCGCCGATCCGCAGCCGCCCGGCGCTGTCGATCGCCGGGGTGTAGATGCCGGTGCGAATCGCCCCGGTGCGGGTGAGCACCCCCGCCAGCGTGCCGTCGGCCGCGGTGACCACCGCGACGCCGATCGGGGCGTGCTCGAGCAGGCCGAAGATCTTGCGCGGCTCGGTGCCCGCCGGGGCGGTGACGAAGTCGGCAAAGGCGATATCGCGAACCCGGGTGAAGCGGTCCACGCCGAAGCAGGACGCCTCGCTGACCAGACCGATCGGGCGGCCCTCGAAGACCACCACCGCGACACCGTGCGCTCGTTTGTGGATCAGGGCGGTCGCGTCGGACACCGAATCGTCGGGCGCCAGCGTCACCGGGGTGTCGAGCACCAGGTCGCGGCTCTTGACGAAATCCACGGTCTGCTCCACCGCGGTGATCGGCAGATCCTGCGGCAGGATCACCAGCCCGCCGCGGCGGGCCACCGTCTCGGCCATCCGGCGCCCGGCGACCGCGGTCATGTTGGCGACCACCACCGGAATGGTGGTGCCGGAGCCGTCGATGCTGGACAGGTCGACGTCGAACCGCGACGCCACCTCGGACCGGCTCGGAACGATGAAGACGTCGTTGTAGGTCAGGTCGTACGCGGGCCGGTGCCCGTCCAGAAACCTCATTTCGGGGGCCCCAAACTATTCAAGCCGCCTTGATCAGACCGGCACTTCGGTGCGGTCTCCACTCCATAGGGTGTGGAATTTCTTGCTCGGGTCTTCGTCGGTACGCCCGTAAGTATGGGCGCCGAAGAAGTCCCGCAAACCCTGGGTGAGCGCGGCCGGCAGTCGCTCGGTGCGCAGCGCGTCGTAGTAGGACAACGCCGAGGAGAACCCGGGGATCGGGATGCCCAGCTGCGTCGCGGTGACCACGACACGACGCCAGCCGTCGATGGCCGACTCGACCGCGCTGCGGAAATACGGCGCCACGATCAGCGTCGCCAGGTCGGGCTCGGAGTCGTAGGCCTCCTTGATCCGGTTGAGGAATTTCGCCCGGATGATGCAACCGCCGCGCCAGATGGTGGCCAGGTCGCCGGGCGTGATGCCCCAGTCGTACTCGGCGCTGCCGGCCTGGATCTGGTTGAAGCCCTGGGCGTACGCGATGATCTTCGACGCGTACAGGGCCTGGCGCACGTCTTCAACGAATTGCTTTGCATCACTGGGCTTTTGGCCCAGATCTCCGGACGCCAGACCGGTGGTGGCCTTCCGTTGGGCCACCGAACCAGACAGCGCGCGGGCAAACACCGCCTCGGCGATACCGGTGACCGGCACACCGAGATCCAGGGCCGACTTCACTGTCCAGCGGCCGGTGCCCTTCTGCTCGGCCTCGTCGAGGATGACGTCGACGAGCGCCTTGCCGGTCTTGGCGTCTTTCTGGCGCAGCACCTCGGCGGTGATCTCCACCAGGTAGCTGTCCAGGTCGCCCTTGTTCCATTCGGTGAACACGTCGGCGATCTCGTCCGCGGTGTTACCCAGCCCGTCGCGCAGCAGTTGGTACGCCTCGCCGATGAGCTGCATGTCGGAGTACTCGATGCCGTTGTGCACCATTTTCACGAAATGCCCCGAGCCGTCGGGGCCGATGTGCGCGCAGCACGGGACCCCGTCGACGTGCGCGGAGATCTCCTCGAGCAGCGGGCCCAGCGACTTGTAGGACTCGGCCGGACCGCCCGGCATGATCGACGGGCCGTTGAGTGCGCCCTCCTCACCGCCGGAGATGCCGGCGCCGACGAAGTGCAGGCCGCGCTCACGGATCGCCTTCTCGCGGCGGATGGTGTCGGTGTAGAGGGCGTTGCCGCCGTCGATGATGATGTCGCCTTCGTCCATGGCGTCGGCAAGCTCGTTGATGACCGCATCGGTCGGGTCGCCGGCCTTGACCATGATGATCACGCGCCGGGGCTTCTCGAGCGCGTCCAGGAATTCTTCGATGCTCTCCGACCGGACGAACTTGCCCTCGTCACCGTGCTCTTTTAGCAGGGCGTCGGTTTTGGCGACGGACCGGTTGTGCAGTGCCACGGTATAGCCGTGGTGGGCGAAATTGCGGGCGAGGTTCGACCCCATCACGGCCAGGCCCGTGACGCCGATCTGGGCGGTGCCGGTCTTCGATTCCTTAGTATCCGGGGCACTCATGTCTTGTACCTCTCTAGCCACTGGGTGGAGAACTTACGAAAGCAATTCCGACCACACTGTTTCACAGCGGACTGGTGGTCCGCCAAGGTGTTTCGCCGTGGACTGCCCTAGAGGTCGAACAGCCGCTGCAGCTCCGTGAGCCACGGTACGGCCAGCGCCACGGTGGGCACCACAAATACCGCGACCGCGGCCAGGTAGGCGGCCGCTGACAGCGCCAGGCTGTTGCCCTGTCCCGACAGCCGGCGCACCCGCAGCACCGTGCTGGGACCGCCGGCCGCGAGCGCGCCCGACGGCGCCCGACCGGACGCGCAGGCGACCAACGCCCGCGCCAGGGCGGTCCGCCCGGTCGCGCGGACCGCGGCGTCGTCGGCCAGCAGCTCGACCAGCAATCGCACCGCACTCAGCGCGTTGGCGCTGCGCACGATCCGGGGGAAGGCGGCGTGCACCGCGGTGAACGCTTCCAGAACAAGGTCGTGGCGGGCTCGCAGATGGGCCCGCTCGTGGCTGAGGATCGCCGAGACTTCAGTGTCGTTGAGGGTGGACAGCGTTCCTTCGCTGACCACCACCCGGCTGCGCACGCCCGGTAGGCAGTAGGCGAGCGGCTGCGCCACGTCCAGGACGCGCAGGTCACGCGTCGTGGCGCAGGGCTGGGCGCGGGCGGAGTCGTGTCCGACGCCGACGAGGTCGACCACCATCCGGTGGTGTGCCCTGCGCCGCCGATTGGCGATGGCCACCCGCACCACGGAAACCATCAGCCGCACCCCGACGAGCACAGTCAGCGCGAAGACCGCGATGTAGGCCGTCCACAGCGGCCAGCCGAGCCGGCCCTCGGCGCCGATGATGCTGGCCGTGGGCCGCCCGTCGGGGTCGGGCATGAGCAGCCGGGTGGCAATCGCGATGCCCGCGCTGAACACCGACAGCACGGCGGCCAGTGCGACGGCCTGCCACAGCACCATTGCGGCGCGCGGGGCGCGCAACGGCCATGTCGCGCGTGCCAACAGGGCCGGTACCGGAGCGACCAGCAGCACCGCAAGGATGGTGAAGGCCAGCGCGGACACGCTGTTAGTCTCCCTCAGTCCTCCGCGGTCGCGCCAGCGGCTCGGCGCAACGCGTTGATTGGCTTCCAATTCGGCCAGTGCCCGCCGCAGTGCGTCGGCTTCATCGGCGCCCACGCGCTCGACGAAATGCACCAGCGCGGCTTGTCTGCTGCCAGAGTCGGCGGCTTGGTCAAGAGCGTCCACCATGAGCCCGGCCACCAGTTCGTCGCGGCCGTGGACCGGTGCGTACCGATGCGCCCGGTCATCCCGGATCTGGGAGACCAGGTTCTTTTTGGCGAGCCGCTGCAGCACGGTCATCACTGTCGTGTAGGCGAGGTCGCGCTGCGCCGACAGCGCTTCGTGCACTTGGCGAACGGTTTGGGGTTCCGGTGTGGACCACAGGTGATCCATCACGGCTCGTTCCAGATCCCCCAGCCGCGTCAGCTTGGCCATAGTTCTTTCATCTCCATCAGCGTTCAAACCAGCGTACTCCGGCTTACTACCGAGTGTCGTACCCGTTGTGAGGGCCGTCACAGCAATCACTGAAACGACACCGACAGCTTAATATGGTTAGCCTAACCTATTTCACAGGAGATGCCGTGTCAGTCGTGGTGGACGACCCGCTGATCGCAGCGATGGACATTCGCCAGACACTGCCACTGCATGAATCCAGCCGCCGACTTCGTGAGCTGTGTCCGCACAGCCCGCACTGACCGGCATGCGCCGCAGCCAGGCCATTCTCGACGCGATGGTCGGGTTCGGCCTGCCGGTGCGGGGGCCGTCCCGACACACCCACACAAAGGCCAGCTTAGGGCTTGCAAAATTAGGGCAGCCTTGCCTACGCTAGGTCGGTCGAGCGACAACGACCGCGCCGGAGTCCTGAGGGCTGCAGAGACCCCCGGTCTACTCGATCGGCGAGCCCCGTGCCAGGTGCACGGGGCTCGCCCGTTTCTGGGCCTTTTCATGGGCTATGTCGGTCGAGTGGTGTAAACACGAGGTCGTGCAAACGCCGCCGGAGCCGGTTTTCCCGAAGGATTTCACCGCGCAGTTCGACACCGAGATAGGTCTGCAGTTCACCGAATTGAGCCCGGACGGCGCCCGCGCGCAGCTCGAGGTCAAGCCCAAGCTGTTGCAGCCGATGGGCCTGGTGCACGGCGGTGTCTACTGCTCGGTGATCGAGAGCATGGCCAGCGTGGCAGCCTTTACCTGGCTCGCCGACCATGGTGGCGGAAACGTGGTGGGCGTCAACAACAACACCGATTTCCTACGCTCCATCGGCTCCGGGATGGTCTACGGCAGAGCCGAACCCATTCACCGTGGCCGGCGCCAGCAGCTGTGGCTGGTCACCATCACCGACGACAACGACCGGGTGCTGGCCCGCGGTCAGGTGCGGCTGCAGAACCTCGAGGCTTAACCCGCCCCTGCCCGCTCGGCGACGGGTTGGCCGGTTAGCTGGCGACCTTGGCGCTGGCCTCCGGCCCCTGCGCCTCGGCGGCCAGTTCGGCCAGCTGTTCGAGCCGCGTCCGGGCGAACGCCTGCTGGTCGGTGATGGTGAGCTGACCGCGCCTGGTGCTCAGGAAGGTCACCGTCCACGACAGCAGCGTGGTGATCTTGGTCTTGAAGCCGATCAGATACACCAGGTGCAGCACCAGCCAGATCAGCCAGGCGATGAACCCGCTGAATTCCAGCGGACCGATCTTGGCCACCGCGGAGAATCGGGACACCGTGGCCATCGAACCCTTGTCGAAGTACTGGAACGGCTCACGTTCGGCGGGGTTGGCGCCGGCCAGCTCCGCTTTGATGTTCTTGGCGACGTACTTGGCGCCCTGGATGGCCCCCTGCGCCACGCCCGGCACCCCTTCGACGGCGGCCATGTCCCCGACGACGAACACGTTGGGGTAACCCGGGATGGACAGATCGGGCAGCACCTGGACGCGGCCGGCGCGGTCGAGCTCGGTATCGGACTGCGCGGCGAGGTCGCGGCCGAGCCGGCTGGCCTGGACCCCCGCGGACCACACCTTGCACTGCGATTCGATGCGACGGATCGTGCCGTCGGAGTCCTTGACCGTGATGCCGTTGCGGTCCACGTCGGTGACCATCGCGCCCAGCTGGATCTCCACGCCCATCTTCTCCAGCCGCGCCCGCGCCCGCTCACCCAGCTTTTCGCCCATCGGCGGCAACACCGCGGGAGCGGCGTCGAGCAGGATCACCCGGGCCTTGGCGGAGTCGATGTGCCGGAACGCGCCCTTGAGCGTGTACTCGGCCAATTCGGCGATCTGCCCGGCCATTTCGACACCGGTGGGACCGGCTCCGACGACGGTGAACGTCAGCAGCTTCTCGCGGCGCTCCGGATCATTGGACCGTTCGGCCTGCTCGAAGGCGCTCAGGATCCGTCCGCGGAGCTCCAGGGCGTCGTCGATGGACTTCATGCCGGGCGCGAATTCGGCGAAGTGGTCGTTGCCGAAGTACGACTGGCCGGCGCCGGCTGCGACGATCAGGCTGTCAAACGGGGTTTCGTAGCTGTGGCCGAGCAACTCCGAGACCACGCACTGGTTGGCCAGGTCGATGTGGGTGACGTTGCCGAGCAGCACCTGGACGTTGCGCTGGTCGCGCAGCACGACGCGGGTCGGTGGGGCGATTTCGCCCTCCGAGATGATCCCGGTGGCGACTTGATAGAGCAACGGCTGGAACAGGTGATGGGTGGTCCGGGCGATCAACTTGATGTCGACGTCGGCCCGCTTGAGCTTCTTTGCCGCATTGAGTCCGCCGAAGCCCGATCCGATGATCACCACTTGATGACGACGGCGGGCTTTACCTGTGGCTTCTGGCTGGGGACTCATGTTCCACTGCTCCTGACGGAACTCCTCGACGGACGAATACAGTTAGCTGCTAACCCTCACCAGCGTAGTCAACGCAGCCACCGATACCCAGGTTCAACCGTGTGTAATCAACCACATTGGCGACCTATGTAAAACAGGTTGACGGGTCTACGGACCCAGCAGCGGGCGCAGCGCTTCGGCGGCGGTGGTGATGACGCCGGGCACATGGCCGTTCGGGATGTTGATGATCAGCCCGCCGACACCGACGTCGAGAATCTTTTCCTGGACCTGGTCGGCGATCTGGGCCGGGCCGCCCGCCACCATGCGTCTGTTGGCCGATTCGGAAAGCTTGGCCGGATCGATGTTCTCGTCGATCACCACCGTCAACATCAGGCTGGTCTCCAGCGTCGCGGGGTCTCTGCCGGCTTCCTCGCAACGGGCCCTGAGTGCGTCAACCTTGCGCGGCAGCTCATCGAGCCCCGCGATGATGTTGAGGTGATCGGCGCTGCGGGCGGCGATCGCGAACGTCTTCTTCTCGCCGCCGCCGCCGATCATGATCGGGACGCGGTCGCGGTAACGCGGTTCGGCCGTCGCCGATTCGGTGTGATACCAGTCTCCGGAGAACGTGGGCCGCTCGCCCTTGATCATCGGGACCAGGATCTGCAACGCCTCTTCGAGGCGGTTGAACCGATCGGTGAAGGTGCCGAACTCGAATCCGAGCTGGCGGTGTTCGAGCTCGAACCATCCGGCGCCGATGCCCAGGATCGCCCGCCCACCGCTGACCACGTCCAGGGTGGTGATGATCTTGCCCAGCAGCGTCGGGTTGCGGTAGGTGTTGCCGGTCACCAGCGTGCCCAACTGAAGATGCTCGGTGGCGGTGGCCAGCGCACCCAGCGCCGTATAGGCCTCCAGCATCGGCGCATCGGGCGCACCCAACATCGGCAGTTGGTAGAAGTGGTCCATCACGAACAGCGAGTCGTAGCCGGCCGATTCCGCCTCTTGAGCCTGTGCGATGACGGTGGGGAAAAGCTTCTCGACGCCGGTGCCGTAGGCGAAGGAGGGGATTTGGAAACCAAGTTTGATAGCCACGCTACTTACCGTAGCGATCGGCTGGGAAACCGAAAAAGGCTCAGGCGAACTGAGCCAACGCGCCGTGGCTGACGTGCAGCGTCTGGCCGGTGATGTGGCGAGCGGCCGTCGTGGTCAGGAACAACGACAGTTTGGCGATCTCCGCGGCGACCGACGGCGGCGTGCGCGACAGGCCCTCGTAACCGGCCTGAACACTGCGACCGCACGCGACGGCGTTGACCGTGATCCCACGAGTGCCGAAAACCTCTGCCTGGCCGCCGATCCAACTCGACAGGGTCGCTTTGATTGACGCGTCGACGCTGCCCGCGGGCGGGTTTTCGGCCACCACGCTGATGATGGAGCCGCCCGAACGCAGATGGTCACCGACGGCCTGGACCGTCAATACCGCCGAAAGAACGGTCGCGTCCAGCGCGTTGCGCCATGCGGCGGCCGTGTCGGACAGCGAGTAGGTGCGAGGGTCGCCGGCGTCGAAGCGCGGCGCGGGCACGTTGACGATGGTGTCCAGGTGGTGGGGGAACAGGCCCCGAACTTCCCTGAGGCTGCCCGCGTCGATGGTGTCGCACACGATCGCGTCCACATCGAGTTCCTTGGCGACGACCTCGAGCTCGGCCCGGCTGGCACCTACGAGGGTGACTTTGTGACCGTCGTCGCGGAAACCTTCGGCCACGATCCGCCCCAGATCGGTGTCGCCCCCGGTGACTAGCACCTCCACTGCCATGCCCTCCTCGTGTTCAACGTTGAACCCAGACCTTGGCAGTTCACCTGCGCTTTTGTTTCGCATTCAGCGCGGCGAACCTGGCTTCGATAGTGGCACACCACCGGCCATATGACTGGGATCTCCGCGTGTTATGGCGTCGACCTCCGTAGATGTTACTGGACAGTAGCTATTCGGCGAAACTGTGTGCCGCTACGACGCGCGGACTATTTGGGTAACTATTCGCCCCGCCGCCTCCTCGCTTGGGCTGCTTGCGCTGGTTAGGGTTTGTGCCATGCGTCGGATCGGGATGCCGGGTTTGGTGTCGGCGATGCTGGCTTTCGGCCTGGTGGCGTGTAGTTCGGGCTCGCACTCGTCGCAGGGCAACCGGATTACCGTGTTCGCGGCCGCCTCGCTGAAATCGGTGTTCACCGAGATCGCCGACCAGTTCAAGACGGACAACCCCGGCGTCACCGTCGACTTCAGTTTCGCGGGTTCGTCCGACCTGGCGACACAACTCACCCAGGGCGCGACCGCCGACGTTTTCGCGTCGGCCGACACCGCGCAGATGAACGTCGTCGCCAAGGCCGGGTTGTTGGCCGCAGATCCGCAGAACTTCGCTTCGAACACGCTGGTCATCATCACCTCGTCGGGCAATCCGAAGAAGATCGGATCCTTCGCCGACCTCAACAAGCCGGGCGTCAGTGTGGTGATCTGCCAGCAGAAAGTGCCATGCGGAGCGGCGACGCACCGCATCGAAGACAAAACTGGAGTGCACCTCAACCCGGTCAGCGAGGAACTCAGCGTCAGCGATGTGCTCAACAAGGTCACCGGCGGACAGGCCGACGCCGGACTCGTCTACGTCACCGACGCGATCAACGCCGGAAACACGTTGACGCCCGTCACGTTCCCCGAGGCAGCCGGAGCGGTGAATGTCTACCCCATCGCGATCCTCAAGAAGGCCCCTCAACCGGCGCTGGCCCAGAAGTTCGTCACCATGGTGACCACTGAGGCGGGTCAGAAGATCCTGGATCGGTCGGGCTTCGCGAAGCCCTGACGAAACCGAGCTGCAGTGCACCGACCGACGGATCTGCCCCGCTGGGTCTACCTCCCCGCCGCCGCGGGGCTGGTCTTCGTGGCATTACCGCTGGTCGCGATCGCGATCAAGGTGGACTGGTCACGGTTCTGGTCGTTGATCACCAGCCCCGACTCGACGGCGGCGCTGCTGCTGAGCATGAAAACGGCGGGCGCGAGCACCGTGCTGTGCATCGTCTTCGGGATCCCGATGGCGCTGGTGCTGGCCCGTAGCCGGTCGCGGGTGGTGCGGTTGCTCCGGCCGCTGATCCTGCTGCCCCTGGTGCTGCCGCCGGTGGTCGGCGGCATCGCCCTGCTCTATGCGTTCGGCCGGCTCGGCCTGATCGGGCAGTACTTGGAGGCGGCCGGTGTGAGCATCGCCTTCAGCACGACGGCGGTGGTGTTGGCGCAGACGTTCGTCTCGTTGCCGTTTCTGGTGATCTCGCTCGAAGGCGCCGCCCGCACGGCGGGAGCCGACTACGAGCTGGTGGCCGCCACGCTGGGCGCGCGGCCCAGCACGGTCTGGTGGCGGGTCACGCTGCGGCTGCTGCTGCCCGGAATGGCGTCGGGAGCGGTGCTGGCATTCGCGCGTTCGTTGGGGGAGTTCGGCGCGACACTGACGTTTGCCGGTTCCCGCCGGGGCGTCACCCGCACGCTGCCGCTGGAGATCTACCTGCAGCGAGTGGACGACCCGGACGCGGCCATCGCGTTGTCGCTGCTACTGGTCGCGGTGGCGGCGCTGGTGGTGCTGGGTCTGGGCGCCCGCAGGCTGACCGGGACGGACCCCAGGTAGCCGGGCATGAGCGAGTTGCAGCTGCGCGCGGTGATCGCGGACCGGAACCTGGACGTGCAGTTCTCGGTGTCGGCGGGCGAGGTGCTCGCCGTGCTGGGTCCCAACGGCGCGGGCAAATCCACCGCGTTGCACGTCATCGCCGGGCTGGTTCGCCCCGATATGGGCCTGGTTCGGTTGGGCGACCGGGTATTGACCGATACCGCCGCCGGGTTGAACGTGCCGACGCATGATCGCCGGGTGGGACTGCTGCTGCAGAACCCGTTGCTGTTTCCGCACCTGAGTGTGGCCGCGAACGTGGCGTTCGGGCCGCGTAGCCGTCGCAAGAGGTCCGCCATGTTCGGGCGCGCCCGGGACCGGGCCCAGGACAGGTCGGGGGCGCTGCACTGGCTGCACGTGGTCGACGCCGAGGAGTTCGCCGACCGCAAGCCGCGACAGCTGTCGGGCGGTCAAGCCCAGCGGGTCGCGATCGCGCGGGCGTTGGCGGCCGAACCCGATGTGCTGCTGCTCGACGAGCCGCTCACCGGGCTCGACGTGGCCGCGGCCGCGGCTATCCGCGCGGTGCTGCGAACCGTGGTCAGCCACACTGGCTGCGCCGTCATCCTCATCACGCACGACCTGCTGGACGTGCTCACCCTGGCCGATCGGGTGCTGGTGCTCGAGTCGGGCAAGATCGCCGAAATCGGTCCGGTGGCTGAGGTTCTCGGCGCGCCCCGCAGCCATTTCGGAGCCCGCATCGCAGGCGTCAACCTGGTCACCGGAACGATCGAGCCGGACGGCTCGTTGCGAACGGGTTCCGGCGAAAGCTGGCACGGCATGCCGTCGGAGGAAGTCGTGTCCGGGCAGCGGGCCGTCGCGGTATTCGCCCCGACGGCCGTGGCCATCTACCAAGACCACCCGCACGGCAGCCCGCGCAACACCGTGGAGGTGACCGTGGCCGAACTGGACAGCCGCGGGCCCCATGTGCAGGTGCGCGGCCAGGACCGGCCCGACGGCGCACCCGGCCTGGCCGCGCTGGTCACCGTCGACGCCGCGGCCGAGTTGCGCCTGACACCCGGCTCGCGCGTCTGGTTCAGCGTCAAGGCTCACGAAGTGGCCCTGCACCCGGCGCCGCGGGACACAGTCCGTACCTAGACCGCACGCCATCCTTGCGTCACAGCCGTAACACGGTAGGTTCGTCGCCATGATCCAGGTGGAACCGACTTTGACCCGCCGCAGAGGACTCCGCAAGGGAATGTTGTCGACGCTGGCGATCGCCACGGCGACCGGAGCCAGCCTCGTCACCATCGCCTTACCGGCGATCTCGTCCGCAGACCCGGAGCCCGCGCCGTCGCCGAGCACGACAGCGGCCCCGGCTCCGGCTTCTCCGGCGCCGTCGACCACCGCGGCGTCACCGGCACCGAGGACCGCCACGACCACACCGCCGCCGGGCGCTCCCAGCACACCGGTCGCCCAACCGAACGATCCCAATGCGACGCCGGTGCCGCCGGTTGACCCCAACGCGCCGGTGCCGCCGGCCGACCCCAACGCGCCACCGCCGCCGGTCGCCGACCCGGGAGTCGGCCAGGTCTCCAACGCCGTCGGTGGATTCACTTTCGTCGTGCCGCCCGGCTGGGTGGAGTCGGACGCTTCTCACCTCGACTACGGGTCCGCGCTGCTGAGCAAGACGACCGGGCAGCCGTCGATGCCCGACCAGCCGCCGCCGGTGGCCAACGACACCCGCATCGTGCTCGGCCGGTTGGACCAGAAGCTCTACGCCAGTGCTGAAGCCACCAACCCCAAGGCCGCGCTGCGGCTGGGGTCGGACATGGGTGAGTTCTTCATGCCCTACCCCGGCACCCGGATCAACCAGGAGACCATCCCGCTCAACGCGGCCGGTCTGACCGGAAGCGCCTCGTATTACGAGGTGAAGTTCAGCGACACCACCAAGCCGAACGGCCAGATCTGGACGGGCGTCATCGGTGCGGCCACACAGCCCACGTCCGGGCCTCCGCAGCGCTGGTTCGTGGTGTGGCTGGGAACCGCGAACAACCCAGTAGACAAGAACGCCGCCAGGGCGCTGGCCGAGTCGATCCGGCCCTGGACACCTCCGGCGGCCCCGGCGGCCCCGGAGGCCGCTCCGGGTGCACCCGCACCGGCACCGGCGGCACCGGCTCCGGTGCCAGGTCAGGCGCCGGCCGGGGAAGTCACCCCGACAGCCAGCCCGACGCCACAGCGGAGCCAGCCGGCCTGACACGGTTCGAGGGGCGCGGTTGACCGGACGTGATCCGGGTATACCTCCTTCACCCCTCACCAGCGAAAGGAGCTGGCCGTGATTTTGCATGTCATCTGGTTGATCATCCTTGGCCTCATCGTCGGATTGGTTGCGCGACTTGTCGTTCCGGGCAAGCAACCGATGGGTTGGGTCGCAACCGCGTTGCTCGGCATCGTGGGCTCGTACGTCGGCGGGACGCTGGGCAGCATCGTCTTCCCACCGCACCAGTTCGACATCCACCCCCCGATCCAGCACTCGTTCCTGGGTGCGCTGGTCGGCGCGGTGTTGCTACTGGTGATCTTCAAGTTCGCCACGTCGCGTACCCGGACCTTGTAGCCGGGCCAACCGTTCAGGTGCACGTGTCACGACGATGAGCGCGTGGCACGTGCGCCGGTGCCCGGTTCCAGACGAAAACCATTCCGCTGGAACGGGTTACGTGGCAAGGTACGGTGACCTGGACCGTTGGAGGTGTTGGTCCCGGCCACGAGCTGGAGGTGAAGACGCCGAGGGCGGACACGCCGAATTCGTCGTCGATTCCAGCGGCTTTCGCGCACCACCTGCCGGGGCGGTTACAGCGACACCGAGCTGGCCGTGCCGCCGGCCTGACGCGGATCGACATCGGATCGGCACCCGGTGCGTAACTCGCCGGCACTGACAAACGTCACGCAGGCGGGTATACCGAGATCACGGCCCAGTATCTGAGCTGGGCTTTGGCAGCTAGTGCAAGGAGACCCACATGGACGTCATGGCAGCCACCGAATTTCTGGCCCGCTCGACGACGCTGACCAGCGTCGGCTGGATCGGCTACATCATCATCGGTGCGATCGCGGGGTGGATCGCCGGCAAGATCGTCAAAGGCGGTGGATCCGGCATCTTGATGAACATCGTCATCGGCATTGTCGGCGCGTTGATCGGCGGTTTTCTGCTGAGCTTCTTCGTCGACACCGCAGCCGGCGGCTTCTGGTTCACGTTGTTCACGGCGGTCCTGGGATCGGTCATCCTGCTGTGGATCGTCGGCATGGTGCGTAGGACCTGACCGGGGTGGCCCGCACAAGCCGATGGGGCCGTAGCGGCATGATGCAGTGATGGCTTCGCAGGCAACCACCACAATGACCGCTTGGCAGGTGCGTCGGCCCGGCCCGATGAAAACCGCCCCGCTGGAACGGGTTACGACCGAGGTGCCACATGCTGGGCCGTCGGAGCTACTCGTGGCCGTGCGGGCGTGCGGCGTCTGCCGCACCGACTTGCACGTCACCGAGGGTGACTTGGCCGTGCACCGGGAAAGGGTCACGCCCGGCCACGAGGTGGTGGGGGAGGTCATCGAGGTCGGCGCTGATGCCGGTGACGAGTTCACCGTGGGCGACCGGGTGGGAATCGCCTGGCTGCGCCATACCTGCGGGGTGTGCAAGTACTGCCTTCGCGGCAGCGAGAACCTGTGTCCGGAATCCCGCTACACCGGCTGGGACGCCGACGGCGGATACGCCGAATTCACCACGGTCCCAGCGGCTTTCGCGCACCACCTGCCGAACGGTTA
Source organism: uncultured Actinomycetota bacterium (assembly GCA_963735655.1). Classification (GTDB taxonomy): domain Bacteria; phylum Actinomycetota; class Actinomycetes; order Mycobacteriales; family Mycobacteriaceae; genus Mycobacterium. The sequence goes on from CAVTLW010000002.1 coordinate 61,684, forward strand.
CAGCGACACCGAGCTGGCGCCGTTGTTGTGCGCCGGCATCATCGGGTATCGATCCCTGCTGCGCGCCGAGCTACCGCCCGGCGGCCGGCTGGGTCTCTACGGGTTCGGCGGTAGCGCCCACATCACCGCGCAGGTCGCGTTGGCCCAAGGCGCCGAGGTGCACGTGATGACCCGGGGCGCGACGGCAAGGCAGCTGGCCACCGAACTCGGGGCGGCGTCGGCGCAGGGTGCCGCCGATCCGCCGCCGGTGCCGCTGGACGCCGCGATCCTGTTCGCCCCGGTCGGCGATCTGGTGCTGCCGGCGCTCGAGGCGCTGGACCGTGGCGGCACCCTGGCGATCGCCGGGATTCATCTCTCCGACATACCGGCGCTCAACTACCAGCGTCACCTGTTCCAGGAACGCCAGGTCCGCTCGGTCACGTCGAACACCCGCGCCGACGCGCGCGCCTTCCTCGACTTCGCGGCCCAGCATCACATCGAGGTCACCACCCCGGAATACCCACTCGACCAGGCGGATCAGGCGCTCGCCGACCTCAGCGAGGGTCGTATCGCGGGCGCCGCGGTGCTGTTGGTGTAGCCGGGCTCAGGCGGACAGGTGCCAGACCAGGGCGGCGGCCAGGGCGCCCAGCCCGTTGAGTGACCAATGCAGGGCGATGGGCGCGATCAGGCTGCCGCTGCGCCGGCGCAGCCAGCTGAACACGAACCCGGCGGCCCCGGTGGCCAGCACCGCCAGCGTCACTCCGGCCAGCATTCCGATGATCCCGCCGCCGAACAGCCGGGTGAATCCGACGTTGTTGCTGGTCAGCCCCAACGACGTCGAGACGTGCCAAAGACCGAACAGCAGCGAGCCCGCCAAGGCGACACCACGAAATCCCCAGGCCCGATTCAGCGCGCCGTGCAGCACACCGCGAAACGCCAGCTCCTCGGGGATGACGGTTTGCAGCGGGATGATGATCATCGACGCCAGCAGCGCGCCGGAGATGGTCGCGTAGTGGTGGTTCATGAACATCGGCCGGGTCATCGGCAACAGCACACCGACCGCGATCACCGACATGACGACGGCCACGGCGGCCAGCGCGTAGCCCATTCCGGAGCGCCAGTGCTCCCGGCCCAGGCCCAGGTCGACCCAGTCCAGGCCGTTGGCCCGCATCAACAGCACCAGCGCGACGGCGGCGGCCGGGACGGTGCCGACACTCGCCCATGGCGTGGTGAAGTGCGCGATCAGGTTCGTGAGCACCAACATCACGACGACCACGGCGACGTCGATCTGGATGCGGAAGCTGTGCAGCGCCGAGAGCTGCGACACCGCCGGGTGGGCGTCGGCGGTCACGGTCGCTTGAGGCATTTCACGATTTTAGCCGTTAGTCGGTTTGCGATGCCCGCTTCCCAGCCCACGTGCGCGCGTAAGCCTCGAGTTCGGCCGAGAGCGCGTCGGCCGCCAGCAGCCGGGGGAGCAGCTCGGGTTCGGACATTCGCGCGCGAAAGACCAGCGAAATGGTCACATCATGGTCGGGCCGATAGGCGATGGTGATCGCGTCGCCGGCGCCTACCGTTCCCGGCGAGATCACCCGCAGATAGGCGCCGGGTTTGCCCGCGTCGGTGAAGGTCTTGATCCACCGGTTCAGATTGAGGAACGCCGCGAAGGTCCGGCACGGCGTCCTGGGTGCGGACACCTCCAGCAGCAATCCGCCGGGGCCGACGCGCCAGCGTTCGCCGATCAACGCTCCGGTCACGTCGATGCCGCAGGTGGTCAGATTCTCGCCGAACATTCCGTTGGTGAGTTCGCGCCCGAGTTCCGTCTCCCAGGCGTCGAGGTCTTCGCGGGCGTACGCGTAGACGGCCTGGTCGTCTCCGCCATGCAGTTTCCGATTGCCGATGGTGTCGCCGACGAGCCCGCTGCCGTCGCCGCCGCGCATCGCCCCGGGCGCCCGCACCATGACCGTTTCGGAAGCGGCCACCTTGTCGATGCCCGTCACCTTCGACTGCGCGCGGGGGTCCGGATTCGTTCGGGCCCGGGCCAGGTTGACCGACAGAACGCTTGCCACCCCTCCAGGTTAGTGCCGGGACTCGGCGCCGATGACTAGCTGGGCGAGTCCCAGGTCCAGTTGGCGATCTGCGGGTCGTCCTCGCCGTGCTCGCGGGTGTAGCGGCGCGCGGCGAGGCGGGCGTCGGCCATCCGCTGCCGAAGCATCGCGGCGCGGCCGGCCAGTCCGTCCACCCGGTCGATGACGTCGATCACCAAGTGGAAGCGGTCCAGGTCGTTGAGCATCACCATGTCGAACGGCGTGGTCGTGGTGCCCCGCTCCTTGAACCCGCGCACATGGATGTTGTGGTGATTGGTGCGGCGATAACTCAGCCGGTGGATCAGCCACGGATAACCGTGATAGGCGAAGACCACCGGCTTGTCCCGCGTGAACAATGCGTCGAACTCCCGGTCCGCCAACCCGTGTGGGTGCTCCGAGCTCGGCTGCAGCCGCATCAGATCGACGACGTTGATCACCCGCACATTCAGATCGGGCAATTCGCGACGCAGGATGTCGGCGGCGGCCACCGTCTCCAGCGTCGGGACGTCACCGGCGCAGGCGAGGACGACGTCGGGTTCCCCGGTCGCGGTGCCGGCCCACTCCCATATCCCCAACCCGCGGGTGCAGTGGGCGATCGCCTCGTCCATCGACAGATAGGCCAACGCCGGCTGCTTGCCGGCGACGATCACGTTGATGTACTCGCGGCTGCGCAGGCAGTGGTCGGCCACCGAGAGCAGCGTGTTGCCGTCCGGCGGCAGGTAGACCCGCACCACCTCGGCGCGCTTGTTGGCCACCAGGTCGATGAAGCCGGGGTCCTGATGCGATGCGCCGTTGTGGTCCTGACGCCATACGTGGGAGCTGAGCAGGTAGTTCAGCGACGCGATGGGCCGTCGCCACGGCAGTTCGCGGCTGGTGGACAGCCATTTCGCGTGCTGGTTGAACATCGAGTCGACGATGTGCACGAACGCCTCGTAGCAGTTGAACAGGCCGTGTCGGCCGGTCAGCAGATAGCCCTCCAGCCAGCCCTGGCACAGGTGCTCGGAAAGCACTTCCATCACCCGGCCGTCGGCGGCCAGGTGGTCGTCGTCGGGCAGGGTTTGGTCAAGCCAGACCTTGCCGGTCGACTCGAAAACCGGGCTGAGGCGATTGGACGCGGTCTCGTCGGGGCCCATCAGCCGGAATCGATCCGGGTTGCGCGTAATCACGTCCCGCAAAAAGGTTCCCAGCACGCGGGTGGCTTCGTGAGTTGCCGACGCCGGCCGGGGGACCGGCACCGCGTAGTCGCGGAAGTCGGGCAGGTCGAGGTCATGCAGCAACAACCCGCCGTTCGCGTGCGGGCTGGCGCTCATCCGCCGATCACCGCGGGGTGCCAGCGCCCGCAACTCGGGGCGCAACGCACCATGCTCGTCGAACAGCTCGGCGGGCCGGTAACTGCGCATCCACTCTTCGAGTTGCTCACGGTGGCTGGGGTTGTCGCGCGTTTCGGCGAGCGGAACCTGGTGGGCTCGCCAGGTGCCCTCCACGTGGTGGCCGTCCACCTCCTTGGGCCCGGTCCAGCCTTTCGGGGTGCGCAGCACGATCATCGGCCAGACCGGCCGGCCTGTCTTCGCCCCGCTTCGGGCGGCCTGCTGAATGGCCACGATGTCGTCGAACGCCTCATCCAGGGCGGCGGCCAGCTCTTGGTGCACGATGAGCGGATCTTCTCCGGCGACAGTGATCGGCCGGTAGCCGTAACCGCGCAACAGTGATTCCAGCTCGTCATGCGGGATGCGGGCCAGCACGGTCGGGTTGGCGATCTTGTAGCCGTTGAGGTGCAGGATCGGTAGGACCGCGCCGTCGATGGCCGGGTTGAGGAACTTGTTGGAATGCCAGCTGGCCGCCAGTGGTCCGGTCTCGGCCTCGCCGTCGCCGATCACGCAGGCGACCACCAGATCGGGGTTGTCGAAGGCCGCGCCGTAGGCGTGCACCAGCGCGTAGCCGAGTTCGCCGCCTTCGTGGATGGATCCCGGGGTCTGGGCGGCGACATGGCTGGGTATGCCGCCGGGAAAGGAGAACTGACGAAACAGCTTTCGCAGCCCTTCGGCGGTTTCTTCGATGCCGGTGTACACCTCGCTGTAGGTGCCCTCGAGGTAGGCGTTGGCGACCAGTCCCGGGCCGCCGTGGCCGGGTCCGGTGACGTAGATGACGTTGGCGTCTCGGTTGCGGATGATCCGGTTCAGGTGCGCGTAGATGAGGTTGAGGCCCGGCGTGGTGCCCCAGTGCCCCAGCAGCCGGGGCTTGACGTGCTCGGCGGCCAGCGGTTCGGTCAGCAGCGGGTTGTCCAGCAGGTAGATCTGCCCGACGGACAGATAGTTGGCGGCGCGCCAGTAGGCGTTGAGGAGGGCGAGTTCGTCGGAGGAGAGGACCTCGGTCGTAGTTGTTCGGGTTTCTGGGCTCACCCGGCCGATTGTCCGTGTCGCACATGAACGCCGCGAGACGGGAAGGTCACTCCTCGCCGCGGGCCCGAGCCTCGTACGCCTTGCGCTTTTCGACGTCGACGTCGTCGGTGAAGACGTGTTCGCCGCCGAGCAGGCGGTTCAGGCCCTCGGCGACCACGCGCGGCATGAACTTCTGCGAGGCGACCATCGCGCCGGCTGCTCGGGTGACGCGGACCCGTGGTTTGGGATGAGCGACGAGCCCGACGATCGCGGCAGCGATGTCGGCCGGTTCGGCGTTCTTGAACCCCTTGGCCCCATGGGTGCCCGCCGTGAGCTCAGTGTTGACGAACGTCGGCGACACCATGGAGAACTTCACCCCGGCCGGGCGGTACTCGAGGCGCGCCGAATCGGTGAACGCGACCACCGCGTGCTTGCTGGCGCAATAGCTGGCCAGCCCGACCGCGTAGAGCTCCCCGGCAAGCGAGGCGACGTTGATGACGTGCCCGGACCTGCGCGGGACCATCCGCTGCACGGCCAGCTTGCTGCCCAGGATCACGCCGTAGACGTTGATGTCCAGGATGCGCCGGGTGACGGCGTCCGGTTCGTCGATGATCTTGCCGACGGGCATGATGCCCGCGTTGTTGATCAGCACGTCGATCGGGCCGAGTTGGCGCTCTACCTGGTCCAGGAATTCCGAGAACGAATCGCGGTCTGTGACATCGAGTTTGCCGTACACGTCCAGGCCGAGGTTGGCGCCCGACTCCTTCACCGTCGCCTCGTCGATGTCGCCGATGGCCACCTTGGCGCCCAGCTTGTGCAGCGCGGTGGCGGTGGCCAAACCGATTCCGCGTGCGCCGCCGGTGATCACGACGACTTTGCCCCGGACCTTCACGCCGATCGATGCCGTGTCTGCCATGTTCGTCCTTCCGGGATCTTGACGGGTGTCAACTATGCGATTCGGTAAGCACAGCACTCGGCGTCGCGCAGCGCAAATATCCCGCGGTTGAGCGCGTGGGCATTGGCTTGGTGTGACATCCTGTGCAGGTGTCCGCAGGGGGCCCGCCTTCTGGGGTTGTGACGTTCCTGTTCACCGATATTGAGGGTTCGACCCGTCGGTGGGAGACGAACGCGGACGCGATGCGGGCGGACCTGCTGACGCATGACGGGGTGTTGCGTTCTGCGGTCGAGGCGCACGGGGGCTGGTTGTTCAAGCACACCGGGGACGGAGTGTGTGCCGCATTCGCATCACCGAGGTCGGCGGTGGATGCCGCGGTGGCGGCGCAGCGGGAACTGGGGTTGCCAGTGCGGATGGGCATCGCGACCGGCGAGGCCGAGCTGCGCGAGACGGACTACTTCGGCACGGTGCTGAACCGCGCGGCACGGGTGATGGCCGCCGGACACGGCGGTCAGATCCTGCTTGCAGACTCGACGGCGGGTCTGCTGAGCGGAATCGATCTGCTGGATCTGGGGCCGCGGCGGCTGCGGGACTTGCCCAGCGCAGTAGGAGTGTTCCAGGTCCGGGCCGCCGGCCTGCGCACCGAGTTCCCGCCGCTGCGGACGCTGGATGCGACGCCGGGGAACCTCCGCCCCGCGGCCACCAGCTTCGTCGGGCGCGAGTCTGAGGTCGCCGCGATCCGCGCGGCGCTGAGCGCACATCGGGTGGTGACGTTGACCGGGGTGGGCGGTGTCGGCAAGACGCGCTTGGCACTGGAGGTCGCGGGGCACCTCGCCGATGAGTTCCCGGATGGGGTTTGGGTTTTCGACTTGGCCGCGGTCGCCGATCCTGCCGCCGTGCCCGACGCGGTGGCCGCAGTGCTGGGCATCACCCAACAACCGGGCGGGAGCATCGGTGACAGCGTGGCCGACGCGCTGGAGGGCCGACTTCGCCTGTTGGTGTTCGACAACTGCGAGCACGTGCGCGACGCCGCGGCCGATCTGGTCGAGGCCATCCTCGCGCACTCGGCCACCGTCACGGTGCTGGCGACCAGCCGCGAAGGATTGGGCGTGGCCGATGAACAGCTTTGGCTGGTGCCCTCGCTGGACGTGGACGTAGGCATCGAATCGGCTGCGGCGGCTTTGTTCGTCGAACGCGCCCGAAGTGTGGCTTCGGGCTTTGTGGTGGCCACTCCCGACGAGGTCACCACGGTGGTTGAGATCTGTCGTCGCCTCGACGGGATCCCGCTGGGGATCGAATTGGCAGCCTCGCGCGTGGCATCGATGACCCTCAGTGAGGTACGTGATCGGCTTGATCACCGATTCCGTCTGTTGGTCGGGTCACGGCGCGGCGTGGCGCGCCACCAAACATTGCGCCACGCGGTGGCGTGGTCCTACGACCTGCTCGATGAAGCGGAGCGGGCGCTGATACAGCGGTGTTCGGTATTCGCCGGCGGGTTCAGCCTCCAAAGCGCCTGCGCAGTAACTGGATTCGACGACTCCGATGACTATCTCGTGCTGGACCTACTTGACGCTTTGGTGCGCAAGTCGCTGCTGGTGGCCGACCGGTCCGGCGAGCGCACCCGGTTCTCGATGCTGGAAACGATCCGCCAGTTCGCCGAAGAACAACTTGTGGCCAGCGGTGCGGCGGACGATACGCGTACCGCGCATGCCCGCCACTTCGCCGGGCACGAAGCCAGCATCCTGGCGCTGTGGGACAGCCCCCGTCAGCGCGATGCCTACGACTGGTTCACCGGGGAGTTCGCCAACTTGCGAACCGCCTTCGGTTGGGCCACCGACCACGGCGACCTGGACGTGGCCGCTAGCATCGCCACATACGCTGCGCTGCTTGGCTTTTGCGTCGAGAGCTATGAGCCGATCACCTGGGCCGAAGAGCTGATCGAACCCGCCCACGCCGTCGACCATCCCCGGCTCGCGTTCCTGTATGTGATCGCGTCATGGTGCTACCTGACGGGAAGGCTCCCGGACGCCATCCGGTACAGCGACGCTGGCCAGACCGTTGTCGCCCGCAGCCCAGGTCAGGCGCTGTTCGGTTTCGAGAGTTGGCTCGGGGGCGTGTACAACTTCACCGGCCAGGGGCAGCGCAGTGTCGAATGGAGCCGATTCCTGTTGGCGCGCGGTTCGGATCCGTACGCGAACATGAGGGCCGGTCTTGTCTTCGGACTGATGCGGACGGATAACCAGGCGGAGGCAATCGCCGTCGCGAACGACATCCTCGACGCCACCGATTCCATCGCAAATCCGTGGGCGCTCTCATTCGTGTTGTTGACCTACGGGATCGCGTGCAGCGACGTCGACCCACTGCGCGCGGGTGCCGCCATGCGCCGGGGTCTGGCGATCGCTCAAGACAGTGGCAACCGTTACAACGAAACCCACCTGGCGAACATCCTCGGTCGTCTCGAAGCCCGGCACGGCGACCCGCTGGCTGCCCTCGATTACCTGGCTCTCGCCCTTCGCAACTACCACGACTCCGGCAACACCGCAGTCATGCGAGTCCCGCTCGCCGTCCTCGCCGCGTTTCTCAACCGGCTCGGACGCGACGAACCGGCGGCAACCATTGCTGGCTATGCGTTCGGTCCCATCACCAAAGAGTGGATTCCGGAGATGAATACCGTGATCGCGCACCTCCGTGATGTGCTGGGCGAGCAGACATACGAATCGCTCGCTCGCAAGGGCCAGACGATGACCACCCCTGCGATCGCGACCTATGCCTACGACCAAATCGACCGAGCCCGAGCAGAACTCAGCGCGGTCTCGAAATAGGTGTGTTTCGTGACGCCCGGCCCGTCTTCCCAGTGGTCTGTCGGCGACGTCATCGACGACCTCTACGAGGTGCGTGAGGTGATCACCTCCGGCGGGATGGGGGTGGTGCACCGGGTGCTGCACCGCGGCTGGAACATGGACCTGGCCGTGAAAACCGCTAAACCCGAACTGGTGTCCTCGCCGGCGCGGATGGCCGACTTCGAAGCCGAAGCCGAAACCTGGGTGGGACTGGGGCTGCACCCCCACGTGGTGACCTGTGTCTACGTGCGGCGCATCGACGGGTTGCCCCGGGTGTTCGCCGAATGGGTCGACGGCGGCAGCCTCGCTGACGCGATCGCCGACGGACGGCTCTACAACGGCACCGGCGACGAGGTGTTGGCGCGGATCCTGGATGTGGCGATCCAGTTCGCGTGGGGCCTCGATTACGCGCATTCCCGCCAGTTGGTGCACCAGGATGTCAAGCCGCCCAACGTCATGTGTACCGCGGACTGGACGGTCAAGGTCACCGATTTCGGGTTGGCCAAGGCCCGCGCCGCCGCCGGCGAAGTCGTCCCCAGCGGCCCGGAGGTCAGTGTGTTGGTCGGGTACGGCGGAACTGACCCCGGCCTACTGTTCACCCGAGCAGGCCGACGCCGCCCACGTCGCCAAAAGCGGTGGCCGGCCCGCGCCGTTGAGTCGGGCCACCGACGTGTGGTCGTGGGCCATCAGCGTGTGGGAAATGTTCGCCGGCGAGCCACCCTGTCGCGAGGACAGACCGCCGGCCGAGGCCTTCCGCGTGTTTCGCGAGGATCCCTGGGTTGACAACCCCGCGATCCCGACGATGCCCGACGGCATCGCGCAGAGCTGTTGGCGCGCTGCCTGGACCCGAACCCGGTCACCCGGCTTCGGCGCTTCGACCAGCTCGCCGAGCGAACTCATGCAGCTGTACCAGCGGCTGATCGGCGCGCCGTATCCGCGCACCAAACCCGAAGCGGCGCAGTTGTTGGCGGACGCGCTGAACAACCAGGCGTTGTCCCTGCTCGACCTCGGACGTATCTCAGAGTCCGAGCAACTATGGCAGCAAGCGCTGGCCACCGACCCGCATCACCTGCATACGCGTCTACAACCGCGGGCTGCGCCGCTGGCGGTGGGCCCAAACTCACCGACACGGCGCTGATAGCCGAACTGGAGACGATGCGCGCCTCTGCGTCCCGGTGCGCACGTCGACCACCTCTTGGCGCTGGTGCATCTGGAACGCTTCGACACCACCACGGCCCGTCAACTGCTCGCCGCGGTCGCACGAGGAGACACCCGAGGATCGCGTCGTTGCCGACGCGTTCACTGCCGCGCACCGCCAACAGGAGCTCGCCGCACCACGTGCGCTGTCCGGCGCTCGGGCCGTGTTTCGGGTGGTGGCGATGTCCGCCGACGGCCGGATCGTGGTCACCGGCGGCGGCAGCGGGGACGGGGCGGTGCAGGTGTGGCATGTGGCCAGCGGGGCCTGCCTGCGGACGTTGAGCGCCTCGAGCGTGTCGTCGGTGGCGCTGTCCGGTGACGGGCGCGTCGCGGTTTCCGCGGCGGCGACACGCTGCAGGTGTTCGATGTGGCCAGCGGGGAGTGCCTGCGGACGTTGGGCGCCTCGAACGTGTCGTCGGTGGCGCTGTCCGACGACGGACGTATCGCGGTTTCCGGCGGCGACGACACCGTGCGGATCTGGGATGCGGCCAGCGGGGCCTGCCTGCACACCGTGACCGGACTCGCCAAATCCGTTGATTCGGTGGCAGTTTCGGCCGACGGCCGGATCGCGATCGCCGGGGGTGACGCCGTAAGGGTGTGGGATGTGCGCAGCGGGACCTGCTGCGCACGCTGGCCGGGCACACCTACATGGCGGGGTCCGTGGCGCTGTCGGCGGACGGTCGGATCGCGGTGTCCGGCAGCTACGACAGCACGGTGCGGATGTGGGACCTGACCAATGGGACCAGTGCCAGTGCACCATGGTCGGTCACAGCGACGGGGTGTTCTCGGTGGCGGTGTCGGCGGACGCGCGGATCGCGGTCTCCGGCAGCTACGACAGGACGATACGGGTGTGGGACCTGACCAACGGGAGGTGCCTGCGCACCATGGTGGGACACACCGCGGGCGTGCGGTCGGTGACGGTGTCGGCCGACGGACGGACCGCGGTGTCCGGCGGCGCCGATACGGCGCTGGTGTGGGACGTGCCGACGGCACCCGGACAATAGGCCGAATGGAGCTACGCGCGCCCGCATAGCGCCCACGACCTGTTGGCCGGCGCGGCAGCCGTCGAGGCCGCGGTGCACCGCGCGGAAGCACTGCTCGACTGCCGGCGACGGCGCGGCTGCGGCTGCCCAGCTACGCGTCGCACGCGCCGTCCCGGGGTATCGGCGCGACCGCCGGCTGGTGGGTCTCTGGCGCCAACTGGCCGGTCTGGGCTCGCGCGTGCGACTGCAGGATGCGTGGCCGCAACACATTGTCGAATGGCCACACCAAATCGGTGGTCGCGGTATCGGCCGACGGCCGGATTGCGCTCTCCGGCGGCGAGGACGGGACGCTGCGGGTGTGGAACGTGGACAGCGGCGCCTGCCTGCACACCCTGGCCGGTGGCCCGCCGTTGGCGCTGTCGGGCGATGGCCGGATCGCGGTCTTCGCCGGCTCCGACAAGACGCTGCTGGCGTGGGATCTGGTCGAAGGGGCCCTGCCGGCACACCCTTACCGGCCACACCAGTTCGTTGAATTCGGTGGCGGTGTCGGCCGACGGCCGGATCGCGGTCTCCGGCGGCTACGGCAAGACGGTGCGGGTATGGGATCTGGACAGCGGGGTCTGCATGGACACGCTCGAGGGCCACACCGGCAGGGTGCGATCGGTGGCGGTATCCGCCGACGGCCGGATCGCCGTGTCGGGCAGCTCCGATACGACGCTGCGGGTATGGGATCTGCGGGCCGCGACCTGTCTGCACACCATGGCATTTCACACCAACTGGGTGGGGTCGGTGGCGATGTCGGCTGACGGGCGGATTGCGGTCTCGGCCACCAACGGGCATGAGAGAGCACGGGTTTGGGACGTGCAGCGCGGGGTCTGCGTACGTACCCTCGACGGCGACTCCGACTCGGTGACGGTGGCGGTGTCGGCCGACGGGCGCATCGCCGTCACCGGCGGCGATGCCGCAGACCGGACGCTGCGGGTGTGGGACGTGGCCACCAAGGACTGCCTGCACGCCCTGACCGGTCACACCGGGCGGGATCTGGTCGGTGGCGCTCAGCGCCGACGCCACCGTGGCCGTGACGGGTGGCGACGATCAGACGGTGCGGGTGTGGGCATTGGATTGGGAGTACGAGTTCGACACCGACCACTCGGCAGGAGGGGAAGCGTCGGACTGGATGCGGCCGGGGTGGCAACCGCCCACGCCGAAATGAGGTACCGCAGTACTCATGTCACGCGGTCGACGCTGGTGCACGCTAAGCACATGAGCATTGACATCGGGGCGGAACGGACCACCGACATCGACCAGTTGACCGATCAGTTGGCAATCGAGATCGAGGAACTGGACACCGAAATCCTCGCCGCGGTCACCCGCCGCGCCGAATTGGCCCGCCTGATGGGTCGTGCGCGCATGGCGTCTGGCGGCACTCGTCTGGTGCATCATCACGACATCGCGGTTGTCGAGCGCTACTGCTCGCTGGGCCGCGACGGCGCGAATCTGGCGACGTTGCTGTTGCGTCTCGGCCGCGGTTGAGGTCGGCGAGCGAGGCGCGACCGCTGTGTGCCGTTCGAGACTTGTGTCACCGGTGAACGCGTTCGATAGGTGCCTTTGACGACGCGATATCGCCGGCCGATGGGATCGCATTCGTGGTCACGATCACGCTATTCGCGAGTCGGCCGCACGGCAGGCTATGTGGCTCATTGGGACGCGGCGGACGTCCTCACACCGCTTCCGGCTTGCGGCCCGACACCAGGAAATTCAGATTCGGCATCACGACCACGTCCGGGTTGTCCAGGTGCGCAAGCGCATCGGCGAACAGTTCGTCGAGCTCGGGTTCCGTGGCCAGGCCGAGTTCGATGACCTGAGGCCGCATGCTGCGGATGAGGTCCACGCGAATCGTGCGGCGGGTGTGCCCGTGCGGGTACACCTCGGCCAGGACGTCGACGTGGACGTCCATTAGTCCTGCCGCGCGGAACAATTCGGCCAGCCGGCGCCCGATCCGCCAGTCCGCGCCGTTGCGGGTGAACACCGGAGCGAACATGTCGACCAGTCGCTCGTAGGCAGGGTGGCTTGGGTGGCAGATCGACACTTCCGGCGAGGGCTCGAAGCCGAGCACCCACCCACCGGGCTTGGCCAGGCGGACCATCTCCTCGACGACCTGGGTGGGTTCGGGGAGGGTGATCAGAACCGTGCGGGCGTGCACGACGTCGAACGTCGATGACGCGAGGCCGGTGGTACGCGCGTCGGCCCGCACGATCTCGACATTGGCGAGCGGGTTGGTCTCGACCAGGTCGGTCGCCATCGCCACGTGGTTCGGGTCGGCGTCCACCCCGACCACCGTCCCGGTTGGGCCCACCCGCTCGCTCAGCAATTCGAGAATGCCGCGCGGTCCGCAGCCAAGGTCGATCGCGGCACCGCCCGCCCCCAGCGGAGTCCGGTCGAGCAGCGCGGTGCTGGCGGCCAGCAGCTCGTCGGCCTGACGTTGCAGCCGGCGGCTCTCGGGGACGTTGCTCCCGAGAGAGTAGACCGCGTTGGGATCGATGTCGCTGAAAACCCCTGTTGCATTGATCATTTCGTGCCCTTTCGTTAGACGCTGATACGAGAAGTGGTGCTCGGCCGATAAATTGCCAAGTACCGCCGGATGTCGGATAAATCGTCCCGACGCCCGAATGCTGCGAGGTGACCATCGGGGCGGACCAGGGCGAAGCCGGACCACTGTGCAACCTCGCCCGAGACCGCGTCAACGATGTCGGCGTAGCGGGCGAGGCCGAGGGTGCCCAGCGCTGCGGGCCGGGTCCCGGCGGGCATAACCAGCACGTGGCGCCCGTGGCGAAGCGCGCCGTAGAGGGTGCCGCGCCCGTCGTCGGCGGTTACCGGGATGTCGGGGCAACGGGCCCCGGGCCGCAATGATCCGGGCCAGCGGCCGGTTGCGCCGCCGTGGGCCAGACGACCGCCGCGGTATTCGGTGGAAACCTGCGAAAGTCGTTCAGCCATCCGCCGTTGCGCCACAGGCAGGCGGTACGCGGGCATGCCGAGGCGGTGCACTGCGCCCTTCCAGGAGCGCATGGTGGCGATGCTCACCATGCGGTCGGAAAACGCCAGGACCCCTGCGGCGGCGGGAATGCGTTCCTCACCGTAGGTGTCCAGCAGCGAATCGTCGGCGCGGGCCGCCAGGACCAACGCGAGCTTCCACGAGAGATTCGCGGCGTCCAGCATTCCGGTGTTCATGCCTTGCCCGCCGACCGGCGACTGGATATGGGCCGCGTCCCCGGCCAGCAATGCGCGTCCGCGGCGATACGTCGAGGTGGAACGGATCTGGCACCTGAAGGTGGTCAATGTCTCGGGGGTGGACACGGTGATCGGCCACGGGCTGCGCTGGTCGACCAGCCGTTGGATTTCCTCGAGCGTCGGCGCGCTGGATTTGGCGCCTTCCGGCATCGGAAGTGACAGCCGCCAGAGCCGTGAGGTGATCGGAATGCAGGCCAGCGGAAGGCCATTGGGGCGGCTGAATACGTGCACCTCGTCCGAGCGCCCACGCCAATCGATTTCGGCGTCGGCCAGCCAGAACTCCCACGGGTACGGCTGCCCGGCGAAGGACAGCCCCAGCAGCTTGCGCACCCGGCTGTGCGCCCCGTCGCAACCCACCAGGAAACCGGCGCTGATCGTTCGTGACCGTCCCAATAAATCCTGGACGGTTGCGGTGACCACCTGTCCGTCGTCGGCGAATTCGGTCAGCTCCGTGCCGGATTCGACGACGCCACCGAGTTCGTGCACACGGCCGAGGAGCAGTTTCTCGGTGAGCTCTTGCGGGAGTTGCAACTCGAATGGGTAGTGCGACCCGCAGTAGGCGTGGTCGATCTGCAGCATTCGCCGTTTCCCCGAGTACAGATTCACCCGATGCACCACATGTCCGACGTCGAGGAAGCGGTCGAGTATGCCCATTGCCTCGAGCATCTCCAGCGTCCGCGGCTGTGTCCGACCGCACGGCCGCGGTGGCCTTCACCCGGGCGACACTGGGCGTCGCGCTGGTGCACCGCGACACGGATGCCGAGCGTGACCGCGGACACAAGCTCCTGGCGGAGGTCAGCGACGTGTTCCTGCACGGGGGACACAACCTGGCCGACTTACCGCTGCTCGAGGTGTATTCGGCGCGTGAGAGGGCTCGGTGTGGAGACCGCGATGACGCCCTGCCAGTTATGCGCGCCGCCGCCGACCACCTGTTCCGCGACGGACAACTGCTGGAGTGGGGCGTTCCCGCGACCGGTGTTCTGGTAGAGACACTGCTCGATCGCGGGTCCGACGATGATGTGACCGAAGCCGAGGCCGCGATCGAGCGGTTAGCGGCCGCACCGACAGACGACGGTTTAGCTGTGCGCGACATCTTGCTGTTGCGGCTGCGGGCTCTGCTGGCGCGGGCTCACGGCGATCCCGCGACTTACACGCGCTTCCGGGATCGCTACCGCGACATGGCGACATCGCTTGGCTTCCGTGTGAGTGTATTGATATTGCTCACGTGGTCGAGCGGTTGCGCGAATCATGGCCGAGCTGGTCGACCGCGCGCGTTCGGTGGTGCATCGCTACGGCGGCACGGTGAAAGTTCACCGGCGACGGGATCATGGCGTGTTCGGCGCGCCGGTGGCGCTGGAGGATCACGCTGTTCGAGCCTGTCTAGCGCATTGGGTGATTCAAGAGGAGCCAGCGGATTGCGGTCGACGTGTGCAGATCGCGACGGTATCGATCTGCAGTTGCGCGTAGGCTGAATTCTGGTCAAGTGATCGCCGGCGAATCGGTTCTGAGCGCTTTCGGTTACACCGCCGTTGGCGAGCAGGTCGGGCATGGCTCAGCGGATGGAGTCAGTCGCTGCCGCCAGGCGGAGTGATGCTCAGCGCGTCAACAGCGCGATTGGTTGATGACGCAGCGGTTCTCGGTGAGCCGGAGTTGGTTCACATTAAAGGCGCTGCTGAACTAGTGGCCGCCATCGCCTGTTGGGCATGGACGAGCAGCATCGCGTCGTCGGACGCGCTGAGTCTGAACTTGTCGGTAGGCGCTGGGAAATGGGTGCCGCTGACGGCCTGCTCCAACGCGCTGTCGACGGGCACGGCGCAGTGGTCGCCCTGGTTGGGTCAGCCGGCATTGGCAAGAGCCGCGTAGCGCGCGAGATCGCTGCGATTGCTGCTGCTCGTGATGTCGACGTGTTCACCGCCTATTGCGAATCGCACACCACGGACATTCCGTTCCACGTCGTGGCACGGCTGCTGCGTGCAGCCAACGGCATTAGCGACGTGGATGGTGCGGCCGCCCGTGATCGAGTGCGCGCCCGAGTGCCGGATTCAGACCCGAGGACTTGTTGCTCTTCGATGACCTGCTGGGTATCGCCGACGCAAGTGCTCCCTTACCGGCCATCGATCCCGATGCCCGTCGGCGACGATTGACAGCGCTGGTCAATGCGGCCTCGCTAGCGCGCCAAGCCTCAGCGGTCTATGTCATTGAGAAGGACACATCGCGTGGGACCGAGGCGATGCATGACGAGTTCCTCACGGTGATCCCGCAGACGCCCTCGCTGGCGGTCAGACCCGAGTTACGAGGGAGCGCTGGCGCGGGTGCACGGTGCACAAACGATCGCCCTTGCGCCGCTGAGTGATCCGGAAACCACGGCATTGGTCTCGCAGCTGCTCGGGCCGGACCCGTCGGTAGGTGGGGTGGCCACCATGATCGCCGAGAGGGCCGCTGGAAACCCGTTTTTTGCCGAGGAGATCGTGCGCGATCTAGCCGAGCGCCGCGTCCTGCGCGGCAACCGCATCACCGGCGAATCAACCGCCGATGCTGCCGGGCTAAGTGTGCTGACTGAGCGACATCGTTGGCCGTTCCGTCTCGCATCCGGCGCGAAAGCCCAAGCGCAGCGGCTGTCATCGGTTCGCGGTTCAGCCGCGGCCTCCTCGAAACCCTGGGTATTGATCCAGTCCTTGAGGAGTTGGTGAGGGGCGACTTCGTCGATCAGATCACATTTAGCCGACAACCCGACTATGTGTTTCACCACCCGTTAATCCGCACCGTCGCCTACGAATCGCAGCTGAAATCCGATCGAGCCGAGCTGCACGGGCGCGTCGCGGCCGCTATCGAATCACATGACCCCGCTGCGGCCGAGGAGAACGCCGCGCTGATCGCCGAACATCTAGAGGCCGCCGGTGATCTGCGCGCCGCCTACGGATGGCACATGCGCGCGGCGACCTGGGCGACCAACCGCGACATCGGCGCGGCGCGCATTAGTTGGGACCGCGCCCGCGACATCGCCGACCGACTGGCAGAAGACACCGACTATTCGCTTCAGCTACGGATCGCCCCGCGCACCATGTTGTGCGGAATCGGGTGGCGCGTACACGCCAACGTCGCTGCCACTCACTTCGGTGAGCTTCGGAACCTGTGCGATGAGGCGGGCGACAAGTCCTCGCTGGCGATCGGTATGGCGGGTTTGATGCTGGAGCAGATGTTCATCGATGGCCGGTTGACCGATGCGGCACACCTCGCCGCAGAGTTGATGACGCTGCTCGAATCAATCGGCGACGACGCACTGATGGTGGACGCTGACTTTCTCCGCGATGCACACCGCCGAGGAGGCTGGGTCAGTGGCCGGAGGCGCTGCGTTGGGGAGACAACGCTGTGTCGCGGGCTGGCGATCGCCACGGTCGTAGCGGCTTGCTGGTCGGCTCGCCGCTGGCACTGACGTTTGGGTTGCGCGGACTTGCGCGAGCCGTCCTCAGAGTTCCCGGATGGCGAAACGACCTCGACACGGCCCTGGAGGTCGCCAGCCTCACCGACGCGTTGTCCCATGCGCTGGCCGTCGCCTACAGATACACCGCAGCCATCCCGATGGGTCTATTGCGCGCCGATGACAAGGCGCTGCGCGACACCGAGGACGCGCTCAGCGTCGTGCAGAATTCCGCCGATGACATGGCCGTCGGCTACGGGCGGCTGTCACTCGGCATCGTGTTGCTGACAGCGACCTACGGCTGACCGAGCCAAGGGCGCAGACCAGCGGCGTCAGGTCCGGGAGTGCGATCAACCGCCAGTTCAGCGCAGCCGAACTTCCAATCATCAACGCATACCTCGGCTACGAGCAGGCCCGCCAGGGCGATCATGAGGGTGGCCTGAACATGTTGCGTGACACGGTCGACGGGTTGGTGAGCGCTGGGCTGTTGCTGGGTTGGGGCGTCGCATGTACCAATCTGCTCGTCGACTGTCTGTTGAGCCGGGGTACCGAGTCAGACGTTCGCGAGGCTGAAGCCGCGACAGAGAGATTGGCCGCAGCAGGCGCTGACCTTCGTTACGGTTTCCTCGACTGCGTGGTGTTGCGGGCCCGGGCGCTGCTGGCCCGGACTATCGGTGATGAGTCGGCATATCGGGAGTACCGGCACAGCTACCGCGAGACGGCGGCTGCAACACATTACGAAGGCCACCTCGCGCGAGCGGAGGCGATGCCATGACAGGGATCGGCCCGGGTGGCTACCCGTCTCGAAATAGACGACATACGAGAGTCTCAAAACTTCGTCTCGGAGACGGCGATATGACGGACATCGTTGACCAACAGTGGCACGATATTGCCGTGGGCGACAACTTGGAGTTCTGTTGACCGAAGACCGCCCTAACTGGGGCTGGGGGGCCAAGGAGCCTGTGCCGATGTTCACCGAGGCCGAGATCCGTGCGGCCTGCAAGGACTTCGGGCTGCTGGACATTGACACGGACAGCGTCATCGAGCAACTCAACAACAACCGTCGGAGCGAGCGAGCTGCCGGGCCCAATCCAGGCGAGGGTGGACCGCCTGAACGAGACGCTGGCTGATAGCGGGTTTCAAGCGGCGCTGGCTCGATGGGGCCGCGCCGCTGCTGTGGTCGTGCTTGTCGTCGCTGCCTTGGACTGGGTGGGCTGGGCGACTGGCGTCGAGGGGTTGACGCGGGTCTATCGGACCTGGCCGCAGATGGTGCCGTGGACTGCGCTGTGGTTGGCCGCGCTGGCGGCGGCGATCCTGGTGCAATCGGGGCAGCCGTCGCGTGGTCGTGTGTGGGTCGGGCGTGGCGTGGCGGCGGCGGTGGGTGCCTTTGCCGTAGTTGTCTTCGCCGAGTACGTGACCGCTCGACCGTTCGGTTTGGACCAGGTGTGGTTCGGGGAGGCAGTGCGCACGCTGCAATCGTCCTGGCCTGGGCGTCCGAGCCCGCTGACGGCGGCGTCGGTCCTGCTCCTGGCCGCCGCCGTTGCGCTGACCCGATTGGATCGCCGCTGGACCTGCGTGGTCTGGCCGGTGGGCGTCGTGGGTGGCGCGGTCATCCCGTTTGTCTCAGTCGTGGCCTACTTGTTCGGTGCTATGACGCTGGTGGAGGTGACGCCGTCAACCGGCATGGCGATCTCGACTGCCTTGGCTGTGCTGCTGCTCGTCGTGGCGACGTCGGTGACGCGCCCTGACCGGCCTCCGCTCGCCTGGCTGCTCGCCCGACCCGATCGGGGGGCACTGGTGCGTTTGTACGGCCTCGCCGTCGGCTTTCTGATCCTCGTGGCGTTGTCGCGGCTGACGTTCCTGGCCCTGGGCCGGAGCGAGAATGCGGCCTTTGCGCTCTCGGTGATGGTGTGCACGGCGGTAGTCGTGTTGGTCGGGTTTCGCTTGCGCCACCAAGAGCAGAGTCTTCTGATAGAGAAGGAGCAACTGAGCAGGGAACGCGCTGACGCTGAGATGCGCTACCGCATCCTCGCGGACAACGCTGTCGACATCATCGTTCACCTTCGCGGCAGCCAGGTCGTGTGGGTCTCGCCGTCGGTGGAGGCCGCGTTGGGGGGGCCACTTGAGCGGTGGATCGGCTCAGGCTTCCGCCGCCGCATCCACCCCGACGACCTGGACACACTCGCATTCGCGCTGCAGGGGATCGCCAGCGGCGAATCGGTCCTGCAACGGTTCCGGGTCCGCTCCGTCGACGGTGATTACCACTGGGTCGATGGCCACGGAAAGCCCTACGTGGATGCTGAGGGCAACACCGATGGGCTGATCGCGGCGCTGCGTATCGTCGATGATCGGGTCGAGGCAGAGCGGCAACTCGAACGGTTGGCCCGGTTCGACACTCTCACCGGGTTAGCGAATCGTGCCGAGGCGATTAGGTCGCCTTGAGTCCGCGTTGGAGCATCCGCCAGCTTTTGGAACGCACCTCGGCATCCTGTTCTGCGACGTCGACCACTTCAAGGACATCAACGACACCTGGGGACACGGCATCGGCGACGCCGTGCTCACAACTTTGGCGGCCCGAATCCGCGGATCTGTCCGTCAAGGAGACACGGTTGGACGGACGGGAGGCGATGAGATACTCGTCGTGTTGCCCGGCCTCCACAGCATCGACGAGGTCGTCCACATCGGCGAGAAGATTCGCTGTCGCGCCGCCGAACCGATCCACGAATCCGGAAACACGATCCGCGCGACCTTGAGCATCGGTGCCACTATCGCCGTTCCCGGCGAGCCCGTTTCCTCGGTCACGGCCCGGGCCGACGCGGCGATGTACCAGGCCAAGTTAGGCGACAGGAACACCGTCATCCGGGTCGAACCAACCCAGCGATCGCGACCTACCGTTCGGTAATCCGCTTTTCCCTGGCTGTCGTTCGACACGACGAAATGGATCTCCAGCATCAGGGCCAGCAGAGGAACCCGACGACGGGCCGCGTCGGCCTCGTGGTCATCCCTTATTTATTTCCGATCGGACCACCGTGGCCGATTTTGTCTCGAAATAGACGCGATACGCGAGTCCCAAAACTTCGTCTCGGAATCGCCCCGGAACGCTGAGGACTCCTTGCGGAGTGTCTAACCGCCTATCCTTAAAGCACCCTGGAAACGCTGGGGCCCGGTATCAGCGGAGGGTCGTATGACGGCCGTGGCAGCATGCCGAACGTGTGGCACCGAGCCTCGAGAGACCGCCCGGTTTTGTCATGGTTGTGGCTCACGAGTCGGCGAAGCAGATACCCGCGCGGAGTACAAGCAGGTCACGGTTCTGTTCGCCGACGTGGTCCACTCGATGGATATAGCGTCTGCCGTCGGGGCGGAGCGGTTGCGCGAGATCATGGCCGAGCTGGTCAACCACGCTTCGGCGGTGGTACGGCGTTTCGGTGGCACGGTGGACAAGTTCACCGGTGACGGGATCATGGCGGTGTTCGGTGCGCCGGTGGCATTGGAGGACCACGCTGTCCGGGCGTGTCTGGCGGCGTTGGGGATTCAGGAGGAGGTGAAGCGGCTTGCCGTCAATGTCCGCACCCGTGACGGTGTGGAGCTGCAGTTGCGGGTGGGACTTAACTCTGGTCAGGTGATCGCCGGTGAGATCGGTTCTGGCGCTTTGGGTTACACCGCCATAGGCAAGCAAGTCGGTATGGCCCAGCGGATGGAATCGGTAGCCCCGCCGGGTGGGGTGATGCTCGGCGCGTCCACCGTACGACTGGTTGAGGGCGCAGCGGCTCTCACCGATCCTGAGCTGGTTCAGATTAAAGGTGCCGACGAGCCGGTGCCCGCCCAGCGGCTTTTGGGCATGGGCGAAGAGCATCGTGCTATCGGGCGTGCTGAGGCGATTCTGGTCGGTCGGCACTGGGAGATGGCCGCCATCGAAGGCCTGCTAGAACGTGTTATCGACGGCCGTGGCGCGGTGGTCACCGTGGTTGGATCACCGGGTATCGGCAAGAGCCGCCTCGTGCGTGAGGTCACCGCGCTGGCCGCGAGCCACGGTGTCGAGGTGTTCACCGCCTACTGCGAATCGCACGCCACCGACATTCCCTTCCACGTCGTGGCACAGCTGCTGCGGGCAGCCACCGGTGTGCGTGGCCTGGACCGCTCGGCCGCTCGTGAGCGCGTGCGCTCCCGGGTGCCGGATGCAGACCCTGAAGACTCGCTGCTTTTCGATGACTTGTTGGGCATCGCCGATCCCGAGGTGGAGCTGCCGACAATCGACCCGGATGCCCGGCGGCGGCGGTTGACCGCGCTGGTCAATGCGGCGTCGCTGGCCCGCCAAGCCCCTGCGGTCTATGTCGTGGAGGACGCGCACTGGATCGATGAGGTCAGCGAGTCGATGATCGCCGAGTTCCTCACGGTGATCCCGCAGACACCCTCACTGGTGCTGGCCACCTACGGCCCCGAATATCGCGCGCGTTGAGCCGGGTGGCCGTGCTCAAACCATCGCCCTTGCGCCGCTGAGCGATTCGGAAACGGCGGCACTGGTCGCCGAGCTGCTCGGCCCGGACCCCTCGGTCGGCGGGGTGGCCACCGTGATCACCGAGAAGGCCGCCGGAAACCCGTTTTTCGCCGAGGAGATCGTGCGCGACCTGGCCGAGCGGGGCGTGCTCCGGGGCAACCGCAGCGCCTACGAATCGACCGCCGATGCTGCCGAGGTCAGTGTGCCCGCCACTGTGCAGGCCACCATCGCCGCCCGCATCGACCGACTGGACCCGGCGGCCAAACGCACCCTGAGCGCCGCCGCCGTCGTCGGCTCGAAGTTCAGTCGGGACCTCGTCGAAACGCTGGGGATTGATCCCGTCCTTGAGGACCTGGTGGGGGGCGAGCTCATCGATCAGATCACCTTCGCCCGACAACCCGAGTATGTGTTCCACCATCCGCTGATCCGCACCGTGGCCTACGAATCGCAACTGAAATCCGATCGCGCCCAGATGCACCGGCGGCTGGCCGCCGCGATCGAAGCCCGCGAGCCGGGATCGGCCGATCAGAATGCGGCGCTGATCGCCGAACATCTCGAGGCCGCCGCTGATCTGCACGGCGCCTACGGCTGGCATATGCGCGCCGCCACCTGGGCGACCAACCGTGACATCGCAGCGGCGCGACTGAGTTGGGAGCGCGCGGAGAAGATCGCCGACGCAATACCCGCCGAGGACCCGCACCGGGCAGCCATGCGCATCGCCCCGCGCACCATGCTGTGCGGGATCGCCTTTCGACTCCATATGAACGTGGCCAGGGACCGCTTCGAGGAACTGCGCCAGCTGTGCGCAGCCGCCGGGGACAAGGCGTCACTGGCCATCGCCATGGCGGGGCTGGTGATGGAACACGCGTTTCAGGACCGGCTGCGCGAGGCGTCGCAGCTGGCATCCGAAGCGATGGCCCTTATCGAGTCGGTCGGTGATCCGACCTTGACGGTGGGGCTGTCCATGCCGGCGCTCTACGCCAAGGGTGAGAGCGCCGAGTGGTGTGACGTGCTGCGGTGGTCACAGCGGGTCATCGACTTGGCCGACGGTGACCCGTCGAAAGGCGACTTCATTATTGGGTCTCCATTGGCGTTCGCCTTCACGTCGCGGGGTATGGCCAGGTATTGGCTGGGTCATCCTGGGTGGCGCGACGACCTGCGGGCGGGCCTGGCCATGGCCCGCAGCGCCGACCCCCTCTCCTACGCTTCGGTCCTCACCTACGTCTACCTAGCAGGAATACCGATGAACGTGCTCAGGCCCGACGATTCCGTGATGCGCGAGATCGAGGATGCCCAACGGATTGCCGAGCGATCCGTTGATGACTTCGCGGTGGCCTTCACCCGGGCGACGCTGGGCGTCGCGCTGGTGCACCGCCACACGGATGCCGAGCGTGACCGCGGACACAAGCTCCTGGCGGAGGTCAGCGACGTGTTCCTGCACGGGGGACACAACCTGGCCGACTTACCGCTGCTCGACGTGTATTCGGCGCGTGAGAGGGCTCGATGTGGAGACCGCGATGGCGCCCTACCGGTTATGCGCGCCGCCGCCGACCACCTGTTCCGCGACGGACAACTGCTGGAGTGGGGCATTCCCGCGACCGGTGTTCTGGTAGAGACACTGCTCGATCGCGGGTCCGACGATGATGTGACCGAAGCCGAGGCCGCGATCGAGCGGTTAGCGGCCGCGCCGACAGACGACGGTTTAGCTGTGCGCGACATCTCGCTGTTGCGGCTGCGTGCTCTCCTGGCCGGGGCGCGCGGTGATCAGATCTCCTATCGGGAGCTAGTCGACCGCTATCACGTGATGGCGAAATCCCTTGGTTTCGAAGGGCATATCGCGTGGGCCGAGGCGATGACCTGACGCCGGGCACCCACGGAGGGCCGCCCACGTTGTCTTGAAGCAGACAACATGTGAGACGCCGATCAGCGGATGCCCCGCAGAACGTTGCGTGATGGCAAGGCCTCGGAGTCGGCCAATGCTCCAACAGTGATCGAAGTGCGGGCGGCCCTCCCGAAGCCGACATCAGCAAGCGCAGGGCCGGGACCGTTTGATCGGCGAGCAGGGTGGCGACGTTCTAGAGTGTTGCCGTGCCAACCTGGATCGCCGCACTTGTGCTCGTGGTCTTTTTGCTCGACCATCCGTACTCAGGCGAGAGCGGCAGCATCGCGCCGACCGAAATGCGCCGGACGCTCGCGCTCATCGATCATGGGAGCGCCGCGCCGTGCGATGACCGCGGCACCCCTCGTTCGAGCTGACGATCTCAGATTCACCAAGTAAAGCCACCTGATCGTGGAATTGGTCGGCGTGATGGCAAGGCCAAGGGAATCCGCCGATACTGCAACGATGATCGAGGTGCGGCCGGCCGTCGCCGAGGATGCGCTGGGCGCGGCCCGGGTGCACGTCCGGTCCTGGCAGTCCGCATACCGGGGACTGATCGACCAGGACTACCTCGACAGTCTCGAGCCCGAACTGTGGGCACGCAGATACTCCTTCGGCCACATGGGGCTTGCGCCGTCGACCCTGGTCGCGGTCGACGGTGCGACGATCTGCGGCTTGGTGACCACCGGTCTGTGCCGGGACCAGGACTTGCCGAATTTCGGTGAACTGCTGGCGATTTACGCCGATCCCGAACATCTGGGTACCGGAGTGGGACGTCTGCTGATCGCCGCGGCCCGGGAGCGGCTACGCCGGGTTGGGGTGACCAGCGCCGTGCTGTGGGTGCTGGACGGCAATGTGCGCGCCCGCAGGTTCTACGAACGCGATGGGTGGCGGTTCGACGGGGCGCGCCGCACGGAGACGTACGGCAATGCGCCGGTCGATGAAGTGCGCTATCGACGCACTCCCGTTTAGCGCAGGGTGAGCCACGCCAGGCCGCCGGCCCCCACCAGCACGCAATAGATGGCGAACGGCGTCAGCGTGCGGGTCTGGAAGTAGCGGGTGAGGAAACGCACGGCAAGGTACGCGCACACAAACGACGCGACGCTGCCGGCCAGGACTTGACCTCTGAATCCCGGCACCCGTGGGCCCGAACAGATCTGGGATCTTGTACAACCCGGCGGCCAGAATGATCGGCGTCGCCAGCAGGAACGAGAACCGGGCGGCGTCCTCGTGCGACAGCCCGCGCCACAGACCGGCGACGATGGCGATGCCGGAGCGACTGATGCCGGGCAGCAGCGCCAGGATTTGCGCAGAGCCGATCAAAACGCCACGGCCCATGGGTAATTGGGCGAGACGATCGTCGACGGCCTCGCCGCTGTGTTCGACTTCCGCGTCGTCCGCGGGTGTGTCGCGACGGCGCAACACCTCGCCGACGTACATCACGGCGCCGTTGATGAGCAGGAAGACGGCCGCCGGGATCGGCTTGCCGAGTGTGCTGCGGAAGAGATGTTCGAGCAGGACCCCGGCCACGCCCACCGGGATGGTGGCGACCACCAGCAGCCAGGCCAGCCGTTCGTCGGGCGTCTGGACCCGGCGATGGCGCACCGAGCTGATGAACCCGGCCAGCACGCGTAGCCAGTCGCGCCAGAAGAACACCAGCAGGGCGGCGGCGGTGGCCACATGCAGGCCGACGATGAACGCCAGGTAGGGCGAGTCGGGTGCGGAGACGTTGAGGTCGTTGGCCCACTGCCCGCCCACGAGCGCCGGAACCAGCACCGCATGACCGAGGCTGGAAACCGGGAACAGTTCGGTGACGCCCTGAAAAGCGCCCACGACCACGGCTTCCAGGTAGCTCAGGTGCGCGCTCACTGCTTGGTGCCTCCATCCTTTGGGTCGGCCTGCGACGATAGTGCAATGGCCGACGGGTTGCTCGATGCCGTGCGTGTCCTCGACCTGTCTGGCGGCTCGTCGGGCGAGAACGCCGACGGCGTCACCCGGCTGCTCGCCGACCTGGGCGCCGACGTCCTCAAGGTGGAGCCACCGGGCGGTAGCCCGGCACGCGAGGTGCCGCCGACCCTGGCCGGCGTGAGCCTGGCGTTCGCCGTGCACAACGCCAACAAGCGCAGCACCGAGCTGAACCCGGACGACGAGAACGACCGCCAACGCTTCCTCGAGCTCGCCGCCGGCGCCGACATCGTCGTCGACAGCGGCCGTCCGGGGCAGGCCGCCAGCTACGGGGTGTCGTGCGCCGAACTGGCCGATCGCTACGACCACCTGGTGGCGCTGTCGATCACCGACTTCGGCGCCACCGGTCCGCGTTCGTCATGGCGTGCCACCGATGCCGTGTTGTATGCGATGTCGGGCTCGCTGTCGCGGTCAGGTCCGGCCGTCGGCACTCCGGTGCTGCCGCCGGAGGGCATCGCGTCCGCGACCGCCGTCGCGCAGGCAACCTGGTGCGTACTCGTCGCGTACTACAACCGATTACGTTGCGGCATTGGCGATTACATCGATTTCTCCCGGCTGGACGCGGTGGTCATGGCGCTGGATCCGGCGTTCGGATCGCACGGTCAGGTCGCTGTCGGCCGGCGCGCAACCGGCGACTGGCGGGGCCGCCCGAGAAACCAGGACACCTACCCGATCCTTCCGTGCCAGGACGGCTACGTCCGGCTCTGCGTGATGGCGCCGCGGCAGTGGCGCGGCCTGCGCCGCTGGCTGGGGGAGCCGGAAGAGTTTCAAGACCCCAAATACGATCTGCTCGGCGCGCGTCTGGCCGCCTGGCCCCAGCTCGGCGATCTGGTCGAGAAGTTGTTCGCCGGCCAGACCATGAAGGAGCTGGTGGCCGCCGGGCAGGCGCAGGGTGTGCCGATCGCCGCGGTCCTGACGTCATCGCGGATCCTGGCCTCCGAACATTTCCGCGCGGTGGGCGCGATCACCGATGCCGAACTGGTTCCGGGAGTGCGCACGATCGTGCCGACGGGCTATTTCGTCGTCGACGGCCGGCGCGCCGGCTTCCGCACGCCCGCCCCCGCCGCGGGCTCCGACCACCCGCGCTGGCGCGCCGATCCGGCGGCCCTCGCACCATCGCGAGGCCGGGTCGGAGACTATCCGCTGCAGGGGCTGCGCATCCTGGACCTGGGGATCATCGTCGCGGGTGGCGAGGCGAGCCGGTTGTTCGGCGATATGGGCGCCGAGATCATCAAAATCGAAAGCGCCGACTACCCGGACGGGCTGCGGCAGGCCCGCATCGGCGCCCCGATCAGCGAGTCATTTGCCCGCACCCATCGCAACCATCTGGGGCTGGGCCTGGATCTGCGCAGCGCGCGAGGGCAAGGAGATCTTCGGCCGCCTGGTCCGCGACGCCGACGCGGTATTCGCCAACTTCAAACCGGGAACCCTTACCAAACTCGGGTTTTCCTACGACGCGCTGCGCGCGCTCAATCCGCGGATCGTGCTCGCCGGCAGCAGCGCGTTCGGGCACCACGGGCCGTGGACCAACCGGCTGGGCTACGGGCCGTTGGTTCGCGCCGCCACCGGCGTGACCCGGCTGTGGACGTCCGACGAGGCGCCCCCGGAGGGCGCCCGGCATGCCTTTTACGACGCGACCACGATCTTCCCCGATCACGTGGTCGGGCGGATCACCGCGATCGCAGCGCTGGCGGCTCTGATCCACCGCGATCGGACCGGCGCGGGCGCGCAGGTGCACATCTCGCAGGCCGAGGTCGTCGTCAATCAACTCGACATCCTGTTCGTCAGGTCGGCTCGCCTATCCGGGGACCCCGACACCGCCGAGCTCCGCGACGACTCGCACGTGCACGCCGTTTACCCGTGCGCCGGCGACGACGAATGGTGCGTCGTCTCGATCGGATCGAACAGTGAATGGCGTTGGACAACAAGCGTTATACAGCTCCCGGAGTTGGCCGACGACCCGCGCTTCGCGACCGGCGAGTCACGGGTGGCCAACCGCCGGGAGCTGGTGGAACTGGTCTCGGCCTGGACCCGCACCCGCACGCCCACCCAGGCCGCCGAGGCGCTGCAGGCGGCCGGAGTGCCGGCCGGCCCGATGAACCGCCCACCGGACCTGCTGGTCGACCCGCAGCTGATCGAGCGAAAAGTGCTGCGCGACATGGTGCATCCGCTGATCGACCATCCGCTTCCCGCGGAGACGGGACCGGCGCCGTTTCGTCATATCCCGCAGGCGCCGCAGCGCCCGGCACCGCTGCCCGGTCAGGACACCCGCGACATCTGCCGCCGACTGCTCGGGATGAGCGACGAGGAAACCGAGCGGATGATCACCGACCGCGTGCTGTTCGCCCCCGCAGGCAGCGCCTAGCATTTGCGACTATGACGACGGTGGCAGCGCAGGCACGGTATTTCGTCGGCGGCGGGTTCCGGACCGCGGACAACGTCCAACAGGTGGTGGAGGCGGCCACCGGTGAACCGCTCGGCGACGGCGCCTGCGTCGACGACGCCGGTATCGACGACGCGGTGGCCGCCGCCCGTCAGGCGCTGCCCGATTGGCAGGCCAGCTCACCGGGCCATCGCGCCGGCATTCTCAACGCGTTGGCCGATGCGCTGAAGTCGCGCGCGAAGGCCACCTGCGAACTGGTGACTCGCGAGAACGGCATGCCGATCACGCTCTCCCGCGGCGCCAACGGCGCCTTTCCGCCCTTGCTGTTCCGGTATTACGCCCAAATGATCACCGAGGTACCCGTCGAGGAAATCCGGCCGGGCATGACCGGGCACACGATTGTGCGCCGCGAGCCCGTCGGGGTGGTCGCCGCGATCATCCCGTGGAACTATCCGCAGGCGCTGGCCGCGATGAAACTCGCGCCGGCATTGGCCGCAGGTTGCACCGTGATCCTCAAGGCATCGCCCGAAACTGCTTTGGACGCATTGGTTTACGCCGAAGCCGCGGTCGAAGCCGGGCTGCCGGCGGGAGTCTTGAACGTGGTGTCCGGCGGGCCGTCGACCGGCGCGTACCTGGTGTCGCATCCGGGCGTCGACAAGGTCGCGTTC
Organism: uncultured Actinomycetota bacterium; assembly: GCA_963735655.1. GTDB lineage: Bacteria > Actinomycetota > Actinomycetes > Mycobacteriales > Mycobacteriaceae > Mycobacterium. The sequence continues at coordinate 90,136 of CAVTLW010000002.1, forward strand.
ACCGGTTCGACGGCCACCGGCCGCATCGTCGCCGGAATGTGCGGCCGGCTGATGCGCCCGGTCACCCTGGAACTCGGCGGCAAGTCGGCGGCGATCGTGCTCGACGACGCCGACCTGGATGCGACGATGCGCGGGTTGCGCGCCGCGTCGTTCGTCAACAACGGGCAGACCTGCTACCTCAGCTCACGCATCCTGGCGCCGAGGTCGCGCTACGACGAGGTCGTCGACGCGGTCGCGGCGCTGGCCGACGGCATGGCGGTCGGTGATCCGCTCGACCCGGCGACCGAGGTCGGCCCGCTGGTCAGCGCGCGGCAACGCGACCGGGTGCTGAGCTACATCGACCTCGGCAAGGACGGCAGCGCGCGATTGGTCGCCGGCGGCTCGGTACCCAAGAACCAGCCGCGGGGCTGGTTCGTGTCGCCGACGGTGTTCGCCGACGTCGACAACGCCCACCGGCTGGCGCGTGAGGAGATCTTCGGCCCGGTACTGACCATCAGCGCCTACGACAGCGATGACGAGGCGATCGCGATGGCCAACGACAGCGAGTTCGGGCTTGGCGGCACCGTCTGGTCAACCGACATCGACCGGGCCACCGACGTCGCGCGGGCGGTGCACACCGGCACGATCGGGGTCAACGACTACGCAATGGACTTCCGCGCGCCGTTCGGCGGGGTCAAGGCCAGCGGGCTGGGCCGCGAGCTGGGCCCCGAGGGGCTGGAGGCCTACCGGACGCTGAAATCCATCTACCGAACGGGCCCGGCCTGACGTCGAGCGTCACACTGGCGTCACGCTCGACCGCGAACGTGACGCTGGCGTCACGCTCGGCGGGGCAGCGGGGTGGGTTACCGGCCAGCCCGACGCCGACCGTGACACTGGCGTCACGCTCGACCGCGAACGTGACGGTGGCGTCACGTTCGGCGGGGCAGTGCCGCCAATGACCCGATACCCCGCTTCATAGGCACGCTATGTTTGACGCCATGCCCGTTGACCCCAGAACACCGGTGTTGATCGGCTACGGCCAGGTCAACCACCGCGACGAGATCGACCCAGACACCCCGTCCGTCGAACCACTCGACCTGATGGTTGCCGCGGCCCGGGAGGCTGCCGATGCGCGGGTGCTCGAGGCCGTCGACTCCGTCCGCGTGGTGCACATGCTCTCGGCCCACTACCGAAACCCCGGGCTGCTGCTCGGGGAACGTATCGGCGCGGCGCCCAACTTCGGATCCGTGTACAGCACCGTCGGCGGAAACGTGCCGCAGTCGCTGGTCAACAAGGCCTGCCTGGATATCCAGCAGGGCCGCGCGGGCGTGGTGCTGCTGGCCGGCGCAGAAACCTGGCGCACCAGGACCGGGCTCAAGGCCAAGGGCGGCAGGCTCGAGTGGACGCAGCAGGACGAATCCGTGCCGCTGCCCGAGATCGCCGACGACAACGTGGCGATGTTCGGTGAGGCCGAAATCAGGATCAAGCTCGACCGCCCGTCCTACGTCTACCCGATGTTCGAGCAGGCGGTGCGGATCGCGAACGGCGAATCCGTCACCGACCACGGCAAACGGGTCGGCGAGCTGTGGTCACGCTTCAATGCCGTCGCCGTCGGCAATCCGCACGCGTGGATCCGCAAGCCGGTATCGGCCGACGAGATCTGGCAGCCCGGCCCACAGAACCGGATGATCAGCTGGCCCTACACCAAGCTGATGAACTCCAACAACATGGTGGACCAGGGCGCGGCGCTGATCCTGACCTCGGTCGAGCAGGCAACCCGCCTGCAGATACCCGCCGAACGCTGGGTTTTCCCGCAGGCGGGCACCGCAGCGCATGACACCCCCGCCATCGCCGAACGCGACGAGCTGCACCGGTCCGCGGCCATCCGGATCGCCGGTGCGCGCGCGCTGGAGCTGGCCGGTCTCGGCAACCGACGACATCGATTACGTCGACCTGTACTCGTGCTTCCCGTCCGCCGTGCAGGTCGCCGCGGCCGAACTCGGCCTGGGACTCGACGACCCCGAGCGCCCGTTGACCGTCACCGGCGGGCTGACCTTTGCGGGCGGCCCGTGGAGCAACTACGTCATGCATTCCATCGCCACCATGGCCGAACTGCTGGTGTCCAATCCGGGACGACGTGGCCTGATCAGCGGAAACGGCGGCTATCTGACCAAGCACAGCTTCGGCATCTACAGCACCGAACCGCCGGCGGAGTTCCGCTGGGAAGACGTCCAGCCGGCGGTCGATCGCGAGCCCACCCGGGTCGGGTTGCTGGAGTGGGAAGGTGTCGGCACTGTGGAGTCGTGGACGACTCCGTTCAATCGGGACGGGCAACCGGAGAAAGCCTTCGTGGCGGTCCGTACGCCCGACGGGTCGCGGGCCCTGGCGTTGATCAGCGATCCTGCCTCGGCGGCGGTCACGGTGAGCGAAGACATCGCCGGCGCCAAAGTTGCCGTCAACTGCTGACGGGCAAGCGACGCTGAAGTAACTGGGCGGTCACGCCCACGTCCCGTTCAACCTCGAGCAGTCGCGGACTTGCACAAACGTGCCTATTGTCATCAGGAGAGGTTGGGGGAGGTGAGCCCAGGTGCAGGTCCTGGTTACCGACGCCACCGGCACAGTCGGACGGCTGGTCGCGAGGCAGCTGCTTGCTGCCGGACACACGGTCAGTGGCATTGCCGAGCAGCCGCACACCTACTTGGACCCTGACGTCGAGTTTGTTTGCGCGGCGCTGTCCGACCCGGTGCTGCACGAGCTCGCCGCCGAGGCCGACGCGGTGATCCATCTCGCCTCGGTCGACACCAGCGCCCCGGGCGGAGCCGGCATCACCGGCGTCGCGCATGTGGCCCATGCGGCCGCCCGCACGGGCGCCCGGCTGCTGTTCGTGTCCCAGGCCGCGGGACCGCGCGAGCTGTACCAGCCGGCCGAGGCACTGGTGTCCGGCGGCTGGGCGCCGAGCCTGATCATCCGGATCGCGCCGCCGGTCGGCCGCCAGCTCGACTGGATGGTATGCCGGACCGTGGCCACGGTGCTGCGCGCCAAGGTGTCGGCGCAGCCGATGCGGGTGTTGCACCTCGACGATCTGGTGCGGTTCCTGGTGGTGGCGCTGGGCACCGACCGCAACGGCGTCGTGGAACTGGCCACCCCGGACACCACCAATGTGATCACCGCCTGGCGGCTGCTGCGGTCGGTTGACCCGCGGTTGCGCACGCACGGGGTCCGCGGCTGGAGTCAGTTGATTCCTGACATGAATTTGACTGCGGTACAAGAGGATTGGGGTTTCGAATTCGGCTGGCAGGCGGTCGAGGCGGTCGTCGACACCGGACGCGGACTGGTCGGGCGCCGGATCACTGCCACCGGCGCGGCCAACGGGTCGAGTCTGCTGTCGCTGCCGGTGGAGGCTGCGCCCAGGCCCAGGCCGTCCGACGGCGAGCGGTTGAGTCCCGCGACGCCAGAGGGGCTGGAGGGTGAGTTCGACGACCGGATCGACCCGCGGTTCCCCGTCTTCAGCGCGGGCAGTCTGGCCGAGGCGCTGCCGGGACCGTTGACGCCGATCACACTGGACGTGCAGTTGAGCGGGCTGCGGATGGCCGGTGAGGCAATGGGTCGGGTGCTGGCGCTGGGTGGCGTGGTTGCCGACGAGTGGGCCAGCCGGGCGATCGCGGTGTTCGGTCATCGCCCCTATGTCGGAGTGTCGGCCAATATCGTCGCGGCCACCCAGCTGCCCGGCTGGACCGAACAGGCGGTTACCCAGCGCGCACTGGGTGAGCGGCCGCAGGTCACCGAACTCCTGCCGTTCGGCCGGCCGCAGCTGGCCGGCGGGGCGCTCGGGTCGGTGGCCAAGGCGGTGGTCACGGCGCGGTCGCTGTCCCTGTTGCGCCACCTGCGGTCTGATACGCAGGCCTACCTGGCCGCGGCGGCGGCGGAGCATGTCGATTCCGAAGAGCTGACAACGCTGCCGGACGCCACGCTGGAAGTCCGGATTCGCTTGCTGCGGGACCGGATTCACCAAGGCTGGATCCTCACCGGGCTGTGGGTGATCGACACCGGCGTCACCGCGGCGACGCTGTTTTCCCGCAGCGGGTCCGGCGTGTCCGGGGTGGGCGTCATCATGGAAAGCGGCCGAACCGCGGCCGAAACCGCATCGTTGGCGGCCATGTTGCGCACCGATCCACCGTTGTGCGCGATGGCGCGGGAGGGCAACCTCGGTAGCGTGCGCGCGTTGTCGCCGGCCACCGCCGCTGCCGTCGACGCGGCGGTCGCCCGGATCGGGCACCGGGGTCCGGGAGAAGCCGAACTGGCCAACCCGATGTTCGGCGACGATCCGGCCCTGCTGTTGCAGGCGGCGGCTGCTGCCGCCCAAGCCCCCGCGCAGCCGGCACCCCCGTCGACGCTGTCCAGGCGGATTGCGTCCAGCGCCCGCAACTCGCGCGAGCTGGCTCACGACACCACCATCCGTTTCACGCATCAGCTTCGGATGGCGTTGCGCGAGTTGGGATCTCGTCGGCTCGCTGTTGATCTGATCGACGTAGTCGATGACGTGTACTACCTGACCTGCGACGAACTGGTCACCATGCCGCCCGACGCCCGGCTACGGATCAAACGCCGCCGCACCGAGCGGGAACGTCTGCAGGCGCAGGGGCCGCCCGACGTGATCGACCACGCCTGGACTGTCGCTGACTGACCGCTAATCCACCAAGCCGGCCAGCGGAGACTGCGGGTCGGCCAGCCGGTCGGCATCGACCGGGGTCCTCGACCGGACCAGCGCCTTGACGTCGTCGAGCACGTCCCAGATGTTGACGTTCATCCCGGCCAGCACCCGGTTGTCTCCGTCGAGCCAGAAGGCGACGAACTCGCGGCCCGCGACATCGCCGCGGAACACCACCCGGTCGAAGCTGGGTGCGTGCCCGACGTACTCCATGCCGAGGTCGTATTGATCGGTGAAGAAGTAGGGCAGTTCAGCGTATTCGCCTGGCTTGCCGAGCATTCCGGCCGCCGCCACCGCGGGTTGCTTGAGCGCGTTGGCCCAGTGCTCGGTGCGGATCCGCGCGCCGAACACCGGATTTTCGGCGGTGGCGATGTCGCCGACGGCGTAGATGTCGGGATCGCTGGTGCGCAGCGACGCGTCGACCAGCACGCCGCCGTCTCCCATGGACAGGCCGGCCTGCTCGGCGAGTTCGGTGTTCGGTTTGGCGCCGACGGCCACCAGCACGGCGTCGGCCGCGACGGTCGACCCGTCGCGCAGCTTGAGGCCGGTGGCCCGGCCGTCCGCGGTAGTGATCTGCTCGACCTGCGCCTCGAGGCGCAGGTCCACCCCGTGTTCGCGGTGCAGGTCGGCGAACACTTCGCCGATCGTCTCGCCGAGTGCGGCCAGCAGCGGTTGTTTGGCGGACTCGACGACGGTGACGTCGACGCCGCGCTGACGAGCGCCCGCGGCCACCTCCAGGCCGATCCAACCGGCGCCCACCACCGCCAGTGAAGATCCTTCGGCCAGAACCGAACTCAGCGATTCGGCGTCGTCGTAGCTGCGCAGGTAGTGGACCCCGTCCGCGTCAGATCCGGGTATCGGTGGCCGCTTCGACCCCGACCCGGTGGCCAGCAGCAGCTTGTCGTAGTGCACGGTGCTGCCGTCGGGCAGTCCGACGGTGTGCGCGGCGGGATCCACCGACTCGACTCTGGTGGCCAGCCGCAGATCGACGTCGTGTTCGCGGTACCAGCCGGCGTCGTGCACGGTGAACTCGCTCAGCGACTTCTTTCCGGCCAGATACTCCTTGGACAGCGGAGGTCGTTCGTAGGGCAGTTGCTCTTCGGCGGCGAAGAGGATGATGTTGCCGTCGAAGTCGTTGTCGCGTAATGCTTCTGCCGCTTTAGCCCCGGCGAGTCCGCCGCCGACGATGACGAATGTGGTCGTGTTGGCCATGATTGCCGCTCCGTTTCTGTCGTTTGTGCCCAACGAGGGCTCAACCGGTCACCTGGCGACGCAGCTCGCCGTCCAATGCTAGTCGCACCAGTGCGGCGGCCAGGCGTGCGTTGTTGCGGGGCGCCAGCGACGCCAGCTTCGCCGGATCGGTGGGCAAACCCAGTTGCTTCGCGGCGGCGGTGGCACGCTCGTCGAAGTAAGGCCGCACCCAGGTCCAGACGTCTTGCACCTCACGCAGGAAGATTCCGGCGCCGGTGTCGCCAATTCCCTTGAACTGCTTGAGCATACGTTTGGCCGCGCGCAACGTCTTGCTTGCTGCGACCGGCGATTGCGCGAAGATCGCCGGAATACTCGTCGCGGACACGCTCGGCGATCTCGGTGAGGCGGGTGGCCGAGCTTTCGTCGTAGCGCACGTAGTGGCCGCGTCCGAACGCGCTGATCATGGTGCGCCGGTCGGAGGCCAGCACGGCTTTGGGTGTCCGCAGGCCTGCCTTGAACAGCTCGCGGCCGCCCTGCATCGCGATAGCGGCATCGATCGGCTTGCTGGCCAGCATGCACAGCACCAGCAGCTGAAACAGCGGCATCGGCTTGTCATCGAGCCGAATGCCGGCCTCGGTGGCATAGGTGGTGCCGGCGACCTTGAGCAGCCGGCGCACCAACTTCGCCTGCTCGTCCGACTTGCTCATAGCCAGGCGCGTACCCGCGAGGCGCGTTCGCAAACGGGGTCGGCTACTTGGCCGGCAGGCTGCGGGCATACCCCACGCCCCGGGTGACCCAACTTGCAAGCTGGCGTTTGGTTTTCACGCCATCGACCGCAACGCGCAGCCATCCGCGGGTTTCCCGGCCCGCCATCACCATTGGGCTGACGTGGTCGCGTTCCAGCAGCTTGGCGGTTTCTTCCGGCGGCACCCGGACCATCAGCCCGCCCTTGCCGCTGACGGCCACGGACATGTTGCCGTTGATCAGGAACGCCAGCCCGCCGAACATCGGTTTCTCTTCGACCCCGCGCTGCAACCCCATGAGCTCGCGGATCCGGTTGGCCAGGTCTTCGTCGTAGGCCATCCGGGTCAGTCCAGGTCCACCCGAATTGTCAGCAGGTCGCTACCCATCACCCGCACCACCGCGCTGTTGAGCCGGGGTAGGTTCCCCAGCCGCTGCACCGCATCGTCGTCGGGCAGCAGATGCGCGGTTCCGCGCCGCCACTTGCCCCCGAGGCGCAGCCGCACCGCAGGGTTGGCCTTGATGTTGCGGACGTAATCCGAATGATCGCCGTGTTCGGAGACCATCCAGAACTGGTTGTCCACCACCTTGCCACCCACCGGGGTGTGCCGCGGCTGTCCTGACTTGCGGCCGGTGGTTTCCAGCATGGTCACCGGCAATTGCCGGCCGACCGGATTGACCACCAATCGCTGAACGCGATGAACGATTTCCCGTTTGAGACTCACAGCCCCATTCAACGCGAGGGCCACGCCCGTGTCACGGGCGTGGCCTTCACGAGCGGATTAGACGGCTCAGGCCGCCACGGTGGCCGGCTCGGACGCGGGCTCAAGGGCCTGCGCGACGATCTCGGCCACGTCCGTCATCGGCTTGACGGTCAGCGCCTCGAGCACCTCGGCCGGGACGTCATCCAGGTCGGGCTCGTTGCGCGCCGGAATGAAAACCGTTGACAGACCGGCACGTTGGGCGGCCAGCAGCTTCTGCTTGACGCCGCCGATCGGCAGCACCCGTCCGTTCAGCGTGACCTCGCCGGTCATGCCGACGTCCGAGCGGACCTGACGGCCGGTGGCCATCGACACCAGCGCGGTCACCATCGTGACGCCGGCAGACGGGCCGTCCTTGGGCACCGCGCCCGCGGGCACGTGCACGTGGATGCGCCGGTCCAGCGCCTTGGGGTCGACGCCGAGCTGCTCGGCGTGCGAGCGCACGTAGGACAGCGCGATCTGCGCCGATTCCTTCATCACGTCGCCCAGCTGACCGGTCAGCTGCAGGCCCGCCTCGCCGTCGGTCGACCCGGCTTCGATGTAGAGCACATCGCCGCCCAGGCCGGTGACGGCCAGGCCGGTGGCCACGCCGGGCACCGCGGTGCGTTCGGCCGATTCGGGCGTAAACCGCGGCCGGCCAAGGTAACCCACCAGATCGGGCTCATCGATGGTCTTCGGCCCGGGATCCTCGGCGAGCTTGGTCGTCACCTTGCGCAGTGCCTTGGCCAGCAGCCGCTCGAACTGCCGCACGCCCGGCTCGCGGGTGTAGTCCGCGGCGATCTTGCGCAACGCCGCGTCGGTGACCGTCACCTCGTCGGTGGTCAGCGCCGCCCGTTCCCGTTGCCGGGGGAGCAGGTAGTCGCGCGCGATGGCGACCTTGTCGTCCTCGGTGTAGCCGTCGATCTGGACCAGCTCCATGCGGTCCAGCAGCGCCGACGGGATGTTCTCGATCACGTTGGCGGTGGCCAGGAACACCACGTCGGACAGGTCCAGGTCCAGATCCAGGTAGTGGTCGCGGAACGTGTGGTTCTGCGCCGGGTCGAGCACCTCGAGCAGCGCGGCGCTCGGGTCGCCGCGATAGTCGGAACCGACCTTGTCGATTTCGTCCAGCAGCACAACGGGATTCATGGTTCCCGCCTCGCCGATCGCGCGCACGATCCGGCCGGGCAGCGCGCCGACATAGGTGCGCCGGTGTCCGCGGATCTCGGCCTCGTCACGCACGCCGCCCAGGGCGACTCGCACGAACTTGCGGCCCAGCGCCCGCGCCACGCTCTCACCCAGCGACGTCTTGCCGACGCCGGGCGGGCCGGCCAGCACCATCACCGCGCCGGAGCCGCGGCCGCCGACGACCTGCAGCCCACGCTGCGCGCGCCGGGTCCGCACCGCCAGGTATTCCACGATGCGGTCCTTGACGTCGTCCAGCCCGTGGTGGTCGGCGTCCAGGACCGCCCGGGCGGCAGTCAGATCCGTGGAATCCTCGGTCCGGACGTTCCAGGGCAGGTCGAGCACGGTGTCCAGCCAGGTGCGGATCCAGCCGCTTTCCGGGCTTTGGTCGCTGGCGCGTTCCAGCTTGCCGACCTCGCGCATGGCGGCCTCGCGGACCTTCTCGGGCAGTTCGGCGGCCTCGACGCGGGCCCGGTAGTCGTCAGACCCGTCGGGTTCGCCCTCGCCCAGTTCCTTGCGGATGGCGGCCAGTTGTTGGCGCAGCAGGAACTCCTTCTGCGTCTTCTCCATGCCTTCGCGCACGTCGTCGGCGATTTTCTCGTTGACCTCGACCTCGGCCAAATGCGAACTGGTCCAGTCGATCAGCACGCGCAACCGCTCGGCGACGTCCGCCGTCTCCAGCAGCTGCCGCTTCTCGACGTCGGTCAGGTACGACGCGTAGCCGGAGGTGTCCGCCAGCGCCGACGGGTCGGTCAAGCTGTTGACGTAGTCGACGATCTGCCAGGCCTCACGCCGCTGCAGCATGGCCAGCAGCAGCTTCTTGTACTCCGCGGCCAGGGCTTTCACCTCGTCGGTGGGCTCCACGTCGGGAACCTCGGTCACCTCGACCCACAATGCCGCACCGGGCCCGCTGGCTCCGGCGCCGATGTGCGCCCGGCGCTCACCGCGCACGACGGCGGCGGTGCCACCACCGGCTATCCGGCCCACCTGCAGAATCTTCGCGATCACCCCGTAGGACGGGTACCGGTCTTCGAGCCGGGGTGCGATCAGCAGGTTTCCCGACTCACTCGCCTGAGCGGCGTCGATCGCCGCGCGGGCGGCGTCGTCCAGGGCTATCGGCACCACCATGCCCGGCAAAACGATCGTGTCGGTGGCGAACAGCACCGGCACTGTCTTGGCTTCAGCCATTGTTCCTCCCAAAAGTTAAGTCTGCTGCGCTCAACCCAGGGGGGACGTGGTTTGTTCCCCGGCGCAAAGCTGAGTGTTAAGCGCTCAGCTGATGCCGAACGTGCAGCTGGCCGTACGCGCGACGCCGAACGTGCGGCTGGCCGCACGCTCGCTGGTCAGGACGAAGCGGCGGCGCGCTGGCGGGCCCTGAAGGCCGCGACCTTGGCTTTGTTGCCGCAGGTGCTCATGCCGCACCAATGCCGGTTCTGCGCCCGCGAGGTGTCGATGTAGAGCCGCGTGCAGCCCGGGTGGGAGCAACGCTTGACCTTCTCGATGTCGGGTCCGGCGACCAAGTCGAGCAGATCGGCGGCCAGTGTGGCGAGCAGCTGGGGCGCGGTGCCCTGGCGGGTGATGGATCCGTTGGGCCGCAACCGCGGCGCCAGCCGCGGCTGGGACGCGTGCTCGTTGACCAGGTCGATGTCGGCCGCCTTGAGCCGGCGGCCCTCGATACGAGCGATCACGATCCGGTAGATGGCTTCGCGTAAGGCGACGGCAGCCGCCAGTTCGTCGTCGCTGATCTCGGTCGCGGCGTCCATGAATTCGGCCTGAATAGCCCAGTCGGACAGCCGTTGCGGCCTGGTCAGCAGCTCTTCCGGCTCTAAACTGCTCCGAAATTTCAGAGTTCCCGCGAAGTCCAAACACCGCCGACCGCTGACGTACTTGAACTTCATGTAACCACCTTGACAGGTTTCAATGCGAGGGCGCAATATGAAATATGTAACCGGTTAGGATGGTTACAACGTAGGAACGAAGGGCGAACGAGAAGAACGTCTCGGCCGTCCAAGCAAGTAAGTAGCCATCTCTATCGATGAAAATCGGAAGGAGCCTCGAAATGATCACGAAAGCCCTTGCAAGCGCCGCCATCGTCGCCGGTTCGCTTTTCCTGGGTGCAGGAATTGCCAGTGCCGACCCCGGCTCGTTGGACCCCAACCAGAACCCGTTCGGCACCCTTACCGTGAACGGCCAGGAGAACCCACCGGTCCCCGGCGCCCCGGCAACCCGAGGCGAGATCGAGCGCGGCCTGCGCAACGGCCTGGCCAGCTAGGTTGGCGAGCAGACGCAAAATCCCCCGAAAAGTGGTTTTTTGGGGGATTTTGCGTCTGCTCGGCGTAACGGTTAGGAAACGGGACCCAGGCGCCGCAATTGTGTGACGTGCTTGGGCGAAAGCTCTTCCAGGCAGGTGACGCCCAGCAGCCCCATGGTCCGGATGATGCCGTTTTGCAGAATGTCGATCGCGCGGTTGACGCCCGCCTCGCCGCCGGCCATCAACCCGTAGAGGTAGGCCCGCCCCACCAGCGTGCAGCGCGCCCCCAGAGCGATCGCCGCCACGATATCGGCGCCCGACATGATGCCGGTGTCCAACAGAATCTCGGTGTCACGGCCGAGTTCACGCGCCACCGCCGGCAACAGATGGAACGGCACCGGGGCCCGATCAAGTTGGCGGCCACCATGATTGGACAACACGACGCCGTCCACGCCGCGGTCGACCACGGCGCGGGCGTCCTCGAGGGTCTGGATCCCTTTGACGACGAGCTTGCCGGGCCATTGGGCCTTGATCCAGGCCAGATCGTCGAAGGTGACGCTGGGGTCGAACATGGTGTTCAAGTACTCGCCGACGGTGCCGGACCAGCGATCCAGCGACGCGAATGACAGCGGCTCGGTGGTCAGCAGGTCGAACCACCAGTGTGGGTGTGGCACCGCATCGAGCACCGTTCGCAGTGTCAACGCCGGCGGGATCGACATCCCGTTGCGCACATCGCGCAACCGTGCACCGGCAACCGGAACGTCGACAGTGACCAGTAGGGTGTCGAATCCCGCGTCGGCCGCCCGCTGCACCAACGCCATCGAGCGGTCGCGGTCCTTCCACATGTATAGCTGAAACCATTTGCGGCCCTGGGGAACAGCCGTCACCACGTCTTCGATCGAGCAGGTGGCCAGGGTAGACATCGAGAACGGGATCCCGGCCTTGGCCGCCGCCCGGGCACCGGCGATCTCGCCCTCGGTGTGCATCAGCCGGGTGAAGCCGGTGGGCGCGATGCCGAACGGCAGTACCACCGGTTGCCCGAGCACGTTCCACCCGGCGGTCACGTTGCTGACGTCGCGAAGGATCGTCGGGTGAAACTCGATGTCGCGGAAGGCTTGTCGTGCGCGCTGCAGGGACAGCTCGTCTTCGGCGGCGCCGTCGGTGTAGTCGAACGCCGCCTTGGGGGTGCGTCGTTTGGCGATGCGGCGCAGGTCGTCGATGGTCAGCGCGGCGTCGAGGCGGCGCTTGGTGCGGTCGAATTGTGGCCGCTTGAACTGGATCAGCGGGGCCAGGTCGCGGACTCTGGGCACCTGTCGTTTGACCGCCATCGATTCATCTAACCAGTGCGGGCCGGTGTGGCATCGTGGTCAGATGGACTCCGCAAACGACCCCTTCGAACTGAAGCGCTTCGTCGACGCGCAGGCCCGGACCTACGACACCGCTGTCGCGGAGCTGAGCGCCGGACGCAAACGTAGTCACTGGATGTGGTTCATCTTCCCGCAATTGCGCGGGCTGGGCAGCAGCGCGATGGCGACCCACTTCGGCATCTCAGGACTCGAGGAGGCCCGCGCGTACCTCGACCACCCAGTGCTCGGGCCGCGCCTGCACGAATGCGCGCAACTACTGAACCGGTTGCAGCTCCGGTTGATCAGCGACATCATGGGCAGCCCCGACGACATGAAGCTCGGCTCGTCGATGACCCTGTTCGCTCGCGCCACCGACGACAACGAGGACTTCGTCGCGGTGCTCAAGAAGTACTTCGGTGGCGGCGAGGACCCCCGCACCGTGGCGCGGTTGACCGCTAAATAGGCCGCAAGATCCGCCAGCCGTGCGGCTCGACTGTTACCGCGTCGACAACCTCGTGGGGCGGTGCCGCTGATCCGGCGAGCACTTCGGCGCGCCCCGTGCCCAACTCCGAGAGCCGAAGTTGCAGCGGCTTGTCGTCGACGTTGAGCGCGACCAGCAGCGCATCGGTACCGTTGCGCGTCTCATAGACGTAGTGGCGGTTGTCCAGCCGCACGGCGGTGGTCGATGCCGCATGCAGCCAGGGATGGCGGCGACGCAGCCCGACGAGATATTGATGCAACGCCCACACGTGGTTGCCGGACTCGTCCAATTGCACTGGGGGAGAGCCGAACTCCGGGCGCACCGCGTCGTCGCCGCCGTAGCGCTCCTCCTTGATTCCGCGGAAACCCAGCTCGTCACCGGCATACACGCTGGGGACGCCGCCGATCGTCAGCAGTATCACCAGCGCATGCGCCACGTGCTCGGAGTGCTCGAGCCGGCTGGCAATCCGGGTGACGTCGTGATTGCCGATGAAGGTCAGCGGGGCGAAGCTGGCGAGCAGCTCGCTGTGCCGCTGCAACGCCCAATCCAGCTCGTAGAAGTTGCCGTCGTTCAGGGCACTCCAGATCGCCTTCCACAACTCGTATTGGGTGGCCGAGTCGAACCGGGCCGCCTCGACGATCGCCGCATAGTCGCCGTGGATGAGCTCGCCGACGAACCACGCGTCCGGGTGCCGCTCCCGCACCCTCGGCAATGTCGTCGCCCAGAACTGTTGCGGCACAGCATAAGCCGCATCGAGACGCCACCCGTCGGCGCCGCGTTCCAGCCAGTGCGCCATGACCTCGACGGTGTAGTCGACGACCTCGGGGTTGTCGTGGTTGAGGGTGATCAGCTCGGCGTGGCCTTCGAACGTTTGGCCGTTGTACCAGCTGTCCGATGCCTGGAATTCGGTCCCGACGTGGTTGAACACCCCGTCCAGCAGCACCCGCAGGCCGCGCCGGTGCGCCTCGGCAACCAGGTAGTCGAAGTCGGCGTCGTCACCGAGCCGGGGATCGATGCGGTAGTGGTCGGTGGTGTCGTAGCCGTGGGTGCGGGAGGCGAAGATCGGCCCCAGCGCGACGCCGGATGCTCCCAATTCGATGGCGTGGTCGAACCAGTCGGCAAGTCGACGCAGCCGGTGCTCGCCAGGCCCCGGTGGTTGATCCGCCGGAAAGGCGCCGACGAAGCCCAGGGGATACACCTGCCACCAGATTGCGTGCTCGATCCAGGATGGACTCAACCGCTGCTCCTCCCCGAATGTAAGTTCTGCCCTATGGAGAAGGTAATCGCAGTGCTGCGGCGCACCGAGCCCGACGACGATTGGTGCGCCCGTCTACGCGGTCCGATCGCCGACGCCCTGCTGGACCTCGGTGTTGACGGGCTGGCAGTCAATGTCCGCGACAGCGCGGTGCGCCACTCGCTGATGACGTTGACGACGCTGGATCCGCCGGTCGCCGCGGTGGTGAGCCTGTGGACCCAGCAATGCTATGGCGACCAGGCGAGCTCGGCGCTAGAGCTGCTCGCCGCCGAATGCGAGCAGCTGCACGCCTACCTGGTGACCGAGTCGGTTCCGCTGCTGCCGCCCGCGGTTGAATCCGGTGCTCGCACATCGGGTTTGGCCAACATCGCATTGCTGCGCCGGCCCGCCGAACTGGACCAGGCCAGCTGGCTGAACCGTTGGCAGCTGCACCACACACCGGTGGCCATCGAGACACAGTCGACCTTCGGCTACACCCAGAACTGGGTGGTGCGAACCCTGACCCCGGACGCGCCGGGAATCGCGGGCATCGTCGAGGAGTTGTTCCCCGCGGAGGCGATCACCGATATCAAGGCTTTCTTCGGGGCCGCCGACGATGGCGACCTGCAGCACCGGGTGGGCCGGATGGTCGCCAGCACAACCGCATTCGGCGCCAACGAGAACATCGATACGGTGCCGACCAGCCGCTACGTGTTCAGAACACCATTCCGGGATTGAGGACTGCAGATGACAACACTGAAGGACGCCGTCGCTTTGGCGGCGGAAGAGAGCGGTCTGGCGGTGGTCTCCACCGTTCGCGCCGACGGCACCGTGCAGGCCTCGATGGTCAATGTCGGCGTGCTGCCCCACCCGGCCAGCGGTGAGCCGGTGCTGGGCTTCACCACCTACGGCAAGGTCAAACTCGCCAACCTGCGGGCCCGGCCGCAATTGGCCGTCACGTTCAAGAAGGGCTGGCAGTGGGCGACTGTCGAGGGACGCGCCGAGCTCGCCGGCCCGGACGATGCACAGACGTGGCTGGGCCCAAACTCCCCGGACGATCAATTGCGACTGCTGCTGCGCGAGGTCTTCACCGCCGCCGGTGGCACTCACGACGACTGGCCGGAGTACGACCGGGTGATGGCCAGCGAGCGGCGGGCCGTGGTCCTGATCGAGCCGACTCGGGTCTACAGCAACGGTTAGGCTGCACCCGGGAGGAATTTGTGACGCTGCAGATCGACGACGAGAACCGGGTACGCACCCTCACCCTGAACCGGCCCGAGGCGCTCAACGCCTTCAACGAAGCCCTCTACGACGCCACGGCCGAGGCGCTGTTCGCGGCCGCCGAGGATCCGCAGGTGGCCGTCGTCCTGCTGACCGGCACCGGACGCGGCTTCAGCGCCGGCACCGATCTCGCCGAGATGCAGGCCCGCATCACCGACCCGGACTTCACCCCGGGCAAGTACGGTTTCCCCGGGCTGATCGACGCGCTCAGCTCGTTTCCCAAGCCGCTGATCTGCGCGGTCAACGGCGTCGGGGTGGGCATCGGCGCCACCATCCTCGGTTACGCCGATCTGGCGTTCATGTCGTCGACGGCGCGCCTGAAATGCCCGTTCACCAGCCTTGGCGTGGCACCCGAAGCGGCGTCGTCGTACCTGCTGCCGCAACTGGTCGGCCGGCAGAACGCCGCTTGGCTGTTGATGTCCTCGGAGTGGGTCGATGCCCAAGAGGCGCTGCGGATGGGACTGGTCTGGCGCGTCTGCGAACCCGAGGAGCTGCTGCCGGAGGCCCGCCGGCACGCCGAAATCCTTGCCTCCCGGCCGATCTCGAGCCTGATGGCGGTCAAGCACACGATCGTCGAGCCGATCCGGCCGGAGATCGCGGCCGCAACCGCACGGGAGAACGCCCACTTCGCCGAGCTGATGGGCGCGCAGGCCAACGCGGCGGCTTTGGCAGATTTCAGTAAACGGCGCGGCTAGCCCGCTTGCGCGGGTTCGAGTTGCGTTTCGTGTCTTGCCGCAAACTGTGCTTGGTCGCTTTGCGAGGCGGCGATGATCGCGCGAAGTGTGCGGCGGCAGCGCCCGCAGTCACGACCGGCCCCACACAAAGCGGCAATCTCTTTAGACGTCGATGCTCCACGTTCGACGACCTCGGACACGGTCTGATTGGTGACCCCGACACACAGGCATACGTACATCAGCAAACCCCCGCCACATGCCCGCAGGTCGCAACCCGAGTCATCGGGGTGACCAGCAGAGCCGCCGATCGAACATGCCGCATATTAGCGGAGTCTAACCTAAGTAGGTTAGTGGAGTCTAACCTAAGTCGGACTCGGTAAGGGACCCGCCGCCCGATCGTTGCCTCGGCGTGACGCGCCGAGCGCCCAATAATGACCGCGCCAAGGCTTGCCCGCTGCATACATTCAATCCGGCACGGCAAACGTGCTGCTACGACCGGCATCGTGATACTCCAGCCCAGCCTCACCTGTACGGTTCCACTGATAGCCTTCACACGCCCAGGAGTGATCATGCAAGGCGATCCAGATGTTTTGCGGCTGCTCAACGAGCAACTGACCAGCGAGCTCACGGCCATCAACCAGTACTTTCTGCATTCGAAGATGCAGGACAACTGGGGCTTTACCGAGCTGGCGGAGCACACCCGCGCGGAGTCGTTCGACGAAATGCGGCACGCCGAGGCCATCACCGACCGCATCTTGCTGCTCGATGGTTTGCCCAACTACCAGCGAATCTTCTCGCTACGCATCGGCCAGACGCTGCGCGAGCAGTTCGAGGCCGATCTGGCCATCGAGTACGAGGTGCTGGACCGTCTCAAGCCCGGCATCATCATGTGCCGGGAGAAGCAGGACACCACCAGCGCGGTGCTGCTCGAGAAGATCGTCGCCGACGAGGAACTGCACGTCGACTACCTCGAGACGCAGCTGGAGCTGATGGACAAGCTGGGCGAGGAGCTGTACTCGGCTCAGTGCGTCTCCCGTCCGCCGAGCTGACAGCCGGACTTACGCTCGCACCCCACCGGCACCCCAGGCACCGGTTAGCGTCGACGGCGCCCACCGAACGTGCGGCTGGCCGTACGCTCGCGGCCCAGCGCGCGGCTGGCCGTACGCTCGCCCGTTAGCATCGGACGCCGACGGGGAAAGTAGCCATGACACGCCCGACGGCGCTGATGGGACTCGCGTTCCTGCTGATGTCGCGGATGGACCCGGGCACCTCCGCGGTGGTGCAGTCGATCTACCTGCTCCTGCTGGGCGCCGGCATCGGGCTGTCCATGCAGGTGCTGGTTCTGATCGTGCAGAACACCTCGAATTTCGAGGACCTCGGTGTCGCGACCTCCGGTGTGACGTTCTTTCGCACCATCGGCAGCTCGTTCGGCGCGGCGATATTCGGCTCGCTGTTCGTGAACTTCCTCGACGACAGGCTGGGTTCGGCGCTGGCGGCCAGCGGCCTATCCGCCGACGCCCTCAGTTCTCCGGCGGCCCTGCACCATCAGCCGCACAACGTTGCCGCGCCGATCGTTTCGGCCTACTCCGAGTCGCTCACCCAGGTGTTCTTCTGGGCCGCTCCCGTCGCCTTCGTCGGGTTCGTCCTGGCGCTGTTCCTGCGCGAAGTCCCGCTCCGCGACATCCACAACAGCGCTGTCGATATC
Organism: uncultured Actinomycetota bacterium; assembly: GCA_963735655.1. GTDB lineage: Bacteria > Actinomycetota > Actinomycetes > Mycobacteriales > Mycobacteriaceae > Mycobacterium. The sequence goes on from CAVTLW010000002.1 coordinate 107,652, forward strand.
GGCGACGGGTTCGGCATGCCCAACTCCGACACACCGGAACGACTGCTGGAGAACGCGATCGCGCGCATGCTGCGCGGAGAACCCGGCGTGCGGCTGCGCAGCATCGCCCTGCGGCCCGACTGCCGGCTTGACGTCGCCGGACTGTGGGGGGTGCTGCGCATCAACCGCTACGGGCAGATGTACGGGACGGCACGGCTCACCGACCTCGCCAACTACCAGCGGCTGCCATTCGAAGTCCTGGAACCCACCTTCGCCCGCCTGGTCGCCACCGGCTACGTGGTGCGTGACGGCGACCAGATGTGGTTGACCCCAGCCGGAGTCGAGCAGGTCGACTACGTCTACTCGCTGCTGCTCAGCTGGCTGGTGGACAAGCTGTCCCGCTCGCCCGGTTTCGCGGGCCGGCCCGACCGCCACGCAGTCGAGGTGGCGCTCGAGCACGTCGCGCATCGCGTTCTGGCCCAGCGTGATTGGGACGACGACCGGCCGACCACGGCGATCCCAGCCGGGCTCTCCGCCGGCAGAGGCTAGGATGCGTTCTTCGGCGACGTGGCGGGCGGGCGTACCATCACGCCATGAGCCGAATCGGACAATTCGCTGACGACGACGTAGCCGGCTGGGTCTTGAAGTCCCCCCAACTCGGTGGCGCGCTCGCCAACTTCAGCCGGGCCGTCTACTCCGAAAACCGACTGCCGCTGCGCACGCGCGAGTTGGCACGAACGGTCATCGCCCACGACAACGAGTGCATCGTGTGCGTCAACACCCGCGACGCCGACGGGCCGGCCGCCGGTGTGGACGAAGAGCTCTACGAGCACGCAGGCGAATGGCGCACCTGGCCCGGCTACAGCGAGCAGGAGCGGCTGGCGGCGGAGTTCGCATACCGGTTCGTCACCGAGCACACCAAGCTGCGCGACGACGAAGACTTCTGGGAGCGGGCCAGCGAGCACTTCTCCGAGGAGCTGCTGGCCGACCTGGCCTTGTCCTGCGCACTGTGGGTGGGCATGGGACGGGTGCTGCGCACCCTCGACATCGGCCAGGCCTGCAAGCTGACCCTGCCCAGCCGGGCCTGATCGGCACGGGGTGGCTGCCGTGACAGCCACACCGCCAGCGGCCGCGGCGATCGCTCAACTGGAGGCCGAGGGCGTCGACACCGTCATCGGCACCGTCGTGAACCCCGCCGGGCTCACGCACGCCAAGACCGTGCCGATACGGCGCACCAACACCTTCGCCGATCCCGGCCTGGGCGCCAGTCCTACCTGGCACGCGTTCGCCATCGACCAGACCGGCATCGCATTCACCGAGGACGTCGGCGTGGTCGGCGACCAGCGCCTACGCCTCGACCTGTCGGCACTGCGCATCATCGGCGACGGGCTGGCCTGGGCGCCCGCCGTGTTCTTCGAACAGGACGGCACGCCCGTTCCCGCCTGCACCCGCGGAACGCTGAGCCGAATCGAGACCGCGCTCGCGGACGCGGGAATCCAGGCGTTGGTCGGCCACGAGATCGAGTTCCTGCTCGTCGGACCCGACGGCGGGCGGCTGCCGTCGACGTTGTGGGCGCAGTACGGTCTCGCCGGCGTGCTCGAGCACGAGGGGTTCGTCCGCGACGTCAACGCCGCGGCCGCGGCGACCGGCGTCGGGATCGAGCAGTTCCACCCGGAGTACGGGGCTAACCAGTTCGAGATCTCCCTGGCGCCACTGAGCCCGGTGGCAGCCGCCGACCAACTGGTACTGACCCGGATCATCATCGGCCGCGCCGCGCGGCGCCACGGGCTGCGGGTCAGCCTGTCCCCGGTGCCTTTCGCCGGCAGCGTGGGATCCGGTGCCCACCAGCACTTTTCGTTGACTTCATCGGCCACCCCGTCGGGGCCGCTGTTCTCCGACGGAACGGGTGCCGCAGGCATGACGCCGGCGGGGGAGAACGCGGTGGCCGGGGTACTGCGCGGGTTGCCGCAGGCTCAGGGGATTCTGTGCGGGTCCATCGTGTCCGGTTTGCGGATGCGCCCCGGCAACTGGGCCGGGGTCTATGCGTGTTGGGGCACCGAGAACCGTGAGGCGGCAGTGCGATTCGTCAAGGGCGGCCCCGGGAGCGCCTTCGGCGGCAACGTCGAAGTCAAGGTGGTCGATCCGTCGGCGAACCCGTACCTCGCCTCGGCGGCGATCCTCGGGCTGGCACTGGATGGAATTCGGCACCAGGCGACGCTGCCGCCCGAAACCACGATAGATCCCGACAAACTCTCCGATTCGGACCGCGACGGCGCGGGCATCCTGCGCCTACCGTCGGTTCAAGCGGAAGCCATTGCCGCGCTGGATAACTCGGAACTACTACGCGGCCTGCTCGGCGATCCGGTGATCGACACGGTGGTCGCGGTCCGCCGTCTGGAACACGACCGCTACGGCGACCTGGACCCCGAGCAGCTGGCCGACAAGTTCCGGATGGCCTGGAGTTTGTGACCGAGCCGGTGACGGAGCTGGCCCGCCACGTCAGCGAGGTGACGCTGATCGATCAGCACGTGCATGGCTGTTGGTTGACGGCGGGCGACCGGCGCCGGTTCGAGAACGGGCTCAACGAGGCCAATACCGAGCCCCTCGCCGACTTCGATTCCGGGTTCGACTCGCAACTGGGCTTCGCCGTGCGCAACCACTGCGCGGCCCTTCTGGACTTGCCCAGACACGTTGACCCCCAGGCGTATTGGGATCGCCGCAGTCAATTCAGTGAGGTGCAGCTGGCGCGGCTGTTCCTGCCGGCGGCGAAAGTGAGCGATTGGCTTGTCGACACCGGAATCGACGGCGTCGCAGACGTCACCGAAATGAGCGAACTTTCCGGAGGACGGGCTCACGAGGTGGTGCGTCTCGAGCAGGTGGCCGAACAGGCCGCGCAGGCACCCGGCGACTACGCGTCGGCGTTCCAAGAGATCCTGCACCGGCGCGCGGCCACCGCCGTCGGCACCAAATCCATCCTGGCCTACCGGGGCGGGTTCGACGGCGATCTGACCGAGCCGGCGGCCGCGCAGGTCGCCGAGGCAGCCGCGCGTTGGCGCGACCGCGGCGGCACCCGGCTGGCCGATCGGGTGCTGCTGCGCTTCGGACTGCACCAGGCGCTGCGGCTGGGCAAGCCGCTGCAATTCCACGTCGGCTTCGGCGACCGCGATCTCGACCTACACAAGGCCAATCCGCTGTATCTGCTTGACTTCCTGCGGCAGTCCGGAGACACCCCGATCGTGCTGCTGCACTGCTATCCCTACGAGCGCGAAGCCGGCTATCTGGCACAGGCCTTCAACAACGTCTACCTCGACGCCGGGTTGAGCGTGAACCACCTGGGTGCCCGGGCGCCGGCGTTCATCGCCCGGCTGCTGGAGCTCGCGCCTTTCCGCAAGATCCTCTACTCATCGGACGGATACGGTCCTGCGGAGCTGCACTATCTCGGTGCGGTATCGTGGCGCAACGGGATTCACCGTGTGCTCCGCGATTTCGTGGACCACGGAGACTGGTGTGAAAGCGACGCAATGCGGGTAATCGACCTTATTGCCAATGGCAACTCCACCCGCGTCTACCACCTTGACGGCGGGAGACGCTGAGAAGAGTGCACCGAGTCCGCGTTCAGAGCCTGCGAATTGGCGAATCCGGCGCGCTGAGCGCAGCCTCGACGCCAGCAATGCATACTCGACGCGCCAAGTAGGCCGCGCGGGGGAGCGACTGGCCGAGTCCTAGCCGATCGGCGGCAGCGCAATGAACCGGCGTAGCTTCCCGCTGGCCTGGTGACGCTGCAGAGTCTCGGCCACCTGGACCCGAATCGTGGGCTCGGACAAGCCATACCGGCGCAGCTCGGCGATCAGCGCGGAGCTCAGTGCCGCCGCATCCGAGGCGCCGACGACCACGACGTCGGCGCCGGTGGCGGTCTGGGTGACCTGATATTCGGACACCCGGGGATCGGTGCCCAGCACGTGGCGAAACGCGATGGGCGGCACCGTCGTTGCCCCGTAACGGAAGTCGTCGTCGCGGCGCCCACCGATGTCGGCGACGCGCGCGAAGGCGCTGCCGCACGCGCAGTCGCCGGACAGCGGCACGACGTCGTCGCCGAGGTCGTAGCGAATGAACGGAAAGGTCCAGTTGCTCAGCGCGGTGGCAAGAGTGCGCGCCGCCGGTTCCTCGGCGCCCACCGGCGTCCCGTCGTCGTCGACCCGCTCGAGGATGATCTCGTCCTCGCAGATGTGCAGGCCTTCGCCGTGACCGCAGCCGACCGCCTGAACGCCGACTTCGGTTGAGCCCCAAACGTTGTGGATCGGTGCACCCCAGGCCTCACTGATGGACTGGCGGTCCTCGTCGAGCAGCGGTTCGGAGTTGGTGCTCACGCGTACCGGCTCGATGCGGAGCTCACCGGTCATGGCCGCGCGGGCAAGGCGTCCGATGACCGACGGATAGCCGACCAGATGCGTGGGCCGCGCGGCCGCGACCGCGGCCAGCACCTCGTCGAACGGTGCGCCCGCGGCGATCACCACGGTCTGCATGTCCGGGGCGGTCGGGATGTCGAACAGCGGCGTGCTGGCGTGCGGCGGGACACCGGCCTCCAGCACCGCGAGACGCGCCGGGGCCGAATTCCCGCGCCGCTCTTCGCGCGTTTGTGTCCGCCAGGCCAGGCACGCGGTCGTGACGAAGAACTCCCAGTCCCACACGTAGACACCGCGCACCCCGCTCGAGCCGCCCGAGCTGAAGATCTGCCGATCACCCGCGGCGTACGAAAACCATTGCTGCTCGGCAAGAATCCGTTCGGCGCCGGCCCGATCGAGGTCGGGTGCGGTGACGATGGTGTCCCACCGCTGCTGGGCGTCCTGCTTGGTCATCATCGGAAGCGACGCCAGATCGGCGACGGTCGCGCGGGACGGGTCGAGCCCGCGCAGCCGGCCCGCGTGAAACGACGACCGTTCCCGCGCGTAGCCGAGCAGCGCCCGCAGTCGGTGGTTCTGATAGTCCTCGATCTGCCGGCGCGACCAATCCAGGCGCGTGACATGGTCGGCCATGCGTGCCTGCACCGCGTTGAGATGCGCGGTGCGCATGCGCTCGTAGGCTGCCCGCGCCGTCACGCTGTCAATACAAGCACTGCGGGAATATCGCCCAGCAGTCCAGTGGTGCATCCACGACGCGGTTGCCCGCGGCCGGGTCGTCGTGCCACGCGTAATGCCAGTCGTGGCAGACGTTCATGTCCCACGTGATGGGCGTATTCGACGAGGGTAGGGGCTTCCCCGGACACCAGCAGGTTTGAGTTTGGCAAACCGGCGCCGGCCCGGGTGCGGCTTCAGCGGTGCCGGCGGCCAGCATGGGTCCGACGGATCCAGCCAAGGCGACGCCACCGGCCAACATCGTTCGGGAGATGAACTTCTTCAGAGTGGGGTTGGTGTTCATGGGTGTTACCTCTTGTTCTGGCGTACACAGAAGTTTCCCACGCCCCGCATGCAAAATTCTTGCGCGATCACGACGTGAGTCCGGCGCGAATTCCGTTGTATGTTCGCCATCATGAGCGACTTGTGCCACCTGCCGGCTCACGAACTGGTTCGTTCGATGCAGACCGGCTCGGTGTCCTGCAGGGACGTGATGCAGGCACACCTGGTGCGGATCGAGGCCGTCAACCCCGCGCTCAACGCTCTGGTCGAAGCCGCCGATCCGGAGCGCTGCCTGCAGCTGGCCGACGACGCCGACAGGCTTGCCGCCCAAGGGAAGTCGCTGGGTGCGGCGCACGGGCTGCCAGTGGTCGTCAAGGACGTCATCCGGGTCGCCGGGCTGGCCTGCTCCGGGGGCAGTCGCGCATTGCGGGCGGTCTCGGACGTCGACGCCACGGCCGTGGCGCGGCTACGCGCCGCAGGCGCCATCGTGCTGGGGCTGACCAACGTTCCCGAACTGGGCCGAGGCGGCGAGTCCAACAACAATCTGTACGGCCGCACCAACAACCCGTACGACGTGTGCAGAACGCCCGGCGGCAGCAGCGGCGGTTCGGCCGCACTCGTGGCTGCCGGTGGCGCGGCGCTCAGCGTGGGCACCGACGAGGGCGGCAGCATCCGGCAGCCATGTCACAACACTGGCATCGCCGGGCTCAAGCCCAGTCGCGGCCGGATTCCCCGCACCGGCAACGTTTTTGGCGACGCCCCGGGGATCTTCGGCCCGTTCAGCCACTACGGCCCGCTGGCCCGTTCGGTGCCGGATCTCTTCCTCGGCCTGTCGATCATGAACGGACCCGATCTGCGCGATCCGCACGCGGTGCCCGCCCCGCTGGGCAGCCCCGACGAGGTCGAGCTGGCGTCGCTGCGCGTCGCCACCTATCTCGATGACGGCATCTCACCGCCGACCGACGAGGTCGCCGCGGTCGTCACCGCGGCCGTCGACGAATTGCGACAGGTGGTCGCCGTCGTGGACCATGCCACTCCCGGGTGCCTGGGTCGCACCATGGACCTGCTGTGGAAGTCGGTGTTCCTGGGTGGTGACCGGGGGCGGGGGTTCGAAGGAGATCTGCAGGCGATGGGCATCACCGAGCCCTCCGAGGAACTGGCCGAGTTCCTGGTGCAAGCTCGCAAGGTCGAGTTCTCGCTGACCGATGCCCGGCAGCGCCTGGCCGACATCGACACCTACCGCATCCAAATGCTGGAATTCATCGCCGATTACGACGTCATCGTCTGCCCGGCAATGCCAACGGCGGCCAAACCACATCACCACGGTTTGGTTGAGGTCAACGACTTCTCGCACCTGATGGTGCACAACATCACCGGGTGGCCGGCCGCGGTCGTCCGCTGCGGAACAACCGCGGACGGGCTGCCCATCGGCGTGCAGATCGTGGCCCGGCCATGGCAGGACGTCACCGCGCTGGCCGTGGCGGGCCACCTCGAGAACGTGTTCGGCGGGTGGCAACCACCGCCGCTGGTGATGAGCCTTTAAGCGAGGTCCGTTTGCGTCGACGGGCGCAGTCAGGGGTCGACTCGCGCCCGGGTCTATTGGTTGAGGCCGAAGACCGTGTTCGCACGCGTATCGACACGGCACATTGCGCGCGGGTCGGGCGCACGGGCGTATCAGAACTAACGACACTTCGTATGGCCGGAAGCATCCGCAGGTCGAGGCGATTGACGTTTAGTCTTCCGGCATGGACCGCATCTGGCAGTGGGCATGGGATCGGTACGGAGCAAGGTATTCCTGGGCGATGTGGATCATTACGTTCGCCCCGGGCTGCCGGTTTACCTCGTCTGGTCGTGGAGTGTTGTCGCTTTCGAGAAGTCGAGTCACTACGTGGAGGCGTCCGTAATCGCTGGTGTCGCCGTGTTGGTGTTGGCGTTCATGCTGATTCTTCCCGGAAATCGACTGCTCCGCCTGCGCCGAACGATGGGCGGCTGGCGGTGCGGTCGATCGAGCGGAAGCGCTCAAAGACACCTACACCTGGACTCGTGCGGCGGGTGTTCGCAGTTTGGGGTTAATGACTGTTTGGGCCGCAGTGTTTTTTGTGGTTGTCGGTGTAGTCGCCGGAACAACCGGGTCTCGGCTCGTCCAATACGGGATGCTCGGCGCCGCGTTAGGAGTCACCGCGGGTCTGATCGCCGTGCACACGTTCGCGCAAGGAGCATTTCGACCGGTCCGAGCCGCTCTCGCCGGGGATACGGCGATCGGCGATTCCCTGCCGCGTTCTCGTCCGAGTTTTGGCACGTGGCTGGAACTTTCGGTGCTGGGCTACGTATTCTCGTTCTCCGGAACAGCCGCGATGCTGGGGGTCGCCCTGGATCGGGCCGGTGCGGTCCCATTGCTTTGTGTTGTGATCGCGAGCGCGTTGACGCTTGTCTGGGGCGTGCCGGTCACCGTCGGCGCCGTCGTCTCGCCGTCCCTGCGTCCAATTCGCGACCTCGCCGAAGCAACGGTACGGGTCGGGGCCGGCGATTACCTTCAACGCCTGCCGGTGGTTCAAGACGACGATCTCGGTGCGTTGGCGGCCTCGTTTAACCGGATGCAGGCGGGATTGGCTGAGCGGCAACGACTTCAGGCCGCGTTCGGAACCTACGTCGACCCTGCTCTAGCCGCCCGCCTGCTTGAGCAGGGTGACGATGTCTTCACCGGTGAGCGCCGAAAGGTGACGGTGATGTTCGTCGACGTCCGCGACTTCACGCCGTTCGCCGAGGCCAACACCGCCGAGGACACGGTGGCCCGCCTCAACGCGCTGTTCGAGATCGTGGTGCCTGCCGTCGTTGACTCTGGTGGGCATGTGAATAAGTTTCTCGGTGACGGCGCGCTGGCCGTCTTCGGCGCACCGAACGACCTCGCGGATCACGCCGACGCCGCATTGCGAGCCGCGGTGCTGATTTGTCGTCTGGTCGACGAGCGATTCGGCGCGGAACTTCGCATCGGCATCGGGGTCAACACCGGGGTGGTGATAGCCGGAACCATCGGCGGCGGCGGCAAACTCGAGTTCACCCTCATCGGCGACACCGTCAACGTGGCGGCTCGCGTCGAGCAGCTCACCAAGACCACCGGCGACGCGATCCTTCTCACGCGGCAGTGCGTCGACGCACTGGCGTCTCGACCCTCGGCACTGATCGATCGTGGACTGCAAGTCCTGAAAGGAAAGTCGGCCTCCGTGCAGGTCTTCGGCCTCGGCCAACAGACTGACGCGCGGGTTGACCTCACCCGCGAAGTGCAGAGATGATTTGAGACCGCTGTCAGACCAGGTCCGTCGCGTCGAAGACCCAGCTGTAATCCTTGGCCGCGAGGTTCTCGAAGTGATTAGGCAGGAGCGAAGGCGGCGAGGCTGTTGAAGTCCGAATAGTCTTTCCAGACAGTGATTTTCCCGTCGACGACCTTGTGGACGGTGACGAACCTCAGCACACCCCGCTCGCCCGTTTTGAACGTCCATGTCTCGGAGTGCTCGTACATGACGTCGGAGCCGTTGGACAGCAGCAGCCCGGGGTGGTTCTCGTAGCCGGCCAAGTCCTCGAGCCCGACCTTGAGCCGTTTGATGGTGTCCTCGGCCCCGCGTGCCGACCCCGCGGGAATCGGCATGTCGACGTAGAGGCAGTCGTCGGACAAGAACGACTTGACCGCATCCCAATCTCGCCGGGACAGCGCCTGCCACAGCCCGACGACGACGTCTTGGGCCGCGTCTTGGGCCGCAATCGCAGAATCTTCAGTCATAGCGGCCATGACACTCGGTTGCCGCACGGGTGTCAACCACAGCTTCGCGGCGCATACTCGCCAAGGTGACTTCGCTGCGGCGCTACATCGCCGAGGAGATTGCGACCGACCACGTCGACGGCCTGATCACCAGACGCGAAGCGATGCGACGGCTGCGGCTGCTCGGGTTGAGCTTGACGGCGGCGGCCGCACTCGTCGCGGCCTGCGCCGAGCGCCAAGAGTCCGAGGCGCCAACGCCGGAGACCCCCACGTCCGGGCCTCCCGCGTCAGCGCAACCGCCGGGTATGGCGCACGCGCTGCCGACGATGCCGATCACCTGGCGCGGACCCGAGAGCCAGCTCCAAGCGGCCTTCGCTCAGGCCGCCAATTCCAAAGGCGCAGTGCTGGTTATCCATGAGAACAAGGGCCTCACCGACTGGGTGCGGTCGGTCGCCGGCCGGCTGGCCGGGGCCGGTTTCTCGGCAATGGCCGTCGATCTGCTCTCCGAAGAGGGCGGCACCGACACCTTCGGAGATCCGGCCAGGGCCACCGACGCGCTGGCCAAGACTCCGCCGCAGCGGTTCACCCACGACCTGGACTTCAGCATCGCGCAACTGCGATTGCGGGCTCCGGGTCAGAAACTCGGCGTGGTCGGCTTCTGCTTCGGCGGCGGACTGGTGTGGCAGTTGCTGGCCGCCGGCGCACTGGGAGTGTCGGCTGCGGTGCCGTTCTACGGGCCGTTACCCGACAACCCGGACTTCACCGGCGTCAAGGCCGCCGTGCTGGGTATCTACGCGGCGCGCGACACCCGCGTCACCGGGTCGCAGCCGGCGGCCAAGTCGGCCCTGGATCGAGTCGGGGTGCTCAACGACATGGTCATCGAACCCGACGCCGACCACGCTTTCTTCAACGACACCGGCCCGCGCTACAACGCCGCCGCGGCCGCGGACGCATGGCAGCGGCTACTGGACTGGTTCGGCCGGTATCTGGCCTGACCGTGGCCGCTCGCGCAGTACGATCAAGCCGCCGGTTGCGGACCCGAAGCTTGGAGAACCTCCCCGTGCAGACAACTTCCGAGCGGCTCCGCCCGGCGATCGTGCTAGGTGCGCTGGGGGTGGTGTTCGGCGACATCGGCACCAGCCCGATCTACACCATCCAGACCGTCTTCGACCCCGCCGACCCGCACCCGGTACCGATCAGCAGGGACAACGTGTACGGCGTTGTGTCACTGATCTTCTGGTCCGTGATGATCATCGTGACGCTGACCTACGTCACCCTGGTGATGCGCGCCGACAACCACGGCGAGGGCGGCATCATGGCGCTCATCACCCTGTTAGGACGTTCGGGCGGGGGCGCCGGGCAAGGCTCCGGCAACCGGAGCGGCCGGACCGTCGTGGCGCTGGCCACCTTGGGCCTCTTCGGCGCCGCGCTGTTCTTCGGCGACAGCATGATCACCCCCGCGATCTCGGTTCTGTCGGCGGTCGAGGGCATCAAGGTGATCGAGCCGCAGTTCGACACCTGGGTGGTGCCGATCACCGCGGTGATCATCTTCGCGTTGTTCGCCGTACAGCGGCGTGGCACAGCAGCCGTCGGGCGTCTCTTTGGGCCGGTGATGATCGGATGGTTCACCGCGATCGGCGCCTGCGGGGTCGCCGCAATCATGGACCATCCGGAAATCCTCAAAGCGCTGTCCCCGGTGTACGCCTTGCAATTTATGTTGGGGCACTTCCACTTTGCGTTCTTCGCGCTGGCCGCGGTGGTGCTCTCGGTGACCGGCGCGGAGGCGCTGTACGCCGACATGGGGCACTTCGGTCGACGGGCCATCACTTACGGTTGGCTCTTGGTCGTGCTGCCGGGCTGTGTCCTCAGCTATTTCGGACAGGGCGCGCTGTTGCTCGGCGACACGCACGCCGTCAGCGCACCGTTCTTCCTGCTCACGCCGGAGTGGGCGCGACTGCCGATGGTCCTGCTGGCCACCGCCGCAACGGTGATCGCGTCGCAGGCCGTGATCACCGGGGCGTTCTCCGTCGCGTCGCAGGCCGCACAGCTCGGCTATCTGCCGAGATTGCGAATAGCCCACACCTCGGAGTCGACCATCGGCCAGGTCTATGTGCCCTGGATCAACGGCCTGTTGGCGGTGTCGGTGCTCACCTTGGTGTTCGCGTTTCGCAGCTCGGCGGCACTGGCGTTCGCATTCGGCATGGCCGTCACCGCAACGATCACCATCACCACGCTGCTGTTCCTCTACATCGCACGCACTCAATGGAGAACACCGCTGTGGCTGGTCGTGACCGGTGGAGGTGCCTTGTTGATCGTCGATCTGATGTTCCTGGCCGCGAATCTCACCAAACTGGTGCACGGGGCGTGGCTGCCGCTGCTGATCGCGGTGATTGCTTTTACCGTGATGACCACCTGGCAGCGCGGACGTGAAATCGTCACCCGCGCAAGGGAACAGGCGGAAGGACCGCTACGCGCGTTCGTCGACGGCCTCGCCGGGCGTCAGCCGCCGCTGGCGCGAGTGCCCGGCACGGCGATATTCCTCAACCGCGGAAAGGAGACCGCGCCGCTGGCGATGCGGGCCAACGTCGAGCACAACGGCGTGCTGCACGAACACGTGGTGGTCATGGCGATCAAAACGCTGCCGGTGCCACGGGTGCCAGACTCCGAGCGAACGGACGTCGATGCTCTGGGCTATGCCCGCGACGGGATCTTCCACGTGACGGCGCAATTCGGCTACATGGAAACGCCGAATGTCCCTGACACGTTGCGCCTGCTTGATCCGGCACAGACAGAAGGCCCGATCAGCATCGACGATGCCTCCTACTTTCTTTCGAAGCTCGAATTGACCAAGGGTGCGGCACCGACCATGGCGTCATGGCGCAAGCGGCTGTTCATTGCGACCTCCTACACCACCGCCGACGCGGCCGAGTACTTCGGGCTGCCCCTCGAGCGCACGGTGATCATGGGCTCGCGCATTGAGGTCTAGATGGCCGGTTCAGTCACCGCGTGACCATCGACCGCGCCGGCCCCAGCGCCACCGGCAGCGTCGACCAGCCCCGTAGTACCCGGGTGTCGCGCCGCCGTCCCGCGCCCGCGGCCCGCACGTCGGGGAAACGTTCGAAGAACGTACGCAACCCGACTTCGCCCTCGGCGCGGGCAAGCGCGGCCCCCAGGCAGAAGTGCCGGCCCCCGGAGAACGCGAGATGCTTTCCGGCGTTGGGGCGTTCGATGTCGAAGCGGTGCGGATCGGGGAATACCGACGGGTCGCGGTTGGCGGCGGCGAGGTAGACCAGTACCAACTCGTCACGCTTGATCTGCTTACCGGCCACCTCGACGTCGTTGAGCGCCTTGCGTGCGGTGAGCTGGACCGGCGAATCCAGCCGCAGGATCTCCTCTACCGCGTTCGGCCACAGCTCGGGTCGTCGGCGCAGCGTGTCCAGTTGCTCGGGCGTGTCCAGCAGCATGCGAATCCCGTTGCCCAACAGGTTCACCGTGGTTTCAAACCCGGCGGCCAGCACCAGGCCGGCGATCGCCAGCAGCTCTTCGGGTTGAGTTGTGTTTCAGCAGGACCACTTTCGGCGTTCTGAATCAGTTGACTCATCAGATCGTCGCCCGGGTTGCGGCGCAATTGGCCCAGGTGCTCGGTGAGCCAGGCGTTGAAGCCGGCGATCCCCGCCTGCACGGTGCGGTACTGCCGCCACTGCAGTCCGATGTCCAGACTCGGGGCGGCCAGCTCACCGAACTCCAGGACCCGGCCGCGCTCCTGTTCGGGCACGCCCAGGATGTCGCTGATGATCGCGACCGGAAGTTGTGCGCAGTACCGGCCGACGATGTCCACCACGCCGGCCTGGTCGGCGAGCTGATCCAAGAGATTGTTCGCGGTCTGCTCGACGCGATCGCGCAACGCGGCCACCGCCCTGGCGGTGAACACCGCCGACACCGTCTTGCGATAGCGGGTGTGATCCGGCGGCTCGACGGCCAGCAACGACGGTGCCCGCAGCGGGTGAAGCAGACCGTCACGTGACTTATTCTCCAGCCAGCGCAGTGGTCCCGGCAGGTTCGCCCCGAACACCAAGACCCGGAAGTCGTCGGATCGCAGCAGTTCGTGGGCGACGCCATGGCCGACCGCCATGTAGTTGATCCGGCTTCTGATCAGCGGGCCCAGTGACTGCACTTCGTCGTAGAACGGCACCGGGTCGGCGGCCACGGTCTTATCGGCGATCAACCTGGACTGTAAGTCGCCCCGCCGGGCCGAAAGCGCTGCGGCGCCGCGGATGAATCCGTGCATCGCAAGCCAATGCACACGCTGCTTCATGCCACCAAGGGTAGGCCAGCCGATCGGGCGGGCACCGTTTCAGCACTCAGCGACGATTTTGAAGTCCGTTGTCACGACTTTGTTGGGGTGGTTGGCGTTGATGCCGTAGGCGCTGCCGGTGATGGTGAAGGTCCGGTTGGCCAGGTCGACGCGGGCGTCACCCACCCCGCCTTTCCAGGCGCTGCCGGTGAAACCGTCGATATTGCGGATTTTCACCCACTGCGGAATCACCCGATCACCGTTGAGCAGCACCACGGCTTCGACCTGACCGTCGTGGTCGCGCAGGTCGATGGTCCGATAGAACTCTTCCTGACTGCACGCGGGAGGACGGGTGCTGCGGGTGGCACCGTCCAGCGTCAGATGCCCCGCTTTTCGGGGCACCGTCTGGGCCTGCCCGCACCCGGAGACGCCGGCGGCAACGAACAGAGCAATTCCGGCCGCTGTGACCAATCGGTTGGCCAACCGGTTCTGCACCAGCCACCTCCATCGTTTGTGGTGCCCGAGACTTTACTTCGGTTTCGCCATCAGCGCGGGTAGGGATTTCACGATTTGTCTGCGCACCAGTTCCGGGCTGAGACCCTTGAACAGATCGATCAAGCGAATGCTCTTTGGCACGTACCAGTGCAACCGCTTCGGGTTGTGGTAGGCCTGCCAAGCCGCCTCGGCCACACTGACCGCGGGCATCAGGCGAAACAGGCCTTTCTTGGGCGCCGCGGCCTGCAGCTCCTCCCGGGATACCGGCGCCGTACGCCCGTCGGAGTGCTGGGGCGTCGTGGTGAGGATGGCGGTGTCGATGAGGCCGGGCAGCACGTCGGCGACGCGAACACCATGCCTCTGCCACTCCACGCTGAGCGCCTCGGTCAGTCCCTTGACCGCGTGCTTGGTCGCCGAGTAGACCGCGATGCGCGGCATGCCATAGGTGCCCGAAGACGACGACGTCGAGAACATCAGGCTGCCAGGCGTCTTCTTCAGGTACGGCAGTGCGCCGTAGGCGCCGGTCAGCACCGCTTTGAAGTTCACGTCGACGACGCGCATGGCGGCCTCGTACGGGACGTCCTCGAACCAGCCGCCCTCGCCGATGCCGGCGTTGTTCCACATCATGTCGAGCCCGCCGCCGGCATTGTCGGCACAAAAATCGGCGAGGGCCGCGTCCAGGGCGGCCTTGTCCGTCACGTCGACCGCGCGGAACCACAACCCGGTGCCAAGCTCTGCGCTCAGCGACTCGAGACCGTCCGCATTGCGATCGACCGCGCCGACCCGCCAACCTTTGGCGTGGAACAGCTTTGCGCCTTCACGGCCCATCCCGCTGCCCGCACCGGTGATGAATATCGTCTTCATCGATCTGATCTCCGCCCAGCCCCTCAGCCTGCTTCGACCACATCTTTGATGCGATGCAGCGTCTTGTACATGTCACGGATGTTATTGCGCTGTCGTAACCACCCCCCGAACACCCAGTAGTAGACCGGCGTGAACGCCGTCGGAGTCAGTCGAAACGACTCCGTCACGTCCGTCCCATTGGAATCGGGGCCGGACGGCGCCAGTCGGTAGTGCCAGTTGTTCACCGGCTTGTCCCCGAGTAACGCAGCAAACCCGAACTCGCGACCCGGTTCGCAGGCGGTCACCTCGCAGGTTGTCCAGTAGACCGGCCCGATCCCGTTGCGCTTGACATGTCCGCGGAACCGGGCGCCAAGCTCGGGGCCGGTCGCCCCGCCCAGCCACTCGGCCTCGAAGGTCTCCGGTGAGAACCGTCCGGTATTTCGAATATCGGCGATCAATTCCCAGATCTTGTCCGCTGATGCCGCCATATGAACTGTTGCTGAACCCTCCATAGGAGAATCCAAACACGTTCGCTGTAACGAAACCAGCAGAAACTCCGATATACATTTTTACGGCGTCAGTGCGCCGATGATCCCAGTCACCGCACGCCGCAGCGCGCCGCCCGGCGTGGGCAGCCCAGCGGGCACCCCCGCCGCACCGCCGCCACTCCCGCACTTGGGCCATGCGCCCGGCCCCTGGCCGGCCAGAACCCGGTTGGCTACGGCGATTTGTTCCTGCTTAGAGGCTTGCGCGGGGTTTCCGACGCCGCCGTACTGCTGCCACGTGGCGAGCTTGAACTGCAGGCCGCCGTACTTCCCGTTACCGGTGTCGGTGGCCCAGTTTCCGTTGGACTCGCACTGGGCGACAGCGTCCCAGTTCATGCCGTCGGCGTGCGCGACGCCGGTGGCCAGAGACATCGAGGCTGCGATGAAACCTGCGGCCATGGCGGACTTGATGAGGGGCTTTGCGATGTTTGTCATGCCGGGGTTTTCGCCCGGCGTAAGCAAAGCGTTACCGACTAGAGAAACTTATGAGATCTATTATCTACCGCTTCGAGATTGGCGCAAATGACGCCTATGGCAATGATTCAGGCCGGCGGCGGAGCCTGGCAGAACGACGCAGTCGCGCGGGATAAGGCCTGTTGATAAAGGGTGCCGAAGCGGTTGGCCCGGATGGTTTCGCTGCTCGCGTCCGTGAGCGCACGACCGCATCCCGACGATCCCAGCAAACTCCAGTTGACCGCAATCTGAGACAAAATCTTATTGTTCAGGCCGTCGATCGCCGCCCTCGACGCCGCCAAATCGGCCGGCGCGGGCGGCACGTCAGCCGGGTTGAGCTTCCAGTCCGCGAAGCGGCTGTACTCGATCGCGACCATGGCATCGAATTGGTCGCCGAAGACTCGGACGACGTAGTCGGGGTCCAGGTTTTGCGCGGCCGCATCCTCGCGCAGCCCGGCGAGTTCCTGCTGCTCGCGGTTCGGATCCTCGATGGCGGCCTGCGTGCTCCATTTGTGGGCCGCCACCGACTCGGCGATCTGTAGCCGCTGTGCGGTGGCGTCGACCAACGGCGTCAGCGGACTCGTCGTGTCGGCTCGCACCGGCACCGGCGTCAGCATCGATAGCGACCCCGCCAGCACCCCGACCGCAATGACTCGATTGCGCTTGTTCGTCATCGCTGCGCTTCAGCTGGTGCGCGCGCCGACTGTCCCGATCGCCTCGATCACCGCCGACGGATTGTCCAGGGCAACGAACGTCTTCGCTCCGGGCACCTCGATCATGGTGGCGTTCGGGAACAGCGCGGCCATCCGCTTGGCCAGCGACGGGGTGAAGCAGCGGTCCGCCATGCCCCACACCAAGGTGACGGGTTTGGTGAATTGGCCGAACCGCGTCGACACCTCGGTCAGATCGGTCGCGGCGACGTGTCGCAGCAGCGTCGCGAGATTGCGGGAGATACGAGCGTCGTTGCGGCAGGGTGCAATCCACGATGCCGTGAGTTCGGGGTCCGGGTGGTTGGCGAGCAGACCGAATCCGAGCGGAGAGTGGCGCAGCGCGGTCGGGCTCAGCGTCGCGAACAACGCCGAGATGGATTTCGGGCCCCGCAGCATCGCGAAGACGGCGTTGAACGGGAACGGCGGGAACTTGTCGAAGGCGTCGCAGTTGGTGAGCACCAAGCGGCCGATCCGATCCGGGTAGGCATCGATGACAAGCTGGCACAGGCCGCCGCCGGTGTCGTTGCCGACCAGCGTCACCCCGGAAAGATCGAGGGCCACCATGAAGTCGTGGATCATCGTGGCGACTCCGTGCGGGGACAACTCAGCCTCGTGGCCAACGGGAAAGCCAACGGGAAAGCCCACCGGAATGGTGTGCGAACCCAGCGGCCAGGTCGGCAGGATGCACCGAAACCCCTGTCGGGCAAGCCCTTCCGCAACTTTGTCCCAAAGACGCTCATCGACGAGGATGCCGTGCACAAACAGCACCGGGGGGTGCGGCGAATCCTCGGGTCCCAACACACGGTAGGCAATCGTTGCTTGTTTCAGCGCAATCTGCGGCATCTCGGCTATCCTTCGGGTGAACTTACAAACACTCAGTACGAAAGTTACGTGCACAGTGTATGAAAGTCAACTCTGACTCGGCACGACGAAAGTTGTTCGCCGACGCGGGCTTTGCGATCGGCGGCCGCGCCGGACGTGGCGGCGTGGGCCGATGACTCAGCGCGGCGGGGGACAGGGTGGGTGGTTGCGCTCGCGGTGGGCACGGCCGCTGATCGCTGCCGCGCTCGCCGTGCCGTTGGCGCTGGGCAGTGCTTTTGTTGCGGTGGACCGGCTTCATACGACGCCGTCCGATATCCTCGACCACCCCGGCAATCCGACGTCCGACGAGCAGACCGAGGCTCAAGTGGTCGAGTCGGCCCGGCAGATCGTCGCGGTCGCCGGATTGCAGACGACGTCGGCGGGCTACCTGCTGATGTCGTGCAAGAACCGCGACGACCCGCCCTATCAGGGGGCGATCTACCTGACCTTCGCGCTGCCCGCCGGAACGGGCCCCCACATCTACTTCCCGACCGTCGCGAGGGCACTGGTGGGCCGCGGCTGGAAGGAGGGCATACCGCCCGCCGACCACACGTTCGGCAAGACACTGACCAAGGACGGCGTTACCGCACTGATTTACCCCCACGACGACGACATCGGCCTGGGCGTGCTGCGCCTCTACGGTGAATGCCGGAACACGAACGACCACCGCACCGACACCACCGCCTGGGTCGACGTCACCGGCCAGCTGAGATAGGGCCGCCGAGTGTGGGCTTCACGCACGCGATTCGCAATTCTGCGTACACCAGGCCCACGTTCGACGGGAGGAAAACACTACTGGGCTTGACGGCCGAAGCCGTCAAGCCCAGTAGCAGGAGCCAGAAAGGAGCTCTTAGCGAGCGCCCAGGGTGCCCTGAATGTCGCCCTTCATCGCGTTGAGCTGCGAACCCCAGTACTCCCAGCTGTGCGTCCCGTTGGCCGGGAAGTTGAAGGTGGCGTTGTGGCCACCCGCAGCCGGTGTAGGCGTCCTGGAACTGCAGGTTGCTGTTGCGCACGAAGTTCTCCAGGAACTCGGCCGGGATGTTGGCGCCGCCCAGATCGGACGGTGTGCCGTTGCCGCAGTAGACCCAGAGGCGGGTGTTGTTGGCAACCAGCGCGGGGATCTGGTCCATCGGGTCGTTGCGCTGCCATGCCGGGTCGCTGTCCGGACCCCACATGTCTTCCTTCTTGTAGCCGCCGGCGTCACCCATCGCCAGACCGATCCACCCCTGCGACCTCGAGGGGCTCATCAGCGCTGACAGCGATCCGGCGTAAACGAACTGCTGCGGGTGATAGACGGACAGGATCAGGGCCGAGGCGCCGGCCATCGAGATACCGACCGCCGCGCTGCCGGTGGGCTTGACACTCCGGTTGGCGGACAGCCACTGGGGCAGCTCGCTGGTCAGGAAGGTCTCCCACTTGTAGGTGGTGCAGCCGGCCTTACCGCAGGCCGGGTTGTACCAGTCGGCGTAGAAGCTGGACTGTCCACCGACCGGCATGATCGCCGACAGGCCCGACTGGTAGTACCACTCGAAGGCGGGGGTGTTGATGTCCCAGCCGTTGTAGTCGTCCTGCGCGCGCAACCCGTCCAGCATGTACACCGCCGGCGAGTTGTCACCGCCACTCTGGAACTGGATCTTGATGCTGTGGCCCATCGACGCCGACGGCACCTGCAGGTACTCCACCGGCAGACCTGGACGGGAGAACGCTCCCGCGGTCGCCGCTCCGCCGGCGAGTCCGACCAGGCCAGGAAGGGTTACTGCCGCAGCCGCACCGACTACGAGTCGGCGCCCCCAGGCCCGTATCTTCCCGCTCACGTCTGTCATACCTGTGCCCCTTTTGTCCTTAATGTGTTCGTGCTTCCGGCAGAACTTACCGTGTGAGTAGCGCCGAATGTCGATCTGGACGCAAACACATTGCAGTTCTGTATCGGTAATCGCCTCGGCAACAGCAACTGTGCTAAGTGCTCCACCGCGTTAATTACCGCATTCGTTATAACCCGCCGCCAGCACCAAGAAACGGCGCACACGCCGCTGTTATGCATGCGTTATGCACTTGGGACCGGGTGAGTTGGCGTCGGCAGACGCCGAACCATACAAAGGCTAGCTAATCACAGGCCGACTCGCGGCTATGGGTCACCCGCCGGTTTTGCAGATCGGGGAAGCCTCGGGGAAGCCTAAGTCGCGCCGAACGCGTAGGCTCTCTCGAAGCAAGCCGATGGAGACCACACTTTCCCGGTCCGTTCCGGCGCTCATGAACCGTGCACCAAGGGCCGCACCTGGCCGACTGGTGACGGGGGAGCGCCTGGAAGGCTCGGGACCGACTGAGGTGCAAAAAATATTGGACACGGTACTTGGGCTATCAGTAACGCCGACCACCGCTGGGTGGGTCCTTGCCGAAGGACACGGCGCTGACGGCACCATTTTGGACCATCACGAGCTGCAGCTACCCGGTGGTGCCGGTGTGCGTGCCGTGACCACCGCAGAGCAAGTGGCGGCGGAAGTACTCCGGGCCAAGGCGGTGGCGGACGCGTGCGATCACCGTGTTCGCGTCATCGGGGTGACCTGGAGCGACGAAGCATCCGCCGAGGCGGCCCTGCTGTTGGAGGCTTTGACGGACGCGGGCTTTGACAATGTTGTGCCGATTCGGTTGCTCGATGCCGTCGAGACACTGGCGCAGGCCATTGCCCCCGTCATCGGCTACCAGCAGACCGCGGTGTGCATTCTCGAGCATGAGTGGGCCACCGTCGTCATGGTCGACACCCACGACGGGGAGACGCAAACCGCCGTCAAGCACGTACGAGGCGGCTTTGACGGGCTGACTTCCTGGCTGACCGGCATGTTCGACCACAGTGCGTGGCGCCCGGCCGGCGTCGTGGTGGTCGGCTCGGATCACGACATCAATGCGTTCACCTGGCAGCTGGAGAAGGTTCTGCCGGTCCCGGTCTTCGCGCAGACCATGGCGCAGGTGACGGTGGCGCGGGGCGCGGCCCTGGCGGCCGCGCAAAGCACCGAGTTCACCGACGCCGGCCTGGTGGCCGATGCCGGTGCGCCCACCGCGGCGCCCAGGCGTCGTCGGCGGCTGTCCTACACCGGGGCGGTTACCGCGCTGACCGCCGCCACGGTGACCTTCGTGACGTCGCTGTCCCTGGCGGTGGGTCTTCAGCTGGTCCCGGACAGAGATCCCGCAAAAACCGAGCAGGTGGTGCCTCCGCCAGCACCGCAGGCGGCGGAAGCCGTGGCGCCGTCAGTTGCGCCGCCGCCCGCCGAGGTCAAGCCGGCGGCCACCGTGGCGGCACCCCAACCCGCGCCGCAGGGGGACCAGCCGGCTCGACTCACCTCTGATGGGACGGTCATCCAACCGGGCGCAGAACCAGGAACACCCGAGGATCAACCGAGCGGAATCTTGCCGCAGCAGGATCCGAGCAATGGGTCACCGCAGTTGACCCGGGCGCTCGAGCACGTCCCCGGCGCGTCCGGCGAATCGGCCCCGCGTCCACCGGAGTAATCAGTCTTCGGCTTTCGCCTTCGCGGCCACGAACGACACCGTCACCTCGTCGGCAACCCGCACCGAGCCCATGAGCAGCGAGTAGGGCTTGACCCCGAAATCGGTCTGGCGAACCTTGGACTGGGCCGACATTCGCCACGAGCCGCCGAGATCCTCTGTGCGCACGTCGATTACGTGCTCTCGTGACTTTCCCCGGATCTGCAGCGTACCGCTGAGGCGATACCCGTCGCCGGTCTTGGTTACCTGCTCCGCAGTAAAGCGAATCTCGGGAAAACGGCTGGCGTTCAATGCCTTCAGCGCGTTGGATCGCACCACAGCCTTTTCCGGACCGGACAACCCCTTGACGCCCCCTTCGCCGCGCAGCACTTCGAAGGAGTCCACCTCGACGGTGAGTTCCGCGCTGACGGGTTCGGCTGGATCGTCCTGGGCCCAATTCACTGTTGCCTGCCAACGCGTCATCGCGACGGTCAGCCGATGACCCATCCGCGCGGCCCGGCCGGCGACGTCGGTCATAACCAGTAACTCGCCGTCGGATGCGTCGAGCGTCCAGGTGTCGGTCTTATCAAGGGGCACCGACCGACTCTAGTCACATGGTCAAAACGGTGCGGTAGTGCGCACGCCCGTTCTCCAACGCGGCGTAGCCTTCCGCGGCCTGTACAGCGGCAGCTCCTCGATCCATGCCCGCACACCCGACAGGACCGCGAAATGCATTGTGTCTTCGACTTCTTTCGCGGTGCCGGAGGGATGGCCGACAATGCTTACCCCCGGCGTGATCAGCTGAACGGGACTGATCGGCAGCGGCTCGGGGGTGACCCCGATGGTGACCAGCTCGCCCTGGGGCGATATTCCACCGACTGTGGCTGCCATAGCCCCGGAGTTGCCCGCCGTGGCCAGCACGACCGCAGCACCGCCCAGGGCCTGCAGCGCTTCGGCGGGATCGCCGGCGGTGGAGTCGATGTAGTGGTGGGCGCCGAGTTTCTTGGCGTCCTCGGCCTTGGCGCGACCGCGGGCGATCGCGATGGTCTCGAAGCCCATCGCCCGGGCGAATTGCACGCCGAGGTGACCCAGCCCGCCAACGCCGAGGACCGCGACGCGGTCACCGGGCAACGCCTTCGTGTGACGCAAGCGCGTTGTACACCGTGGTGCCCGCGCAGCCCATGGGGGCGGCTTCCGCGTCAGTGAGCCCGTCCGGGATCCGGGCCAGCGCACTGAACGGCACGGTCACCGACTCCGCGTATCCGCCGGGGTACTGCCAACTCGGGACTTTCCCGTTCAGGCAGTGGATGAATTGCCCTTTCCGGCATTGATCGCAGTGGTAGCAGCATCCACCGAACCAACCGACGGCGACGCGATCGCCCACCGCGAACTCGTCGACGCCCTCGCCGAGTTCGGCTATCTTTCCAGCGATTTCGTGTCCCGGGGTTAACGGCCACGTCATGCCCGGGAACCCGCCGGAGACGAAGTGTGCGTCGGTGCCGCAGATGCCGCAGGCGGCAACGGTTATGCGTACTTCACCGGGTGGCGGCGACTTCGTTTCGACCTCGACCAGTTCAAGCGGCGCGCCTGCGGACTTTACGTGGACTGCCTTGTGCGAGGTCATTCGCGCAGCCTAGTGCGCGACCGGGCATTGCTGGTCGGAGCCGCCACCGGCGGTGTTGTAGTCGACCTGCCAGTGCTTGATTCCGTTGAGCCAGCCCGAACGCAGTCGCTCGGGTTTGGCGGCCGATTCCAGGTTCGGCATGGCGTCGGCGATGGCGTTGAACATCAGGTCGATCGTCATGCGTGCCAGGTTGGCGCCGATGCAGTAGTGCGCGCCGGTGCCGCCGAATCCCACGTGCGGGTTGGGATCACGCAGGATGTTGAACGTGAACGGGTCGTCGAACACGTCCTCGTCGAAATTGGCTGAGCGGTAGACCATTACCACCCGCTGGCCCTTTTTGATCTGCACACCGGACAGTTCGTAGTCCTCCAGGGCGGTCCGCTGGAACGACGTGACCGGGGTGGCCCAGCGGACGATCTCGTCGGCCGTGGTCGCCGGGACGCTCCCGCTTGTAGAGCTCCCACTGGTCGGGGAAGTCGGTGAAGGCCATCATGCCCTGGGTGATGGAGTTGCGGGTGGTCTCGTTGCCGGCCACCGCCAGCAGGATGACGAAGAAGCCGAACTCGTCGTCGGAGAGCTTGTGGCCGTCGACGTCGGCCTGGACCAGCTTGGTGACGATGTCGTCGCCCGGATTCTGCGGCCCGGTCGGCGGCCATCTGCATGGCGTACATGATCAGTTCGACCGAGGCGCCCATCGCGTCGTTGCGGGCGAACTCGGGGTCCTGGTCACCGACCATCTGGTTGGACCAGTGGAACAGCTTCATGCGGTCCTCCTGGGGCACACCCATCAGGCCGGCGATGGCCTGCAGCGGAAGTTCGCACGACACCTGTTCGACGAAGTCGCCGGAACCCTGCGCCGCCGCGTCGGCGACGATGCGCCGCGCCCGCTCGTTGAGGTCGTCGCGCAGTCGCTCGACCGCCCGCGGGGTGAAGCCGCGGGAGATGATCTTGCGCAGGTGGGTGTGCTGCGGGGCGTCCATGTTGAGCAGCACGAACTTGCCCGTGTCGCGCTGCTCGCGCACCGTGCCCTCTTTGTAGCGGGGCAACGCGGTGTTCTCCAGGCTGGAGAAGACGTCGCTGCGCCGGGAGATCTCCTTGACGTCCTTGTGCTTGGACACCACCCAGAAGCCGCCGTCGTCGAATCCGCCGACTCCGTCCGGTTGCTCGTTCCACCAGATCGGCGCGGTACGGCGCAGTTCGGCCAGTTCTTCGACCGGCAGCCGTTCGGCGTGGATGTCGGGGTCGGTGAAATCGAACCCGGGAGGCAGATTGGGGGCCGACTGCTTGGTCGTCTCGGTAGTTGACAAGGTCACTCCTCGATACGAAGTCTTCTAGTTGTCTTCTTGAGCCAAATAAACCATTGGTACACCACAATTGGGAAGCGCTCGCGCAAGATCGCCAAGGCCGAACTGCAACACGTTCAGCGTCGATGAGTTTCGGGCGGCTCGCCGGTCTGAATACCCACAACCGATCAACACCAGAAGGGCAGCGTTGATGCGCATCGTTTTGAGCGACTTCATCAGTCTGGACGGCGTCGTCCAGGCACCCGGCGGCCAAGGCGAGGACAGCGACGGCGACTTCGCTCACGGCGGCTGGTCCGTGCCGTACTTCGAGCCCGAGACCATGGCATCCAGGTGATGGGCAGCGCGTCGCTGGCCGCTCAGCTGGTCGAGCACGATCTGGTCGACGAATACCGGTTGATGATCGAGCCCATCCTGCTCGGCGGCGGAAAGCGGATCTTCCCCGATAGCGGTCAGGCCCGCGCACTCGAGCTGGTTTCGGCGACACCGACCGGGACCGGCGTTCTGATCTGCACCTACCGTCGCGCGTGACCGATATTGTGGCCGGGGCCACAATAGATATGCTTTGGACACTCAGCGGACCAGATGAGACCGACATCGAGGGTGGAACATGATTCGCGAACTATTTGCCGCCGCAGCGATCGCGGGTGCCACGGTCATGGCAGCGCCGCCCGCAGCGGCCGGCTGGGAAGGCGACGTGCCGGGGATGAACTACGACGCGTCGCTGGGCGCGCCGTGCGACAACTACGAGCGCTTCATCTTCGGACGAAACCCCAGCGGCCAAGCCGAAGCCTGCCATTTCCCCCCGCCGAACCAGTTCCCGGCGGCCACCATCGGGTACTGGGTGATCTCCTACCCGCTCTACGGAGTCCAGCAGATCGGCGCGCCCTGCCCGAAACCGCAAGCGGCGGCGCAGTCGCCTGCCGGGTTGCCGATGCTCTGCCTGGGAGCCCAAGGCTGGCAAGAGGGCTGGTTCACCGGCGCGGGGTTCTTCCCGCCTGATCCGAACGGCTGAGGCCGCGGAGGGAAGACGTCATGCACGACGGTCAGCCGCCTCCAGCCCCGGTCGCCCCGTGGTTGCGCTTCGTGCTGGCGTCTGATCGTGCCGGCTCGGCGTGGTACATCGGGACGGGATTCTTCTTCGCGCCGGTGCTCGCGGTGCTCTCGCCGTGGCCTACCGTCACCGCGGTGCTGTGGTGGGTCATCGGGCTGACGGGGTTGTGGCTCGGGCTGCTCGGGATCGCGATGGCTGCCGGGTTGGCACGGGTATTGCGGTCCGGAGCCGAGATTCCGGAGGACTACTGGCGCACGCTGGTCCACTACTGACCGGGTAAGTTAGGACTGCGCCCGGCGACGTCGTCGGGTCTACCGTCTTCTCGAACTCGCAGCAGGCATCCGCCAACGAACAGGAGATTCCCATGGGCTTCGATCCCAAAGACGCCGTCGACGCGGTCAAGGACATCGCGACCAACACGGTCGAAAAGGCGTCGGACATCGTCGAAAACGTCACCGGCATCATCCGCGGCGACATCGCGGGCGGCGCCAGCGGCATCGTCCAGAATTCGATCGAGATCGCGACCGACGCGGTCGACCGGGTGAAGGAAGTCTTCACCGGCAAGGACGAGTGACCGCCGCCGGTTGCCGCCGGTTGGCTCGTCAGACTGAAGCGGCGGCGTTGAGCTCGTCGAGCCGGGTCGTCGCCTCGAGGTACTCCTGCACCCAGCGCTCGATCACGGTGGCCGTCTTCTCCACCTTGGTGAACTGACCGACGACCTGACCGACGGGATTGAACGCCACGTCGACGGACTCGTTCGGGTACCGGTTGGTGGCCCGCACCGCCATGCCGGACACCATGTACTGCAACGGCATGCCGAGCGGCTTCGGGTTGTCGGGGTTCTCCCAGGCCTCGGTCCAGTCGTTGCGCAGCATCCGGGCCGGCTTGCCGGTGAAGGAGCGGCTGCGGACGGTGTCGCGGCTGCCGGCCTTGACGTAGGCCGCCTGCTGGACCGGGGTGTTGTCGGACTCCTCGACCATCAGCCACTGCGAGCCGGTCCATGCTCCCTGGGCACCCAGCGCCAGGGCCGCGGCGATCTGCTGGCCGCTGCCGATGCCGCCCGCGGCCAGCACCGGCACCGGCGCGACCTCCTTGACGACCTGCGGCCACAGCACGATCGAGCCGACCTCGCCGCAGTGTCCGCCGGCCTCGCCGCCCTGGGCGATGATGATGTCGACGCCCGCGTCGGCGTGCTTCTTGGCCTGCGAGGCGGAGCCGCACAGCGCGGCGACCTTGCGTCCGGCTTCGTGGATGTGCTTGATCATCTCCGCCGGCGGGGTGCCCAGCGCGTTGGCGATCAGCTTCACCTTCGGGTGCTTGAGCGCCACCTCGACCTGCGGCGTGGCGGTGGCCTCGGTCCAGCCGAGCAGCTGCAGGCTGTCGCCGTCGCTGTCCTCGATCGGGACACCGTGGTCGGCGAGGATCTTCTTGGCGAAGTCCAGGTGTTCCTGCGGCACCATCTTGCGCAGCGTGTCGGCGAGTTCTTCGGCCGACAGGTGCGAGTCCATGCCCTCGTACTTGTTCGGGATGACGATGTCGACCCCGTAGGGGTGGTCGCCGATGTTCTCGTCGATCCACTTCAGCTCGATCTCGAGCTGCTCGGGGGTGAAACCGACCGCCCCGAGCACGCCGAAACCGCCGGCCTTGCTGACCGCGACGACGACATCGCGGCAGTGGGTGAAGGCGAAGATCGGGAACTCGATGCCGAGTTCGTCGCAAATGGCAGTGTGCATGCCTGCTCCTGGAAAGCTTGACCCGATAAAAGGATATGCGGAAGCAACTGAAACGTGTTCTAGTTTAGTACGGACCTCCGTGACGTGGCCAGGGGGTCCCGACCACGTGGTTTGAGACTACGACCCGTCGCGGTGGGGCATCAGAGATGGACGGTGCGGGCCAACCACAGCGCCAGAAACGCCAGCATGCAGGCGATACAGAGCAGGTGATCGCGGCAGATGGAGCGCGCCAGGCGCGACTGCCGCGCCGGCGGGTCGGTGCGTTGTCCCAGCCGAACGGCGTTCGGGACCGTATACGCCATCGCCAACACCACCGGCACACTCGCGAGCAGGCCCGACGTCACCAGCAGCCAGCCCGGGTCATGCCCCCGGAAAGCCTCAAACCCCAACGCGCCCAATAGGACCAGCATGACGATTGCGATCAGCCGGCCCATCGGCCGCGAGGTGGTCGTGGCCCGGTGGTAGTAGCCCGCGATGGAGGCCAGCACCGGCTCGGGCAGCTCAGCACCGGCATCACGATGCCCGAAGACTTGGGCGTCGAAGATGAAATCCATCCACAAGATGGCGAGCAGGAACCCGCTGCAGGCCGTGAGTATCGGGGCCACGACGCCCATTCACCTCCGCTCGCACCCGGCACCGCCCCCCGGCGGGTTCGTCGTCACATTGTTCCGCACGACGCCGCATAGTCACAGGGGCCGCGTATTGGAACAGGTTCTAATCGCTTGATTTTCTCTGGGTAGCGTGACGCGGCATGGGACGCGTGGACACCGACGAGCCGCAGGAGCACAAGTCTCAGTAACTCGTGGGCTGCTTGCGTATTTGGCGCCGGATCAGTCGAAAGACGACCACCCCGACGCACAACACGAGCGCGATGAGCACGGACTGCAACCCGGTGATCGCGAACTGATTGACGTCATACGCATTGGCATCGCTGACGCATTGGAAGCTCACGCTGGTTCCCGACTGCCCGGGTTTGTAGCTGTATTGCGAGGTGTTGTACGCGAGTTCGTACGGGCTGCGGCAGACGATCGGGCCCATCCAGAGCGCGGTGGACGGAAACATCGCGGTGATCGCCGCCGCGCCACCGACACAGATGCCGAGCACCCCGCCAACCACACCGAGGATCGCGCCGACCGTGTTCGCTCTGGTCTTGCTGAGCTGACTTTGGCGACGGAACTCGGCTTGGCGGGCGAACCCGGCGGGTGCGCCGAAGTTCTGCGAGTTGCCCAGCCCCGAGTAGACGACCCTGCGTCCGGTTTTGATCGTCACTTTTCCGTTCTGCAAGCCGTGTTGCAGCGCGTCATCGAGCTGTGCCTGCTCCATGCCCGCGTCGGCCGCGGCGTGCTGCAATGCCTCGCGGATCCGCGACATCTCGGGTTCCGACGGCCCGTCCGGTCCCGAACGCCCACCGGTCTGCAGACCTTCAAACAGGGCCTGCGCGAACCGTTGAGCGTGCTCGTCGGGTTCCTCCCGCGCGGACGCTTTGGCCTCGGCCAGCTGGCGTTCCAGATCCGCGATGCGCCGCTGGTCGGCCAGCTGGCGCTCCAGGTCCGCGATGCGCTGCTCAGGGTCGTCTTGATCCATCAGCAGATGGTCGCACGCGAAACCGGTACCGATCCCAAACTCTTGATCCGCGGCGGCGCAGCGCGGTAGCGTAGTGCTGCCAATTACGGCACGGTGAGTAGCGTAATTGCGCAGTCCACTTGGAAGGATCTCCCTCGATGCGCAGCCTGTACGCCGGCCTGCCCTTCACCACGTCCACCCCCGAGATCGAAGCAGCGCTGCGCGACGTCAGCATCCCGACATTGCTGCTCTCGCTCGTGCACATCACCGGCGACCCGCGATTCATCCGCGAGTTCAAGCAGATGGGCATCTTTCTCAACGAGGTCCAGGGGTTCATGTCCGAGGAGGACAAAGCCCGCGCCCGCGCCGCGGCACTCACGGTGCTCACCGAGTATCGCGACCGTGGCTGCCCCGAGCCCGCGCCGCTGAGCCCCGACCTGATCAGGGAGATGCTGGACTGGGCCGCCTGCGAACATGTTTCGGACGACTATCTGCCCCTGGTCATGGAGGAGATGGATCTCGACGGGGTCGATCCCCGGCGCCCGGTCGCGTTGCCGGCCGATAGCGCGGGGGAGCTGCCGGTCGTCGTGATCGGGTGCGGTGAATCCGGCATTCTGGCCGGAATCCGGCTCACGCAGGCCAACATTCCCTTCACCATCGTGGAGAAGAACGCCGGTCCCGGCGGAACGTGGTGGGAGAACAGCTATCCCGGCGCCCGCGTCGACGTCGCGAACCACTTCTATTGCTACAGCTTCGAACCCAACAACGACTGGACCCACTTCTTCGCCGAGCAGTCGGAGCTGCGCGACTATTTCACCAAGGTGATGGACAAGCACTCCTTGACCGAGCGGGTGCGGTGGAACACCGAAGCCGTCTCGGCCGAATGGAACGACGACGACGGCACGTGGAGCATCGTGCTGCGCAGCGCCGGCGGGCAGGAGAGTGTGCTAGAGGCGCGGGCCGTCATCACGGCCGTCGGCCAGTTGAATCGGCCGCATATCCCGCAATTCGAGGGTGCCGAGACCTTCGAGGGGCCATCGTTTCACTCCGCGGCGTGGGATCATTCCGTCGACCTGACCGGCAAGCGGGTCGCGCTGATCGGGGCCGGCGCCAGCGGGTTTCAGATTGCGCCAACCATCGCTCCGGAAGTCCAGCAGCTCAACGTTTTCCAGCGGACCGCTCAGTGGATGTTCCCGAACGCGATGTATCACGACGAAGTCGGCGACGGTGTGCGCTGGGCGATGCGCCACGTGCCGTTCTACGGCAGGTGGTACCGATTTCTGGTGCTGTGGCCCGGTTCCGACAAGGGTCTGGACGCCGCGCAGGGCGACCCGAACTACGCCGACCAGGACTATGCCGTCAGCGACATCAACGCCGCCGCGCGGATGATGTTCTCCCAGTGGATCACCAGCCAGGTCGGCGAGGACAGCGAGCTGCTGGCGAAGGTGATGCCCGACTATCCGGCGACCGGCAAACGGACATTGCAGGACAACGGCAGCTGGCTGCAAACACTGCAACGCGACAACGTCGAGTTGGTGCGCACTCCGATCGCGCGGATCACGCCCGGCGGCGTGGTCACCGAGGACGGCGCGACGTACGACGCCGACGTCATCGTGTACGCAACGGGATTTCGGCACACCGACGTGCTGTGGCCCCTGAAGGTGACCGGCCGCAACGGAATCGACCTGCACGAGATGTGGGGCAGCCGCCCCTACGCCTATCTCGGCGTCACCATTCCGGAATTCCCCAACTTCTTCATCGTCTACGGCCCCGGAACCCATCTGGCCCACGGCGGCAGCCTGATCTTTCAGTCCGAGCTGCAGATGCGTTATGTCGATCAATTGCTCGAGCGGCTGGCCGGGGGCAATGTGCATTCCCTGGAGCCGACGGCCGCGGCGGCCGACGCGTGGCATCAACAGACGCAGACCAAAATCAAGCAGATGGTGTGGTCTCACCCCGCGGTCAAACACTCGTACTTCAAGAACGCCGACGGCGAGATCCACACCGTGAGCCCGTGGCGCCTGCATGAATACTGGGCCGCGGTGCGCGCACCCGACTGGTCACAATTCGTTGTACGACAAAGAAAGTGAGTATGCAAGATATGCGCTCGGTAGTCGTCGATGGACCCCGCAGCATCCGGGTCGAAACTCGGCCCGATCCCGCACTCCCCGGACCCGGCGGAGCGATCATATCGGTCAGTGCCGCGGGCATCTGCGGATCGGATCTGCACTTCTACGAGGGCGATTTTCCGATGGTCGATCCGATTACGCTCGGCCACGAGGCAGTTGGCACCGTCGTCGAAATCGGGCCGGAGGTGCGCACCGTCAAGGTCGGCGATCAGGTGATGGTGTCGTCGGTGACCGGCTGCGGCGCCTGCCCGGGATGCGCCACCCGCGACCCGGTGATGTGCTACTCCGGCATGCAGATCTTCGGCGGCGGTGTGCTGGACGGCGCCCAGGCCGATCTGCTCGCCGTGCCCGCCGCTGACTTCTTGCTGCTCAAGATCCCGGACGGGATCAACACCGAGCAGGCGCTGCTGCTCACCGACAACCTGGCAACCGGTTGGGCGGCGGCACGGCGGGCCGACATTCCCTACGGCGGCACGGTGGCGGTGATCGGCTTGGGGGCGGTCGGCCTGTGCTCACTGCGTAGCGCGCTGTTCCAGGGTGCCGCAACGGTTTTCGCTGTGGATACCGTCGAGGGCCGTCGGCAGCGCGCCGCGAGTTGGGGCGCTACGCCGATCGCGCCGCCGACGGTGCAGGCCATCCTCGCCGCCACCGGAGGGCGCGGGGTTGACGCGGTGATCGACGCCGTCGGCACCGACGCATCGATGACCGACGCGCTCAACGCGGTGCGGACCGGCGGCACCGTCTCGGTGGTCGGAGTGCACGATCTGCAGCCGTTTCCGTTTCCCGCGTTGGGCTGCCTGATCCGCAGCATCACATTTCGGATGACGACCGCGCCGGTGCAGCAAACCTGGCCGGAGTTGATCCCGCTGCTGCAGTCCGGCCGGCTCGACGTCGACGGCATCTTCACCACGACACTGCCGCTCGACGATGCGGCCAAGGGCTACGCGACCGCCGAGTCACGCTCGGGTGACGACGTGAAGATACTGCTGACGCCCTAATGCTTTTGGTGGTCGCGGCGTACGTGCGTCGCCAGATACCGCACGGCCCGCGCCGGCGCGCGGCGACGACCGGAGGCGGCAAGGCACATCACCGGCCATCCGTGCGTCGCGGCGGCCGCGGCAAGCCCGGAGCGGGGGTTGACCGGCCGCGGACAGCCCACCACTGACATCGATGCCGCGTCCTCATCGCCGTCGGCATAGAAGTAACTGTGTTGCACCGCAACGTCATTGTCGGCGCAGAACCGCTCAACCGCGGCGGCCTTGGTCGTTCCCCACACCACCGGCTTGACGATGCCGCCGGTCAATCGTCCGCGCTCGTCGAGCTCAAAGTGATTGCACTGCACATTGGAAATGCCAAGGAACCGTGCCACCGGGAGCGCCTGGATGGACAGCGCAGACGAACTGAGCACCACCGTATGGCCGCGTTCCTGATGCGCCGCCACGATGTCGTGCATGTGCGAGTAGAGCCGTGCCGCAACATGTTCCACGAACAGCCGCTCACCCAGTTCGTCGAGCTCGGCAAGCAACTCGCCGCGCAGATAACCCGCCGCCCGCACGATCAGGTGCTCGAATTCCAGGCGACCGAACCGGTAGCGCAGCGCGCCCTCGAAAACTCCCAGTAACTCGCCAATCCCGGCTTGTCGCCGCCGGATCCGGTCACCGACGTGGACGGCTGCCGTGAAGCCTTTGACCAAGGTGCCGTCGAGGTCGAAGAATGCGCCGACCCCAGGCCCGGGTGAACTAGCGGCGATCTCCGCGATGGCGTCGGCGGGGGAGAGTGTGGTGATCGTTGTCATGTCGATCAGATCCCGTCACTTCGTCGCCGTTATGTATTGCGAGTGCATGAAGTTGTCGATCTTCACGTCCACCTCCGGCGGGGTCATTCCGTATTCGGCCTGCAACTCAAGAGTGTTACGGACGGGTTCGACAGCCCATCCGTGCGCGGCCAGCCATTCCGCCGGCTCACTCTTGGACTCGTAGGTGAGCGCCGAGAAGTCCACATTGCCCGACTTGTTGACGCCGGGGTGATTCGTTTCCAACGCGGCGAGCTGGTCGTGGTCCAAGCGCGTCCCCAGCGCGCCGATCGCGATCCGGCTGCCCGGCGCGCACAGCTCGCTGACGCGACAAAAGAGCGCGCTTTGGGCGTCGTCGTTCAGGTAGGGCAGTATCCCCTCCACCGACCAGGCGCTGGGGCGGCGTGGGTCGAATCCGGCCGCTTTCAGTGGCGTTGGCCAGTCGGTGCGCAGATCGGCGGCGACCTCGATCCTTTCGCCTTTGGGGGCAGCGCCGTGTTCGGCCAGCACGCGCGCCTTGAATTCCAGCACCTTCGGTAGGTCGACTTCGAAAATTGTTGTGCCGCTTGGCCATTGGAGGCGATACGCCCGGGAGTCCAATCCTGCCGCGATGATCACCGCCTGCCGGATGCCCGCGTCGCCTGCGGAGGTGAAGAAGTCGTCGAAGAACTTGGTCTGCACGCCGTAGAGGCGGGGGAATGCCGTCCCGTCGTCGGTGGTTCCCGGGTTGCCCAGCACCTCGGCCAGATATGGGTCTTTCGACGCCTCGATGAAGTACTTCGCGTACTCGTCGGCGACCAGCGGCTGCTGGCTTACCGCGTGCAGCGCACGCCAACCCGCCACCAGCAGCGCGGTGTAGCCCACGCCGCTGACGATGTCCCACTGGTCGTCGTCGGAACGAAGCGACCCGAACTGAGGTGTCATACGTGACTCACAAATTCGGTCAAACCTGAAAACACAGCTGAGATAGCCAAAGTACGCGCCGTGTCTGCGTCACAGCTCCAGAATCACTGTGACCGGTCCATCGTTTATCAATTCGACATGCATGTGGGCGCCGAACGCGCCGGTCTCGACGTGCGCGCCCAGCCCGCGCAACGCCTCCGCGAACGCGTCGACCAGCGGCTGGGCGACCGCGCCCGGAGCGGCGGCGTTCCATGACGGCCGCCGCCCCTTCGCGGTGTCGGCGTACAGGGTGAACTGGCTGACCACCAGGACGGGCGCGTTGACGGCGGCGGCGGATTGTTCGTCGGCCAGAATGCGCAGATTCCACAGCTTTTCGGCGAGCCGGCGCGCCGTGTCGACATCGTCGCTGTGCGTGACGCCGACGAACGCGAGCAGCCCCTGACCCTGCGGCCGGATGGCCCCGACCACCTCGCCGTCGACGGTGACCGCCGCCGACGAGACCCGTTGCACCAGAACCCGCATGGGCCTCGATGCTGCCAGGCCGGGTCTGGTTACGCTCAACGTATGTCTGTGCTGGTTGCCTTTTCGGTCACGCCGCTGGGTGTCGGTGAAGGTGTCGGCGAGATCGTCGCGGAAGCCGTTCGCGTGGTTCGGGACTCCGGGCTGCCGAACAAGACGGATTCGATGTTCACCGTGATCGAAGGCGATACCTGGGAAGAGGTGATGGCCGTGGTGCAGCGCGCCGTGGAGGCCGTGGCCGCCCGCGCGCCCCGGGTGAGCACCGTGATCAAGGTCGACTGGCGAGCCGACGCCGCCGACGCGATGACGCAGAAGGTCGCGTCCGTCGAGCGTTATCTGTCCGGCGATACCAACGTCGGCGGCGACCCGCCATGACGGCAAGGATGGCCCACTCACGTAGTAGCTGCGGCGGTCCGCGATCCAGGTCGCGCTATCGTTGGCCATCTAGATCTTCGATGGTCGGTGACGGCCGGGTGGGAGGCAACACCGATGTCATGTCCGATCGCAGCCCCAGATGTTCTGGTGGCATCAGCAGCAGAGGTAGCCGCATGAGCGGTGACGCACCCAGCAACGGTGCCAGCGGCGCGCCCGGTCAGCCCGGCCAGCCCGGCGAACCAGGTCAACCCGGCGCGCCCGGCCAACCCGGCCAGCCCGGGCAGCCTGGCCAATCGGGTGCCCAAGGCGGCGCCGGCGGTCCAGGTGGCGTCGGAGGCCAAGGCGGAGCTGGTGGCGCTGGCGGGGCCGGTGGGGCCGGCGGGGCTGGTGGTCGCGGCGGCGACGGCGGCGATGGTGGGCACGGCGGTCAGCCCGGCCACGGCGGTCTAGGTGGCCCCGGGGGCGCACCCGGCGCCGGCGGAACCCCTGGCGAGGGCGGCAAACCCGGTGAGCCCGGGCAACCCGGCCAGCCGGGTCAGCCGGGCAACTAGCGGTGCCGGCGGTAACGGCGGCAACGGCGGCACGGCCGCCAACGGCACCGCCGGCACCAACGGCAACGGCGGGGACGGGGGCAAGGGCGGCAACGCCGGCAAACCCGGTGACGGCGGTAGGGGCGCCGATGGCGATATCGACCACCACAATGGCGGTGCCGGCGGTAATGGCGGCAACCCCGGTAACGCCGGGAACGGCGGCGTCGGCGGCGCGGCGGGGAAGGGGGGCATCGGCGGCAGCGGCGGTAATCACGGTGCTATCGGCGCCGGGATCGCTCTCGGCGGCAAGGGCGGCGACGGGGGCGCCGGCTACAGCCCGCTACTTGTCGGGAGCGGCGACGGCGGCACCGGCGGCAACGGCGGCAACGGGGGCTTGGTCGGCGGCGGCGGCGGCGCCGGCGGAGCGGGCGGCAACGGCGCGCCCGGAACCAACGGCCCCAACGGCATCGGCGCGGGCGCCAATGGCACCGACGGCGGCGCGGCCGGAAACGGAGGAAAAGGCGGCTTGGGCGGCGCGGGAACCGGTGACGGCGGGACCGGCGGGGCGGGCGGCACGGGCGGCGCCGGGGGCAATGGCGGTAACGGCGTCGTCGGCGTGACCGGCATAGACGAACCCGGCGGTGGCGGAGTAGGCGGCAACGCCGGCAGCGGCGGCAAGGGCGGCAGCGGCGGCATCGGCGGCGCCGGCGGCGCCGTGGCCCCGGGTGGGTCAGGCGACGCGGGAACGGACGGCGACGGCGGGGCCGGCGGCAACGGTGGCAACGCCGGAAAGGCCGGCAACGGCGGCAACGGCGCCGACGGCACCGCTGGCAACGGCGGCACCGGCGGTATCGGCGGCAACGGCGGCGACGGCGGCAAAGGCGGCAACGCCTCGGGAACCGGCAAGGGCGGCGCCGGCGGCGCCGCGGGCACCGCCAGCGACGGCGGCGACGGCGGCAACCCCGGCCCTGGGCCAAACTTCAGCGGCGTCGGCGAAGACGCTCTCGGCTGGGGCGGTTGGGGCGGTGGCGGCGGCAATGGCGGCAACGGCGGTGCCGGCGGCAACGCCGCGGGGTCAGGCAACGGCGGTGCTGGTGGGGCTGCCAC
This sequence comes from uncultured Actinomycetota bacterium, assembly GCA_963735655.1. Taxonomy (GTDB): domain Bacteria; phylum Actinomycetota; class Actinomycetes; order Mycobacteriales; family Mycobacteriaceae; genus Mycobacterium. Next base: position 143,089 of record CAVTLW010000002.1, read on the forward strand.
TAACGGCGGGGCCGGGGGCGCCGCCACCGACGGCCTGAGCCTCGAAGGGGGCTCGCTAGCAGGCACCGGCGGCGACGGTGGCAAAGGCGGCATCGGCGGGACCGGCGGCACGTCCATGGCAGGTACTGGAGGCCACGGCGCTGCCGGTGGCGACGGCGGTATCGGCGGTAAGGGCGGCAACGGCGGCCATGGCGACCCCAGCATCCCCTTCTTCACCGACTTCGGCGGCAACGGAGGGACGGCGGCTCGGCGGCGACGGCGGCAACGGCGGAGCCGGTGGGGCTTCGACGATCGGCCACGGTGGCGGCGGCGGCGATGGCGGCAACGGCGCCAACGGGGCGATGGCGGCAACGGCGGAAACAGCGGCAGTCCCAGCGGACAGCCCGGCCTCGCCGGCTTTGGTGGTGGCAAGGGCACGGGCGGCGCTCTCGGCGACGGCGGTATCGGCAGCGCCGGCAACGGCGCAACGGCACGGGCGGCAACGACGGCGACGACGGCACCGACGGCCAACCGGGCATGAACATCTGAGATCGGCAGCTGCCCGAGCGTCGGTTTGACGCATGCGATTTCAGATTTTGCGTGCATCAATCTCCACACTCGACGAAGGGGAACCGTAATCTCATCCCGGTGAGCGCACGCGCGGGAATCGTGGTCACCGGAACGGAAGTCCTCACCGGACGGGTCCAAGACCGCAACGGCCCCTGGATCGCCGACCGACTCCTCGAGTTGGGCGTCGAGCTGGCCCACATCACCATCTGCGGCGACCGTCCCGCCGACATCGAGGCGCAGCTGCGTTTCATGGCCGACCAGGGCGTGGACCTGATCGTCACCAGCGGGGGATTGGGGCCGACAGCCGACGACATGACCGTGGAGGTGGTGGCCCGCTTCTGTAGACGCGAGTTCGTCCTCGACGACGAGCTCGAGAACAAGATCGCCGACATCCTCAAGCACCTGATGCAGCGAAACACCGCCTTCGATCCGGGCACGTTCGAGGCGATCCGCGCCGCCAACCGCAAGCAGGCCATGATCCCGGCCGGAGCGCAGGTACTCGATCCGGTCGGCACCGCACCCGGCGTCGTCGTCCCCGGAAAGCCGGCGGTCATGGTGCTGCCAGGGCCGCCGCGCGAGCTTCAGCCCATGTGGCGCAAGGCAATTGAGACTGCCGCGGCACAGGACGCCGTCGCCGGCCGGACGATCTACCGGCAGGACACCATTCGCATGTTCGGGCTGCCCGAGTCCGGGTTGGCCGAGACACTGCGCGACGCCGAAAAGACTCGTCCCGGGCTTCGACGCACTCGAGATCACCACGTGCCTGCGGCGCGGCGGAGATCGAGATGGTCACCCGCTACGAGCCCGACGCCGCCGACGTGTACGCACGGCTCGACACAGGTACTGCGCGAAAAACACGGACACCAGCTCTACTCCGAAGACGGTTCGCACGTCGACGACCTCGTCGCACGTCTACTGGCCGGCCGCCGGATAGCGACGGCGGAATCGTGTACCGGCGGACTGCTGGCGGCCCGGCTCACCGACCGGCCCGGCTCGTCCGAATACGTGATGGGCGGCGTGGTGTCGCTACTCCAACGAGGCTAAAGCCGAGCTGCTGGGCGTCGACCCCGCCCTGATCGAGGAACACGGGGCGGTGTCCGAACCCGTCGCCGAGGCAATGGCGGCCGGCGCGCTGCGGCGCTTCGGCGCCGACACCGCCGTCGCCATCACCGGCATCGCCGGCCCGGGCGGCGGGACACCGGAAAAGCCGATCGGGACAGTCTGTTTCACCGTCAAGCTTGCCGAGGGCCCGACGGACACCCGCACCCTGCGGCTCCCCGGGAACCGCTCCGACATCCGCGAGCGCTCGACGACGGTGGCCATGCATCTGCTGCGGCGAGCGCTCAATCCCGAAGCCGGCTAGGCATGCCGGCACCTTCAGGAGTCGTGACGTTTCTGTTCACCGACGTCGAGGGTTCGACTCGTCGGTGGGAGGCCGACGCTGCGGCGATGAGAGTGGCGCTGGCCGCACATGACGAGGTGTTGCGCGAGGCGATCGAAAGCCATGGCGGCTGGCTGTTCAAACACACCGGCGACGGCGTCGTCGCGGCGTTCGACTCGCCGCGGTCGGCGGTCGATGCGGCCGTGACGGCGCAGCGCGCGCTGGAGCTACCGGTGCGGATGGGTATGGCGACCGGGGAAGCCGAGCTACAGCGGCGACGACTACTTCGGGGCCGTCCTGAACCGGGCTGCCCGGGTCATGGCCGCCGGGCACGGTGGTCAGATCTTGCTCGCCGATTCCACGGCGGTGCTGCTGAGCGAAGTTGATCTGCTGGATTTGGGGCCGCGCCGGTTGCGAGATCTGCCGACCGAGGTCGGGATTTTCCAGGTCCGTGCGCCCGGTCTGCGTAGCGACTTTCCGCCGTTGCGGACTCTCGACACCACGCCCGGAAATCTGCGGCCCGCGCCCGGCAGCTTGATCGGACGCGAGTCAGAAGTCGACACGGTGACAACGGAGCTGGGGGCGCATCGACTCGTCACGTTGACCGGGGTGGGCGGTGTCGGCAAAACCCGTCTGGCCACCGAAGTCGCGGTCCGCCTGGCCGATGAATTCCCGGACGGTGTCTGGCTTTTCGAACTCGCTCCGGTCGGCGATCCGGCGGCGGTTCCCGACGCGGTGGCCGCAATCCTGGGCATCACCCAACAGCCCGGGCAGAGCGTCAGCGAGTCGGTGGCAACGGCGCTCGACGGCAGAGTCCGGCTGCTGGTGATCGACAACTGTGAGCACGTGCGCGACGCGGCCGCCGATCTGATCGAGGCCATCCTCGCGCACTCGGCAACCGTGAAGATCCTGGCCACCAGCCGCGAAGGGCTCGGCGTCCCCGACGAACAGCTGTGGCCGGTGCCGTCGCTGGACGTCAGCGCGGGCATCGAGTCGGCCGCGGCGGCGCTGTTCCTCGACCGTGCGCGCACCGTCGGCCCAGGCCTGTCGCCGGCCACACCCGACGAGGCCTCGGCGATCGTGGAGATCTGCCGACGCCTCGACGGGATCCCGTTGGCGATCGAGCTGGCAGCCTCGCGGATGGTGTCGATGACCGCACGCGAAGTACGCGACCGCCTGGATCACCGATTTCGGTTGCTGACCGGGGCACGACGCGGCCAGGAGCGCCACCAGACCCTGCGTCACGCGGTCGCCTGGTCCTACGACCTTCTCGACGACGCCGAGAAACACCTACTGAATCGCTGCTCGGTGTTCGCCGGCGGATTCGAGCTCGAAGAGCGCCTGCGCCGTAGCCCATCCGGCGACTCGACGAATATGCCATCCTCGATCTGCTGGACGCGCTGGTGCGCAAGTCGCTGCTGGTCGCCGACCGGTCGAGCGGGCAGACACGATTCTCGATGCTGGAGACGATCCGCCAATTCGCCGAAGAACAACTCGCGCTCAGCGGCGGCGCCGATCAGGCCCGCGCAGCACACGCCGCATACTTCGCCGACTGCGCGACCGACATGCTCGCGCTATGGGACGGCCCGCGACAGCGCGAGACCTACGCCTGGTTCACCACCGAATTCGCCAACCTGCGCGCCGCGTTCCGCTGGTCTGCCGACAACGGCGACTTGGACAGCGCAGCCACGCTCGCCACGCACGCCACCGCCCTGGGTGTCTGGCTCGAACAGTATGAGCCCGTCGCCTGGGCCGAGGAGCTCATCGAACCGGCGCGCGCGGTCAATCACCGGCGGCTCCTGCAGCTGTACGTGGTGGCCGCGCAGTGCTACGCCGCGGGTCGAACCGACGACGCTTTCGATTATCTCGAAGCCAGCCAAAAACTCACGGGCAGGCCAGATTTCGATCCGGATTTCCACGAGAGCCAAACGTCGAGCGGCATCGCGTACATGACGGCGGGTCGACCCCAGCGGTGGGTCGAGGTGTGCCGCGAAGCGATCGCACGAGGACCGGGCCCGCGCACGATTACCCGCGCATGTCTGGTGATGGCATTCCATTTCCTGGCCGACGTCGACGGCGCGAAGGCGGCTTCGGAAGGCTTACTCGCCGCGGCCGCGGCCACCACCAATCCCACGACGGCCTGCTTCGCGTTTTTCGCGCACGGCATGGCCTACCTCGATAGTGATCCGGTCGTCTTCTACGACGCATCGCACGCCGGGCCCTGGCGATCGCTCAAGGCTGCGGGAACCGACAGATGGAAGCGGCGATAGCGGTCATGCTGTCGATGGCGGCGACCACTCGCGATGACCCCAGCGACTCGCTCGACTATCTGTCCGTGGCGATCCGTCACTACTACGACGCCGGCAGCATCTCGCTGATGCGTAACCCACTGGCGATCCTCGCCGACGTATTCGACCGCCTCGGACACCACGAACAGGCAGCCACCGTCAGCGGATTCGCCGCATCTCCGATGTCGTTGGCCGGCTACCCGCAACTCGAGTCGACGATCACCCATCTCCGCGAAGTTCTCGGCGACAAAGTCTACGAATCATTCGCCCATGCCGGCGAAACGATGACGATCGCGGCCATGGCGAACTACGCACTCGCCAACATCGAGCAAGCCCGAACGGCCTAGGTCGCGTCACTTTCGTTGGGAGAAAAGCGGTTTCGCTCTGAGCATCGTTACGCTTTTTATGCTACTAAGATGCCAGGATGCGCACGACGATCCGAATCGACGACGAGCTCTACCGGGAGGTGAAGGCCCAGGCCGCTCGTTCGGGCCGCACCGTGGCGGCGGTTCTCGAGGATGCGGTGCGGCGCGGCCTCAACCCAGCTGTGGGGCGTGCTGGAGGTCGTTACACGGTTCGGACGACGGGCAAGGGAGGGCTTCGACCCCGGGTCGATCTCTCGTCCAGCGCCGCTGTCGCCGAGGCGATGGGCGAAGGCACGGCGGTCGATGCTCTGCGTTGACGTCAACGTTCTCGTCTATGCGGCACGTTTCCATCGACTGCGGTGGAGTCATCCGCTTGATCTCGATATCTGAGTCCCCGACGCCCGGCCATTGCACGACGCGCAGGTCACGTCACTTTCGTTGGCAGGAAGGCGGTTTCGCTGGTGCCGAAGCGAATTCCGGTGGCGTCCTTGCCGATCAGCGTCAGGATCGTGACGGCGAGCAACACCGGCACGATGGTGACCGTCAACGCGAACGGATAGCCGTGAGATTCGGCCAGCCGTTCCTGGATCGGTAAGTTGAACGCCGCCAGCAGATTACCGAGCTGGTAGGTCACGCCCGGGTAGAGGCCGCGGATGGAGTCCGGCGACAGCTCGGTCAGGTGCGCGGGAATCACACCCCAAGCGCCTTGCACACACACCTGCATCAGGAACGCCCCCAGGCACAACATCGCCGCGGTGCGCGAGTAGGCGAACAGCGGCACGATCGGCAGGCCCAGCAGCGCGCAGAAGACGACGGTGTAGCGGCGGCTGAAACGCTGCGACAGCGTGCCGAAGAACAGTCCGCCGAAGATGGCGCCGATGTTGTAGACGATCACGATCCACTTGACGGTCACACTGGACAGGCCCGCGCCATGATTGGCCGTCGAGCCCAGGAAGGTGGGGTAGACGTCCTGGGTGCCGTGGCTCATCCAGTTGAACGCGGTCATCAGCAGCACCAGGTAGAAGAACCGGCGCACGATCGCCCCGTCGCGCAGCACGTCGCGAATTCTGGTGTTGGTCAGCTTCATCTTGTCCTGCGTGGCTTCCCACACCTCGGATTCCTGCACCCGGTACCGGATGATCAGGCTGATCAGTGCCGGGATGATGCTCAGTCCGAACAACCAGCGCCAGGACAGCCCGAGCCAGTTCATCACCACCAGCGATCCGACGCTGGCCAGCAGGTAACCCGAACGCGTAACCCTCCTGCAGCAGCCCGGAGAAGAAGCCCCGCCGCTCGGCGGGAACCTTCTCCATGGCCAGCGCGGCGCCCAGTCCCCATTCCCCGCCCATGCCGATGCCGTACAGCAGGCGCAGCACGATCAGCACGGTGAAATTCGGCGCGAACGCACACAGGAATCCGACGACGGAGTAGAAGATGACGTCCACCATCAGCGGCAGTCGCCGGCCGACCCGGTCGGCCCACAGCCCGAACAGCAGTGCGCCCACCGGTCGCATGGCCAGGGTGGCCGTGGTGACGAACGCGACCTCGGCCTTGCTGTGGTGGAAGGTCTTTGCGATATCGGCATAGACGAACACCACGATGAAGTAGTCGAAGGCGTCCATGGTCCAGCCCAGCATCGCCGCGATGAACGAGTTGCGCTGATCGCCGGTGAGTCGTTGTTTTGTCACGTCAGCATCGTGGCGTACTCGACGTCTTCGCGCGAGCCTTTGTCCAACCAACCGCGGGCGTAAGTTCCCAGATATGCGGATCATCGATGCCGATGGACACGTTGCCGAGAACTCCTCACTGGCGATCGAAGCGATCAAACGCTGGCCGGATCACGTCAAACCCAGCACCGACCGGCGGCTGCGGTTGATGATCGAGGGTCGTTACTATCCCGAGGACGAAGGCCCGGGCGCGGGTTGTCCACCCGAGCACGGCATCAGCAAGGCGCCCGACATCCACTGCTCGTCGCCCCAGGGTGTGGTCCAGGATGCCGATCGCGATCACATCGACACCATGGTGCTCTATCCCAGCCTCGGGCTATGCGCGCCCAGCCTCGAAGATCCGGACTTCGCAGCGGGATTCGCGCGGCTCTACAACGAGTGGATCGCGGATTACTGCGCGTCGACCAACGGCCGGCTGTACGGCGTCGCGGTGACCCCGATCGAACACGGGCAGGCCGCCATCGATGTCATGCGCGAGGCCAAGGAGCTGGGTTTGGTGGCGACGTTGGTCCCGCCGGCGCTGAAGACCCGCAACCTCGACCATCCCGACCTCGACGAGTTCTATGCCGCCGCCGTCGAGTTGGAGATGCCGCTCGGCATTCACGGCGCGCCCGGCATCCATCTGCCCAAGATCGGGGTGGACCGCTTCACGAACTACATCCAGGTGCACTGCATCAGCTTTCCGTTCGATCAGATGACGGCGATGACCGCGCTGGTCTCCGGCGGCGTCTTCGAGCGGCATCCCCGGCTCAAGGTCGCGTTCCTCGAGGCGGGCGCCGGCTGGGTGCCGTTCTTCATGGATCGCCTGCACGAGCATTACGAGAAGCGCGGCGATTGGGTCGAGCGCGGCTGGCGCCGCGATCCCCACGAATACCTGAAGGCGGGCAACATCTTCGTGACGTGCGAGCCGGAGGAGCCGATCCTGCCCGGGGTGATCGACGTCCTCGGCGACGACTTCATCATGTTCGCCAGCGACTACCCGCATTGGGACGGCGAATGGCCGGAGAGCACGAAGCATCTGCGGACCCGCGCCGACATCAGCGAAGAAGCGCGCGAAAAAATCGGCGGCTTGAATGCTCAGCGTTTCTACGCCCTGAACTGAATCTGCCCGCCATTCGCATGGCAGGATCGGCGCATGGGCCCTTTTCTGCTGCGCGCCGCATTAACCGGATTTGCTTTATGGGTCGTCACACACTTCGTCCACGGACTGCAGTTCGTCGGCGGCAACACGACGTTGCAGCGGGTCGGCATCATCTTCGTCGTCGCGGTGATCTTCGGTCTGGTCAACGCGGTCATCAAGCCGATCGTGCAGTTCCTCTCGATTCCGCTGTACATCGTGACGCTCGGCCTCTTCCACATCGTGGTGAATGCGTTGATGCTGTGGATCACCGCCCGGATCACCGAAAACACCACCCACTGGGGCCTGTCGATCGACCACTTCTGGTGGACGGCGATCTGGGCCGCCATCGTGTTGTCGATCGTGAGCTGGTTGCTGTCGCTGGTAATTCGCGACGTCGGACGGCACACCAGCAGGTAACCGCGACTTCGACACTGAACGATTTTTCGAAACATCGCGATCTCACTGCAGTTTCGGCGCACCCCGACTCAGCGCGCCTGCCAGCGTGGCGGCCGCTTTTCGGCGAATGCGCGCGGGCCTTCCTTGGCGTCTTCGGTCTCGAAAACCCGGTCGCTGTGCCGGGTCTCGTTGTCGTAGGCCGATTCGAGGTCGAGCGACAGGCCCTCGACCGCCGACTGCTTCGTCGCGAAAACCGCCAGCGGCGCGTTGGCGGCGATGCGCTCGGCGTAGTCGTAGGCGACGTCCATCAGCTGGTCCGGCGGCACCACCCGGTTGATCAGTCCCATCTCCAGCGCGCGCTGCGCGTCCACCATGTCGGCGGTCAGCAGCAGCTCCATCGCGAGCGCGTAGGGCATCTGGCGCGGCAGCCGCACCGTGCTGCCGCCGCCGGCGAACAGGCCGCGCTTGGGTTCCATCACCGCGAACCGTGCCTCGGGCACCGCGACCCGGATGTCGGTGCAGCCCAACATCTCAGCAACCTCCCGCGACACACGTCCCGTTAACGGCGGCGATGATCGGCTTGTAGATCGGAAACCGGTGCAGGACGGCATGAATGGCGTCGTCTTTGTTCCAGCCGTCGGGCCGGGGCAGGTCGCCGGTGAGCTCCGGGATGAACTTCTTCAGGTCGGCCCCGGTGCAGAAGTCGCCGCCGACGCCGGTGACCACCGCCACCCACGCGTCGGCGTCGTCGCGAAAGGCGGCCCACGCGTGCGCCAGATCGCGGAAATGCGCCATGTCCAGCGAGTTGCGCGCCTCAGGCCGGTTGATGGTGATTGTGACAACGTGAGCGCGCAATGTGTAGTCGATGCTCACCGCATGCCTGCCCGTTTTCCCTTCGCGCTCAAATTCTTTAATAAGATAACAAGCGAAAATTCGCAGGCGAAAAATATGAAAATTTCTGCCGAGACATCCTTCGTTGTCACGGTCTGTTACACATATGCTTACTAGCACCGCAAAGACAGACACTCGATGGACGGAATGTTGCAGAAGATGAAGACTGTCGCGATCGGATCACCGCCCAGTCCCACCACGAGCATGCGGCCGGATTCCCGCAGTGGTGACACCCAGAGCGGTCTGCGCGCGGTCACCGAATGCGATGGTTCGGCGGTGGTCGTTCATGTCGGCGGCGACGTCGATGCCAGCAATGAGGCCGTCTGGCAGCGGTTGGTGAGCCGCAGCGCTGGCATCGCCATCGCGCCGGGCCCGTTCGTGATCGACGTGCGTGAACTGGAATTCATGGGGTCGTGTGCCTATGCCGTGTTGGCTCAGGCCGCGGTGCGGTGCAAGCGTCGCGGCGTCAGCATCCGGCTGGTCAGTTCCCAGCCGATCGTGGCCCGCACCATTGCCGCGTGCGGGTTGCGCCGCCTGCTGCCGCTGTTTCCGACGGTCGAAACGGCGCTGTCGCAAGCCGGCTGAGGCCGGTCGAGGGCCGTCACTCCACGCCGGCAAGGCGCGCCACTTCTCGCGCACAACCCCACGACAGCGTGACGCCATTGCCGCTGTGGCCGTAGTTGTGGATGCAGCGCGCCGACCCGAGCGGCTCGGACTCGACCCGCACCGACGGGCGGTCCGGACGTAGTCCGGTGATGGTCTCGATCACCTCGGCATCGCCGAGCCGCGGCTCGATCCGGCGACAGCGCGCCAGGATCCGCTCTGTCACCTGGGGGTCCGGGGTGGTGTCCCAGCGGTCGGGGATGCTGATGCCGCCACAGACCACGCGCTGCGGGTGGGGGAAGTAGCAGGTCCATTCCGAGGAGCAGCGCAGGTCCAGAAAGAGTTGCCGCAGACCGGGATTGGTGAGGATGACGTGCTGGCCGAACCGTGGCCGCACGGTGTCGTCACCGGCCAATTCGCCCGCACCCAGGCCGGCGCAGTTGACCACGATCGGCGCGGCGTCGCGCGGCTTCGGCCAGCGAGCCCACCCGATGGTTCTCGATCTCGCAGCCCGCCGCGGCCAGTCGCTTCGTCAGGTAGTCGAGGTAGTGCGGCATGTCGATCATCGGCATGGTGGCGCGAAACCCGGTACGGAATCCCTCGGGCAGCTCGGCCGGGTCGGCCGGCCGCAGGTCGGGGATCAGCTTGACCTGGGGCGGCAGGTCGTCGCCGACGGGCAACTCACCGACCGTCATCGACGGCGCCATCTGTACCCCGGTGGCGGGGTCCGCCGCGAGCTCGCGGAACTCGCGCAGCGACGCCGCGGTCCAGGCCAGCGTCTTGGCCACCGGTTCGCTGAACACCGGACCCCACACCGCACCCGCCACCACCGAGGTCGTCTGCTGGGGCGGCGCCGCGGTCCACACCCGCACCTGCCAGCCCGCTTCGGCCAGACACAGCGCCGAGGTCAACCCGCTGACGCCGGCACCGATGACAAGGGCGGACTGAGTCAGGACTGGGGAACCTGCATTCCGTTCGGCGCGAGCAGCCCGTTGAGGGCGCCGAGAGTGCCTTGCAGCTGGGCGCCGGCGGCCGGGCCGTTGAGCTCGGGCGGCGGGGCGTCGCTGGTGACCTGCCACGGCTGGCAGCCGGACGTCCGGAACGCTTTGTCGGTCGGCTCGATCTGCACGACCTGGGGCTTTTTGCTCATCGCGTTGTCGAGCAGCGCGCCGTCGGGGTTGCCCGTCCGCTTCCAATAGCAGGTGCCGTTGCCGACCGGTCCGGCCGAGCTGTAGGTGCCCGGGAGGATGTCGGTGCCCACCGCAAAGGTGCCGTCGTGGTCGATGGTCGTCTTGGGCCCCGGCGCCGCCCCGGGCGAGGGCGAGGCGGGCCCGGGTGATGCGGGCGCGGGTGAAGCGGGTGCGGGCGACGGTGATGGCGATGGCGATGGCGCGGGCCCGGGATCGGCACCGGCAACACCCGCGGAGGCAACCCAGCCGGCCAGGATCAGCCCCGCGGCGGCGAGTCGTGCCGCATTGGGCGTTTTGGAGCTCATAGAAGGACAGCGTACCGGCGCAAATGGCCTATTTCGAACTGGTTAGTTCGGCTCGGGCAGCCCATCACCGCGGTCTGCCGTAGTCAAGCGGTCCGCCGTACGGCGCGCACCCCCAGCACCGGCTGGGTGCCGCGACCCTCGTCGAAGTCCGCGGACCACGGCCAGCGACCGTGCCCGTCAGCCCACACCAACTGCAGCGCCGTCACTCTGGGGCCAAAGATTGCGGCCGCAAATATCAAGTGCGCGTCCGGCTGGTCGACCTCGACCACCTCGACAAGGGGGCCGACGGGAATCGTGAACTGTCTGCCAGGCGCCAGCGGGTCTCCAGCGACGACCATACGACCGACGCGGTTCAACAGCCGCACGGCACGTCGCGACGAAACGCCCGTGACCACCAATTCAGGCTGCCGCCATCGGGACAGCCCAATGGTGTAAGCGAATGGCCGTCGATCGCTCTCCACGTATTGCACCGCCCAGCCATGCTCATCGATTGTTTCGTGCAGTTCGTCGAGGTACTCCTCGGTGGTTCTGCCCGGGTTGTCGCACTGCCAGCACATTGCAGGTCCCCTTTCGTCGTGCTTGGGACCACCATGCCCGGGGGGTCTGACAAAACATCCCGCCTCCCGCCGAGTGTGAATCTCACGACGCGACACGCCGATTGGCCGTCGTGTGGTTCACTCTCGGCCCGCCGGCGGCGGGTTTCAGCTCAGCTTCTGCACCTTGCCGGCAAAAGCCAAAGCGTGCTCGTAGATCTCGAGGTTGTCGCGTGCAATCGTCTTGTACACCAGGCGTTCCAGCAGAAGACGCGACACGGGGTGGAACGCGGAATACGTCTCGTGGAAAGTCAGCACCGTGGTGCCGTCAGGTTGCTCGTCGAGTTGGTGATAGCCCTCGGCACGCGACCACAACGGCGCACCGTAGGCCACGTAGCGCGACAGCTTGTGCAGTTTCGCCTCGATGACGGTCTCGAACGACCGCGCCTTGCCACCGCTCAGCAGGTATTTGGGCACCGGGAAGATGCAGGTGCGGACCAGGCCCTCACCGGCCTCGTCGCCCTCGTGCAGGATTTCCATGCTGCCCGTCGGCCACGAGAGCACCCGCGGCCGCGGGGAGTTCGGCGGCACCGGCGGGTGCAGCACCCGCCACACCTTCTTCGGCGGCGCGTCGACGTGGAATCGCACGGTATAGGACTGCATCAGTCTGCTCCCCAGCTATCCCAGAAGGTGATGGCCTCCGCGGGCGGCCGGGCGGCCGGCCGGAAGTCGGTGCCGATCGTGTACGCCACCGGGAACAGGGCCGCCTGGGTGACCGTGTCCGGGATACCGAGCAACTCGGCCACTTCCCGTTCCTTCGCCAAATGCATTGTGGTCCACACCGATCCCAGACCGCGGGACCGCAGCGCCAGCAGGAAGCTCCAGCCGGCCGGGATGATCGACGCCCAGGCCGAGGCGGCCACCAGCCGATTGGTTTCGTCGATGGGCCCCGTCAGGCAGGGGATGACGTGCACGGGAACCTGGGCCAGCGTCTTGGTCAGGCCCGCCGCGCTGCGGTACACGCGCTGGGTCTGCGGATCCGACGCGTTCGCGGCGGCGTGGGCGAGATACTCGGCCCCGATGCTGCCGTAGATGTCGGCGATCGCGGCGCGCTTGTCGGCATCGGTGATCACCACCCAGCGCCAATCCTGCGCGTTGCTGGCCGTGGGCGCCTGCATGGCCAGCCGTATGCACTCGAGGATCACGTCGCGACTGACCGGCCGGGTCAGGTCCAGTCGTTTGCGCACCGACCGGGTGGTGGTCAGCAACTCGTCGACGGTGGCGATATCCATGGAAGTCATCCGCTCAGATGTCGATCGCGCAGGACTGATCCACGCCGAGCACGCTCAGCGAGCGCCCGAGGCCGAGAAATACCGCGACGCACAGGGTCAGATCGAGGATCTCCGCGTCGGAGAACACCCCGCGCAGCCGTTCGAAGAACGCGTCGTCCATCGATGCGTGGTCGGTGGCGAACCGCTCGGCGAACTCGATGGCAAGACGCTGGCGCGGCGTGTAGCCGGGGTAGCTGGCGTACGCCGCGACGTTGTCGTAGAGCTCGGCCGCCACACCTTCGTCCACCACCGACGGGGCACGAAAACCCGAGCACGCGACGCAGTCGTTGATCTGCGCGATTCGCATCCTGGCCAGTTCGCGCTCGTCGGCCGCAAGGATGCTCTGCTGGTAGGCGCCGCGGATCATCCGCTCGACCATGCCGCCAAGCTGTGGCCGCAGCGTCCAGATCATCGCGGCCTCACCGCCGGGGCCATCCGGCACGTCTAGTCGGGCCACGCGTGAACTCCTGCCCCGTGAAGATGAATACCGATTTGAGGAAACCAGATTCTCGACTCGCCTGTCTATGCCGCCGCGCCCAATTGCACATATGTAGACCCGGCTTCAACACGTTGGATCGCGGGCATTAGCGTGCCTGGAGGAATGCGTTCAAGGTGGAGCGCTATGTGGGAGGTCTGTTCGTGCTGTTCATGCACGAGGTGCACACCGTACGAGGGCGTGCCGAAGACGATTTCGAGGCTGCATTTCGCGAAGGCTGGATGCCGATGCTGGCGGCCGGCGACGAGGCCCGGTTGCTGTGGTACACCAACCAAGCGCACGGTAGCGGCCCCGCCTACACCGTCATCACCGTGACCGCCGTCCGCGACGGTGCGGCATGGGAGAACCTGACGTTGCGGGTCCAGAAGGGCGACTTGCAGGGATGGATGCGCGACCTCGACGAGCTGCGCCACGAGGTCGACGCGAAGCTGCTGGTGCCGCTGCCGTGGTCGCCGATCCAGCAAGTGTCGTTCGACGAGGTGCCGGTGGACGGGCGAGAGCACGAGATGACGCTCTACATGGAAGACACCATGTGGCCCTATGAGGACAAGTTCGAGGAGTACATCCTGCGCTGCGGCGAGGTGTACGCCAGGACCCTCGATCAGCCGTCGTCAATGCTGCGGATGCACGCGGCGTTCCAGCCCACCCTCGGCAGCCACCTGCGCCGGGAGGTGATCCTGATGCAGCAGATCAGCCGTCCGGAGGCGCTGCTGGACCTGTTGCGCACCCACATCCCCGCCGAATATCGCGCCCCCGGGACCTGGATGCACGACGCCCTGGACCTGCGCGACCAGTGGACCAGCCGGTTGCTGCGGACCTCCGAGTGGTCCCCGCTGTACTAGCGCATGAAGTGAGCCGCGCATGAACACGGGCACCATCCTCGACGCGGCCGCGGCGGGCGATCCGGCCCGCACCGCGCTCATCGTCGACGGACGCTTGATCAGTTACGGCGAACTCGCCGCGGCGGTGCGGGCGTGCGCCGCCGGCCTCGCCGCGCGCGGCGTGCTGGCGGGCCAGCGCGTCGCGGTCGTCGACGGCGGCAGCCTGCTGTCGATCGCGACGGTGCTCGGCGCAATGCGGATCGGCGCCGCGGCGGCGCTGATGAATCCCGCCCTGACGCCGGCGGAGCTGCGCGCGCTGCTGCACAACGCCGGCTGCGCCGACGTCGCAGTCGCGGGGCAGGCGCACGCCGACCGGCTCCGTGCAGCCGGCGCGCCGACCGTGCTGAGCGAACCCGATCTGCTCAACGGCACCGCTGTGATCGACACCGTCGACACCGACGAAGACCGGGACGCCTTGGTCCTGTTCACCAGCGGCACAACCGGACTCCCGAAGGCGGTCGGCATCTCCAACCGGCAACTCAGCATGCGCATCGGCAGGATGTCGCCACCATTTCGTGCCGATGCCCGGCCGACGGTCAGCATGATGTGCGTGCCGTTCTTCCATGTCGGCGGCTCCCTCGGCATGCTGGGCAACCTGTACTCGGGCCACACCGCGGTGGTGCAGACCCGCTTCGATGCCGGCGAGTGGCTGCGCCTGGTGGCCGAGCATCGGGTGAGCGCCACATTCCTGGTGCCGACGATGTTGCAGCGGATCCTCGACCATCCCGACTTCGCCGGCACCGATCTGACGTCGCTGGTCGCCATCGCCTACGGCGCCGCCGCCGCGCCCGTCGCCCTGGTGCGCAGGGCGATGGACGCGCTGCCGCGGGTGGGGTTCGCCAACGTGTTCGGCCAGACCGAAACGCTCGGCGCGTACACGACCCTGATGCCCGACGACCATCGCGATCCCAACCGCGTGGGATCCGTCGGCCGCCCGCTGCCCGGGGTGCAGGTGCGGGTGGTGGACCCCGCCACCGGCGACGACGTCGAGGCCGGGACGGTCGGCGAGCTGTGGGTGAACACCAGCCAGAACGTCGCCGAAGGCTGGCTGCACACCGGCGATCTGGCCCGCCAGGATTGCGACGGCTACATCTTTCCGAGCGGGCGGGTCAGCGACACCATCAATCGCGGGGGAGAGAAGTTCGGGCCGATCGAGGTCGAGGACGCGTTGCGATCGCATCCGGCGGTGACGCGACGTCGCGGTCGCCGGAATCGCCGACGAGGAGATGGGCCAACGGGTCGGTGCCGCGGTGGTGGCCCGGGTGCCGGTGACGCTGGAGGAGCTGCGTGCGCATTGCCGCGAGCTGATCGCCTATTTCAAGCTGCCCGAGCGGCTCGCGATCGTCGACCACATCCCGTACAGCACAACCGGCAAGATCAGCCGTCGTGAACTCGCCGCGCTGATCGCGAACCAGGGCTGACCCGAGGAGTCCCATGCTGTTTCTCCACGAGACCCACCAGGTGGTCGGCACACGCCACGACGACTTCGAGGCCGCCTACCGCGAGGGCTGGATGCCCACCCTGGCCGACGACTCCGGCCGCCCAGACGCCCGGTTGCTCTGGTACACCAACCACGCGCACGGCTCCGGGATGGCCTACAACGTGGTCACCATCACCGGCATCGCCGACGGCGCGGCCTGGCAGCGGCTGGCCGACCGCACCCGGCGTGGGGACCTGCAGCCCTGGATGCGCGAGCTGGACAATCTGCGCCACGAGGTGACGGGCAAGCTGCTGTTGCCGGTCGAGTGGTCGCCGCTGCAGACCGTGGACCTGGCGACCGTGCCCACCGACGGTGCGACCCACCCGCTGAGCCTGTTCATGGAGGACACCGGCTGGCCGTATGCGCCGCTGGACGACTACATCCGCTGCTGGGACGAGATCTACTATCGGGTGCTTTCCAAGGCCCCGGCCCGGATGCGGATACTCGACATCCAGGCCTGCTTCCAGGTCGCGCACGGAAGCTACCGGCGGCGAGAAGCGATGCTGTGGCAGAAGATCGATGACTCCAACAACTACGCGGCGCTGGTCCATCTGCTGACCAACGAGGTCCCGCCCGAGCACCGGGGGCCGGGCAGTTACATGTTCGAGGCACTGCGCTACCGCGACCAGTGGCAGAGCCGGTTGCTGCGCACCTCGGACTGGTCCCCGCTCTACTGATTCAGGATCCGGCTGGCGTCACGGGCCATCTCGCGCACGATGTCGCCCGCGGGGCGAACGTCGCGAACGCGTCCCACACCTTCGCCGACGATAATGGCTGCGGTGTCGAAATCCTCTGCGGCTGTTGCCTTTTGGAAGGTATCCAAAGCTACTGGCAATGATTCCCGCAGCTGGTCCTCTTTGCCGTGCCAGGTGTCGACGAACGCGTTGTTCAGCGCCCGCACGTTGTATTCGCCGGGCCAGTCCAGCCGTCGGACCACATCCAGGACCCGGGTGCGGACGGTGTCGTCCCCGCTGGCCGCGATGGCCCGCTGGTGCGCTCGCGGCGACACCAACGCCTCTGGCGTCGCCCAAAGCCGGGTGCCCACCAACGCGCCGTCGGCGCCGAGTGCCAGCGCCGCGGCGAGCCCGCGGCCATCGGCGACACCGCCGGCGGCCAGCACCAACGTTTTCGGCGAACGTTCCGCGACCAGGTCCACGACGTCGGGCACCAGGGTGAAGGTCGAACGGACACTCATTCCGTGTCCGCCCGCCTCGCCGCCCTGAGCCACGATGATGTCCGCGCCGGCGTCCAGGGCCTGGCGGGCGTGGTCGAGGTTCTGCGCCTGGGCGATCAGCGGAACGCCTGCCGCGTGGACGCGATCGGCGAACGGCTGCAGGTCACCGAAGGACAACATGATCGTGGCGGGTTGACGCGCCAGGGTGTCATCGAGCAGCTCGGGGTTGCGCGCCAGGCTCCAGGTGATGAACCCGTAGCCGACTCTTGCCCCGTCGGCTTGCTCGAATTCGCGCCGCAGCCAGTCGGCGTCGCCGTAGCCGCCGCCGATCAGGCCCAGTCCACCCGCGGCGGTCACCGCCGCCGCGAGCCGGCCCCCGGAAACCCCGGCCATCGGCGCGAGCAGGATCGGGTGTTCGATTCCGAGGAACTCAGTGAGACGCGTGCTCATTTCAGCTCTCCGGTGAGGAACTGCGCCCGGCCATGGCCGAAAGACCAGTCCTCATCGCCGTTTTCGGTAATCGAGACGATCAGATCAGCCGGGTCCAGCGCGCACCGCTGCGGCGAGGTTGGACGCCAGCAACTCATAGAACTTCTCCTTCATTTCGCGAGTCCGTCGCCGGCTCACCACGTGCACGACCACCAGCCGGGATGAGCGACCGATGCCGAGACCGGTGTCCTCCGCGACGATCTCATCGGCCGGATGGGTGTGCACCACCTGATAGCGGTCGCGCTCGCGGCACCCCGAACGCGTCGAGCACGGCGTCGTGGATGGCGTCGAGCAGCGTTCCAACCTCGGCCGGCGTGCGGCCCTCGATGAGATCGACATATATCAGCGGCATTTTTTTCTCCCTTGTCACTTCGATTGCGCTCATTGCAACCGACGTTAGGACCGCGGAAATCCCCGATGAAATGCCGGCTGTAATGGATCTATGCTTGTCAGGCATGGACGGCGTTCAGAGCAGTCGAGTCGAGTTGCGCCACCTTCGGGTTTTCGAGGCGGTGGCGCGACTCAACTCGTTCACCCAGGCCGCCGACGAGCTCGCGATCACCCAGCCCGCGCTGAGCCGCACGGTCCGGCAGTTGGAAGATGCGCTCGGCGTCACGCTGCTGGACCGTAGCTCGCGTCATGTGGAGTTGACCCAGGCCGGACGGACGTTCCTCGACTACGTGGAACGGGTACTCGCCGAACTCGAACGCGGCTTTGGCGCCGTGCGGCAACAGGCGAGCATCCGGCTCGGGTTCAGCTGGTTGCTGCCCGATCCGTGGGCGCAGAACACCGTCGCCCGATTCGAGCGCGCCACCGGGGCGACGGTCAGCCTGATCCGCACCGACGATGCGCAGGCCGCCGTGCAGCAGGGCAAGGTCGATGTCGCCGTGGTGCGCGGGCAGGTGACGTCGGGCGCCGTGCGCGCCGTGCACTTGTTCGACGAGTCGCGGGTGGCGGTGTGCGCCATGCGCTCAGCGCTGGCGGATCGCGCGGAGCTGGACTGGGCCGAGGTGCCGCGGTGGCCGCTGGTGGTCAACGTCGCCAGCGGCACCACCGGGCCGTGGTCATGGCCGGCCGGTGAGGGGCCGAAAACCGTTGTGGAGACCGCGAATTTCGACGAGTGGATCGAATCAGTCGCCGCCGACCGCGGCATCGGGGTGATCCCCGACGTCGCCGTCCGGCGCAACATCCACCCCGGCGTGCGTTTCATTCCGCTGCGGGGAGCGCCGCCCAGCCCGGTCGTGCTGGTCTTTCTGCCGCGCACCCGCAACGCGGTGCTACGCCGCTTCTTGGAGGCGGCCTCGGAAAGCGCTGCCAACGCTCACTGATCGCTCTGCTCAGCCGGCGGGACCGATAAAGCGGCGGTGCAATTCCTCTGTGAGCAAGTGGATTTCGCGCGTCAGCTCGGTGTTGGTCTTGAGCTCCAGCTCCTGCGTCTCGAAGTCATGGTCGGCCCTGGCCTGCTGGAAGGCCGACTGACGATTCTGACCGATCATCACGAAGGTCGACAGGAAGATCGCCTCGAGCGACACCACCAGGGTCAATGTCGGCCAGGGGCTGCGTTCGAAGACGATCATCCACAGTGGCGAACAACGCCGCGTGAATCCAGACGAAGTTCATCGACCCGGCGAATGCGGTTATCCGGTCGGCCAGGCGCAGTTGAAGATTCGCGCTTCGTCTCCTGGCCTCGTCCAGCACGGCCGGGTGGTGAACCTGTCCGCCGCGCAGTAGCTTGTGCGGGATCAATTGTGGGTAGTGCCGATGGCCTTCGGTCTGAGTCGTCATGCTGGGTCATGTTAGTGGCGCGGCACCGATGGCGAGCAGACGCAAATGTCCCCATTTCCTAGCTGAATCGGGGGCTTTCGCGTCTGCTCACCGATTCCAGGAACGGTTCGGCGAGGGCCAGGAAACCTTGCGGATCCGACGAGAAGGCGACGTGGCCGGTGTCGAGCAGCTCGAGCCGGGAATCACCGATGGCGGCGTGGGCCACCCGTCCGGCGCTGCGCGGTATCGCGATGTCGCGTTTGCCCCAGACGATCAGCGTCGGCGCCGACAGCGCGCCGGCGCGGGCCCGCAGATCGTGCTCGGGGGTCGCAAAACTTCGCCACAGGGCGGTGGCGGTCCGGAGGCCGTCGACGGTCCGCGCCCTGGCGATCGCCCGCTCGACGATCTCGCGGTCACTGTCGGTCCTGGCCTTCATGTAGCCGCGGACGAACAGGGGAGCGGTTCGCCGGAACACCGCGGGCGTGCCCATCACCCGACAGAACGCGCGGGACAACGGATTCAACGGAACGAAGCCGCCCGTGTTGACCAGAACCAGGCCCGCGACGGACTCGGGACGGGTGATCGCCAGCCGGGCGGCGGCGAACCCGCCGACCGAGTTTCCGATCAGCACCGCCCGCGACAGCCCCAGGCCGTCGACGACATCTTCGAGCACATCGGCGAACAGGGGAGCACTGGGCGCTGCGCCGCCCCCGACCGGATCCGAATCGCCGTGCCCGGGCCAGTCCACCGCGACGGTGCGGTACCGCCGAGCGAGGGTCTCGACGATCGGGTCGAAGTCGTGCCGGTCGTGCAGGTTGGCGTGCAGCAGCAAAACCGTTGGACCATCGCCTGTTTCGCGATAGGCGACCCGCCCGGCCCTGGTTTGGATGTGAGTCATGATCGCTCCTCTCAACACGTTGACCGACTGGTCGGTCATCACGTACGCTACAACGGTCGGCCCGTCCTGACAAGGAGCGAATCGAGATGCATCAAGCCCCGCCACCGGAAGCGCCATTCGCGGACAAGATGGCCTACTACCGCACCCAGCACACGTCCAGGGGTGTGCGGGCGGCCCATCTGATCGGCACGCCGATCATCGCAGCCGGCCTGCCGTTGCTGTTCGCCAAACCACGCGTGGGCGCCACCATGTTCGCCGGTGGCTGGGCCATGCAAATCCTTGGTCACCGGGTGTTCGAGAAGAACCTGCCCTCGACGCACAAGGGCTGGATCACCTACCAACTGACCGGCGTGATTCACGTCTGCGAGCAGTACGGCGACATGCTCGCGCGGCGCAGTCAGCGCAAGGCAGCCGCGCGGTGAGATCGCCTGAGCCCGGCCGCAATGCGCTGCTGGATGCCGGACAGCGCCTGTTGGGCACCGAAGACCTGGCCAGGATCTCGGTCAACGCGATCGTTGCCGAGGCCGGCATGGCCAAGGGCAGTTTCTACCAGCACTGGCCCAGCCGAACCGAGTACGTACGGGCGCTGCACGTCCGATTCCACGACCAGCTCGAAGAATCGATCGCGGCCGCCATGGCCGACCTGCCACCCGGGCGCGAGCGGCTCGAAGCCGGGATGAACGCCTACCTCGACGGGTGTTTGGCCGAACTGGCCACCAAGGCGCTGCTCGTGCAATCCCGCACGGAGGCGGGTCTGCGCGATCTGGTCGCGGCCCGCAACGAGAGCGCGGCCGCCGTGCTGGCGCCCGATCTGGTGGCACTCGGCTGGGCTCGCGCGGAACCGATCGCCGCGTTGCTGGTCGCCGCGGTCGCCGAGATCGCGCTGGTCGAACTCGGCGCAGGGCGGCGCGACGACGAGCTGCGGCGGGGATTGATCCGGCTCGCCACCCGAACGGCGGACTAAGCCAGCGGCGCCAAGCCGGAGCGGACCAGATCCAGGCTCTCGGCCACTAACTGTCCGAGGTCGTCGGCGCAACCGTTGCGGCCCCAATTCTCCACTGCCACAACGAGAGCCGCCGCAAGGGCGGATCCCGCGACTTCAGCGGCCAAATCGATGTTGGCCAAGTTCGGGTTGCGGCTTCTGATGAATTCGGCGAGCACCGAAGCAAACGACGATTGCACCAGCCGCAGATGGCTCGCGATCCGCTCGGCGCTGATCAACTCCGCGCGGGCGGTCGCGGCCTGGCGGACCACTTCGAGATCATGCGGGAAGGCGGCGACGCTGGCCAGCACCGCGTCGAACAGCGACTCCGACGCCGGACGCTGGGCGAGCGCTTCGGCCAGCCATTCCAGCTGCGTCTCGTAGTCCTGGAACAGCACCGCTTCCTTGGTCGGGAAGTGCCGGAAGAAGGTGCGTTCGGTGACCCCGGCCTCGCGCGCCAACTCCGTCACAGTGACGTTGGCAAATCCCTTGTGGGCAAAGCTCTTTAACGCAGCCAACCGAAGCGCCTCATGCGTCGATCGGTGGCGCAGCTGGTGACGGTTTATCGGCACGCTCATATCCGTCCGATGGTAATCGACGTCTTCCACTTATGTCAGTACTGACATATTCTGGCTGGTGACTAAAAAAGACGGACTATGACGCGATCGTCGTGGGCGCCGGACACAACGGGCTGACCGCGGCGGCGATTCTGCAACGTGCCGGCCTACGCACCGTGTGCCTGGAAGCCAACACCTATGCCGGGGGAATGGCGGCAACCGTGGAATTGATCGACGGCTTCCGGTACGAGATCGCGGGTTCGGTGCAGTTCCCGATGGCCAGCCAGATCACCAAGGACCTCGGGCTGGACGCCCTGCCCGTGGTGGAGCCGGACGTGATGTCGACGAACATCGGCGAACACGGCGAAGAGCCGATGGTCTTCTACCGCGACCCGATGCGGCTGATGACGCATCTCGGCGACAAGCACGGCTTCGAGGCCGTCACCGGCATGGCCGAACTGATCGGCTGGAGCCAGGGACCCGCCCGGGCGCTGGGGCGTTTCGACGTCTGCACACCGCCCAAGACACTCGACGAGATGTACGCCTGCGCAACCAATGACGCCGAACGCCGCGCGATACACGAGATGCTGTTCGGGTCGGCGATGGATGTCATCGACCGGTACCTGCCCGACAAGGACAAGCACGCGGTGATGCGCGGGATGCTGGCGTTTCTGGCCGTCAACTCCACCTACCGCGGGCCGTACACACCGGGCAGCGCCACCTGCTTGGCGTTCGCCCTCGCGGTGCCCGACAACAGCACCTCGATGATGACCAAACTGAAGGGCGGTATCGGAGCGCTCACCGAGCACCTGCGCGAGATGTTCGTCGCACACGGCGGTGAGATCCGATTCCGCAGCAAGGTCGAGCAGATTCTCGTCGACCAGGGCGCAGTGACCGGCGTACGACTGCGTGACGGGTCGACGATCACCGCACCGATCGTGATATCCAACCTCGCGCCCGACACCACACTCACCGATCTCATTGCACCCGAACATGTTCCCGCAGAACTGCTCTCCCGGGTGTCCGGCCGCGACCATCGCGCGTCTTTCGTGCAAATCCACTTCGCCCTGGACGGACTGCCCGAATTCGCCCCGCCCTACGAGCTGCTGAACGAGGAGGGCATGCAGCAGTCGGTCGGCATCTTCGGCTCCCCGGAAGAGCAACAGCTGCAATGGGAGACCTGCCGGCGCGGTCTGGTCCCGGACAACCCGTCGATGGGGATGCAGATCCCCTCGGTGCACGATCCGGCCATGGCGCCGCCCGGCAAACACGCGGCCAGCGCATACGCGTACGCCTTCCCGGTCGAAGTCAGCCGCGACCAGCACGGTCATCTCAAAAATGAAATGGCGCAACGTGTCATCGACAAGATCACCAGGTTCGCCCCGAACTTCAAGGACATCGTGATACGCCACATCACGTTCGCGCCCTACCACATGAACACGATGTTCGGCGCACCCGCGGGCGATTTCTGCCATGGTCTGCTGCACCCGGACCTGATGGGACCCAATCGCCCCGGGCCAAAAGGCTTTCTGGACTTTCCGATTCCGATCGACGGCCTCTACCTGGGCAGCGCGGGATGCCATGGCGGCCCGGGCATTACCTTCACCCCCGGATACAACGCCGCCTATCAGGCGCTCGACGACGCCTAACCGCCGGCGGCGGTTACGTTTTCGAATGTTCCGGTGAACTGCGCCTGCGCGGTGGTGGCGCGCGTTATCGCCTGCAACGCTCCGGGGCCCGCCAGTCCCGGCGGCAGCTGCAGCGTGGCCGGAAGCTGGTAGAGGGTGAACCGGTAGCGGTGCACGCCGGTGCCGGCCGGCGGGCAGGGCCCGGTGTAGGCGGCGTGGCCCGCCGAGTTCGGCAGGGCGGTTCCACCGGCCGGACTCTGGCCGTCCGCGGTGGCACCTGGGCCGGGAGCGATTCCGGTCACGATCCAGTGGATGTAGGGCTTGGCGACGGCGTCCAGGTCGTCGACAACGAGGGCGCCGCCCAACGGCGCCGACCACTGCAGCGGCGGCGCGATGTTGGCCCCCTTGCAGGTGTACTGGATCGGGATCGCGTCACCGTCGGCGAACGCCGGGCTGCTGATCGTCAATGGGTCACCGGGTGCCTGCGGGATAGTCCGTCCGACGGCGGTCAGTCTCGGCGCGGGTGTCCCGCCGTAGCCGGCCAGGGGTGTCGTCACAAGTGCCAGGCCAGTGATGGCCAATGCGATTCGGTGCAGTGTGCTCGTCGTAGCAGATTTCATACGGCAGAGTCTCGCGCTTCCGGCCGTTAGTCGCCAGACCTCTTTACTTCGAGCACGCGCTTTCGCAGACCTTTGGTGAGGGCGTCCATCACGCTATTGGCCCCCTTTTTGACCAGGAATCCGGGGAGCGGCACCGTCGGGTCGACCATGAGCTCGAAGCGGACCCGGGTGGAATCGCCTTCCGGCGTCAACGTATAGCGGCCGGTCTGCGCACGCTGCTGCCTGGAGCTGACCATTTCCCAGCTCACCCCGTCGTCCTGAAGCGCGTGGTCGAGCACCTGCACATCGGTGATGCCCACAACTTTGACGACCTGACGAGACTTGGTCGGGTAGCCCTGGTCGTTGCGTTCGAGGATTTCGACCTTTTTGTGGGTCGAGGACCACTCGGGGAAGGATTCGAGATCGAGCAACACGTCCATGATCTCTTCCGGCGTTGCCTCGATGACGATCTCGCGGGTTTCGGTTACAGCCATGGCGGAACGATAGCCCCCTCGGCGCCCGCTCAGGGCACCAGCACGACCTTGCCGATGTTCTCCCGGGCCGCCAGAATCCGGTGCGCCTCGGGTGCTTCGGCGAACGGCACCGCCGCGTGCACGATCGGGGAGATGGTGCCGTCGTCGAGGGCAGTGGTCAACGGCGTGATCCAGGGCTCGAGCGTGCCCCGGTCGTCCCACAAGCGCAGCATGTTCAGGCCGATGACAGCCTTCGACTCCGAGAGTTGGTCCATCAGGTTGAATCCGCGCAGCATCGCCAACGCCTGGGGCGCCGCCGTGCGAAGCGAGCGCTTCTCACCCTGCTGCAGGTTCGAAATGCCATAGCCGACAAGCCTTCCCCCTGGGCGCAGCAGATTGTAGGACCGCCGCAGCGAGGTGCCGCCGAGTGCATCGAGCACCAGGTCGTACGGGTCCAGGTCCTTCCACCAGCCGTCGCGGCGGTAGTCGATCGCGCGGTTCACACCCAACTCGGCGAGCTTCTGGTGCTTTCCGGGCGACGCGGTGCCGTGTATTTCGGCTCCGGCCGCCTTGGCGAATTGAATCGCCGCGATGCCGACGCCGCCGGCGGCCGCGTGAATCAGCACCCTCTCACCGGCGCGCAGCGACCCATAGCCAAGCAGCGCCGCCCAGGCCGTCGCGTAATTGACCGGCACGGCGGCGCCTTGCTCGAAACTCATCGCGTCCGGGAGCGCCACCGAGTCGTTGGCCGCAACGTTGACGATCTCGGCGTAGCCACCGAATCGGGTGCCCGCCAGGACTCGTTGGCCCACCCGGCCGGGATCGACACCGTCGCCGACCGCCTCGACCGTCCCGGCGACTTCGTAACCGACCACCGACGGCACTTTCGGTGCGTCCGGGTAGAGGCCGACGCGGGCCATGTGGTCGGCGAAGTTCACCCCGGCGGCGCGTACCGCCACCCGCAACTGGTTCGGTCCCGGCGGCGGCGGGTCGGGGCGCTGCTGCACCTGCAGGACCGATGGGTCGCCGTGCTTGGTGATGACAACTGCGCGCATGCGTTTCCTCCTTGCGGGCACGACTACTCGCTGATGGTTGCACATGTGTTGGATGGGGTATCGCGGCCCATGTGTCGCGATCTACCGTCATCATGTGACCAGCAGGCGTCGCGACAGCGAGGTCGACTCGTATGTCGCCATGATCGCCGCTCGGCTGACCCGGCGGGTCAACGAGATCAGCGCCGGCATGCGAAAGGTCATCGAAGAGAAAATCACCGAACTGGCAGGCGACGCCAGGACAGTCGAGTTGTTGGCCGCCGGCATCGAGGGCAATGTCGAGACCATGCTGCGTGCACTGCGTGACGACCTCCCGGTGAAACAGGGCACTCCGCCCTCCGCCGCCATCGAGTATGCCAAATTTCTTGCCCAACAAGGCGTTCCGCTCAACAGTCTGGTTCGCGGATACCGGCTCAGTCAACGCCGGATGACCGAAGAGGTGTTCGCCGAACTGCACGAGGTCGCCATGGAGCCCGCGATCAGTGTGGCGGTTATCGAGACGATCACCACGGTGTTGTTCGAGTACGTGGACTGGGTGACCGAGCAAGTCGTCGTCGCCTACGCGGGCGAACACGAGCGGTGGCTGGCGTATCAAAACAGCATCCGCACGATGAAGGTTCGAGACATGCTCAGCGACAACGAGTCTGAGGATGTCGATGCCGCTTCCACCGCGATCGGGTATCCGCTGCGCTGGCAACACGTCGCTCTCATCGTGTGGTATCCGGACGCCGACGCGGCCGGCGACGGGCTCGGCCGACTGCAACAATTCACCAGTCAGCTGGCCGCTGCGGTGGACACCGATGCCGGACCGCTATTCGTCGCGGCCGACGAGACCAGTGGGTGGGCCTGGCTGCCGTTTCACTCCGCACCCGGGGACATCGTTGCGAAAGTCCGCGAATTCGCGCGCTTGCGGGCGCAGGGACTGGGTATCGCCATGGGTGCGGTGGGCTCCGGCGTCGACGGATTCCGCCGGTCGCACCGCCAGGCGCAGCGGGTCCGGACAGCCGCGCGCGCTCGCAACCAGGCGCCGGCGGTACACGCGGCGACGGATTCCGGCCTGCTGGCATCGGCGGTGCTCGCCACCAGCGTCGAAGAACTGCGCGCGTGGGTGGCCGACGTGCTGGGGGCGCTGGCGTCCGACACCGAACACGACGCTGCGCTGCGCGAAACGCTTCGCGTGTTCTTGCGCGCCAGTCCGGGATACCACGCCGCGGCCAATGAGCTCAACACGGACATCAACGTCGTGAGACACCAAGTGGGACACGCGGTCGCCCGGCGCGGTCGGCCGATCGACGACCGGGTCGATGTCGAACTCGCGCTACTTGTCTGCCAGTGGTACGGCGCGGCGGTGCTGCGGCCGAAATGATGGAGCTAGCTGTGCAGCACAACTGGGAGCGGTTGACCGAGAGCGTGCACCGCTGTCGGCTTCCGTTCTGCGACGTGACGATCGGGTTGGTGCGAGGCCGTACCGGAGTGTTGCTGGTCGACAGCGGTACCACGCTCACCGAAGCCGCCGCGATCGATGCCGACGTTCGGCAGATCACGGGCGGCCAGGTGACGCATATTGTGTTGACGCACAAGCACTTTGATCATGTCTTGGGCGCCTCGCTGTTCGCCGGCGCCGAGATCTATTGTGCCCCAGAGGTGGCCGACTACATGGTGTCGGCCACCGACCAGATACGCGAGCACGCGCTGAGCTACGGGGCGAAGGCCGACGAGCTCGATGAGGCCATCGCGGCCGTGCGACCTCCGCAGCACCAGACCTACGACACCGTTGTCGACCTCGGCAATCGCACCGTGACGGTCACGCATCTCGGGCTACGGCCACACCACGGCGGACCTGGTCGTGGTGGTTCCCGCCGCAAACGACGAGCACGACGCCGTGGTGGTCTTCACCGGTGATCTTGTCGAGGAATCCGCTGACCCGTTTATCGACGCGGATTCCGATGTGGTGGCCTGGCCGGCGACGATCGATCGATTACTCGCGATCGGCGGGCCGATGCGATCTACGTCCCCGGGCACGGGCAGCGTCGTTGACGCGGGGTTCGTCCGTCGCCAACGAGATTGGTTGGCAGCGCGCGCGGGCTAGCTTTGCTTGCTGAGGTCTACTTCGCCGTGCAAGTGGCGATGAACGCATCCGGGTCGGTCACACTGACCACCAACGTGCCCACCGTGACCGACCTGAACCAGACCTTCGCCTGTACCGGTGGGTCGATGGTCAAGGCCACCAAGCCCTTGCGCGACCCGTTGACCAGCCAGCGTGAGCCCAAAATGTGGACGCCCGCCACGAACACCCGGGCGTCGGCCGCCGGCTCGGCGTTCTTGATCGACGTCAGCGGGATTTCGGCGGTGAACGCCCACCCCATCTTGACGCGAAGGTTCCCGCCTTCGACCCGTAGCTCGCTGTCCTTGGGACCGAGGCCCATCGGTACCGCCAGGGGCAGATACCAGCGGTCAAAGCGCAATTCCGTCTGCACGGCAGTGACCTTACCTGCGCTTGTACGCTGACGGGGCCAAAGTACGCAGATCTGAGGAGGACCGTGACTGCTCCCCTGATAGTGGAGTCAGTGGGGGAATCCGCCCCGGCGCGCCGCGGCGTGTTCAGCTGGACGTCTCCGGCATGTCCTGTGCGGCCTGCGCCGGCCGGGTCGAAACCAGGCTGAACAAGGTCCCCGGCGTGCGCGCGTCAGTCAATTTCGCGACCCGGGTCGCAACCATCGACGCCTTGGACATCGCAGTCACGCCGGTCGATGACCTGTGCCAGGTAGTCGAGAAGGCCGGATACCGCGCGGTTGTGCACCAGGAGTCCGCCGTCAACGACGCAGACCCCGACGCCGAGCACGCGCGCAGCCTGTTGCGGAGGCTGATCGTGTCGGCTGTCCTGTTCGTGCCGCTGGCCGACCTGTCGACCATGTTCGCGATGGTGCCCAGCACCAGATTCGCCGGCTGGGGTTACCTGCTGATCGCCCTGGCAGCGCCGATCGTGACCTGGGCCGCCTGGCCTTTTTACCGGGTCGCGCTGCGCAACGCGCGCCATCGGACCGCGTCGATGGAGACGCTCATCTCGGTGGGCATCGTCGCGGCCACCACCTGGTCGCTGCTGACGGTCTTCGCCCACAAACAGCCCAGGCAGACTCACGGCGTCTGGCAGGCGATTCTCAACAGCGATTCGATCTACCTGGAAGTCGCCGCCGGCGTCACTGTCTTCGTTCTCGCCGGCCGGTTTTTCGAAGCCCGCGCCAAGTCCAGGGCCGGCAGCGCGTTGCGGGCGCTGGCCGCGCTCGGGGCCAAGAACGTGGCGGTGCTGCTGCCCGATGGCGCCGAGCTGGTGATACCGGCCGGCGAACTCAAAAAGCGGCAGCGCTTCGTGGTTCGGCCCGGCGAGACCGTCGCCGCCGACGGTGTCGTGGTCGACGGCACCGCGGCAGTCGACATGAGCGCTATGACCGGCGAAGCCAAACCCGTCCGCGCACATCCGGATGCACCCGTCGTGGGCGGCACGGTGGTGCTCGACGGCCGTCTGGTGGTTGAGGCGACCGCGGTGGGTTCTGATACCCAATTCGCCGCGATGGTGCGTCTGGTCGAAGATGCACAAGCCCAGAAGGCCGGCGCTCAGCGTCTCGCCGACCGGATTGCGTCCGTATTCGTGCCAACGGTTTTCGTCATCGCCGGGCTCGCCGCTGCCGGGTGGCTGCTCGCCGGAGCCGGCCCGGATCGCGCCTTCTCCGTCATGCTCGGGATCGTCGTGATCGCCTGTCCGTGTGCGCTCGGCCTGGCCACCCCGACCGCCATGATGGTCGCCTCCGGACGCGGTGCCCAGTTGGGGATTTTCATCAAGGGCTACCGGGCGTTGGAAACCATTCACGGCATCGACACCGTGGTTTTCGACAAGACCGGCACGCTGACCGTCGGACAGCTCACGGTGAGCGCGGTGACCACGACCGGCGGCCGGGATGCCGAAGACGTGCTGGCCCTGGCCTCCGCCGTGGAGGCCGCCTCCGAGCATGCGATCGCGACGGCTATCGTGGCCGCTTCGCCTGATCCGCAGCCGGTCAACGACTTTGCCGCGATCGCCGGGTGCGGAGTGTCGGCAGTGGTGGGGGAGCACCGCCTCGAAGTCGGCAAGCCGTGCTGGATTACCCGCTGCGTCGCCGCCGACCCCGTTCTCGACACCGCCCGCCGCGACGGCGAGTCCCGAGGCGAGACAGTGGTTTTCGTGTCGGTCGACGGCGTCGTCTGCGGCGCCGTCGCGGTCGCCGACGCGGTCAAGGATTCGGCCGCCGGCGCCGTCGGCGCGTTGCACCGCCGCGGGCTGCGGACAATTCTGCTCACCGGCGACAACCGCCCCGCCGCCGACGCCGTTGCGGCACAAGTCGGCATCGACACCGTCGTCGCGGACGTGCTGCCGCAGGACAAGGTTGAGGTCATCCGGCAACTGCGCGCGGCCGGACAGACCATTGCGATGGTCGGTGACGGCATCAACGACGGCCCCGCCTTGGCGGCCGCCGATTTGGGCTTGGCGATCGGGCGCGGGACCGATGTCGCGATCGGCGCGGCCGACATCATCCTGGTCCGCGACAATTTGGACATCGTTCCGCAAGCTTTGGATCTGGCCCGGGCAACCATGCGGACGATCCGGATCAACATGATCTGGGCGTTCGGTTACAACGTCGCCGCCATTCCGATCGCCGCCGCAGGCCTGCTCAACCCGCTGATCGCCGGCGCCGCCATGGCGTTCTCGTCGTTTTTCGTCGTGTCAAACAGCTTGCGGCTGCGCAACTTCGGTCCCCAACATGGCTGAACAGAGGTTTTCCCCTGGACGGGTGGTGGGCTAACGCCGCATCCGGGACAGGTCGCGCAGCATCGCGTTGTAGGCGTCCAGCTCGTCATCGGCGTAGCCGCTGTCCGCATGCCGGTCCGTGCGAACGGCCAGCCGGCGGTCTTGGCGTGCCCACTGTGCCACCAACGCGACGATGACGATGATCACCGGCAATTCCGTTGCACCCCAAGCGATTGCACCCGCCATGTGCTGATCGGCTTGGATGCTGGCCAGCCACGGTAGATTGACGGACCGGTAGAACCCGCTGCCCACCGGCGATGTCATGGTCATCAGCGCGATGCCGAAGAACGCATGAAACGGCATCACCGCGAACAACAGCCCGATGCGTGCCGGATAGGGGAGCCGGCGCGGACCCGGGTCGATACCGATGATGGCCCAGTAGAAGAGATAGCCGACGAGCAGGAAGTGGATGGCCATCAGCTCGTGACCCCAGTGATAGCGGACCAGGGTATCGAACAGCGGAGTGAAGTAGACGATGTACGGCGATCCGACGAACAGGATGAAGGCCGTGATCGGATGGGACACCAGGGCTGTGACGCGCGAATGCAGCAGCCAGGCAAGCCATTCGCGAGGGCCGGGCTGCTGTCCCTCGCCCGCGGCGGGCAGTACCCGCAACGCCAAGGTGACCGGGCCGCCCAGAACAAGCAGCACCGGGATGAACATGTTGAGCACCATGTGTTCGGCCATATGCACGCTGAACATCGCCGACCCGTACGCCCGGACACCCGAGCTGCTGGTGAATAGCAGTGCGGCACAACCGATGAGCCATGCCAGCAGTCGCCCGACCGGCCAGTCGTTGCCCCGCCGTCGCAACTGGACGTAGCCGACCGCGTAGCCGACCGCCATGACCATGGCGGCTGTTCCGATGAAGCCGTCGAAGCGCCAGTTGGTGAGGAAGCCGAGGACGCTGGGCGGTCGTGGCAGCTCGTAGCCCAAGAAGACGTCCCACGCGGTGAATTTGTGGGTGAGGAACCGCGGCGGGATCTGAACTGCCATCGCGGCCAGTGCCGCCATGGCGAGCGTCGTGGCCAGTGCGGCACCGAGGCGATCCGACACGCAGGCCAGCATCAGGAGAATCCCCGCGGCAAGACGCGAGCCGGCCGAAGTCCGAATCGACTACCCAGCCGGACCCGAGCAGGCACAGCAGCACCGCTCCGTACGCCACCGCGAGCACACCGCAGACAATCTGCACCACGCACCGGGTGACTTGGTGCCGTTCGGGTTATCGCCGCGACCACCTTCAGCCCGGTCAGCGCGGCGACCGCCAGCGCAAAGACGATCACGGCGCTGGTCGCGTAGTCATGATTGGGGCCTTGCCCCGCACTACCGGTCACGGCGCTCGCGATGACACCGATGACGGTGGGGATAACCAACACAACGTGACCGATCCAGCGCGTGATGAAGCGCAGCGTCACCGCGACCAGCAGCGCACAGATCGCGCTGACGATCCAGCCGCGCGAGGTCTCCGAGGCGGCAATGGAGTCGAATAGCGCTGTGCTACTGAGCAGCTCGGGCAGCGCGACACCGGCGTCGTTGGCGGCCTGCACCGGCACCATCGCGCCGGCAATCGCGAGCCAGGCGATGGAAACACGTTCTGCCAGCAGATGAATCCGGAAGGCCTGCGCGTCGATCAAGCCATCCGGTTCGGGTCGCGACGTCATCACCACATAGATCAACGCCCCCGGTGCACAGGCACCGACTAGTAGAGATGGAGCAGCGCGGCGTCCGATGATCGAGAACTTGTTGCTTCGCTGGGTGGTCACCGGGCTGTTCGTGCTGAGCACCGCGGTGTACGGGTTCCTCATTGCCGCCCAACGCCGGCAGTGGACCTCGGTCGTCAACGACGGGTTGCATTTCGTGATGGCGATCGCGATGGCGGTGATGGCATGGACCTGGGGCGCCCAGCCGCCGACGACGGGACCGGCGGTGTTTTTCCTGCTGGCAGGCGTGTGGTTCGCGGGGATGGCCGTCTTGTCGGACTGCCCGATGGCACAGCGGGCAGTCAGCGGATATCACGCGGCGATGATGCTGGCGACGGCGTGGATGTATCAGGTCGCGCACCAGCATCGACTCCCTGGCCAATCGAGCACCGGCCCGGAACCGGAGATGCCGGCCCCACACATGCACCGGCACCTGCAGATCCACCCGACGCATGTCGCCACGAGCGCCGAGTCGCCCGGATGGGTCAGCGCACTCAACTGGTCGTTGACCGCCGTCTTCGCGGTCGCCGCCGTCTGCTGGGCGTACCGCCTTGTCGCTGCCAGGGGGACGGCGCGGCAGTGGCAGGATTCGCTGACCTCTCTGGCGCAGGCGATGACCGCCGCCGGGATGGCAATCATGTTCGGCGTCATCGTCTTTCACGCTTAGCCGAATTTCGGTTGGGCTGCCGGCCGGTCGGATTACCGGCGCGACGTCAGCCGGTGATTTCACCATCGAGTCCGGGGATACACTCTGTCCGTCAGGGGAATCGGGGCTGTAGAGGAGCATAAGGCCATGGCCATCGCCGAAACGGACACTGCTGTCGACACACCGTTTGCGCAGGATGTCACCGCTACACAGCGATACTTCGACAGCTCGCGGTTCACCGGGATCACCCGGCTCTATACGGCCCGGCAAGTCGCCGAGCAACGCGGCACGATCCCCACCGACTACCCGGTGGCCCGAGAGGCGGCCGGAGCTTTCTACGAGCGCCTGCGCGAGTTGTTCGCCGCACGCAAGAGCATCACGACGTTCGGCCCCTACTCGCCGGGGCAGGCCGTGAGCATGAAGCGGATGGGCATCGAGGCGATCTACCTCGGCGGCTGGGCAACCTCGGCCAAGGGTTCCATCACCGAAGACCCCGGGCCCGACCTGGCCAGCTACCCCCTGAGCCAGGTGCCCGACGACGCCGCGGTATTGGTCCGCGCCCTGCTGACGGCCGACCGCAATCAGGAGTACCTGCGCCTGCACATGAGCGAGAAGCAGCGCGCGACGGCACCCAATTACGATTTTCGTCCGTTCATCATCGCCGACGCCGACACCGGCCACGGCGGTGACCCCCACGTGCGCAACCTGATTCGCCGCTTCGTCGAAGTCGGGGTCCCGGGCTACCACATCGAGGACCAGCGTCCGGGCACCAAGAAATGCGGCCACCAAGGCGGCAAGGTGCTGGTGCCTTCGGACGAACAGATCAAGCGCCTCAACACCGCCCGCTTCCAGCTCGACATCATGCGGGTGCCCGGCATCATCGTCGCGCGCACCGATGCCGAGGCGGCCAACCTGATCGACAGCCGCGCCGACGAGCGCGACCAGCCGTTCCTGCTGGGCGCCACCCACCTGAAGGTGCCCTCGTACAAGTCCTGCTTCCTGGCGTTGGTGCGGCGCTTCTACGACCTGGGCGTCAAGGAACTCAACGGTCACCTGCTGTACGCGCTTGGCGACGCCGAATACGCGGTGGCCAATGCGTGGCTTGAGCGCCAGGGAGTTTTGGGACTCGTCTCCGACGCGGTCAACAGTTGGCGTGACAACGGCCAACAGTCGATCGACGACCTCTACGACCAGGTCGAGTCGCGGTTCGTGGCTGCCTGGGAAGACGACGCCGGCGTGATGACCTACGGCCAAGCCGTGGCCGAAGTGCTCCAATTCGCCGAGAGCGAAGGCGAACCCAAGTCCATGACTCCTGATGAGTGGCGCGCGTTCAGCGCGCGTGCGTCGCTCTACGCCGCGCGGGCCAAGGCGAAAGAGTTGGGCGTCGATGCCAGCTGGGACTGCGAGCTGTCCAAGACTCCTGAGGGCTACTACCAGATCCGCGGCGGCATTCCCTATGCGATCGCCAAGTCTTTGGCCGCGGCGCCGTTTGCCGACATCCTCTGGATGGAGACCAAGACCGCGGATCTGGCCGACGCGCGGCAATTCGCCGAGGCCATCCACGCCGAGTTCCCCGACCAGATGCTGGCCTACAACCTCTCGCCGTCGTTCAACTGGGACACCACCGGGATGAGCGACGAAGAGATGAAGCAGTTCCCGGTTGAGCTGGGCAAGATGGGCTTTGTCTTCAACTTCATCACCTACGGCGGACACCAGATCGACGGCGTCGCCGCCGAGGAGTTCGCCACCAACCTCCGGCAGGACGGCATGCTGGCGCTGGCTCGGCTGCAGCGCAAGATGCGCCTCGTCGAGTCGCCCTACCGCACCCCGCAGACTTTGGTCGGTGGGCCGCGTAGCGATGCGGCGCTGGCCGCCTCTTCGGGGCGTACGGCCACCACCAAGTCGATGGGCAAGGGCTCTACCCAGAGCCAACATCTGGTGCAGACCGAGGTGCCCAAGAAACTGCTGGAGGAGTGGCTGGCGCTCTGGAGCGATCACTACCAGATCGGCGAGAAACTCCGCGTCACCTTGCGGCCCCGTCGTGCCGGCTCGGACGTGCTCGAACTCGGCATCTACGGCGACGGTGAGCACCAGCTGGCCAACGTCGTCGTCGACCCGATCAAGGATCGGCACGGCCGCAGCATCCTGCAGGTGCGCGACCAGAACACCTTCGCCGAGAAGCTGCGGCAGAAGCGGCTGATGACCCTGATCCACCTCTGGCTGGTACATCGATTCAAGGCCGACGCGGTCTACTACGTCACGCCGACCGAGGACAACCAGTACCAGACCGAGAAGATGAAGTCCCACGGCATCTTCAGTGAGGTCTATCAGGAAGTCGGGGAGATCATCGTCGCCGAGGTGAACCACGCGCGCATCGAAGAGCTGCTGACGCCCGATCGGGTGGCTTTGCGCAAGCTGATCACCAAGGAAGGCTAGTCGGCCCCCATTCATTGCCACTCGTGGCCTCAGGCAACGCCTTTCGGGCCGGGGCTACGTCGTGCCCTGGAAGAACAAGCCCGACAGGTTGTTGCCGATGTTGCCAAAGCCCGATATGAGGCTGGCCACCGACACGTCCAGGGCACCGGTGTTGGCCCAGCCTGAGACAGCGCTACCCAGGTTGTTGAACCCGGAAATCAGGCCGCCGTAGTTTTGGTAGCCCGAACCGCCCAACAGCCCCGAACCATTGGCGTTGTACCACCCCGACAGACCCGTGCCATTGTTTGCGTAGCCCGAGTTCCCACCGGGGCCGCTGTTGAAGAAGCCTGACGACGGGCTGCTGCTCGAGTTGAGATAGCCGGGTCCGGCGGGCAGCGCGAAGCCTCCCATGGTCGTGCTGGGCAGGTGGATGCTGGGGATCGTGAGCGGCGGTGTGGTGAATGCCGCCAGTCCGATCGGCGGGATGGTGAACACCGGGGTGGTGATCTCGGGGACGTTGATCTGCGGGAGCGTGAATCCGGTAGCGGCGATCGGGTCGATGGTGAACGGCGGGGTGGTGATCGCCGGCGTTGTGACTTGCGGCAGCGTAAAGCCGTCGAGGTGGATCGGCGCAATCGGGAATGGCGGAGTGGTAATCGCCGGCGTGGTGATCTGCGGCAGCATAAAGCCATCGAGGTGAATCGGCGCGATCGAAAGCGGTGGCGTCGTGATCGCCTGAGAGGTGATCTGCGGAAGGTCAAACCCACCAACACTGATCGGACTGATACTCAACGCAGGAGTCGTGATCGCCTGCGTAGTGATCTGCGGAAGATCAAACCCACCAACACTGATCGGACTGATACTCAACGCAGGAGTCGTGATCGCCTGCGTAGTGATCTGCGGAAGATCAAACCCACCAACACTGATCGGACTGATACTCAACGCAGGAGTCGTGATCGCCTGCGTAGTGATCTGCGGAAGATCAAACCCACCAACACTGATCGGACTGATACTCAACGCAGGAGTCGTGATCGCCTGCGTAGTGATCTGCGGAAGATCAAACCCACCAACACTAATCGGACTGATACTCAACGCAGGAGTCGTGATCGCCTGGGTTGTGAGCGCGGGAAGGCTGAAGCCGTCGAGGCTGATGGGGTTGATGTTGATCGACGGGAGGTCGATCTCGGGGAGGGCGAACCCACTGACCGCGATTTGCGGCAGCGAGAAGCCGATGCCGTTGATCTGGCCCCCGCCGATGGTGATAGTGCCGGTACTGAGATAGGCGTTGGGCCCGCCTTGGTTCGGCTCCCCAGCATGGCCAGTCGGAGCGGTGTTGCTGATGACCCCGCCGCCGATTTGGGGGAATACGCCGGATACCCCGGTTTGCAAGGCGAGAATGTTGTTCGGAAGGAACAGAACCAAGTTCGATATCGAAATACCGCTCAGACTGAACGACGGCAAATTGATGACACCGGAATTTGAGACGGTGGCGATGCTTGGCGTTAGGAAGGGGCCGGTAGTCGCTCCGACAATGGCTATCGGCGGCGTATGTATCCCGGGCAGGCTGAACGGGGCGACGCTGATAGGCGGGATCGATATGGGCGGAATCGTCAGCGGCGGAATGCCCAAACTAGGCAGGTTGAACGGAGCGAGATGAATCGGCGGCACCGTCAACGACGGAATAGTAATCTGCGGAATGCCTAGAGTCGGCAGGCTAAAAGCATCCAGATGAATCGGCGGCACCGTCACCGCCGGAACAGTAATCTGAGGAATCCCCAACTGCGGCAAGCTAAAAGCATCCAGATGAATCGGCGGCACCGTCACCGGCACAGTAATCTGAGGAATCCCCAACTGCGGCAAGCTAAAAGCATCCAGATGAATCGGCGGCACCGTCACCGCCGGCACAGTAATCTGAGGAATCCCCAACTGCGGCAGGCTAAAAGCGTCGAGATGAATCGGCGGTACCGTCACCGGCGGGATTGTTATAGCCGGGATCGACAAAGTGGGTAGGTCGAAGGCGCCCACGATGATGTTCGCCGGCGTCGTCGCCGCCGGAATCGTCAACGACGGCAACGTCAACCCCGGGAGATCGAACGGAGCCACGGTGATGTTCGCCGGCGTCGTCGCCGCCGGGATATGCAACGACGGCAACGTCAAGCCAGGCAGGTCAAACGCCCCCGCGGTCACGTTGTTGGGCGTCGACGCCGCTGGAATCGTCAACGACGGCAACGTCAGAGCGGGCGCCTGGAAGGCGGGAATTGAGATGCTCTGTAGTTCAAGAGGCGGCAGCGTCAAATCGGGCGACGTCATGGTGAAGTAGATGTTGCCCTGGCCCACGCCACGGTAGAACATGCCGTTATTCATGTCGCCCGTATTGAACAGGCCGTTGTTCATATTGCCGATGTTGAGCGCACCGGTGTTGATGTTGCCCGAGTTGAACCAGCCGGTGTTTGCGCTACCCGTGTTGAAGGTTCCGGTGTTGGACGGGCCAGGGTTGAAGCTACCCATGTTGAAATTGCCGACGTTCATGCTGCCGTGCTTGCGTTGCCGACGTCGAAGATCCCCGTGTTGAACGAGCCCGCGTTGAAGAAGCCCGTATTGCCCGAGCCCGTGTTCCACCAGCCGGTGTTGAAGTGGCCGGAGTTGCCGATGCCAAAGTTCCCGTTGCCCGAGTTGAAGAAGCCGATGTTTCCGTTGCCCGAGTTGAACAAACCGAAGTTACCGCTGCCCGAGTTCAGCCCGCCGATGCCGATCTGGTTGGTACCGGTCAGTCCGAAGCCGATATTGCCGTTACCGGTATTCCCGAACCCGAAGTTGCCGATACCCGCGTTGCCGAAACCGACGTTATTGATGCCGAGGTTCGCGAGGCCGAAGTTCGTGTTGCCCAGGTTCGCGAGGCCGAAGTTCGAGCTGCCGGAGTTACCGATGCCGACATTCAAGGTACCGAGATTGCCGCCGCCGAAGTTGTTGTAGCCGACGTTCGCGTTGCCCATGTTGCCGCCACCGACGTTGGCCATGCCCAGGCTGACCGTCAGGGCCCTGTTCGGCGTGACCGCGGGCGTTGCGGCCGCCGAGGGAGCACCGGCCCCAACCGCGCCCGCCACCAGGCCGGCCAGATTCTGCAATGGAGCGGTGAACGGCGTCAGCGCCGCGGCTGCAACCGACGCACCGCCGTGATAGGCGGCCATGGCAGAGACATCGGTCGCCCACATCTCCTCGTAGAGTGCCTCCATCGCCGCGATCGCCGGAGCGTTTTGCCCGAAGAGGTTCGAAAGCACCAGCGACACAAAGCCATAACGGTTTGCGGTCACCAACGCTGGTTGCACCATCGCCGCCCGGACCGCCTCGAACTCGGCCACCACGGCGCCGGCTTGGGCGGCTGCCTGCTGGGCGTGGGCCGCTGTGGCACCAAGCCAACCCGCATACGGGGCGGCTGCCGCCGCCATCGCCGCTGCCGATGGCCCCTGCCACGCGGAGCCGACCAGCCCCGACACCACCGATCCGAAAGACGCCGCCGCCGAAGACAATTCTTCCGCCAGCCCATCCCAGGCCGCCGCGGCAACCAACATCGGTTCCGATCCCGCGCCAGCGAATATCAGAGCCGAGTTGATCTCTGGCGGCAACACTGAAAAATTCATCGCCCCAAACCTTTCTGAGGTGGCATCCGGCCCCAAAAGGACCTGACAGGAGTTGGTGGGAGAGGACCATCGGCGGCAGGCACGAGCGTTCTTCGGTCGTCGTCGGCGTGATCTCGTAGCGCAGAACGTACGCAGCTACTTAGCGGATTTTAGTCTCTTTATCAGACCGTGATTTTATCGTTATTATTTTGTAATCAAAGTATATGATATTTGTAAAGCTTTTTTACAACGCACCCCTGAGCCATTTTATGGACGTGTAGTGTCCAGATGAATATGACCATTGGTCACATGGGATACATGGGATACGAGGAACCGCACCGTCTTTCGTGCTTGACCTACTACACCCACCGAGTGATCCCGCAGGCGGCAATGCGGCCGATCGCCTGCGCTCTGCCCGTACAATTCAGATATCGAACGAATCAAATGATGCGAAAAGCGACTTGCACCAGAGGGCGTGACGCGACTCCCGGAACACCTGCTTCGGCAAACCAAGCAAGTGATCGATTCCCGTTGCTGGCCCGCGCAGATGCCGTCGCCACTCGAGTTCAGCGCGGCATAATCGCCCCATGGACATCGGTGCCGGCGAGCTGCACTTAGCGGTGTGCCGTCGGTTCGGCGCCGCGGTGTTATTGGCCGACGGGAAGTGGGAGCGTCAATCCCCCTGTGCCGCTTGGAATGCACGCGACGTCCTGGAACACGTGATCGGCTTTCACGACGTGCTGCTGCTGCGTCCGCTCGGGTTGAAGCCGGACCGACCACGCGACGATCCGCGGCGACGATGGGAACTCACCTACCACCAACTCCGGAAAGCATTCAACCAAGACCTATTCGACCGAATCGTGCGGGATGCCGACAAGCTGGTCCCGCGCCTGACGCGGGACGTGCTGGTGCATACCTGGGATTTGGCGCGCGCGGTCGGGGCCGACGACGCGCTGGACCCGGATTGGTGCGGTTACTTCTTGGACCGACTGCCCGCCGACGCCAGCGCTCTCAATGCGTCGGGCATGTTCGCGACACCGGTCGTCATCGACGATCAAACCAGTACTCAGTCAAGGCTTCTCGCTCGCCTCGGCCGTGATCCGTCGTGGCGCGACATGTGAATACGGATCGAACCCGTTTGCCGGGCCGCAGGTGCGGGTATGCCGCGAAACACGCTGACAGGAAGGTGGGAGTGCGATGAGAACTGAAGCAAGGACGGCTTTCGCGGTCTTCGGTGGTGCGGCCATGCTGGTCTTGACGGTCGGCTGCGGTGGCGGCGGCAACAAGGCGCCGAGCAGCACGACCACACCGACGACGTCATCAACGAGCACGACGACGCCGTCCAGCAGCATGGCGCCTTCGCAGAGCACAGCGCCAGGAGGTACCGGCGGACCCAACGGTGGTGGCGGCAGCGTTCCCGGTGGTCCCACCGGCGGCGGCGGACCTGACGGCGGGGGCGGCAGCATCCCAGGGGGACCCACCGGTGGTGGTGGACCGGGCGGCGGTAGCGGCAGCATTCCCGGCGTCGGTGGCGGTGGCGGCGGACCCGGCGGTGGCGGCGGTTGCATCGGCAACATCTGCGGCGGCACCCCGTAATCGAACCTGCGGCTGGAATGAGGCGCCGGAGCTAGCCGAGGACCTCGGAGCGGCCTCAGCTCTGGGGGTTACAACTGTAGGCGGTGGGCTGCGCGCAACGCGACGTCGGTCCGGCCGCGGTTGTCGGTGGGGTGGGCGAGGATGGTGGTCATGGGTAAGCGGTCGCTGCGCCGGATTGGTGATCCGGTGGTGGCCGCGGCACCGGCGGGGGTGCGGATCCGTACCCGGATGCATCCGAGTGCCGACGAGGCGGCGGCGTTGAGCGCAATCGGGGAGTTTTTGGGGTCGGTGTATCGCAGCGAGCTCGCCGCGCGGGTTGGCTGTGGTGTGCTCGATTCCCATTGGACCCGAGTGGGCGCAGCGGGTGGCGCAGCGCCGCGCACTGCGCTACGACATCACCTACAACCCGGCCAAGAACCGCTGGTATCTGGACGCCTCCTGGAAACGGCAGGCGGTGGTCCAGCCGCCCTCGATCGAGCAGCTACAGATCGGCCCGGTGCTCGGTGTTGATCTCAATGCCGATCACCTGGCCTGCTGTGTGCTCGACGGGTCCGGCAATCCCGTCGGGGATCCGCTGACCATCCCCGTCGACACCGCGGGACTGCCCGCTACCCGCCGTGATGGGCGCCTCCGCGCGGCGATCACCGCCCTGCTGGATGGCGCTGCGAGCGCTGGGCACCGCGCTGGTGATCGAGAACCTCGACTTCGCCGATGCCCGCGCTACCGGGCGCGACACGATGGGCCGCGGCAACGCGCGGCAAACGGTTCCGCCGCACGGTGGCCGCCATCCCCACTGCCCGCTTCCGTACCCGACTCACCGCGATGGCCGCCCGCCGTCACATCGCGATCATCGGGGTGGATGCGGCCTACACCAGTAAATGGGGTGCCCAGCACTGGGCAACACCCTTACAGCAGCAGACTTCCGATCCCGTCACCCGGCACCACGGCGCGGCGACCGCGATCGGCAGACGTGGCCTCGGATTAGCGATCAGGCGACGGCCGGCAGGACCCCGCAACGGACAGAGGACCCTTGCGGGCACACCACCGGCCAGGCCCGAGCGTCAACCGAACCACGGTGGCAGGCATGGCAGTTCCGGCCCACCGCGACGCACACGATGCGCACCGGTCCACCGGAGAACACCCGCCACCAGCGGCCAACACCGTTCGGGCCGCAACCGAGCAGGACTCACTACTGCTCACTTATAAGGAGCGGTTAAAGTCGTCGGGCAGACCGATAAAGGGAGCCCCCAATGGCCAAGCTCAGGTTTGGATACTTCATCGCCCCGTTCCACCGCGCGGGCACCAATCCCACACTCGCGTTACAACGCGATCTGGAGTTCGTCCAACACCTCGACGCGCTCGGATTCGACGAAGCGTGGATCGGCGAGCATCACTCGGCGGGCAGCGAATTGATCGCCTCGCCGGAGATCTTCATCGCCGCCGCCGCGGAGCGGACCAAGTGGATCAAGCTCTGCACCGGCGTCATCTCGCTGGCCTACCACAACCCGCTCTGGGTGGCCGACCGGCTGATGATGCTGGACCACCTCACCCACGGTCGCGTGATCGGCGGGGTGGGACCCGGCTCACTGCCCAGCGACTCATCCATGATCGGGCTGACCCCCACCGACACCCGTGAACTGCTGGAAACCAACCTCGACATCGTGGTCCGTCTGCTGGCGGGGGAGACGGTGACCGCCAAGACCCCGACGCACGACCTGCACAACGCCAAGCTGCAACTCGCCCCGTATTCCGACGGCGGTGTCCCGCTGGCCGTGGCCGCGGTCGCCTCGCCGACGGGTGCGCGGCTGGCCGGCAAGCATGGCATCGGCCTGCTGTCCATCGGAGCGACGCTGACCATCGAGGGCTTCAACGCGCTGCAGTATCACTGGGACATCGTCGAGGAGCGCGCGGCCGCGTTCGGTACCACGGTCGACCGCAAGAACTGGAGCCTGGTCGGGCCCTTCCATATCGCCGAAACCGAAAAGCAGGCGCGCGAAGACGTCAAATTCGGCCTCGTGCCGTGGTTCCGGTACTTCCAGAAGGTGGCCGCCTTCCCGCAGATGACCATGCCGGGCGAACAGATCGACGAGATGATCGACGTCATCAACGACAACGGGGCGGGTGTGATCGGCACGCCCGAGCGGGCGCGGGCACAGGTGCAGCGGATGTGGGATCAATCCGGCGGATTCGGCTGCATGCTGCAGATGGGCCACGAGTGGGCCAACCCGGCGGCGACCAAACGGTCGGCCGAATTGTTCGCCGCCGAAGTCATGCCACATTTCCAGGGTCAGGCACAGCCGACGCTGGATGCGGCCGCGCGCGCCAGCGACGCGCGGGAAGGCCTCGCAGCGTCGCAGAATCAGGCCGTCGAGTACATGACCAAGAAGTACCAGGACGAACTCAACTCGAAGTAGCGGCGCAGATCCCGAACCACCGCGCGAGCACGTCACGCAGTTCGCTCACCTCCGCGGCGTCCGGTCTCGGCGCCGATGATGCCCACGCCACGAAACCATCGGGGCGCACCAGCACGGCCGTCCCCGGCACCTCACCGACAAGATGTCCCGCGGCGACGGTGATCTGGTCTGCGAGATCGGCGACCGCAGCGCTCACCGCACCGCCCTCGGTGAGGTCGACGAGCACGGGCCGCCCGCCGCGGGCGAGCTCGGCAACACGGATGGCGTTGGGGGAGCCGTCAGCGTCCGCCACCGCGAAGTCGGGCACCCAGCGCCCGACCAGCGGATGCGCCGGGCCCATGTCGGGGCCCATGGCGTAGCGATTTTCCGCCCCGGACAACACGTCACTGAGCCGGCGGACGACGGCGGGCTCGGTGACCAGTTCGCCGAAAAGCTCACGCAGGGCAGTGATTTCGGGGCCGGGCCGGACCAGGGCCAACTGGGCCCGGCTGTGCATGATCACCCGCTCGGCGGCCGGCCGGCGCTCGGCCTCATAGGTGTCGAGCAGCGTGGGCGCGATGCGCCCGCTCAGCACCGCCGCCAGCTTCCAGCCCAGGTTCACCGCGTCCTGCAGACCGAGATTGAGGCCCGGGCCCCCCATCGGAGAGTGCACGTGCGCGGCGTCGCCGACCAGAATCACCCGACCCGTCTTGTACTGCGCCGCAATCCTGGAGTTGATGCCGCAGAAACGGCGCAGATCAAGTGGCGCGTCCGGCGACACGGGCCGCAGCGGCACGTCGGCGCCCAGCACCCGCTTGACGCTGGCTTCCAGTTCCTCCAGGCTCATCGGCTGCCCGTCGAAATCGTCGTCGACCGGCTCGGCGCGGGCCGTGGGGTCCAATTCGAAACAGATCACGGCCGCGCGCCGCCCGAGCGCACCGCAGGCGAACACGCCCCCCTCGACGCGATGGAACCCCAGCGGTGGGATCCGTCCGAACCCGGGCACGTCCAACACGCCGCTGACCGGGTCGACCCATTCTTCCGGCGGCAGGACGTCGAATCCCATCCGCGCGACCACGTCATACGACGACATCCCGGGAAAGTCGATGCCCGCCAGCTTGCGGGTCACGCTGGTGCCGCCGTCGGCGCCGACGAGGTACTCGGCCGTCAGATCGTAGGGGCCGTCTGGCCCGGACACCTGCACGGTGACGCCCTGTCGTGCTGGTCGTGCTGGTCGAAACCGGCCAGCGTGTGGCCCCAACGAATATCCACGTGGTATTCGCCGGCACGCTCGGCGAGCACCTGAACCAGCCTGGGTTGCTGAATCGGCAGCATGAACATCTGGGAATCCGGCGCCAGCACGGCGTCCAGCGGGAAGGCCGCGAACATCAACCGCGGCGCGTGCCGGGGCGGATCCGACGTCGCCGCCAGCGTGCCGTACAAGCCGCGGTGGTCGAGGATCCGGACCGCTTGGCCCACAATGCCGTTGGCGCGCGGTTGCGGATTGGGGCCGGGCAGCGGGTCCAGCACCACGGGCCGGATGCCGGCCAATCCCAGTTCGGCGGCCAGCATCAGCCCGTTGGGGCCCGCTCCCGCGATGACCACGTCACTGTCAATCACTTAGCCGAGCTTAGAACGTGACTCACAGGGCGGCGATATGCGCTGCTCAGCGCGCAAACAGCACCGAGGCGCACAACGGAAGCATGACTAGTCAACGTCGCAGATTACAAGCAATGCAACGTCGTTTTCGCCGGGGCGGCGGCCGTCGCCATGCTCGCGCTGTTCGACACCGGGGGGGTCGATACCGCAGCATCCATACCCGCTGCAGGATCGGTGCGCCTGGCGGACGACCAAGACCAGCAAGAAGCCCAGCTGCAAGAACAGCTTGGGCAGCAGGAAGCGCAACAGGCCGAGCAGCAGGCCGAAGAGCAGAACGAGGCGGCCCAGCAGCAGGCTCAACTCGACGAGCAACGGGTCAGCAGACCAGCAAGCAGGTCAACAACCCCAGCGGGAGCACAATCGGTGGGATGGATGCGGGACCAGACGACACCGCCGACCTGTTGGCCGATCAGCGTTGCTTCTACCGGGCACGTGCTCCCGAATACGACCAGTGGTGGCAACGGACGGGTCGCTACGACCACGGGCCCGACGAT
Organism: uncultured Actinomycetota bacterium; assembly: GCA_963735655.1. Classification (GTDB taxonomy): domain Bacteria; phylum Actinomycetota; class Actinomycetes; order Mycobacteriales; family Mycobacteriaceae; genus Mycobacterium. The sequence continues at coordinate 187,601 of CAVTLW010000002.1, forward strand.
GCGGCGGAGTGGGACCGCCAGGTCCGGCAGGTGGTGCAAGCCGTCGACGATTTCGGGCCACCGCGGCGACGTCCTCGAGTTGGCCGGCGGCACCGGCTGGTGGAGCCAACATCTCGCTCCGACGGCAACAAAGCTCACCGTGGTCGACTCGTCCGCCGAGACACTGCGCATCAACCCGAACGGGTTGGCGCGGTCCTGGAACAAAGCGTGACCTACATCGTGGCCGACATCTTCGATTGGCGCCCGGACCGGACCTAGAAAACCGGACCAGACACGGTGTTCTTCTCGTTCTGGCTGTCCCATGTGCCCCGGAGCCTTTTCGAGACGTTCTGGGCACTGGTGGGCTCGTGCCTGCGGCCCGGCGGACGGGCATTCCTGATCGACAACCGGCGAGACCCCTCTCGCGCGGTACAGGACCCCTACATCGTCGACGACGCGGACGATGTCCAACGACGCCGGCTCACCGACGGCTCCGAGCACCGGGTCGTCAAAGTGTTCTACGAGCCGGACGAACTCGCCGAGCGGCTCGCGCAACTGGGCTGGGTCGCCGATCTGGCCGGGACGTCCCGATTCATCTACGGGTCGGTGACGCCGGCCACCGAAATACCTAGCCTTGAGCCGCAATCGAAAAGCTATCGCGCCGCTGGATTCGCGCTCGGCCGCCTGCACCAACCTGCCGGCAAAGAACTTGACCGCACCGCCCAGCCCGGCGCGCATCACGGGGCCCGTCCCGCGAGCCTTCTCGGTGAACGAACCCGCCCAGCGAATGTTGGTGCCACCGGACGCATTCGGCGTCAGCACCACTTCAGCGACGTAGTCATCGACGGGCTGCCGCGCCCCAACGAGCTTGTAGACGTGGCGACGATCCTGCTCGTACTCGATGGTCTCTTCGTGCACGAACACCGGCCACATCCCCAGCTTGCGGATGGCCCCGATGCCGCCCGGCGCCGGATCACCTTGCCGCTCCCAACTTGATGAAGCGACGATCGGCTTGGCCCATTCCGACCAGCGGCCGCCGTCCGTGGCAAGCCGGAACAATGTCGCGGCAGGCGCGGTGCTGCTCTTGGTGACCTCGAACGAGAACTTTCGACCCGACATGCCCGACTCCTGATGCGACAACTGAAATGGCTCTGAAATTGTGCTGCCGGGTACCCTACCGCGAAAACAATTCCACTCTGAACGACGGCAAGTGCATACTCACGATGTGCCGAACGCCGATACCCTTTCCGTTCCCCCTACGCCCACCAAAGCGGACATCGACGTCGCACTGCGTGCCATGAAGCCGCTGCGAAAGGTCATCAAACCGAAGGTCTACGGCATCGACAATGTGCCGAAAAGGCGCGCACTGCTGGTCGGCAACCACAACACGCTCGGGGTCGTCGACGCGCCGCTGCTCGCTGCCGAACTATGGGAGCGGGGCAGAATCGTCCGCAGCCTGGGCGACCACGCGCATTTCAGGATTCCCGGCTGGCGCGACGCACTGACGCAAATGGGCGTCGTCGAGGGCACCACGGAGATCACCTCAGAATTGATGCGGCGCGGCGAACTGGTGATGGTGTTTCCCGGCGGCGGTCGCGAGGTCAACAAGCACAAGAACGAGCAGTACAAATTGGTGTGGAAAAACCGACTCGGGTTTGCGCGCTTGGCAATTCAGCACGGATATCCGATTGTGCCGTTCGCTTCGGTGGGAGCCGAACACGGCATCGACATTGTGCTGGACAACGAATCGAAATTGATGGCACCGGTGCAGTTTCTGGCCGAGAAGCTGCTCGGCACGCCCGACGGCCCCCCGCTGGTGCGCGGTGTCGGACTGACTCCGCTGCCTCGTCCCGAACGGCAGTACTACTGGTTCGGCGAGCCGATCCCCACCAAAGAATTCAAGGGCCAAGAGGCCGACGACAACGTCGCACGCAAGGTGCGCGAGCGCACCGCCGCCGCGGTCGAGGAGGGCATCGAACTGATGCTGGCCGAGCGCGAAGCCGATCCGAACCGATCGGTGATCGGCCGGCTGCTGCGATCGGACAGCTGACAGATGCGCCATCGGTGACCAACATTCGACCGCGGGGACCGCTGCGGTTTCTCGCGGTCGCGTTGTTGCTCGGCGCTTGCAGCAGTCACCACGCGGCACACGCCCCCGCCAGCACCACCGTCTCCACCGCGGACGCTTCGGCCATCAAGGCACCCAGCAGCCAGGCCGTGCTGGACGGTGCGATCAGGACGGGTGAGCCGGGCTGCTCGGCCGCCGTCGGCGTTGACGGGAAGGCCGCCTGGACCGGGGTTCGGGGCGTTGCGAACTTGGCCACCGGCGCCGCGATCACCGCGGACACCGTGTTCGACATCGCCTCGGTGTCCAAGCAATTCACCGCTACCGCGACCCTGCTGCTCGTCGAAGCGGGCAAGCTCGCGCTCGCCGACCCGCTGTCGCGGTATGTTCCCGACCTGCCGGCGTGGGCCGCCCAGGTCACGATCGTGGAGTTGATGCATCACACCAGCGGCATCCCGGATTACACCGGGCTGCTGCAAGAGCAGGGGTATCAGTACAGCGATCGCACCACCCAGGCCGATGCCCTGGCGGCGTTGGCGGCCGCACCGGATCTGCTGTTCAATCCCGGCACCCGATACGACTACTCCAACTCCAACTATTTGCTGCTCGGTGAGATTGTCCGCCGGGTCTCGGGGCAGACCCTGCCGGATTTCCTGAGCACGCAGATCTTCGCGCCGCTCGCGTTGGTCATGGTGCTGGATCCGGTCGGCAGGCTCCCCAACAAGGCCTTGTCATATACCAAGAGCGGCAAGGGAAATCAGGGCGAGTACCAGGTGGCCGATTCACCCTGGGAACAGGTCGGCGACGGCGGCATCCAGACCACGCCCGGCCAGCTGGTCCGCTGGGGGGACAACTACCGAACCGGCAAGGTGGGCGGCCAAACGCTGCTCGACGCGCAACTCGCCGGGGCGGTGGAAACCGAACCGGGCGGCGGCGACCGGTACGGCGCCGGAATCATCTCGCTCGCCAACGGCATGCTCGATCACGACGGCGCCTGGGCGGGATTCGTGACGGCATTCCGCGTGAGCGGCGACCGGCGCACCACGGTGGCCATCAGTTGCAACGTGGATAAGCAGGATCCGGAAGCGATGGCCGACTCGCTCGGGCGTATCTGGATGTAACGAATTGTTTGCGCCGGGGATAGGGCGGGCGTAATCATTCACGGTATGGCGAAACCGTCCGTACTGATGACCGACAATGGGCTGCCTTCCGGCGCGCAGGGCGCCTGCGATTCACGATTCGCCGGAGTGGTCCGCGCATTCGTCACGTTGTTCCCTGCGCGCAAGTTCGGGGGTGGCGGCCTGTCGGTCTACATCGACGGTGTGCAAGTCGTCGATGTGTGGACGGGCTACTCGGATCGCGCCGGCGAAGTGCCATGGGAGGCCGACACCGGCGCCATGGTGTTCTCCGCGACCAAGGGCCTCGCGGCGACGGTGATTCACCGGCTGGCCGACCGCGGGTTGCTGTCCTACGACGCACCCGTCGCCAAGTACTGGCCGGAATTCGGAGCCAATGGCAAGTCCGAGATCACGGTGCGCGACATGTTGCGCCACCGCGCCGGGCTGGCGCACCTCAAAGGCGTTGGCAAGGAAGAAGTTTTGGACCATCTGCAGATGGAGGAGCGGCTGGCCGCCGCGCCGGTGGACAACCAGCACGGCAAGCTGGCCTACCACGCGATCACCTACGGCTGGCTGCTGTCCGGGCTCGCCCGGGCGGTGACCGGCCAGGGCATGCGCGAGTTGTTCCGGCAAGAACTGGCGGGCCCGCTCGACATCGAGGGTTTGCATCTCGGCCGTCCCCCGGCCGGCGCGCAAACCAAGGCCGCGCAGACATTGCTGCCCCAAATGAACTTCCCCACACCGGTACTCGACTTCGTCATGCCAAAAGTTGCTTCGTTCTCCGGCCTGCTCGGCTCGATGTACTTTCCCGGCGTCATGTCCATGCTGCAAGGCGATATGCCGTTCCTGGACGGAGAGATTCCCGCCGTCAACGGTGTGGTGACCGCGCGCGCCCTGGCGAAGGTGTATGCCGCGATCGCCAACGAAGGCGTCATCGACGGGGCACAGTTCTTGTCGCCCGATGTGGTGGGCGGATTGAAGGGGCAGGCAGAGCTGACGCCGGATTTGAACCTGGGCCTTCCGTTCACCTACCACCAGGGATATCAATCGTCACCGGTTCCGGGATTGTTGAAGGGATTTGGCCACATCGGTCTGGGCGGCACCGTCGGGTGGGCCGATCCGGAGTCCGGCAGCTCGTTCGGCTACGTGCACAACCGCTTGCTGACGTTGATGTTGTTCGACATGGGTTCGTTCGCGGGATTGGCTCCGCTACTGAACAACGCGATCGCCACCGCACGGCGGGAGGGTCCGCTGGAGGTGCCGCATTTCGGTGCGGCCTACCACGAAGCCGAGGAGCAGGAGCCGGCCTCGTAGCGGGCCCCGGGACCTAGGCGCCGGGCCTCCGCGACCGTAGCTGTTCGCGAGCGCCAAAGAATCTCTGCGTCAAAGCAGATGGGGCGCAATGAGAACCGCACCGCTGAAGACCACCATCCCGATCAGGAACGCAACAATCGTAAAGCCCATCACCTGACGCACATTGAGCTTGGCGATGGCCAGCAGTGGCAGCAGCCAGAACGGCTGAATCATGTTGGCAACCGCCTCGCCGATCGCGACCGCCATCGAGATCAACCCGAGGTAGGCCGGCGAGTGCTGCCCGATGGCCACCGCGGAGTCAACCGCGACCGGCCCCTGCACGGCCCAGTGGCCGCCGCCGGAGGGCACAAACAGCGAAATGATGACCGAGCCGATGAAGGTCAGCAGCGGCAGGGTGTACTGGCTGGCGCCGGACACGAGCGCCTCAGCCAGCAGGGTCTGCAGCGGCTTGCTTGATACCCCTGCCGTTTTGGCAGGCAGATAACCCAGCAGACCCACGATTCCGCCGTAGAGGGGGTACTGCAGCAGCAGCGGACCGGACACCTTGGCAGCGCCGGAGAACGCCCGGATGAAGCGGATCGGCGTTCGGTGCAGCAATGCACTCGTGACGGTGAACAACATGACCATCGACGAGATGTTCAACTGAAAGCCACTCAGGCAGAAGTACGCGATGCCTGCCGCGAACATCGCGACATTGAGGATCCACAGGTCTTCCAGCCACTCGGCAAAGGTCCGTTTGGCGCCGTTCGGGCGATCGGGCGTCTCGGGCTCCGCTTCCTCGAAGACCGCGGGATCGGGCTGCAGGCTGTGCTCCGGCGCCATCCGCCAGATGGCGATGGCGAGCAGCGCGAGCACCACGATCGCGGCCACCCAGCTGTAGGGCTGGAAGATCGTCAGACTCAGCGGCACGCTCGTGCCAGTCATCTTGTGTATCACGTTGATTGGGCTACTCGGGTCGGTGTTCGCCAGCGCGATCGACGACGACAGGCCCTGCGTCCAGACGATGAAGCCCATGAACGCGGCAGCGATCAAATAACCGAAATGTGAGCCGGTAAGCCGCTTCGCGACCTGGCGGGCCACCAGCGCGCCTGACACCAGCCCGAGGCCCCAGTTCAGCAAGGACAAGACGGCGCTGACGCCGAAGCACAGCAGAGCCCCCTGAACCTGGTTCTTGGGCTTGCTCGCGATATGCACGATGGCCCGCTTGACCACCGGGGCTTCGGCGAGCGTGTAGCCCGTCACCAGAATCAGGATCATCTGGAATGCGAAAGTGAAGATATTCTGCGAACCCCAGACTCCGCCATACCACGCCTTGACCATGCCGCCCGGCGTCGCGCCGTGGACGAGGACCGCAACAAGGCCGACCACGACCAGGGTGAGGATGACCGCGAACAAATACGGATCTGGCATGAAGCGCTCGACATACCGGACACACAGCGCGGTGAGGCGCTGCATCAACCCGCGTCGTTCGCCGTTTCGGGTCGCTTCCGTCGTTGAGCCGCTCGCCACGTTGTCGTCGTCGGAGTCGTCTGCGTCCATGGATGCTCCTGGTATCGGGCCGGTACGGCACGGACTCTAACGCGCCTCCGGGACGATTAAACTGTGCGCTTATGGATGTCGGTTCGCTTGCAGGACTCCGCTGGGCCAAAAAGGCCTGCTAGAGATCGATGATTGCCTGGATGCCGACGGTCGCATCGCGTTACCGCCGGGCACCACGCTGATCTCGCTCATCGAGCGCAACGTCGCGAACATCGGCGACTCGGTGGCGTATCGCTACCTGGACCACAGCGGCTCATCGCGACGAACGTGTCTCCGAAGTGACCTGGTCCCAATTCGATCTGCGGCTGCGTGCCATCGGTGCCCACGTGCAACGGTTGGCGGGTTCCGGCGAGCCGGTGGCGATCCTCGCGCCGCAGAGCATCGACTACGTCGCCGGCTTCTACGCGGCGATCAAGGCGGGCACCATCGCGGTGCCGTTGTTCGCCCCGGAACTGCCGGGCCACGCCGAACGTCTCGACACCGCGCTGCGCGACTCGGAGCCCACCGTCGTACTCACCACAACCTCGGCCAAAGATGCCGTCGAGGGCTTCCTGAACAACCTTCCGCAGCTGCGAAAGCCGGACGTCATCGTCATCGACCAGATACCTGACTCAGCCGAAGCGCTGTTCACCGCCGGTCGAGCTGGATCTCGACGCCGTTTCCTACTTGCAGTACACCTCGGGCGCGACACGGCCCCCGGCCGGCGTGGAGATCACCCACCGCGCGGTCCAGACCAACCTGGTGCAGATGATCCTGTCGATCGACCTGCTGAACCGAAACACCCACGGCGTCAGCTGGTTACCGCTGTACCACGACATGGGGCTGTCGATGATCGGCTTTCCGGCGGTCTACGGCGGACACACCACCCTGATGTCGCCCACCGCGTTCGTCCGCAGGCCACTGCGCTGGATTCAGGCGTTGTCCGACGGATCACGGACCGGTCGAGTGGTCACCGCGGCACCGAACTTCGCCTACGAGTGGACCGCCCAACGCGGCCTGCCCGCCCAGGGCGACGATATCGACCTCGGCAACGTGATCCTGATCATCGGGTCCGAACCGGTCAGCATCGACGCGGTGACGACGTTCAATAAAGCGTTCGCGCCCTACGGATTACCGCGTACGGCGTTCAAGCCTTCGTACGGCATCGCGGAGGCGACGCTGATGATCGCGACCATCGCCCCCGCCGCCGAGACGTCGGTTGTCTACCTCGACCGCGAGCAACTGGGCATGGGTCGCGCGGTCCGCGTCGCGGCCGATGCCCCCAACGCCGTCGTTCACGTGTCGTGCGGCCAGGTGGCGCGGAGCCTGTGGGGCGTGGTCGTCAACGCTGACACCGGTACGGAGCTTCCCGACGGCGAGGTCGGCGAGGTCTGGTTGCAGGGCGACAACGTCGGCCGCGGCTACTGGGGCCGGCCCGACGAAACCCGGCTCACATTCGGAGCGAGGTTGCAATCGCCACTGGCCCAAGGCAGCCACGCCGAAGGCGCGGACCTCGGCGGCACCTGGCTACGGACCGGGGACCTGGGCGTGTATCTCGACGGCGAGCTCTACATCCCCGGCCGCATCGCGGATCTGGTGACCATCGACGGCCGCAATTACTATCCGCAGGACATCGAGGCCACCGCCACGGAGGCGTCACCGCTGGTGCGGCGCGGATATGTGACGGCCTTCGCGGTGCCGGAAGGCGGCAGCCAACGCCTGGTGATCGTCGCCGAACGTGCCGCGGGCACCAGTCGCGCCGACCCGCAGCCGGCGATCGAAGCTATCCGTGCCGCCGTGTCAGCGCGGCATGGGCTAGCGGTCTGGAACGTCCGCTTCCTGCCGGCCGGCGCGATTCCACGCACCACCAGCGGCAAGCTGGCCCGCCGGGCCTGCCGCAGCGAATACCTCGACGGCACCTTGGGCGTGCACTGACGCCGCGAGCCAATAGGCGACTTTCAAACGCGATATCGCATCCGACATCACATTGCACGCGAGCCTATTTCGTTAATTGGCGACTCCGGGGCTCAGGAAGACTATGGCCCCCAAACCAAGAGGTCTTCCATACCATTGTTCATGGTGACGCTGATGGGCGATGGACCCGTGACGTCGAAGTAGATCTTGCCGCTCGATTGTTCGCCCTGCGGGATAGTGGCTCCGCTAATGGTGTTCGGGCCCGCCACTTGCCAGAGCACCCGATACTCGACACCGTCGGCGGTGCGGGCATTGAACTGCGAGATAGCCGGGGTGACCGGGCCTGAGATCGCGTTGACGGTGGCGGTGGCTTCCCAAAGCTGGCCGGCCACCGGGTAATCAGGAGGGATATCGGCGCTGGATTTGAGATCGCTGACTTTCCAGCCGAGAACAACTTGGCCAACCGAGTCGGTCATTGTCAACTCACTGCCAAGTCTGCCGGTGACGGGATAAGGGGCCGCCGACGCGATTGGTGCGGCAGCGATCGTTGAAATGCCCACAATCGCTACTGTCGTCCTTATCATCGTGGTGAGCTTCATTGGTCCTCCACTAAGTCGAATTGGCTGACCAGATAACTGTAGGCCGCAAATGACCGACGGCTCCAGAGAATTTGAGGGGTAAGCGGTTGCCGCGGAACAATCGCCGTAGCCAGATCGCAGACCCTCCGAAAGGCGCTCGCGAGCCGGTCAAACTTCCCTACCGGCCCGGGTCCCGAAGCGTACGCTGAGTCGGTCTTAATCGCCGTCAACTGGCTCAAGACGAGGGCCCGTGAACCGCCAATTGGAGGTGCGGCATGACGTTTGTCATCGCAGCACCAGAGGTGATCGCGTCGGCGGCTTCGGACCTGTCCGGTATCAGGTCCATGATCGCCGCGGCCGACGCGGCGGCCGCGACCTCGACGACCACGGTGATCGCCGCCGCCGGCGATGAAGTGTCGGCGGCCATCGCCTCGCTGTTCTCCAGCCATGGCCGGGCGTATCAGTCGATAAGCACTCAGGCGGCGGCCTTCAACCGGCAGTTTGTGCAGGCGCTGCACGGCGCCGGGTTTTCCTACGCGGACGCCGAGGCGGCGGCCGCCGCGTCGTTGCAGACGGCCGGGCGGGACCTGCTCGGTGTCATCAACGCGCCCACCGACGCGGTGTTGGGGCGCCCGCTGATCGGCAACGGCACCGACGGCGCACCGGGGACCGGGCAAAACGGCGGGGCCGGCGGGCTTTTATTGGGCAACGGCGGCAGCGGCGGGTCCGGCGCCGCCGGGCAGCCTGGCGGCAGGGGCGGTAACGCCGGGCTGGTCGGCAACGGTGGCAACGGTGGGGTCGGCGGGGCCGGCGCCACCGGCACCATTGGCGGCAGCGGCGGGGCGGGCGGTACCGGCGGGGCCGGCGGCACCGGCGGGTTCCTCGCCGGCAACGGCGGCGCCGGCGGTGCGGGCGGGGTCGGCGGCACGGGCGGTGCGGGCGCTGCCGGCCTCGCTCTTCCCGCCGCCGGCGCCCCGGGCGACCTCGGCAGCAACGGCGGCAACGCCGGCAACGGCGGCACCGGCGGAGCCGGCGGCCAGGGCTCGGCCTTCTTCGGCCACGCCGGGGCCAGCGGCAACGGCGGGGCCGGTGGCACGGGCGGTCAAGGCGGACAGGGCGGTGTCGGTGGGGCCGACGCCGGCGGCGGCGCCGGAACCGGCGGCACCGGCGGCAAAGGTGGCGCGGCCGGGCTCGGCGGTGCACCGGGCGGTGCCGGCGCCGTTGCGGGTGCGCTAGGCACCGGTGGGGCCGGCGGCGACGGCGGCACCGGCGGTCAAGGCGCCGTCGGTCCTCAGGGCGGTCTCGGCACCCACGGCGGCGACGGCGGGCAGGGCGGCCAGGGCGGTGCCGGCAATGGAGGCACCAACGGCAATGGCGGTGCGGGTGGCATAGGCGGCCAAGGCGGGCAAGGCGGTGTCGGCGCCCCCGACAGTGGCGCGGGCGCCGGCCATGGTGGCACCGGCGGAACCGGCGGTGCCGGGGGTGTCGGCGGCATTGCCGGCACGGGCGGCAGCGGTGGACAGGTGGGCGCTGCGGGCAGCGGCGGGGCCGGCGGCCAAGGCGGCACCGGCGGCAAAGGCGCTCAAGGCATCTCGGGCGACAGCAACATCGACGACGGCCAAGGCGGTCAAGGCACCCAGGGCGGTGCCGGTGGTACCGGCGGAGCCGGCGGGCTGGCCGGCGCCGGGACCGGCGGCCACCAGGGTGCCGGCGGCCAAGGCGGCACCGGCGGCGCGGGCGGCCAGGGCGGCCAGGGCAGCGCCGGTACCGACAACAGCAACAAGGCCGGGTTGGCCGGCGGTCAGGGTGGTGCGGGCGGAGTCGGGGGTACCGGCGGAGACGCCGGCGCCGGCGGCGCGGGTTTCACGCCAGGGGCCGCCGGCAGTGCCGGGTCCGGCGGGCAAGGCGGTACCGGTGGCACCGGCGGAACAGGCGCAACGGGCGCAACGGGCGGACCCGACGGGGGCACCGGAGTGCAAGGCGCCCCCGGCGGCAACGGTGGCGCCGGCGGGACCGGGGGAGTCGCCGGTCACGGCGACGGCGGCACCCAGGGCGCGGGTGGTCAAGGCGGCACCGGCGGGGTCGGCGGCCAAGGCGGCCAAGGCGGCGCCGGTACCGACAACACCACCAGTGCGGGGTTGGCCGGTGGTCAAGGCGGTACCGGCGGGATCGGCGGCACGGGTGGCGATGCGGGCGCCGGCGGTAGCGGCTCCACCGTGGGAGCGGCGGGCACCGCCGGGGCCGGTGGGCAGGGCGGCGCCGGCGGCACCGGTGGAGCGGGGTCGGTGGGCGCGCCCGGCGGCGGCACCGGCGGCGGCGGCGGCAGCGGCGGCACGGGCGGCAACGGCGCCCCCGGCGGCGGCGGCGGTAACGGTGGCGCGGGCGGCAGCGCCGGCGCCGGTGGCGCGGCCGCGACGGGCGGCGCCAACGGCGATGGCGGCCAAGGCGGTACCGGTGGCGCCGGCGGCAGCGGCGGCGTCGGTGCCGACGGCGGCACCGGAAACATCGGCAAAGCCGGCGGCAGCGGTGGGCAGGGCGGCACCGGCGGCACCGGGGGTCAGGCCGGTAACGGCCCCGGCCTCGCGGGCGCCGCGGGCGCCGGCGGCCAAGGGGGCACTGGCGGCACCGGTGGCAACGGCGGCAGCGGCAGCAACGGCGGCACCGCCGGCGGCGGCGGTAACGGCGGCGCCGGCGGCGCCGGCGGAGCGCCCACGCCCGGTGGTGACGGTGGCGACGGCGGCGCCGGCGGCAATGCAGGAGCGGGCGGCAACGGCGGTACCGGCGTCACCGCCGGCGGCACCGGCGGCACCGGCGGTAATGGCGGAGCCGGCGGCCAGGCCAGTAACGGCGGCGCGGGCATCAACAGCCCCGGCGGCAACGGCGGCAACGGCGGAGCCGGCGGCAGCGGCGGCGCCGGCGGCAACCCCGGCCTGGGCGCCAGCAAGCAAGCCAACCTGGACGCCAACACGTTCTTCGGCACCGGCGGTACCGGTGGCGCCGGTGGCAACGGCGGCGTCGGTGGCGCCGGAGCGACCGGCGTCACCAGCGCCAACCCCGGCTTCGCCGGTGGTAACGGCGGCATCGGCGGGCAAGGCGGTCAAGGCGGCGCTTCCAACCAACCCAACGGAAACGACCACGGCTGGTTCGGCTGGAACGGCAACGGCGGCGCAGGCGGCAATGGCGGCGGCGGCGGTATTGGCGGCAATGGAGCTACTGGCAGCGGCAGCGTCGGGGGCACCGGCGGCAATGGCGGCAGCGGCGGGGCGGCCGGCGCGGGCGGCACGCCCGGCAACGGCTACGACGCCGCGCCCGGCACCGAGGGTCTGCCCATCGGGACCGGCGGGACCGGCGGCACCGGTGGGGCCGCCGGCGCCGGCGGCACCGGCGGGCAAGGCGACACCGGGTTCAACGGCGGCGCGGGCGGAATCGGCGGCCACGGCGGCAGCGGTGGCGCCGGCGGCGACGGGAGCGGCAACTTCAACTCGCAAGGCAACAACGGCGGCAACGGCGGCGCGGGGCGGCGGCGCAGGCGGCAGCGGCGGCACCGGGGGTACTGGCCTGGTCGGCGGCATGGGTGGCGATGCCGGCCAAGGCGGCGACGGCGCGAACGCCGGCAGTGGCGGCACCGCCCAATTCGCCACCGGCACCGGCTCGTGGGGGGGTGCCGGCGGCATCGGCGGATCCGGCGGCAAGGCGGGCGCCGCGGGCTCGGGGCGGGCGGGGAAGCGGCGGCGCCACCGGCAACGGCGCCATCGGCGGCGACGGCGGCAATGGCGGCACCGGCGGCAGCGGCGGCATCCTCGGCACGCCAGGCATCAACGGCGCCGGCGGCATCGGCGGGGCGGGCACGCTCGCCGGCGGCGGCGGTACCGGCGCCAATGGCACCCCGGTTGCGACGAATGCAACCGTCCCGCTGACCATGACTAGTGTCACCCAACCGGTGATCCAAATCTCGATCAACGGCGGACCGATGGTGCGCGTGCTGGTCGACACCGGATCCACCGGTCTTGTGATCGAAAGCCCTTACGTCCCAACGCAAAACCTGGGTAGCTCCATCTTCTCGGGTACGGCCGGCTACAGCGGCGGGCTGACGTACTCCTACACCACGTATCAAACGACGGTGAATTTCGGGAGTGGCATCGTCACCGCGCCCACCAGCGTCAACCTCGTCAACGCGTCATCGCAGACAGCTTTCAACAACTATTTCGCCGCCTCCGGTGTGGTCGGCGTGTTGGGCATCGGGCCCAACAACTTATTCCCGGGCACCAGCAGTGTGATCCCGGCATTGCCGGGCACTCTCAACAACGGAGTGCTCATCGACGAATCCCACGGCGTGCTGGAGTTCGGTCCCAACCCGTTGACCACGAACGTCGCGGTTGCCGGCTCGCCGACCGCCAATCTGCAGGTCAAAATTGGGAGCGCGCCAGTACAAACGGTTCCCGTGTCGATCGATTCCGGTGGCGTGTATGGAACCATTCCGTCGTCAATGCTTCCTACTGGGCAGACCTCGATTCCGTCGGGAACACTCATTTCCGTCTACACCAGCGACGGTCAGACGCTGCTGTACTCCTACACGACAGACCGCGACGAACAGCCCGATTATCACGTCAAGCGGCACCATGAACACCGGATATCGAGCCGTTCCTGCAGAATCCGGTGTACATCAGTTACAGCCCGAGCGGATACGGGACGACAGTCTTTGATGCCTGACGTACCCGTCTCGGCCCTCACGGATTACCCGGTCACTCCGCCACCCCTGCCGGGTCCGGTCACCTTCGATCAGCGTTGGGGCGAACTGACTTTCGTGCACTGGCCGGTGCTGCCCGAAAGCGTCGCGCACCTGTACCCACCCGGGACCCGTCCCGACGTCTTCAACGGCGGCATGACATACGTGGCCTTGGTCCCGTTCGTTATGAGCAGCACCAAACTTGGTACCGCACTGCCGCTTCCGTATTTCGGCAGCTTTCTCGAGACGAACATCCGGCTGTACTCGATCGACGACGCGGGCCGGCACGGCGTGCTGTTCCGGTCGCTGGAAACGGCCCGTCTGGCCGTCGTGCCGGTGACCCGCATCGGCCTGGGCATCCCCTACACCTGGGCGAGGATGCGCCTGACGCAATCCGGTCAGCAGATCACGTATCACAGTGTGCGGCGCTGGCCTCGCCGCGGTCTGCGCAGCCGGCTGACGATCGCCGTGGGGGACGTCGTCGAACCGACGCCGCTGGAGGTGTGGCTCACCGCCCGATGGGGCGCCCACACCCGCAAGGCCGGACGGACGTGGTGGGTACCGAACGAGCACGGCCCGTGGCCGTTGCGCGCGGCGGAGGTCATCGACCTCGACGACGAACTGCTGGAAGCCAGTGGGGTACAACCCGCCGGCGAGCGATTGCGGGCACTTTTCTCACCCGGTGTGCGAACCCGATTCGGCCGCCCCTGCCTGGTGGGATCGTTCCGTTCACGGACAGGTGTACCCGCCGTCGATCACGATGTCGGAGCCCGTCATGTAGCTCGAGGCCTCGCTGGCCAGATAGAGGTAGAGGCCGGTGAGCTCCTCGGGCCGGCCGATGCGGCCGAGCGGTATCTTCGGCTCCCAGAGTCGGTGGTAATCCGCCATGGGCTCGACGAGTTCGGTGAGGATGTAGCCCGGACTGACGCTGTTCACCCGGATCTGGTGCGGGGCGAACTCAACGGCCATGGCCTTGGTCAGGTGCACGACCGCTGCCTTGGAGGTGCAGTAGTGGCCCACCTGCTGCGGGATGTTGATGATGCGCCCGGACATGGAGGCCGTGTTGATGATGACTCCGCCGCGGCCCTGTCCGACCATCGCTCTGGCCGCCGCCTGGGCAGTGAGGAATACACCGGTGACGTTGGTGTTCTGGATGCGCTGAAATTCATCCAGCGACATGTCCAGCATTCCCTGTACCGACACGATGCCGGCGTTGCACACCGCCACGTCGATCCCGCCCAGCTCCGCGAGCATCTGGTCCAGCATGCTCGTCACTTGCTCTTGCTGAGTGACGTCGCAGTGAATCGGCACGACCTTGCCCGGGCCCTCCGCGGCGATTTCGTCGGCGACTTGCTGCAACGCCTCGGAGTTTCGCGCGGCGATGGCCACGTCGGCACCGGCCTGCAGATACGCCAGCGCCACTCGCTTGCCGATGCCGCTGGACCCCCCGGTAACCAGAGCCCTCTTGCCGCGCAAGTCAAACAAGTCCAAGACACTCATCCGCTGAGCCTAATGAGGCGCCGGCCCAGCGTGACAGTGCGCCACGCGAACGGCATGTCGCGACAGTCGCGACATGCGGCGAGACGCCGAAAGACCAAGCACCCCAGGCTGTTACGCATTTCCTGATTTGCGGTGCGCGGCAGACCAATAGGCGATTCTCAAACGCCTTATGGCTGGGTGATGGTACCGATGTGATCAACGGGATCCCCGACGACTGCGGGGCTGGCAATACTTGAAACACGTTCTAGGGTGTCCGCATGGGCAAGTACACCAAAGCTGAGATTGAGCAGGCAGTCGCGCACTACACGACCGTCGTCGAAGGGTGCAGCGCTTCGGGCGACTGGCGGCCCTTCGCGGACCTCTTCACCGAGGACGTGCTCTACACCGAGCACCACTACGGGGTCTTCCACGGGCGTGAGGAGGTGCGGGACTGGATCGTCTCGGTCATGGCGCCGTTCCCGCACATGCGCTTTCCGTCCGGCTGGACCGCGTACGACGAAGACAATGACGCGGTGGTCGTCATGATCAAGAATCTGCTCGACCATCCGACCGACCCCAACGGCGAACCGTTCTGGTTTCCGAACTGGACTCGGCTGGTCTACGCCGGCGACGGCCTGTTCTCCAGCGAGGAAGACATCTACAACCCGAACCGCGATGCGCCCGGGGTTGTCGCGGCGTGGATGCAGGCCGGCGGCAAGCTCGCCACCGACATCGATCCCGCAGCCCAAGGCATAACCTCGCCTAGGTGACCCCGAGCGTGAAATCAGCGACGCCTCCACGGCGTGTCGCGTCGCCAGATTCACGCTCGCCGAGCCACTTCAGGTGACGGGTGCGGCCGATGGCCGGCGCCGGCCCCGACGCGACCGCGCCGCGGCCAGCGCCTGATCCCAGGCCAGCATCGTGCTGGCCTTCAGGTAGGCCGGCTTGACACTGTCCTTGGACAGCATGGCGGTCGCGGCGGCCTTCGTGGTGGCCGACGCCTTGGACATGTGACCGGAATCGAACGGCGGGTGCGGGTCGTATTCGATGGCGAGTTGGATCGCCTTCGCGCGGCCTTCCCCGCCGATCTCCCCGGCCAGCCAGAGCGCCAGGTCAAGTCCCGCCGACACGCCCGCGCTCGTGACGACGTCGCCCTCGTGCACGATTCGCTCGTCGGACACCGGGGTGGCGCCGAACGCCTTCAGCATGGGCAGGGAGACCCAATGCGATGTGGCGCGGCGATCCTTGAGCAGGCCGGCGGCGGCCAGGATCACCGAGCCCGAACACACCGACGTGGTCCAGCTGGCCGTCTGGTGCGCCTGACGTAGCCAGTCGAGCAGCTTCTCGTCCCGGGCATGCACTGGTGTCGCCGGACCGCCGGGCACCAGAATCACGTCGGGGGAAGGTGTTTCGGCCAGCGAGTGGGTGGCGCCGATGACGAGCACCCCGGAGTCGGCGGCAATCGGTCCGACCTCATGCCAGACGAAGCGCACCTCGGCGTGCGGCAGGTTCCGCAGCACCTCGTACGGGCCGATCATGTCCAGGGCGGTGAAGCCGGGGTAGGCGACGAAAGCAATCTGGGTCATCAGGGTTCCTCCTTGATAAGAGGTTAAATCAGGCGAAAGCTTTGCGGTATTGGTCCGGCGCGACGCCGACCCGGCGAATGAAGTTGCGGCGCATGGTTTCCGCGGTACCGAAGCCGCACCGGGTGGCGATAGCCACCACGGTGTCGTCGGTTTCCTCGAGCTGGCGGCGCGCAGCTTCGGTGCGGACACGTTCGACGTACTGACCGGGAGCCTCACCGACCTCGTCGGTGAACAGCCGGGTGAAATGGCGCGGGCTCATCGCGGCCCGGCGGGCCAGATCGTCGATGCTGTGTGCGCCACCAGGTTCGGCCTCGATGGCCTCCTGCACCTCGCGAATGGAGGGCCGTTTGGCGCGCGGCATCCACACCGGCGCGGCGAACTGGGTCTGCCCGCCCGGCCGTCGCAGATAGATCACCAGCCAGCGGGCCACCGTCTGCGCGACTTCGGTGCCGTAGTCGTCCTCGACCAGCGACAGCGCAAGGTCGATGCCAGCGGCGACACCCGCGGCGGTCCACACGGTTTCCGAACTCCGCACGAAGATGGGGTCGGGATCCACGTCGACCTTGGGAAATTCGCGTGCCAACCGCTCGGCATAAGCCCAGTGCGTGGTCGCGCGGTGGCCGTCCAGCAGCCCGGCCCCGGCCGCCAGGAATGCGCCGGTGCAGACGGTGATGACGCGGCGGGCGTGACCGGATACGGTCTTGATCCAGCCGATGAACTCGGGGTCGCAGACGTGCATCGTGAACGCCGCCGCCGCCAGGCAGCACGACGGTGTCGATCCTGTTCATCGGGTCATCCGGGTCGGGCAGTGCTGACGCCATGAAGGCCAGGCCGGTAGGGCGCGGTCATCGGTTGGGCGTCGATCGACGCCAGTTTCACGTCATAGCCTCCGCTGGTCAGCAGCGACGCACCGGTGAACACTTCGTAGGGCCCCACGACGTCGAGCGGCTGCACGCCAGGGAAGCCGACGATAACCACTTTGCGCACCATGAACTCAGTGTGGTCAGCCGACGGCGTGGCGTCTACGCCATGCACCCCACGTATCAGGACAGGACCGACCTGACCCACGGCCGCGCCGCCGGACTTGGCAGACTGTGCCCATGGCACAGATAACCCTGCGTGGAAATGCGATCAATACTGTCGGCGAACTACCTGCCGTCGGATCCCCGGCTCCAGACTTCGCTCTGACCGGCGGCGACCTCGGCCCGGTCAGCAGCGCGCAGTTCCGCGGTAAGTCGGTGTTGCTGAACATCTTTCCGTCAGTGGACACGCCGGTCTGTGCGACCAGCGTGCGGACCTTCGACCAGTGTGCCGCCGCGACCGGTGCGACCGTGCTGTGCGTATCCAAGGATCTGCCATTCGCGCAGAAGCGGTTCTGTGGCGCCGAGGGCACCGAGAACGTCTCGACGGCATCGGCTTTCCGGGACAGCTTCGGCGAGGACTACGGCGTCACCATCACCGACGGCCCGATGGCCGGGCTGCTCGGCCCGCGCCATCGTGGTGATCGGCCCCGACGGCAACGTCGCCTACACCGAGCTGGTCCCGGAAATCGCGCAGGAACCCGACTACGACGCGGCACTGGCCGCGCTGGGCGGCTGAGGGTTTCACAACCCCAGTAGTCGTATCGTCTCGGCCCGCATGTCGACCTTGCGGACCTTGCCGGTAACCGTCATCGGGAACTCGTCGGTGATGTGCACATAACGCGGAATCTTGTAGTGCGCGAGTTTTCCGGCGCAGAATGCCCGCACCGCGTCGGCGTCCAGCGGCGCACGGTCCGGGCGCATCTTGATCCAGGCGCACAGTTCCTCGCCGTACTTGTCGTCGGGGACACCGATGACTTGGACGTCCTCGACGTCGGGGTGGAGGTACAGGAAGTCCTCGATCTCGCGCGGGGACAGGTTTTCGCCGCCGCGGATCACCATGTCCTTGATGCGCCCGACGATGACGCAATACCCGTCGTCTTGCATCACCGCCAGATCGCCGGTGTGCATGAAGCCGTCGCCGTCGATGACCTCGCGAGTCGTGTCGTCGTCGCCCCAGTAGCCCAGCATCACCGAGTAGCCGCGGGTGCACAGTTCACCGGGCCGACCGCGTTTCACGATCTCGCCGGTGCCGGGGTCGACGATCTTGATCTCGACGTGCGGATGCGCCCGCCCGACGGTTGCGGTTCGACGCTGCAGGTCGTCGTCGATCAATGTCTGACACGACACCGGTGACGTCTCGGTCATCCCGTAAGCGATCGAGATCTGCGACATGTTCAGTTCCGCGACGCAGCGCTTCATGACCTCGACCGGACAGGAAGCGCCGGCCATGATTCCGGTCCGCAGCGACGACACGTCGCGCGTCGCGAGGTCGGGGTGGCCCAGCATCGCGATGAACATCGTCGGCACGCCGTACAGGCCCGTGCAGCGCTCGGCTTCGATGGCTTTCAAGGTTGCCGCGGGATCGAATCCCTGGGCCGGAATCACCATGGTGGCGCCGTGACTGGTGCAGCCCAGGTTGCCCATCACCATGCCGAAGCAATGGTAGAAGGGGACCGGGATGCACAGCCGGTCCCCGGGACCCAGTCCGAGCAGCTCGGTGACGAAGAAGCCGTTGTTGAGAATGTTGCGGTGTGACAGGGTGACGGCCTTGGGCGAACCCGTTGTGCCCGAGGTGTATTGGATGTTGATCGGGTCCGACGGACGCAGCGTGGCCGTCCGGGATCGCAGTTGTTCGTGCGGGACCTGCTCGGCGCGCTGCAGCAGCTGTTCCCAGTCGTCGGTTCCCAGGAACACGACCTCGTGCAAGTCCGGCAGCCCGGGCCGCACCTGCTCGACCATGCCGCGGAAGTCGGAGGTTCTGAATGCGCCAAGAGAAGCCGACACCAGCAGCCGAGTGCCTGAATGCCTTAGCACATAGGACAATTCGTGAGTGCGGTAAGCGGGATTGACGGTGACCAGGATGGCGCCGATCTTCGCCGTGGCGTATTGAAGAAGCACCCATTCCGGGCGGTTGGGCGCCCAGATGCCCACCCGATCACCGCGCTGGATGCCGCTGGCGATCAAAGCTCTTGCCAGGCCGTCGATCTCATTGTTGAGTTGGGCGTACGTCCAGCGCTGACAGGCGGACGCGTCGACCAGCGCATCGGCGTCGGGGTAGGTGAGCACGGTGCGCTCGAGGTTCGCGCCGATCGTCTCGTGCAGCAGGGGAGTGTCCACCGGGCCCGCGTCGTAGGACTCCACGGCGTTCAAATTTAGCCCTGGAGTCCTACGACGCGGCTCACAGGCCCACGCGGTCGGCCAGCAGGGCCCGGTGATATGCGCTGCCGCCGAAGAGCGCCTCGGTGGTCTTGGCGCGGCGGAAGTACAGGTGCAGGTCGTGCTCCCAGGTGAATGCGATACCGCCGTGCACCTGAATCGCGGAGCCGGCGCACAGCACGTAGGTGTCGGCGGCCTGCGCTTTGGCCAGCGGAGCCGCGCTGTGCAACCCATCCCCGTCGGTCGCGCTCATCGCGGCGAACATCACGGTGGCCCGGGTCGCGTCGATCTCGATCAGCATGTCCGCGCAGGCGTGCTTGACCGCCTGGAAGGAGCCGATCGGCCGATCGAATTGCCTTCGTCCCCTGGCATATTCGACCGCCAGCTCGAGGCAGGCTTCGGCGCCGCCGAGCATTTCGGCGGCCAGTAGCACCCGGGCCACGTCCAGCACCCGTTGCGCGTCGCCGGGCGAGCCGGCGGTCAAGGCCTCGGCCGGGGCCCGGGCCAGCCGCAACTTCGCGACAGGACGGGTGACGTCGAACGAGGGCAGTCGGGTCACCGTGACCCCGGGAGCGCCGGCCGCAACGACGTGGAAAACGACCTCGCTTTCGGATGCGTGGCGCAGCGCCGGGACCACGAACAAATCGGCGACATGGCCGTGCAACACCGGCACGCACTCGCCGGTGAGCACGGTGCGACCGTCGACGCGCTGCGCTCGCACCCTTGACTTGGCAGCCCCTGACGTGTCGCCAGGGCCACTGGCCGCGAACGCGCCGATCAGTTCTCCGGAGACTAGACCGGCAAGCAGGCTCTTGCGCTGCTCGGTGTCACCCAGCCGCAGAACGGCGTCGATCGCAAACATGGTCGCCGCGAACGGAACTGGGGTGAGCGCCCGGCCGAGCTCGCAGAACGCGATCGCGGTCTCGACCAGGGTGGCGCCGACCCCGCCGTACTCCGGCGGCGCGTGCAGAGCGGGCAACTCCAGTTCGGTGCACAGCCGTTGCCAGAGCCTGCGGTCGTGGCCATCGGCGGCGGCCACCTCGCGCACCCGCGCCGGCGGGGCCTGGTCGCGCAGAAAGGCGCGCAGCGACGCCCGAAACGCGTCTTGCTCGATGCTGTAACGGAAATCCATGTCAGCGTTCCTTGGGCAGCCCGAGCAACTGCTCGCCGATCACGTTGCGCTGAATCTGTGAACTGCCCGCGTAGATGGTCGCGGCGCGCGCGTAGAGCAGTTCGTCCATCCAACACGCGGGGGAGTTCGGCGTCCCCGTCTCCGGGACCAGCCGGGCTCCACCATTTCCGGCGCCCTGGGGACCGAGGGCCTCGACCCCGAGGATTTCGACCGCAAGGTCGGTGCAGCGCCGGAAGTATTCGCTCCAGATGACCTTGGTGATCGCGGCCTCGGCGCCCGGCAACTGTCCGTTCAGCGACAACGTCAGGCCCCGGTATCCCCGGTACCGCATGATCTGGACCCGCGCATAGCACCACGCCAGCCCGTCCCGGATGCGCGAGTCGGTGTGCACACCGCGGCTCCTGGCGAGTTCACCCAGCCGTTCCAGGTCTCGTCCGAAATCAATTGCCGCCGTGGCGATTTGCGATCCACGTTCGAAACCCAGCAGGGTCATCGCGGTCGGCCATCCCGCGCCGACTCCGCCCACGACGTTGACCGAGGGCGTTCGGG
The DNA here is from genome assembly GCA_963735655.1 of uncultured Actinomycetota bacterium. Classification (GTDB taxonomy): domain Bacteria; phylum Actinomycetota; class Actinomycetes; order Mycobacteriales; family Mycobacteriaceae; genus Mycobacterium. The sequence goes on from CAVTLW010000002.1 coordinate 208,798, forward strand.
CGTCGGTGAAGAAGACCTCGCTGAACGACGAGTGTCCGGCCGCGTTGACGATCGGCCGGACCACGACGCCCGGCTGGTCCATGGGCACCAGCAGCAACGACAGGCCCTGGTGTTTGGCTGCCGCCGGGTCCGTGCGTGCCAGCAGGAAGATCCAGTTCGCGGTGGCCCCGGCGGAGGTCCAGATCTTCTGGCCGTTGATCACCCAGTCGTCTCCGTCGACGACGGCCCTGGTCCGCACGGACGCCAGATCCGAACCCGCATCCGGCTCGGAGAAGCCCTGGCACCAACGATCTCTGCCGGACAGGATGCGCGGCAGGAAACGTTGCTTCTGTTCCTCGGATCCCAGGGCGATCAGGGTATTGCCCAGCAGCTCGATGCCGAACAGGTCGTTCTCGGCCCGTTCGGGTGCGCCGGCCCTGGCGAACTCCTCGGCCAGCACCACCTGATCGATCGCGGAGAGGCCGGCACCGCCGTACTTTTCCGGCCAGGACACCGCGACCAGTCCGCAGGCGACAAGCGACCCCCGCCACTGCCGGGCGAACGACTCGCGCTCGTCGGGTGGCAGCGCCCCGGGCCCGCACCAGCCGGCCGGCAGGTGCTCGGACAGGAAAGCGCGGATCCGGGCGCGAAACGCTTCGCTCTCGGGCGGGTAGGCGACGTCCACCGCCGGTCCCGGCCTCAGGGCCGCCGCTTGGATGCGGGCGGGATCTCCGGCGCGGCGCGCCAGTCGTCGAGTCCATACTCGGCCGTACCGTAGGACAGCTTCCCGCCGGTGACTTCACCCCAGTGCGCGTGGTTGAGCTGGTGGATCTTGAAGCACCCGTCCAGTGCGGTCAAAAAGCCCATGGCGTCGACGGTTTGGTTCACCGATTCCTTGATCAGCAGCGCCGGCATGGTCGGCAGCTTGGCGATCCGGCGAGCGAATTCGATAGTGCTGTCCGCCAATTCGTCCCTGGCAAAGACCTTGCTCACCATTCCGAGCGAGTGGGCCTCGTCGGCGCCGATCGAGTCGCCGGTGAGCAGCAGTTCCTTCGCCTTGCGTGGCCCGAACTCCCACGGATGGCCGAAATACTCGACCCCGCACATGCCGAGCCGGGTCCCGACGACGTCGGCGAACACCGTGTCCTCACTGGCGACGATCAGATCGCAACACCACGCCAGCATCAGGCCGGCCGACAGCACCGTACCGTGCACCTGCGCGACGGTGATCTTGCGAAGGTTGCGCCACCTTTTGGTGTTTTCGAAGTAGTAGTGCCACTCCTGCCGGTTACGCGACTCAACCCCGCCGAACGTTCCTCCGTTGCACTGATAGGTGGGGTGCTGGTCGGGACCCGGCGCACGCTCGCGGACGTCGTCGGAAGAGCCCAGGTCGTGCCCCGCCGAGAAGGCGGGACCCGCAGCCCGCAGGATCACCACGCGGACCGCATCGTCGGCTTCGGCCAGGTCGAACGCGGCACCCAACTCCACCAGCATTCCGCGCGTCTGCGCGTTGCGTTGTTTCGGACGATCGAGGGTGATCGCCGCGATCCGGCCGTCGTCGATCGTCTCGTAGGCGATGAATTCGAAATCCGGCACACAGTCCCGCACGGAACGTTGCTCTTCCGACCGGCGATCTACCGGACTGACCCCGGCGACGTTCATGACCGCTCCTTACTGCTCGCTGCGCGCTGAACGGGTGACCTGTGCGAGGTTACGCGGCAATTCCGCGTTATGTCCATAGCCAGTACGCGACATTGCGGCCAGCATCCACACAAAATCCCTAACAAAATGGCTCTTGTGTGCGCTAAAGTATCTTGGTAGTACTGTGATATCGATTTCGAACGCACGCCCACGCGGCAGGGGCCCAATCAAGAAGGGTTGACCATGGAGATCGGGATATTTCTCATGCCGGCCCACCCACCTGAGCGCAGCCTCTACGACGCCACCCAGTGGGACCTCGACATCATCGAACTGGCCGACCGGCTGGGATATGTGGAGGCGTGGGTGGGCGAACACTTCACCGTGCCCTGGGAGCCGATCTGTGCGCCCGATCTCTTGCTGGCCCAGGCGCTGCTGCGCACCAGTCGCATCAAGCTGGCCCCCGGTGCGCACCTGTTGCCTTATCACCATCCCGTCGAATTGGCGCACCGCGTAGCCTATTTCGACCATCTGGCCCAGGGCCGATTCATGCTCGGTGTCGGCGCCAGCGGCATACCGGGCGACTGGGCACTCTACGACGTGGACGGCAAGAACGGCGAGCATCGCGAGATGACCCGTGAGGCACTCGAAATCATGTTACGCATCTGGACCGAGGACGAGCCCTGGGAGCATCGCGGAAAGTACTGGAACGCCAACGGAATTGCGCCGATGTTCGAGGGCCTGATGAGGCGTCATATCAAGCCGTTCCAGAAGCCGCACCCGCCCATCGGTGTCACCGGGTTCAGCGCCGGCTCCGAGACCCTCAAGCTGGCCGGCGAGCGCGGTTATCTGCCAATGAGTCTGGACCTGAACACCGAATACGTCGCCTCGCACTGGGATGCCGTACTGGAAGGGGCCGCGCGCAGCGGCCGGACGCCGGATCGACGCGACTGGCGACTGGTGCGCGAGGTGATGGTGGCCGAAACCGACGAGCAGGCATTCCGCTATGCCGTCGACGGCACCATGGGACGCGCCATGCGGGAGTATGTGCTGCCGACGTTCCGCATGTTCGGCATGACCAAGTTCTACAAGCACAATCCTTCGGTGCCCGACGACGACGTGACACCGGAATACCTCGCCGAGAACACCTTCGTGGTCGGCTCGGTGGAGACGGTCGTGGACAAGCTCGAGGCCACCTATGACCAGGTCGGCGGATTCGGCCACCTGCTGGTGCTCGGATTCGACTACGTCGAGAACCCCGGCCCGTGGAAGGAGTCGATGCGGCTGCTGGCCGAGGAGGTCATGCCCAGACTCAACGCCCGCATCGCCAAAAAGCCAGTCGCAGCGATCGTTTAGGACATTGCGATGACGGATTGTCAGATCACCGTCGGCTACACGGACGGAACGCGCAAGGTGATGCCCATTCGGCCGGACCAGTCCGTGCTGGAGGCCGCCGAGGAACACGGCGTCGCCATCGTCAACGAATGCCAAAGCGGAATCTGTGGCACCTGTGTGGCCACCTGCACCGCCGGCCGCTACGAGATGGGGCGTACCGAGGGCCTGTCCGATGTGGAACGGGCGGCCCGAAAGATCCTGACGTGCCAAACATTCGCCGAATCCGACTGTCAGATCGAGCTGCAGTATTCCGCCGACGACAACGCCGCACAGGTGATCGCCTGCGAGGGTGTGGTGACCGGGGTGGATTTGGTGTCGCCCAGCACCGCGGTCCTGCGGGTGGATGTTTCGGGCGCGGCGGGGACGCTGAAATTTCGCGCCGGCCAGTTCGCCCAGTTGCGGGTTCCCGGCAGCAACGCCTGGCGTAACTACTCCTACGCGCATCCGGCCGACGATCACGGCGAGCTGGAGTTCATCATCCGGCTGCTACCGGACGGCGAGATGTCGAACTATCTGCGCGACCGCGCCAAGCCTGGCGACCGTATTGCAGTGCGGGGCAGCAAAGGAAACTTCTACCTACGCCCCGTGGTGCGACCGGTGATCCTGGTCGCCGGCGGCACCGGCCTGTCGGCGATCCTGGCGATGGCCGAAAGCCTGGATTCCGATGTCGGGCAACCTATTTACCTGCTGTACGGAGTCACCTCGGCCCAAGAACTTTGCAAGATTGACGAACTCAAGGAACTCCGACGCCGTGTTGACGGCTTGGAGTTACACGTCATCGTCGCGCAACCAGACGCCGACTGGGATGGACGGACCGGACTCGTCACTGACCTGCTGGACGAGCGGATGCTGGCCGGCGGCGACGCCGACGTCTACCTGTGCGGCCCTGGCGCGATGGTCGAAGCCACCCGAACCTGGCTGGAAAACAACGGCTTCCATCGCGTCGGGCTCTACTACGAGAAGTTCGTGGCCAGCGGCGCGGCGCGGCGCCGTAACCCCAGCCGCATCGACCACGCGGGTCTGGACATCGCCGAAGTACGCCGTCGCGGTCGTGGCACCGCGGTGGTCATCGGCGGCAGCATCGCGGGGATCGCCGCGGCCAAGGTGCGTGCAGCGAAGCCTTCGAGCGCGTCATCGTGCTCGAGCAGGACGATCCGCATCGCCGCCGCGAGGGCAGGCCGGGCGCTGCGCAGGGCTGGCACCTGCATCACCTGCTCGACCGCGGGACAGATCGAGCTCGAGCGCCTCTTCCCCGGGATCGTCGACGACATGGTTCGCGAGGGCGCGTTCAAGGTGGACATGGCCGCGCAGTACCGAATCCGGTTGGGGGGCACCTGGAAGAAGCCCGGGACCAGCGATATCGAAATCATCTGTGCCGGGCGTCCGTTGCTGGAATGGTGCGTGCGGCGCCGGCTCGACGACGAGCCACGGATCGATTTCCGCTACGAGTCGGAGGTCACCGACCTGGTGTTCGACCGCGACGCCAACACCGTCGTCGGCGTCGCCGTCCAGCGTGGCGACGGTGAGCCGGAGCTCGTCCCCGCCGAGTTCGTGGTGGACGCCTCGGGCAAGAACACCCGCGTACCGGAGTTCCTGGAGCGCATCGGCATCGGCGCGCCCGAGGTCGAGCAGGACATCATCAACTGCTTCTATTCGACGATGCAGCACCGGGTCCCGCCGGAACGGCAGTGGCAGGACAAGGTGATGGTGATCTGTTACGCGTACCGTCCGTTCGAGGACACCTACGCCGCGCAGTACTACGTGGACAGCTCGCGCACCCTGCTGTCCACGTCATTGGTGGCCTACAACTGCTATTCGCCACCCCGAACCGCTGACGAGTTTCGTGAGTTCGCCAATCTCATGCCGTCACCGGTGATCGGGGAGAACATCGACGGGCTGGAGCCGGCCTCGCCGATCTATAACTTCCGCTATCCGAACATGCTGCGGCTGCACTACGAGAAGAAACGCAACCTGCCGCGCGGGCTGTTGGCCGTGGGGGATGCCTACACCAGCGCCGACCCGGTTTCCGGACTGGGTATGAGTTTGGCGCTCAAGGAAGTTCGGGAGATGCAGCTGCTGCTGGCCAAGTACGGCGCGGGACACCGGGATCTGCCGCGCCGCTACTACCGGTCGATCGCCAAGATGGCCGACACGGCCTGGTTTGTGATCCGTCGAGCAGAACCTGCGTTTCGACTGGATGAAGGATGTCGACAAGAAGCGCCCGTTCTACTTCCGCGTCCTCACCTGGTACATGGACCGCCTGCTGGAGTTGGTGCACGACGACATCGACGCCTACCGCGAGTTTTTGGCCGTCGTCCATCTGGTCAAACCGCCGCTGGCGCTGATGAAGCCGGGCATCGCGAGCCGCGTCATCGGCAAGTGGGCGCGCACCCGGCTGTCGGGCGAAAAGACGTTGATCGCTCGCAACTACGAAAATCGTTCTATACCAACCGAATCCGTCGATCAACTTGTCGGCGCTTGAGAGGGAATTCGAGATGTCTC
>CAVTLW010000003.1:0-43181 GCA_963735655.1 uncultured Actinomycetota bacterium
CGTCGTACTGCAACCGCATATGCTCCTCGATCGTCGCGGCCGCGTCATTTCCAATAGCTGATTGCACCGCGGTTGCAAGTGCTTGGTTGTAAGTGTAAGGCGTATAAGGGGTTCCATGGGAATTCACTTCTTCCAATGTCGCGATGCGCTGGGGGCCGGTGGGATCGCCGGCATCGACCGGCACCAAGAATCCCTGGGGTAGGCCGTTGATGGGAACGCGATTGGCGGCAAACCCGTCGAGCACCTGTTGGTAGGCGCCGCCCTCGGTCATGTTGGGCAGGAGTTCCGGCCCAACGGTGGCAGTTGGTGCGGCCCCAATGATGTCTTGTTCCGACGAGTTTCCAGCCATGGTGACCGCCGGGCCGCCGAGCTTGCCGAGCACGTTATAGGGAGGCGGCAGCGCATTGCCGCCCACCTTCGCCGCCGCTCCGAGTCCTTTGACCACCGAGTTGTATGCCGACTCTTTGCGCGAATAGGCCTCGGACGCCTGGTTGTCTTGGTTGACCCCCGCCGCGTGCACCGCGTTATTGATTCCGGAATCGACCAATCCCTTTAATGTCGCCGCATGTTGCAGGGCGGCGTCGGCGGTCGCCGCGCCCGGCACATGACTGGCCACCCCTTGCGCGTATGCATTTTGGTCCTGCATGATTTGCCGCATAGCAGCACCATTGAAGGTGTCCGACGCGTCCCTGTCGGTGCTCAGCACCGAGAAAATTCCTTTCGCGACAGGAAACGTATTGTTGGTCACGTTGCCGTCGACGTCGGGCGTGTGAAAAAACGGCGACAGCTCGTTGTTGTCGCCGGCGATGTTCGACACGTAAGGGGAAAGCCCGGTGGCGAAGGCGCGCACCAACTTCGGGTCGAGCTCGCCCAGAGTGTGGTGTCCCGACAGATCCATCAGATCCTGCGCATTGTTGCCCAGGTAAGCGGCGTAGGCCTGCGCGGTTTGTCCGGCAATCTGGGCTTCCGGCCCGCTCGCGTTCTGCGTCCAGCTGAACAACGATCCGGCGGCGTCACCGCCGTCCGACCAGGTGTGGTGAGTGATGTTGTCTAGGAAGGCGACACCGGTCGATCCGTCGCACCAACGTAGGTCATTGACGACCAAATTGACGGCAGCATGGTCCCTTCCCGCCGCAGAAAACACGGCCTCCACCGTCTCGTCGTAGGTGTTACGTGACCAGCTGAACTGGGTCATGATCTGGCCCCCCTTGTGCAGCAGGTTCTGGTCGAGGGGGGTGTTGCGCTGCAGCGCCGGGTTGCCGTCCTTCACGATGTTGGCGACCGTCCTGGTCTGGTCGGCAAACATGAAGCCCGGAGCGCTGAGAGTGTCCTGCACACTTTGCGGCAATTGCTCGAACCCGCCTTGCAGCTTGTCGGATCCTTCCTTGGCGCCAACGTCCTGCGCGGTCTTGGGGAACGAGATCGACGGGGTGCTCATCAGCTGCCAGGAGTCGCCGATGACATGCCGCTGGTCGCCAAGACGCTCTTCGGCCGTCCCGAGGTCGTTGACCGACATCTTGTGCTGCTGAGCCTGCATCTGACTCAACACCGACGCCTGCTCGGCCGCCAGCGGTACTTTGCCCTCGCGCTGATCGTCGGTGATCGAATCCAGCACGGCGCCCACTCGGGCCGCCGCGTCCTTATCGCCGGCCAACGTCTTGCGCACATCGGCTTCCGCATCCGTCGGCGACTCGGGAGTGTGGCCGTCCACACCCCGCACCATCGTCGTGTCGTACCCATCGGCGTGCAGGTTGGCCTCGGCACGCTGCAGATTGCCCGCATAATCGTCGCGGATGTGATCGAGCTTGTGCAACGACGATTTGGTGTCGTCGATGGCCTGCTGCTCCAGAGCGGTGATGTGGCCGTCCAGCAGTTGCCGGTCATGGGCGGACAGGTGCGGGTCCTGCTCCACCTCGACGGCCTCGCCGATCTGGTCATCGAGGCTTTGCAGTTGACCCTCAAGACTCGAGATTTCGCTCTTGCCGGACCGCTGCGCCTCGGCCAGGGTAGCCGCGATGTTCTCCAGGTCGGCGCCGATCTTGGGTAGCTGGCCCGCTTGGACGCCGAGCCTGGTGGTGACGCGCTGCACTTCGGCCGAGTCGTTGATCGGATTGTCACCGTTCTCGTGCGTCCACGACTTCGCGAAGCGGTCCTTCGCCTGTTGAAAGGATGCTTCGGCGTCCGCGGTCGATCGGCCCGCGTCATGAAACGCTTGCGCAAGATCGGAGATCTGGGCCGGCCGGCCGCTTTGCAGGGTGTCGTTGATCTTCCACGGGCTACCGCCAGCAAACAGGATCAACAAGGCCTTGCTTATGTATCGGAGGTGCACCGCACTACCCGCAATGCCGTGGCGTTGCGCTCCTTAATCGTGGTGAACGAAGACGCCTCCCCGGCGTTCAACGTTCCCTCGTCGACTAACAACGGATCCCCTCCTGAGTTGCCGGTAACCTATCTATCACCGGTACGGTGGTCAATTCAGTTTTCCATCGAACGCTATCTGCACCGCTGCTACCACGGCACTAGCGGTGAGTAGTCGGATAGAAATAACCGCAGTAGTGTCGTCGAAGTGCGCTGTGAGCGGCGCGTATCGGGTAATTGGGGACAGGGACGGGGATAAGAATCGGTGACTGATCCGTTGATGGTGCAGGCGGTTGCGGCGTTGTCGCGCGGCCACCGCCTGTTCGCCGGAGAGGTCACCGGCGCCGATGTGGAAGGGCCGGCGCGGGTGCACGCGCACGCCGACCAGCTATCTCACGCGGTCACCCGGGTGCCCACCGCGGCGGCGCTGCGGACGAGGAATTCGGTGCAGGGGTTGCAACGGTTGGCCGATACCGATCGGGCGGCGGCGGGGATCATCGCGGCGGCACGGGTTCAGCGCGCGCACGCGAGGATGGCGACACGGATGGAGCTGGACGCCGCGCGGGCCGACGTGATGCCGGCTGCCGATACGCCGACGGGCCGTCGCGAGGCCAATGCCCGGTTGGCGGCCCGGCTACGGGCTCAACATCGCCACATCGTGCGGTCGCGAGCGCACGCGCACGCGTCGGCGCTGCGGTTGCGACGGCTGCAATACGCGCGATCGCGCCCCGCCACCGCCGGCGGCCGGGCGGCAGTGCTGACGGCTATCCGTAAAGCACTGGATATCAAGGGCATTCACGACCCTGCGGCGCGTGCGCGCTGGGAGCGCGGGATGGATCTGGTGGCCCGGCGCGAGTCGAACTACACCGTCGGCGCAGTAAACAACTGGGATTCGAACGCGGCCAGCGGCACCCACAGCAGGGGCGTCTGGCAGTTCACCGGGCCAACATTCGCGGCGTACCACGAACCGGGGACCTCGCCCAGCATCCACGATCTGCTTTCGCAAGCCTGTGCGTTCATCAACTATGCGCGGGGCCACTATGGGGTCGCCGCCGATGCCTCGAATTTGGCTGAGCGGATCCAGCAGGCAGATCCTCGTCGCGCACCGAGGGGGTACTGACCATGCCGCTGAGTTTGTCCAACCGGGACCAGAATTCGGGGCACCTGTTTTACAACCGGCGACTGCGGGCGGCGACGACGCGGTTCTCGGTGCGGATGAAGCACGACGACCGCAAGCAGACCGCGGCCCTGGCGCTGTCGATGGTGCTGGTGGCCATCGCCGGGGGATGGATGCTGTTGCTGAATGTGCTCAAACCCACCGGCGTCGTGGGCGACGCGGCAATCATCGGTGACCGGGATTCCGGAGCGATCTACGCCCGCATCGACGGTCGGCTGTATCCGGCGCTGAACTTGACGTCTGCACGGTTGGCAACGGGGACGCCGGGCCAGCCGACCTGGGTGAAACCCGCGGAAGTCGCCAAGTACCCGACCGGCCCGCTGATCGGCATCCCGGGGGCGCCGGCGGCGATGCGGGTGAACCGCGGCGCGGTCTCGGCATGGACGGTGTGCGATACCGCCGGGCGGCCGCGCAGTGTGGACAAGCCGACGGTGACTTCGATCGCCGGCGAGCTCACCGAAGGTGGTCGCGGGGCTCCACTGCGCGACGACGCGGGGCTGCTCGTCACGTTCCAGGGCAACACCTACGTGGTCTGGGGCGGTAAACGCTCACAGATCGATCCGGCCAATAGGGCAGTCACGTTGAGTTTGGGGCTCGACCCCGGCGTGACGCCGCCAGTGGAGATATCCCGGGCGCTGTTCGACGGTTTGCCGTCGACAGAGCCGGTGGGAGTGCCACAGGTACCCGGCGCGGGCACCCCGTCGAAGTGGGTGCCGGGTTCGCAGGTGGGCGCCGTGTTGCAGGCACAGACCTCCGGCGGGGGCAGCCAGTTCTACGTACTGTTGCCCGACGGGGTGCAGAAGATCACCAGTTTCGTGGCCGATCTGCTGCGCAGCGCGAATTCCTACGGGTCGACGGCTCCTCGGGTGGTGACTCCCGACGTGCTGGTGAACACTCCCGACGTGAATTCCCTTGCGGTGGAATACTACCCGACCGGGCGGCTGAATTTCGTTGATCCGGCCGCGAATCCGACCACGTGCGTGGGGTGGGAGAAGGGGTCGACGGATCCGCAGGCGCGCGTCCAGGTCTACAACGGGCGGGGGCTTCCGGTGTTGTCGTCGATGGACAACCGGATCGTTCGTCTGGTTCGCGACGACCGCGATCCGGCGTCGGTGGTCGCCAACCAGGTGCTGGTATTACCGGGCGCGGCCAATTTCGTTGCATCGACCAGCGGTGTGGTCACCGCCGATTCCCGCGAGTCGTTGTTCTGGTTGTCCGACAACGGCGTTCGCTTCGGCATCGCCGCCGACGAAGCGACGCTGCGCGCGCTGGGGCTAGATCCGGCGTCGGCGGTGCAGGCACCGTGGCCGTTGTTGCGGACCTTCGCCGCGGGCCCGGCCCTGTCGCGCCAGGCGGCGCTCGTGGCGCGCGACACGGTGCCGGTGCAAGGCCAGGCCGCTGTGGTGACGACGTCGGCGAGAGTGGGGGGATGACAAGATGTCGAAAAAGGCCTTTCCCATCAATCGTGTCAAGATCGATCCTCCGAAACCTGTTCGGATAGCACCGAATCCACCGATAGCACTGCCGGAGCGCGAGCCGCGCAACATTTGGGTGATGATCGGAGTGCCGGCGCTGATCGTCGCGCTGATCGGCACCATCGCCATGCTGTACGTGTCGGGCGTGCGCAGTCTGTCCACCGGCTTCTTTCCGATGATGGGGATCGGCGCGTTCAGCATGCTGGCGTTTTCCGGGCGGTTCGGGCGGGCGCGCAAAATCACCTGGGGAGAGATGGAACGGGGACGCCGCCGCTACCTTCGCGACCTCGATGTCAACCGCGACGAGATCCAGACCGCCGTTTGCGCGCAACGCAATTGGCAGCACGCGGTGCATTCGGATCCACGAGGTTTGGGCGCCATCATCGGGGGACCGCGGATGTGGGAACGCAGCCGCGGGGATGTGGATTCTTGGAGGTGCGGGTCGGCACGGGTGTCCAGCATGCGCCGGATTCGGTGTTGTCGGTGACCTGGCCGGACATCTCATCTGATGAGGAACTCGAGCCGGTCACCGGTCAGGCGTTGCGCGATTTCATATTGGAGCAGCGCAAGATTCGCGACATCGCCAAGGTGCTGAACCTGCGGTCGGCGCCGGGCTTCAGTTTCGTGGGTGAGGACCTGAACCGGCTACGGTCACTGATGCGTTCGGTGTTGTGCTCGCTGGCGGTGTTCCACAACCCGCGTGACGTGAAGTTGATGGTGGTGACGCGCCAACCCGAAGTGTGGTCGTGGATGGTGTGGCTGCCACACAACCTGCACGATGAACTGTTCGATGCGTGCGGGTGGCGGCGGCTGATGTTTTCCACACCCGAAGAGCTCGAAGAGGCACTCGGTGCCGAGCTGCACATGAAGGGCAAGCGCGGTCCGTGGACACCCCTGGTGGCAGCCAGCCCTACCGCGATGGGCTCGACACTCGAGACCGGGCACGGCAGCGACGCGGTGGATCTTGGACCGCACTTGGTGATCGTTGACGACAACACCGGCAGCCCCGACGCCTGGGAGAGCGTGGTCGGACAGGTCGGCAAGGCTGGGATCACGGTGCTGCGCCTCGCATCTCGGGTGGGCACCGGCGTGGGGTTCGCCGACGACCAGGTGCACGAGATGGCCGAGCGCGGCGGCGCCACGGTCGCCGTCGAGGCCGGCGGCGACGGTGCGGATCCCGACGACGACGATGGGCGCCCGGCGCCGCTGTTGCGTGCGCGCGGCAAGTTCTTCGCCCATGCCGACCAGTTGTCTGTTCATCGGGCCTACCGATATGCGCGCGCAATGGCGCGCTGGTCGCCGACCAGCCGCAGCGAGATCACCGATTCGGCCAGCGGCGCCGCGGAGCTGTTGCGGGGGTTGGGAATCAGCGACCCACGCGACCTCGACGTCGACCGGCTGTGGGCCGAGCGGCGCGGCCGAGGCGACGAGCGGTGGTCGGAGATCCCGGTAGGCGCCAAGCCGAATGGTGAGTTACAGAACGTCATCATCCGCGCAAAAGACTTCGGTGGTTTCGGGTTTCACTCGGTAGTGATCGGTACCAGCGGCTCGGGCAAATCAGAGTTCTTCTTGTCGCTGGTCTATGGGATTGCGCTGACGCACTCGCCAGAGACGTTCAACGTCATCTTCGTCGACATGAAGTTCGAATCGGCGGCCCAGGACATCCTGGGCATCCCGCACGTAGTCGCCGCGCTGTCGAACCTCGGCAAGGACGAACGGCATCTAGCCGAGCGGATGCGCAGGGTCATCGACGGCGAGATCAAACAGCGCTACGAACTGTTCACGTCCGTCGGCGCGCGTGATGCCAATGACTACGAAGAGATCAGGCTCGCCGGGCGCGATCTGCCACCCGTGCCGGTGTTGCTCGTGATCGTCGACGAGTATCTGGAGTTGTTCGCCAACCACGAGAAGTGGATCAATCTGATCATCCACATCGGTCAGGAGGGCCGCGGCGCCAACGTCTTCTTCATGCTCGGTGGGCAGCGGCTGGATTTGTCATCGCTGCAAAAAGTCAAGTCCAACATCGCCTTTCGGATCGCGCTGCGCGCCGAGTCCGGCGACGACAGTCGCGAGGTCATCGGCTCCGACGCCGCATATCACCTGCCGTCGAAAGAGAACGGTTTCGCACTGCTGAAGGTGGGACCACGTGACCTCGAGCCGTTCCGCTGCTTCTACCTGTCGGCGCCGTTCGTGGTGCCCAAGTCAAAGCGGGTGCACCGCACCGTAGATATGACCTTGACCAAGCCCCGGCTGTACAACGGGCAGTACCAGCCGCTGGATGCGGCCGACGCCGCGGCACTGGAAGCCGCCGCCGCTGTTGACGCCGAACCAGACGAATTCCTTTATCAGGACGATGGTTTCAAGAAGAAGAAGGTCGTGGACGTGCTGCGCGAGTCGCTGCAGCATGTGCCGCACCGATCACCGCGGCGACCGTGGTTGGAGCCGCTGGAAGACCCCGAGCCCGTCGATGCCTTGGTGGCCGGGTTCCGCGGCAAGCCTTGGCAGGTCGAATACGGTCGCCACGCCGGGCTGATGTTCCCGATCGGCGTCATGGACATCCCCGAAGAATCACAGCAGATCGTGTATGCGATCGACGCGCTGCGCAGCAACATCATGGTGGTCGGCGCCAAACAGCGCGGCAAGACCACAGCCTTGATGACCCTGATGTGTTCGGCGGCAACGATGTACAGCCCGAAGCGGGTGACCTTCTTCTGCGTCGGTGGGGCGACGCTGGCCCAGATCGGTTCCCTGCCGCACGTCACCGACATCGTGTCGCCGCAGGACGGCGAGGGCATCGAGCGCATCTTGAGCAGCATGGACGCGCTGATCAGCGCGCGGGAGGACGCGTTTCGGCGCGCGAAAATCGATCTCGACGGGTTCCGTGAGCGCCGGTTCGGACCGGGCAGCGACGGACTCGGCGGCACCGACCCTAACGATCCGTTCGGCGATGTCTTTGTGGTGCTTGACGATTACGACGATCTATACGCGCGGGACAATCTGCTGGGCGACCGCATCATCGCGTTGAGCAGCCGCGGTCCCGAGTATGGCGTGCACGTGATGTGCAGTGCCGGCGGCTGGATTCACGGGCAGCGGCAGAGCCTGCTGCAGAATGTCACCGCGCGAATTCAGTTGCGGCTGGCCGATCCCAGTGAGAGTCAGATGGGCCATTCGGGGATCGAGTCGCGTGAGGCGGCGCGGCGAACGGTGAACCGGCCCGGCTTTGGTTTGACGGACAGCCTGCACGAATTGCGCATCGGGATTCCCACGCTGTCCGATGACACCGGCGCGCGGGTGGACATCAACGACGTCGGCGCACGCGTCGCCGAGGTTGCCGGAGTGACAAAACACGCAAGTTTGCAGCGCCTGCCGCAACGCGTGGAACTCAAGGCGATTCTGGACTACGAAGCCGCCCGGCCACGCCACGACGACCTGTCGATCGCGTTCGCCATCGGCGAGCGCCACGAATTGCGCCCGGTGCCATTGCCGCTGCGGGAGAGCCCGGGGCTGATGATCCTGGGCCGGCAGGGCTGCGGCAAGACGATGACGCTGAGGGCCATCGGGGAGGCCGTGATGAGCCGGTTCAGTCCGGAGGAGGCCCAGCTCACACTGATCGACCCCAAAACCGCCCCGCACGGGCTGCGGGATCTGCACGCGCCCGGCTACGTCTGTGCGTATGCCTACGACCAGGACGAGATCGACGAGGTGATCACCGAGCTGGCCCAGCAGATCCTGCTGCCCCGGCTACCTCCCAAGGGTCTGAGCCAGGAGGAGCTGCGCGCGCTGAAGCCCTGGGAAGGGCCCCGGCACTTCGTGCTCATCGATGATGTGCAGGATCTGCGTCCGGAACAGAGCTATCCACCCAAACCACCCGTGGGCGCGTCCCTATGGAAGCTGATGGAGCGTGCCCGGCAGATCGGTTTGCACGTTTTCACCACGCGCAACAGTGCGAACTTCGCGACGCTGCCGATGGATCCGTGGGTGCGGTTCCAGAACTCGGCGAAGGTGGCTCAGTTGTATATGGACAACGATCCGCAAAACCGAATCAATCGGGCGGTGCGGGCACAACAGTTGCCACCCGGACGGGGCTTGTTGGTGGGCGCCGACGACGACGTCGAAGGGATTCTCGTGGGGCTGCCGTCGGTGGCTGCGCCGCAATAGAAGGTGTCTCATAGACAGAAACGCTGCGCGCGATGTCTGGTCCAGCTGAAGATGCGAAACGATGTCGCGCCTTGCCGGGCTTCGCCACGAACCAGCCCAAAGCCGACAATGACGCGCAGCTTTCACTCGAACAGCGCAACTTCCCTTGCAGCCGCCACCCGGGCACTGCGAGATCCCCGTGAAACAGGACAATTAGGATTAGGCGTCCGATTGAGACATCGGAATAGCACATGTGCTACACTCACTTGGTGGAAGTTGTTGGATTGCGTGAACTCCGCCAGAACGCCTCCGACCTCGTCCGGCGCGTCGAGGAAGGTGAGGAAATCACCATCACCGTGGCTGGCCGTCCAGGGGCCCGACTTGTGCCCGCGGTTCCGCGAACTTGGAGGCGATGGGCCGACGTGGCCGAACTATTCGCTGGTCCCGCGGATGTTGCTTGGGATTCCGACCGTCAGGCGATCTCCCATGACGTGCTCGACCCCTGGTCGAGGACATGAAAGCGGTTCTGGACACCAGCGTGGTCATCGCGACGGATGTTCATCCCCTTGAAGGCGACTTGGCAATAAGCGCAATCACATTGGCCGAATTGTATTTCGGAGTTCTCGTCGCCAACCAACAAAAGGTGCGCGCCGAGCGGCTAAGACGTCTGCTTGCGCTCCAGCGCACGTTCAATGCATTGCCCGTGGATGACGCCGTCGCGGCGAGCTACGGCCAGGTAGCGGCAGCGGTCGTCGGCGCCGGACGTCAGCGGGCGCGATCGATGGATCTACTGATCGCTGCCACCGCCCACGCACATTCGGCCCGGCTCTACACGCGCAACGCCGATGACTTCGACGGTCTCCTCGACCTGGTCGAAGTCGTGCCGGTCTGACGAGGCTCCCCCGCATTCGAGGTTCTGCGCCAGTGGGCGGGTCAGCGCGGCGAGAGTGACATCAAATCTGAAGCCGGCGCGCTTCGCATATTGCTTCAGGCCGGGGCCGAAGCACTCCGTGAACTCGTCCTCGACGACGCATACGCGCAACTGGCGGTGGAGTTCAACAGCGAACCTGCCCGCGCCGAACGGCAGGCGGCACGGAACCGCTACGCGCGCAGGACCGAGGCCGGTCTGTGAATCGCGGGATGCGGAGCCAGGCATACCGCGTGGATCTTGGGCACGGCACGAAGCCCTGGGTGATCCTCAGCAACAACTCACGGAACAGGAACCTGGACACAGTCCTGGCGGCTCGGATCACGACGTCCAGCAAGAGTGCGCACATACCTACAGTTGTGGCCTTGACTGTCGCTGACCCCCTGGTCGGGTTCGTCCTAGTCGACGACATCGTGCAGCTCTATCACGATGAACTCACCGAATCGCTCGGCGTCCTGTCTCCGCCGACAATGCAGGAAATCAGCAAAGCCCTTCGGGTCGCGCTTCCTTGACACCCAATCCGACCGATGGCCGAAGCAAGCGGTCCAATAACTGGTGGGAAAAGCGCCTTTTGTACAAACGTTAAATAGCGGCCTATGGGCGAATTTCGCATTGTACAGATGCGCCGGTGGGTGCCGCCATTTTGCGCAGCGGTCACCTGAAACCGCAGGCAGAGGCGGCGCCAGAGAAGTCGACGGGGTCAGCGAAAGTGAATACACGATCCGGCCGCCGCCACTAGAATCGGCGACTAACGCGTCTCATTGCGAGAGCAGTTCGGAGGGAAATTTATGTGGTCTGTGGAGCCAGAGGCCGTTTTGGCATCATCAGGCGCGGAGTCCGCGATCAGCGCGGAAACCCAGGCGGCGGCCTCCGCGGCCGCGCCGGCCCTGCTGGGTACGACGCCCATGGGCAATGACCCCGACTCGGCGAAATTCTGTGCGTTGCTCAACGCGTGCGGGGGTAGCTACCTCGGTGTGGTCAGCGAGCATGCCGCCCAGCGTGGATTGTTCGCGGGGGCCCAGAGCCTTGCGTCCGGGGTGTATGTGACGACCGAGGCCGCACGCGCGGCGGCCGCCACGATAAGTGGCTGACCCAGGCTGGGCTGCGCGCACACCTGAGGCCAACGATCTACTGCTCAAGACCGGGACCGGAGTGGCCACCCACGTGGCCAACCAGGCGGCCTGGACCGCTCTGGGCGTCGCCCATCACGCCTCAGGAATCGCGTCAGCGATCAACACCGCAGCGACTTCCGCGAGCTGGCTCGGTGCCGGGTCGCTGGCTTCGGCCGCCAGCGTCACCGCACTGAACGCGTCGCTGCACGGACTGGCCGGCTGGGTTGACATCAAGCCGGCGGTGGTGGGGGCGGCGGTCACGGCCTATGAGACAGCCAACGCCGCCATGCGCCCGTTTCCGGAATGCATGGAGAACCGGGACGAGTACGTCGCCGACAACATCATCAATCCCGCGGTGTTGTGGACGTTGACCCCCCGAATCACCTCGTTGGACCTCGAGTACTACGGCGTGATGTGGCCCAACAACTCCGCGGCCGGCGCCAGCTACGGCGGGATGCTCGAGATACTGGG
Organism: uncultured Actinomycetota bacterium; assembly: GCA_963735655.1. Taxonomy (GTDB): domain Bacteria; phylum Actinomycetota; class Actinomycetes; order Mycobacteriales; family Mycobacteriaceae; genus Mycobacterium. Next base: position 11,659 of record CAVTLW010000003.1, read on the forward strand.
TGACAGCCTGACGATTCCGCCGCCGGTAGCGGCGATGGGCGCCTCGCCGGCGGCCCCCGCCCAGGCGGCCTCAGCGATCGCCGACTCGGCGGCCGAGGCGGCTGCCGGCGGCGGAATGCGCGCCACGGAGGTCGGGACCAGCGGGGCGGGCCAATCGGCGTCGGCCGGCCAAGGCGTGGGCAGTGAGCTCAGCACCTTCATGGAGCCGGTTCAGGCACTGATGGGCGCGGTCCCGCAGGTGCTACAGGCCCCCTCCCAGCTAATGCAAGGACCGATGAGCAGCCTGATGAGTCCGCTGCAGTCGATCATGGGCATGTTCGCCAACGCCGGCGCGGGCGCCTCGCCTGCGGGCTCAGCGGCGTCGGCGGGCAGTGCGCTCTCGGCCGTCGAAGCCGGATCGTTGGGCGCCGGTGGCGGGGGTGCCTCCCTGCTCGGCGGGGGAGTGCCCGCGACCAGCTTCACACGCCCTGTCAGCGCTTTTGAACCCGGAAGCAGCGGACGGCCGGTAGGACTGCGGCCCAGCGGGGCCCTTGGCGTCGAGGCCGTGCGTTCGCCGACCACGACGTCTGGCGGGGCAGGCGGCGCCCCAATCGGCGGTATGCCGGTGGGTCACTCGGCGGGCGGAAGCCGCGGATCTCACGAAAAGTCCGAGCAACCCGCGACCGTGCGGGTCGTTGAGGCCCGGCTGTGAAGCCATCTCAGCAAAGGTGAACTGACAGGTCGAAACAGCAACCATAAACTCCGCTTCATTCCCCAGATAACTGCCGGGGGACGGCTAATTCAGAAGGAGAAATTCATGACAATCCACGTGACACCGCAGATGCTGCGGGACACTGCGGCTGCAATCCAGTCGAACATGGAGCATGCCCTGGCGATCGGCAAGGGCTACCTGTCGAACCACCAAAACGTGCTGGGCCCCGGCAGCTGGGAGGGTGGGGCTTCGACCGCGTCGTACACCACCGCTACCGAGGTCGCCAACGACCTGAACAAAATCCTGATGGGCGGCACCCGTCTGACCGACGGACTCACAAAGGCGGCGGCGCTGATGGAAACGCACGAAGCTGACTCCGTCCACGCATTCAACGGCCTGTTCGGCGCGGCCGGCCAGAGCGCCTGATCCTCGATTCAGATTTCTTTCGGAAAGGAAATTCACCATGGCTGAAGGCATTACTTACAACCCCGCGGCTGTCCAGGACTTCGGTACAGACGTGACCGCTCGAGCCGGCCAGTTGCAGGCCATCAAAGACGACACCTCCAACCGGACGAACGTGCTGACGGAGTTCTTCGCCGGCCACGGTGCCACCGCCTACTTCGAAGCCCAGGCGCAGATGCTGTCCGGGCTGCAGGGGCTCATCGAGACGATCCACAAGCACGGGGCCACCACCCTTCAGGTGCTGGGGAACGCCGTTCACACCGACCAGTCCATGACAGGGCTGTTCTGACCGGAGACTCGGTAAAGGTGGGGCAAGCGCGCCGGCGCGCGTAGGTCCCACCTTCCGTGTCTTGTAACCGGCTGAGATGAGAAGGGCATGCTGACAACGACAGTGGACGGCTTGTGGGTGCTGCAAGCGGTCACGGGCGTCGAGCAAACCTGCCCTGAGCTGGGGCTGCGGCCGTCGTTGCCCCGACTCGACACCGCCGAGCGGGCGATGCGCCACCCGATCGCCAGCGAGCTCATTGCGGCCGGGGCGCTCGACGCGGCCGGCAACGTCGACCAGATGATCCGCGAATGGCTCACCGTGCTGTTGCGCCGGGATCTGGCGCTGCTGGTAACCATCGCGGTACCAGGCCGCGAACCGACCCGCGCGTCCATCTGCCGATTCGCCAGCTGGTGGGTTGTCCTGGAACGCCACTATGAGCTGGTGCGCCTCTACCCGGCCGGAACCGCCAATGACGAGGCGGTGGCCGCTCAGCTGGTGGTGGGCCAGGTCGAGCGGCTCTGCGGAGTCGCCGAAGCGGCGCCGCTGCGGCCGGTCACCGTGGACACCCAGCAACTACTGGAATCGGTCCGCGACCCGGCCGGCCTGCGCGAGTTCCTGATCGGCCAACGCCTCGACTCCGACCAGCTGCACATCGTCACCATGGCCGCCGACCCCGCGCGATCCGCGCAGGCCACCATCGTGGCGCTGCAGGCCGGTATCGGCCCGGAAGACCTGGCCCGCATCGCCGTCGGCGATACCGCGGTGGCGATCGTCGACACCCAGGCCGGTCGGGTCTGCGTCGAAACCCTGACCTCGGGACAGCGCCGCTTCCAAGTCCTCTCACCGGGGTCGCGCAGCGACATCGGCGGGGCGGTGCAGCGGCTCATCCGCAGACTGCCGGCCGGCGAGGACTGGTACTCCTACCGGCGGGTCGTCTGACCGGGCGGGTCGGTTAAGCGGTTTTAACTAGTATTTAAAAAGCGAAGCCATACACACTGGTAACGCACTTGAAGGGTTAGTGAGCGTGGAAACGTGATATCGCCAATCGTGTTAGCATCGCGATCGTGACCAGCCCTTGGAATGACCCGAATATGTCTGACGAAGGTGCGCACAGACGGGGGGATCCGTCGACGGGGCGCAACTTCCGCGATTCGGTATCGGATACTATGCGTATTACCGATCTGGCCGCGCCGCGAAAGATTCCCCCAGGGTCGGGCTGGCGGAAATTCATCTATGGCATCTCATTTCATAAGATAAATCTGGGCGAATCGCCCCGGGAACGCCACTATCGTGATTTGCAGGGCCGTATCCGGCGCCATATCCGTCGGCAATATGTGATTACTGTTGTCTCCGGCAAGGGCGGGACGGGCGTCACCACGATGGCCGCCTGCATTGGTGGCGTGTTCCGCGAATGCCGTCCGCAGAATGTGATCGCGATCGACGCGGTTCCGGGTTTTGGCACCCTGGCCGACCGGATCGACGAGTCGCCACCAGGGGACTACACCGCGATCATCAACGACACCGATGTGCAGGGTTACGCGGACATCCGCGAGCATCTTGGGCAAAACGCCGTCGGGCTTGACGTGCTGGCCGGAAATCGAACGTCAGACCAGCCCAGGCCGCTAGTCCCGGCGATGTTTTCCGGGGTTTTGTCACGGCTGCGGCGAACCCACACCGTCATGGTCGTCGACACCTCCCCGGACCTCGAGCACGACGTGATGAAGTCTGTGCTGGAGAGCACCGACACCCTGGTATTCGTCTCGGGAATCACCGCGGACCGGTCTCGGCCGGTGCTGCGGGCCGTCGACTATCTGCGCTCGCAGGGCTATCACGAGCTCGTCTCGCACAGCACCGTGATCATCAACCTCTCCGACGGCATGGCCGACAAGGATGCGCTGGCATACCTGACCGAACGGTTCTCCAAAGTCGGCGCAATCGTGGAAGTGATGCCTTTTGATCCGCATCTGGCTAAAGGCGGAATCATCGATACGGTGCACGAACTAAAGAAGAAATCACGGCTGCGCCTTTTCGAAATCACCGCGGGGCTGGCGGACAAATACGTGCCTGATGCCGAGCGGTCGGTGCAGTGACATCACCGCATAAGGTTGCTTTCCCGGCCCGCTGTGCGGTCAATATTTGCTACGACAAGCATCTGTGTTCCCAGGTGTTCCCCGCCGGAATTCCGGTGGAGGGATTCTTCGAGGGAATGGTCGAACTGTTCGACAGCGACCTGAAGCGTAAAGGCTTCGACGGAGTTGCGCTGCCGCCCGGCAGTTACGAGCTGCACAAGATCAACGGTGTCCGCCTCGATATCAACAAGAGCCTCGACGAACTCGGAGTCCAAGACGGCGACACATTGGTGTTGGTGCCCAGGGTCGCCGGCGAATCGTTCGAACCGCAGTACGAGTCGTTGTCGTCGGGGCTGGCGGCCATGGGCAAGTGGCTTGGCCGCGAAGGCGGGGATCGCATGTTTGCGCCGGTAACCCCACTCACCGCTGCCCACACCGCCATCGCGATCATCGTGATGGCGGCCGCGGTCGTGGTGGGCCTGACGCTGCGGGCGCGCACCTTCAGCGACGGCGTGGTCCCCGCCGCGGTGGCCGGCGCGACCGGTGTGCTGCTGGTGATCGCGACCTGGATCGTGTGGTGGGGGTGGCGGGAGCGGCGCGACCTGTTCAGCGGGTTCGGCTGGTTGGCAGTCGTGCTGTTGGCCGTCGCCGGAACCTGTGCGCCGCCCGGTCCACTCGGCGCGGCTCACGCGCTGATCGGGCTGGTGGTGGTGTTACTGGGTGCCATCACCATCGGCGCGGTCACGCAGAAGCGATGGCAGACAGCGGTGGTCGCCGCCGTCGTGACGGTGTGCGGGATTCTTGCCGCGGTGGCCGTTGTCCGGATGTTTCGGCCGGCCTCGGCGCAGGTGCTGGCGATCTGCGTGCTGGTCGGGCTGCTCGTGCTGGTCCGGACGGCGCCGATGATCGCGCTGTGGGTGGCGCGGGTGCGGCCCCCGCACTTCGGATCGATCACCGGCCGGGACCTGTTCGCCCGCCGCGAAGGGATGCCCGTCGACACGGTGTCTCCGGTCAGTGAGGACGAAACCGAAGACGAGGACAACGAACTGACCGACATCACGGCGCGCGGGGCCGCGATCGCGGCTTCGGCGCGACTGGTCAACGCCGTACAGGTCGGTGTCTGCATCGGGGTGGCGATCGCGCTGCCCGCCGCGGTGTGGGGAGTCTTGGCGCCAGGCGATCCGTTGGCGTGGCTCGCGCTGGTGGTCGCCGGCCTGGCGGTGGGTCTGTTCATTACCCAGGGCCGCGGCTTCGCGGCGAAATACCAAGCGGTCGCGCTGGTGTGTGGAGCCGCTGCCGCGGTGTGCGCCGGTGTGGTCAAGTACGCTCTCGCCGCACCGAAAGACGTTGGGGGTGCACTGCTCTGGCCCGCGATGGCGGTGGCCGCTTTCGCCGCATTCGGTTTGGCCGCAGCGCTTTTGGTGCCGGCGGTGCGGTTCAGGCCGCTCATTCGGTTGACCGTGGAATGGGTTGAAGTGCTGGCGATGATCGTGTTGCTGCCGGCGGCGGCAGCGTTGGGGGGGCTGTTCGCGTGGCTCCGCCACTAAGAGGGCCACTGAGGCGGGCGTGCTCGCAGGTCGGGGCGGTCACGGCCGCGATCACCATGGTCGCCCTTTCTGCCAATGTCCCTGCCGCTCAAGCGATCCCACCACCATCGGTGGATCCGGCGCTGGTACCCCCGGACGGGCCGCCCCGACCGGATCAACCGATGCGGCGTGCCAACAGTTGCTCCACGCCGATCACGGTGCGAAATCCCGACGTGTCGCAACTGGCGCCCGGCTTCAACCTGCTCAATATCAGCAAGGCCTGGCAGTACAGCACCGGTAACGGTGTGACCGTGGCGGTCATCGACACCGGCGTCACCCCCAACCCGCGGTTGCCGGTGGTGCCGGGTGGCGACTACATCATGGGTGAGGACGGTCTATCCGACTGCGACGCGCACGGCACGATCGTCAGCTCGATCATTGGCGCTGCGCCGCAGGGGATTTTGCCGATGCCGCGACCGATGCCGGCCACACCGGCGTTCCCCCCGCCGGCCGGCCCGCCACCGGCCATCGCGGCGCCGCCGCCGCCAGTGGAGGTACCGGCACCGGTGGCGCCGCCGCCACCGCCGTCGCCCGTGACCATCACCCAGACCGTGCCGCCGCCGCCGCCACCACCACCCGAAGCGGGCGCGATGGCACCCTCGAACGGGCCGCCGGATCCGCAGACCGAGGACGAGCCGGCGGTCCCGCCGCCACCGCCCGGTGCCCCCGACGGGGTGGTGGGCGTGGCTCCCCACGCGACGATCATCTCGATTCGGCAGTCCTCGCGCGCCTTCGAGCCGGTGAACCCGGGGCCTGCGGACCCCAACTCCGACGAGCGGGTCAAAGCCGGCACCCTCAACACGGTGGCGCGCGCGGTCGTGCACGCGGCGAACATGGGCGCCAAGGTGATCAACATTTCGGTGACCGCATGCCTGCCGGCGGTCGCCCCCGCCGACCAGCGGGCCTTGGGCGCAGCGCTGTGGTACGCGGCCACCGTCAAGGACGCGGTAATCGTCGCCGCGGCGGGCAACGACGGCGAAGCCGGCTGCGACAACAACCCGATGTATGACCCGCTGGACCCGTCGGATCCGCGGGACTGGCATCAGGTCAAGTTCATCTCCGCACCGTCGTGGTTCTCCGACTACGTGTTGTCGGTGGGTGCCGTCGACGCCAGCGGTGCGGCACTGGACAAGAGCATGTCCGGCCCTTGGGTCGGGGTAGCCGGGCCCGGAACCCACGTGATGGGTCTTTCGCCACAAGGAGGCGGACCCGTCAACGCCTACCCGCCGTCGAGGGCCGGCGAGAAGAACATGCCGTTCTGGGGCACCAGCTTCTCGGCGGCCTACGTCAGCGGCGTCGCGGCTCTGGTCCGGGCCAAATACCCCGAGCTGAGCGCCCATCAGGCGATCAACAGGATCGTCCAGTCCGCGCACAATCCGCCGTCGGGGGTGGACAACAAAGTGGGATACGGCTTGGTGGATCCGGTCGCCGCGTTGACCTTCAACGTCCCGCCCGGCGATCGGCTGCCCCCGGGCGCGCAGAGCCGGGTGATCACACCGGCCGCACCGCCCCCGCCGCAAGATCATCGGGCACGCAACATCGCGATCGGATTCGTCGGTGTGGTCGCCGTCGGTGTCCTGGTGATGGCGATCGCGGCCCGGCTGCGGAGGGTGCGGTGATTTCCGGGAGCTCCGGGCTGACCGGATTCAGCCAGGGCAGCAACCGGCGGGTCGTCGGGGTGTGGGTGGTGTTCCTGCTCGCGTTGGCGAGCTGGGCGCCGGGCGGCTACCTCGGCGCGGTGGTCGCCGTCGTGGTGGGCGTCGCGCTGGTGTTCGTCCGCGGGTGGGGCCAGCCCGCGTGGTCGTGGGCGGTGCTGTGGCGGCGGGGGCGGCGGCCGATCACATGGGACGCCCCGATCACCGTGGCCAACAATCGATCCGGCGGCGGAGTGCGGGTGCAAGACGGCGTCGCCGTGGTGGCGGTGCAGTTGCTCGGCCGGGCACACCAGGCCACCACGGTCACCGGCTCGGTGACCGTCGAGACCGACAACGTCATCGACATCGCCGAACTGGTACCGATGCTGGACCACGCATTGGGCCTGCAGCTGGACTCGATCAGCATCGTCACGTTCGGGTCCCGGCACGGCACTGTCGGTGACTTCCCGAGGGTCTACGACTCCGAGATCGGCACGCCGCCGTATGCCGGCCGGCGCGAGACGTGGCTGATCATGCGGCTGCGGGTGATTGACAACGCGCAATCGTTGCGGTGGCGCATCTCCGTTGGGACGGCCGTCGTTTCGGTCGCGCAGCGCATCGCGGGCTTGCTGCGCTGCCAGGGGTTGCGCGCCAAGGTTGCCACCGCCACCGACCTCGTCGAGCTCGATCGCCGGCTGGGCGCGAACGCGGTGGCCGGGAACGCGCAACGCTGGAAGGCCGTGCGCGGCGAGGCGGGTTGGATGACCACTTACGCCTACCCGCGCGAGGCGATCTCGTCGCGGGTGCTGGCGCAGGCGTGGACGCTGCGCGCCGACGAGGTCATCCAGAACGTGACGGTGTATCCGGACGCGACATGCACCGCGACAATCACCGTGCGCACGCCGACGCCGGCGCCGACCGCACCCAGTGTGGTGCTGCGTCGGCTCAACGGTGAGCAGGCGGCCGCGGCGGCGGCCAACATGTGCGGGCCCCGCCCACATCTGCGCGGACTGCGGCGCAGCCCGCTGCCCTCGGAGCTGGTCACCGAGATCGGGCCATCGGGTGTGCTGGTGGGCAAGTTGAGCAACGGGGACCGGCTGATGATGCCGGTCACCGACGCGGGCGAACTATCGCGGGTGTTCGTGGCCGGCGACGACACGATCGCCAAACGCATTGTGATCCGTATCGCCGGCGCGGGCGAGCGAGTGAGTGTGCACACCCGGGACAAGGCGCGCTGGGCCAGCTTGCGAATGCCGGAGGTGGCCATCGTCGAGACGGCCCGGCCCGCGCCGCGGACCACCGTCAGCGTGGTGGAGTACGTCACACGCCGCGGTGGCGGCAGTGATGCCGGGGACGTCGCCATCGCACCCACGCCGCGGCCGTCCACCATCATCACCGTCGCCCCGGCCGGCACCAAGCTGCCGGAAGCGCAGCGGCACGGTTTCGAGGTGACGATCGAGCAGGTTGGCCGCGCGATGGTGAATGTCACTGCGGCAGGCCGGAACTGGATGGTCGAGATGGACATGTTCCGTGCTGAGAATCGTTACGTCAGCCTGGAGCCGGTCGCGATGTCGATGTCTGATACCGGCTCTACAAGCCAAGCTTGAGGCGACGATGGGTGACTTGCAGACTGCGCGTAGGCATTTCGACAGGGCCATGGCGAGCGCCGGCCGGCACGGCAGTGCCGCGGCTCTGGCCGAGTTCGTCGCCGCCACCGACGCCGACCCGTCGATGGCCGATGCCTGGCTGGGGCGCATCGCCTGTGGCGACAACGATCTGAACTCGCTGAGACAGCTCAACGCCAATAGCGAATGGCTGCATCGCGAGACCACCCGGATAGGTCGAACGCTGGCCGCTGAGATCCAGCTCGGCCCCTATGTCGGAATCACCGTGACCGACGCGTCCCAGGTGGGGTTGGCGCTGTCGTCGGCGCTGACGCTGGCGGGGGAATACGCCGAGGCCGAGGAAGTTCTGGCCAACCGTGACCTGTTGGATTCGTGGGGCAACTACCAGTGGCAACAATTGGCCCGGGCATTCCTGATGTACACGGCGCAGCGCTGGCCCGATGTGTTGCTGACGGCCGCCGAGGAACTGCCGCCGCAGGCGATCATCATGTCGGCCGTGACGGCGTCGATCTGCGCGCTGGCGGCGCATGCCGCCGCGCATCTCGGGCAGGGCCGGGTCGCGCTGGACTGGCTGGACCGCGTCGACGTGATCGGACACAACAAGACCTCGGGCCGATTCGACGCCAACGTGCTGACCGCGTCCATCGGGCCGGCCGATTTCCCTTTGCTGGCGGCCGATCTGGCCTACGTGCGGGGCATGGTGTATCGCCAGTTGCGCGACGAGGACAAGGCCGAGATCTGGCTTTCCAAGGCCACCATCAACGGGGTGCTGATCGGGCCGGCCAAGGAAGCATTGGCGGACCCGAACCTGCGTCTGGTCGTCACCGACGAGCAGAGCATCGCCAGCCGCACCGACCGCTGGGACGCCTCGACGGGGAAGAGCCGCGACCAACTCGACGACGCCGCAGCGACGGACCTGCGCGCCGAGCTGTTGGCCGAGGGCCGCAAACTGCTGGACAAGCAGGTGGGTTTGGCGGCCGTCAAGCAGGCGGTGTCGGCGCTCGAAGACCAGCTGGAAGTGCGCGTGATGCGCCTGGAGCACGGCCTGCCGGTTGAGGGCCAGACCAACCACATGCTGCTGGTGGGCCCGCCGGGCACGGGTAAGACCACCACCGCCGAGGCGCTGGGCAAGATCTATGCCGGGATGGGCATCGTGCGCAACCCCGAGGTTCGGGAGGTCCGCCGATCCGACTTCTGCGGCCACTACATCGGAGAGTCGGGACCCAAGACCAACGACCTGATCGAAAAGTCGCTAGGGCAAATCATTTTCATGGACGAGTTCTACTCGTTGATTGAGCGCCACCAGGACGGCACACCGGACATGATCGGCATGGAGGCGGTCAACCAGTTGCTGATCAAGTTGGAGACACACCGATTCGACTTCTGCTTCATCGGTGCTGGCTATGAGGACCAAGTGGACGAATTCCTCACCGTGAACCCAGGTTTGGCCGGCCGGTTCAACCGCAAGCTACGGTTCGAGTCCTACTCGCCGGCCGAGATCGTCGAGATCGGACACCGTTACGCCGCGCCGCGCGCCAGCCTGCTCGATGACGCCGCGCGGGAGGCATTCCTGGACGCGGCCACCACCATCCGCAACTACACCACTCCCGGCGGGCAGCACGGTATCGACGCCATGCAGAACGGCCGATTCGCCCGCAACGTCATCGAACGTGCCGAAGGGTTCCGCGACACCCGGGTGGTCGCCCAAAAGCGCACGGGCCAGCCGGTGACGGTTGAGGACCTGCAGATCATCACCGCCGCCGACATGGCGGCCGCGGTGCGCAGCGTGTGTTCGGACAACCGCGACATGGCCGCCATCGTCTGGTAAGGCCTCGATCAAGGCCTGGGCATTACCACAGGCGGTTCGCTAGACAGGTCGACGCGGGCGTCTCGGGCAGTGCGCCGCCACCGACCGCACGAAATACCCTATTCGAACAAAATGGACAAAACAGCTATAGTGGGCGCATGCAGATGCAGACGAGGGGGAGCGCAGTGTCCACCGTCACGTTCCGCAACCGCGACGGCAGGCTGGTCGATGTGCCCACGGTTTCCGCGAGCCGCCTCAAAAACGAGTTCGGCACGGTCTTCGAGCAGGCCTTACTCGACGGGGCGGTAGTGATCACTAAGCACGACACCCCCAAGGCGGTACTGCTGTCGTATACGGAATTCGAGGCCCTAACCAAATCGGCAACACCCGCTCTCGACGATCTCAGTGAACGCTTCGACGATCTGCTAGCCACCATGCAGACACCTGAAGCCAAAGCCGGAGTCGCTTCGGCATTCAACGCCACACCGCAGGAACTCGGCGCCGCCGCGGTGAAGGCAGCGCGCGCCACGCAGCGGCGGTGATTCGGCGCGGCTGATGGCTCGCAAACCAACCGTGCCGGCGCGGCTGTACGTGCTGGCAGGTGTCAACGGGGCCGGCAAGAGCAGCATCGGCGGGGCGGCGATCCGCGCGGCGGGTGGTAACTACTACAACCCCGACGAAACAGCCCGCGAGCTAATCGCGGCCAACCCCGGGCTGAGCCAGATGGATGCTAACGCGGCGGCGTGGGAGCAGGGCCGAAAGCTGCTCGAACGGGCGATCGCTCAACAGCTCGATTTCACGTTCGAGACCACCCTCGGCGGCAACACCATGCCGCGGCTGATAGCCGAGGCCGCCTCGGGCGGCATCGAGGTCCACGTCTTCTACGTTGGGCTCGCCAGCGCCGAGGCTCACATCGAGCGGGTCCGGCAGCGAGTCCGTGCCGGCGGACATGACATTCCCGACGACACGATCCGCCGTCGCTGCCGCCACAGCCTGCTGAACCTGGTGCAGCTACTGCCCGTGCTCACCGAACTGCGGGTGTACGACAACTCCGCGACCGCCGACCCCGCCGCCGGACAGGCACCGGAACCGGTGCTGGTTCTGCACATGCAGGGCGGCCGCATCGTCGGGCCTCCCGATTTATCCGCCACACCGGATTGGGCGAAGCCCATCGTCGCGGCCGCGGTTGCGCTCGGGTGATTCGCCGCAGCCCGACCCGGATGCCGCGGCGCTCGAGCCACACTTGGCCAGAACTGCTTTAGCTAGCTAGCTATAGCTACGGCTACGCGCCGGCAGTGGTGCGGGCAGCGCGACGGCGCCGGAAGGAGTTTCGTACCGAGCAGAAGATCTCATACAGCCCGACTGCCCCGCAGACTAGCCACACGACGAACGCGCACAAGGCGAATATCGTGAAGATCGGAGGACCCGCTACCTCGTGTCCAACCACGGCGATGGCGTCGCCGGCCAAAAACCCGCCAACAATCCAGAGCACGGCCCACAGCAGGTGGTGTTGCCGCGGACCCGACTCCGGCGTGGCGTCGTCGGAACGGTGCCGTTCCCGCGCGTGGCGAATGGCGTGGAAAGCGAACCACGCTACTGCCAACAGCGGCACGGAAACGATTACCCAAGCGATGATGAAAGCGGTGACGTGACGCAAAGAAGGATGGTGGTCCAGAAACGGCGACAATGCAGTCAAGAGGACGAAGAACGACGTTAACAGGCCGCACACTCTTAGATACGCAATGAGAAATCTCTTTCGCGGTATCTGACGAGGCGCTGAAGCTGAATTACCGGGCCGCGGTTGCTGCCCGGCCGAGTCTTGCGGATCGAGCGTGGCCTGTTCAGTCAGCGCGGCGTCGGCAGCCGCAACATCTTTCACGCATTGCCTCGGAACCTCGTACCGCAGGCCGTCGAGCCGGAACTCTCGCCACCCGGAGAGCGGACCCAATCGAATATTGCGGGGATGTCGCTTCACCACCTGCGTGAGTCGGCCGGTCATTGACTGGCGGTCGATCTCGATGATCGCCCGATCGGTCACCACGAACGCCGGGTAGTAGGGAACGTAGCCGAACTCGTTCCGGACGTGTGTACAGAAGAGGGATTGGATTCGCTCACCGGGTTCCAGAAACCGGCTCGCTTGTTTCGCGTATCTGCTGCGCCAACTCACCTGACCCACCCCTTCCGGCGGCTCGACCTCGGGCGTGGCGTGCGGCGGGACGCATACGAGGGTACGCCGGTTCTGAGCATGTGCGGCCGATAACTGACATGGTCACCAGGCGCTACCCGCCGATCCGCGCGCCGACTTTTTCAGGTCGAAGTAGCTAGCCTTATCGCGCGATCAAGACCTGGGCATGTCCACGGTAAGGGCCTCGCGGAGAGTGACTGTGTACGAACCTTTTTGGGCCTGCGCGACGTAGTTGAGAGTTCCCTTGATGTGCACCGCATCGGGTTGGGGTCCAGATCGTAGGTCATGTTCTGTGCGTCTTCCAGGTTGAGGATTCCCACGCGCATCTGGCCCGGCTCTACATTCGCAATGCCGACGATTTCGACGGTCTCGAAGACCTGGTCGACGTCGTCACCGTCTGACCGCACTGCACGATCAATCGCCCTACTTCGAGGCCGGTCGACATGGTCTCGAGATGGTCATTGTCGCGGCGGTCCACCGTGCGTATCAGCAAGCGTGCCAGTGCTTTTGGCGCGCACCAACTTCAAAGGCAGAGCCCGACGCCACGCACCGGTCGGGCGCTGCCGGACCAGCCGATGCCGCGGCTGTCCTTCAAGCACTGAAAAGCACCGTTTACCCACGCGTTACGTCTAAGATTCACGCAGGCCTGCCACGTCTCGACGTGAATGGAGTGATAACGGGGTGCACCGTGTCTTGCTGATGACGATCGCGCTGGCGGTGCTGACCGCGCCTTCCGCCGTGGCGATCACACCACCGGTGATCGATCCCGGCGCTGTGCCGGCCGACGTGACCGGGCCTGACCAGCCCACCGAACAGCGGGTTCTGTGCTCGGCGGCGACGACGTTGCCGGATTCCACGTTCCACGATCCGCCGTGGAGCAACCCCTATATCGGCGTCGCCGAGGCCCACAAATTCGCGACCGGCGCCGGCGTGACCGTCGCCGTCATCGACACCGGCGTCAACGCCTCGCCGCGGGTCCCCGCCGAGCCGGGTGGCGATTTCGTCGATCCGGCCGGCAACGGGTTGTCCGACTGCGATGCCCACGGGACGCTGACCGCTTCGATCATCGCGGGCCGGCCCGCGCCCACGGACGGCTTCGTCGGCGTCGCACCCGATGCGCGCCTGCTCTCGTTGCGCCAGACGTCGGAGGACTTCGAACCCGTGGGCTCGCAGCCCAACCCCAACGACCCCAACTCCACACCGGCGGCGGGGTCCATCCGCAGCCTGGCGCGCGCGGTGGTGCACGCCGCCAATCTCGGTGCGGGCGTGATCAATATCAGCGAAGCGGCCTGCTACAAGGTGACCAAACCCATCGACGAGTCCACCTTGGGCGGAGCCATCGACTACGCGGTCAACGCCAAGGGAGCGGTGGTGGTTGTCGCGGCCGGCAACACCGGCGGCGATTGCGGGCAGAACCCGTTGCCCGACCCCTCCGCACCTGCCGACCCGCGCGGCTGGAACAAGGTGCAGACGGTGGTCACGCCGGCGTGGTACGCGCCGTTGGTGCTGACGGTCGGCGGCATCGGTGAGACCGGGGTGCCGAGTTCATTCTCGATGCACGGACCGTGGGTGGGTGTGGCGGCGCCCGCCGAAAACATCATCGCCCTGGGCGACCGCGGCGATCCGGTCAATGCGCTGCAAGGCAGGGAGGGCCCCGTTCCCATCGCCGGCACCTCGTTCGCCGCGGCGTATGTCTCGGGTCTGGCCGCGCTGCTGCGCCAACGGTTTCCGGAGCTGACGCCGGCGCAGATCATCAATCGGATCACGGCCACCGCACGCCACCCCGGGGGCGGCGTCAACGATCTCGTCGGCGCGGGCGCCATCAATGCCGTCGCCGCGCTGACGTGGGACATCGCACCGGGCCCCGCGTCGTCGCCGTACGCCGTCAGACGCCTACCACCCCCGGTGATCCCGCCGGCTCCCGATCATCGCCCGATCACGGGAGTGGCGCTGGTGGTCCTGGCCCTCACACTGGCCCTTGGACTGGGGTCGCTGACCAGGCGAGCCATGAGGCGCCGATGAGGAATCCGGTACGGCTGCGGTTCAGCACCGGGCACACGTTGATCCTCGGCTTGTTGGCCCCGGCGTGCATTTTGCTGTTCCTGCCCACCCGCTACTGGTGGGGCGGCATCGCCGTGGCGGCCGTGGGCGCCATCATCGTCTTCGTCACCTTCTACGGGCGGCGGGTGACCGGCTGGGTTGCGACGGTCTTCGGGTGGCTGCGACGGCACCGCAAGCCGCCCGACGCACCGTCGGAGCCCGTCGTCGGCGCCACCGTGAAGCCCGGGGATCACGTGGCGGTGCGCTGGCGACGTGAGGCGCTCATCGCGGTCATCGAACTCAAGCCCCGGCCCTTCACGCCGACGGTCATCGTCGACGGGCAAGCCCACACCGACGATGTGGTGGACACCCGGCTGTTGGAGGAACTGCTGTCGGTGCACTGTCCGGAATTGGAGGCCGACGTGGTGTCGGCCGGTTACCGCGTCGGCCACTCCGCGGCCCCGGACGTGGTGGCCCTCTACCAGCAGGTGATCGGCGCTGACCCCGCCCCCGCGAGCCGACGGACGTGGATCATGCTGCGCGCCGACCCGGAACGCACCCGCAAGTCGGCGCAGCGCCGCGACGAGGGCGTCGCGGGGCTGGCCCGGTATCTGGTGGCCTCGGCGACCCGCATCGCCGACAGCCTGGCCAGCCACGGAGTCGACGCGATGTGTGGCCGCAGCTTCGACGACTACGACCACGCCACCGAGGTCGACTTCGTCCGCGAGCGGTGGTCGATGATCCGCGGTCGCGAAACCTTCACGGCCGCCTACACCGCCCCGGGCGGTCCGGACTTGTGGTGGTCGGCCCGCGCCGACCACACCATCACCAGGGTGCGGATCGCCCCCGGGGAACCGCCGCGGACCACGGTCCTGCTGACCACCGTCGGCAAGCCCAAGACGCCACGGGGCTTCACCCGCCTGTTCGGTGGCCAGCGGCTCGCGCTGCAGGGGCAGAATCTCGTCGCCAACCGCCACTGCCACGTGCCGATCGGGTCGGCGGGCGTGCTGGTCGGCGAGACGGTGAACCGGTGCCCGGTCTACCTGCCGTTCGACGACGTCGACGTGAGCCTCAACCTGGGGGACGCCCAGACGTTTACCCAGTTCACGGTGCGCGCCGCGGCCGCGGGCGCCATCGTCACCGTCGGACCGCAGTTCCATGAGTTCGCCGGGCTGATCGGCGCACAGGTCGGGCCGGTGGCCAAGGCGGCCTGGCCGCACGCAACGACCTATCTTGGCCCGCACCCCGGCGTGGACCAAGTGGTGTTGCGGCACAACGTGATCGGTACTCCGCGGCACCGCGAGTTGCCGATCCGGCGGGTCTCCCCGCCCGAGGAGAGTCGCTACCAGATGGTGCTGCCGAAGTAATGGTTCACCAGGTGGCCCGGAAATTTTGGTGCGGGAGCCACCCAGTTCAGCCACGATAATGGGAGTTGGCGTTTAGGAGGACGATCCGACATGAGCCAGCCGCAGACCGTAACGGTGGATCAGCAAGAAATTTTGAATAGGGCCAACGAGGTGGAGTCCCCGATGGCGGCTGCACCCGTCGACGTCCCCGCTTCGCCCTGTGGCCTGACGGCGGCTAAGAATGCGGCCCAACAACTCGTGCTGTCGGCCGACAACATGCGCGCCTACCTGGCCGCGGGCGCCAAAGAGCGGCAACGCCTGGCGACCTCCCTGCGCAATGCGGCCAAAGCGTATGGGGACGTCGAAGACGAGGCCACGACGGCCATGAACAACGACGGCGCTTCGACGATCGAGGCCGAGTCGCCCGGTAGCGCGGGCGGGGACAGCTCGGCGGGACTGAACGACACACCGACAGTGGCAGCGGCCGGTGAACCGGACTTCACCGACCTCAAAACGGCGGCAACGAAACTCGAATCGGGAGACCAAGGCGTCTCGTTCGCCAACTTTGCGGATGGCTGGAACAGCTACAACCTTGCGCTGCAAGGAGACCTCAAGCGGTTCCGGGAGTTCGACAATTGGGACGGTGACGCGGCTGCGGCGTGCGCGGCTTCACTCGATCAACAGCGCGAGTGGATCCTGCACATGGCGAAGTTGAGCGCAGCGATGGCCAAGCAGGCTCAATACGTCGCGCAGCTGCACGTGTGGGCCCGACGGTCGCATCCCACGTTGGCGGACATCACCAAGCTCGAGGAGTTGTCCAAGGACCCGAACTACAAAGACCAGGCGATCAAGCTCTACGCGGAGTATCAGGCAAAGTCCGAGCAGGTGCTGACCGACTACACCAACAAGGCGGCCCTGGAGCCGGTGAATCCACCGAAGCCCCCCGCGGCCGTCAAGATCGATCCGCCGCCGCCGGCCCAGCCGCAGGGTTTGATACCCGGTTTCCTGATGCCGCCTTCGGACGGCTCCACCGGCGGCGGGACCGGCATGCCGCCATCCGCGCCCATGATGCCGCCGCCCGGTGGGGCGGGCGGCGGTGGCATGCCGGCCGGCACGGGCGCCGAACTGACCGCGGCCGGACGGGAAGCGGCGGCGAAGTTGCCGGGCGACTTGTCGGTCAAAGCGGCATCGCTCGGCGGGGGTGGAGGCGGCGGCGTGCCGTCGATGCCGTTGGCGCCCGCGATGGGTGTCGACGGCGGCGGCGAATCCGTGCGGCCGGCTGCCGCGGGTGATCTCGGCGGCCTGGGCCAAGGCAAGCCCGGCACCGGCGGCGCTACAGGCGGCGGCGGAGCAGGAATGCCGATGGGCGGCGCGGGCCAGGGCCAGGGCGGCTCGAAAACCAAAGGCGCACAACAAGACGACGAAGCGCTCTACACCGAGGACCGCGCGTGGACCGAGGCCGTCATCGGCAACCGGCGCCGCCAGGACAGCAAGGAGTCGAAGTGAGCACGGAAGAAATTCCCCCGAACGTTGCGCAAGCCTTGGCGCTGGCGGGACGGTTTCAGGCGGCCCTCGACGGGACGCTCAACCAGATGAACAGCGGATCCTTCCGCGGCACCGACGAAGCCAAGACCGTCGAAGTGACGATCAACGGACACCAATGGCTCACCGGCGTGCGCATCGAAGACGGTCTGCTCAAGAAGCTGGGCGCAGAAGCCGTCGGCGCGCGCGTCAACGAGGCGCTGCAAAACGCCCAAGCGACCGCCAGCGCGTACAACGACGCCGCGGGGCAACAGCTCACAGCGGCACTGGCCGCCATGTCGCAGGCGGCCAATAGGAGCACGTTCTAGATCATTCGCCTTGTGCGGCAAGGATTCTGATCAAAAAATTGCTGCATCTGGCAGGTGTTGACCTCGGTTAGGCTTGTTAACCATGACGTCCGGAATCTTTGAGCGGTCAATGCCGCAGCCGGGCCGACGCATGCGCGCAAACGCCCCGGGAGGGCAATAGCGATGGGGATCGGGAGACCCACAGGGGAGTACGCCGGGCAGATGCTGGAGCCCGGCGGTTGGCCGGAAGCCAACGAGGACACCTTCTATGACCGCGCACTGGAGTACAACCAGGTGTTGCGCAAGGTCACCGACGTGATGGATTCCTGCCGGCACCAGCAGGTCGAAGTTTTCGAAGGGGGCGTCTGGTCGGGCGGTGCGGCCAACGCCGCCAACGGCGCGCTCGGCACGAACCTGAATCAGATGAGCACGCTGCAGGACTATCTCGCCACGGTCATCACCTGGCACCGGCACATCGCCTTGTTACTCGTGCAGGCCAAGTCGGATATCGGCAACAACGTGGACGGCGCTCAACGCGAAATAAGCATCCTGGAGAACGACCCCGAGCTCGACGCCGATGAGCGGACGGCCGCGATCGAGGCATTGGTCCGTGCCACCCACGAGGCCAATGCCAGCCTGGTCGCCGAAACCGCCGAACAGGTTCTGGCGTCTAAGAATTGGAGGCCGCCCAACAATGCGCTCGAGGATCTGCTGCACCAGGTAACCCCGCCCACCCCGGACATCCCGTCGGTGGTGGTCCCCACCCCGGACCCATCGCGCCCCGTCTTCCCGACGCCTCGACCGTACGAGCCGTACCAGCCCACGCCGGGCACGCCGGTCACCCCGGTCAACCCGGCACCGGTCACGCCCGTCGTACCAACCCCGGTCACGCCGGTGAACCCGACCCCGGTCACCCCGGTCAACCCAAGCCCGGAGACGCCGGTTACCCCTCCGGTCACCCCGGTTATTCCGGGCACGCCGGTAACGCCGACCCCGGGCACGCCGGCCACGCCGGTCACCCCGGTCAACCCGAACCCGGCGCCGGCCCCGGGACCGGGCCCGGCGCCCACTCCGGCGCCCACCCCCGGACCTCGCCCCGCGCCCGCTCCGGTGGGACCGCCGTCGCCGAACCAGCCGGCTATGCCAATGGACCCCGGTACGCCGTCGACACCGACTGCCCCGGGCACCGAGCCGGTGCACGTCAAGCCCGCGGCCTCCACCGACGCGCCGTCCGTCCCCAGCCACCCGGGAGGACCGGCGGGGCCCGCACGCCCGGACGATGCTTCACCGGCGGTGGCGCCCGCGGCTGCGGGCGCCATGCCGACGGTCGCGCCGGGGGCGTCCGCAGGGCGGGGTGCGTCGACCGCGTCCGCCGGCGCGGGTCAGGGCGCGAGCCCGGCTGCGGCGTCCGGCGCGGGGTCGCGCGCCGCGTCGGGACGGGCGCCGACGGGTCCGTCGGGCAGGGCACCGGCTTCGGCGACCCCCCGGGCGGCGTCGGCGCGCAGCGCGCCTCCGCCACGTCCGGTGGCGCCGCCGGAAGACAAACGCGACAAAGAGAAGGCCGAACCCGAGGACGTGGTGACGCCGTCGCCGTCGGTCCCGGTGTCCGCGGCGCGGGCTGCGCGCGACGCCATCGCCGCGGCCTCGCGGCGCAGCAACAAGGATGATCCGCTGCGGTTGGCCCGTCGCATCGCCGCCGCGTTGAATGCGCCCGACAGTGGTGGGGAGGGTGACTACGGATTCTTCTGGATCACCGCGGTGACCACCGATGGCGAGATCGTGGTGGCCAACAGCTACGGGTTGGCCTACATACCCGACCAGGTCCACCTACCGAACACGGTGTACATGGCCAGCTCCGACCACGTGATCCCCGCCGACGAAAAGGCGCGGACCGCCACCTACCCGATATTGGCCGTGCAGGGCTGGGCGGCCTACCACGACCTGAAGCTGCGGGCCGTAATCGGCACCGCCGAGCAGTTGGCCAATTCGGATCCGGGCGCGGCCAAGATCGTGCTGGAGCCGGACGACATTCCGGAGAGCGGCCAGATGACCGGGCGCCCTCGGCTGGAGGTGGTGAACCCCGCCGCGGCGGCGCAGCTGGCCGAGACCGACGATGTGCGCTTGACGGACCTGTTGCCGCCGGCACCGGCTGGTGAGAATCCGCCCGACGACGAGCGGCACATGTTGTGGTTCGAGCTGATGAAGCCGATGACCAGCACCGCTATCGGCCGCGAGGTCGCACACCTGCGGGCGTTCCAAGCCTTTGCCGCGCATTCGCAAGAGCTCGCCCTGCACCAGGCGTACGCCGCAACCGATCCGGCAGCTCAGCGAGTAGCCGTCGCCGACTGGCTGTACTGGCGATGCGTCGTCGGGCTGCTCGACAGCGCCCTTTCCGAGGCGCCCTGAGCGTTATTTTGCTGCGTGGGGTGTGCGTCTACGGCGGACTTCCTCGGCGTGTCGCCGCCCGGTGCGCACACTGAACGCCCGGGGCGCACACTCAATCGGGTAGCAACTAGTGGTGTGTCCTGTTTTTAGCCGACTATTTCTGGGGCAATCCGGGCCGCGTGCGACCTTGGCGAGGATGGACTCGGCGGTGGCGGTCCACACGTAGGGCCTTGGGTCGTTGTTGTGGGCGTCGATGTAGTCGCGGACGTTTTGCGTCCGGCTGCGCCTTCTTAGCAGTCGCTGCCGTTGGTTCCGTCGCTGGTGTTGGTCAGTGTCAGCCGTCGGAATCGCCGGGGCTGCCGTAGTTGGTCAAGGGCGCCCCAGCGCTGCCCCGACCGCCGGCGCCGCCGCCGCCGCCGGCGAAGCCTCCGAAGCCTCCGCTGTTGGTGGCAACATTGCCGCTGGCGCCTGCGCCGCCGCCTGCCGCATTGATAAGAGAATTACTATTCGCGCCGACGCCACCGTCGCCGGTGTGGGGACACCACTAGATCGCGGTGACTACCGGAGTTCCCGACGCCGCGGCGCCCTCGTCCTGGGCCTGCGACTCGGGATCCTTGTCCTCGTGATCCTTCTTGGTTTCGTCGACCAGCTGCGCGGGCGCCGCGCCGCCTTGGGAGCCCGACGAGGCGCCCTGCTGCGCACTCTGGCTGATGGTCTGCGCAATCGGGGACGCCTGCTGCGCGAACTGACTGGCCTGCGGGGCGAGCTGAACGGCTTGCGGCACGGTGGCGGCGACGCGGGGTGCCAGCGCACCGGCCTGCGCGCTCACCGTCTGACCGACCTGTGTCGCCGCAGCCGCAGGCGTTCCCGCCAGTGCTGCGGCGGGCCCGCTCAGCGTCGGCGCGCCGGAAGCGCCCAGCAGCATCGCGCCGGCCGCCAACGCTTGGCCAGCGGAGTCGAATTCGCCCTGCTTCAAAGCCTCGCCCAGCGACTGATCGGCCTTCGAGTAAATATCGGCCGCGGTGGACATGCTGGTCGCGGTCCGCTTCAGGGCGGCTGTGACACCCGGCAACCCATCGGACACCAATGATTCGATGCCCGGCATGGTCTCGTTGATCGCCGCCGACACCGAATCCGATCCCGTCGCCGCGATCGGTGCCGGAGCCGTCGGAAACACCAGCTCGGTGAGTTTGTTCCCTGCGGCAATCAGGCGGGCGGGATCGACGGCCAGCGGTTCAGCCATCGCAAGATCCCTTCCGCGCATTACTCATTGAGCAAAATTTTACCCGAGGTGCAGGTAGCTGACCTGCGGCAATTTTCGGTTCAGAAGCGGATTCAGACGGATGTTGCGGATCACGCCAGCGGAGCCCGCGGGTACAGCGCCGTTGGAATCAAGCTGCTCGCATATTGCTAGCGTTAAGCTAGCATTGTGCGATGAGGACGTTATACCTGCGCAATGTCCCCGATGATGTCGTGGAACGATTGGAACGCCTCGCTGAACGCGACAAGACCTCGGTGTCCGCGGTTGCTGTACGTGAGCTGGCCGAGGCTTCCCGCCGCGTCGACAATCCCGCACTTCTCGGGGACCTGCCCGATCTAGACATCGACACCACTGAATTGGTCGAAGGTATCGACGCAGGGCGCACCGGCCGATGATCGTGCTTGACGCCTCGGCCGCGTTGGCTGCTCTGCTCAATGATGGTCAGGCTCGGCAATTGATCGCCGCCGAGCGCCTCCACACCCCGCACCTCATCGATTCGGAAATCGCAAGCGGATTGCGCAGGCTGGTCCATGGGAGTCAGCTGCGCGCGGCCGACGGATGGAATGCCCTTAAAACATGGCGCCGCTTGGCCGTGACTCGCTATCCGGTGTTCGGCCTCTTCGAGCGCATCTGGGAAATCCGCGAGAACCTGTCCGCATACGACGCCAGCTACGTCGCGCTCGCGGAAACGCTCGACTGTGCACTAGTCACAGCGGACGCGCGGCTGAGCAACGCCAGCCAAGCCCGGTGCCCGATCACCGTCGTGCCCAGGTAGCGGTGGGCGAAGGCTTCGAGACACTGAACACGACGGCCCAATTTGATTGCGACACAGGCTCCTTGGAGAACCCGTGACCGACCGGTAGCCGAAGCGCCTCAGAAGCGGATATTGCGCACCATGTCGTAGACGCCGGTGATCCACAGCAGAAGCGGAAGGATGGAAGCGACCATGGCGCCGTCGATGATTTCCAGCAGCCGCTTCATCACCGGCGAAACCCGACGTACCTGGGCCATTGATCCGACGAACACGAGCGCGACCACGGCGGCCGCGAGGTAGCCGGCCAGCATCGACCAGGCGTAGTGCGGGTACCAGAGACTGAGCTTGGCGGTCAGACCTGTCGGGATGACGACGGTCGCCGCCAGCAACGCCCATGCGCACCAACGCTCGGCGTAGAGGCGCGAACGGAATCCGCAGATCGCCGTGATCAGCCCGGCCACCACCAGGCTGTGTACGAAGAAGTGTCCACGCACCACCACCGCGACGGCACCGGCAGCCAGCACCAGAGTGCCCGCGGTGACGTACCCCGTCAGTAGCTGCTTGGCCAGCTTGCTGCGCTCGGTGAGCCGGGCGGCCGACGCTGGAACCGACGCGATGATGGCCTGCCAGGTCGGAGTTTCCTCGCTGGTCGTCTGGTCGGCGGCGACCGGATCGAGCAGTTCTTCGTTGTCGACGGTCTCGCCGGGAACGGGTATGGGCGGCAGGGCAATTCGCGCGACCGCGACGGTCAGCTTGGCCGCATTGGTGACGACGAACAGACCGAACGCGACCGCCGCGGCCGGCACCCACTGCTGATAGCCGTAGCCGTAGGCGATCGCGGCCGCGGCGGCCGCGATCATCGTGATGACGACGAACGACGACAACGCACGACGCCGACGAGGGCCGCCACGCGTCAGCAGAGTCAAGAACAGCACCGCCGTGGCGGCGCCGGCAAGCTGCGGCGCTCCGAGCGCCGTCACCCCGCGCGGCAGCGGCACCGCGATCGCGGCCGCGGCAGCGATCAGCGGGTACGCCGCGAGCAACAGGCACTCGGAAATGTGGTCATTGCGGTAGAACCGTTTGGCCACGAAGCTGCCGGCCAGCACGGCGATTCCCACGAGGCCTATCGCCAGCGGCCAGAACAGGCTGCGCCCCGTCGCCCACCACGCCCGCATCGCGACCGCGGTGACTGGCAGGGTCAAGATCGGGATTGCCACTCCGATAAAGCGATTCAGCGCCGCGCGGTCGAACTCCGGCGATTCGTCGAGCACCGCGATCGCGTCGATGACGTCCTCGACCAGTGGCCGATACCGCTCCGTCCGGCTGGCCGACACCAGGGTCAGTAGCGATCCATCGACCACCCCGGCCTCGTCGAGCGACTGGTCGACCTTCAGCGGCGGCGAACCGGGCCGGGCGAACGTCCACACACCCTGGGCGGCAAAGTCGAAGCCGGCCAAAACATCTGGGGGCGTGTCTTCGAGCAGATCAGCCAGTACGGCGACGGTCTCGTCGATGTAGGTCGACATCGGCACCGCCGCGGGCAGCACCAAATCGGTCATCCGCCTGCCGGTGAGGATCGTCACCCGGGTGGTCGCGGGTCGGGGCGGAGTTACCCCCGCTGATCCGGGCCCGGAGGTCGAGCCGGCAGAAACAACAGGTGCGCTCAACGACGTCCCGCCCTCTCAAAATCGTCGGATAGAGCCGCGGCCAACTCGAGAACCCTGCGCTGGTAGCAGGGGTCGAGCAGGTCGAGCCGAATTTCGGATCCGTCCGCGATGTGTTTGTCCCAGGGCAACAGCACAACTCGGCCGGGTTGGACTTGCTGCTGGAACTGGCGCACCAACTGCTTTTCCGCGACGTTGGTTTCGCCCAAAGCGGAATGGTTGATCACCACACACGCACGGCCCAGTAGATCCTGAAAACCGTTGCGGCGCAACCAATTCAAGGCGGTCTGGGCTTGCTGGGCGCTGTCGATCGACACGTTGGTGACGATCACTATCGCGGACGACGTTTCGAGAACGCCGAGGGTCACCGGGTCGAACAGGCCGGCCCCGCAATCCGCCAAGACGAGGTTGTAGAACTTCGAGACGGTGTTGACCGCGGAACGCAGATCCTTCCCGCTGAGCCCACGCCGCGCCGCGGTGTACTCGGCCGCCGGGAGTATCTCGAGATTGGCCGCGTTCACGCTGGTGTGCGCGCGCACGTCGTTGTAGTGCGACAGGTTGGTGTCGGCGAGCAGGCTGGCGATGGACGAGGATGACGAACGGCCCGCGCGCTCGGCGAGATTCCCACAGCCCGGATCGGCGTCGAGCACCAGGACCCGGTCGCCGCGCACCTGCGCCAGCGTCGCGCCCAAGGTGACTGTTGTGGTCGTCTTGCCGGCGCCGCCCTTCAGGCCCAACACGCCGATCTGATAGGCACCCCGCGGTCGTCGGCAGGCACGTGCGCGCAGGTCCAGCTCGTGCTTCTCGTCGCGCGACAAGCCGAAGTTGATCCGCGTGAAGGTGTGGACCCAACGACGCCAACCTCGTTGCGACACCAATTTGGCGGGCTTCTCGGTCGCTGGGGCTGGGGCCGGGGCCGGGGCCGGGGCCGGGGCTGGTGGTGGGGCGAGCGGGGTGGGGGCTTCAGCTGCGGCAGCGGCAGCGCGCTCCTCAGCTTCCCGCCTGGCACGGCGACCGCCCTGGGCATCGGGCGGCATCGCATCGGGGGCGGCGAGGTTCGGATCGCCTTGTCGTAACCACGCGAATGAGGGGTCCGGTGCAGCGCTTGGCGGCGCCGCGGGTGGCTCATCGGTGCGCTGGGGCAGTGGAAAGGACACGGTGGGTGTTTCGCCATCGTCTTCGGCCTCGTCGCGATAGCGGTGACCCCGCCGGGCGCGGCGTGAGTGAGCCGGAGGGGCAGACGGCGGTTCGGTTGGGGGCGCCGGGGTTTGCGCAGGCCCGCCGATCGGCATCGGGGGTGGGGGCGGAACGTGTTGTGGCGCAGGTGGTTCGGGCGGCGCGGCCGGCGGCGGCGGGGCTGTGGGCGGAACGTGTTGCGCCGCAGGTGGTTCGGGCGGGGAGAGTGGCGGAGGTGGGGGTCCGCCGATCGGCATGGGGGGCGCGGGTGGTTTGGGCGCCGCTGACGCGGGTCCGCTGACCGGCATCGGGGGAGCGGGGGCGGCCGACGGCGGCCCGGCCAAAGCCTGCGCCGGCTCGGCCACCGCCTGCGGCGGTTCAGGAGGGGCCGGCGGCGGTTCAGGAAGAGCCGGGGCCACTGCCTGCGGCGGCTCGGGAGGAGCCGGTGGTGGCTCGGGAGGGGCCGGCGGCGGTTTGGGCAAGGGCGGTGGTGGCTCGGGGGGAGGTCCACCGATGGGCATTGGCGGCAACGGCGACGGTGGCGCCGGCGGCGGTTCCAGCGGGGCCGGCGGAGCCGGGTGCGACCAGTCGACCGGCGCCGGATCGGAAGTCTCGCCATTGGGCTCGGGGGAGGGAACTGGTGGCGGATAACCGGCGTCGAAGTCGGTGTGCGCAGCCGCGTCTTCTCGAGAATCGGTACCCTCGGCCGGCCGAAAGAGCTTGTCATAGTCGGCCGGCATCAGAACCTCTCAGAAGTTCGTCTATAGGGCGCACACAAGAAGGGGCGAGATCCCCGGAGGGGTTAACTCGCCCGATCTCGTGGTAGGTGATTCTACGCGAATAGGGGTGCCCTAGGTGAACATTCCGGTGACGCTGCCCTCGGTCGCGGACATGGCCTGACCGGCCTCGCTGATCCGCTGCGCCAGGCTCTGCAGCGCGTTGTTGAGCTCGAGAGCGGTGGCGTCCCACTTCTGCTGAACGCCCTGGTAGGCCTCCGAACCACTGCCACCCCACGCCGCGGCGAGCTTGGTCAGCGACTGCTTGCCCTCGTCGAGAAGCGAATGAATGCTCGTAACATTTCCCTGAATTGCGCTCGAGGCGGCCTCGATGCCGGCGAAATTCCAATGCTGTTCTGTCATGTTATTGCTCCGTTTCTTTCTGTATAGGGGGAATTAGAAGCCCATTTGCGAGGACAGCGCCTGCTGCTGCTCGTCGTCGGCCTTGGAGTATTGGACGCCGGCCTGACGAATATTCGTCGACACCTCGTCGAGTTCGGCCTTTTGCTTGGTGGCCGCCTCCTGGAAACGCACCACCGCGGCTTGGGCGGCCTGGCCCGCCGCACCCCGCCACTGAGCCTGCAGCGACGCGGCCGTCGACTCAACCTGGTCGATCTGGGTCTTCAGGTCACCGGCGATCCGCTCGAAGTTACCTGCCTCTTGCGCGAGGGTAGCGGCATCGGTCTTCATCTCTGCCATGCTGGACTACTTTCTCTCTTTCTTTTCCTCGCCAAGTGCTGGCAAGTCTTCCGACCCGGATGGCCGGGAAGTCTGTTGTCGCTGTGGGCACTCACCAGTCGTCCTGGTCGTCCCACTCGTCTTCGTGGTCTTCTTCGCGCTCTTGGGTGAGCGGCGCGGGCGCCGCCAGCCCCGGTCTCGAGGAACCCCCGGAAGCGCCTTGCCCCATCGCTCCGGCACCCACCGGCGCCGCGCCACCCGTCGCCGACGATCCGGCGGCCGCCGCGGGCACCATGGCCGGACCGGGCTTGTCGATCAGCCCGGCCATCAGCGGCGTGCGGGCAAACGTCCCACCCGCGCCGGGCAGCGCCTCGCCGCGCAGCAGTCCCGCGCCCAGGCTTGCTCCCGATCCACCAGCCAACGGGTGGTTGGAAAGCGGGCTGGCACCGAGCAAACCCAGCTGAGCACCCTTGTCGTCACCAAGCCCACTGCCGGGACCGCCGGCGCTGCCCATCTGGCCGACCATCGATGACACCTGCTGCATCGGCTGCGTCAGCTGCTGCATGGGGGCGCTCAACTCCGCGACCTGCGTGGCCGTCTGCTGGAGTTGGCTGGCGGGCACCCCGGTCATTTGGGACACCATCCCCATCATCGGGCTTGACGTCATCCCTTGACTCACCGAGGGATCCAGGATCGCCGTCATCGGCTCGATCTTGTCGAACAGCGTGTTGGCCAGCGTCTCGGACTGGTAGACGTCCATCGCCAATGCGGCCTGGGTCCACATCCGGATGAAGTAGTCCATCTCGGTGAAGGCGATCGGCACGGTGTTGATGCCGAAGAAGTTGGTGGCCGTCAGCACCGCATGCGTGATGTGGTTGGCGAAGATCTCGGGCAACGAAGGCGTCGTCGCCATTGCCTGCGTGTACGAGGCTGCCTGTGCGGTCGCCTGCATCGCGCGGGTCTTCGCCTGCGTCGACGCCGTCTGCAGCCAAGTGACCATCGGCTTGGCTGCCGCAATGGCTTTGTCGCTGCTTCCGCCGGTCCATGCCTCGCCGAGCGAACTCAGGCGCGCTGTCAGCTCGAGGGCCTGAGCGTCCAGGGCCGCCGCCAGCGCCTCCCAGCCGATGGCCGCCGCCAGCATCGGCGCCGGACCCGCGCCGGCCATCAGCCGTGCGGTGTTCAGCTCCGGTGGCATTGCGTGCCAGAACATGGGTGTCGCTGCCTTTCGTTTCGATCGATGTCAGTTGGACTGAGCCCGCGAGATGGAAGCCAGCATCTGGATGCCCTCCGACGCGAACGCCGCGCCGGCGGCCGGATGGAGGGACAATTTTTCCATTTGCTTACTTCTTCTCCTTTATTTGTATTCCGGACATAAACCGTTCGGCTTATAGCCGGAAATAAACCCCGCCGGCGAGCGCTGCTCGGGCTTGATTCTTGCGACCCCGTGGGCTGCATCGCCTTGAATGAAATAATCCTAACCGGGGTTCGGGGGTGCTGAGAACACTTCTTCTGGAGGCTCGATGTAAGGGGCCTGGATGACCTCCTTGCCGTCCGGCGAGACCAGAAATGCCTGGCCGGGAGGTCGGCGTTTGACCTTGAACTCGCTGGAGGGGAATTCCTGCTTCTCGCCGGACAGGAACATCGTCGGAGCGCCCGACCCGAATGCGGCGCCGACGAACTTGTCCATGGTTGCCTTGTACGCCTGGCTCATCTGGCAGGTGACGATGATGTGCAACCCGATATCGGCCGCGGCCGGCAACAGCGGGGCCAACGGCGCCATCGGCGGCATTCCGCTGGCGGCACCGACGATCATGTGCCAGTCATCGACCAGCAGCACCACGTCGAAGCCGCTCCACCACGAACGCGAACGCAACTGCGCCGTCGTCAGGTCGGTAGGGGGTAATCGCTTGCGCAAGTTGACCGCCAGAGCCTGGACGGCCTCGTCCAGCGACGAGCTGTTGCGGTTGATCGCGCCCGCGGCGAGCAGATGAGTCTGCGGCACCGCGTCCAGCAGGCCTGATCGATAGTCGGCGAGCATGAAGCGAACCTGGTCCGGACTGTTGCGTGCACAGATCGCTCGCGCGATCGCGTGGGCGATGGTCGTCTTTCCCGATTTGGCTGCACCGAAGATCAGCAGGTGCGGGTTGGCGTACATATGGCTGTGGGCCACCGACAGGTCCGTCTCGCGCAGTCCGATCGGAATCTCCCAGCGCGTGCGGTAATCCGACTCCGGGCCGGGTGGGTTCGGGTCGAGTTCGTACAAGTGGATGCGTTCGGGCAGCACCCGCACCGGCGGTGCCTGATCGGTGTGCTGTGCCGAAATCTGCGCCACCCCGGCGGTCATCGCCTCGACCAGGTTGTCGGCGCTGTGCACACCGTCAAACCGGGGCACACCGATCATCAGATGGTGCTTCTCCATCGATACCGCCCGGCCCGGACGATTCGCCGGGATTTCTCGGGTGATCCGGTCGATCTGGGTCTCGTTGACGTCGCCGAGCCGGAACTCGATCTTGGTGCCGAGGTAGTCGCGGACGCGCGACTTCAGCTCCGTCCAGCGGGGAGTGGAGATGATGACGTGCACGCCGAAGGACAACCCCTGGGCGGCCAGATCCTGGACCTGCCCTTCCAGGTCGGGAAATTCGCTGACGAAACCCGGCCATCCGTCGATGATCAAGAACACGTCGCCGTACGGGTCGGCCGCGACGGGGTGGTTCGGATCGTCGCGTAGCTGCCGGTACATGGCGATCGAACCCACCCGGTTCTCTTTGAACAGGGTCTCGCGTTGCCGCATCACGGATTGCATCTCGGCTACCACCCGGGCGACTTTGTCTGGCTCAGAGCGGCCCGCCACCCCGCCGACGTGCGGCAGGTTGTCCAGATAGATCAGGCCGCCGCCGCCGAGGTCGATGCAGTAGAACTGGACATTTCGCGGTGAGTGCGTGGCGGCGGCCGACATCACCAGCGTCTGCAGCAGTGTCGATTTCCCGGTTTGAGGTGCACCGCCGATGCCGATGTTGCCGCCGGCCCCGGACACGTCGACGCCCCAGACGTCTTGCAGGTGACGGCGCGGCTCGTCCATGATCCCCAGGGCGAAACGCAACGATTGCGGCCTGTCTCGGGCAACGAGCTCGTTGAGCGGAGTCGGATTGGCCAGCGGCGGGAGCCACATTTTGTAGGCCCGCGACTCGGCTGTGCTGAGCTGGTCGAGCACGACTTCGCGCAGGGCCCGTACTTCTGGTTCGGTAGTCATGACACGGCCTCGTCGAGAACCGGTGCCGCGGTGAACCTATGGATCCGCACGGCCTGCCTGGACAGCTGCGGGCGACCCCCGCCGGCCTCACCGTTGGCGTCAGCCCCGATCGGGGGCACGTACGGGCCGCTGATATAGAAGGTGCTGAACTTGACCGGGTCTTCCATGCCGACCCGGAGAAACCCGACACCGCTTTCTTTGTTGGTGATGTACTGCGCTTCTGGGGTGCCGATCACCGCCTTGGACTCATGAGAACTGGTGGTGCGCAACGCGATTCGATAAGTGAGGTTGGGCTCGAGTTTGTCGATGCGAACCCCGCCGGTTTGCAGCGACTGGGTCGCCAGCAATAGATGCACCCGTAGCGATCTGCCCACGCGGCAGATCCGGTCGAACAGCCCGATGAAATCCGGATGACTCTGCAACAGCTCGGCGAATTCGTCGACAACGACGAAAAGTGTTGGCAGCGGGGGTAGGTCGGCGCCTCGCTCACGGTACTTCTCGTACTCGGCCACGCCGGACAACGCGCCCGCCGCGCCTACCTGCATCCCGGCTTGACGCAGAATCGACTGCCGGCGATCCAGTTCGCCGGTCAAGACCTCGCCCATCCGGCTGACCAGCTCGGCCTCTTCGGCCATGTTGGTGACCACCGCGGCGGTGTGCGGAAGCTTTTCCATCCCGAGGAACGTCGAGCCACCCTTGAAGTCGGTGAGCATCAGATTGACCTGATCCGGATGGGTCATGGCCACCAACGACAGGATCAGGGTGCGCAGGAATTCAGACTTTCCGGAACCGGTTGTGCCGATGAGCATTCCGTGCGGGCCGCCACCGAATTCAGCGCCCTCCTTGATATCGAGGTACATGACATTGCCGGTCTTGAGCTCATGACCGAACGGGATCCTGAGCCGGTCACGGTCGGTGTCGGTGTACATCCGCCAGCGGCTGGGGATGATCTCCTCCACGCTTTTGGCGCCGACCAACTGGTGCCATTCGCTGGCCACCTTCTTCTGAACGCGTTGCGTCTTGTCGAGAATGGTGCCGGTGATGGACCAGCCGGCCAGCTTCCGGGCGAGGCGGGTGGCATCTTGCGCGGACATGTCGTCGGCGACCGAGGTCACCAGCCGAAACGACTGACCCGGCAGCCGGTCTTCAGCGGTACCGCCCGCGTCGACCCGGATGCGGTAGGCCGAGCCGCGGTGGTTGCCAAGAGTGATCACCGTGACGCCGGCCCTGCCGTCGGGCGGGAACCCGGCCTTGCCGCCGGTCAGGTCCACCACGACGACGTAGGGTCCGCTGGGCAGCGCATCGGGTGCGTGCGGGCCGCGCGCGGCCAGATCGGCCAGCGCATCCGGGCGGGTGGCGATCATCCGGACCGGCCCGGCGGCGTCGGTTTCGGTCGGATGCGCAACGTGCGGAAGCCATTTCAGCCAGGACCACGCGGGATCGTCGGGGTGCTCGGTGAGCACCCGGATCTGCAGCAGGTCCGGCGGATGAAACACCGCCAGGTGACAGATCATCGCGGTCAACAGCCCGGTCGCCCGGGGCAGGTCGCCGCCGATCGCGATCGTGGGAAATGTGCGCAGCTGCACCAGTTTCGGGCAGTCATGGATCAGGCCGTGGGTGCGCAGGAACTTGACCACCCACATGTGGCTGACCGGCTCCAGGTACGGCTGCGGTGCCGCGCTGGCGGCCGCCAACTCGCCGCCGACCGCCGGCTTCAACAACCGGTCCACCGCCGGCTGGTCACCGATTCCGATGCGGGTGGCCGCGTAGAAGTCGCTGTTGGCCGGCCGGGACCACTGGCGCTGGGTTCCCACGATCGACAGCAGATCCTCGGGATGCGGTGCGTGGTAGCTGAAGAACGACACCTGCGAGTTGGCCGAGGACGTCACGCGCGAGCGCAGGCCGGCCAGGTAGCGCAGGTATTCCTTGCGGTCGGCATTGATTTCGGGCACCTTCTTGCCGCCCCCGCCGGTTCCACCGGCCATGGTGCCGACCATCATCACGACCATCATCAGCGGCATCATCAGCATGTACGGC
>CAVTLW010000004.1:0-137358 GCA_963735655.1 uncultured Actinomycetota bacterium
GCCCGCTCCCGCGGCCACCATGGCGTTCCTGGTCAGTGATTACCTGATCGACTAGAACAGCCGGCCCGGCACCTGATCAGAGTGACCGACTGAGGCTAAATAAGCCCGCTATGTCGGTGCCCATGTTGAAAAAGCCCGAGTTAAAGCCGGCCGACCCGGAGCCGAACATCCCTTCGGGGACGCCGGTATTGAAGAAGCCCGAGCTAAAGCCGTTGGCAGACAAGAAGCCGTGGGCGCCGGTCGCAGTGTTGAAGAAGCCCGAGATGCTGCCGTTAAGGAATGCGCCGCCGGAAGCCGAGTTCATGAAGCCCGAGTCGCCGCTACCCGTGTTGCCGAAGCCCGAGTTAGTGGCGCCGGAGTCGGTGGTGGCGCCCAAGGCGGTGTTCACGTCACCCGAATTCCAGAACCCCGTGTTTGAGTCACCCGAATTCCAATTGCCAGTGTTCACGAGGCCCGAGTTCCCGAAGCCGGTGTTCAGGTTGCCCGCGTTCCCGAAGCCGGTGTCGGTCTGGCCCCCGTTCGCGAAGCCGGTGTTCAGGTCGCCCCCGTTCCCGAAGCCGAAGTTTCCAATGCCTGCGTTCCCGAAGCCGATGTTGCCGGTACCTGAGTTCCCGATGCCAAAGCTGTTGACGCTCCCCGGCATCCTGAAATTGGTTCCCGAGCTGAACATGCCGATGTTGCCGTCACCCGAGTTGAAGAAGCCGATGTTATTGGTGCCCGAGTTCCCGAAGCCGATGTTGCCGCTGCCGGAGTTGAGCAGCCCGGCGAAGTTGATGCCCGTCTGATTGTTGCCGGTGAGTCCTATCCCGAAGTTGTTGTTGCCGTGGTTTCCGAAGCCGATGTTGTTGTTGCCGGTGTTTCCGCCACCCATGTTGTTGTTGCCGGTGTTCCCGCCGCCCTGGTTGCCGATGCCTTGGTTCCCGAAACCCATGTTTCCGTTGCCGTTGTTACCCATGCCAAAGTTCCCGGCCGGGTGTGAGCTGCCGACGTTGGTGTTTCCCATGCCGATGTTGCCGGTGCCGGCGTTTCCGAAGCCAACGTTGTTGTTGCCGGCGTTTCCGAAGCCCACGTTCCCGTTGCCCGGGTTGAAGCTGTTGGGGTCGCGGCCGTTTCCGCTGCCGATGTTGCCGTTGCCGAAGTTCCCGGTGCCGATGTTGTTGTTGCCGGTGTTGCCGCCGCCGATGTTGCCGTTGCCGCCCTTGTTGCCGATGCCCACGTTGAACGGGAAGTTCGCGGCCGCCGCACTGGCCGCCTGGCCGAGACTGGGCAGCGATCCCTGCCACGGGGAGAGCTGGGCGGCCGCAGTCGACACCTGCCCGTAGTAGCCGACCATGGTGCTGACGTCTTGGGCCCACATTTGCTCATACTGTGCTTCGGCTTGCATGATCGCCGGGGCATTGAACCCAAACCAATTCGAAAGAACAAGCCGGACAAACGCATTGCGGTTGGCGGCCACCGTCAGCGGGTGCACGATCGCGGCGCGCGCCGCCTCGAAGACGCCGGCCACCGCGCGGGCCTGCCCGGCCGCGCCCTGGGCTTGGGTTGACGCCGCGCTGAGAAAACTCGCATACGGTGCGGCCGCGGCGGCCATGGCACCTGACGCCGGGCCCTGCCACGCCTGGCCCGCCAAATTCGAGGTGACCGTGGAGAACGACGAGGCGGCCGCTCCTAGCTCGGAGGCCAATCCTTCCCAGGCCGTCGCGGCGGACAGCATTGGGGTTGAACCGGCACCGGACAACATCAGCGCCGAATTGACCTCTGGCGGCAATACGAAAAAGCTCATGATCGTTGACCTCCTAAATGCTTCCCCCGGTCGCCGTGCGCGGCGATCAGATCCGAAGTGGCACCGGTCCCCGCGCCGGCCAGCATCGCCCAACGTGATGATGCTCATAAGAATATTGGGGTTTCGTCGGAAAATCATTAGTGGTTTGCGGGGAGGCCAGGCAGACCCCGATTCGGCGATCGGACAGACCGACGTTGGAGCGCAATAGAAGCCGCCGAGTACGGGGTCCGGATCAACGCGGTCTCTCCCAGCATCGCCCGGCACAAGTTCCTGGAGAAGACGTCGTCGTCCGAGTTGCTGGACCGGCTGTCCGCCGACGAGGCGTTCGGCTGCGCCGCCGAGCCGTGGGAAATCGCGGCGACCATTGCGTTCCTGGCCAGCGATTACTCGAGTTACCGAACCGGGGAAGTGATTTCGGTGTCCAGCCAGCACCCGTGAGCGCACGGCGGGATGATCGTCGACAAAGCCAGAGTGCTGGGCTGGCGAGCCCAGCACTCGCGGCCGCACTATACCGTGGCCAAAGCCGAGGTGATGGCGTTAACCCGTTGCAGCGCAATAGAAGCCGTCGCGCGGCACAAGTTCCTGGACAAAAACCACGTTGGCTGAGCTGCTTGATCGGCTGTCCGCACGCGAGGCATATCGGCGAGCCGCCTAGCCTTAGGAGGTCGCGGCCGCCATCGCGTTTCTCGGCCCGCCTCCAGCATCCGCGTTGAGCCCGCACCGCCGACCATCAGCAAAGAGTCGATCTCTGATTCCACTGACATGTGTGGTGATAGACCGGCCCGAGATCTCACAGACGACGGCCACGCCGACCAGAAGCGCATTTCTGCAGTAATGCTTAACTCCGACAGACAGTGCTCCGGTTGGGGGCGCGCCAGCCCAGCTACCGTATCGTCCTCGGGATGCCCGCCGTGCGGCCGATGGACGCCCAATAGCTGATCAGCTAGCCCAACTGCCGGCTGAGATTAAAAATGCCTGATACAGAGGTGCCGGTGTTGAAGAACCCCGAGTTAAACCCGCTCAAAAAGCTTCCAGAACCACGTGGAACGCCGGTGTTGAAAAAGCCTGAGCTAGCGCCGTTAAACAACGTGCCGCCGCTGGCCTTATTTAGGAAGCCCGAGTTACCGTTGGCACTGTTTCCAAAACCTGAATTTGCGACACCGGTGTTGTTGAGGCCTGAGTTGTCGAGGCCGCTGTTGGTGATGAATCCCAAGCCGGTGTTCACGTTGCCCGAATTCCAGAAGCCCGTATTCGTGTCGCCCGAATTCCCATTGCCCGTGTTTGTGCCGCCCGCATCCCAGAAGCCCGTGTTGAAGCTGCCCCCGTTACCGAAGCCGGTGTTCTCGAAGCCCGCGTTCCCGAAGCCGGTGTTTACCAGGCCTGAGTTCCCGAAGCCGGTGTTTCCATTGCCTGAGTTCCCGAAGCCGATGTTGCCGGTGCCCGAGTTTCCGATGCCAAGGCTGTTGAGGTGGCCTGGCATCAGGGTATTGGTGCCCGTGCTGAAGAGGCCGATGTTGCCGCTACCGGAGTTGAAGAAGCCGATGTTGTTGGTGCCGGAGTTTCCGAAGCCGATGTTGCCGCTGCCCGAGTTCAGCAGGCCGGCGAGGTTGATGCCCATCTGATTGTTGCCGGTGAGCCCGATCCCGATGTTGTTGTTGCCGGTGTTTCCGAAGCCCAAGTTATTGTTGCCGGTGTTTCCGCCACCAATGTTTCCGTTGCCGGTGTTTCCGCCGCCTTTGTTTGCGTCGCCAGTGTTACCTAAGCCGAAGTTGCCGGTGCCGACGTTTCCCATGCCCACGTTATTCTTTCCCGGGCTGACGAAGCCGCCGTTTCCGAATCCGATGTTCCCATTGCCGAGGTTTCCGCTGCCAACGTTTCCGGTGCCAGAATTTCCGCTGCCGACGTTGGCGTTGCCCAAGTTTCCGCCGCCGATGTTTTGGTTGCCCTTGTTTCCGCTGCCGACGTTTTCTCTGCCGGTGTTGCCGTTGCCGAGGTTGGCGCCGCCCTTATTGCCGATGCCCAAGCTGGGCAGGCTGGTCAGCGCGTCCTGCGCGGCACCGGCAAACGGCGTCAACTGCGCGGCAGCCGCGGCCGCGCCGGCCTGGTAGCCCGTCATCGCCGAAACATCAGCAGCCCACATCTCCTCGTACCTCGACTCGGCCGCCATGATCGCAGGTGCATTGAAGCCGAAGAAGTTCGACCGTACCAACTGCACAAACGCATTGCGGTTGGCCGCCACCAGCAACGGATGAATCGTCGCGGCCTGCGCCGCCTCGAAGGCGCTGGCAACCGATTGGGCCTGCCCTGCCGCGCCAGCAGCCCGCGCCGACGCTGCACTCAGCCACCCCGCGTAAGGGGCGGCGGCGGCCGCCATCGCCGCCGACGCGGGCCCCTGCCAGGCCTGACCGGTCAGCCCCGAGGTCACCGAGGCAAACGACCCGGCCGCAGTCCCCAACTCATCGGCCAGCCCATTCCATGCCGCCGCGGCCTCCAGCATCGGCACCGAGCCTGCACCGCTGAACATCAGCAAAGAATTGATCTCCGGCGGCAACATTGGAAAATTCACCATGGTTGACCTCCACTGACACATGTGGTGATGGAGCGGCCCGAGATGTCCCAGACTAAGATCACGCTGCCGCTGCCCCCAGCGCCGACGATGCCGACCGAGTTGCCCCAATCCGGAATCGAGTACTCCAGAATCAGATGCTACGACGATCGCCGAGCGGACATTTGGTTTTGACGGAAAACCATGTGGGTTTGATGTGTGGATCGGGCAGATCGATGATGCTGGCCGGCGGTTGCCGGCGCCGACGTTGTTGTTTCCCGTGTTGCCCATGCCGACATTGGCACCGCCGTTCGGGTTCGAGCTGGTCGGCACGCCCGTGTTTCCGCCGCCGATGTTGCGCCCAGCGCGAGTTCGCGCACAAGACGACTTCGTCCGAGCTGCGATCGTCCGCTCGCGCGGCGTGTGGGCGCGCCTCCGAACCCTGGGAAGTGGCGGCCGGTGCCCGAGTTACCGCACCGAAGAAGTGATCTGGGTTGCCAGCCGGCGCCGTGACCGGACCGGCCGCATCGGCCGGCGGTGAAAGAAGCCCGGGCAGAAGCCGATAGCCGAGCCGGTGTTTGGCGTTACCGTTGCGGCGCAATATAACTCGTCGAACTCCTCCGCTACAACAACCCCCTGATGCTGAAGAGGCCCGATAGTAGAGTACCGGCGTTGAACAGGCCCGAGTCGCCACCGGCTAGCAGGGGGGTGATAGTGACGACCCCGGCATTGAAGAAGCCCGAGATGCCACCGTTTGCCAGTGTTCCTCCGCCGGCGGTGTTGAAAAAGCCTGACATTGGGGTGCCGGGGGTGCTGCCGCTGTTCAGGAAGCCTGAGCCGGCGGCACCGCTGTTTCCAAAACCCGACCATTCTTCACCCGAATTGCCGAAACCCGAGTTGGTGGCGGCCGAGTTGGTGGTGAACCCGATGCCGGTGTTGAAGTCGCCGGAATTCCCGATGCCGGTGTTGAGGCCGCCCGCGTTACCCCAGCCGGTGTTACCGTTGCCCGAATTGCCCGAGCCGGTGTTTGCGATGCCCGTGTTCCCGAAGCCGGTGTTTATAGTGCCCGAGTTCCCGAAGCCGGTGTTTTCGCCGCCGCCGTTCCCGAAGCCGGTGTTTATGATGCCGGAGTTGCCGAAGCCAAAGTTAGTGCCACCGGAGTTGCCGAAGCCGATGTTGTTGAGGGTGACTCCGGCTGTGTTGGTGGCGCCAGTGTTGAAGATGCCGACGTTGCCGGTGCCGGAGTTGAAGAAGCCGATGTTGTTGGTGCCGGAGTTTCCGAAGCCGATGTTGCCGCTACCGGAGTTCAGCAGCCCGGCGAAGTTGATGCCCATCTGATTGTTGCCGGTGAGCCCGATCCCGATGTTGTTGTTACCGGTGTTGCCGAAGCCGGTGTTGTTGTTGCCGGTGTTTCCGGCGCCCAGGTTTCCGTTGCCGTTGTTGCCCCCGCCCTGGTTGAAAAAGCCGGTGTTGCCGAAGCCGATGTTGTTGTTGCCCAAATTTCCCATGCCGACGTTATGACCGGCATCGGAGGGGCCGCCAGCGGATACGGCACTGTTTCCGAAACCGACGTTGCCGTTGCCGCTGTTCCCAGAACCGATGTTGGCGTTGCCGGTGTTCCCGCCGCCGATGTTGTTGTTGCCGGTGTTGCCGCGGCCTATGTTGAGTGCGCCGTTGTTGCCGTTGCCGAAATTGGTGGCGCCCTTGTCGCCGAGGCCGAAGTTAAAGCCCTGCGTGGCGGCCGCCAGACTGCTCTGCAGCGGGCCAAGCTGCGCCGCCGCCGCCGAGGCTCCGGCGTGATAGTCGGCCATCGCGGCCACATCCTGGGCCCACATCTGCTCGTACTCACCCTCAAGGGCGGCGATCGCCGGGGTGTTGAGTCCGAACCAATTCGACAACGCCATCCGCACGGCGTGAGTTCGGTTGAACAGCACCGTGATTGGCTGCACCGAGGCGGCTTGGGCCGCTTCAAAAACACCCGCCACCGCGCGCGCCTGCTCTGCCGCGCCCTGGGCTTGGGCTGACGCCGCGCTGAGAAAACTCGCATACGGGGCGGCCGCGGCGGCCATCGCCGACGACGCGGGGCCCTGCCAGGCCTGACCCGCCAAATTCGAGGTCACCGAGGAAAACGACGACGCTGCCAAGCCAAGGTCGGAGGCCAACCCCTCCCAGGCCGAAGCGGCGGTGAGCATCGGTGCGGAACCCGCACCGGCAAACATCAACGCCGAATTGACCTCCGGCGGCATCATCAAGAAGCTCATGACCGGTGACCTCCTACCTGTTTCGCCGGTCTACCGCGGTCAGCTCTGCCGAGTGATGGCCTCCACCGAGAGATGGCATAGAGACCACCTAGAGGTGACACACCGACACTACGACCAATCCAGGACCAAGGCCTCGTTTTGACCGGAAATTCTGCAAACCACCCAACACCCCGGACCTCACCGAGATGGCGCTGTTTCGAGCCACTTCCCCATGGCGTCGTCAAGTCGCGGGTTATCACTGTGTGGATCGGGCAGATCGATGATGCTGGCCGGCGTCGTGGCCTGCTCCGAGGTTAGTCGCGGGACCTGCTTGCGATTCATTCCAGAACACGGCGTGCGGTAGATAGCTACCAGTTCGCTGACCGACTAACGCTTGGTCATTACCCCCCTCGCCCGAATTCCCATTACCTGTGTTGAAGTCGCCTGCGTTCGCAAAGCCCGTGTTGCCGAAGAAGGCGTTAACCCTTTGCAGTGCGACAGAAGCGGCCGAATAAGTGTGCGTGTCAACGCAGTCTCGCCCCGCGTCATCGCGGTGGTAGCGAACCAGCACCCGTCATCGGGTCGCGACGTTCCGCAGTCACGGATGCCGGCATCAGGTGCCCTGGATCAACTTGCTCAAGTTGAACAAGCCCGAGATAATGCTGCCGGAGTTCAGCAAGCCTGAGACGTCGCCGGCATCTATTGGGAAGAGGGCAGTCGGGACGCCATTGTTTAAGAAGCCCGACACACCGACGTCTTCGGATGTGCCGCCGCTGGCCGAGTTGAAGAAGCCCGACATAAGGCCGTTCAAACCGGAGCCGCCGCTGGCCGAGTTGAAAAAGCCAGAGATGCCTGTCCCTGTGTTGCCAAAGCCTGAGTTGATTGCGCCGCTATTGGTGGTGATCCCGACGCCGGTGTTCGCGTCGCCCGAATTCCAGAAACCCGTGTTCGTGTTGCCCGAATTCCCGAAGCCCGTGTTCAGTGCGCCGGAGTTCATGAAACCGGTGCTGATTTGGGGACTGCTGTTCCCGAAGCCGGTGTTGAGCGCGCCCGTGTTCCCGAAGCCGGTGTCGAACGAGCCCGCGGTCCCGATGCCGGTGTTGAGCGTGCCCGTGTTCCCGATGCCGATGTTGCCAGCGCCGGAGTTTCCGAAGCCAAAGTTGTTGGTGCCGTTCGGGTTAAACGCTGGGTTGTTCACGCCTGAGTTGAAGATGCCGATGTTGTCGGTGCCGGAGTTGAAGAAGCCGATGTTGTTGGTGCCGGAGTTGCCGATGCCGATGTTGCCGCTGCCGGAGTTCAGCAGGCCGGCCAGGTTGATGCCCATCTGATTGTTGCCGGTGAGCCCGATCCCGATGTTGTTGTTGCCGTGGTTCCCGAAGCCGATGTTGCCGCTGCCGGTGTTTCCGCCGCCGGTGTTGTTGAAGCCGGTGTTTCCGCCGCCCTGGTTTCCGCTGCCGGTGTTACCCAAGCCGGTGTTGTAGGACCCGACATTGCCCATGCCCAGGTTTCTACTTCCGTTATTACCGAAGCCCACGTTGCCGCCGGGGTTCTTGGTGGCGGCGAAGTTCGTGTTTCCGAAGCCGGTGTTCCCGACGCCGGTGTTTCCGCTGCCGACGTTCAGATTGCCGTTGTTGCCGCCGCCGAGATTCGAGCTGCCGGTGTTTCCGTTACCGACGTTGCCGCCGCCGTTGGTCCCGCCGTCGTTGCCGTTGCCGATGTTGCCGGTGCCCTTGTTTCCGATCCCGATGTTGGGCAGGCCCGACGCGGCGGCTACTGCCGCCGCAGGTGTGCCGAAAATCTGACCGATACCCGGCAGGCCCTGCAATGTCTGCTGCCACGAGCTCAGCTGTGCGGCCGCCGCCGATGCCCCACCGTGATAGCCGACCATCGCGGCCACGTCCGCGGCCCACATCTCCTCGTACTGGGACTCAAAGGCCATGATCGCCGGCGCATTGAGGCCAAACACATTCGACTTGATCGCTTGGATAAACGCGTTGCGGTTTGTCGCCACCTGCAGCGGATGAATCGTCGCCGTTCGCGCGGCCTCGAACGCACTGGCCACTGCCTTGGCCTGGCCGGCCGCGCCGGAAGCGCGGGCTGCGGCTGCGCTCAAGAAACTCGCATACGGTGCCGCCGCTGCCGACATGGCGGCCGACGCCGGTCCCTGCCACGCCTGCCCCGTCAAACCCGAGGTCACCGACGAAAACGACTCCGCCGCCGAGCCCAACTCAGCCGCCAGGCCGTTCCAGGCCCCCGCCGCCTGCAGCATCGGTGTCGAACCCGCGCCGAGGAACATCCGCAACGAATTGATCTCCGGCCCTAGGACCAAGAAACTCATGACCGTTGACCTCCCCTGGTACCCGCCATCGATGAGCGAGCTAGTCCCCAACAGTTAGAGACAGTACGGCGGCGCGGAATGGTGCATGCATAGTTCGGCAGAAATTCGTCTTGCAGCGTTGATCAACTGCGGCGACGATGGCCCGACCGAAGCCGAGCAATTCGTCACAGGTGCTACGACGATGTCAGTGCCGGGCACCGGCGGTTCACAACAAATTAGCAAAGCTGCCTAATTGGCCCCGCTAACTCTTCGCAGCACAACAGAAGCCGTCGAGCACCAGGTGCAGCTCACTATGGTCTCGGGCCCCGCTCGCGTCGAAACCCAAACTTGCGCGTGAAGTTTCGCTGAAAACCAACCACGCAAGCATCGATGGACAGGCGTGGGCCCCGCTAGCGCCGGACCCTGAAGGCCCGCCTACGAACCCTGCAAGATCTTGAGGAGGTTAAAGAAGCCCGGGATGCCGGTAGATGAGTTCCCGACACCTGTGAGAAGGCCGCTTAGGGCGCCGGCCGGAATTGTAATACCGCTGAAGGTGAGTGGAGCAGTGACTCCGTTGTTGAAGAGCCCCGAGATCAGGCCGTTAACAGCTAACGTATTGGTGGCAGCAATGAACGGGGCGCCGAGAGCGCCGCTGCCGGTGTTGCCGACGCCCGACATCCCACCGGCGACGGACCAGCCGGCACCGAGGGCAGTCACGTGAGCGCCGACGGCCGTGTTGCCGAAGCCCGAGATAGAGCCGTTGTAAGTGATGGGGAGACCCGCGGTGGCGGTGGCGCCAGTGGCCGAGTTGTTGAAGCCCGAGACGTTGGTGCCCACGGTGTTAAAGCCGGAGTGAGTGAGTCCGGAATCGGTTGTCATCCCGAAGCCCGTGTTCACGTTGCCCGAATTGAAGCCGCCCGTGTTTACGTTGCCGCCATTCCAGAAGCCGGTGTTCACGTTGCCCGCATTCCCGAAGCCCGTGTTGCCGAAGCCGGAGTTCCCGAAGCCCGTGTTGCCTGGTTGTATTCCTTGGGGGTTTCCTCCAAGGACGTTTCCTAAGCTGCCGGCGACGCTGCCGCCCGAGTTCCCACCGCCGGTGTTCATGTCGCCCGCGTTCCCCCAGCCGGTGTTTAGGGCGCCCGAATCCCCGAAGCCGAAGTTTCCTTGGCCGGCGCTCCCGAAGCCGATGTTGCCGAAGCCGGAGTTCCCGAAGCCAACGCCTTGGAGTTTGCCTATGTCAGGGGAGCCGACGGGATGGGCGCCCGAGTTGAAGAAGCCGACGTTGCCGTCGCCCGAGTTGAAGAAGCCGATGTTGCCGGTACCCGAGTTGCCGAAGCCGATGTTGCCGGTGCCCGAGTTCAGGCCGTTGAAAACGAACTGACCAGTATTGCCGTCGAAGTAAGCACCGCCGATACCGCGCAAATTGTTGCCGTTGAGCCCGAACCCGATGTTGTTGTTGCCGGTGTTTCCAGCGCCGGTGTTCGAACCGCCGGTGTTGCCGAAGCCCTGGTTTCCGTTGCCGAGGTTACCGATGCCGCTGTTGTATTGGCCTGAATTACCCATGCCCAGGTTGCGGCTTCCGAAATTACCTAGGCCCATGTTGCCGCCAGGGTTGCCGTTGCCGAGGTCGGCGCCCAAGTTTCCGAGGCCGGTGTTATTGACGCCGGTGTTTCCGAGGCCAATATTTTGGCTACCGGTGTTGCCGCTACCGACGTTGCCCCCGCCATCGCCTGTGTTGTTGTTGCCGTTGCCGATGTTGCCGTTGCCCTTGTTGCCCAGGCCTATGTTGGGGTTGGTGTTCGCAGCTGTGGATGCGGCGCCCCCGGTTCCGCCGAAGAGCTGACCGATACCCGGCAGACCTTGCAGCGTCTGCTGCCACGACGCCAGCTGCGCGGCCGCCGCCGACGCCCCGCCGTGATAGCCGACCATCGCCGACACGTCCGCGGCCCACATCTCTTCGTACTGGGACTCAAAGGCCATGATCGCCGGCGCGTTGAATCCAAAGATATTCGACCGGATCGCCTGGACGAACGCATTGCGGTTGGCGCTTACCTGCAGCGGGTGAA
Organism: uncultured Actinomycetota bacterium; assembly: GCA_963735655.1. Lineage (GTDB taxonomy): Bacteria > Actinomycetota > Actinomycetes > Mycobacteriales > Mycobacteriaceae > Mycobacterium. The sequence goes on from CAVTLW010000004.1 coordinate 10,952, forward strand.
TTGTCGCTTGTTGCGCGGCCTCGAACGCGCTGGCCACCGCATTGGCCTGGCTGGCCGCGCCGGAAGCCCGGGCGGCGGCTGCGCTCAAGAACCCGGCATAGGGGGCTGCCGCCGCCGACATGGCTGCCGACGCCGGACCCTGCCACGCCTGACCGGTCAACCCCGAGGTCACCGACGAAAACGAGTCCGCCGCCGAGCCCAGCTCAGCCGCCAGGCCGTTCCAGGCCCCCGCCGCCTGAAGCATCGGCGCAGAACCCGCGCCGAGGAACATCCGCAACGAATTGATCTCCGGTGGTAGGACCAAGAAACTCATGACCTTTGACCTCCTGGGTACCCGAACGTCGATGAGCGAGCTAGTGCGCAATGTTAGACACATTACGACTACGCGGCGTAATAAAGGGGAAATTCGCCAGAAAATTATTTGCAACAACCTCGATGCGGGTGATCGGGTAGACCGAGCAGCCGGTCAGGCCGATAGATGCACGGAGTGATGATGACGTTAACTTGTGGCAGCACAACAGAATCGGCTGACCGCCTGATTTGCTTAGACGTGATCTCGGGGTGCGTGCACGAGCTGATCGGCTGCCACCGGGCTGCTGATTGAGGCCGAACAGCCCGATGAGCGGGCGGCGTTACTGTCCAGATCATCAGGGACGCCATGGCGATATTGCGCTCGATACTCAGAGTGTTTTCAACGGAAACGCAAATTCTCAATCATGGTCATCGTCTGTCCGGACGCTTGTCACGGCGCAGCAGCAATTAGCAATGACGTGAATCGCCATGCTGCGGCAGCGAGCTCGGGACTGGCCGACCTGATCAGCTGCCCCGGAGCGCCCGCCCCGATCTGGTTAACCGACGCTCTCAGCCTGCCAACCGCAGAGTCAGGCTAAAGAAGCCCTGCACGCCGATGCCGCTGTTGAACTGACCCGAGTCAACGCCGGGCAACCGATCAGGACAGCGCGGCTTCCAGGCTGAATAGGCCAGATATAGCGGTGCCCATGTTGAAGTAGCCAGAGCTCAGACCGCTAACGGTCAAGGGGGGTGGGAAGAAGCCAGGCACGCTCTTTGGGACGCCAGTGTTGAAATAGCCCGACATCAGGCCGTTCGAGGCGTTGCCGCCGCTGGCCGTGTTGAAGAAGCCGGACGTATCGCCGGCAAAGTTGCCCGTGATCGTGTTGTAGAAGCCCGAAACGCCGGTACCTGAGTTTCCGATGCCGGAGGTGGCGTTCCCGGTATCGGTGGTGGCTCCAAATCCCGTGTTCGTGTTGCCGGAGTTGAAGTATCCGGTGTTCACATCGCCCGAATTCCAGTCGAGGGTGTTGAAGGCTCCCCGAGTTGCCCATCCCCGTGTTGAATCCGCCGGCGTTCCCGCTGCCGGTGTTACTGCTGCCCCCATTGCCAAAGCCGGTGTTGAGTTGGCCCGCGTTACCGATACCGAAGTTTCCGCTGCCCGAGTTGCCGAGGCCGACGCCGCCGGTGCCCGTATTTCCGATGCCCAAGCTGTTGAGCTGGCCCGGGTGGATGGAATTGGTGCCGGAGTTGAAGATGCCGATGTTGCCGTCGCCGGAGTTGAAGAAGCCGATGTTGTTGGTGCCGGAGTTGCCGATGCCGAGGTTGCCGGTTCCCGAGTTCAGCCCGTTGAAGGTGAATTGGCCAGTTGTCGTGTCGTAGTACGCATTCCCGACGCCGACCAGATTGTTGCCGGTGAGCCCGAACCCGAGGTTGTTGTTCCCGTGGTTTCCGGCTCCCTGGTTTCCGTTGCCGCTGTTTCCCAAGCCCTGGTTGTTGTTGCCGAAGTTGCCCAGGCCCACGTTGTGGCCCGGATCCGACCCGCCGAGGCCGGAGTTCCCGAGGCCGATGTTTCCGTTGCCGAAGTTTCCGAAGCCGATGTTGTTATTGCCGAGGTTGCCGCTGCCGATGTTGGTGTTGCCTTTATTGCCGCTACCCAGGTTGGAGCTGCCGGAGTTGCCGTTGCCGACGTTGCCGCCGCCGTCGCTGGTCAGGGCGGTGCCGTTGTTGCCGCTGCCGATGTTGCCGGTGCCCTTGTTGCCGACGCCGATGTTGGGCAGGTTCGACGCTGCGGCGTTTGCGGCTGCGGCGGGTGTGCCGAACAGCTGACCGATGCCCGGCAGACCTTGCAGCGTCTGCTGCCAGGACGATAACTGCCCGGCCGCCGCCGACGCGCCACCGTGGTAGCCGACCATCGCGGCCACGTCGGCGGCCCACATTTCCTCGTACTGGGACTCGAAGGCCATGATTGCCGGCGCGTTGAACCCGAAAAGATTCGACCGAATCAACTGGACGAAGGTATTGCGGTTGGCGGCAACTGCGGCCGGATGAATGATCGCCGCTTTGGCGGCATCGAAGGCGCTGGCGACCGCGTTCGCCTGGCCAGAGGCGCCCGCAGCCTGGGCCGAGGCCGCGTTCAAGAAAGCGGCATACGGGGCCGCCGCGGCCGACATCGCCGCAGATGCCGGGCCCTGCCACGCCTGACCCGTCAAACCTGAGGTCACCGAGGAAAACGAGTCCGCCGCCGAGCCCAACTCCGAGGCCAGTCCATTCCAGGCCGCCGCCGCCTCGAGCATGGGTGCAGAACCCGCACCGAGGAACATCCGCAGTGAGTTGACCTCAGGCGGCAGTACCGAAAAATTCATGACTTCAAGACCTCCATTGATTCCGGGCGTGTCCAGGCCCGAGAAAAGTCGGCGACGTTCACAGAGACTACGGTGAAATGACCGGTATGTCAGGCGGATCAGTCGATACTTTTCGGATGTATTGCGGCCGAGAATGTGAAGCTCCGTAGGGCGAACGTCTGGAACTTCCGCTAGGGCGGTCAGCCCAGGTTCTTCAGCACGTTAAGGAGGCTGAAAACGCCCGAGAGGCCGGTACCTGAGTTGAAGAATCCTGTGTCGAAGCCGCTGACAACGCCGCTTGGGGCGCCTTGGAAGGCGGCTGTGACGCCGGTGTTGAAGAAGCCCGACACGACATGGTTCGCCGAAGAGCCTCCGCTGACCTTGTTGAAGAAGCCCGACATTGAGCCGTCCGCAGGCCCACCCGGGGAGGTGTTGTTGAAGCCAGAGACAGCGTTACCCGTGTTGCCGAAGCCCGAGTTAGGGGCGTTGACGTCGATGGTGGACCCAAAGCCGGTGTTCAGGTTGCCGGAGTTATAGAAGCCCGTGTTGACGTTGCCGGAATTGCCGTCGAACGTGTTGTTGGCGCCCGAGTTGTCCATGCCGGTGTTGAGGCTGCCGCCGTTGAAAAAGCCGGTGTTGAAGCTACCCGCGTTCCCAAAACCGGTGTTGAGCTGGCCCGCATTGCCGAAGCCGAAGTTGCCTTGGCCGGTGTTCCCGAAGCCGATGTTGCCGAGGCCGGAGTTTCCGACACCGATGCTTTGCAACTTGCCAAAGTCAGGGGAGTTGGCGGGATGGAAGCCCGAGCTGAATAAGCCGACGTTGCCGTCGCCCGAGTTGAAGCAGCCGATGTTGTTGGTGCCGGAGTTCCCGAAGCCGATGTTGCCACTGCCGGAGTTCAGGCCGTTGAAGACGAATTGACCGGTCGCCGTGTCGTAGTAGGCGTTGCCGAGGCCGACCAAGTTGTTGCCGGTGAGCCCGAATCCGACGTTGTTGTTGCCGGTGTTGCCGGCGCCCTGGTTGTTGTTGCCGTTGTTGGCAATGCCGGAGTTGTTGTTGCCGAGGTTGCCCAGGCCCACGTTGTGGCCATTGCCCGGAGTCGGGCCGGTGCCGGTGTTGCCCAGGCCGATGTTGCCGGTTCCATTGTTCCCGAAGCCGAAGTTGCTGTTGCCGATGTTCCCGCTGCCGATGTTGGAGTCGCCGCGGTTGCCGCCGCCGAGGTTGGAGCTGCCGGAGTTGCCGTTGCCGACGTTGCCGCCTCCGTCGGGGGTGATGGCGGTGCCGTTGTTGCCGCTGCCGATGTTGCCGGTGCCCTTGTTGCCGACGCCGATGTTGGGCAAGTTGGACGCCGCTGCGGCAGGTGTGCCGAAAAGCCCGCCGATGCCTGGCAGTCCTTGCAGCGTCTGCTGCCAGGACGACAACTGCGCGGCCGCTGCCGACGCGCCGCCGTGGTAGCCGACCATCGCCGCCACGTCGGTGGCCCACATCTCTTCGTACTGGGATTCAAAGGCCATGATTGCCGGCGCGTTGAACCCGAAGGTGTTGGACCGAATCAGTTGGACAAACGTATTGCGGTTAGCCGCTACGGCGGCCGGATGGATGATCGCCGATTTTGCTGCTTCGAACGCGCTGGCGACGGCGTTTGCCTGGCTGGAGGCACCTGCAGCCTGCGCCGAGGCGGCGTTCAAGAAGCTCGCATAGGGGGCCGCCGCGGCCGACATCGCTGCGGCCGCCGCGCCTTGCCATGCCTGGCCGGTCAGTCCCGAGGTCACCGAGGAGAACGAGCCCGCCGCCGAACCCAGGTCAGCCGCCAGGCCATTCCACGCCGCCGCGGCCTCGAGCATCGGTGCAGCACCCGCGCCGAGGAACATCCGCAGCGAGTTGATCTCCGGCGGCAACACAGCAAAATTCATGACCCCAAGCCCTCCAGTGATTCCGGGTTGTCCAAGCCCGAGAAAAGTCGATGACGATCACAGAGACTACGGTGAAACCGTAGCCGCGTCTTGCAAATCGGCCGAAAAGTGTTGTGGCCGTTTTGCGCCGAAGAGGTCCCGGCGTGGGCCGGTGAGATAGCGAGACGTCTGGGACTCCCTCTAAGGCCTTCAGCCCAGGTTCTTCAGCAACTGAGTGATGCTGAAGAAGCCCGCTAAACCGGTGCCCGAATTGAAGAGGCCCGAGTCAACGCCGCTGACGACGCCGCTCGGGAAGCCTAGAACGGGGCCTGTGACGCCGGTGTTGAAGAAGCCTGAGATAGAGCCGTTTAGGTTACTGCCGCCGCTGGCCGTATTGAAGAAGCCCGATATATCGCCCGCACCGTTGCCGGTGGCCGAATTGTTGAAGCCCGACACGTTAGTGCCCGTGTTGCCGAAGCCGGACTGGGTGGCGTTGACGTCGGTGATGGACCCGATGGCCGTGTTGAAGTTGCCGGAGTTGTAGAAGCCCGTGTTCACTCGGCCCGAATTTCCGTTGCCTGTGTTGATGAGGCCCGAGTTTTCCATGCCCGTGTTGAGGGTGCCGGTGTTGAAGAAGCCGGTGTTCTCGCCGCCCGCGTTCCCGAAGCCGGTGTTCAGCTGGCCTGCGTTCCCGAAGCCGAAGTTTCCGGAGCCAGTCTCCCCGAAGCCGATGTTGCCTAGGCCGGAGTTTCCGAAACCGATACTTTGCAACTTGCCAAAGTCGGGGGAGCTGACAGCATGGGCGCCCGAACTGCCGAAGCCGAAGTTGCCGTCGCCCGAGTTGAAGAATCCGATGTTGTTGTGGCCAGAGTTGAACAAGCCGATGTTGCCGCTGCCCGAGTTCAGCAGCCCGGCGAGGTTGATGCCCATCTGATTGTTGCCGGTCAGGCCGATCCCGATGTTGTTGTTGCCGGTGTTGCCGAAGCCGATGTTTCCAAAGCCGGTGTTTCCACCGCCCGTGTTGCTGCTGCCGGTGTTGCCAAAGCCTTGGTTTCCGTTGCCGCCGCTGTTTCCGAAGCCGGTGTTGTAGGCGCCGGCATTACCGAAGCCCAGGTTTCTGCTTCCGTTGTTACCGAAGCCGACGTTGCCGCCGGGGTTTGTGGCTCCGGTGCCAGCGTTTCCGAAGCCGGTGTTTCCGATGCCGTTGTTTCCGCTGCCGATGTTCAGATTGCCGCGGTTGCCGCCGCCGAGGTTGGAGCTGCCGGTGTTGCCGTTGCCGACGTTGCCGCCGCCGTCAGGGGTCAGGGCAGTGCCGTCGTTGCCGTTGCCGATGTTGCCGGTGCCCTTGTTGCCGACGCCGATGTTGGGCAGGCCCGACGCGGCGGCAGTTGCGGCCGCAGGTGCGCCGAAGATCTGACCGATACCCGGCAGGCCCTGCAGCGTCTGCTGCCACGAGCTCAGCTGTGTGGCCGCCGCTGAGGCCCCGCCGTGATAGCCGACCATCGCGGCCACATCCGCGGCCCACATCTCCTCGTACTGGGACTCGAAGGCCATGATCGCCGGCGCGTTGAATCCAAAGAGATTCGCCCGAATCGCCTGGACGAACGCATTGCGGTTGGCCGCCACCGCCAGCGGATGAATCGTCGCTTGTTGCGCGGCCTCGAACGCGCTGGCCACCGCGTTGGCCTGACAGGCCGCGCCCGCGGCCCGGGCCGAGGCCGCGCTCAAGAAACCTGCATACGGGGCGGCCGCGGCCGACATGGCCGCCGACGCCGGACCCTGCCATGCCTGACCCGTCAAACCTGAGGTCACCGAGGAAAACGAGTCGGCCGCCGAGCCCAACTCAGCCGCCAGGCCGTTCCAGGCCCCTGCTGCCTGCAGCATCGGTGCAGAACCCGCTCCGACAAACATCCGCAATGAATTGATCTCCGGCGGTAGCACCGAGAAATTCATGACCGTTGACCTCCACTGGTAGAGACTTCGATGAGCGAGCCAGACCCCAACTGTCAGTGACTGTACGGCTACGCAGGGTAACGCGGGTGTAATTCGTCAGAAGATTATCTTTACAGTCCAGCAACGCAGTTGTTGGCCAAGCACGCCCGTGGCTGTAGTGGGCTGAGTGGTCGGTCAGGCTACTAGCCGCAGAGACGGGGTGATGGCGTTAACCTGTTGCGGCACAATAGAAGCGGCTGACTGCGCCGTTTGCGCGAGGCCGGAGATCAGCTTGGAGTCTGTGCTTCCAAAGCCCGACAAGTCGGTACCGTTGTTGTCGAAGCCCAGTGCCAACAGCAATGCCGGCGGACCCGAAGGTGGTGTTCGCGTTGCCGGAATTCAGAAGCCCATGATGTGACATTTGATTTTCGCTTGAATTTATCCCCAGTTCGCCTATCGAGCACATCGATGGTGTCGGCGGTCGCCCCGGCTGGCGCCGAGTGCGGAGTCGGACCAACACGGTTTGCTTGGACCGGTCGGCCCGTCAGTAGCCGAGCAAGCGCTTGGTTGATAGGCTGATCGAGTGGACCGTGTGGCCGGTCAGGCTAATAGCCGCAGAGACGAGTTGCTCGAGCTCGCTGCGCAGATGTTCGCCGAGCGCGGTCTGCGCGCGACCACCGTGCGCGATATCGCCGACGGCGCCGGCATCCTGTCGGGCAGCCTGTACCACCACTTCGCCTCCAAAGAGGAGATGGTCGACGACCTGATGCGCGGGTTCCTGGACTGGCTCTTCGCCCGTTACCGCGAGATCGTCGACAGCGAACCAAATCCCTTGGCGCGGCTCGAGGGACTGTTCATGGCGTCGTTCGAGGCGATCGAGGACCGGCATTCGCAGGTCGTCATCTACCAGGACGAAGCCAAGCGGCTGTCGTCGCAACCTCGGTTCTCCTATATCGACGACCTGAACAAACAGCAGCGCCAGATGTGGGTCGAGGTGCTCAATCAGGGCATCGAGGAGGGCTGTTTTCGGCCCGATCTCGACGTCGATCTCGTCTACCGCTTCATCCGGGACACCACCTGGGTATCGGTGCGCTGGTATCAACCCGGCGGGCCGCTCACCGCCCAGCAGGTGGGTCGGCAATACCTCGCCATCGTCCTTGGCGGAATAACCAAAGAAGGAGTCTGAAATGCCCGAGGCGTACATCGTCGAAGCTGTGCGTACCGCGGTCGGCAAACGCAATGGATCGCTGGCCGGTGTGCACCCAATTGACTTGGGAGCGGGCGTGTTCCAGGGTCTGTTCGATCGCGTCGACGTGGACCCGGCCGCCGTCGATGACGTGATTGTGGGCTGCGTTGACGCCATCGGCGGGCAGGCCGGCAATATCGGCCGGCTGGCGTGGCTGGCGGCGGGCTATCCGGAAGAGGTTCCCGGCGTCACCGTCGACCGGCAATGCGGCTCCAGCCAGCAGGCTATTTCCTTTGGCGCACAAGCGATCATGGCGGGCACCGCTGATTTCATCCTGGCGGGCGGCATGCAGAACATGAGCTGGATCCCGATCTCGTCGGCGATGGAAGTGGGTAAGCAATTCGGCTTCACCTCTCCGACCGCGGAGTCCAAGGGCTGGCAGCACCGCTACGGCGACGAGGAGATCTCGCAGTTCCGGGGCGCCGAGCTGATCGCCGAGAAGTGGAATTGTTCCCGCGAGGAGATGGAACAATTCGCGCTGGGCAGTCACACGCGCGCGCTATCTGCCATCCGCGCAGGACATTTCGACAACGAGATCGTGCCGGTCGGTGACTTCCGCATCGACGAGGGTCCGCGTGATACGACGCTGGAGAAAATGGCGGGCCTGAAGACGCTGGTCGAGGGCGGCCGGTTGACCGCCGCGCTGGCCAGCCAGATCTGCGACGGTGCCAGCGCGGTGCTGCTGGCCTCCGAGCAGGCGGTCAAAGACCACAACCTGACTCCGCGGGCCCGCATTCACCACATCAGCGCCCGCGGCGCCGACCCGGTGTTCATGCTGACCGGTCCGATCCCGGCCACTCGCTATGCGCTGGAAAAGACCGGGCTCTCAATCGAAGACATCGACACCGTCGAGATCAATGAGGCGTTCGCACCGGTCGTGCTGGCGTGGCTCAAGGAGATCAAGGCCGACCCGGAAAGGGTCAATCCGAACGGCGGCGCGATCGCGCTCGGGCATCCGCTGGGCGCCACCGGGGCCAAGCTGTTCGCCACCATGCTCAACGAGCTGGAACGCATCGACGGCCGCTACGGGTTGCAGACGATGTGCGAGGGCGGTGGCACGGCCAACGTGACCATCATTGAACGGCTCTAGCTCAGGTACCTTGCACCGAGTGTGAACCACACGACGGTTCGTCGGTGTGTCGCGTCGCAGGATTCACACTCGGTGAGGGAGTCGGGGCGGCTGATTGCTCCTATTGATGTCAAGCCGCGTTGAGCCAGGTTCGGTAGCGGTCGGCGAGTGCGTCGTCGCGTTGGAGTCCACGTTCGACGCGGGAAATGACGGTGGGCCAGACGCTGAAGGCGTTGGCCGCGGCGGTGACGGTGATGTTCTTGGCCTGGCGGGTGGCACGGAGGTCGGCATACTCGGGGACCGCGATCGTGTTGGTCAACAACCGGAACATCTCTCGGGCAATGGCACGTTTGAGCATCCGGATGATTTCGGGCTTGGACCGGCCGGCTTCGACCTGGCGTGCGACGTATTCCCGCGTAGTCCTGTGGCTGGACATGCGAACCAACGCGATGCGGTAGAGCGCGTTGTTGGCGTTGCGGTCGCCGCCACGGGACAAGCGATGTCGGGTGGTCTTCCCGGACGAGGCAGGGATGGGACAGACCCCGCACAGCGCGGCGAAGGACGCTTCCGATCGGAGTCGATCGGGGTTGGCGCCCGCGGTGACGAGCAGCTGTGCCGCAGTGTCGGGACCGACTCCGTGCGCCGCGCGCAACGCGGGGTTGGTCTGGGTGACGAGCGAGTCGATCAGGGTCGTCAATTGGTCGTTCTGCGTGGTCAAGAACTGGTGTCGTTCGGCGAGGGTCTTCAACGCGGTCAGCACTGCGGTATTGACCGGATCGGTCGTGGTGGGGCGGCACCGCGCCAACGCGGTAACCAGCGATAGTGCTTGCAGTGCACGATATTTGGCGCGGATCAGATCGGGTGCGGTGACCAGCATGGCGGTGATCTGGTTCATCGTCGCGGTCCGGGCCTTGACCCCGGACCGGCGAGTGTTGTGCAGTGATCGCACCGCGTCGACCGCAGCATCCTTGGGCGCGCTGGTGGCCTCTCCGGCCAACACTGCCCGGGCGGCCTGATAGGCATCGAGAGGGTCGGACTTGCCGCGGCGGCGACGTTCGGCCCGGTTGGGTCGGTTGACCTCGATCACGCCGATTCCGGCCGCAGCGACCGCACGGGAGAAGCCGGCCCCGTAGGAGCTGGTGCCCTCGATGCCGACGTGGTCGATCGGTCCTTGTGCGGTCAGGAACGCGACTGCGTCGCGATACCCCTGCTGGGTGGTCGGGAATTCTTGGTCGGCCAGATTCTGACCGAGGGTGGTGATCAACGCGACGTGAATGGTGTCGGCGTGGGTGTCGGCGCCGCCGACAACACTGGCTGAATCTGTCATGCTGGGAATGGCCTTTCCGGACTCGAGATCGGGATGGTCGATACCGGCCGGGTGGGGTCAGACAGGACATTGATGAGGCTTTGCCAGGCTCTTATTAGGTCATGTCCCACCAGGCCGGTGTCCTGAAACGTGTCCCGGGAGCCGGACATAACAACTGATAGACAACCCAGCAGGGCGTCAGTCGGTGGGAGGGTCACGACCCCCGGGAACACCATCCCATCATCAATGTCGGTGGGTGATGGCAGCATTCACCCATGCGCGAACCGGACTGGCCCTTCCTAGGCTCGGAAGCCCTGGCCGCGAAGGCCTTTCCAGAGCGGGCGATGCGTGCGATCTACGAGCCGGTGTACCCGGGCGTCTATGTGCCGTTCGGTATCGAGTTGACGGCGAGTCAGCGCGCACGCGCGGCATGGCTGTGGTCACGGCGGCGGGCGGTCGTCGCCGGCAATTCGGCGGCGGCGTTGCTCGGCGCGAAGTGGGTAAGCGCGTCGCTCGACGCTGAGTTGGTGCACGACAATCGAAAGCCCCCGAAGCGGATCGTCGTGCATTCCGACACCCTTCCACCAGACGAGATGCTGACGGTTGACGGCATCGCGGTGACCAGCCCGGCTCGCACGGCCTTCGATATTGGGCGGCGAACAACGAACAGGCTGCAAGCGGTGCAGCGGCTCGATGCGTTGACCAATGCGACCGATGTCAAGGTCGCCGACGTCGAGGCGGTTATCGCCGGTCATCCGGGAGCCCGCGGCATACGCGGCTTGCATCGGATTCTTCCGCTCGTCGACGGCGGCGCGGAGTCGCCGCAGGAGACGCGGACCAGGCTGGTATTGATCGACGCGGGCCTGCCGAAGCCGCAGACCCAGATCAGGGTGTACGACGAATACGGCGACTTCGTCGCCCGAGTCGATATGGGCTACGAGGAGTTTCGCGTCGGTATTGAGTACGACGGACCGCAGCACTGGACGGATCCTGAGGTGCGCGCGCGGGACATCGACAAATCCAGCGCGTTGCTGATCTGGGTTGGACCGTGATCAGGGTTGGCAGCAACTTGCTGCGATACCGGGAGGGCACGTTCGTTGCCCGCGTGTTCGACGCGATGCTGGCCGCGGGCTGGCGCCCCGGCCCGCCGAGTGTGAACCACACGACGGCCAATCGGCGTGTCGCGTCGTGAGATTCACACTCGGCGGGCGGCTTGCGTGTCGGCTGGCGATGCTGGCCGCGGGCTGGCGCCCCGGACCGCCCAGTGTGAACCACACGACGGCCAATCGGCGTGTCGCGTCGTGAGATTCACACTCGGCGGAGGCGGCCGTCGGGGGACGCGGCTCAGGTCGGCACTCAGGCTATCGATAGTCGACGGAAACGAACGGGCTCGTCGGATGTGACTGGCAGGTCAGGATGTAGCCGGCGTCCAACTCGGCCCGGCCCAGCGCGAAGTTGTGGTCCATTTCGACGGTGCCGTCCACAAGTTTCGCCCGGCAGGTGCCGCACGCGCCGCCCATGCAGGCGTACGGCGCATCGCTGCGCTGCTGCAGCGCGCCTTCCAGAATCGAATCGCCCGGCACCAGATCGAACGAAAACTGTTGCCCGGACAACGTAAAGGTCACGGTCGCAGCCTCATACGCACGCTCGGTCGACGGGGCACTGTCGTAGCCGTAGAACAGCTCGAGGTGAATGTGCTCGGAGTCCACGCCATGCTCGATCAACGTGTCGCGCACCGTGCTGGTCATCTCCATCGGACCGCAGATGAACCACTCGTCGACCTTCTCCGGCCGCAGGCCACCGGTCAGCCACCGGTTGAGCTTTTCCTGGTCGATCCGGCCGCGCAGTTCGGGGGTGTGCAACGGCTCGCTGGTCAGCACGTGCAGGATCTCGAGCCGGTCGGCGTAGCGCGTTTCGAGCCGGTCCAGCTCGGCGCGGAACATCGTCGACTCCTTGGTGCGGTTGCCGTAGATCAGTGTGAACCGGCTTTCGGTCTCGATCTCGAGCGTCGTGGCGACGATGGACAGCACCGGCGTGATGCCGCTGCCGGCCACCAGGCCCACGTAGTGCTTGCTGTTCAGCGGATCTAACGCGGTACCGAACCGGCCGGTCGGAGTCGCCAGCTCGAGCACATCGCCGGCCTTGAGGTCGGTGGCCACGAAGGTCGAGAACGCCCCGCCGGGGATGTGCTTGACGGCGATCCGCAACTGGGCCCGGGTGGCCGGCGCGCAGATCGAGTAGTTGCGCCGAATGCCTTGGCCGCCAAGGTCGGTGCGCACCGTCACGTGCTGGCCGGGCTCGAAACGGAACTCGTCTTGCAACGCCTCCGGTACCGCGAAAGTCACCAGGGTGCTGTCGCCGGTGAGGGGATCGACCGAGGCGACCGGGATGCGATGCAACACCGCGTGCGGCGAGCTCGAGCGCGTCGGCATCCGCACCGGCAACAGCCGCGCGAGCCTGCCGTTGAGCTCCTTCCATTCCCGGTACTCGTCCGGATTCAGTTGCTGCCCAAAGACTGTGTTGATCGCGGCGTTGCGTTCGAGGTAGGCCTCCTCGTTGCGGTGCCACGTCCGGATGTACCGGTAGAACGGCACCGACGGGTGCAGATGGTGCACCAGGTGGTAGTTCTGCGACAGCAGCACCGGGGTGAACAGCCACTCCGCGCCGACGCGGTTACGTGTCGCGCGGTAGCGGTTGGAGCGTTGGGTGTCGGCCAGCCCGTGGTGGGGCAACCAGTCGAACCACCAGGCCAAGATCGTTAGTCCGATGCGCTGCGGGATCAGGAAGACGATCGCCAGCGTCCAGAAGTTCCCGGTGACGATGGCAACGGCCAGGCCGGTCAGGCTCAGCGTCAGCATCAACACCGTCTCGGCCACCTCGATGACCGGCCGGCTGCGGGCGCGGGGCAGGTAGAACCTGGAGATAGAAGTACTCGACCAGGGACCACCGGAACGGGAGCTGCCACCACTTGCCGTGCGAGGCGAATGTGTCCGGGTCTTCATCGTCGTCGTTGGAATGGCGGTGATGCTGAATGTGGATGTATCCGAACGACGGGAAGGCCACCACCGGCCCGACGAAAAGCCATGCCAGGCGCCCGAAAAGGCCGTTCACCCAGCGCGCCGAGCTGATCGAATAGTGGCACGCGTCATGGACAACGGTGAACATCACAAACGTCACCGCGGCATTGACCGGAATGGTCACCCACGGCGATAGCGCTCCATTGATATAGCCGATCGTTGATGCGACGAACGCCGTCAACGCGACCAGGAAGATCCCGACGGTGGGCAGCGCGAGCGTGGGGACCGACTCACCGGGATCCGGTAGCGCGTGGTGCGAAGGAGACTTCGCCGCCGCTTGGTCAATCTCGACTGTCGACATAGCTGAAAAAGCCTAGCTCATTTGACACGCGAGACTATTCCGCCAAAGCAGACGCCGTTTGTAAATGTGTGATCGCGTCACGCACGATCGATTCGATCAGTTCGGCGCATGACGGCAGGTCATCGAGGATTCCGGCCACCTGTCCAGAGGCCAGCACCCCCGCGTCGGTGTTGCCCTCGACCAGCCCGGCCTTCAGCAGCATCGGGGTGTTGGCCGCCATCACCACCTGCGACCAGGTCAGCTCCTTGCCGTGGCGCATTGCCAGGCCGTCGGTGATCATCGACCGCCAGGTCATCTGGGACATCTGCTTGAACTTCGCGGCATTGCGCACCGCCGCGGTGAGACCCCGCACCGGCGAACCGCTTTCCAGCTTCTCGACCAGCCCGGTGCGCAGCACCCGGTGCGGCATGCCGTCGACGCGAGTGGTGACCACCGTGCCGTCCAGCGCCGCCTCCAGGTAGCGGCGCTTGACCGCGTCGGGGACCGTGGAATCCGACGTGAGCAGAAATCGGGTGCCCATCGCCACACCGGCGGCGCCGTAGGACAACGCCGCGGCCAGTCCGCGTCCGTCGAAGAAGCCGCCCGCCGCGATCACCGGGATGCCGGTGCCCTTGACGGCGTCCAGCACCGACGGCAGCAGCAATGTCGTCGCGACGGGTCCGGTGTGGCCGCCGCCCTCGCCGCCCTGCACGATCATCGCGTCGGCACCCCAGCCCGCGACCTTGCGCGCATGCTTGGCCGCACCGATCGACGGAATGACCACCGCCCCGGCCTCTTTGAGCCGAGCGATCAACTCCTGCTTGGGGGCCAGCGCAAACGACGCGACCTTCACGCCCTCGCGGATCATCAACTCGACGCGGTCGCCGGCGTCGGCGGCGTCGGCGCGCATGTTGACACCGAACGGCTTGTCCGTCGCGGCCTTGACCTTCTTGATCGCGGCTTCCAGTTCGTCCAGCGTCATGGTCGCCGAAGCCAGGATGCCCAATCCGCCGGCGTTGGCCGTCGCCGACACCAGCCGGGCACCGGCCACCCAGCCCATCCCGGTTTGCACCACCGGGTGCTCGACGCCGACCAGCTCGGTCAGCGGCGTGCGCAGCCTCATTACCGTATCTCTCTGTCGCGCAGTGCTTTCGGATCGATCACCTCGTGGATGAGGCGCAGTTCGTCGTCGGTCGGCTGCCTGGTCTCGCCGGCGTCGTCGAGGCCGTGCACTTCGAACGATGTGCCTTCACGCACCTCGTCGGGTGACACTCCCGGGTGCAGGGTCAGCGCCCGCATCGTGCGGTCGGGTCCGCCGAAGTCGAACACGCCCAGATTGGACACCACCCGGTAGACGTTGACGAACCGGAACGCGGGATTGTCCGCGTCGACCTTGTCGTATCCAATGCCCGAGACGATGTCGACCGCTTCGGTGAACACCCGCTTGGAGTGGTTGCCAACCCAGTAGCTGGTGGCGTGGTTGATGGTGTTGCCCGGTGAGCCGCGGAGGCCGAACATCTGACGGGTCGGCTTTTGCAGCGGGCCGAACGCCGAGATGTTCTGATTGCCAAAGCGGTCAATCTGATTGGCGCCCATCACCACATGCCGGCGGCCCCAGGCCAGCGTCTCGAACACGCGGCCGAACGGCATCCAGCCCTCGATCGCTCCGGTCTTACCCAACGCCGGGGTGTCTGCCAGTAGCTGGGCTTCGCCGTCGGTCAGCAGGATGTCGGGGGAGAAAGAGAGACGTGCCAGCCGGGCGCCAATGGCCGCCATGTTGGTCATCGGGCTGATCATGATTTCGCCTGCATCCCGGAACAATTCGGCGCAGGCGACGGCGCATACCTCGGCTCGGGTGCATCACTTGGCTGCCTCCTCGGCGAACGCGCGGACGGCTGCCTGGTAATCATCCTCGCTGCCGGACAGGTAGGTCGCGACGAACTGCTGCCAGCCTTCTTCGGTCGATGCGGCCTCGGCGTAGTGCCGCTGGAACTTCTCGTCGCGGCCGTAATCCGGTGCAGCGGTGGTGAAGTGGGCTCCGCCGGGCGCCTCCACGACGCCGTCGACCATCATGCGGTTGATGAGCAGCGCCTGCGGTGGAACCGCTTTGACCAATTCTTCGGTCGAGACGACGCGCTCCACGGATAGAAAGCGCTTCTCGGCGGCCATCAGGAAGAGGTCGTCGAAGTAGGGGTCGATGCCGGTGTAGGCGGCATTGCCTCGCGTATCACCGAGATTGAGGTGGGCGAAGGCGGCGTCCAGACGCAGCGCCGGCATGGCGATCAGAGTCTCGTGCCCGCCCTCGGGAGCGGGGTAGGGGCTGGTGACCGTCTTGAGCTCGCCCTGGAAGAAGTCCAGTACCGAACTGCCCAATCCGGCGCGAATCGGCAAGAACGGCAACCGTTGTGCCGCCGCCTGCAGCCCGCAGCGCAGCATGCCCTCGTCCATTTCCCGGGCCTCGATCGCACCGGTGGTGCGCGCTTTGGCGAACCAAGGGTCGTAGAAGGGCGGCGAGTCCAGAGACACGAAGCCGTAGTAGACGCGCTTGACCTTGCCGGCCGAGCACAGCAGCCCGAGATCCGGCCCGCCGTAGGTGACGACGGTCAGGTCGGTGACGTCGGTGCGCAGCAGTGCGCGCACGAAGGCCATGGGCTTGCGCCGCGACCCCCAGCCGGCGATGCCGATGGTCATACCGCTGCGCACCTGCGCGACGGCCTCGTCGAGAGTCGTTGTCTTGTTGCTCATTGCTTCTTCACGAACGCGTCGCGGTGCTCGTCGGACACTCCGGCGAGGTTGAGCTCGAACGTAAACCCTTGCTCCATGCGGTAACTCGAGTTGACTCGTTGCACGTCGATGAGGTTGAGCGCCTCTTTGGCCGCGCGGATGACCCGGGTGTCCTTGGCGGCGATGTCGCGCGCCACGCGTAATGCCGCTTCGTCCAATTGATCTCGTGGTACCACCTCGTGCACCGAGCCGAAGTGATGCAGGGTCGCGGCGTCCACGGTGGCCGCGGTGAAGAACAGCCGTCGCATCATGTGTTGCGGCACCAGCCGGGACAGATGCGTCGCCGCGCCGAGCGCGCCGCGCTCCACTTCGGGCAGGCCGAAGGTGGCGTCGTCGGAAGCCACGATGACGTCGGCGTTGCCGACCAGGCCGATGCCGCCGCCCACGCAGAACCCGTTCACCGCGGCGATCACCGGCACCGCGCATTCGTACACGGCGCGGAACGCGGCGAAGCAACCGCGGTTGGCGTCGATAAGTGCGACGTATCCCTGGCCGGAAGCTTGAGTGCGTTGCATCTCCTTGATGTCGACACCGGCGTTGAAGCCGCGGCCCTCGGCGCGCAAAATCACCGCGTGGGTATCGGATTTGGCGCCCGCGGCCGTCACCGCCTCGGCGAGTTCGAACCAGCCTTTGGAGGGGATGGCGTTAACGGGCGGGTAGTCAACCGTGACGGCGACTATCCCCGGTTCGGTGGTTTTGGATGTGATCGTCAATTGGCACTTCCCGTCTACCGAAGCAAGCACTTGCTTGGTACACTACCACAGTGACGCAGCCCGAATCAGGCCCCATATCTGGACCCATATCTGGAGGGGTCATCAATTTGGGACTGGCCGGGCGGGTAGTACTGGTGACCGGCGGCGTTCGCGGGGTAGGCGCCGGCATCAGTTCCGTTTTCGCCGCGCAGGGCGCGACCGTCATCACCTGCGCGCGACGGGCCGTCGAAGGCTTGCCGTATGAGTTCCACTCCTGCGACGTGCGCGACGAGGACGCCGTCGCTGCGCTGATCGACACGATCGTCGAACGGCACGGACGGCTCGACGTCGCGGTCAACAACGCCGGCGGTTCGCCGTTCGTATTGACCGCCGAGGCCAGCCCGAAGTTCAACCGCAAGATCATCGAGCTCAATCTCATTGGTGGGCTACTGGTTTCGCAGTGCGCGAACGCGAAGATGCAGGATCAGCCGCGCGGTGGGTCGATCATCAACATCTGCAGCCTCAGTGGCCGGCGGCCGTCCCCGGGCACCGGCGCGTACGGGGCGGCCAAGGCCGGCCTGGAGAGCCTCACGCAAACGCTGGCGGTGGAATGGGGCCCCAAGGTGCGGGTGAACGCCTGCGTGGTCGGGATGGTGGAGACCGAGCAGGCGGACCTCTTCTACGGCGACGCCGAGTCGATCGCCGCTATCTCCAAGAACGTGCCACTGCGGCGGCTGGCAAAACCGGAGGACATCGGTTGGGCCACAGCATTTTTGGCCTCTGACGCGGCGTGCTATATCAGCGGTGCCTCGTTGGAGGTACACGGCGGCGGCGAGCCGCCGCATTATCTGGCCACCACTAACGCGAGTGCGATCAAGTAGAGGAGACAAGAGTTATGGGCTTGGTTGACGGCCGTGTCGTCATCGTCACCGGAGCGGGCGGCGGTATCGGTCGCGCGCACGCGCTGGCCTTCGCGTCTGAAGGTGCGCGGGTGGTAGTCAACGACATCGGTGTGGGCCTGGACGGTTCGCCCGCGGGTGGCGGCAGCGCGGCGCAGGGCGTGGTCGACGAGATCACCGCGGCCGGTGGCGAAGCCGTCGCCAATGGATCCAACATCGCGGACTGGGATCAAGCGGCCGGCCTTGTTGCGGGCCGCCGTTGACACCTTCGGTGGCCTCGATGTCCTGGTCAACAACGCCGGCATCGTGCGCGACCGGATGATGGCCAACACCAGCGAAGAAGAGTTCGACGCCGTCATCGCCGTGCACCTCAAGGGTCACTTCGCCACGATGCGGCATGCTGCGTCGTATTGGCGTTCCCTGTCCAAAGAGGGCAAAAGCGTTGAGGCACGGATCATTAACACCAGCTCCGGTGCGGGTTTGCAGGGCAGCGTGGGGCAGGGCAACTACAGCGCAGCCAAGGCCGGCATCGCGGCGATGACACTCGTCGCCGCGGCCGAGATGGGCCGCTACGGCGTCACCGTCAACGCGATCGCGCCGTCGGCCCGCACCCGGATGACCGAGACCGTCTTCGCCGAGATGATGGCAACGCAGGACCAGGATTTCGACGCCATGGCGCCGGAGAACATCTCGCCGCTGGTGGTCTGGCTGGGCAGCGTCGAATCCCGTGACGTCACCGGAAAGGTGTTCGAAGTCGAGGGCGGCAAGATCCGCGTCGCCGAGGGCTGGGCGCACGGTCCGGAGATCGACAAGGGCGCGAGGTGGGATCCGGCCGAGTTGGGGCCCGTCGTTGCGGATTTGCTGGCTAAGTCGCGGACGCCGGTTCCCGTCTACGGCGCCTAGGCGCTTGGTCTGAAAAACCTAGGCGGTCGCTCTGAAACGCGATAGCCTGCGTTCTGGGGGCCGGCACGTTCCCGGAAGGTCTCAGATGTCGTATCTCATCGCTGCGCCGGAGTTCCTGGATTCGGCGGCAACGGATTTGGCCAGCATCGGTGGAACAGTCAACGCCGCGAATGCGTCCGCGGCCGCCCGGACGACCGGGATCCTCGCCGCCGCCAGGGATGAGGTGTCGGCGGCGATCGCGACGTTGTTCTCGGGCCACGGCCGGGCCTATCAAGCGGCAAGTGCGCAGGCGGCGGCGTTTCACCAGCAGTTCACGCAGATGCTGACCGCGAGTGCGGGCGCCTACGCCGGCGCCGAGGCGGCGAACGTTCCGCTATTGGGGCGGCTGCTCGCCGCATTCAACGCGGCGACCGGAGGCATGTTCGGTGGTTCTGGCGCCCCGCGCCGCCGCGAACGTGGCACTGATTATGGGCGGCAGCGGGGAGCCGATACCGACCCCGGACTTCATTGCGAACAATTTCAACCTCTACATTCAGCCCTTTTTCCAGAACTTCACGCCACAACCTCTCTTCACGCCCGAAGGGAATTACGGGCTCTACACCGGGGTCAAGAGTTTGACGCTGGACATGTCGCAAGCCCAAGGCGTCCAGATTCTCGATGCCACGATTCTGCAGCAGATCGCCTCGGGCAATACCCTTGTGGTCAAAGGCGAATCGCAGAGTTCGACGATTTCGTCGATGGTGATGCCCTTGCTCGCGGCCCAGGGTGTGCCGACTAACGCTGTCTCCTTCGTGTTGACCGGCGATCCCAATGCGCCCAATGGCGGCCTCTTCGAGCGACTGGTCGGCCTGCGCATCCCGGCCCTTGGCATCACGTTCAACGGCGCGACGCCCGACAATCTGTACCCGACCACCATCTGGACGCAGGAATACGACGGCTTCGCCGACGTCCCGCGATACCCGATCAATTTGCTGTCGGACATCAACTCGCTTGCCGGGATCTATTACGTGCATCCCACCTACGGAGATCTGTCTCATGCTCAGGTCGGGACGGCGATTCAATTGCCGACGACCGGCCCCACCATGACCACCTACGAGATGATCCCGACCCAACACCTGCCGCTGCTGCAGCCGCTGCGCTCGATCCCGATCGTGGGCACCCCGTTTGCCGACCTGCTTGAACCGGACCTGAGGGTGATCGTCAACCTGGGCTACGGCGATCCCAACTACGGCTGGTCGACGGGTCCGGCCAATGTGCCCACCCCGTTCGGCCTGTTCCCAAGTCTGAACGACATGGAAAAGGTGCCCGGCCTGCTCGCCTCGGGAACCCAGGCTGGCATAACAACTTTCACGCACGACGTCTCGGCTGCAATGTCCGCCAACGGGTTCGGTCGCGCAGGCGCTGAGTGCCTTCGCGTCGCCGGGGCCGTCAGCCACCATGATGCCCGGCCCGACCGACCTGCTGCTCCGCGCTCTCACCCGTCAGCGTCGCCAACGATGTCTACAACGCGGTCAACACGCTGTCGGGGGCGGCCTCGGATGCCTATTCGACTCTGCTGCCGACGGTCGATGTCCTCAACGGCCTCGTGACCAGTCTGCCCGCCTACGACCTCACCCTGTTTGCCGGAGGGCTCCAATCAGGTGACCTTCTCTCAGCAATCGGCCAGCCCATCGCCACGGACACCTACCTGGTCCCGTTGGCCGGCGCCTTCGAATTGTTCGCCGTCATCAATCAGGTCGAAACAGTGATCGGTGACCTGTAAAGCCTTGTCCCGCTACGGATCGCAGATGACGATCGGGATGGTTCGGTCGGTCCAGGACTGGTAGTCCTCGAACGTCGGATACATGGCCACCAGCTTGGGCCAGTACTCGTCGCGCTCCGCGGCCGTGGCTTCATGCGCTCGCAAGTCGCAGCAGCTTCGTCTTTGATCTGCACCGAGACGTCCGGGTTGGCTTTGAGGTTGAGGTACCACAGTGGGTGTTTGTCACTGCCGCTCCTGGACGCGCCCAGAATCACGCGGTCGCCCTCGCGCAGGTAAAGCAACGGGCTCACCCGTGGTTGACCGGTTTTGCGTCCGGTGGTGGTCACCAGTGCGACCGGAGCGTTCTGGACGGTGCCGCCGACTTTTCCGTTGGTGCGCCGATAGATCCAGGTGTTGGCACGGGCCATCCACTTGAAGAAAGGGGTGGCCAGGGGCGAGTTCAGGCCGCGAGGCTTCTTCATGTTCCCTACCTGTCAGCGCTGAATGAATGGGCGGAAGCGAACCTTGATGTGCTGGATTTCGGCCTGCCCGCTTGGGCTTTCGGCCGGGATGACGAAGGTCTCGTCGACCCGTCCGGCCACCCGCCGGCCGGCGATCGCGGCTTTGGTCAACACGTCGTAGGCCGCGTGCACCTCGTCGCCGTCGATGCGGTACCGCGGCGTCGTCGCGCCGGCGATGACCCGATACTGCGGCCCGCGATTGAGGCTGCGCCGCAAGTGATTTCCGGAGAACCCGTTCTTGATTCCCTGTTCGATGCGGGTGCACCCGGCGGCGAACGGAACGGCGTCGCCGTCATGGCTGACGAGCGCGTCGATGTAGGCCTGCGCGGCCGCGATGCGGCTCTCTTCGGAAACCTGCCGCAAAGAGCTAGATCCGCTCGATGATGGTGCCGGTCGACAGTGCGCCACCGGCGCACATGGTGATCAAGGCGGTGGTCTGGTCGGTGCGCTCCAGCTCGTGCAGTGCGGTGGTGATCAGCCGGCTGCCGGTGCTGCCCACCGGGTGACCCAACGCGATCGCGCCGCCGTTGACGTTGACCTTGTCCATATCGGGGTTGTGCACCCGCGCCCAGGACAGCACCACCGAGGCAAACGCTTCGTTGATCTCGGTGATGTCGATGTCGCCCATCTTCATGCCGGCCTTTTCCAGCACCTTCGCCGTCGACTGCACCGGGCCGTCCAGGTGGTAGTACGGCTCGGCGCCGACCAGCGCCTGGCTGATGATGCGGGCCCGCGGCTTCAGGCCGAGCGCCTTGGCCTTGTCCTCGTCCATCCACAGCACGGCAGCTGCGCCGTCGGAGATCTGCGATGACGTACCCGCGGTGTGGATCCCGCCGTCGAGGACCGGCTTGAGCTGGCTCAGGCCCTCCAACGTGGTGTCGCGCAGACCCTGGTCCCTGGTGACGACGTGCCGATCGCTGGTCGGCTGCTTGTTCTCGTCGAGGACGGGTGCCTCGATGCCACTGATCTCACGGTCGAAGCGGCCCTCGGCCCAGGCCTGCTTGGCCTTGCGCTGCGAGTCGAAACCGAACTGGTCGATGTCTTCGCGGGTGATGCCGCGCCGCTTGGCGATCCGCTCGGCTGCGGTGAACTGGTCGGGTAGGTCGATGTCCCACGACGCCGGCCGCAGGATGCCGCGGTCGGGGCCTGCGTTGGCACCGAGTCCGACGCGGCTCATCGCCTCGATGCCGCACGCGATGCCGATGTCGATAGCGCCCGCCGCGATCAGGCCGGCGACGAGGCCGTTGGCCTGCTGGCTGCTGCCGCACTGACAGTCCACCGTCATGGCGCCGACGTGTTCCGGCAGCCCGGCGACCAGCCAGCTCATTCGGGTGATGTTGTTGGACTGCTCGCCGTATTGCGTTACACAGCCGCCGACGATCTGTTCGACGTCGCCGGCTTCGAAACCGGACGAGATGCCGGCCTTCTCGACCAGCGCCTTCTGAGTCGCCCCCAGTAGCTCGGTGGCGTGCAGTCCTGACAGCCATCCCTTGCGTTTGCCGATCGGGCTGCGGGTGGCTTCAACGATTACCGGGTTACCCATGGAGCCAGGCTAGAACACGTTCCATTACTCTGACAAGCGAGGATGCGCGACCGCCTTTTGTCTGCGGTTAAGGCATGTTTTACTGGCACTAGAACACGTTGCAATTCAGGAGAGCACCTTTATGGCACCCCCGCAAATTTCAGCCGACTTCGACTTCCTCGATCCCGACGTCAATTTGGCCGGGCTCCCGGTGGAAGAACTCGCCGAGCTCCGCGAGTCCGAGCCGATCCACTGGGTCGACATACCGGGCGGCAGCGGAGGCTTCGAAGACAACGGCTACTGGCTTGTCACCAAGCACGCCGACGTCAAGGAGGTCTCGCGTCGCAGCGACGTCTTCTCCAGCTGGGAGAACGGCGCCATCCCGACGTGGCCCAAAGAAATGACGCGCGAGAACGTCGAGCTGCAGCGCAGCGTCATGCTCAACATGGACGCCCCGCACCACACCCGGCTGCGCAAGATCATCTCCCGCGGTTTCACCCCCCGTGCGATCGGCCGCCTTGAGGCCGAGCTCGCCGAGCGCGCCGAGAACATCGCCAAGAACGCGGCCGCCGCGGGCAGCGGTGACTTCGTCGAACAGGTTTCGTGCGAGCTGCCGTTGCAGGCCATCGCCGGCCTGCTGGGCGTGCCGCAGGACGACCGCGACAAGCTGTTCCGCTGGTCCAACGAGATGACCGGCGGTGAGGACCCCGAGTACGCCGACATCGATCCCGCGCAGTCGTCGATGGAACTGATCATGTACGCAATGGCGATGGCCGACGAGCGGGGCAAGAACCCGACCGACGACATCGTCACGACGCTGATCCAGGCCGACATCGACGGGGAGAAGCTCTCCGACGACGAGTTCGGCTTCTTCGTCATCATGCTGGCCGTGGCGGGCAACGAGACCACCCGCAACTCGATCACCCACGGCATGATCGCGTTCGCGGACAACCCGGATCAGTGGGAGCTGTTCAAGAAGGAGCGTCCGTCGACCACGGCCGACGAGATCATCCGTTGGGCCACACCGGTATCGGCGTTCCAGCGCACGGCCAACCAGGACGTCGAATTGGGCGGTGTGCTGATCAAGAAGGGGCAGCGGGCGGTGATGTCATACCGGTCGGCCAACTTCGACGAAGAGGTCTTCGAGGACCCGCACTCGTTCAACATCCTGCGCGACCCGAACCCGCACGTGGGATTCGGCGGCACGGGTGCGCACTACTGCATCGGCGCCAACCTGGCCCGGATGACGATCAACCTGATCTTCAACGCCGTCGCCGACCACATGCCGGACCTGAAGCCGCTTTCGACGCCCGAACGGCTTCGGTCCGGCTGGCTGAACGGCATCAAGCACTGGCAGGTCGACTACACGGGTAAGTCCAACTGATGGACTTCGACATTTCCGCCGAACAGCAGGCGGTCGCTGACGTCGTCACGTCCGTGTTCGAGCGCGACAACTCGTGGAGCGCTCTGGTCGACGGGGGTGTGACTGCCCTGCCGCATACCGGAACGCCTCGGCGGCGACGGCGTGGGCCTGCCCGAGGTCGGGACGGTGCTGACCGAGGTGGGTCGCCACGGCGCCATCACACCGGCGTTGGCGACGCTGGGTTTCGGCGTGATACCGCTGCTCGACCTGGCCTCCGACGATCAACAGGACCGCTTCCTGGCCGGGGTCGCCAAGGGCGGGGTGCTGACCGCTGCGCTCAACGAGCCCGGCACGGCGCTGCCCGACCGGCCCGCCACCAGCTTCGCGGGTGGTCGGTTGTCCGGCACCAAGGTTGGTGTCGCCTATGCCGAACAGGCGGACTGGATGATCGTCACGGCGGACAACGCGGTCGTGGTGGTATCGCCGAAGGCCGACGGGGTGCGGCTGGTCCGCACGCCGACGTCGACCGCCGCCGACGAGTACGCGGTGACGTTCAACGACGTCGCGGTGGGCGAGGCCGACGTGCTGGACGGCGCGACGGCGCACCGGGTAAACCAGTTGGCGCTGGCCATGATTGGCGCGTTCGCCGACGGGCTGGTGGCCGGGGCGCTGCGGTTGACCGCGGACTACGTGGCCAATCGCAAGCAGTTCGGCAAGCCGCTGTCGACCTTCCAGACCGTGGCCGCGCAACTCGCCGAGGTCTACATCGCTTCGCGCACAATTGATTTGGCGGCGAAGTCGGTGATCTGGCGCCTGGACGAGGGCCGGGACGCAGACAGCGATCTCGATGTCCTCGGGTACTGGATCACGTCGCAGGCGCCCCCGGTGATGCAGCTCTGCCACCACCTGCACGGCGGGATGGGGATGGACATCACCTACCCGATGCACCGGTACTACTCCACGATCAAAGACCTCACCCGCTTACTGGGTGGGTCATCTCATCGCCTCGATCTGGTGGGAGCGCAATGTTCATCGAACTGACGCCGGAGCAGCGACAGCTGCAAGCCGAGCTACGGCAATACTTTTCGAACCTCATCTCGTCCGACGAGATGAAGGCGATGGAGGAAGACCGGCACAACGAGGCCTACCGCGCGGTGATCCGGCGGATGGGCCAGGACGGCAAGCTCGGTGTCGGATGGCCAAAGGAGTTCGGCGGGCTGGGCTTTGGCCCGATCGAGCAGTCGATCTTCGTCAACGAGGCCCATCGGGCCGATGTGCCGCTGCCGGCGGTGACGCTGCAGACGGTGGGCCCGGTGCTGCAGCAGTTTGGCAGCGAGCTGCAGAAGAAGAAGTTCCTGCCGGCGATCCTGGCCGGTGAGGTGCACTTCGCGATCGGCTACACCGAACCAGAGGCCGGCACCGACCTGGCATCGCTGCGGACGACGGCCGTACGTCAGGGCGACGAGTACATCGTCAACGGGCAGAAGATCTTCACCACCGGCGCGCACGACGCCGACTACATCTGGCTGGCCTGCCGCACCGACCCGGAAGCCGTGAAGCACAAGGGCATTTCGATCCTGATCGTCGACACCAAGGACCCCGGCTACTCGTGGACGCCGATCATCCTGTCCGACGGCGCCCACCACACCAACGCCACCTACTACAACGACGTGCGGGTCCCCGTCGACATGCTGGTCGGGGAGGAGAACGGCGGGTGGCGGCTGATCACCACACAGCTCAACAACGAGCGGGTGATGCTCGGCCCGGCCGGCCGTACCGCCGGCATCTACGACCGGGTGCACGACTGGGCCGCCAAGCCCGGCGGCGATGGCGTCACCCCGATCGATCACGATGACGTCAAACGGGCGCTCGGCGAGATCTATGCGATGTGGCGGATCAACGAGTTGTTGAACTGGCAGGTCGCCGCCGCTGGCGAGGACATCAACGTGGCCGATGCCGCGTCGACGAAAGTCTTTGGCACCGAGCGTATTCAGTACATCGGGCGACTCGCCGAGGAGATCGTCGGCAAGTACGGAAATCCGGCCGAGCCGGAAACCGCGGAGCTGCTCGAGTGGCTGGATTCGCAGACCAAGCGCAATCTGGTGATCACCTTCGGTGGCGGCGTGAACGAAGTCATGCGGGAAATGATCGCGGCCGCCGGCCTCAAAGTGCCGAGGGTGCCTCGATGACGGAGATCCGTGACGCCATCGAGGAGATTACGGCCACCGTCGTCGCCAAGCCGCGCGCGGGCCGGGATCCGGTGAACCAGCCGATCATCAACAACTGGGTGGAAGCGCTCGGTGACCGCAACCCGATCTATGTGGACGAGGCGGCGGCCGTTGCGGCTGGGCATCCGGGAATTGTCGCCCCACCGGCCATGATTCAGGTGTGGACGATGTTCGGGCTTTCCGGGGACCGGCCCACCGACGATCCCATGGGCCCGCTGATGAAGCTGTTCGACGACGCCGGCTATGTCGGTGTGGTCGCGACCAACTGCGAGCAGACCTACCACCGGTATCTGCGACCGGGCGAGGAGGTCAGTATCTCCTCCGAAATGCGCGACGTGGTCGGCCCGAAGCGGACCGCGCTCGGTGAAGGCTGGTTCATCAACCAGCACATCACCTGGCGCGTCGGCGACGAGGACGTCGCCGAAATGGAATGGCGCATCCTCAAATTCAAACCGCGCGAGGATTCTCCGGCGGCTTCGGTGCCGGCGGATCTGGATGCCGACGCCATGATGCGGCCCGCGGTGTCGCGAGACACCGCGTTCTTCTGGGAGGGCGTCAAGGCGCACGAGTTGCGGATCCAGCGGCTGGCGGACGGCAGTCTGCAGCACCCGCCCGTGCCCGCGGTGTGGCAGGACAAAGCTGACCCGATCGACTATGTGGTGGCCGGCGGCAAGGGCACGGTGTTCAGCTTCGTGGTGCACCACGCGCCGAAGGTGCCGGGCCGCACCCTGCCGTTCGTCGATCGCGTTGGTGGAGCTCGACGAGGGCGTTCGGATGCTGGGCGAGCTACGCAACGTCGACCACGACACCGTGAAGATCGGAATGCCCGTTCACGCAACGTATATCGACTTCCCGGCCGGTGCCGCCGGTCCGGAGTGGACCCTCTACGCCTGGGAGCCTGACGCATGAGCGCACCGGTCATTGAAGTGGGCACCAAGCTGCCGGAGCTCAAGCTGCTACGGCGACCCCGACGTTCATCATCTCAACGGCCCTGGCCACCAGGGACTTTCAGGACGTGCACCACGACCGGGACAAGGCGCAGGCCAAGGGTTCCAAGGACATGTTCGTCAACATCCTCACCGACACCGGGCTGGTGCAGCGGTTCATCACCGACTGGGCCGGGCCGTCGGCGTTGATCAAGTCGATCGGGCTGCGGCTGGGCGTGCCGTGGTACGCCTACGACACGGTGACGTTCTCCGGCGAGGTGACCGCCGTGGAGGACGGTCTGATCACGTTAAAGATGGTGGGCAGCAACAGCCTTGGCGATCATGTCATCGCCACTAGCGACGCTGACGATTGGGGACGCCTGATGCTTTCGGGCAAGGCCGCGATCGTCGGGATCGGTGCCACCGACTTCTCCAAGGACTCCGGCCGGAGCGAGCTGAGGCTGGCGGCCGAGGCGGTGCGGGACGCCCTCGACGATGCCGGCCTGAGCCCGGCCGACGTCGACGGGCTGACGACGTTCACGATGGACACCAATAAGGAGATCGCGGTCGCGCGGGCCGCCGGTATCGGCGAGCTGAAGTTCTTCGCCCAGACCCACTACGGCGGCGGCGCCGCGTGTGCGACGGTTCAGCATGCCGCGATGGCGGTGGCGACCGGGGTGGCCGACGTCGTCGTCGCCTACCGGGCGTTCAACGAGCGGTCCGGGATGCGATTCGGTCAGGTGCAGACGCGTCTGGTGGGAGATGCGAGCGCACAGGCTGATTCGACGTCGGCGGACAACTCGTTCTCGTATCCGCATGGGCTGTCGACGCCGGCAGCGCAGGTCGCGATGATCGCCCAGCGGTACATGCACCTGTCGGGCGCGACCAGCCGGGACTTCGGCGCCGTCTCGGTGGCCGACCGCAAGCACGCCGCGAAGAATCCGAAGGCTTACTTCTACGAGAAGCCGATAACCATTGAGGACCATCAGAATTCGCGGTGGATCGCCGAGCCACTGCGGCTGCTGGACTGCTGCCAGGAGACCGACGGCGCCGTCGCGATCGTGGTGACGTCCGCGGAGCGGGCCAGGGATCTCAAGCACCGGCCGGCGATCATCGAGGCGGCGTCGCAGGGCTCCAGCCCTGACCAGTACACGATGGTCAGCTACTACCGGCCCGAATTGGGCCTGCCCGAGATGGGTCTGGTGGGCCAGCAGCTGTGGCAGCAGTCCGGGCTGTCGCCGGCCGACATCCAGACCGCGATCCTCTACGACCACTTCACGCCGTTCACCCTGATTCAGTTGGAGGAGTTGGGATTCTGCGGCAAGGGTGAGGCCAAGGACTTCGTCGCCGACGGTGCGATCGAAGTAGGCGGACGGCTACCCATCAACACGCACGGCGGTCAACTCGGTGAGGCCTACATCCACGGTATGAACGGAATTGCCGAGGGGGTAAGGCAATTGCGCGGTACATCGGTGAACCCGGTGCCCGAGGTCGAGCACGTTCTGGTTACCGCGGGGACGGGCGTGCCAACTTCTGGTCTGATCCTGGGCTGATTGCCGGTTCAGACACCACCAATCTCGAGTAGGTGCGTTTCCGAGTCTTCGACGTAGCCACAGCGCGAATAAAGTTGGCGGCGAAGGCATCACAGACGTCGTCGACATCTGGCAGGGTGAGACCGGGAACGTCGGGGAAGGCGGGACGCATCAGCATGTGGATCAAGATCGGCCCGAGAAGTTGTTGGGCTAGCGCTATTACCGGCTGATCGCGGATCCGCCCTGCCTGGATCTCGGCGTCGAACCACACTCCGAGTGTGCCGAACATCCGCGGCGCTGCGTAGCCGGCCAGCGACTGCACCGCGGCGCTCTTCGGTCGCGAGAATGCTTCGGCGAATACTGCTGGAGTGATGCGGGGTTCACGGTTGAGCGCGTCCGCCACGGTGCGGTAAAAACCATGCACCGTGGCGTAGAGATCGCCCTGCGCTCGCGCGAGATATTCCTCGATGTCGCGGATGGGACTGAACTGGTCGAACACTGCGCGCATCAGCTCGTCGCGCCCCCCAAACGCGGCGTGCAAGCTGAACACCGAGCAATCCGCGCGTTCGGCTATCGCTTCGAGTGTGGCTGCAGCCAAACCGTTCTCACTGACCAGCCCAGCTGCGGCGGTCAGCGCTCGCAGGCGTACCGGGGGACGGCCACCGAGATCAATGCCGGCGGCGCGAACTGCGGCATCGAGAGAGCTTCGTGACCCGCCGAGTCTGCGCAGCAACGTACTTCGGGAGATGTTGGCTTCGGAGGCAATGGCGCTGACAGGAACTTCGGCGATGTCTCGGTCCAGGGCTTCGGCGGCTCGCACCGCGGCCTCGATCAACTCCGGGGCGACGGGCGGATGGTCGACCACTGTGGCGTACTCCGTCAGCACTCGCTCGGAGCGGAATCGGTACGGACGGGCCCGGGATCGGCAACGATCTCGGCACCCTTGACCCGCTTGTTCAGTCGCGCGACTCTGCGCAGCTGAGCGAAGATGTTTAGGGAGCCCAACATGGGGAGTCCCCCGATGAACGTTCGGAAGGAGGGGTTTCCGCCGTAGAGCTGGAGCTCGTAGAGGCAGCCGACCACGTAGAAAAATCCCGCGGAGAACAAGGTGGCGGGTATCGCATAGGCGAGTGGTGATCGGGCATCAGCAACTAGTTCACTCGCGTATTCGTACTCGTCCTGTGTCAGCGGTTCGCGCTTACGAAGTTTGGCCAGAATCGCCTTATGGGCGCCGACTTTCTCGCCCAAGGGTGCTGGCGTTCGATTTTCCAACCTCCCGATATAGACGAATACGCATACGGCGCAAGTCATTGCCGACACCGCAGCAAGGACGGTGAGGTAGCCCCAAGGTCCGGAATTCATACTGCTGTTCCTTTGCTTTCGTCGCTCGCACTGTCAGGTACGTGGGCTACCGGCGATCGGCGCCGATCGTGCCTGTGACTCGGGCGCCACCGGGTCGTCGTCCTCCCACAGCAGTAGTTGACGCACCGCTTGGCGTGATCCGTAGGGCTGCAACATTTGACTGGCAGGGCGCGGTCGCACCTTCAGCGGCCACCAGAACCATCGTCCGATCAGCGCGGCGACGGATGGCGTCATGAACGAACGCACGATCAGCGTGTCGAACAGCAGACCCAGAGCGATTGTGGTCCCGATCTGACCGAGGATCCGCAAGTCGGCGAACACGAAAGAGGCCATGGTCGCCGCGAACACCAAACCGGCCGACGTCACCACCGCACCGGAGGCGGCCATCGACCGGATGATGCCGGTCTTCAGGCCGGCGCCGATCTCTTCTTTGAACCGCGAGATCAACAGTAGGTTGTAGTCCGAGCCCACCGCTAACAGCAGGATTACGGCCAGCGCCAACACAATCCAGTACAGCTGAATGCCGAAGATGTCCTGCCAAATCAGCACGGAAAGCCCGAACGATGCGCCAAGCGACACTGCAACGGTACCTACGATGACCAACGCGGCGACGACGCTTCGGGTGATGGCCATCATGACCAGGAGAATGAGGCTTAGCGCAGCGATGCCGGCGATCATGAGGTCGTATTTGGCGCCGTCCTGGATGTCTTTGTAGGTGGCCGCAGTACCTGCGAGGTAGATCTTGGATCCGGCCAGGGGTGTGCCCTTGATGGCCTCCTGGGCCGCGTGCCTGATGGCGTTGATGTGCGAAATCCCTTGAGGTGCTGCCGGGTCGCCGTCATGGGTGATGATCATGCGGGCGGCCTTGCCGTCCGGCGACAGGAACAACTTCAGGCCGCGTTGGAATTCGGGGTTGGTGAACGCTTCCGGGGGTAGATAAAAGGAGTCGTCGGTTTTCGACGCGTCATATGCCTGACCGAGGGCGGTGGCGTTCTGCAGTGCCGCTGCCGCCTGATCGTTGATCCCGGAGGTGGTGGCGTAGTTCGTCATTGTCAGGTCGCGGTTGGCTTCTTGACTCGCGATCTGTGGCGGTATCAGTGCGAGCAGCTTGGGCTGCAGCGCGTCCAATTTGGCAATGCTGCCTGAGACGCTGTTCAGTTCTTCGGTCAGCGCGTCGATGCCGTCGAGTGCGTCGAAAAGCGACCGCAGCGTGGCGCAAACCGGGATGTCGAAACAGTGTGCCTCCCAATAGAAATAGCTGCGCACCGGCCGGAAGAAATCGTCGAAGTTGGCGATCTTGTCGCGCAGGTCCTGGGCTATGGTGACCGTCCGCTGAAATGCCTTGGCTTGCTCGTCGGTGACGGCGCTGGACTGCTGTTGCAGCACATACTGCTGCCGCAGGATATCGATCGAGTTGTTGATCACCGCGACCTGGTTGAGCAGGTCGGCACTTTGAGACTGCTGGAACGGCAGGTTGTTGATCTGAGACGCGCTTCCCGCGCTGATCTGGAACGGGATCGACGTGTGATCCAGTGGCGTTCCCAGCGGGCGGGTGATCGATTGCACCTCCGCGATGCCGTCGGTATGGAATACCGCCTTAGCGACGCGCTCGAGCAGGATCATGTTCGTGGAGTTGCGCAGGTCGTGGTCGGCTTCGATCATCAACAGTTCGGGATTGAGCCGCGCCTCCGAAAAGTGGCGCTCCGCAGCTGCATAACCGATATTGGCTGGGGCACTGGCCGGCATGTAGGGGCGGGCGTCGTAACTCGTCTTGTATCCGGGCAGGGCGAGAAGACCGATGAGGGCTACGGCGATCGTCATCAGCAGGATAGGGCCGGGCCAGCGCACGATGGCCGTGCCGATACGCCGCCACCGCTGCGTGCTTATCTGGCGGTTGGGTTCCAAGAGTCCGAAATGCCGTCCAATGACCAGCATGGCGGGTGCCAGCGTCAGGGCCGCCACCACTGCGATAAGAACGCCGGATGCCGCGGGAATGCCAAGGCTTTGGAAATACGGGAGCCGCGTGAAAGTCAGACAGAATACGGCGCCGGCAATCGTCAGGCCCGAGCCCAAGATGATGTGTGCGGTCCCGTGATACATCGCGTTAAATGCTGAAACACGATCCTGCCCGGCGTAGCGCGCTTCATGAAAGCGGCCGAGAATGAAGATCGCGTAATCGGTGCCGGCGGCGATGACGAGGAGCGTCAGCAGATTGGTCGAGTACGTCGAGAGTCGGATGATGCCTGCATTTGCGAGCACGGCGACAACTCCGCGGGAAGCGGTCAACTCGACCATGACGGTGAAAAGCACCAGGGCCGCGGTGCTGACGCGGCGGTAGATCGAAATCAGCATCACCAGGATCACCCCGATGGTGA
Source organism: uncultured Actinomycetota bacterium (assembly GCA_963735655.1). Classification (GTDB taxonomy): domain Bacteria; phylum Actinomycetota; class Actinomycetes; order Mycobacteriales; family Mycobacteriaceae; genus Mycobacterium. The sequence goes on from CAVTLW010000004.1 coordinate 43,232, forward strand.
TCAGTGTGGTCTTGAGGGTGCCTTTGCCGCCCACCTCGAACTGGTCGGTGATCAGCGGCGCGGGCCCGGTGACATGAACTTTGACGCCTGGCGGTGGTGATGTGTGGTCGACGATATTGCGCACCGAATCGACGGATTCGTTGGCCAACGACTCGCCCTGATTACCGGCAAGGTAGACCTGCACCAACGCCGCCTTGCCGTCGGAACTCTGCGAGCCGGCGGCGGTCAGTGGGTCTCCCCAGAAATTCTGAATATGCTGGACATGCTTCGTGTCTTGGGTGAGCTTGTTGACCAAGCCGTCGTAGTAGTGGTGTGCGTCGGCGCCGAGCGGTTGATCTCCCTCCAGCACGATCATCGCCGCGCTGTCCGAATCGAATTCCTGGAACACCTTGCCGATGCGTTTGCTGGCCTGCAGCGACGGCGCATCGTGGGGACTCAGCGACACGTTGTGCGCTTGGGCGACCTTTTCCAACTGCGGCACAAAGACGTTCGTGACTACCGCCAAGCCGAGCCAGAAGAACGCGATCAGAACGGAGAACCGGCGGATGAAATCCGGGACCGAATGTCGCGAGACGCTTTGAGTGCTCATCCGGACTTGTCCAGGCAGTGGGTGAAGGCGTGCAAGGTGTTCACCGTTCTCTCGTCCTTGACCTCGTTGTCAATCTTGATCCGGCAGCCGATCCAGTCGCGGTTGCCCTGGGCGGAGACGCTGACGAACACCGCCGGTTGGGTAGTGGTCGTGTCGTAGGCCCAGGGCAGCGTGACGGCGTCGGCGCGCTGAGGTTGGGCGTTCACGTCCAGGTAAGTGATGGTTGCCTGGGTGTCTGGCGGCCCGAAAACCTCGATGATCACGTGCTTGGGGTTGAACGGAGCGACGTCGTCGCCGGGGCCGCGGGGTGTCGACGTGACGTCTTGTGAGGCGAAGACGCCGTGCAGGCGATACACCGTGAATCCGGCCAGCGCGATGACTACTACTGTGACCACCGGCAGCCAGCGTCGGCTGAGTCGGCGTCCGAGCGAAAACCGCTGTGTCCGTGACCCTTTCAAAGGAGCCACTCCAGGTGGCGGTTGACATCTCGCCACTCACCACCTGTTGACACATGGGCTAATGTAGCCTGCATTACTGATTCAAGCAAGGTATGGTGCGAGCGTCACGCTAGCGTGGCTGCCGGTGTCGACCGTGACGCTCGCATGGTGTGTCAGTGGCGGGTGTAGATGGCGTGCCTCGGTGAAGTGACGGCCGGTCGCAGCCGTGGAACTCCACGGTTCCATGCCGGAACTATTTGTCGGCAGTGAGGCCGTCGCCAATGGCGATGTCGTCAAAATGGGTTGAGTGGACGTGAAAGTCGCTGCGGAGTATGACGGGGAACAGCATCGGACTAGCAGTTGGCAGTACAACTGGGACCGCACCTGGCAAGAGAAGATCAGGGCACGCGGGTGGAAGGACATCCGGGTGCAGGCCGGGGACCGGCCGGCCGACATTTTTGGTCGTGTTGCGGCGGTGCGTGCCACTCGCGGGTGCGCCGACCGCTTGCGGATACCACGCTGGTGTGACGCTCGGCGGGAAGGGCGAAGGAACGCGTGGCGCGAAGAGGGGTGGGGGGTTAGGCGGGGACCAACTCGACGCCACTCAGCACCACCGCGTTGTCGCGCGCGGGCGCGACAACGCCGGCCACGATGCGGCCGTCCTCTTTCCAGACGTTGACTTGCAGGGTCTCGCCCGGGTAGGCCACGCCGGCAAAGCGGGCGCCGTAGGCCGCGACGGCCGTGGCGTCGCCGTCCAGCAGCGCGTCGGTGATGGCCTTGCAGGTCATGCCCCAGGTGCACAGGCCGTGCAAAATCGGCTGGGGAAAGCCTGCGGCAGCGGCGAATTCGGGATCTGAGTGCAGCGGGTTGCGATCGCCGCACAGCCGGTACAGCAGCGCCTGCTGCGGCAGGATCGGCATCGCGACCTCGAGATCGGGTGCTCGGTCCGGTGCACCGTCGGACGTGGACGGCCCGCGGTCACCACCGAATCCGCCCTCGCCGCGCGCGAAGATCGACCGCTTCTGCGTCCACAGCAGGGTGCCGTCGGGCGCGGTCACCGTTGTCTCGCTCCAGATCACCGCGGCCTTGCCCTTGTCCCAGATGTCGGTGAACCGGGTGACGGCCCGACCCGATCCCGAAGGCGGCAGCGGCGCAGGCACTTCCACCCGCTCGCTGGCGTGCAGCACCTGGCCCAGCTCGATGTCGATGCCCGGAAAGTGTACGGTCGGCGGCTCGGTCATGTGAAACGAGGCGGCCACGGAACCGAACGTCGGCAGCACCTGCGGCGTCTTGTCGATCAGGTAGCGCAGCTCACGCTGCTCCATCGGGTCCGCGCCGGCGCCCAGGCCAAGATGGTAGAGCTGGATATCACTACTGGCCCAAGAGAATTCGATCGGGTCCAGCTCGGCGGCCAGGGCGACTTCTACATCGATCGGCATGTCAGCGTGCCCCCGCTATGTCCAGCGCAGCCAGATACCCGAATGTCATGGCCGGCCCGATGGTGCCACCCGGCCCCGGATACGTGTGGCCCATCACAGGGGCGCTGACATTGCCTGCGGCATACAGACCTTCGATGACGCTGCCGTCGTCGCGCAGGGCACGCCCGTCGACATCGGTACGGATACCGCCCTTGGTGCCCAGGTCTCCGGGCACCATCTTGGCGGCGTAGTAGGGAGCGTGCGTGAGTTCGCCCAGGTTGGGGTTCGGCTTGTTGGTCGGGTCGCCGTAGTACCTGTCGTAGGCGCTTTCGCCGCGGTGGAAGTCCTCGTCAACCCCGGCGCGCGCGAAGCCGTTGAAGCGCGCCACCGTCGCCATGAACTCGTCGACCGGCAGGCCGGCCTTGCCGGCCAGCTCTTCCAGGGTGTCGGCCGAAATGATCACGCCGGATTCCATCCACTTGCGTGGAATACGTTGCCCGGGTTGCAGTCCGGCGAAAATGTAGCGATCGCGATACTGCTGGTCGAACACCAGCCAGGCCGGGATGTTCTCAGCCGGCCCGGGACCCTGGCCGTGCTCGCCGCCGTACATGTTGTGGCCGGCCTCGACATAGGGCATCGACTCGTTCATGAACCGCCTGCCCGACATGTTGACCATGATCGCGCCCGGCGAGTTGCGTTCCGATAAGGCGATCCACGGCGCGCCCACCAGGGGCACCGTCGGGATCCACCAGGCGTCCTCCATGACATCCAGTGCGGCGCCCAGCTTTTCACCGGCGATGATGCCGTCGCCGGTGTTGGCCTTGGCGCCGACGGTCCAGTCGGTGGTGATCGGCGCGCGCTGGTACTTCACCCGCATCTGCTCGTTGTGCTCGAAGCCCCCGCAGGCCAGGATGACTCCGCGGCGCGCGCGGATCAGCCGCGGCTCGGCCGACTCCGACTCGGTGGTGTCGCGGACATATACGCCGCGCACCACGCCGTCTTCGACGTACAGATCGGTCAACGCGGTGTTGAGCACCACTGGAACTCCGGCCTGTTGCAAGCCAATTCGCAGCGGCGCGATGAGCGCCCGGCCCATGCCGACGAGGTTCTTACCCGTCGACTTCGCCCACATGGTCCGCGCACCGACCTTCAGGCTGCGCAGCACTCCGCGGGGGTGACGCTTCAGCATGTTCAGCCGAACGTAGTCCTGCTGCATGACAACCACATTGAGCGGCACCTTGCCGTAGGCGGGTTCCAGCCCGGCCTCGTCGGGGCCCAGCTTGCGCGCGTTGAACGGCTTGGGCTCGATCGAGCGGCCGTGGGCCCGACCGCCCGGCGCCTCCGGGTAGTAGTCGGAGTAACGCGGCACCCAGCACATCTTCAGCGGAGTGTGCTCGAGCACGAACGACAACATCTCCGGCCCGCGCTGCAGGTAGGTGTCGATGCGTTCCGGTTCGACGACATCGCCGATGATGCCGTGCAGGTAGGTGCGGGCCGCTTCGGCCGTGTCCTTCACGCCGTCGCGCTCGAGGATCTCGTTGTTGGGGATCCACACGCCGCCGCCGGAGCGCGCGGTGGAGCCGCCGAAGTGCGGGGCTTTCTCGATGACTACGGTCGAGAGACCTCGGTGCGCGGCCGTCAGGGCAGCCACCATGCCGGCGGCGCCGCTTCCGACCACGACGACATCGACGTCCTGTGCTGTCATGTAGAACACGTTATAGAATTGCCCGGGTCGGGCGCTACTGACCCGGTCACGCGGGCGAAGGGACTTCGGTAAATGCTCACTGCTGCGACCCGTGACGAGCTTGCCGCGGACTTGGCGCAAGCCGAGCGGAGCCGGCAACCGATCGCCCCGCTGACGACTGCCACACCGGACATCGACGTCGTCGACGCCTACGAAATCCAGCTGATCAACATCCGGCAGCGGGTCGCCGAAGGTGCGCGCGTGGTGGGCCACAAGGTGGGGCTGTCGTCGAAGGTGATGCAGCAGATGATGGGGGTCGACGAGCCGGACTACGGACATCTCCTGGACGACATGCAGGTGTTCGAAGACACCCCGGTCAGGGCGGGGAGGTATCTGTTCCCGCGGGTAGAGGTCGAAGTCGGTTTCATCCTTTCCGCCGATCTGCCGGGCGCGGAGTGCACCGAGGACGACGTGTTGGCCGCGACCGAGGCGTTGGTCCCGGCCATCGAGTTGATCGACACCAGGATCAAGGATTGGCAGATCAAGATCTGCGACACCATCGCCGACAACGCGTCCTCGGCGGGTTTCGTGCTGGGTGCGGCCCGGGTGCGCCCGGCGGACATCGACGTCAAGGGGATCGACGCGAAGCTGACCCGCAATGGCGAGCTCATCGCCGAGGGTCGCAGCGATGCGGTGCTGGGTAATCCGGTGACCGCCGTGGCGTGGTTGTCCCGCAAGGTGGAAAGCTTCGGTGTGCGGCTGAAAAAGGGTGACATCGTGTTACCCGGGTCGTGCACCTTCGCGGTCGACGCCAACCCAGGTGACGAGTTCGTCGCCGACTTCGCGGGGTTGGGCACGGTTCGGTTGTCGTTCGAGTAGGAGCGATCGCAAGCGCGGCGTAGCCGGGCGAAGCGGGTCGCGACCATGAATAGGAGCCTCTAATGGGAGCGATTGATGCCGTCTAAGGCAAGTGTTGCGATTGTCGGGTCGGGAAATATCAGCACCGACCTGCTCTACAAGCTGTTGCGATCCGACTGGCTCGAGCCGCGCTGGATGGTGGGCATCGACCCGGACAGCGAAGGTCTGGCGCGGGCCCGCAAGCTCGGCCTGGAGACCACCCACGAGGGCGTCGACTGGCTGCTGGCGCAATCCGAGAAGCCGGACCTGGTGTTCGAGGCGACCAGCGCGTACGTGCACCGCGACGCGGCGCCCGAAGTACGAGGCGGCCGGGATCCGGGCCATCGACCTGACGCCGGCCGCGGTGGGCCCGGCGGTGATCCCGCCGGCGAACCTGCGCGAACACCTGGACGCACCGAACGTCAACATGATCACCTGCGGCGGCCAGGCGACTATCCCGATCGTGTACGCGGTGTCGCGGGTGGTGGCCGTTCCGTACGCCGAGATCGTCGCCTCGGTGGCGTCGGTGTCGGCGGGGCCGGGCACCCGGGCCAACATCGACGAGTTCACCAAGACCACGTCGCGCGGCGTCCAGACCATCGGCGGGGCCGCACGCGGCAAGGCGATCATCATCCTGAACCCGGCCGACCCGCCAATGATCATGCGGGACACCATCTTCTGCGCCATCCCCGAGGACGCCGACCGCGACGCGATCGCCGCAATCCATCCGCGACGTGGTCGCCGAGGTGCAGACCTACGTGCCGGGCTACCGGCTGCTCAACGAGCCGCAGTTCGACGAGCCGTCGATGAACTCCGGCGGCCAGGCGGTGGTCACGACGTTCGTCGAGGTCGAGGGCGCCGGCGACTACCTGCCGCCGTACGCGGGCAACCTCGACATCATGACCGCGGCGGCCACCAAGGTCGGCGAGGAGATCGCCAAGGAGACCCTGTCTGGCGATGAGCGCTTGCGCGAAGAGCACGAGCCAGTAGGAGGTACAGCGCGATGACCGGCCACATTCTCGAAGGCGCGTGGGACGTCCGGATCACGGACACGTCGCTGCGCGACGGGTCGCACCACAAGCGCCATCAGTTCACCAAGGACGAGGTCAGTTCGATCGTCGCGGCGCTGGACGCCGCAGGCGTCCCGGTGATCGAGGTGACCCACGGCGACGGCCTCGGCGGCTCGTCGTTCAACTACGGCTTCTCCAAGACCCCCGAGCAGGAGCTGATCAAGCTCGCCGCCGAGACGGCGAAAGAAGCCAAGATCGCGTTCCTGATGCTGCCCGGCGTAGGCACCAAGGAAGACATCAAAGAGGCGCAGGACAACGGCGGATCGATCTGCCGGATCGCCACCCATTGCACCGAGGCGGACGTGTCGATCCAGCACTTCGGATTCGCCCGTGAGCTGGGGCTGGAAACCGTCGGGTTTCTGATGATGGCGCACACCATTCCGCCGGAGAAGCTGGCCGCGCAGGCCCGCATCATGGCCGACGCCGGATGCCAGTGCGTCTACGTCGTCGACTCCGCCGGCGCGCTGGTCCTCGACGGCGTGGCCGACCGGGTGGCCGCTCTGGTGACCGAACTCGGCGAGGACGCCCAGGTGGGCTTCCACGGCCACGAGAACCTCGGGCTGGGCGTGGCCAACTCGGTGGAGGCCGTGCGGGCGGGCGCCCTGCAGATCGACGGCAGCGTCCGCCGCTTCGGTGCCGGCGCGGGCAACGCACCGGTCGAGGCGCTGATCGGGGTGTTCGACAAGATCGGCGTGAAGACCGGCATCGACTTCTTCGACATCGCCGACGCCGCCGAGGACGTCGTGCGGCCCGCCATGCCGGCCGAATGCCTGCTCGACCGCAACGCGCTGATCATGGGCTATTCGGGGGTCTACTCGAGCTTCCTCAAGCATGCCGTTCGGCAGGGCGAGCGCTACGGCGTCCCGGCGCACGAGCTGCTGCACCGGGCCGGTCAGCGCAAACTGATCGGTGGCCAGGAAGATCAGCTCATCGACATCGCCCTGGAAATCAAGCGGGAGCAAAGCGTGCGCTGAGCCCCAGGCCGGTAAGTTGGCGCTGTGGCACTGCGGGTGATCCTGGGACCGGGCGACGTGTTCGCCGGGTACACCATCGAGCAATTGCTCGGCGGCGGCGGGATGGGCAACGTGTACCGCGCGCGGGACCCCGACCTGCCCCGCAGCGTCGCGTTGAAGCTGCTGCACCGCGACCTCACCGCCGACGACTACGTCCGGGCGCGCTTCGAGCTGGAGGCGGCACACTCGGCGCGGCTGGAACACCCCAACATCGTCACGGTGTATCGGCGCGGCCGCGAAGACGACCAGCTGTGGATCGCCATGCAGTTCATCGACACCACCGATGCCGCGGCCGCGCTGGACAACGGCCCGCTCGACCCCGCCCATGCGGTGCACATCATCGAAGAGACCGCGAAGGCGCTCGACTACGCGCACGGCGAGGGCGTCTTACATCGCGATGTCAAGCCGGCCAACATTCTGTTGGAACGGTCCCGCCCGGGCCGGCCGGGCCGGGTGCTGCTCGCCGATTTCGGCATCGCCAAGGCGTTCGCCGAAACCGGCCGCATGACCCGGACCGGAATGCTGGTGGCGAGTCTGGAATACGCCTCACCCGAACAGTTCGACAACGTCGAACTCGATGCCCGCGCCGACGAGTATTCGTTGGGCTGCACACTGTTTCACCTGCTCACCGGGGAGTTCCCGTACCCGGGCAAAACGCTGCCGCAACTATGGGCCGGACATGTCCACGCGCCCATCCCCAAACCCTGTCTGGTCCGCCCCGGACTGCCGCCGGCTTTCGACGCCGTGATAGCCCGGGCCATCGCGAAGGACCGCGAATACCGCTACCAGAGCTGCGGAGAACTGGCTGGCGCTGCGCGGGCCGCGCTGCACGCCCCGCCACCGAGACCGCGACCGCCGGTGCACAACCCGCAATGGTCGGCGCCGACCGTTCCCGGCCGGTTGCCCCCGCAACCCATCCGCCGGCCAGCCGAGCGTCCGTCCCACGACGTCGTCACCCCGGATGTCCCGCCGCGCCCGGTTCCAGACCCGGCGGCCCATGCCGTGACCCAACCCGGCCAACCGCCGCAACCGTTTGCACCGCCGCCGGCGCCGAGGCGGTGGCGCAGATTCGGGTTTTCGTGGCCTGGCGCAGCGCGGGCCTGATCCTGCTCATCGCCCTGATCGGTCGCCGCACTGGTCACCTGGAGCGGCTTATTCCTCCTACTACTCCAGCTATTACCGGACTACTTCTTACGACGAAGTGTATTCACCGCTGGCGCTCCGAAGCAGCATCATGGGCTCACCTCTGTGCAGGTAGTGATCGGTGTGCTCGCGGCCGTCGGGGTCGTGCTGATCCTGGTGGCCGAGCGGCTGAGACGCACACGGCGACGCTCGGCGGGCCGGCTCGCCCGCGCAGGCGCGGCGCTGGTGGCGTTCGCCCTGTTCACCTACGAATGGGCGATCCACAACGGGACTTCGTTGGCGGACAAGAGAGACGCGATGACGATTGGTCGCGCTGGTGGGGGCGGCGCTGCTGCTGGCCGGATGCTGGCGCGGCTTATCGCCGTCGAAACGCAACGTGGCGTGGTTGGTCTGGTCGGGCATCGGCGTCATCGTGCTCGCCATCGTGGGCCATTTCGCGTGGAGCCCTTGGGTGTTGGGCGCAGGGTTCGCCGGGTTGATCTCGGGAATCGCGCTGACGGCCGCCGGGCTGGTGCTCGCGGTCCGACGCCGCCGCCTCGCAAAACAAGAGCAGTGACGGGCACCCCCGGCCCTCGAATACCGACACCGCCTGGATTCTTGCCAGTGGCCTGCTCGCCGCGACCCGCCCCCATGCTGATCGCGGTGCCGCGGTCACGCACTGACACCGTTTGCTAGCGACCGTCTATTGGCTCGGAATTTTGCCAAATCGAAGATAATCCGATCGGATTTGTCCTAGCGTGCTGCAAGGCCTGCGTATGTGTTTGCCAGGCGTCGCGCTGAGAAGGGACCGGTCCGATGAACTACGCGGTGTTGCCACCGGAGATCAATTCGTTGTTGATGTTCGCCGGCGCGGGGTCGACGCCGATGCTGCAGGCCGCGTCGGCGTGGGACGGGCTGGCGTCGGAGTTGGGGTCGGCGGCGTCGTCGTTTTCATCGGTGACCTCGGGCCTGGTAGGTGAGGCGTGGCAGGGTCCGGCGTCGGCGGCGATGGCGGCCGCGGCGGCTCCTTACTCCGGGTTCCTGGGTGCGGCGTCGGCGGCGGCGCAGGGCGCGGCGGCTCAGGCCAAAGCGGTGGCCGGTGCGTTTGAGGCGGCGCGGGCGGCGACGGTTCATCCGTTGCTGGTCGCGGCCAACCGCAGTGGGTTCGTGCAGTTGGTGTTGTCGAATTGGTTCGGGTTCAATGCGCCGGCGATTGCCGCTGCTGAGTCTGCGTACGAGGAGATGTGGGCCGCGGATGTGACCGCGATGGCGGGGTATCACGGTGGAGCGTCGGCGGCGGCGACGGCGCTAACGCCGTTTCAGCAGTTGCTGCAGACCTTGCCCAACTTGGGCGGCGGCAACATCGGCAACGCCAACTTGGGCGGCGGCAACACCGGTATCGGCAACGTCGGGAACGGAAACTACGGCAACACCAACCTGGGCGGCGGGAACGGATTGGGCCACGCTGGATCCCAATTGTCGAGCGACTTCAACTTCGGCAGCGGAAACATCGGCAGCTACAACGTGGGCAGCGGAAACCTCGGCAGCAACAACTTCGGCAGCGGAAACGGCAGCATACTCACTTTAGGTAAAACCAGTGGAAACTTCGGCAATGGAAACATCGGCAATTCCAACGTCGGCAGCGGGAACAACGGCAACTTCAACTTCGGGTTCGGTAACAACGGCAGCAATAACGTCGGAAGCGGAAACCTCGGCAGCAGCAATATCGGCAACGGGAATACCGGCATCCAAAACATGGGTTTCGGCAACAGCGGCATCGCGAATATCGGCTTCGGGAACACAGGTTACAACAACTTTGGCATCGGGCTCACCGGCAACAATCAGGTAGGCTTCGGCGGGCTGAACTCGGGCACTGGAAACATGGGGCTGTTCAACTCGGGCACCGGTAATGTCGGCTTCTTCAACTCCGGTAACGGAAACTTCGGCATCGGCAATTCGAGCGTCGGAAATGTGGGGATCGGAAACTCGGGCAGCTTGGTGAGCGGCATAGTCACCGGACATAACACGGGCTTCGGCAACTCAGGTGACCTCAACACGGGCTTCGGTAATGGCGGCATACTGAATACGGGCTTTGGTAATGGTGGCGGATACAATATGGGCTTCGCGAACTCCGGCGAGTTCAACGCGGGCAACTTCAACTCGGGCATATTGAACACGGGCAGCTTCAACTCGGGCGAAACAAACACGGGTGACTTCAACTCGGGCAACTTCAACACCGGCTGGGCGGACTCCGGCGACACAAATACCGGCGGGTTCAACGCGGGCAAGCTCAATACCGGGTTCGGCGCCGTCGGTGCCGGCCCTGGCCCGAACTCGGGTTTCGGCAACACCGGCACTGGGACCTCGGGCTTCTTCAACACGGGAACCAACGGGTCGGGCTTCCAAAACCAGCACGGCAATGGGATCTCGGGCTTCCAGAATACGGGCCCCGGAGGTTTCCTGGCCGGCTTCGGGAACACGGGCATGGAAGACGCAGGAATCGGGAACTCAGGCACCCTTAACACGGGCTTCGACAACTCGGGCATGTACAACTCGGGTGGCTACAACAAGCGCGACATTCAGTCGGGCTTCCAGCACTGACCAGGCCGCGCCGTCGCGGGTAACCTCGATCACATGACCGTGATTTCCAGGGCTGCCAGCGTCCTGTTGGGCCTGACCGCCTCGGCGCTGATCGCGTTGCCGGTTGCCAACGCGGACCCGCAGCAATGCAACACCACCTTCGGTCAAACGGCGTCCGAGCAAGTCCAGGGCTACCTCGACCGGCATCCCGACGTGAAGGCTGAAATTACGGCCAGATCCCAGGCATCGGGGTCGGGAACCAATCTGGTCGACTACCTGAGCCGGCATCCGGACGTGCGGCAGGCGTTGATCACGCTCGCCAACGAGTGCACCTCATAGGTGAGCGGGCTTCGTACTTTTCAGCCGTGGACGACACGCGGAAATGTTCGCGGTTGACTCAAAACAGGAACACGTTCTAGCGTCTAGTGGTGTCCGCTCCCCCCTTTTCAACCGCGCTTACCTCAGCGATCACCGAGGCCGAGAAACTCGTAGCCGATGCACCGTTCATCGAGACCGAGGCCGACCTGCTCGAAGGCATGCAATACCTGGCCGGCTGCATCTCGGGCTGCCTGCATCTGGCCTTCGACTACGAGCGCGACCACCCCTTCCTGCAGTCGGGCACCGGTCCGTTCACCAAGATGGGGCTGGACAACCCCGACACCCTCTACTTCGGCACCCGGGTGCATGCCGGCCACGATTATGTGGTCACCGGCCGTCGCGGGACCACCACCGACCTGAGCTTTCAGTTGCTCGGCGGCGAGTACACCGACGACAACGTGCCGGTGAGCCAAGCCGCGTTCGACGACCGCGAACTCGAGATCGCCGCGGACGGCAGCTTCGAATACCGGTTGCGGCCGGACAGCAACGGCCAGCTGCTGATGCGCGAGGTGTACGGCGACTGGTCGGCGCAGCGTGGCACGCTGGCGATCACCAGGCTGGACACCGCGGGTACCGCGCCGCCGCCGCTGACCCGCGCGATGATCGAAAAGCGTTACGCCACAGCCGCAAAGCAGCTCGTGACCCGGGTAAAGACGTGGCTGCAGTTTCCGCAGTGGTTCTACCTCGACATCCCGGTCAACACCATGGTGGCGCCGCGGCTGACACCGGGAGGCCTGGCGACCCAGTACTCGTCGGTGGGGCATTTCGATCTGCGGCCCGATCAGGCGCTGGTGATCACGATCCCGGTCAGCGATGCCCCCTATCTGGGCTTCCAGCTGGGCAGCCTGTGGTACATCTCGCTGGACTACATCAACCACCAGACCTCGCTGAACAACACTCAGGCGCAAGCGGATCCGGACGGCAAGGTCCGCATCGTCGTCGCCGACCAGAACCCGGGCGTGACCAACTGGGTCGAAACGCTGGGGCATCGGCGCGGTTTCCTGCAGTTCCGCTGGCAGCGGGTGTCGCGGGAACTCGCCGAAGCCGACGGCCCCACCGTCGAGCTGGTGGACTTCGACGAGATCCCTGGCACGCTGCCCTATTTTCAGCACAACAAGATCTCCGAAGAGGACTGGCGCACGCGAATTGCATTGCGTCAGATACAAATTGCGGCCAGGATGCTGGGGTGACCGAGATGCTCGAACAAAAGGTAGTGGTGATCAGTGGCGTCGGGCCCGGGCTGGGCACCACGCTGGCGCACCGATGCGCGCGCGAGGGCGCCGACCTGGTGCTGGCGGCGCGCACCGCCGAGCGGCTGGACGACGTCGCCAAGCAGATCATCGACACCGGCCGGCGAGCGGTGGCGGTGCGCACCGACATCACCGACGACGACGAGGTGAATAACCTCGTCGACAACGCGCTGGAGGCCTACGGCAAGGTCGATGTGCTGATCAACAACGCGTTCCGGGTGCCGTCGATGAAGCCGTTGGCCGGCACCACATTTCAGCACATCCGGGACGCGATCGAGCTCAGCGCGCTGGGCGCGCTGCGACTCATCCAGGCGTTCACGCCGGCGCTGGAAGAGGCGAACGGATCGATCGTCAACGTCAACTCCATGGTGCTGCGGCACTCGCAGGCGAAATACGGCGCCTACAAGATGGCCAAGTCCGCCCTGTTGTCGATGTCGCAGTCGCTGGCCACCGAACTGGGAGACAAGGGCATCCGCGTCAATTCCGTTGCACCGGGCTATATCTGGGGTGAGACGCTGCAGGGCTACTTCGAGCACCAGGCCGGCAAGTACGGCACCACGGCGGACCAGATCTATGCGGCCACCGCGGCGAACTCCGACCTCAAGCGGCTGCCCACCGAAGACGAAGTGGCGTCGGCGATCCTGTTCATGGCCAGCGATCTGTCCAGCGGCATCACCGGCCAGACCCTGGACGTGAACTGCGGGGAGTACCACAACTGATGGCCGCCGGTGACGATGCAGAGCGAAGCGATGATGAGAAGGCGGCGTAATAGTGGCTGATCGCACCGACCGGACAGATATTGCCACCGTCGACGAATTGAAGGCATCGGCCAGCAAGCTGACCGGGCTGGACGACTTCGGCACCGACGACGACAACTACCTCGAAGCACTGCAGGTGCTGCTGGACTCGTATCGCCAGGACGCGGGCCTTACGGTGTTGGGCAGCAAGATGAATCGCTTCTTCCTGCGCGGCGCGCTGGTGGCCAGACTGCTTTCGGAGTCGGCCTGGAAGCAGTACCCGCAGCACGCCGACGTTGCCATCGAACGGCCGATCTTCGTCACCGGCCTGGTGCGCACCGGCACCACGGCGCTGCACCGGCTGATCGGCGCCGACCCGGCGCATCAGGGCCTGCACCTGTGGCTGGCCGAGTTCCCGCAACCGCGTCCGCCTCGCGAAACCTGGGAATCCAACCCGCTTTACCGCCAGCTCGACGCACAGTTCACCCAGCACCACGAGGAGAACCCAGACTACACCGGCTTGCATTTCATGGCCGCATACGAGCTGGAAGAATGCTGGCAACTCCTGCGGCAGTCGCTGCATTCGGTGTCGTACGAGACGCTGGCGCACCTGCCCGGCTATTCGACGTGGTTGTCGCGGCAGGACTGGACACCGTCGTATCAGCGGCACCGCAAGAACCTTCAGCTGATCGGGCTCAACGACGCCGAAAAGCGTTGGGTGCTGAAAAATCCCAGCCATCTCTTTGCGCTGGATGCGTTGATGGCGACATATCCGGACGCACTGGTGATTCAGACGCATCGGCCGGTCGAGACGATCATGGCCTCGATGTGCTCGTTGGCTCAGCACACCGCCGACGGGTGGTCGACGACGTTCGACGGTGCCCAGATCGGTGCTGACGCAATGGAAACCTGGTCGCGAGGCCTGGAGAGGTTCAACACCGCACGCGCCAAATATGATTCGGCTCAGTTCTATGATGTCGACTATCACGACTTGATCGCCGATCCGCTGGGCACAGTGGCCGACATCTACCGTCACTTCGGCCTGACCCTGACCGAGGAGGCGCGGCAATCCATGGCGGATATCCACGCCGAAAGCCAGACGGGTGCGCGGGCGCCGAAGCACAAATATTCGCTGGCCGATTACGGGCTGACCGCCGAATCGGTCAAGGAGCGGTTCGCGGGTCTGTGAGCGGCCGGGAACCGTTGACGCACTTCCGGGCTCACCCGAAACCTCGCCAGACCCGCCCTGCTGAAGATATCCGGGACGTGTTCTTGGCAGCATGCGAGGCGATCACGAAACTGCCCCAAGGGGATTGACTCGTGCTGTGGCAGCGGCTTTGTCACAGCCGTCGCTCGAGTAACTAGATTCGTCGGCGCTCTTTTTGTCCACCTCTGAGCGACAGCTCGTCGACCTTCGGCGGTTGTCGCGCAGAGGTGGACCAAAAAGCAAATCCCTCCGGCGAGAGGCCAAGGGGGCGAATGTGACTGTCTTCAGTCCTCGTGGGTGTCGGACAGATAGCCCTCTGCGACGGCGTGTTCGATGCTGTCGCTCAACCGAGGACATGACCGGGTGCGCGCGGTGTCACCGCCGGACTCGCGCACCTCCGCGAAATGCGCGCAGCGTTGCGACGCTTCGCTATTCCATTGCACCGCAGTGTGACCCGGTCCCAGCCTCCTGACGGCGACCGTGACATGGCAGAACCGGCAGTCCACGGGTTGCAGGCCCGAGGTGAGGTAGCGTTCGCGGTCGGCGCGGGATGCTTCGGCAACCGCGGTGGCCCGTAGTGGGTCGTTCGCGAAATCCTTTGACTTCGACCAGGATCCAGACCCGCCGTTGCGCGCCGGCGCGTCATCGTGATCGTGATGGTCACCATGCAGCAGCAACATCGACCGGGCGAGCTGGTCGACGTCGGGAACCGCCGGCTGATCGTCGGTCATGTCGGTGAGTGTTGCTCCTCAGGAACCTCGTCGGAAGCTTCTTTGGCCTTGAGGTTGTCGGCCACCTCGATGTTCCAGTGTTCGATGGCGCGGGTGGTGTCCACCTCGATCTCGAAGCGCTCCACCATTTCCGGGGTGACATCGGCCACATCCACATAGAACTGCTGATACCAGCGGCGCAGCTGATAGACGGCGCCGTCCTCCTCGACCAGCAGCGGGTTGTCGATCCGGGTCTTGTGCCGCCAGATCTCGACGTCCTGCAGGAAGCCCTTGCTGACGCCCTCGGTGAACACTCTGGACAGCTTGTCGGTCATCGCTTCGTCCATGCCCCTGGGCTTTTCGACGACGACGCCCCACTGCAACATGAACGAGTTCTGCGTGACGGGGTAGTGGCAGTTGATCAGGATCGACTCGGCCTTGTAGCCGCCGTAGCTGTTGTGCAGCCAGTTGATCATGAACGACGGGCCGAAGTAGGAAGCCTCCGAATCCAGTTGCGCCTCACCGTATGACGTGCCCAGGTCGTCCACGTCAGGCCGGCCCACGTTGTGCAGGTACTGCGAGGCGATGTGCCCCTCGAACACGTTCTTGAAATACGTCGGCAACCCGAAATGGATGTAGAAGAAGTGCGCCATGTCGGTGACGTTGTCGATGATGTCGCGGCAGTTGGACCCCTCGATGAGGACGCTGTTCCACCGCCATTCGGTCCACTCGTCGCTGGCGGCCTCGGGAATCTCGGGGATTCTGACGGCAGGGTCCGGGGGATTGCCTTCGTGGTCGTGCCAGATGAACAGCAGGCCACCACGTACGTCGGTCGTCCACGAGCGGGTGCGGGCGGTTTTGGGCGTCCGCTTGGCGTAGGGCACGAGCTTGCAGCGCCCGTCGCCGCCCCAGCGCCAGTCGTGGAAGGGGCAGGCGACCTCGTCGCCCTTGATGGTCCCCTCGGACAGGTCACCGCCCATGTGCCGGCAATAGCCGTCGAGGACCTTCAGGTCGCCGTGCGAATCGGCGAAAACCACCAGCTTGGTGCCGAACGCCTGGATCGAGTGCGGCTTGCCGTCCTGGAAGTCCTTTGCGACGCCCAGGCAGTGCCAGCCCCGGGCGTATCTCGTCGGCAAGGCGCCGGGATCGATCTCCCGGATGCCGACCGCTTTGGTGTCGGTAGTCACCTGTCACCTCCAAGTAGCTTCTAACTAGAACACGTTACAGTTTTTTGGTCGGCGAGCGCAATGACGGCGGGTTCGGCCTGCGTGTATATGTAAGCGATGCCGCTGTTCTCTTTCGAGGGTCGATCGCCGAGCGTCGATCCCACCGCGTTCGTCGCTCCGACCGCCACGCTGATCGGCGACGTCACGGTCGAGGCGGGGGCGTCGATCTGGTACAACGCCGTGTTGCGTGGCGACTACGCGCCGATCGTGGTGCGCGAGGGCGCCAATGTGCAGGACGGATCGGTGTTGCACGCCCCGCCCGGCATTCCGGTGGACATCGGTCCTGGAGCCACGGTGGCGCACCTGTGCGTCATCCACGGGGCCCACATCGGGTCGGAGGCGCTGATCGCCAACCACGCCACGGTGCTGGACGGCGCGGTGATCGGCGCGCGCAGCATGGTGGCCGCCGGTGCTTTGGTGGTGGCCGGCACCCAGATCCCGGCCGGGGTCTTGGCGGTCGGTGCGCCGGCCAAGGTGAAGGGCCCGATTGCCGGAACGGGCGCGGAGATGTGGGTGAACCTCAACCCGCAGGCCTACCGTGACCTGGCGCAAAGGCATGTAGGCGGGACGGAAGCTTTAGACCCGATCGACCCGTCGGTGTGAAGCCCGCTGCACGTTCGCGGCTCAGCGTGCGGCCGGCTTCACGTTCGCCGTAGTAGCGAGCTGACCACCACCGGGGAGCGCGGTGTTGTACGTTGACGCCGTGGCAGCGGGCCCGAACGACCCCGACATCGAGGCATTGGGGCTGCTTGACGACCTGCATGGACGGGCCCGCCAAGAGCGTGCCGAGCTTGTTCGATGGTTGCTCGCGCGTGGCTTTGACGTCGATCAGATCCGGGGCGAGTTCAGTCCGATGCTGCTGCCGGCCAATCGCATGATCGGCGATGATGGAACGCTGGCCTCGCCGCGAGAGATTTCGGAGTCGAGTGGCGTCAGCCTGGAGCTGCTGCGGCGACTGCACAGCGCCGTCGGCCTGGTTCGTGCAGAGGACCCTGATGCGCGACTGCTATCCCGGGCGGACGCCGAATCTGTCGTAGGCGCAGCGCGATTGGTCGATATTGGGCTTGACCCAGCGCAGGTGACGTTGATTGTGCGATTTCTGATGGACGGCCTCACGGGTGCAGCGATGATGATGCGTCACGCGGCGCTGCAAGCAGCACTGCATCCAGGGGCGACCGAACTCGAGCTAGCCGAAGCCTTCGAGGTGCTGGCGCACGATGCCGAGCCACTACTTGGCCCGATGGTTGGCGAGTTGTTGCGGCTGGCCTTGCGGCATTCCTTTGAGACCGAGGCGATCAACGCGGTTGAGCGCGCCACCGGCACGCTACCGGGTGCGCGGCAAGTCGCGGTAGCCTTCGCCGACCTTGTGGGTTTCACGCGGCTCGGGGAGCAGATACCGCCGGAAGATCTGGGACTGGTTGCCCTGCGACTTGCCGACCTTGCCAGGGCGGTGGTTGCCACTCCAGTCCACTTCGTCAAGACGATCGGCGACGCAGTGATGCTGGTCTGCTCAGATCCGCTGAAACTACTTGTCACGGTTATGGACCTCGTTGATGCCGCGGCCGCGGACGATTTCCCAAGACTCCGAGCCGGACTCGCGTTCGGTCCCGCCGTCAACCGTGCCGGCGACTGGTACGGGAGCCCAGTCAATCTCGCCAGCAGGGTGACTAGCGCTGCACCAGCGGGCACTGTGCGGGTAACGGAGGCTGCGCGGAAGGCAATTGGCGATCCTGCCGGTATCGAGTGGTCGGCCGCCGAAGCGCGTCGTCTGAAAGGGATACGCGGTGAGGTCTTACTCCATGGTGCACGCCGACTTTCCGCCGAGGATTGATTTCAACGGCGTCGTTGCGAATTAGATTTGGCGCCAACGGCCGCCAACCCGATCGCTAGCTTCGTGCTATACCGGCCCGCAATGGGCTGAGCGCGTCACTACGGGTATTAGGCGCCAGTCCGGGCCGTATCGCCGCACGGCCCGCTTCTCGGGCTAACATCACGCCCACAATGCGTCGCGCCCGCAGGGCGGCTGCGTCCGCCTGGAACTCCACTCCGCCTCGCCACCTGTCGTAGCCCGAGTGGCTGGACGCCATCTCCAGGATTGCAGTGTCGCGTTGGGCAACGCCGAATAGGAACGACCTCAAACGAGCGGTCACCTCATCAAGATCGGTCCGGTAGTTGCGTGATCCTCATACACGTGGTCGCAGGTACCGGCCTTTTGACCTACCTGTGGGTCGGCTCCAGGCGCGCCGCTTACAGCAGTTCGCACCGCGTACTGCCGGAATGCGTGGCATCTTTCTGGCACCTGGTCGACCTGCTGTGGATCGTGCTTTTTCCGCTGCTCTATCTCATGAGGGCAGTCTGATGTCGATAATGCGCGAGCGTGTCACCATGGTGTGGCTGTGCCTGATGCTGGCTACTTGCGTGACGACGTGGGGGTTGTCGAAGGACCTGTTCGGCGTGGCCGTTGCGGTGGTCGGGATTTTCATCATCGCGGGAGTGAAGGTCAGCTACGTGATGCTGGACTTCATGGAGTTGCGTCAAGCACCGCTTCCGGTACGTGCCGCCTTTCAGGCTTGGCCCGTGGTGGTGGTGATCGTCATCCTCGGCTTCTGGTTCGCTACACCAGGTTGAAATCCAGTTCGCCCATGGGGATTCCGGTGTTGAAGTGGAGTGAGCCGAGTCAGTCGTGTGCCGCAGTAGATCAGATCTTCTTGGCGCTCGCGGCCGCCTGGTCCATCTCCCAGTACGCGCGCAGGGCCACCAGCAGGCCGTCGTCGTTGGCCTTGTAGGTGAACACACCTTTCGCGGTGATCTGGTACGCGCCCGTCGTGATCAGGATGTGCCCGACGTTGGCTTCCTCGTTGCCACACTGATAGGTGTCGCGGAAGACGAACTCGATCTTGGTGGTGGGGGCGATGGCCATGTCCCAGAACCGGGATATCGCATCGCGTCCGCGGTGTCCCTTGCCGTCGGGGTCGAAAGCCGATGGCCCGATGGGGTCTTCGATGATGGCGTCGTCGGTGAACACCGCCAGCCAGGCTTCCTTGTCGCGGGCCCCGACCGCCTCGCGCGAGCGGCGGCCCGCTTGGTGGGCCGGATGCTTGTCGGTCATTTGTCCTGCCAGCCTGAGTGAATGTAGTTGTCGGCGAAGCGCTTCAGCGAGTCCTGCTTCTTGTCGAGTGGCGCGTCGAAGCCCAGCCCATCGAAAATCCAGGGAATGGTGATGTAGTCGGTCACCCCGATCTCGACGAGCTCCTTGTGGCCGTCCACCCCGAACTTGTCCATGCAGACGGCCTGGAACTCGAAAGGGTCATCCGCACGGCCGTTTTCGGTCAGCAGCCCGTTGAGCTTGCGGATGGTTTCATCCAGCTGCGCGTGCGTCATCATCGCGCTGGTCCAGCCGTCGCTGACGCGGGCCGCGCGGCGCAGTGCCACGTCGGTGTGGCCGCCGACGTAGAACGGCACCGGCTTACTGGGGGCCGGGCTCATCTGCAGGCGGTCGAAATCGTAGAACTCGCCGTGGAATTCGACCATGCCGCCGGCGAGTACCAGCTTGATCACTTCGATCATCTCGTCGACGCGCTTGCCGCGGCGTGCGTACGGCACTCCGCACCACTCGAATTCCTCAGGCGCCCAGCCGATGCCTACTCCGAAGCCGAAGCGGTTGTTGGTCAGGTTGGCCACCGAGCCGACCTGACGGGCCAGCAGCAACGGGTTTCGCGAACCCAGCTTCATGACGTTGGTGTAGAACCGCAGCTTCGAGGTGACCGCACCCATCGCGCCGGCCAGGATCAGCGGGTCGACCCAGGGGGTCTCCTCGTCGAACATCCGCTTGCCGTCGGCGGTGTAGGGATAGTCGACGGACTGCTTCTCGAAGTAGAAGATCGAATCCGGCAGAGCGATTGAGTCGAACCCGACTTCCTCTGCGGTCTTGGCCAGATCGACCAGTTGGTCGATCTGCCCCATCGCGATACTGAGGGTGTACTTCATCCGGCTCACTGTGGTTTGTCCTTTCCGACCACCCACATGGAGTAGTACTGTGAGCCGCCTCCGTAGGCGTGTCCCAACGCTTTTCGCACGTTCGGGACCTGATGGTCGCCGGCCTTGTCCATGACCTGGATCGCGGCTTCGGCGAAGCGGATCAGGCCGGAGGCGCCGATCGGGTTCGACGACAGCACCCCGCCCGACGGGTTCACCGGCAGCCGTCCACCGATCGCGGTCTCGCCGGCCTCGGTGAGCTTCCAGCCCTCGCCCTCGGGGGCAAACCCGAGGCTTTCCAACCACATCGGCTCGAACCAGGAGAACGGCACGTAGATTTCGGCGACGTCGATCTCGTCGATGGGACTGGTGATGCCGGCCGCCTTCCACAGCGCCGCGGCCGCATCGCGGCTGGCCTGGGGGCTGACCTGGTCGCGCCCGGAGAACTGCAGCGGCTCGGTGCGCAGCGCGGTGGCGTGGATCCAGGCCACCGGATGTCCTTGCGCCAGGCGGGCATCGGCGCTCTCCTCGTTGCCGATCACCACGGCGCAGGCGCCATCCGACGACGGGCAGGTCTCGTCGTAGCGGATCGGGTCCCAGAGCATGGGGGATTGCATCACCTTCTCCACGGTGATGTCGGGTTGGTGCAGGTGGGCCAACGGGTTACGGGCACCATTGAGCCGGTCCTTGGTTGCGACGATGGCGCCGATGTTCAATGGCGCCCCCGAGCGGCGGATGTAGGACCGCACGTGCGGGGCGAAATACCCGCCGGCGCCGGCGCCGACCGGCTTGATGAAGGGAATGGGAATCGAAAGTGCCCACATGGCATTGGATTCCGACTGCTTCTCCCAGGCCATCGCCAGCACGCGGCGGTATTTGCCCGACTGGACCAGGCTGGCCGCCACCACGCCGGTGGATCCGCCGACCGAACCCGCCGTGTGAACCCGGATCAGCGGCTTGCCGGTGGCGCCCATGGCGTCGGCCATGAACAGCTCCGGCATCATGACGCCCTCGAAGAAGTCGGGCGCCTTGCCGACCACCACGGCGTCGATGTCGTCGAAGGTGGAACCGGAGTCGGCCAGGGCCCGGTCGATCGCCTCGCGCACCAATCCGTTCATCGACACGTCTTTGCGTTTGGCCACGTATTTGGTCTGCCCGGTACCGAGTACCGCGGCAAGGTTTGCGCCCGCGCCGGCCATCAGTTCTGTCCTTCCATCACCGCGACCAGGTTCTGCTGCAGCGCCGGTCCGCTGGTGGCGTGCGCCAGCACCCGTCCCGCCGAACCATTCCAGATATGTTGTGCCGCAAAACCAATGCGTTCAAGTCCGGCGACGAACATCGGGTTGGCCGCCAGCGCGCCACCGGACGGATTGACCTTCGTGGACGCCGGTAGCCCGATGGCCTCGGCGAGGATCAGGTGTTGGTGGGTGAACGGCGCATGGATTTCGGCGACATCGATCCCGTCGGTGCTTCCGGCGGTCGCCGTCTTGGCCGACGCCGCGGTGGACACCGAGACGCTGAGATCACGCACGCCCAGCGACGGGGACTCGATACGGTGGTCGAAACCGGTTATCCAGGCCGGGTTTTCGCGTAACTCGCGGGCACGGTCGTCGGCGGCCAGCACGATTGCGCCGGCGCCGTCGGTGATCGGCGCGATGTCGTGGCGCCGCAGCGGGTCGTTGAAGAACGGGCGGTCGAGCAGTTCGTCAATGCTCTTGGCCGGTTTCACGGAGTCGTTGCGTTCAGAGCATGCGAACGAGTCGAGGGCAACCTGAGCCATCTGTTCGTGGGTCCATTTGCCGGAGTCGAGGCCGATCCGGGCCTGAAGTCCGGCCATTGACACCGAATCCGGCCACAGCGGGGCGACGGTGTAGGGGTCGGTCTGCCGGGACAGGATCTGGCGCAGAATGCCGGCGGAGGACTTTCCGAAGCCATAGACCAGGGCGGTGTCGATCTCACCGGTGAGGATCTTGATGTAGGCCTCGAAGAGCGCCCACGCCGCGTCCATCTCGACGTGCGACTCGTTGATCGGCGGAACGGCGCCGATCGAGTCGATTGCCGAGATGAACGAAAATGCCCGGCCGGCAAGGTAATCCGATGAGCCGGAGCACCAGAAACCGATGTCTCTCTGGCTGATGCCCAGCTCCTCGTACAGCTGGGCGAAGCACGGCATCAACATCTCGACGCCGTTGGTGGTGCCGTCGGTGCGGCGGACATGCGGGGCGCGGGCGAACCCGACGACCGCGACTTTGCGTTCGCTCATGTGGAAGTAAGCCCTTTACAGGTGGTGTTTGTAGGTGTCGTACTCGGCGTCGGGTTCGCCGGTGGGCCGGAAGTATTCGATGTTGTCGATGCCAAAACCCCACTCGTCGCGGGGTTTCCACACCGCCTCGACCCGCATGCCCATCCGGACGTCGTGTGCGTCGATGTCGGCGACCAGATGCAGGAACGCGATGTCGGCGCCGTCGAGCAGCACGTAGGCCGCCACGTAGGGCGGCTTGATGCGCTGACCCTGGAACGGGATGTTGATGATGGCGAACGTCGTCACCGTGCCCTTGTCGGGGAGTTCGACGAACTCGGTGGTCGGCAGCCCGGTGGCCGGATCCGCGCCGTGTGGCGGGAAATAGACCTTCCCGTTCTCGCCCGTCCTGGCGCCCAGCAGTCTGCCCTCGGCAATGGCCCGCAGGTACGCGCTTTCCTCGTGCGAGGCGGTGTGCTGGATAGTCAGCGACACCGGCGTGACGATCATGGTGACCGGGTCTTTTTCGTCGCCGGATGCCGACAGCGCTTCGCCTGTTTCGGGTTCGTCGCCCAGCGCGAAGTAGGCGATGTCGGTGATGGCGCCCACCGTCTCGTCGGCCCAGTGCACGTGCACGCGGGCGCCGGTGCTGATCGCAGAAGGACCGGCGGCTCCCACATCAACCGCGTGCATCAGCGGGGTGTCGGCGCCGTCCAGCTTGATCAGCGCCCAGGCGAACGGGCGGTCCAACGGCTGGCCCTCGATCCGGTCGGGCTGCCAGGTCCACGACACGACGGTTCCGACGGCCGACACCGGTACCATCTCGCCCAGCGGCTGGTAGGTGACCGGGTCATATTCCGTCGGCGGCACATGCACCCGGCCGTCCGATCCGCGCACCCCCAGGACGCGGCGTTCACGCAGGGCGGTGAAGAACTCGCCTAGCGTGGGGCCGACTGAACGGGTGTAGTCGAAGGACAACGTTAGCGGCGCGGAGAGAGGCGGCTCACGATGATCGGTCAAGGTCGGGCCGCTCGAGGTGGCTGTCACGCCTTCGAGTAGAACAGGTTCTAAGAATCGTTTCAAGGTTGGCCTCAGGAGGCAGCGGTGAAGCTCGGATTGCAGCTCGGCTATTGGGGCGCTCAGCCACCGGAGAATCATGGCGAACTCGTCACCGCGGCCGAGGCCGCCGAATTCGACACCGTGTTCACCGCCGAGGCGTGGGGATCCGACGCCTACACGCCGCTGGCCTGGTGGGGCTCCTCGACGCGGCGGCTACGGCTGGGCACGTCGGTGGTTCAGCTGTCGGCGCGTACCCCGACGGCGTGCGCGATGGCTGCGCTGACGCTCGACCACCTGTCCGGCGGCCGGCACATTCTGGGGCTCGGGGTGTCCGGCCCTCAGGTGGTGGAGGGCTGGTACGGCCAGTCGTTTCCCAAGCCGCTGGCTCGCACCCGTGAATACATCGACATCATCCGCCAGGTGTGGGCCCGGGAGGCGCCGGTGACCAGCGACGGCCCGCACTATCCGCTGCCGTTCACGGGGGCGGGGACCACGGGACTGGGCAAGCCGCTCAAGCCGATAACTCATCCGCTGCGCGCCGACATCCCGATCATGCTGGGCGCCGAGGGGCCGAAGAATGTCGCGATGGCCGCCGAGATCTGCGACGGCTGGCTGCCCATCTTCTACACGCCACGCATGGCCGACACCTACAACGAGTGGCTCGACGAGGGGTTCGCCCGGCCCGGGGCGCGACGCAGCCGCGAGGACTTCGAGATCTGCGCGACCGCGAACATCGTCATCACCGACGACCGCGCCGCGGCCTTCGCGGCCATGAAGCCCTATATCGCGCTTTACATGGGCGGCATGGGCGCCGAGGACACTAACTTCCACGCCGACGTCTACCGGCGGATGGGATACGCCGAGGTGGTCGACGACGTGACCAAGCTCTTCCGCAGCAACCAGAAGGACAAGGCCGCCACGATCATCCCGGACGAGGTGATCGACGACGCCGCGATCGTCGGCGACGTGGACTACGTCCGTAAGCAGATCAAGGTGTGGGAAGCCGCCGGCGTCACCATGATGGTGGTCAGCGGCCGCAATACCGAGCAGATCAATGAACTTGCCGGTCTGGTGTAGGCCCTTCTTGCCAGACGTTTAGAACGCGTTCTAGATTGGCCCGATGACAGCCTCGCAGCACACCATCGCGGGCACCGTGCTGACGATGCCGGTGCGGATCCGCAGAGCAAATCAGCACGTGGCGATGTTCTCGGTCGACGCCGACGCCGCACAGCACATGATCGACTACAGCGGCCTGCGGGTCTGCCGTTATCTGCCCGGGCGCGCGATCGTGGTCCTGACGTTCATGCATTACATCGACGGAGACCTGCGGCAGTACCACGAATACAACACCAGCGTGATGGTCAACCCACCCGGGTCGAACGCATC
Source organism: uncultured Actinomycetota bacterium (assembly GCA_963735655.1). Lineage (GTDB taxonomy): Bacteria > Actinomycetota > Actinomycetes > Mycobacteriales > Mycobacteriaceae > Mycobacterium. Next base: position 68,209 of record CAVTLW010000004.1, read on the forward strand.
CGGGCCCGGCGCTCTGGGGTCGGCCGGCGCGTTCACCCACCACATGCCCGTCGACCAGGAGTTCACGTTGGAAGCGGGAACCAAGATTTGGGGATACCCGAAAGTCATGGCGGACTTCACCATTCGCGAGGGCCGACAGTTCGGCTTCGATTGCAGCGTCGACGGGCAACTGGTGATCGGCATGGAATTTCGCCGCGGCCTGCCGTTCCGGCTGACCCCGCGCCACCAAGCGCAGCGCAGCTACTCGTACCGCAATGGTGTCGCCTGCGAGACCGCCTTTGACTACACGCTCGACGGTGTGCGCACCCGATTCGGCGGGGTGCGCGTCCGACTGGGCGATCACTCCTACGCGAAAGAGCTGGCGGCGCTTGGCCTTCCGAAGCGCGCGATGCTGTCCAGCTCCGCTGAGAACGTGCAAATGACCTTCGGCGATGCTCAGGAGATCTCATGACAACCGTAGAGACCAGACCAGATGTCGATCTGACCGACGGCACCTTTTACGCCGGCGACTCCCGGGCGGTCTACCGCTGGATGCGGGAGAACGAGCCGGTGTTCCGGGACCGCAACGGCCTGGCCGCCGCGTCGACGTACCAGGCGGTCATCGAGGCCGAGCGCAAACCCGAGCTGTTCTCCAATGCCGGCGGCATCCGGCCCGACCAGCCCGGCGTCGAGATGATGATCGAGATGGACGACCCGCAACACCTGTTGCGGCGCAAGCTCGTCAACTACGGCTTCACCCGCAAGCGGGTGAAAGACCTGGAATCCAAGATCGTTTCGCTGTGCGACACCCTGATCGACGCGGTGTGCGAACGCGGCGAGTGTGACTTCGTCTGGGACCTCGCCGCGCCCCTGCCGATGGCGGTCATCGGCGACATGCTCGGTGTGCGTCCCGAGGAACGCGAGATGTTCCTGAAGTGGTCCGACGATCTGGTCAGCTCCTTGAGCAGCACCGCGGCCGAAGCCGATGTCCAGGTGACCATGGATGCCTTCGCCGCCTACAGCGGATACATGATGGGGATGATCGAGGCCCGCAAGGCCGAGCCGACCGACGATCTGGTCAGCGTCCTGGTGCACGCGGAGGTCGAAGGGTCACGGCTGGAGGACCACCAGATCGTCACCGAGGTCCTGCTGCTGCTGATCGGCGGCGACGAGACCACCCGGCACACGCTGTCCGGCGGGACCAGGCAGCTGCTGTTGCACCCCGATCAGCATCGGCGTTTGGCGGCTGATTTGGGATTGTTGCCCAACGCAATTGAAGAGATGCTGCGCTGGACCGCGCCGGTGAAGAACATGGCGCGCACGATCACCGCGGACACCGAGTTTCACGGCACCGCGCTACACGAGGGTGAGAAGATCATCCTGCTGTTCGAGTCGGCGAACTTCGACGAGAAGGTGTTCGAGAACCCCGACACCTTCAACATCGAGCGCTACCCGAACAACCACCTCGCCTTCGGCTTCGGGACTCACTTCTGCCTGGGCAATCAGCTGGCCCGGCTGGAGCTGTCGATCATGCAGACGCGCCTGCTGCAGCGGCTGCCGGATATGCGGCTGGCCTCCGACGCCGCGCTGCCGCTGCGGCCGGCGAACTTCGTGTCCGGCCTGGAGAAAATGCCGGTCGTGTTCACCCCGAGCGCGCCACTGAGCTAACCGCCGGGCGGCTGCACCGTCGGCTTTGCAGGTGCCCCCGCGATCAGGCGGGGCCGCCGGCGCCGCCGGCACCGGCGCTTCCGCTGCCGCCGCCTGCCCCACCGGCAGTAGTGCCCGTCGTGATGCCAGGCGTGCCGCCGCCGCCAGGGCCGCCGGGAGCGCCGGCTTTGGCACCACTATCGCCGCCACCGCCGTCGCCGCCTTTCCCGCCGGCGCCACCGGTGCCACCGGTGCCGGTCCCGTTGGAATTGCCGCCGGTACCGCCGGTGCTGCCGGTCGCGCCGTTGCCGCCGGTGCCGCCGGCGCCGGTGGCGCCCCCGTTGCCGCCGTCTCCGCCGTTGCCGCCGACGCCGCCCTTGCCTGCCCGGACCTGGTGGTGCCGCGACAGCTACCGGTTCTGGAAGTTGGGTTTGCGTTTTTCGGCAAACGCGCGCGGGCCCTCTTTGGCGTCATCGGACAAGAACACCTGGATGCCGATCTGGGTGTCGATCTTGAAGGCGTCGTTCTCGTTGAGGCCCTCGGTCTCGCGGATGGTCCGCAGGATCGCCTGCACGGCAAGGGGCCCGTTGTTTTCGATGATCTCGGCGAGTTCCAGTGCTTTGGTCAGGGCCTGGCCGTCGGGCACCAGGTGGCCGATGAGGCCCATCTCCTTGGCCTCGGCGGCGCTGATGTGGCGTCCGGTCAGCAGCAGGTCGCAGGCGACGGTGTAGGGGATCTGCCGCACCAGGCGTACGGCCGAGCCGCCCATCGGGTACAGGCTCCACTTGGCTTCGGAGATGCCGAACTTGGCGCTCTCGCCGGCGACGCGGATGTCGGTGCCCTGCAAGATTTCGGTGCCGCCGGCGATCGCCGGGCCCTCGACGGCGGCGATCAACGGTTTGGTGAGCCGTCGGCCCTTCAGGAGGGCGTCGATGCGTGACGGGTCGTAGCTGCCGTCTTTGAAGGAGTCGCCCGGGGGTTTCTTCGTCGCCGCCTTGAGGTCCATGCCGGCACAGAAGTAGCCACCGGCCCCGGTCAGGATGCAGCACCGGATGTCGTCGTCGTTGTCGACGCGGTCCCACGCTTCGACCATGATTTCCATCATTTCGGTGCTCAGCGCGTTGCGCGCGTGCGGCCGGTTCAACGTGACGATGAGGGTGTGGCCGCGCAGCTCGACCAGCGCGTCAGGTCCGTCATTGTTTGCTGGTGCGCCGGAATCTGGCTGGGTCACGGCTACCGCCTCTCGCTCGACATCGGGCATTCGCTTGTCAAGAAATGTAACACGTTCTAGTTTGGTGGCCGTGGCCCTGAATATTGCCGACCTCGCCGAGCACGCCATTGACGCTGTGCCTGACCGTGTAGCCCTGATCTCGGGTGACGAGCAACTGACCTATGCCCAACTGGAGGAGAAGGCCAATCGCCTGGCGCACTACCTGATCGATCAGGGCGTGCAGAAGGACGACAAGGTTGGACTCTATTGCCGCAATCGCATCGAGATCGTGATCGCGATGCTGGGCATCGTGAAGGCGGGCGCCATCCTGGTCAACGTCAACTACCGATACGTGGAGGGCGAGCTTCGCTATCTGTTCGACAACTCCGACATGGTGGCGTTGGTCCACGAGCGCCAGTACGCCGACCGGGTCGCCAATGTGTTGCCCGATACGCCGAACGTCAAGACCGTGCTCGTCGTCGAGGACGGCAGCGATGTCGACTATCAGCGGTACGGGGGAGTGGAGTTCTACTCCGCGATTGCTCAGGGCGCGCCCGAGCGTGATTTCGGTGAGCGCAGCGCCGACGCCATCTACCTGCTTTACACCGGGGGAACCACCGGCTTCCCGAAGGGTGTGATGTGGCGCCACGAGGATATCTACCGGGTACTGTTCGGCGGAACTGATTTTGCGACAGGCGAATTCGTCAAAGACGAGTACGACCTGGCCAAGGCCGCCGCCGCCAATCCACCGATGATCCACTATCCGATTCCGCCGATGATCCACGGCGCCACGCAGTCGGCCACCTGGAGGTCGATCTTCTCGGGCCAAACCACCTTGCTGGCAACGGAATTCAACGCCGACCAGGTCTGGCGCGCGATCCAGGGCCACAAGGTGAACCTGCTGTTCTTCACCGGTGACGCGATGGCGCGACCGTTGCTCGACGCGCTCACCAAGGACAACGACTACGACCTGTCGTCGCTGTTCGTGCTCACCAGCACCGCGGCGCTGTTCTCGCCGAGCATCAAGGAGAAGCTGCTCGAGTTGCTGCCCAACCGGGTCATCACCGACTCGATCGGTTCGTCGGAGACGGGCTTCGGCGGGACCAGCATCGTCGCCAAGGACGCGCCGCACAGCAGCGGCCCGCGGGTGACCATCGACCACCGCACCGTCGTCCTCGACGAGGACGGCAACGAGGTGCAGCCCGGTTCCGGGGTGCGCGGGTTCATCGCCAAGAAGGGCAACATTCCGATCGGTTACTACAAGGACGAGAAGAAGACCGCCGAGACGTTCAAGACCATCAACGGCGTGCGCTACGCCATCCCCGGCGACTATGCGCTGGTCGAGGAGGACGGCACGGTGACCATGCTGGGTCGTGGCTCGGTGTCGATCAACACCGGCGGCGAGAAGGTCTACCCCGAGGAGGTCGAGGCGGCTTTGAAGGGCCATCCCGACGTCTTCGACGCGCTGGTGGTCGGGGTGCCCGATCCGCGGTACGGCCAGCATGTGGCGGCGGTCGTGGCCGCGCGCGTCGGGGCTCGGCCGTCTTTGGCGGAGCTGGACAGTTTCGTGCGCTCGGAGATCGCCGGATACAAAGTGCCGCGCAGTCTTTGGTTGGTCGACGAGGTGAAGCGTTCACCCGCCGGCAAGCCCGACTACCGCTGGGCCAAGGAGCAGACCGAGGCGCGGCCGGCCGATGACGTGCACGCCGCCCACGCGGCAACCGGCGCCTGAAGTTCTGTCTGGCGCCTAAGGTAGGCGGTCTCGGCTAGGGAGTGCCGCCGGCGCCGCGACGGGCAGCACGCCGGCCCCGCCCGGGCGTCTACAGTCAAAGCGCGATGACGATCGATGTGTGGATGCAGCACCCGACGCAGCGGTTCCTGCGCAGCGACATGTTGGCCTCGCTGCGCCGCTGGACCGGTGGCTCCATCCCGGACACCGAAATCCCCATCGAGACGACCATCGCGGCAATGGACGCGGCCGCGGTCGAATTCGCGCTGCTCAGCGCGTGGCTCGGCCCCAATGGCCAGGATCTGGTGTCCAACGAAGAGGTCGCGGGCTGGGTGGGCGAGCACCCCGACCGGTTCGCCGGCCTGGCGGCGGTGGACCTGGACCGGCCGATGGCGGCGGTGCGCGAGCTGAGACGCCGGGTGGACGACGGCTTCGTCGGCCTGCGGGTGGTGCCGTGGCTATGGAACGCACCGCCCACCGACCGCCGCTACTACCCGCTGTTCGCGGCGTGCGTGGAAGCCGCGGTGCCGTTCTGCACCCAGGTCGGCCACACCGGCCCGCTGCGGCCGTCGGAAACCGGACGCCCGATTCCCTACATCGACCAGGTGGCGCTGGACTTTCCGGAGCTGACGATCGTGTGCGGGCACATCGGATATCCGTGGACCGAGGAGATGGTCGCGGTGGCCCGCAAGCACGAGAATGTCTACATCGACACCTCGGCCTACACCATCAAGCGGTTGCCCGAAGAACTCACACGGTTCATGAAGACCGGCACCGGACAACGCAAAGTCTTGTTCGGCACCAACTACCCGATGATCGCTCCCACGCACGCCCTGGCCGGCCTCGACGAACTCGGGCTCACCGACCAGGCCCGCCACGACTTCCTGCACGGCAATGCCGAGCGCGTCTTCAAACTCGAAGGACTGGATCGAAAGGTGCAAACGTGAACGGTGCCCAGGCTCTGATCAACACCCTGGTCGACGGTGGCGTCGACGTGTGCTTTTCCAACCCCGGCACGTCGGAGATGCATTTCGTGGCCGCCCTGGACACCGTGCCGCGGATGCGCGGCGTGCTGGCCCTGTTCGAGGGGGTGGCCACCGGCGCGGCCGACGGCTACGCCCGTATCGCCGACCGGCCGGCGGCGGTGCTGCTGCACCTGGGACCCGGACTGGGCAACGGCCTGGCCAACCTGCACAACGCGCGCCGCGCCCACGTGCCGATGGTGGTGGTCGTCGGCGACCACGCGACCTACCACAAGAAGTACGACGCGCCACTGGAATCCGACATCGACGCGCTCGCGGGCACCGTCTCGGGCTGGGTGCGCCGGACTATGGTGAGCGCCGACGTCGGCGCCGACGCCGCCGAGGCGATCGCGTCGAGCCGGTCCGGCTCGCACATCGCGACGCTGATCCTGCCCGCCGACGCATCCTGGTCTGAGGGGGGAGTGCCCGGGACGCCGACTCCGCCGACGCAGGCCTGGACGGACGTTGACGTGACGTCGGTGGCCGACGTGCTGCGATCCGACGAACCCACCACGCTGCTGATCGGGGGAGACGCCACCCGCGCACCGGGCCTGGCCGCGGCCGCGCGGATCGCCCAGGCCACCGGCGCCCGCGTGTTGTGCGAGACGTTCCCGACGCGCCTGGAACGTGGCGCCGGCGTGGCCGCCATCGAACGACTGGGTTACTTCGCCGAGGCCGCCGCGGCTCAGTTGGACGGGTCCAAGCACCTGGTCTTGGTCGGGGCGAAGTCACCGGTCTCGTTCTTCGCCTACCCTGGCATGCCCAGCGACCTGGTTCCGGCCGGGTGTGAGGTGCATGAGTTGGCCGAATATGGCGGTGCCGCAGTGGCTTTGGCGGCATTGGCCGAGCTGGTGGCGCCTGGGACTGAGGCGCCGCTGGCACCGCCGTCGCGTCCATCGTTGCCGGCGGGCGCCTTGACGTCGGCGTCGGTGGCCGACGTGGTCGGCGCGCTGATGCCCGAACGGGCGATCGTCGTCGACGAGGCCAACACGTCGGGTTTGCTGCTGCCGCAGGCCACGGCCGGCGCGCCCGCCCATGACTGGCTCACCCTGACCGGCGGGGCGATCGGCTACGGCATTCCGACGGCGCTGGGTGCCGCGGTTGCGGCCCCCGATCGTCCGGTGCTGTGTCTGCAATCGGACGGGTCGGCCATGTACACGATTTCGGGGCTGTGGACCCAGGCGCGGGAGAACCTCAACGTCACCACCGTGATCTACAACAACGGCGCCTACGACATCCTGCGGATCGAGCTGCAACGCGTCGGCGCCGGGTCCGCGCCCGGCCCCAAGGCGTCAGATCTGCTTGACATCTCGCGTCCCACAATGGATTTCGTCAAGATCGCCGAAGGCATGGGGGTGCCGGCGCGACGCGCCACCACCTGCGAGGAGTTGGCCGACGCGTTGCGCGCCGCGTTCGACGAGCCCGGACCGCACCTGATCGAGGCTGTGGTGCCGTCACTGCTGGGCTAACTTTGCGCGCGAGCGTGGAGTTGATGAACGCCACACCGCCGGACGCGTGCGTCAAGCCCACACTCGGCGCGCTAGTTCCCGGGATTTCCGGGGTCGCCCGGGTTGCCGAGGCTGGCTAGGCCGCGGCGCCAGTACCGCCACCGTCGCCGCCCGAGCCGCCGGAGCCGCCGGAGCCGCCGGGAGCGAGGATGCCGTCGCCAACGGCGCCCCAACCTGCGAGCGGGCTGCTGCTGCCGCCGACGTCGGCACCGGCCCCGCCGTTACCCCCGGTGCCGGTGGCACCTGAGGCGCCGGTCAAGCTCAACAAACCACGGGCGCCGCCAGCTCCGCCTGCGCCGGCAAGCCCACTGCCACCACCGTCACCACCGGTGCCGCCCAGCCCGGTGCCACTGCCGCCGGCGCCGGCGTGGCCGGTCCCACCCACCCCACCATCGCCGCTAGCGCCGCCAGCGCCGCCGCCGAGCAGCAGGGCTCCTCGACCCCCGACGCCGCTCGTCCCGCCCGTCCCGACGGTCCCTCCCGCTCCGCCGTGTCCGCTCGCGCCACCGTTGCCGCCACCGGGGACTGCGTCCGCACCTGCGCCACCCGCGCCGCCAATCCCACCGACGACCCAACAAAAGTTCGACGCGTCCGCCGGCCCCGCCGTTGCCGCCGCCGAATCCGCCGTTGCCGCTGGCGCCGCCGCCGCGAAAGATCCAGCCGCCGCTCCCGCCGATCCCGCCGATCCCGCCGGTTACGCCGGTGCCGTCGCCCAACGGCGCCGGAACCGCCGGCACCGGTGGCGGACCCGCCGGCCACGCCGCCCCCGCCGGCACCGCTGGTGGCTCCGCCCGCCCCGCCGTTGGCCCTCAGGACGGCCGGGCCGCCCACGCCTCCGGCTTGGCCGGCGCCACCGGCCGCGCCGTTGCCGCCATTGCCGTAGAGCAGGACGCCGTTGCCGCCAGGTGTGCTCGCGTTGGCGCCGTCGCCGATTAGCGGACGGCCCAACAGTGTCTGGGCGGGTGTATTGACGACGCTCAGGGCCAGCCGTTCGAGGTTGACCGACTCGGCGGTGGCATACGCGCTGGTGCCCGCGGTCAACGCCTGCACGAACTGCCCTTGGAATGCCTCCAGCTGCGCGCTGATTGCCGCGTACTCCTGGCCGTATCCGCCGAACACGGACGCGACCTGGGCTGATATCTGGTCAGCGGCAGGGGCCGCGACCCCCACGGTCGGCGCCGCGGCGGCCGTGTTGGCCGCACTGATCGTCGAACCGATTCCGGTGAGGTTCGCGGCGGCCGCTGCCACGCCTTCCGGTGAGACGAACACAAACGCCACGCGCAGCTCCTCAACCGCCTACGGATAGCAGTGCTACCGCGCCCAATAGTGACGATCACTATCGACGGCCAGTCTGACGCTGTAGTGAGGGATATTATTCGGAGCCGGCCCGATTGGTAAATAGTCTATTTATTAGCTGTGTCGGCGCGTTTTCGCGATCAATACCGGCAGGTGGTCGAACAGCCAGTCCGTCAAGGTGTCGAGTGCCGCCACTGCGGCCTCGAACGTCGATGCGTCGACCGCCAGGGCCACGCCGTATTCGCCGGATTCCGTTGGCACGATCCCGAACTGGCGAACCAGGTAGCCGGCTTTCAAGCCGGGGCCCCAACCGCCCTTCGCTGCGACGCCCCTGCGGGCAAGTCCCCAACGATGTTCGGATACAAGGCTTTTCATCAGATCGATGACGGTTGCCGCGCCGGGCACGTTTGCCAGGTTGGCCGCGAATTGCGCTTGGCCGCGCAGGGTCCATTGTGTTTGGCCGAATGCGGTGTAGCCAGGCCGAAGGCGTTGTGTTTCAACAATGGTCGCGCAATCACCAGCTTCTCTGATGACTGCCTGCACCTGGCGGGCCGCGTCTGTCGGCTTGCCCAATTGCGACCACAGCCGTTCTGAGGCGGCGTTGTCGGATTCGGTAATCGCCTTGACTACCAAGTCGTTTGCCTGCGAGGCGTCGTTGCGCAGCGCCGCGACCGCCAACGGCACTTTGGCCGTCGACCAGGCGACACCGACCGACCAGCCGCCCAGCGAATACACCTCGCCCCGACCCGGTGCAGCGATGGCGAAGCCGACGTTGGCCGGCGCGGTGCCGAAGAGCTCGTCGAAGCCGTCCTCGAGTGCGCGGTGCGCCGGTGGGGGAGTCACTCAGGAGCCAGCGTTAGGGGGCGCCGCCGGTGCCGCCGGTGCCACCGGTCCCACCCGTACCGCCGGTGCCGCCGATGCCGCCGCCGGGGCTGGCGTTGCCGGCATTGCCCCCGCCGGCGCCACCGACCGGGCCGCCGGCATTGCCACTGCCCGACGAACCACCGGCACCGCCCGCTCCGCCGGCCCCGCTGGCGCCGCCTGTGGCGCCGGTACCCACGGTGCCGCCCGTGCCACCGGTGCCACCGGTGCCTGCCCCGCCGGCACTTCCACCGTCGCCGCCGGTTCCGCCGTCGCCGCCGGTCCCGCCGCTGCCGCCGGCACCGCCCGCGCCGTCTCCACCACCACCGGAGGCTCCGCCGTTGCCGCCGACGCCGCCGTCACCGCCGGCCATGCCGAAGGAGCCGACCCCGCCGTTGCCGCCGTTGCCGCCGCTGCCGTTGGTGTTGGTGGCGGCGGCGCCCGACACGATGCTTCCGCCCTTACCGCCGGAGCCGCCATCGCCACCGAAGGTGCCCGAACCGCCTGTCCCGCCGTTGCCGGCAGCTCCGCCGGCTCCGCCTTTGCCGCCGTTGAGGCCGCCGGCGCCGCCGAAGCCGCCCGCTCCGCCCTGGCCGCCGGTGCCGGCATTCTGGCTGCCGAGGTTGCCGTCGCCGCCGTTGCCGCCGTTGCCGGCGGTTCCCACGGTGCCAGCGTTCGCGATGTTGCCGCCAGCGCCGCCATTGCCGCCCGCCGAGCCGCTGCCGGCGGTGAAGGTTTGCGTGTCGATCGTGACGGTTCCGTTCGTTGCGTTGCCGCCGTTGCCGCCCTTGCCCCCGGCGCTGCCGGTGGATCCGGCCGTCACGTTGCCGCCGACGCCTCCGTTGCCGCCGCCGGCGAATTGCCCGCCGGCCCCGCCGTCTCCGCCGATGCCGGCATTGGCCAACCCCAGCCTTTGCCGGATGCTGACGCGTCGCCGCCGGCACCGCCGTTGCCGCCGGGCCCACCAATAATGCTGCCGGCCCCGCCCGCTCCGCCCGATCCGCCGGTGACGGTTCCGCCCTTTCCGGCGTCGGTCCCGGCGCCACCCAGACCGCCGTTGCCGCCCTGCTGGATTTGAGTCGGCGTCGGGGGTTGAGAGGTGGGGCTGCCGGGGGTGCCGGGGCCGCCGTTGCCGCCCGTGGCGGTCGTGCCGTTCGGGGTGCCGGGCGTGCCCGCGGTGGCCTGGGCCACCGTCGTTGGGATGGGCAGGTTGGACGCGTTGGCGCCATTGCCGCCAACCCCACCTTTGCCGCCCGCGCCGCCGTCACCACCGATGCCCTGAGCACCGATTTTGGGCAGGGGCGGTGCCCGAGCCGATCAACCCGCCGTTGCCGGGCAGGCCGCCGCCGCTTCCGTTGCCGCCGCTGCCGCCGGCCCCGCCACCTGCGGTGGGCACGCTGGTGTTGCTGATCACGGTCTGCGAGCCGTTGGTCCCTTTGGCGCCGTCTCCGCCGTTGGCGCCGAGTGCCGCCGTTGCCGCCTGCGCCGCCGTTCCCGCCACTGTTACCTGCCTCGCCGCCCGTCGCCGCCGTTGCCGCCCGCTCCGGCGAGGCCGGCATTGCCGCCGAAGCCACCGTCACCGGCTCGTCCGCCGAGGCCGCCGGTGGCACCGAGCCCGCCGTTACCGCCCGCGCCGGCAGTGCCGCCGTTGCCGCCCGGCCCCTCCGGTGGCTCCGGCCACACCCTTGGCGGCGGCGCCGCCGGCGCCACCTTGTCCGCCGGCGCCCGCGTCGCCGCCGGCGCCGCCGCTGCCACCGACACCCGGGGTCGTCGTGGTTTGGGTGCCGGGCGTGGCGCTGTCGCTCTCCGACTCCGTTGCCACCCAAGCCGCCTTTACCTGCGTTGCCGCCGGTCCCGCCGGTGCCACCCGTGCCGGGAGTGCCGCCAAGGCCGGCCGCCCCACCGGCGCCGGCTTGCCCGCCCTTGCCGCCGTTGCCGCCGGTCCCGCCGATTCCACCGTCCGGTGAATCCTGGACTGTCTGGTCGACGGTCGGGCTGCCGTTGCCACCCACGGCTCCGTTACCGCCCGTGCCGGCAGCTCCGCCGTTGCCGCCCGCGCCGCCTTTGCCACCCGGGCCGCCTGCCGCGCCGTCCGCGCCGCCCGCGCCGCCGTCACCGGCATTGCCGCCGGAGCCGCCCTGGCCGCCGACGGGGGCCAAGCTCGTGCCGGTGAGGCCGCCACCGCCGTTGCCGGCATTGCCGCCGACGCCGCCCTGGCCGCCCGCCCCGCCGCCGCCGCCGATGCCCACCACACCGCCCGGCGCCCCGCCGGCACCGCCGGCTCCGCCGACACCGCCCGCCGTGCCGTCTCCGCCGGGCAGGCCATTGGCCACGCCTTGGCTGGCGCCGGTGAAGCCGTTGCCACCGGTGCCGCCGTCCCCGCCGAGGCCACCCTGCCGCCTGTACCCAGGGCGCCCGCCGTGCCGCCGTTGGCGGCCCCGCCGTTGCCGGGCAGACCACCGCCGCCTCCCTGGCCGCCGTCGCCGCCCGCGGCGCCGGTGTTGGCGGACGAGTTGGAGAAGCCGCCGTCGCCGCCCATGCCGCCTCCGGCGCCGGTGCCGCCCGTTGCCGCCGGTGCCGCCGGTGCCGCCGGCGCCGCCGGAAGCGCCGCCGGTGCCGCCGTTGCCGCCCGCGCCACCGGTCTGGCCGGTTCCGCCGGCGGTGTTCGCGTTGGCACTGTTATTGGTGCCGGCCTTGCCGTCGGAGCCGGCGGCGCCGTCGCCGCCCTTGCCGCCGTTGCCGCCGGGGCCCGTTGCGCCGGCGTGGCCACCGGGGCCGGAGCCGGCCGCGCCGCCGTTGCCGGGCGTCCCGCCCTGCCCGCCGTCGCCGCCGTTGCCACCTTGGTTGCCGTTGCCGTTGGCGTCGTTGCCGTTGCTGCCGTTACCGCCGAGGCCGCCCGCGCCGCCGGTGCCACCGTTGCCGGCCACACCGCCGGTGATCGCGGCCCCGCCGGCGCCGCCGTTACCGCCCTGGCCACCCGCTTTCCCGGTGTTGCCACTGGCGCCGGCACCCACGGCGGCAGCCCCGTCGGCGCCGTTGCCGCCCTGACCGCCGGTGCCGCCGGTGCCGCCGGTCGCCGACGCCGCCATGAAGTCCGCTGCCGGACAGTATGCCCGCCGATCCCGCCGCGCCCGCCGCCGCCGGCAGCGCCGCCGTTGCCGCCGTTGCCGCCGGTGCCGGGGTTGAGAGCGGCCGTGCCGTCGCCGCCGGCGGACCCCGAACCTCCGGTGCCGCCCTGGCCGCCGAGGCCGCCGTAGCCGCCGTGACCGAACAGCGCCGGGCCGCCGCCGCCGACGCCACCGTTGCCGCCGTTGCCGCCGAGGCCGCCGGTATTGCCGTTGCCACTGCCGACGGCCGCCATGCCGAGCGAGCCGTCGCCGCCCTGGCCACCGGCCCCGCCGTCGCCGCCGTTCATGAACAACCCGCCGGTCGCCGCCGTGCCCGCCGTTGCCACCGTTGCCTGCGGCACCGCCGCCAGTGGCGCCGGTGGCGCCAATCCCGCCGGCTCCACCGGCGCCGCCGGCGCCGATGAACACCGCGCCGTTGCCGCCGTTGCCGCCGGTGCCGCCGATTCCACCGCCGGTACCGCCCATGCCGCCCATGCCGCCGGAGCCGCCGCCGCCGAAGAAGATCGACCCGTTGCCGCCGTTGCCGCCAAGGCCACCCATCCCGCCGCTGCCGGCACCGACGCCGCCCGCGCCGCCGAGCCCGCCGCCGCCGAACAGTAACCCGGCGTTGCCGCCGTTGCCGCCCCTGGCGCCCCCGGTGCCGCCCACACCGCCGCCGCCACCGTTGCCCCACAGCCCGGCCGACCCGCCGTTGCCACCGGCCTGACCGGCCCCGCCGGCCGCACCCTTGCCGCCGCTGCCGAACAGCCAGCCGCCGTCGGCGCCGTTGCCGCCGGGCGTGGTCGCGTTGGCGCCGTTGCCGATGATCGGGCGTGACGTCAGCGTGTCGGCGGCCGATTGCGCGGCCGCTTGCAGTGGACTCACGTTGGCGGCCTCGGCGGCGGCGTACGACCCCGCACCCGAGTTCAGGGCTTGCACGAATTCGTCGTGAAAGGTTGCCAGCTGCCCGGCCAGCGCCTGATAGCCCTGACCATGATGGGAAAACACCGCGGCGATGGCCGCCGACACCTGGTCGCCTGCCGCGCTCATCACCGCCGTCGTCGACGCGGCGGCCGCTGCGTTACCCGCTGCCAGTGAGGCGCCGATCCGCCCCACATTGGCAGCCGCGGCAGACACCAGCTCCGGCGCAACAAGTACATACGACATCCGGCACCTCGCAGCGGCTCGGCCAACCCGGCGCGAGCCGGGCGTCATCGATGCAATGAGTAGGTCCGGATCGTATCCCGGTCCAGGCGGCTCAATCGATGATTCCAGCGATTATTTGATATGCGTTGAGTAACGCGTCCGCTGTGGCCGGTCCGAACGCCCTCGGCTAACGCTGAATCCTGAACACCGGGTCACCGCAGTCGATGCCTTCGGCCGACAACTGCCGCTTGAGCACCTTGAATGTCACGGTGCCCGGCAAACCCCCGCTGATCCGCACATATGACGGCCACTGCTTGGGCCCGAGGTCGGGCTGCTCGGCCAGGAAGGCCCGGAATTTGTCCGGTTCGAACTCGGCGCCGGGCGCCAGCACCAGCGCCGCCATCACCTGGTCGCCGACGACCGGGTCGGGCACCGGATACACCGCGACCTCGGTCACGTCGGGGTGGCGCAGCAACACCTGCTCGATCGGGGCGGTGCCCAGATTTTCGCCGTCTACCCGCATCCAGTCGCCCAGGCGCCCGGCGAAGTAGGCATAGCCGGCCTCGTCGCGGTAGGCCAGGTCGCCGCTGTGGTAGACGCCGCCCGCCATCCGTTCGGCCTGGGCGGCATCGTCGTTGTAGTAGCCTTCGAAACCGCCGGCTCCGGTGGTGTTCACCAGCTCGCCGGCCACCCCCGGCGGGCAGGGCTTGCCGGTACCCGGATCGATGATCTCGACTCCCTCTGGTAGCGGTCCCAGGGAGCCTGCCGGAGTGTCAGGGGTACGAGCTATTGCCACCCCGAGTTCGGTCGAGCCGAACCCGTCCTGAATGCGACAGCCGAACCTGCGGCCGAACCGCTCGATGTCTCTGGGTACGCCCTCGTTGCCGTACACCGCACGTAGCGGGTTGTCAGCGTCGTCGGGCTGCTCGGGGGTGGCCAGCACATAGGACAACGGCTTGCCCACGTAGTTGGCGTAGGTGGCCCCATAGCGGCGGACGTCAGGCATGAACCCGGACGCGGAGAACTTGCGCCGCAACGCCATCGAACCCCGACAGGCCACGGCCACCGCCCAGCCGACCAGCAGCGCGTTGGAATGGAACAACGGCATCGACACGTAGCAGACATCCTCGGAGCCCAGATCGAAGCGCTGGGTCATCCCCACACCGGCCCTCGCGACCTTGCCGTGGCTGACCTTCACCGCTTTCGGCTCGCCACTGGTGCCCGAGGTGAAGATCAGCATGAAAAGGTCTGTGGGATCGGCAGATTGGAAATTCAGCTGCCCATCCCGGTGCGCGGCCACCTCGTCGGCCCAGTCGCGCGAGTCGACGTTGATGTGCTCGATATCGCCCAGTGGCGCAGCCGATTCCGAGTCGGCCAGCACGAGTTGGCAGTCGGCCTTGGCGATGTCGCGGGCCAGCGCGTCGCCGCGGCGTATCGGGTTGAGGCCCACCGGTACGATGCCGGACAGCCCGGCCGCGACCAGCGTCGCCGAGAACAGCGGGGTGTTCTGCAGCAGCACGCCGACGTGCGGCGGCCGCGCCGGGTCGAGCCGCGCACGCAGTGCGCCGACAATGGCCGCGCCGTGCCGGACGTGGTCGCGCCAGCTGGTGAACGATGTCCTCGAAATAGACGCCCCGGTCGTCGATCTCGGCCAGCGGGATCAGCAGTTCGGTGACGGTCGGGTCGCTCGTCACGTCACTCCCACGGGCTCGAGCGTGACGCCAGCAGGCACGTTCGACGCCGAGCGTGACGCCAGCGTCACATTCGTCGGGCCACCAAGCTCAGGCGGGGGTTTCCGCCAGCTCGCGGCCGATTCGGCGCAGCTGCCCCGTCGCACCCCCGAGTGCGAACTCAATCTCTTTGGCGGCCAGGAAGTATCGGTGCACCGGATGGTCGGTGTCGACCCCGACGCCGCCGTGCACGTGCACGATGGTGTGCGCCACCCGGTGCCCGGCGTCGGCGGCCCAGAACGCCGCGGAGGCCACGTCGATTTCTGCGGGGATGTCCTCGGAGACCCGCCACGCCGCCTGGGTCAGCGTCAGCCGCAACCCCTTGACGTCGATGTAGCCGTCGGCCAGCCGCTGCGCCACCGCCTGGAAGCTGCCGATCGGGCGGTCGAATTGCTCACGGGTGCGGGCATATTCGGCGGTCATCTGCAATCCGCGATCGAGCACCCCGAGCTGATACGCGGTGCGGCCCAGGGTGGCAAGCGTGCGCAGCCATGCGACGACGTCGCCGCCGCCAACCTGATGCCCTTCGGTCCCCTCCAGCGTCAGGTGCGCGACGCTGCCCAGGCCGGTGGTGTGCAGTGGCGTCACCGAGACCCCGGGGTCACTGGCCTCAACAAGGAAAACGGCTGCGCCGGAATCGGTTTCGGCTGGCACCAGGAAGGCGTCGGCCACCGCGCCGAAGCCGACCTGGGTGCGGGTGCCGGTGAGCCGGTGACCGTCACCGGCGCGGGTGGCCTGCACTGGCCCCTCACCCATCACGCCGTCGAGCGCCACGGTGAGGATCTTCTCGCCGGAAACGGCCGGCGTGCCCCAACGCTGTTGCAGTTCCTCGGAGCCGAAGCGGGCCAGGGCGCCCGCGGCGAGCACAACCGAATCCAGGTAGGGCACCGCGGCCAGTTGGTGGCCCAGCGCCACCAGGATGGCTACCTGTTCGAGCGCCCCGAATCCGTCGCCGCCCAACGATGTGGCCGACGCGCTGGACAGGATGCCGGCGTCGACGAGCTTGCGCCACAGGTCACGGTCGAAACGCTGGTCCAGCTTGTCCAGCTCGCGCTGATGCTCGGGCGTGCACACCGAGTCCACGATGGTGTCGACCAGACCACCGAGGTCGGCTGCGGCTTCGGTTGTCGAGAAATCCATGAATTGTGTCCTTAGCAGTCAGAGAAGTTCAGCGGTTGGCGCGGGGCAGTCCCAGCGCCACCATGCCGATGATGTCGCGCTGGACTTCGTTGGTGCCGCCACCGAAGGTCAGGATCAGGCAGGCTCGGTGCATCCGCTCGACCCGGCCGCGCAACAACGCGCCCGGCGAGTCCTGGCGCAGTGTCGCCGCGGTACCGAGCACCTCCATCAGCAGCCGGTAGGCCTCGGTGGCCAGCTCGGTGCCGAACACCTTGGCCGCCGACGCGTCCGCGGGCCCCAGGGAGTCACCTTCCGCCGAGGCGAGCTCCCAGTTGATCAGCTTGAGCACCTCGGCCTTGGCGTGCACCCGGGCCAGGTTCAACTGCACCCACTCCGAGTCGATCAGCCGGGCTCCGCTGGAGTCCTTGGTGTTCTGCGCCCATTCGCGAACCTCGCGCAGGCCCAGGAAGATCGGTTGCGGCGACACCAGGGCGACTCGCTCGTGGTTGAGCTGGTTGGTGACCAGCTTCCAGCCACCGTTCTCCTCGCCGATCAGGTTGGTCACCGGCACCCGCACGTCGGAGTAGTAGGTGGCGCTGGTGTCCACGCCGGCCATCGTGTGCACCGGCGTCCAGGAGAAGCCCTCGGCGGTCGTCGGCACCGCGATCATCGAGATGCCGCGGTGCTTCTTGGCCTCGGGGTTGGTGCGCACCGCGAGCCAGACCCAGTCCGCGTACGCGATCAGGCTGGTCCACATCTTCTGTCCGTTGATCACGTAGTCGTCGCCGTCGCGCACGGCGGTGGTGCGCAGGGCAGCCAGGTCGGTGCCGGCGCCCGGCTCGGAGTAGCCGATCGAGAAGTGCAGGTCGCCCGCGGCGATCTTGGGCAGGAAGAACTTCTTCTGCTCGTCTGTTCCGAACGCCATGATCGTCGGCGCCACGCTGTTGATCGTCAGGAAGGGCACCGGCGCGCCGGCGATAGCGGCCTCGTCGGTGAAGATCAGGGAGTCCATCGGGGAGCGGTCCTGGCCGCCGTACTCCTTGGGCCAGTTCAGGGTCAGCCACCCGTCCTTGCCCATCTGCGACACGACGTCGCGGTACGCGGTGCCGGTCCCGACCTCGCCCTGGGTCGAGGTCAGCGCCTCGCGGCGCTCCGGCGTCATGAGTGTGGTGAAGTACGACCGCAGTTCGCGACGCAGCTCCTCCTGCTCAGGGGTGTAACTGATGCGCATTCCAGCTGTCCTTTGGTTGAGCGTGACAAGCCCCGACTAGCCCTGACCTAGCCGCGAAGACCAGAACAACGGCTACCCATTCTTCTTCCCGGTTGTAACACGTTCTAGTCTGGGAATCCAGCGACCGTTCCCTCAGACGTACCGGGGCTTTATGGTGGACCCTGAAACTGACGGGGCGCGAGGCCTGGCTCAAGGAGGGTGCCGTGCGGGTGATAGTCGACCGTGACCGCTGCGAGGGTAATGCGGTGTGCTTGGGAATCGCACCGGATATCTTCGACCTGGACGACGAGGACTATGCGGTCATCAAGACCGATCCGGTCCCGCCGGACCAGGAGGATCTGGCCGAGCAGGCGATCGCTGAATGCCCCCGCGCCGCGCTGCTGCGTGGCGAGTAGTCCGAGACTAGAGGTATTCATAAATTGACGTGAGCAGCACGAACGCGACCGATCTGTCCGGCAAGGTCGCGGTGGTGACTGGTGCCGCCGCGGGACTGGGGCGCGCCGAGGCGATCGGCCTGGCCCGGCTGGGCGCCACCGTCGTCGTCAACGACCTCGCCGCCGGCCTGGATGCCTCCGACGTCATCGACGAGATCAACACGGCCGGCTCCAAAGCCGTTGCGGTGGCCGGCGACATCACCGAACGCGCGACGGCCGACGAACTCGTCGCCACCGCCGACGGGCTCGGCGGGCTGGACATCGTGGTGAACAACGCCGGGATCACCCGAGACCGGATGTTGTTCAACATGACTGACGAGGAATGGGACCTCGTCATCGCCGTACACCTGCGCGGCCATTTCCTGCTGACCCGCAACGCCGCGACCTACTGGCGCAACAAGGCCAAGGAAAGTGCAGACGGCAAGATCTTCGGCCGCCTGATCAACACCTCCTCGGAGGCGGGCCTGGTGGGTCCGGTGGGTCAGGCCAACTACGGCGCCGCCAAGGCCGGGATCAGCGCGCTGACCCTGACGGCCTCGCGCGCGCTGGGCCGCTACGGGGTGTGCGCCAACGCGATCTGTCCGCGGGCGCGTACCGCCATGACCGCCGACGTGTTCGGAGCCGCTCCAGATATAGAGGAAGGACAGATCGACCCGTTGTCGCCGGAGCACGTGGTGACGCTGGTCGGATTTCTGGCCTCGCCCGCGGCCGCGGACGTCAACGGCCAGGTGTTCATCGTCTATGGTCCTCAGGTGATGTTGGTGTCGGCGCCGAGCCTGGAGCACCGGTTCAGCGCCGACGGCTCCGTCTGGGACCCGGCACAGCTGAGTAGCACGTTGCAGCAGTACTTTGCTGGCCGGGATCCGGACCGTAACTTTTCGGCCACCGGACTGATGGGCTAGTAGGGGAGTAGTGGGGGAACGGGAGGGATTATCTGGCCATTTCCAGGCCTGCAAAAAGTTAGAACATGTGTCAGAATGACCCCCCGACAGGGGTGCTAACCAGCGTAATCGGCGTGGCAGAACCAGCAATGCCGTTCATTGACACGGTGTAGCGGTTCTGAGTTAATATGACTCGGCTCAGACCAAGCAACGTTCGAACCGAGGACTTGTCCAGGCCAGATTCAGAATTCGCCGCCAGCGACAGACGGAGGGGACCGGTTGATTCAGCAACTTGCGGTTCCGGCCCGGGCGGTCGGCGGGTTTTTCGAAATGTCGATGGAGACTTTCCGGGCCGCCTTCAGGCGGCCGTTTCAATTCCGTGAGTTTTTGGATCAGACCTGGATGGTTGCGCGGGTCTCGTTGGTCCCGACGCTACTGGTCTCCATCCCGTTCACGGTCCTCGTGGCGTTCACCCTCAACATCTTGTTGCGCGAGATCGGCGCCGCCGACTTGTCCGGTGCCGGAACGGCATTCGGCACCATCACCCAGCTAGGCCCGGTCGTGACGGTGCTGGTGGTCGCCGGTGCCGGTGCCACCGCCATCTGCGCCGACCTGGGGGCCCGCACCATCCGCGAGGAAATCGACGCGATGCGGGTGCTGGGCATCGACCCGATCCAACGGCTCGTCGTGCCCCGGGTCATGGCCTCCACGCTGGTGGCCCTGCTGCTCAACGGATTGGTGTGCGCCATCGGCCTTTCCGGTGGCTACGTGTTCTCTGTTTTCCTGCAGGGCGTCAACCCCGGCGCGTTCATCAACGGGCTGACGGTGCTCACCGGACTGCGCGAGCTGGTCCTGGCCGAAGTCAAGGCGCTGCTGTTCGGTGTGATGGCCGGGCTGGTCGGTTGCTACCGCGGCCTGACCGTCAAAGGTGGCCCCAAAGGCGTTGGCAATGCGGTCAACGAAACCGTCGTCTACGCGTTCATCTGCCTCTTCGTGATCAACGTGGTGATGACCGCCATCGGCGTAAGAATCTCGGCCAAGTAGGGGCGGGGTAACAACCTATGGCCAGGCAGCGATGGTGAGCATGCGATGAGCTACGACGCCACCTTTCGCTTGCGGCGCTTACTGTCGAGGTTCTCCGAACCGGTCGACAGCTTTGGCGAGCAAGCGCTGTTCTACGGCGAGACCGTGCGCTACGTGCCCAACGCGATCACCCGGTACCGCAAGGAGACGATCCGGCTCGTCGCGGAGATGACGCTGGGCGCGGGAGCGCTGGTCATGATCGGCGGCACCGTCGGCGTCGCGGCTTTCCTGACGCTGGCATCCGGCGGCGTCATCGCGGTGCAGGGCTATTCGTCATTGGGCAACATCGGCATCGAGGCGCTGACCGGATTTCTCTCGGCATTCCTCAACGTCCGCGTGGTCGCGCCGGTCATCGCCGGTATCGCGCTGGCGGCCACCATCGGCGCGGGCGCCACCGCCCAACTGGGTGCCATGCGGGTGTCCGAGGAGATCGACGCCGTGGAATGCATGGCCGTGCACTCGGTCTCGTACCTGGTGTCGACCCGGCTGATCGCCGGACTGGTCGCGATCATTCCGCTGTACTCGCTGTCGGTGCTCGCCGCGTTCTTCGCGGCCCGCTTCACGACGGTGTTCATCAACGGGCAGTCCGCAGGCCTTTATGACCACTACTTCAATACCTTCCTCATCCCATCCGATCTGCTGTGGTCGTTCCTGCAGGCAATCGCGATGGCGATCGCGGTGATGCTGGTGCATACGTATTACGGCTACAACGCCAGCGGTGGTTCGGTGGGGGTGGGCATCGCCGTCGGGCAGGCGGTGCGTACTTCACTGATCGTCGTCGTCGTGATCACCCTGTTCATCTCGCTCGCCGCTTACGGCGCGTCCGGAAACTTCAACCTCTCGGGGTAAGGGCCATGTCAGACACCGGATCACGACGCACCGCTGCCCGCGTGGCGGCGGCGGTGCTGTTCAGTGCGATGGTGGCTTTTGCGGCCGTGACGTACCTGTCCTACACCGCGGCTTTCACGTCGACGGACACGGTGACGGTCTCTTCGCCGAGGGCCGGCCTGGTGATGGAGAAGGGCGCGAAGGTCAAGTTCCGCGGCATCCAGATCGGCAACGTCGAGGACATCGCCTACAGCGGTGAGCAAGCCCGGCTGACGCTGGCCATCTACAGCGGCGACATGCACTTCATCCCGTCCAACGCGACGGTGCACATCGCCGGGAACACCATCTTCGGCGCCAAGTCGGTGGAGTTCATTGCGCCGGCGAAACCGGCGTCCACCTCGCTGAGCCCGAACGCCAAGATCGAGGCCTCGTCGGTGCAGCTGGAAGTCAACACCTTGTTCCAGTCACTCGTCGACCTGCTGCACAAGATCGACCCCGTCGAGTTGAACGGGACCCTGAGCGCGCTGTCCGAAGGCCTGCGCGGCCACGGCGACGACGTCGGAGCGCTGCTGTCCGGGCTGAATACGCTGACGCGCCAAGCCAACCCGAAACTGCCCGCGCTGCAGGAGGACTTCCGCAAGGCGGGCCTGGTGACCGGCTACTACGCGGACGCCGCCCCCGACCTGAACACCGTGTTCGACAGCCTGCCGACGATCAACAGAACCGTGGTGGACCAAGAGAAAAACCTCAACACCACCTTGCTGGCCACCATCGGCCTCGCCAACAACGCCTATGAGACGCTGGCGCCGGCCGAACAGAACTTCATCGACGCCATCAACCGGCTGCGCGCCCCGCTGAAGGTGGCGGCCGACTACTCGCCCGAATTCGGCTGCTTGTTCAGGGGAATCGGTCGGGGTATCAAGGAATTCGCGCCGTTGATCGGCGTGCGTAAGGCCGGCCTGTTCACCTCGTCGAGCTTCGTCCTGGGTGCGCCGGCCTACACGTACCCGGAGAGCCTGCCGATCGTGAACGCCTCGGGCGGTCCGAACTGCCGCGGTTTGCCCGACATTCCGACCAAGCAGACCGGCGGCTCGTTCTATCGGGCGCCGTTCCTGGTCACCGACAACGCCCTGATTCCGTACGAGCCGTACACCGAGTTCCAGTTCGACGCGCCCTCGACGTTGCAGTTCTTGTTCCACGGCGCCTTCGCAGAACGGGACGACTTCTGATGGCGGCGAGTGGCAGCGTGCCTTCGCACCGTTCGATGGTGATCAAGGTCGGCATCTTCACGGTGGTCATGCTGCTGGTCAGCGCCGCCCTGGTGGTGGTGTTCGGCGACTTCCGGTTCGGCTCGGAAAGCACCTATCACGCGACGTTCACCGATGCCTCGCGGTTGAAGGCCGGCCAGAAGGTACGCATCGCCGGCGTGCCGGTCGGTGCGGTGTCGGGCGTCAAGCTCAACCCGGACAACACCATCGACGTGGAATTCGGCGTCGACCAGCGCTACACGCTGTACACGTCGACGCGTGCCCAGATCCGATACGAGAACCTGGTCGGCGACCGGTTCATGGAGATCACGTCAGGCCCGGGGGAGCTGCGCAAGCTGCCGCCGGGCGGCACCATCAACGCCCAACACACCCAGCCCGCACTGGATCTCGATGCGCTGCTGGGCGGGCTCAAGCCGGTGCTCAAGGGCCTGGATGCGGACAAGGTCAACACGGTCACCAGCGCCGTCATCGAGTTGCTGCAGGGCCAGGGCGGCGCGTTGAACAACGTGCTCACCGACACCAATGCCTTCACGTCGGCGCTGGGCAACCGGGACCAGCTGATCGGCGACGCGATCACCAACCTGAACGCGGTGCTGGGCACCGTCGATGAGCGCAGCGCGAAGTTCTCGACCAGCGTCGACCAGCTCCAGCAGCTGATCACCGGTCTGGCCAAGAACAAGGACACGATCGCCGGCGCCATCGGGCCACTGTCGTCGACGACGACGGATCTGACGGAGCTGCTGAGGAATTCGCGCCGCCCGTTGCAGGGCATCCTGCAAAACGTCCGGCCGCTGGCCACCGAGCTCGACGACCGCAAGGCGGAGGTCAACAACGACGTCGAGCAACTGGGCGAGGATTACCTGCGGCTGTCCGCGCTCGGCGCCTACGGGTCGTTCTTCAACATCTACTTCTGCTCGGTGACCATCAAGATCAACGGGCCGGCCGGTGGTGACATCCTGCTGCCGCTGGGCGGTTCAGTGGATCCCAGCAAGGGGAGATGCGCTTTTGCCAAATAATCCCAAGCGTGAGCGCGACCCACTTCGCACCGGCATCTTCGGCTTGGTGATCGTGGTCTTCGTCGTGCTCATCGCGTTCGGCTACAGCGCGCTGCCATTCTGGCCGCAGGGCAAGACCTACGACGCCTATTTCACCGATGCGGGTGGCATCACACCCGGCAACGCGGTTCTGGTCTCGGGTTTCAAAGTCGGCAAGGTGACCAGCGTGGGTCTGGCCGGAGACACCGCCAAGGTCACCTTCAGCGTGGACCGCAAGGTCAACATCGGCGATCAGTCGCTGGCCGCGATCCGCACCGACACCATCCTCGGTGAACGCTCCATCTCGATCAGTCCGGCCGGCACCGGACATGCCACCTCCATTCCGGTCACCAGAACCACCACTCCGTACACCCTCAACGGCGCGCTGGAGGATCTGGGTCAAAACGCGAACAACCTGAACAGGCCCCAGTTCGAGCAGGCCTTGAAGGTACTGACCGACACGCTGCGTGACGCCACCCCGCAACTGCGCGGCGCCCTGGACGGCGTGACGTCGTTGTCGCGCACGCTGAACACCCGCGACGAAGCGCTGCAGGGGCTGCTGGCGCACGCCAAGTCGGTGACCGCGGTGTTGTCCGAACGCGCCGCACAGGTCAACAAGCTGGTCGACGACGGCAACCAGCTGTTCGCCGCGCTGGACGAGCGCCGCGCCGCGCTCAGCGCGCTGATCTCCGGGATCGGCGATGTCTCGGCGCAGATTTCGGGCTTCGTCAACGACAACCGCAAGGAGTTCGGCCCGGCGCTGAGCAAGCTCAACTCGGTGCTGTCCAACCTCAACGAGCGCCGCGACTACATCACCGAGGCCCTCAAGCGGCTGCCCACGTACGCGACCACCCTGGGCGAGGTGGTCGGCTCGGGACCCGGATTCAATGTCAACGTGTACGGCGTGATCCCGGCGCCGTTGCTGGCAGCCATGTTCGACTTCTTCTACCAGCCCGGCAAGCTGCCGGAGAGCCTCGCCGACTACCTGCGCGGAATGATTCAAGAGCGCTGGATCATCAGGCCGAAGTCACCATGACGACACCCAAACGTTTCGGCAGCCGCGGGCTGCGCACGGTCACCATCATCGCCCTGGTCGCGGGGTTGGTGGGGGGCGCCTATGTGCTGTTCTCCTCGGGCGGCGGCGGCGGGCGGAAAATCACCGCCTACTTCTCCTCTGCCGTCGGAATCTATCCCGGTGACCAGGTCCGGGTGCTCGGGGTTCCGGTGGGCAAGATCGAGTCGATCGAACCGCGACCGTCCGACGTCAAGATCACCATGAACGTCTCCGACGACCTGAAGGTGCCGCTGGACGCCAAGGCCCTGATCATTTCGCCAAACCTGGTGGCGGCGCGGTTCATTCAGCTCACCCCGGTCTACAAGGGCGGCGCGGTGCTGCGCGACGGCGGGAGCATCGATCTTTCTCGCACCGCGGTCCCGGTGGAGTGGGACGAAGTCAAGGAGGGGCTGAACAAGCTGGCCGTTCAGCTCAGTCCGGCGGCCGGTGAGATGCAAGGCCCGCTGGGAGCGGCGATCAACCAGGCCGCGGCCACGCTGGACGGTAAGGGCGACTCGTTCCACAACGCGTTGCAAGAACTCGCCCAAGCCGCTGGGCGCCTTGGGGATTCGCGCAGCGACATCTTCGGCACCGTCAAGAATCTGCAGGTACTCGTCGACGCGTTGTCCCAGAGCAACGAGCAGATCGTGCAGTTCGCCGGACACGTGGCGTCGGTGTCGCAGGCGCTGGCCGACAGCTCGCGCGATCTGGACCACACCCTGGGCACGCTCAACCAGGCGCTGTCGGATATCCGGGGATTCCTGCACGAGAACAACTCGACGCTGATCGACACGGTCAACCAGCTGGGCGACTTGACTCAGACGTTGAGCGACCAGAGCGAGAACATCGAGCAGGTGTTGCACGTGGCGGGCCCCGGTATCGCCAACTTCTACAACATCTATGACCCCGCGCAGGGCACGTTGAACGGTCTGTTGTCCGTGCCCGAGTTCATGAACCCGGTGCAATTCATCTGCGGTGGCTCTTTCGAAACCGCCGGCGGGCCAAAGGCGCCCGAGTACTACCGGCGTGCCGAGATCTGCCGCGAGCGGCTCGGACCGGTGCTGCGCCGGCTCACCGTGAACTACCCGCCGATCATGTTGCACCCGATCAACACCATCACGGCCTACAAGGGCCAGATCATCTACGACACCCCGCAGACGCAGGCCAAGTCGGAGATGCCGATTCCAGAGCTGACCTGGATACCGGCCAACCCGAAGCCCGCGTCGACCGCCCCGACGGATCTGCAGAGCCTGCTGGTCCCGTCCGCGCCAGGTGCCCCGCCAGGGTACGGGCCCCTGCCAGGACCGGCACCCGGACCTGCGGGAACTCCGGCACCGGCCGCGAACCCTGGCCCGGCGCCCGGGCCGCTGCCGGCCGAACAAGGGGCCGGCCGATGAAACGAATCTGGTTGCGCGGCAGCATATTAGCTGCCAGCAGCACGTTGCTCGCCGGTTGCTCGTTCGGTGGGCTGAACTCGCTGAACATGCCCGGCACGGCCGGCCACGGCGGCGGCGCCTACTCGATCACCGTCGAAATGGCGGATGTTGCGACGTTGCCGCAGAACTCGCCGGTCATGATCGACGACGTCACCGTCGGCAGCGTCTCCGGAATCACGGCCGAGCAGCGCTCCGACGGAACCTTCTATGCCGCAGTCAAATTGGCGCTGGACAAGAATGTGGTGTTGCCGGCCAACGCGACCGCTAACGTTTCTCAGACGTCGCTACTGGGTTCGCTGCACATCGACCTGGCCGCGCCGAAGGACCAGCCTCCGAAGGGCAGGCTGGCGGACGGGTCGAGAATCGTGGAGTCCCGCACCGGCCGGTTCCCGACCACCGAGGAGGTGTTCTCGGCCCTCGGTGTGGTGGTCAACAAGGGCAATGTCGGTGCGCTGGAAGAGATCACCGACGAGACCTACCAGGCGGTGGCCGGTCGGCAGGGCCAGTTCGTCGACCTGATCCCCAGGCTCGCTGAGCTGACATCGGGACTCAACAGACAGGTCAACGACATCATCGCGGCGGTTGACGGGTTGAACCGATTCTCGTCAATCCTGGCCCGCGACAAGGACAACCTGGGCCGGACGCTGGACACACTGCCCGACGCGCTTCGGGTGCTCAACAGGCAACGGGACAACATCGTCGGCGCGTTCGGCGCGCTCAAGAAGCTGGCGATGGTCACCTCGAATGTGCTCTCGAAAACCAAGGCGGACTTCGCCGCGGACCTCAAAGACCTGTATCCGGTCGTCAAGGCGCTCAACGACAGTAAGAAGGACTTCGTCACCTCGCTGCAGCTGTTGCTGACGTTCCCGTTCCCCAACTTCGGCATCAAGCAGGCCGTGCGCGGCGACTACCTCAACGTGTTCACCACATTCGATCTGACCCTGCGCCGGCTCGGAGAGACGTTCTTCACCACGTCGTATGCACTCGACCCCAACATGATGCATATGGCCGATGTGCTCAACCCGCCCGACTTCCTGGTCGGCGAAATGGCCAATCTGTCCGGACAGGCGGCCGACCCGTTCACAATTCCGCCTGGAACCGCAGGGTAGGGGCCGGAGATGATCGACAGACTTACCAAGATCCAGCTGGCCATCTTCGCGGTGATCACAGTCATCACCCTGACCGTGATGGGGATCTTCTATCTGCGCTTGCCGGCCACGTTCGGCATCGGAACCTACGGCATCACCGCCGATTTCGTCGCGGGCGGCGGTCTGTACAAGAACGCCAATGTCACCTATCGCGGTGTCGCGGTCGGCCGGGTGGAGTCGGTGACGCTGAACCCCAGTGGCGTCACCGCGCAAATGCGGCTGAACAGCGGCACCCCGATTCCGCAGAACGTGATCGCCACCGTGAAGAGCGTGTCGGCCATCGGCGAGCAGTACATCGACCTGGTGCCGCCCGACGGTCCCGTCCCCGGCAAGTTGCGCAACGGAGACAAGATCGAACGGGCGAACACCCGCATCGGCCAAGACGTCGCCGACCTGCTGCACCAGGCCGAGGTTCTGGTCAACAGCCTGGGTGACACCAAGCTGAAAGAGCTACTGCACGAGGCGTTCACCGCGACCAACGGCACCGGTCCGGAATTGGCCCGGCTGTTCCAGTCGGCCCGGTTGCTGGTCGACGAGGCCAACGCCGACTACCCGCAGGTGTCGCAGCTGATCGATCAGGCCGGCCCGTTCCTGCAAGCGCAGATACGCGCCGGCGGCGACATCAAATCGCTCGCCGACGGGCTGGCGCGGTTCACCTCCGAGGTGCGCCGGGCCGACCCGCAGTTGCGCAACACACTGGCCACCGCCCCGGATGCGATCGACGAGGCCAACACCGCCTTCTCCGGCATCCGGCCATCCTTTCCGGCGCTGGCCGCCAGTCTGGCGAACCTGGGCCGGGTGGGCGTGATCTACCACAAGTCGATCGAACAGCTGCTGGTTGTGTTGCCGGCGCTGTTCGCCGCGATCACCACCGCCGCCGGCGGCGCCCCCCAGGACGAGGGCGCCAAGCTGGATTTCAAGCTCGATCTGAACGACCCGCCGCCATGCAGCACCGGCTTCCTGCCGCCCCCGTTGACCCGGACGCCCGCCGACGAGTCGGTGCGCGAGGTGCCGAAGGACTCCTACTGCAAGACCGCCCAGAGCGACGCCAGCACCGTGCGTGGCGCCCGCAACTACCCGTGCCAGGAGTTCCCCGGCAAGCGGGCGCCGACGGTGGCGTTGTGTCGTGACCCGAGGGGCTACGTGCCGACCGGCACCAACCCGTGGCGAGGGCCACCGGTCCCCTACGGCACACCGGTAACCAATGGGCTGAACATCTTGCCGCCCAACAAGTTTCCCTTCGTGCCGCCGGGTGCCGATCCGGATCCGGGCATCCCGATCGTCGGGCCGCCGCCGCCCGGGGTGATCCCTGGTCCGGGTCCGGCGCCGATCCAGCCGGCCTTCGACCCGCCGCCGCCCAATGACAGCGGGCCGCCGCCGGGTAACCCGTCGTGGCTGCCGCCGAACTATCCACCGGTGCCGCCGCAACTGCCGTACCCGAAGTTCCTCGAGCCGCCGGGTCCGCCGTTGGGCACTGGACCGGAGCCGCAGGCCAGCGGTACGGCGTACAGCATCTATGACCAGACCACCGGAGCCTTCAAGGACCCGGCGGGCGGCACTGGTATTTTCGCGCCTGGTATCAGCGGCGCATCCAGCGCCGAGAATTGGGTGGACCTGATGCTCGCTCCGAAGCCCCTGTAGTGGATGTAGTGGACCCAGCAGTGACAGAACAACCGTCGACGCAACGCGTGCGCAGGCGGGCCTCGCGCGCGGCGGGCCCGGCCAAGAGCGAGGAGAACGGTTCGGATGGGGACCGCGTTCGGCTTGAAACCACCGTCAAGGTCGAGGAGCTAGCGAACCAAGACAGAGCCCAAGCCGAAAGCCAAGGCCACCAAGCCGTTAACGGCCTTGCGTCCGCCGCCACGGCGGCGCGCTCACCGCACTCGGGTCGCCTGGATCAGCCTGGCCGCCGGGCTGCTGTTGGTGGCCGCGCTGGGAGGCTGTCTGGCCCTGCTGGTCATCCAGCAGCGCCACGCCGATGCTCGGCAAGCGCGTGAGCAACGCTTCGTCGACACCGCCACGCAGACGGTGGTCAACATGTTCAGCTATACGCCGGACACCGTCGACGAGAGTGTGAACCGGTTCGTCAACGGCACCAGCGGTCCACTGCGCGGCATGCTCAGCACCAACAACAACGTCGACAACCTCAAGGGTCTGTTCCACTCCACGCACGCCACATCCGAAGCCGTGGTGAACGGCTCCGCGCTGGAGGGCATCGACGCGATCAGCGACAACGCCTCGGTGCTGGTGTCGGTGCGGGTCACCGTCGCCGACATCGACGGCGTCAACAAGCCCTCCATGCCCTACCGGTTGCGCGTGATCGTGCATGAGGACGAGACCGGAAAGATGACCGGCTACGACCTGAAGTATCCGGACGGGGGTAACTAGATGCGCCGGTGGTTGCGATGGCTCGTCGCCGTCGCCGGCTCCCTGCTGGTCGCCGCCATCGTGGGGTTGTCCGCGGCCGGCGGCTGGTTCTACTGGGACCGGGTGCAGAGCCGGGGCGAGGAGGCCGCCCGGGCGGTGCTGCCCCAGCTGGCCGCCAAGGAGATACCCCAGGTCTTCGCCTACGACTACCAAACCGTCGAGCGCAGCCTCAACGACGCGTATCCGTTGCTCACGCCCGAATACCGCCAGGAATTCCAGAAAAGCGCGAACGCGCAGATCATCCCGGAGGCCAAGAAGCGCGAGGTCGTTGTCCAGGCCAGCGTCGTCGGCGTGGGAGTGATGGCCGCCAAACGGAATTCGGCATCGGTGATGGTGTATCTCAACCGCACGGTGACCGACAAGTCACGGCAGCCGATGTACGACGGCAGCCGACTACGAGTGGACTTCAAGCGGATCGACGGAAAGTGGTTGATCGCTTACATCACACCGATTTAGCGGCGTCGAGCGTCACGCCAGCGTGACGCCGAGCGCCGAGCGTCACGCCAGCGTGACGCGGGCCGGGTGCCCGCCGATCTAGAAGCACATCGCAATGTCGTTGCACTGCAACGGGTAGCGCTCGATCGGGCTGGGTGGGGGTCCGACGAGCTGTAGTGAGAACGGTTGCTTCTTCATGTCGGACGGCATGCCACAGACCGCGTCGTGCAAAATCGTGTGCGTGCCGGCGAACGTCTCGTTGTCGAACGCGTACGTTTCGGTGGTCGGCCCGGTGCCGCCGCCCGGGCACGAAACGCCGTCGGGCTTGTCGACCTTGAAGGTCCACAGTCCGCTCGTCAGGCGGGCTCTTCCGCTGAAGTTCTGCAGTCTGTCCGCGCTTCTGATCTGTTCCGGCGTCGAACTGACGACGTTCAAAGCGCAGAAATCGGCCATGATGTCCGGGTTGGAATAGTCCTTGTAGTAACGACTTCCGTTGACTTGATCGCATAGCGCGCTGACCGTCCAGGTAACACCGGACGCGCCCGCCTCGTTTAAGACGTAAGTGCCGTCCGGCGGGGGTGCGACGGCCCGTGCCGGATCTTCCGATTCCAGCACGATCGCGACCGCCACTGCTGAGACGATGCCGGCGCCAGCGGCCATCACGCGACGAATTTTCACGCCGTGCCCTCCTTATTGCGTCCAGCGCTGCCTTTCGCAGTATCACAGCGTTTGGGCGCCAACACCATGGGTTGAGCGTTAGCGGGAGTTCCTCGGGTGCGCTTCGGCCAGCGCGTCGAGAAATGACCGCGCCCAGCGGTCCACGTCATGGGCGAGCACTTGGCGACGCAGCGACCGCATCCGTCGCCGGCCTTCGTCGTCGGACTGGTTGAGCGCGGCCTCGATCGCATCCTTGACCCCGTCGAGGTCGTGCGGGTTGACCAGATAGGACTGGCGGAGTTCGGCTGCGGCCCCGGTGAATTCGGACAACACCAGCGCACCGCCAAGGTCGCTTCGGCACGCGACGTATTCCTTGGCCACCAGGTTCATCCCGTCTCGCAACGGGGTGACCAGCATGACGTCACTGGCCACAAAAAAGGCGATCAGTTCATCGCGGGGAACCGGCCGGTGCAAGTAATGCACCACCGGATGACCCACCTCGCCGTATTCGCCGTTGATATGACCGACTTCGCGTTCGATCTCGTTGCGCAGAGTCTGGTAGCTCTCGACCCGCTCGCGACTCGGGGTGGCCAGCTGTACCAGAACCGTGTCGTCGCGCTTGGCGCGGCCTTCGGCGAGCAGTTCGGAAAAGGCCCGCAGCCGCACGTCGATGCCCTTGGTGTAGTCGAGCCGGTCGACACCGAGCAGGACCTTGCGAGGGTTGCCGAGCTCAGCCCGAATCTCGCGGGCCCGGCGCTTGATGGTGCGGCTGCGTGCCGCGTGGTCGAGCTCGCGCGAGTCGATGGAGATGGGAAACGCGCCCACCTGAACGCTGCGGTGCTCCAGCTGCACCTCGCCGAGCCGCGACCGCACGCCGACGGCCCCGCGCGAGGTGTTGGCCCCGAGCAGGTGGCGGGCCAGGTACAGGAAGTTCTGGGCGCCGCCGGCCAGGTGGAAACCCACCAGGTCGGCACCGAGCAGGCCTTCGATGATCTCGGTGCGCCACGGCAGCTGCATGAACAGTTCCACCGGCGGGAACGGGATGTGCAGGAAGAAACCGATTGTCAGGTCAGGCCGCAGCGAGCGCAGCATTTTCGGGACAAGTTGCAGTTGGTAGTCCTGCACCCACACCGTTCCGCCCTTGGCGGCCGCGAGGGAGGCGGCTTCGGCGAACCGGCGGTTGACGTCGACGTAGCGCTCCCACCATTGGCGGTGGTAGATCGGCTTGACGATGACGTCGTGGTACAGCGGCCACAGCGTGGCGTTGGAGAATCCCTCGTAGTATTCGGCGACGTCGTCGGCCGTCAGCCGTACCGGATGCAGTCGCAGGTCGTCCAGGACGATGGGTTCTTCGTCGGCGTCAGAGTTCCATGGGGCCCCCGGCCAGCCGATCCAGGCGCCGCGCCGACGGCGCAGCAACGGCTCTAAGGCCGTGACCAACCCTCCCGGGCTGCGTTTCCAGGTTGTGGTGCCGTCGGGAAGCCGCTCCAGATCGACCGGCAGTCGATTGGCGACCACGACGAATTCGGAATCCCCGAAGGCCGCAGACTTCCCAGCATTCGCCGTCTTCGGATGCCGGGCTCCCTTGGGAGCCACTAGTGTTCGTGCTTCGCCGGCCCAATACCGAGCATGGACAGGAAAACCCGGCACTCGTCGGCATCGTTCGCGTATGCGGCTACAACGCGCCGGGCCTGGCTCGCGGTGTGGTCGGCCAGCGGTTCGACGTCGCCGATGTCACCATGGTCAGTTTTGGTAGGCATTCCATAACTGTAAGCCAGGTAGCTATGCCTCGTCTCCAAGTACCTCTAGGGCCAGCTCGCGAAGCGTACGACGATCCTGCGTGAGTGCCGCGCGCCCGGCTGGGGTGGCCCGGTACACGCGCCGGGTGCGGCCGTCCACGACCCGTTGCTGGGACACCAGCAGACCGTCGGCTTCGAGCCTGTGCAGGGTCGGATACAAAGTGCCGGGGCTGACCTTGTATCCATGGCGGCTCAGTTCCTCGGTCAGCCACGCACCGTGAACGTCGTCATCGGCGGCGTGATGAAGGATGTGCAGGCGCACCGCGGCCCGCTGAAATTCCCGCATCGAACACACCTCCGGCCCGATGACGAAACCGATATCGGATTGCGATTCTACGGCGGGTGCTTTCAGGAGCAGCGCAGCAACGTCATGAAACCGAAGTCCATATGTATTTGCTGGTGGCAGTGCAGCAGGGACAGCCCGGGCTGGTCGGCCAGGAAGTCGACTTCCATCGTCTGGTAGCCGCCGAGCATCGCCACGTCCTTGCGAATCCCGGCGGTGGGGGTGCCGGCGATGTGGGTGATCTCGAAGGTGTGCCGATGCAGATGCATCGGATGGATGTCGTCGCTGGCGTTGCGGAACCGCAGCCGGTAGCGCTGCCCGCGGACGATGTCGAGGACGGGCTGGTTGGTGTCCATCGAGAACGGGGTGCCGTTGATGGTCCAGACGTTGAACCCGTCGCGGGAGGCATTGCGCTTCTCGATGAGCATGTCGATGACGTGGTCGGCGCCGGCAGGGGTGCCGCCGGAGCTGAACATGCGATAGTCCCAGACAAACGGCGGCGGTGGCCCCCATTGCGGGGATCCCCCGCGGCCCGCGTATTCGACGACGGTGCCCATACCCGCTTGGCGATCGTCGTCGGAGAGGTCGCCAAGGACCCAGACGCCGGGATTGTTCATGTCCACGATCGCAGAGATCCGTTCGGCGGCGCCGAGCCACAACACCGGTACTGCAACGGGTTTGGGCACCGGGTTGCCGTCCAGGGCCACCACCGTGAAGACATGCCCGGGCAGCGCGAGGCTGCGGTTTTCGGTGGCGCTGCCGTTGAGTACGTGCAGCAGGATCCGGTCGCCGGTTTTCACGCGGATCGGATCGCCGCTGCCAAGGCTGCGCCCGTTGACGGTGAAGACGTCGTAGCCGACCTCGTAACCGTGCGGGCTTCCCGCGGCCAGCGAGGCGTTCATCGCCCGCTCGCCCATGTCTCTTAGGTCAGCGACCGCTTCGCCGGCCAGGAAGCCGCCGGGCATGTCGCCGCCCTGGCCGAGCTTGGGTTCGAATTCCTTGAGCGTCAGGAACATTTCGCGGTCGTAGGCTCCCGGCTCCTTCTTGGGCTCGATGTAGACCGGACCGACCAGGCCGCCGTACTGCCCGCCGCTCAGGTTGGCGCCCGGGTTGAGGTGGGTGTGGTAGAAGCGGAACCCCGACGGACCGGGTAGCAGCGAGATGCGGCGCATGCCGTGTGCGGCGATGAACGGGGTGCCTTCCTCGGCCGAGCCGTCGACGTCGACCGGTAGCTGCTGCCCGTGCCAGTGCAGTTGTTGCGGGGTGTCGGTGTCGTTATGGACGTCGATCCGGGTTTGCTTGCCTTCGGTGAACCGCAGCAAAGGGCCGGGGAATTGGCCGTTGTAGGTGGTGGTCGGCACGAATTTCCCGGGGGCGACTTCGATCCGAGTCTCGCCAATGCGCAACGTGTAGTCGGCTTTGCCGTCGTTCGAGCAGCTCGCCGTTGTCCCGGCGGCGAGTCCGGCGGCGGTCAGCGTCGCCAGGCCGCTCCATTTGAGGAAGTCACGCCGATCAACGGGCACTGGGGTAACCGCCAACTCGGACTCCGATATCGTGTTCCGATAGTGTTCGCAGCCGAGCCTACCCGCACGCAACCCAGCGCTGACCCACTTACAGACGGGCCGTAATGTGTAAACAAGCGGACCTGACAACCAATGAGGCGGGCGGAATGACACTCTCCGACCAAGCAGACGCGAAGGCGGACAGCGCCGACGTCAAAGAGCTGGTGGCCTACGAAACCCTGGACGAGGGCCGGATTGCCCGGATCTGGCTGAACCGGCCCGACGAACACAACGCGCAGAACCGTACTCTGCTGGTTCAGCTCGACGAGGCGTTCTGCCGCGCCGAGGCCGACGACACCGTGCGGGTGGTGATCCTGGCCGCGCGGGGCAGGAACTTCTCCGCCGGTCACGATCTGGGCTCCGATGCGGCACTCGCGGAACGCAAGCCCGGCCCCACCCAGCATCCGACCTTCAGATCGCACGGCGCCACCCTCGAGCCGATCGTCGAGAAGCTGTATCACCAGGAATGGCACTTCTTCTTTCAAAACACTTGCCGCTGGCGGGATCTGCGCAAGATCACCATCGCCCAGGTGCAGGGCAACGCGATCTCGGCGGGGTTGATGCTGATCTGGGCGTGCGACTTGATCGTGGCCGCGGACAATGCCAAGTTCAGCGACGTGGTCGCGGTGCGGCTGGGCATGCCTGGTGTCGAATATTATGCTCACCCTTGGGAATTCGGTCCGCGTAAGGCCAAAGAGCTTTTGTTGACCGGTGATTCGCTGGACGCCGACGAGGCGTATCGGCTCGGCATGGTGTCCAAGGTCTTCCCGGTCGATGAGCTGGAGGAGAAGACCCTGGAATTTGCCCGACGCATCGCCGGGCGGCCCACCATGGCGGCGCTGTTGATCAAGGATTCGGTGAACGCGGCGTCCGACGCGATGGGCTTCACCGAGGCGCTGCGGCACGCGTTTCATGTGCACGAGTTGGGTCATGCCCACTGGGCGGCGCACAACGAGAACAGATTCCCGGTCGGCCTACCGCCCGAGGTCGAAGACTGGCGCACGGCCAAACCGACCAAGGTGGCCCGTCGCGATGAGCCGTAGCGGATCTGCCACTAGGCCTAAGCTAGAACCCGTTTCAGATTCGGCGTGAGGGGCCCGCGTGCAGATTTCATTCCAACACCGGACGTTCCTGGTTACCGGTGGCGGTAGCGGAATCGGCAAGGGGGTGGCCGCCGGGCTGGCCGCGGCCGGGGCTTCCGTCATGATCGTCGGGCGCAATGCCGACCGACTGGCGGCGGCCGCCGAGGAGATCGAGGCGGTGAAGGACAACGGCGGTGCGATCCGCTACGAGCCGGCCGACGTCACCAACGAGGACGAGGTCACCCGCGCGGTCGACGCGGTGACGGCATGGCACGGCCGGCTGCATGGGGTGGTGCACTGCGCCGGCGGCTCGGAGACCATCGGGCCGATCACTCAGATCGACTCGGAGTTATGGCGGCGCACGGTCGACCTCAACATCAACGGCACCATGTACGTCCTCAAGCATTCCGCCCGGGAGTTGGTGCGGGGCGGTGGCGGCTCGTTCGTCGGCATCTCGTCGATCGCGGCCAGCAATACGCATCGCTGGTTCGGCGCCTACGGGGTCTCGAAGTCAGCCCTGGACCACATGATGAAGTTGGCCGCCGACGAACTCGGCCCGTCGTGGGTGCGGGTCAACAGCATTCGCCCGGGCCTGATCCGGACCGAGCTGGTCGCACCCGTGTTGCAGTCGCCGGAGCTGAGCGAGGACTACCGCCAGTGCACGCCGCTGCCCCGGCCGGGTGAGGTGGAGGACGTCGCCAACATGGCCATGTTCCTGCTCAGCGACGCGGCCAGCTACGTCACCGGACAGGTCATCAACGTCGACGGTGGGCTCATCCTGCGCCGCGGCCCGGACTACTCGGCGATGCTGGAACCGGTGTTCGGCGCGGACGGACTGCGCGGCGTGGTCTGAGTTCGCCCACGTTGACAATGCTTTCGGGTCAGCCGAATACGGTGCGTTGCTTGCGCATTTCGTAATCAGTCAAACGGTTGAATTTAACCGTCTTAATAAACCGAACCGGTTGAATTCAAAAATCTGAAGACTTTATAAAAATCTGAAGATTTCCTGGCAGTTTCGGTTTGTTATACACACGTGATACAGCCGTGATAGGTTCGTGACCTTCCCGCTCTTGATGAGGTCGTTATTAGGTCGTTATAGGACCGTGATCAAAGGATCTGGGCATGTCATATGTGATTGCCGCGCCGGAGACGCTGGAGGCAGCGGCGCAATACATTACCGGAATCGGTTCGACGCTGGGCGCCGCGAACAGTGCGGCGGCGGCCCCGACATCGGGGTTGGTGGCGGCTGCTGCCGATGAGGTGTCGGGTGCGATCGCCGGGTTGTTCAACTCGCACGCCTTGGAATATCAGTCGTTGAGCGCTGAGGCGTCGGCGTTTCAAGCTCGCTTTGTGGCGGCGTTGACTGCCGGTGCGCAGTGGTATGCCGGCGCCGAGGCGAGCAGTGCGTCGTCGTTGCAGAGCGTCGGTCAGCAGTTGGCCGGCATGGTGAATGCGGCGACCGGGCGCGGCGGCGGTGCGGTGCGCGCCGCGGCGGATTCGAAGTCCGACGCGGCGTCGGGCACTTCGGGGCGGTAGCGGTAGCGGAGGCACAGGAAGCACGGGCAGCACGACAACGTCGGGCGGGTCGTCGACTGGGTCGACGTCGGCGACGGGTACGGGTAGTTCCGGGGCTTCGGGGGCCGCCTCGAGTGGGGCCACAACGACGACTGGTTCGAGCAGTGCTGGCACGTCGGGTGCGACGGCGACCATGGCGACGGCGGCGCTGGCCGGTGGCAGTGGGGGCAGCAGTGGTAACGGGGTGACGGCGACGTATGCGACGTCGTCGCAGTGGAATAACGGCTTCGTGGCCAACTACACGATCACGAATACCGGCACGACGCCGTTGAACAACTGGCAGTTGCAGTTCAACCTGCCTGCGGGTGAGTCGGTGACGAGTCTGTGGAACGGGCAGGTGTCGCAGTCGGGCGGCCAGTACACGGTGACTCCGGAGAGCTATAACGCCACGATTGCGCCCGGTCATTCGGTCACGGTGGGGTTCCAGGGGTCGCACAGTGGGACGTACTCGGCGCCGGCGCAAGTGTCGGTCAACGGGCAACCGGTCGGCGGTGACACCGGCACCGGCACAGGCACAGGCACAGGCACGGGAACGGCACGGGCACAGGTACCGGCACCGGCACCGGAACTGGCACTGGCACCGGCACTGGCACGGACGGGAACTGGCACGGGTACTGGCACGGCGGACGGGACTGGCACCAGCACTGGAACCGGTACGGGCGGCGGTACGGGCACCGGCACTGGGCACCGGTACTGGCACCGGCCCCGGCGATACCGGGGTAACGGCGACCTACACGGCCACCTCGCAGTGGAACAGCGGCTTTAACGGCGAATACACGATCACCAACAGCGGCACCACTCCGCTGACCAACTGGCAGCTCCAATTCGATATGCCCACAAACGAATCCGTCACGAATCTGTGGAACGGGCAGGTCTCTCACGACGGCTCGCACTACACGGTGACCCCGGAGAGTTACAACAGCACGATCGCACCCGGCCAGTCGGTCAGCGTTGGCTTCCAGGGCTCGCAGACCGGGTCGTACTCGGCGCCGACACATGTGTTGGTGAACGGTCATCCGGTCGGGGGTGACACCGGCACTGGCACGGGTACCGGCACCGGCACTGGCACGGGTACCGGCACCGGCACCGGCACGGGGACCGGCACCGGCACGGGCACGGGCACGGGCACGGGTACCGGTACCGGCACCGGCACCGGCACAGGCACAGGCACCGGCACCGGCACAGGCACAGGCACCGGTACTGGCACGGGCACCGGAACAGGAACCGGCACCGGCACCGGCACCGGCACAGGCACACGGCACAGGCACAGGCACCGGTACTGGCACCGGGACGGGTACCGGCACCGGCACCGGCGGCAGCGGCGGCACCGGGCTGACGGCGACGTACACGGCGACGTCGCAGTGGAACAGCGGCTTTACTGCCGACTACACCATCACCAACACCGGCACGACGCCGGTGACCAACTGGCAGCTCCAATTCGATTTGCCCTCAAACGAATCCGTCACGAGCTTGTGGAACGGGCAGGTCACTCAAACGGGCACGCACTACACGGTGACCCCGCAGAGCTATAACGGCACCATCGCCCCCGGCCAGTCGGTCACCCTTGGCTTCCAAGGCTCGCAGACCGGCTCCTACTCGGCGCCGACCAATTCACTGCTGAACGGACAACCGGTCACCGGCGGCGGCACGGGAACAGGCACCGGCACGGGCACGGGAACCGGCACGGGCACGGGAACAGGCACGGGCACGGGAACCGGCACCGGCACGGGAACCGGCACGGGCACGGGCACTGGCACTGGCACTGGCACTGGCGGGACCGTGCTCTCGCAGCAGTTCGCAACGACGACGACGGCCGACGGCAAGTACGTGGTACAGAACAACGCCTGGAACAACGGCAACAACCAGGCCATCACCGTCAACGGCGATGGGTTCACCATCACCACCGAAAACGGTTCGGCCCCAACGAATGGCGCCCCCTTGGCCTACCCGTCTATCTACGACGGCGTGCACTACGGCACCTTCTCGCCGGGCACCAACCTGCCCATCCAGGTGGGCTCGATCACGTCCGCCACCAGCAGCATCACCTACAACTACCCGACCAGTGGCATCTACGACGCCTCCTACGACATCTGGCTGAACCCCACCAACATCACCACCGGGGTCAACCAGCAGGAAGTCATGATCTGGTTCAACCACACCGGCCCCATCCAGCCGGTGGGTTCACCGACCGGCACCACCACCATCGACGGGCAGAACTTCACGGTGTGGAAGGGCAGCAACGGCCAGAACCAGGTCGTCTCCTACGTTTCCAACACACCGATCACCACCTGGAACAACTTCGACGTGATGGGCTTCATCAACAACACCGAAACCATTGAGCCAGTAAACAACTCGTGGTATCTGACCAGCATCCAGGCCGGCTACGAGCCCTGGAGCGGCAGTGTCGGCGCCGGCGTCTCGAACTTCGACGTCTCCGTGAACGGCGTCAGCTAAGGGCCAAGGCCAGACTCAAGCTACGTGGCGATGTGGTGGCGAACCGCCGTTCGAGGTTCGCCACCACGCCGCGGCTCACGTCGGCATCCCCCCTTGCGATGATGGGCGGATGAAGCGACTCGAAGGCAAGCGAATCCTGGTGACCGGCGCGGCGTCGGGAATCGGCCAGGCCACCGCGCTGCGGCTGCTGGACGAGGGTGCCGCAGTGGTGGCCGCCGATATCGCGGCCGACGGACTCGGCGCGACCCGGGCCCGCGCGGAGGAGGCCGCAACCGCGGATCGGCTCACCACGATGCCGATGGACGTTGCCAACGAGGACTCGGTCATCGACGGTGTGCGCGGTGCCGTCGAGAAGTTGGGTGGCCTCGACTCGCTGGTCAACGCGGCCGGCATACTGCGCGCCGCGCACACCCACGAAACCAGCACCGAGCTGTGGAATCAGATCATCAACATCAACCTCACCGGCACGTTCCTGGTGGTCCGCGAGGCGCTGCCGTCGTTGCTGGCGAATTCACGCAGCGCCATCGTGAACTTCAGCTCGACTTCCGCCTCGTTCGGGCACCCCTATATGGCGGCCTACGCCGCGAGCAAGGGCGGCGTCCAGGCGTTCACGCATTCCTTGGCGCTCGAGTATGCCAAGAAGGGTCTGCGTGCGGCGTGCGTCGCGCCGGGCAGTATCAAGTCCGGGATCACCGATGCCACCGGCGGCTACCTGCCCAAAGACGCCGATTGGTCGCTATTTCCCCGGCTCATGCCCATCCTGCCCACGACGGTGGAATCCAGCGGCGCCGGGATGGCCGACGCGACGGCGATATCCGGCGTGATCGCCATGCTGGTGTCCGACGACGGCGCGTGGATCAGCGGCACCGAAATCCGGATCGACGGCGGGACGCACGCCTAGTCCCAGACGGGCGAGAGTCCGCAAAATGACAGCGCGCCATGGCGTTTCGTGTACATTTGCGCGCGCTCGCGATCCCCACTAGTCCGATGGTGGCGACCCGGCGTTCGAGCGTGCAATGGCGGCGTCCGGTGTGCGCTGAGGGCGGGAATTTCGCGAAATCCGCGCCGTGGACGCACAGTCAAAGCCGTGGGCGCACACGCGATGGTGGCCGGCCGCACGCCGGGACCCCCACTAGTCCGATGGTGGCGACCCGCTTCGCCCGGCTACGCCGCGCTCGCGATCGCCACTAGTCCGATGGTGGCGACCCGCTTAGCTCGGCGGCGCACCCGCGATCGCCACTAGTTCACGCACGGCACGCCGCCGCCGTCGATGGGCTTGCCTCGATCGGGCGTCGGGTAGGTCGTGGTGGTGTAGCCGTTGTAGTACGTGTTCGACTTGGTCGTCGTCGTGCTGGTTGTCGGGGTGCTGTCCTCGGGTGCCGGCAACGAGTAGTTGGTGTCCACGGTCACCCGGATATGGCCGGGCTCGAGGCCGGAATCCGGCTGGGCGGGGGCGTCGATGCCGAGCAGGGTGGCCACGTTCGTGGCGTCCGCTTCCGCGCCGGCGCCGTACTGGATCGTCGTCGCCGACGGCTCACCGGAGTTGCGATCGCGGACCTGTCCCATGGTGAAGCCGCGCTTCTTGAGCGCGCTGGACACCTGCGTGGCCAGCCCGCTGAGGCTGCCGGAATTGACCACGTCGACGAGGGTGGCGGCGTTGGGTTTGACCGTCGTGGTGGTCAAGGTGGTTGTCGGCGGGGCGGCGCCGATCGCGGTTGCCACCTCGGCCTTGATCGCGGCGGGGTCGATGATGTTGACGTCCTGGCCGTCGATGTTGTCGTACCGGACCACGGGCAGCGTCCGGAACTCCACGTTCCCGCCGGCGAGGTCACCCATCCGGCGGAACAGGTTCTCGTCCCAGCCTGCGGACAGCACGACGTCTTTGCGCGCGATGGCCATCAAGCCCTGCAGCTTGTCCAGGTCGGTGAAGGTGCCCTGTTCCTGCAGTTCGCGCATGATCGACGACAGGAATGCCTGCTGCCGGTGGGTGCGGTCCAGGTCGCCGTTGTCCAGGCCGTGACGCTGCCGCACGAACGCGAGCGCCTGCGACGCGTTGAGCCGTTGGCGCCCGGCCGGGAAGTCGGCACCGGAATACGAGTCGTACACGGCGTGGTTCAGGCACACCTCGACGCCGCCCAGGGTCTGGGCCATGTCGTAGAAACCGGCCAGGTTGATCTCGGCGAAGTAGTCGATCGGGACGCCGGTCAGGCTGCGCACCGCACGCAGCGTCGCCGCGCGGGCGGCTTCCCGGCCTTTCGTTTCGAGTTCTCGTTGGCTGCTCACACCCTGGTTGGCCAGGTGCTGCGCGACGTACTGCTTGGTGAGTCCGTACGCCTCTTTGATCTTGATGTGGTTGTAACCCGGAACTCCGTTGAACGGCACCCAGTCGTCGCGGGGGATCGAGAACGCGACGACTTTGCCGTCGGCTCCCACGTGCACGAGTATCAGGGTGTTGGTGTTGTAGCCGCCGTCGTCGGAATCGCCGGCGTGCAACTGCCGCAATACCGACGAGGGCAGGTCGTTGCCTTCCTGGTCTTTGCGGGAGTCCAGGCCGATCAGCAAGATGTTCATGTTGTTGCCGCTGGAGCGTGGATCTTCGGCCGTCAGCGCCTGCGAAATGGTGATTCCGCCCAGCGCGCCGTGCGCCACGTAGTAGCCGGCGCCGGTCATCAACACCGCGACCACCGACACCAGCCCCATGAAGCCGCGCGTCAGTCCTTTGCGGATCCGCGACGGCTGGCGAACCAGGCGGTGGCGGTGACGCGAGCCGTTATCGGCCATCACGACCTCGGCCCGACGAAAGCGCACCACCTGGCACCGCGCCAGCGGTTTGCGGTGATGTCGCTTGCTGCATGACGTCAAGTATGCGGTAGCTTGCTGTAAAGCCCCCAATCAGAATGTTTGATGTGGGCAGGCTCACCCGGGCATTGGTCTCGACCCCGCGACCAGCTTCTTTCTGCCACCAGCGGGTTCCGGCGACAATTCGCCGAGCTCGGAAGGTCCGGGACGGCGCCGGGAGCTCGGGAGGATAGGTGTCTGGCGAGATCGACCCTGAGTGGCCTGCGCCTGCCTATGAGCCCTCCGATGACGTTGATCACAGCCCGCCCCCGCCGGACGGCCTGGGTCGGCGCAACGTCTTGCTGACGGCGGTGGGGGCCGCTCTGGTCTGCATAGCCTCCGTGGCGCTGATCGCGTTCACGAGCATGAACCGCACCTTCACCCCGGCCGGGTCCCAAGCGAACCCGCCACCACCGTCCTCCACACCGTCGACATCCACCCGGCCGGTCGCCGGTCCGACCACGGCCGCCGCGCCCGCCGGCCCGTGCGGGCCCGACGAGACGACCGCGATACGCGGCGCTATCGCTCAGCTTCACCCGGACAAGAAGACCGGCAGGCAGTGGAGTACCGCGCCCGAGGACAGCAACTACGATCCGTGCGCCGATTTGTCCGCGGTGGTGGTGACGGTGCAGGACGGCACCGCCAGCGCACCGGACCAAGCGCTGATGTTCCATCGCGGAGAGTTCGTCGGGACCGCAACGCCGAAGGCCTATCCGTTCACCCAGCTGGAAAATCCGGCCTCCACCGGCGACACCGTGGTCCTGACCTACCGGACGGATCAGAGCTGCAACAGTTGCGAGGACGGCACCCTGACGATCGTGGGCTACGCCTGGCAGGGCGACCACGTGCTGATGCTCGACACGCCGCCACAGGTATTCGATTCGCCGCCGTAATCCGGCGGCAAAGCCCGTGGCCCTGTCTCTTGCACACTGACGTCGAATGGAGCATTACCGTGGCGACTTCGCCGCCGCCGGTCGGATGGTATGGCGACCCCGACGGTTCCGGGGGGCAACGGTATTGGGACGGTGAACACTGGACCACGCAGCGTCGCCCGCACCCGTCGGCGCCGCGATCGTCATCGGCCGGGTTTCTGGTCAGGGCCCGAAGGCGTTGGTCCAGAATGCCGCCGGCGCTGCGCCTCATTGTTTCCGTCGCGGCGGTGCTCGCCTTGGTCGCGATCGGCATGTTCGCCTTGAGCGAGCCGGTGCGCGACGACTGGGCGCGGCTGCCGAGCCGGCTGAACTGCCAGATGCAGGACGGGCCCAAGCCGCCCACGGATATCACCGTGTCCTCGGTCGCCGCCACGCATCCTCGAGACAGCGTGCTACGGCTGGTGGTTCGGTACGCGGGACCGCTGCCGCCGTCGCCCACGGGTTCGCCGTCGACGGGCTTTGTCGGCTACCAACTGAATTACAGCATCGCCAACAACGGCAGGAAGTTCGTCGACCTGGCCCCGCAGGAGGGTACCGACGAACTCGCCATCCGAAGCCTCGGGGCGGGCAACCTGGCTGAGGCGAGTATGCGGGCGGACCGCGATACCCGCGCCCACCGGACCGCCGCCGACACCGTGGAGATCTACCTTGATCTCAAGCGACTGGGCGTCTCCGATCAGCCGGTCAACCCCGAGCTCACCGTGGCGTCTCAATTCAACACGCCGTCGATCGTGACGGTGCGCTACGCGACGCAGGTCTGCCGCGGCTAGTTTGCTCTGGGCGTACGGGCGGCCGACGTCGAAATCGGCCGGGCCATCGACTATCTCGAGGACTCGGGGCAGCTGGACAACACGCTGGTGATCTACGCCGCCGAGGTCCTCGCCGATGTGATTGTCGAATAAGCCACGCAGAGAGTCATTTTCGCCGCGATGGCGCACGACTGCGTGCGGGATTTCAGCAGTACTGGTAGTCGATGTGCCAGCGACCGTTCACGTAGTCGGCGACGAAGTGCCCGCCCAGGCTTGGGTTGGCGTCGTTGATGTTTCCCGAGCCCCCGACACTGGGCGTGAAGCCGGGTGGATCCCAGGTGACGCCCTGTGGGTTGGCCGCCAGGTCGGGCGTGCAACCGGCCTGCTTGCTGACGTAGCCGTCGATGACCCGCTGCTCCGCGGTGCCTTGGTCACCGGGGTCGGGAGCTGGGGTGTTGGCGCACAGAGCATTTGGTGCGCACACGCCTTCGCGCGCGTTTGCCGGTGCGA
Organism: uncultured Actinomycetota bacterium; assembly: GCA_963735655.1. Taxonomy (GTDB): domain Bacteria; phylum Actinomycetota; class Actinomycetes; order Mycobacteriales; family Mycobacteriaceae; genus Mycobacterium. The sequence goes on from CAVTLW010000004.1 coordinate 112,263, forward strand.
CGGCGCGCAGGTCAGCATGGCCGCGGCGACCATCCCGATTGCGGCCGTTTCGATACGTCTGGATATCGACGTCATGCCACTTCCCCTGTCGTGTCCGGACCAGCGCTCACGCAGCTTCCCAGACCGACGAACTCGATGTTCCACGAACCGTCCGCGTAGGCGGCCCGAAATCGATCGACCAACGGGGCGTTGGGGTCGTTGAACGCACCCGAGCCGCCGATATTCGAAATGAAACCGGGCGGATCCCAGGCAATGGACCCGGGTGTGGGGGGCGCCGCCGCTCCGCAACCGGACTGCGTGGACAGGTAGCCGTTGGCGATCGCCTGCTCCGCGCTGACCTGATCACCGGAACCAAGGGCCGGATCGCCGGCTGCGCGCGGCGCCACCGCGACAACTCCGCAGGTGAACGTGGCCGCCACGACAAGGTGTGCGAAAGCAGCGATGGGTGTGCGCATATGTCCTCCAGTCATCCGACCTTCACGACGTCTTCACCCGATGTGTAATACAGCGGGATGTTCGAGCCCAGCACGCTTTCCAGCAGAAATACGGCAACCGGTTCAACCTCGTAGTAGTAGTGCACGTTGCCTTGGGCATCCTGCGCCGTGGCGCAGGTGCGACCAGGGGCGCCGCACCGTTGCTTGATCGGCATGGCGAGCGCGGCGACTACCACAATGGCGACTATCCAAATTTTCAGCGGGGCTTTCTTCAAATGCGAACCAGTGTAGGCGAGCTGCGGATGGTCTTGACGCACGTCCCGGCACGCCTCACCATGTGCGTACGTCGATCACAGACGGGCCCGGCTCTGGAGGTAACTCGACATGATCAGTGCCGCAGCGGGCCGCCACGAGAATGCCTCGGGCGCAAAGTTATTGGCCCCATGACGGCCGACCATGTGCTCGGCCTGCGCGACGGGCGGACGCTGAGCTATGCGGAATACGGCGACCCGGAAGGATTCCCCGATCGTCAGCGCCCACGGGGGTCTGGCCTGCCGCTTGGACGTGCAAGTCGGCCGCGCCCGTCGCCGAGCAGTGCGGAGTCCGCCTGATCGCTCCCGACCGGCCCGGTGTCGGCCGATCCGATCCAAAGCCCGGGCGCGAGCATTCTGGACTGGGCCGGCGATGTCGCTGAACTGCTCGGCATCCTCGGTATTGCGCGGTTCGCGGCGATGGGCTGGTCGCTTGGCGGTCAGTACGCCGCGGCGCTGGGCCACGCGATGTCGCTTCGGGTGACCCGCATCGCGATCGTCGCCGGTGCGCTGCCGCTCGACGAACCCGGACTGTTCGACGCTCTACCGGCAATCGACCGCACCTTCATCAGACTGTCGCAGCACGCACCGTGGTTCGCCCGACAGGGCTTCCGCGCCATGAGATTTGCCGCGGTCGCCACCCCCGGCGTGTATGGCCGGGCGGCCGCTCGTGATCTCGGTGCGGCCGACGCCGCCGTGCTGCGGGCGCAGGGTTACGCCGAGTTCGCCAAGATGTCCCGGGAAGCGCTACGGCAACCTCAGGGCGTGGTCGAGGAGTACATCGTCATGGCCCGACCATGGGGATTCGCTCCCGAGGACCTGAAAATGCCGGTCGACGTGTGGGCCGGAACCGAGGACCAGCTGCTCGATCCGACCTGGCCACAACGGCTCTCGGACCGAATCCCCGACGCCACAATGCATTTGATGCCTGGCGGGCATTTTTTGGCGCATCTGTACTATCGCGACATCTTTGAGCGTCTTTGCCGGTAGGTTGCCTAGCTATGGCTACTGAAAAGGCTATTGAAAGCTCGGACGGCGAAGTCCACACCCGCGTCGAGGTACTGGGCAACATCGGGCCCAACTGGTTTGCCTCGGTGATGGGCACCGGGATCGTGGCCGTCGCCGGTGCCACGCTGCCCCTGCACATGCCCGGGCTGCGGGCGTTCACCGAGGCGGTGTGGGTGATCGCCACCGCCCTGTTGCTGGTGCTGATCGTCGTGGTCGGGGGACACTGGTTGCGGCACCCGACCGTGGCGCGCACGCACGCCCGCAATCCGCAGATGGCCCACTTCTACGGCGCGGCGCCCATGGCACTGATGACGGTCGGCGCCGGGGCGATGCTGGTCGGCAGGGATCTCGTCGGCGAGCGCGTCGCCGTCGACCTGGACTGGGTGCTGTGGACCCTCGGCACGCTCGGCGGGCTGTTCACCGCGGTCAGCATCCCCTTCCTGATGTTCACGCAGTACGACGTGGAGCCCGACGCGGCGTTCGGCGGGTGGCTGATGCCGGTCGTCCCGCCCATGGTGTCGGCGGCGACGGGCGCGCTGCTGCTTCCGCACATGCCGGCGGGCAGCGGCCGAGAGACGTTGCTGTACGGCTGTTACGCAATGTTCGGGTTGTCGTTGCTGGCCTCGTTCAACATCATCGCGATGATCTGGAACCGGTTGACTCACTACGGCACTTCGGGCACCGCACGGGTACCGACATTGTGGATCGTGCTGGGTCCACTCGGCCAATCCATCACAGCCGCAGGGCTTTTGGGTGCAGCGGCCAAGAACGGATCCGTCGACCGCGCGCTGGCCGAGGACATGAATGCGTTCGCGATCCTCTACGGAGTCCCGGTGTGGGGTTTCGCGGTGTTGTGGATCGCGTTGGCCACCGCGCTCACGGTGCGTACGCTGCGGCGCGGTATGCCGTTTGCCCTGACCTGGTGGAGTCTGACCTTCCCGGTCGGTACTTTCGTCACCGGCACTTCGCAACTCGCGGCCCACACGCATTTGCCGGCGTTCAAGGTCGCCGCGGCCATCGCGTATTTCGGACTGCTCTCCACCTGGATTCTGGTGACCATCCGCACGGCACGAAATAGTTTGCACGGCAATCTTTTACAGCTGCCGCCGAGCAGCGCGCCGGTGAAGGCGCACAAGGACGCGGTGTCCGACTAGCCGGGCGCCAGGCTGGCATACTGGCACGGTGGCGACGCTCAGGACGCTTAGGTGGGGGCGCAGGCTCCCCATCGGGTCGATGGAAGTGCTGCTCGGAATCCTGCTGGCCGGCGCATTTTCCGCGACGATGCTGCGCAATGCGGTAGCCGGCAGCGCGGCGTTGTCCACCGCCGGCACCGTGTTCTGCGGGGTATTCGTACAGGCGGTTCCTTTCCTCGCGCTCGGTGTGGTGGTCAGCGGCCTGATTGCGGTGTTCGTGTCGCCGGAACGCTTGGCGCGCTGGCTGCCCCGTCGACCCGCGGTGGCGGTATTGGCCGCCGGCGTGGGCGGGGTGGCGTTGCCGGGGTGCGAATGCGGTTCAGTTCCGGTGGCGCGGCGATTGTTCGGCGAGGGCGGGGCGAGCGGGGCCGCGGCGCTGACGTTCATGCTGGCCGCACCGGCGATCAACCCGGTGGTGCTGATGGCCACGGTGGTGGCGTTTCCCGGTGAGCCGAGGATGGTGCTGGCCAGGATGGGTGCATCGCTGCTCACCGCCGTGATCATGGGCTGGGGGTGGGCGCGGTGGGGTCGCTCCGAGTGGATCACCCGCCGGCTGCCGCCGTCCGGTGCCCGGAACGAGTCGCGCTGGGTGGTGTTCGCCGAAGCGGCCCGGCACGACTTCCTGCAAGCCGCGCCCTACCTGGTGTTGGGTGCCGCCGCCGCGGCGGTGTTTCATGTGGTGGTGCCGCCCTGGGTTTTTGGGCATCTGGCAGCGCACCTCCTGCTCGGTGTGGCGGTGATGGCCACGCTGGCAGTGGTATTGGCGTTGTGTTCGGAGGCCGACGCGTTCGTGGCGGCCAGTATGACGATGGTGCCGCTGCTGCCGCGGCTGGTGTTTCTGGTGGTGGGGCCCGCTGTCGATCTGAAGCTGTTCGCGATGCAGGCGGGCATGTTTGGCCGGGCTTTCGCGGTGCGCTTCTCGCCCAGCACATTTCTGGTTGCCATCGTGAGTGCGTATGCCGTCGGGCTGCTGGTGCTGGGTGGTCGCTCGTGAGCCGCGAAACCGAGAACACCGTATTGATGTTGGTGGGCATCAGCATTGCCATGATCGCGGTCTCGGGCGCGTTCACCCGCTACGTCAAGCCCGGACTGCTGCCGTGGCTGATCGCGTCGGCGGTGCTGCTGATCGCGTTGGCGCTGGTGGCGATCGTCGGCGACATTCGCCGAGGCGGGCCTTCGCCGACGACTGGGACCGGCGATCACGGCGAGACACACCCCCACCGGACCGGCATCGTATGGCTGCTGGCCGTCCCTGTGGTGATCCTGATCTTCGTGACGCCCCCGGCGCTGCTTCCGTCGGCCGCGGCCCCGTCGGCGGCGGCGAATGGTGTTCGTAATCAGTCGTATCCGCCGCTGCCGCCGGGGGACGCGCCTGAACTGTCGCTGCCGGAGGTGCTGATGCGCGAGGCTCACGACACCACCGGCTCACTGACGAATCGGTCGATCACCGTGACCGGCTTCGCCCTGAACGAGGCGCAGGGCGTGGACCTCGGTCGCATCGTCATCATCTGTTGCGCGGCCGACGCGCAGCTGGCCCGGATCCACCTGCGTGGGCCGGCCGCCGCCGGCGCCGCCGGACTGCCGGACAACACCTGGCTGCGGGTCGAAGGGAAAGTGACACCCGCTGCGCGGCAACCGAATTCGGCCGCGATCCCGACGCTGCAGGCGACTGCGGTCACTCGCATCGACGCCCCGGCCAACCCCTACGCCTACCCGCGCTGACGATCCCAGCCGCAGGCCAGCGCCTTCTCACGCAGCTCAGGGCATAACGGCGGTGGTGTAGTGGTTGCATTCGTTCATGACTACCGCAGTTCCCAGCGTGCATCTTGGTGACGGCCTCAACGTGAGCGCGATCGGATTCGGCGCGATGGCGCTGACGCCGGTCTATGGCGAAGTCGACGACACCACGTCGATCGACACCCTGAACCACAGCCTCGACGTCGGCGTCACCTTCATCGACACCGCCAACATCTACGGTGGCGGCGACAACGAACGGCTCATCGCCAAGGTGCTGCAGAACCGCCGCGACGAGGTGACGCTCGCAACGAAATTCGGCATCGCGGGCAACCCGGTGGCGGGCGAGCGTTCGGTACGCGGGGACGCCGCCTATGTCCGTCAGAGCATCGACGAAAGCTTGGCCCGGTTGAACACCGAGGTCGTCGACCTCTACTACATGCACCGCCGAGACCTGAATGTGCCGATCGCGGAGACGGTCGGCGCAATGGCAGAGCTGGTGACCGCCGGCAAGGTGCGCCACTTGGGACTCTCCGAGGTGACCGCCGACGAACTGCGAGCCGCCGTCGCCGTCCATCCGATCGCCGCCGTGCAAAGCGAGTGGTCGATCTGGAGCCGAGACGTCGAGCGCAACGTGGTTCCGACGGCCGCCGAACTCGGTGTGGGATTCGTTCCTTACTCCCCACTGGGACGGGGATTCCTCACCGGCACACTTCGTTCGGCCGCCGACCTGTCGTCGCCAACCGACTTCCGGCGCAAGATGCCACGGTTCGCCGAGGGCGCCCTGGATGCCAACCTCGCCGTAGCGGACGCGGTCATCTCGGTGGCCGACGAGCTCGGCGCCACCGGCGCGCAGGTCGCTCTGGCCTGGCTTCGGCATCGCGCCGAGAAGTTCGGCGTGACCTCGGTGCCGATCCCGGGGACCCGGCGGGCGGGCCGAGTGGACGAGAACGTCGGCTCGCTGGCGCTGACGCTGAACCCGCAGCAGCTGGCTGCCCTGGACGCCGCCGGTGCCTCGGTCGCCGGCGACCGCTTCGAAGACCTCGGCTGGGTGTCGGCCGGGCGGGAATGACCGCGCGAGTGTGGGATTGATCCACGCCGATTATTTGAAAAGCGTTACACAAGTACACATTCGGCGCGGCGCCGGGACAACAGACCTGACAACCAGGAACGAGGTTTGACATGCGCGCTGAAGAAGGCGACGAAACTGTCAACGAGTACGCCGTTAAGGCAGCAGAAACGCAGAACAAGATTCGCTCTCAACGGTTAACCGGAAGTCGCATCGCCGGGATTGCGCGGCGATTCGCCCACTTGTGGAAAGGCGAGCACCCGAGTGACGCCGACTAGCACGGGTGCACCACGGGTGCGGGTATCGGTGACGTCACCGTCGCCGCCGCGAGCCGCTCTGCGTGCGCCACGCTACGTTTCCGGTGCGGAAGAAGGGTAGGTTAGGTCCGGTTAAGGAGACACGGATGCAGCCGTCTCGACCGCCAGATCAATACCTGGACGCTGTTCCCGCCGATGTACGGGCTCAGGTGATGCCGGCAGTGCTCGACGAGTTGTCTCGCTGGGGTGTCGAGCGGTTCAGCGTCGAGGCCCTGGCGGAGCGCCATCACCTCGACACGGCAATGATCTATCGATACTGGGGCAATCGCCAGCGACTGATCGTCGATGCCGCTCTTGCCGAGTCGTCGAAATTTTGGGTCCGGCAACGGACACCGGCTCGTTGCGCGGAGACCTACTGGCGCTGGCTCGCCATGCGGCCGATCGGAACAACACCGAAGTCGGCCGCACCTTTCTGCGGGCCTTGGTGATGGACAGCCGTGGACGGCACGACCAGGACACCCGAATGAGGTACTGGCGGGCGCGTTTCAATGCCGTGCGCGGGGTGGTGGATCGGGCGAGGGAGCGCGGCGAACTACGCGAAGGCGTGGAGCACAATGGCCGCCGTGCAGATCGTCTTGGCGCCCCTGAACATTCGCGCTCTTTACTCGGAAGAACTCGTCGACGACGACTACTGTGCGGCCATTGCCGATTTGGCTTGGCAAGCCCTCGCGCGCAAGTAGCGCTACCTCCTCGGAGACGTTGAATAGCGTTCTTCATCAAGGATTCATCGAGGATTCGGCAAGGGCGCGGGCGCACACTTTCGCATATCCGAAGCGAAAGCTGCTCACCCGAAGGTGGTCCCCGTGGTCGAAAACGGACGTGGTCTTGTGCGCCAGAAATCCGTCCTTGTGCTGTCCGGCAAAGGACCGTACTTCAAGAACAGCACGTACTACGACGGAACGATGTTCGATCTGCGTGGAACTCGGGCGCTCGCGACGGAATTCAGCGGACATCCGCTCAGCGGTCTTCGCTTGACCGACCTGACATACCGGGACGGCACCCTGTGGCGTCCGCTGCTGCGCCCCGTGCGCGGCGACGTGCCACACCTGACTTCTTACACCTTGGAGGCGATCCTGATGCAGGCCTCGCGGCCTTACGAGTTGTTCGACCTGCAGGATGTCTGGGACCTGACCAGGGAGCCGACCGAACGGCACGCTGTCGTCTTCTTGTCCACCAGTTTCATCTGCGACAAGCGGACACTGGGCCGAGCCCTGAGCTGGATCGAGGAACGCTGCGACGATGCGCTCGTCGTCGTCGGTGGCCAGTTCAGCAACCTGAAATACGACTGGATCATGCGCAACCACCCAGAGGTCGACGTCATCGTGCGCGGCGATGGTGAGCACGCCATCCCGTCGCTGCTCAACGCCCTCGACCGCGGTGACGGACTGCAAGACACTCCGAACCTGGTGATCCGCACCGGGCCCGAGACCTACCGGATGACCTCGTTCGAGTACATCGACATCGACGAACACCCGTCCCCGGCCTTCGGGACGCAGCATCTGCCGGTGGTGCCGTACGAGTCGATGCGGGGCTGCCCCTTCTCGTGCAAGTTCTGCTCGTTCCCCTTCGCCTCCCCGAAGTGGCGCTACAAGTCGGCGGAGAAGATCGCAGCGGACTGGGCGCGCTACCGCGATGTCAACGAGACTCGGCACATCTACGCGATGGACTCCACGTTCACCGTGCCGCCAACCAGGCTGCGCCGCCTGATGGAGCTGCTGCCCTCGGTGGACGTGACCTGGGAGGGATACACCCGGGCCAACTCCATCACCGACCGCGAGACGGTCGAGCGCCTGGCCGAGGCACACTGTGTCGAACTGTCGATGGGGTTCGAGTCGATGAGCGCCAACACCCTGGAGTTGATGAACAAGAAGGTCCGGGTCGAGCACAATCGCCGTGCGCACGAGGCGCTGGCCGGCGGTCCCATCAGGTACCGGGCATCATTCATGGCCGGCTACCCGGGGGAGACGCCGGAGGACTACGCACTGACTCACGACTACTTGGTCAACGACTACAGTGGCCGCTTCTATCTGTCAGTGTTCTCCATGACGGACGAGACGATGCCGGTCTGGCAGGACGCCGACCGGTTGCAGCTCAAGATCGAGGACTTCGAGGACCCAGACGCTCGCTGGAGCCACATCGGCATGGACTCCGGCACCGCGAAGAGACTGCGCAGACAGACACTCGACGAGGTCCGGCGCGCCAACGACGATGCGGTTCTTCTGCTTTGGCAGATGGATTACCAGCTCCCCGCCCTTCCGGGGCTGTCTCACCAGACGAACCTGCGAGTGGAAAAGCTTGTGGAGAGGCTGGGCATGCTCCCGGTCGACGTCCCGGAGGTGGGCGGCCGGCTGACGGCCGCGGCCGACCTACTCGGTTCGCTCGATGTCCTGGGGGTACGTGCCGGCGCTTCAGAGCTCGTCAGGTGAGCGATCACCAGGTCTGTTCCGCTGCGCGCACCAACATCTGGTTGACCGCCACCCGGCGGTCGCGGGTCACCATGTAGATCACCGCGTCGGCGATGTCTTCCGGCCGCAACTTCGCCATGTTGGCGGTCTGACGCTCGAACGCCTCCCACCCAGGCCCGACCAGATCGGGGTTGAACCCGGTGTCAACGGTTCCGGGACTTACTACGCCGACGCGTACCCGCTTGCCGAGTAGCTCCTGGCGGATGCCCTCGTTGAACGCGTTCACGCCGAATTTGGTGAGCGAATAGACGGCGATGCCGGGCCGGGACACCCAACCGGATGTGGAGCTGATGGTGACCAAGTCGGCCACACCGCGCGGTGCGTCCGCGGCGGCGTCGATCAGGTGCGGAAGCGCTGCGTGAGTGGCGTAGAGAACCCCTTGCACGTTGACCGCGACTTGGACATCCCAGTCCTGTAGTGATGCCTCGGTTGCGGGTCCCATCCGTACCAGGCCGGCGTTATTCACCAGGATGTCGAGGCGCCCCAACTGTGCGACGGTGCGCTGCACGGCTGCCGCTACCTGCTCGGCGTCGGTGACGTCGGCGGGCACGACAAGCGCTGTGCCACCGGCGGATTCGATGTCGGTCTGCACGACGGCCAGGCCGTCGGGGCGGCGAGCGAGCAGGGCCACCGCGGCGCCGTGTGCGGCCAGCGCTTTCGCCGTTGCCGCACCGATACCGCTGCTGGCGCCGGTCACCAGGGCTGTGGTGTTTGACAGTGTCGCCGCCATGCGCCGCCTCCCGCTCGCGATCCGGTTGCGCAGTATCTCGTTTAGAACGTAGTCGGTGTCCTCGCCTGCGTCGCATGAGAGCCTGCCGCCGGTAGGTACCACGCGGGGATGGCGGTCGCCGCGATCAGGATCATGGCGATCAGGAACACGCCGGCGTAGGCGTGTGACAGGCGTGCCCGGCGCCGGCGTCGAGCCTGCTGGTCAGGATCACCGATATCAGGGCGGCGCCGACGGACGCGGCGGTGTTGTGGTTGACGTTGAATAGCGTTGAGCCGTGCGCGACTTCGCCCGAATCGAGGGTGTGTACCGCCGCCCAGGAAACCGGCGTCAGCATGCAGCCGCTGCCTATGCCGAACAACGCCAGCCCCGCCATCAGCACCGGCAGGTCGACGTCATGCCGGGTGATGCCGTAGACGAACACGCCGAGGCCGATGACGACCGTCGCCGCCCCGGTCAGCACGACGTCGCGTGCCCCTCGTTTTTCCAACAGCCTTCCCACCACCGGCATTACGGCGGCGGCACCCAGGGTCTGCGGAACGAGCAGCAGCCCAGCCTGAAACGGCGTCTTGCCGAGCACCTGCTGGAAGTAGGCGGGAAACAGCAGCAGGCAGCCGAAGAAGGCGATGATGAACAGGAATCGGATCGCGTTGGCGGCCGCGACATCCCGGTTCCTGAGCAGGCGCAGATCGATCAGCGCGCGATCGCCCCGTCGCAGGGCGTGGAAGGCGAAGGCGCCGATCATTGACAGGCCGATGGTTGCCGGTACCCAGACGCGCGGGTCGGTGACGGTGCCGCGCTCGGGTAGCAGCGACAGACCGTAGAGAAACGCCACCAGCCCGGGGGACAGCAACAACATACCGACGACATCCAGCGGCTCAGTGGGCAACGGAACATCGACCGGCAGAACGGATCCGGCCAACGCGATGGTCAGAACTCCGATCGGGACGTTGATCAGGAAAATCCACTGCCAGCCGAACGAGCCGATCAACCAGCCGCCGAGGATGGGCCCGCAGATCGGGGCGAGCATGACCGGAGCGAGGCTCAGCGTCAGCACCCGGCCCAGCCGTTCCGGGCCGGCGGCGCGTCGCAAGATGATCAGATGCAGCGGCATGAGCATGCCCCCGCCCAGACCCTGTAAGGCCCGAAATGCCACCAGCAGAGGGATATTCGGCGCCAGCGCGCACAGCAGCGATCCCAGCGTGAACAGTGCCACCGAGCCCAGAGCCAGCCGCTTGGTGCCCAGCCGGTTGGCGGCCCAACCCGTGAGCGGGATGACTGCGGCCAGCGCCAAGGTGTAGCCGGTCAGAGTCCACGCGACGACGGCCTGGGTCGACGAGAACTCGTCGATCAAGGTCCGCTGTGCCACGTTGACGACGGTGCTGTCCAGGGTGACCATCACCAGCAGCAGCGTGCACGTCACCGTGATCATCGCGAGCGTGCGTGTTTGTCCGCCGACCCGCCGGTCTGGACGTACAACCGCGCACGCTGGCGCGGCCAGGGCCAGCGTTGTCATCCCCGCATCCCGGCGACCACTCGGTCGATGTCTTCGGTTGTCAGCCAAGGCCCGTCGATGTTCTTCGCGAGCTGCCGGATGACGCGGGGCACGGAGAGATTCGCATTGCCCGCCGAGGTGCGAATGCGCTCGAGTTGCGTGGAGTCCAGGCCGTGCAGGCCGAAGGAGATCTCCCACGGGTCGATGCCGTACGACTCGGGGACCCGGCCGAGCATGTTCGAGCGCGCCGCGTCGAAGATCCGGTCCAGGTCGACCCCGGGCAGGTGCCCGCGCCGCTGCAGCGCGGCGATCAGGCTCTCGGTCTGGCAGTTGCCTGCCCCGCGGCCGAAGCCCATCAGGGTGCCGTCCAGGAAGTCGGCGCCGGCCTCGAATGCCTCGAGGGTGTTGGCGACGGCCATGCCCATGTTGTTGTGCCCGTGGTAGCCGACGCTGATGTCGCCGGCACCGCGGACGGCCTCGACGTAGCGACGCACGTCCTCGGGCAGGAAGGTGCCGGTGGTGTCGACCACGTAGACGATCCGGACGCCCATGTCGCGGGCCTGCTCGGCGGCGCGGGCCAGCACCTCCGGCTCGAAGAGGTGGGACTTGACCAGCTGGATGCAGACCTCGAGACCCTTGGCGTGTGCGCGCTCGACGAAGGGCGCGACGATCTCCAGCTCGGTGGCGATGACGCACATGCGCAGGAAGTCCAGGTAGTCGCCGGCCAGGTCGACCGACTCGATCGGCGCGAGGGCGGGGACGATGACGGCGCCGAGCTTGGAGTTGCGTGCTGCTTGGCGACCGGCGCGGAAGTACTCCTCGTCGGTGTGCGCCGCCCGGCCCTGGGCCGCCGACGCGCCGATGGTGACACCGTGACCGACCTCGATGTACGGGATGCCCGCGCCGTCGAGGTCCCCGATGATCTTGCGAAGGTCGCCGTAGTTGTACTGGAAATTCACGGCGTAGCTGCCGTCGCGGATGGTGGTGTCGAGGATGATCGGTATGGTGTGCATCGGGATTGCCTCCGTTTGTGGAATCTGTTGTGTGTGTTCGGTAAAGGGTCCGCCCGCGCCCTTGCCGGATCCTGGATGGATTCTTGGAGCGGCGCTGACCACAGAAGTCACATCTGTAACTGGCGGAGTTGACCACACTTTGCCCGCCTCCTAGCCACAATCGTTCTGTTATAAGCGAGTTCGCCGAGCGGCCTAGTGTGCGCTCGAGGCGCAATTCGGGTGCCGACCGACCGAGGAGTGGCTTACTTGCCCACGCCGATTTCTGGTTTGTTGATTGCCGGATCGATGGCGATGTCCAGGACGCAGGGACCTTCGGCCGCCAACGCCGCTGCCAGGCCGGCCCGAAGTTCGGAGTGCTTGTCGACCCGAATCCCTTGTGCGCCAAGCGAGCGAGCCATGGCCGCCAGGTCGGTACCGCCGATCGATGCGACGGCCGACGGGTCCATCCGGCCGCGGATCGGAGCGATGGTAGCGCTCAGTTGACCGTCGTTGAGGATGATCCATGTCACCGGGATCCCCTGCGCGACCGCGGTGGACACCTCGGTACCGTGCATCAGGAACGCGCCGTCGCCCGCGATGCAGATGACCCGCTCCTCGGGTCGGGCCAGGGCCACGCCGATCGCCCCAACCACGCCGCATCCCATGGGGGCGAAGTCGATGGTGGCGAAGAAGGTGCCGGCCCGTCGCACCGGAATCCCTTGGAACGCCCAGAAGATGCAGGTTCCCGAGTCGGTGCAGAGCGTGGCGTTGGCCGGCAGCAGCGCGTCCAGCTCACGCATCACCTCAAGGGGGTGGATGACTTCCGGCTCGGTCTCCGGGATCGGGGGTGTCACGCGCGGCGGCACGGCGACCGTAAGATGCTGCAGGGAACCAGAATTCAGAGACCGCACGAAGTCGCGGGCCGTCGCGGTGATACCCAGCGACGTGGCGACGAAGCGGCCGAACGCCGACGGGTCGGGGTCGACGTGGATGACGTCGGCCTGCAGTCTGTTCCACCGGGGGGAAAACGAACGGGTAACCAGGCCGTCGAACGAGACCCCCACCGCGATCAACAGATCACACGGCGTATCGAACAAGTACTCTTCGGCCCGGCCGTCGCCGAACAGGCCGAGCACGCCCAGGGACAGCGGGTGCGTCTCCGGGACGACGCCGCGCCCGTTCGGGGTGGTGGCAAAGGGAATTCCGGCCTTCTCGCAGAATGCCAAGATGTCGTGATGGATGTCGTCGTGAATGGCGTCCATCCGCGCGCCGTTGCCCACCAGCAGCATCGGGGCGGCGGCCGCCGCCAGCCTGCCGATCACCTCGGCGGCCAGACCGGGGCCCTGCGGTGCAAGGATTTCCGGCATCGCAGCGCTCACGCCCAGCTGGTGGACCGGCAGCACCTCGTCGACCAGGTCGCGCGGCAGGGCGATGTGCACCGGCCCGCTCGGGGAGCTCGCCAGGGCGCGGAATGCCCGGTCGATCTTGGTTCGCGCATTGGCCACCGATTCGATCGCCACCGAGCAGCGGCACAGCCGGCGGAAGGTGGCGCCCAGGCCGAGCCCGTCTTCGCTGGTGTCCTGCTGCGAGTGCAAGCCGTACTCGGTGACCGACACCTCGCCGGTGATGACCAGCATCGGGACGTGGTTCACCGACGCATTGGCCACGGCGGTGATGACATTGGTCGCCCCGGGTCCCGCTGCGAAGACCGCGGCCGGCGTGCCGGAGGCCCGGGCGAATCCGTCGGCAAGGTAGCCGGCGCCACCCTCGTGCCGTGCCAGCACGATCTGAAAGTCATCGTCCTGCGAGGCGCGTACCAGCAGTGAGTCGAGTCGCGACGTCGGCAGCCCGCACAGGACGGAAATGCCGGCCTCGCGCATCCGGTGGACCAGGTGGTCCCCGACAGTGGTCATGGCCCGACCTCGCATTCCGGTTCGTAAGCCGGGCCGCAGGCGCACAGGAAAGTCAGCGCAGTCGAACCGAGGTTGCGGATCTTCTGCCGCACGCCGGCCGGAATCCACACCGTGTCACCCGGCCCGACCTCGCGGGATTCCTCAGCCACCGAGACCATTCCGTGCCCGGAAAGGATGAAGTAGATCTCGTCGGTGCCGGCCAGTCGGTGCCACACCGTCTCGGCCCCGGCCTCCACGGTCGCATGGGCCAGGCTCACCGAAGCGATGCCCATGTTGACCCGGTCGACCAGCAGTCGAATCTCGGACAAGTCCGCCGCCACAAATGGGGCCGCGTTGCGCGCGTTGCTGATGTACATGCGCTGAGCGTCGGATGCGAACCTGCCCGGATCCTTGGCGGATCCTTGGCGCCCGGGCTTCAAGGATCCGCCAAGGATCCGGCGAGATCGCCGTCACATTCTGGCCCAATGCAAACGACTACCGCCTTGCTTGCGCCGCGCACGGCAGCCCGCAGAATCCACGCCGGCGTGCTACCCACTCAGCTATTCACGCGGCCCCCGGCCGACCGCAGCCCCGAGCGCGGGATGCGCGTGCTGGTCACCGGCAGCTCCGGTCACCTCGGCGAGGCGATGGTGCGCACGCTGCGTGCCCGCGGCGCCGACGTCGTCAGCCTCGACGCCCGTCCCTCGCCCTGGACGAGTGTGGTTGGGTCCGTGACTGATTCAGACCTGGTACGCGAGATCATGGCGGGCGTCGAGGTGGTGTTCCACATGGCCGCCCAGCACAAGCCGCAGCTGGCGTTCCTGCCCGGTCAGGCATTCGTGGACACCAACATCAGCGGCACCAACACCATGCTGGAAGCCGCCGCTGACGCGAACGTGCGTGCATTCGTAATGACCTCGTCCACAACGGTTTTCGGCGACGCCCTGATCCCGCCGCCGGACCAGCCCGCGACGTGGATCGACGAATCCATCGTCCCGGTCCCCAAGAACATGTACGGCGTCACGAAAGCCAGCGCCGAGAACCTCTGCCAGTTGGCCCATCGCAACTCCGGCCTGTCCTGCGTGGTACTGCGCACGTCCCGGTTCTTCGTCGAGGGCGACGACATGCCGCACCACTACGGCGGCCGCAGCGAGGACAACATCAAGGCCAACGAATACGCATACCGCCGCGTCGCGATCGAAGACGCCATCGACGCGCACCTGAAAGCCGCCGAACGCGCGCCGCGTCTCGGGTTCGGTCGCTACGTCGTATCGGCCACCACGCCGTTCACCCGCGAGGACATGACGCAGCTGCGCGTCGACGCGGCGTCGGTATTCGCGCGCCGGGCCCCGCTGGCCGCGGCCGTATGGCAGGAGCTGGGCTGGCGCTTCCCGGACCGCCTGGACCGGGTGTATGTCAACACCGCGGCCCGGCACGACCTGGGCTGGCGTCCACGGTTCGACCTGAACGCGATCGCTGCCCGCCTCGCCGGTGGGGACTCCGTGCACACGCCGTTGTCCCTGCAGGTGGGCTCCAAGGAGTACGCCGACAGCTCGTACCACCTCGGCGTGTTCCAGCCGATGCAGCGCGCTCACGTCACTGTCGCCAGCTAGAGGCAGCGGCCTAGGATTCATAGATGCCTGTGTCACCTGAACCGTTCACGATCAACGGGCCGGGCGGCGTCCGCATCGCGGCCGACCGGGTGGGCGATCCGCAAGCCCGCGCCGTGGTGTTCCTGCACGGCGGCGGGCAGACCCGTCGCTCCTGGGGCCGGGCGGCGGCTGCCGTCGCAACACGTGGGTGGCAAGCCGTGACGGTCGACCTGCGTGGTCACGGCGAATCCGACTGGTCCAGCGAAGGCGATTATCGCGTGGTCAGCTTCGCCGCCGACGTCGCCGAAGTGCTGCGCAACCTACCCCCGGACCCGGTGCTGGTCGGCGCCTCGCTGGGTGGATTCACCTCGATGCTTCTTGCCGGCGAGATGTCGCCGGGCATCGCCAGCGCCGTCGTCCTGGTCGACATCGTGCCGAACATGGAGCAGTCCGGGGCGAATCGCATTCACCGCTTCATGGCCGACCGGGTGGAATCGGGATTCGGGTCACTCGAAGAGGTGGCCGACGCCATCGCCGAGTACAACCCGCATCGGCCCCGGCCGACCGATCTGGACGGCCTGACCACCAACCTGCGCCGGCGCGGCGATCGCTGGTACTGGCACTGGGATCCGCAGTTCATCAGCGGCACCGCGCCGTTTCCCCCCTTCGAGGTCACCGACCCCGACCGCATGCACGCCGCCGTCGAGGCGATCCTGGGCAGCGGCGTGCCCATGCTGCTGGTTCGGGGTCAAGTGAGCGACCTGGTCAGCCAGGAGCGCGCCGACGAATTTCTGGCGCGCTTCCCGCAGGTCGAGTTCACCGACGTGCGCGGCGCGGGGCACATGGTCGCCGGCGATCGTAACGACATCTTCGCCGAGGCGGTGCTGGGTTTCCTGTCGCGACGTGTCGACGTCGGGTAACGCGGCTTAGCTGGCGGGGGCGATGTCGACCGGGATGCCGTTGAGCACAGCGGTGCCCGACAGCGGGTCCAGATGGTTGCCGTCGTTGAGTTGATTGACGTTGACGCCGGGCCGGCTGGCCGCGAGCCGCTGCCCCGTACCGTCGCGATCATGGCCCCACCCGTGCGGCAGCGAGACCACACCGCGCCGCATGCCGTCGGTCACCTCGACCGGCGCCAGCAGCTCGCCGCCCGGGCCCTTGATGACGGCAGTGTCGGTGAGCCCGAGATCGGCGGCGTCGTCCGGGTGGATCTGCAGGGTGCACCGGTTGGTGCCGCCGGCCAGGGCAGGCAGGTTGTGCATCCAGCTGTTGTTGGAGCGCAGATGGCGCCTGCCGATGAGCACGAACCGGTCAGTCGCGCGGCCGACCGAATCGCGCAGCCGCCCCACCTCGGCGATCAACGGCTCGGGCGCGAGTTCGATTCGCCCCGTTGGGGTTCGGAGCACCTCGGGCAGTCGAGGCCGCAACGGCCCCAGGTCGATGCCGTGTGGCGCGGCCTTGAGTCGCTGCAAGGTGAGCCCGTCGGGGTTGGCGCCGAACGCGTCGCCGTACGGTCCCAGCCGAAGCATCATGTCCAGTCGTCGTTCGTAGCCCGCGCCCTGGACAAGCATTGCGGTCAATTCGTCGATCGCGCGTCCGGCGACGGGTGAGTCCGGGTCGGCGGTCTCCTTGGCCAACGTCGCCGCGATGACCTGATCGTCCACCAACGCGACATCGCCGCCGGGTCCCAGGCCGTACAGAATCAAGGCGATGCGCGACAGGATCTCCGACTCGTCGGGCCGCGTGTCCAGCGGCAGAGCGGGCGGCGAGTAGCGCGCGTTGTTGCGCACCGCGAGGTTGTTGAGCGCGAAGTCGAAGTGCGGACTCTGCCCGGGCGGGGGCGGCGGCAGGATCACGTCGGCATGACGGGTGGTCTCGTTGAGGTAGGGGTCGACGCTGAGCATGAAGCCGACGCTGTCGAGCGCGCGGTCGAGCCGATCGCCGTCCGGGGCCGACAGCACCGGGTTTCCGGCGATGGTGATCATCGCCTTGATCTGACCCTCGCCCGCCGTGTCGATCTCCTCAGCGAGCGCGGCGGCGGGAAATTCGGACAGCGCCTCGGGGTAGCCCGAGACACGGCTGTGCCAGCGTCCGGTTCGAAACCCTCGGCCCGGCTTCGGGGGGCGGGGTGCGGGAACCGTCGCACCGAGGGGGAACATCGCACCGCCCGGCCGGTCGAGGTTTCCGGTCAAGATGTTGATCACGTCGACCAACCAGCTGCCGACCGTGCCGAATTCCACTGTGGAGGTACCGATTCGGCCATACACAGCGGCTGTCGGCGCCGCCGCGATCTCGCGGGCCAGGGTGCGAATCTCATCGGCGGTTACACCGCAGTGAGAAGCGACGGCCTCGGGCGCGAATTCATCTGCAAGAGCGCGGATTTCGTCGACCCCGTTGACGTGTTCTGCGATTCCGCCGAGATCCGGTTCGACGAGGCACTCGTCGAACAGCACATGCACGATGGCCAATAGCAATGCGCCGTCGGTGCCGGGTCGCGGTGCCAGGTGGCGGTCAGCCAGTTCGGCCGTGCGCGTGCGGGCGGGGTCGATGACGACGAGCTTGCCACCGCGTTTGCGCAGCGCCCGCAGCTTGCCGGGGAAGTCGGCGGCAGTGGCCAAACTGCCGTTGGACACCAACGGATTCGCGCCGATGATGACCAGGTAGTCGGTGCGGTCGAGGTCGGGCACCGTGAATGCGACGGGGCTGCCGAACATCAGGCCGAGTGCGACGTGTTTGGGCATCTGATCGAGCGTGCTCGCGCTGTACACCTGCCGGGTGCCCAGCGCGCGGATGACTAGCGGCGCGTACAGGCTGCCTGCGACGGTGTGTGCATTGGGATTGCCGAAGTACACGCCGACGGATGCCCCGCCGTGCTCGCGGACAACTTCGCCCAGGCGGTCTGCGACGACGGCATACGCTTCGTCCCAGGTGGCCTCGGTCAGCTCCCCGTTCCGTCGGATAAGGGGCTTGTTCAACCGGTCGGGATCGTTGTCGAGCTCGCCGAAGCTCGCCCCCTTGGGACAGATGAAACCTGCGCTGAAGACGTCATCGCGGTCGCCTCGGGCACGGGTCACCCGGCCCTCGGAGATCATGAGCGTCAGGCCGCAGGTGGCTTCGCAAAAGGGACAGATCCTCAGTGCGGTCCGGGTGTCAGCCATTCCCGCATTTTCCACCTATCGCGCCGCGCCGTGCAGCACCAGGTCGACCAGGCGCTCGGGAAAGCCGTCGCCGAGCGGTTCGCCGGTCAGCAGCAGCCGGCCGTGCAGCGGTGCCACCAGCATCTCCAACAGCAGTCCCGGATCGGTGTCGGGGCGCAATTCGCCGCGATCGATGCCACGCTGCACCGCGTCGCGCAGCGCGTCCAGCCGCCCGGCCCAAAAGGCATGCCGCGCTTCGGTGTAACCGTCGTCGACCGGCAGCAGTGCCGCCTGCAGCACCGCGTGCCCGACGGGGGAGCTCACGTAGGCGATCACGGCGTGCGCGATCGCGAGCAGATCGCCGCGGATCGTGCCGGTGTCGGGCGCCGGGATCTCCTGGGCGCTGCGGCTCAGCATGGCGTCGACGAAGAGGTTCTCCCGGGTGACCCAGCGCCGGTAGATGGTTGTCTCGTGCACGCCGGAGCGACGGGCTACCCCCGCGATGCTGGCGTTGGCGACGCCGTTGTCGGTGAGTTCGTCGAACGCCGCGGACAGGACGGTCCGGCGCACGTGTTCGCCCCGTCGATGCGACACCACAGCAGCCATCACCGAACAATATCGCAAGTTTCCTTGCGTTACGAGGATCGAGATGTCAATATATTGCAAGTAATCTTGCGATAGGAGCGAATCATGGGCGCCTCGACTTCCCCGTTCGGCTACCGGCGGTACCACCACGACGTCGGCATGAATTACGGGTGCAACCGTTGGGCCGAGGCAATCGGACCCGAGGCCATCGGCGAGATGACCCAGCTGGCCGCGCGCGCCAACACCTATCCGGAGTGGATCGACGGGTACCTCGCGCTGGCCGAAAAAGCCCGCGCCGAGGGCCGCGAACTCGCGGCGGCCATCTACGACCGGGCCGGCGAATTCTTCATGACCGTCGACGACCCCCGCGGTCCGGCCGCGCGCAACCGGTACCTGCAGACCATCCGCTCCACCTATGGCGTTGCGCCCGAATACATTCCGTTCGGTACCGGTGCACTGCCCGCTTATGATCTGCGCCCGCAGCGGCAGGTCGGCCCGACCGTCGTTCTGTTCGGCGGGTTCGACAGCTACATCGAGGAATTCCTGCCCATGATCACCGCGATGGTCGAGGGCGGGCGCCGCGTCGTCGCGTTCGAAGGACCCGGCCAGGGGAGTGCGCTCGAGGACTACGGGCTGCCGCTCATAGCGGAGTGGGAGCGCCCGGTGGCCGCGATCCTCGACCACTACGGCCTCGACGATGTCACCGCGGTGGGCATCTCGATGGGCGGCGCGTTGGTGATCCGGGCGGCTGCCTATGAGCCGCGCATCACCCGCGCAGTGGCCTATGACGTGATGGACGACATGCTGGGCACCGTGGGCCGCCAACTCGGCCGCGCCCAAGGTCTTGCGCTGCGTGCGCTGCTGGCGGTGCATGCCCGTCGCGTCGTCAACACCCTTGCCGGCCAAGCCAGCTCGCGACGGCCCACCGCGGAGTGGGGCATGCAACAGGGCATGCGCATCACCGGCACGACGACGCCGTACGACTTCCTGCGGGAGATCAGCGCGATCAACACCCGCGGTGTCTCGCAGTTGGTCACCGCCGACGTGCTGCTGCTCGCCGGAGCCGACGATCACTTCGTCCCGCTGTCGGTGCTGTGGCGGCAGGCCGCCGCACTGACAAACGCCCGATCGGTCACCACCCGGGTGTTCACCGCGGACGAACAGGCCGGCAATCACTGCCAGGTCGGCAACTCCGGCGCCGCCGCGCGCGTCATCGACGACTGGGTCAACCAGACCATCGGGTCGCGCCAACCCGCCGTGGCGGTTCACGGCGCGTGACCCCGCACGCGGCCTGACCTGCTCACCACGGCCGGCCTCGCCGCGCGAGGCGGCCCGTTTCGGGACGCCTTTGCCGCCCCGTGGCATTGCGCCAGCTATGAAGTAGCTGGGTTGTCCCTATTCGCCGTGCCCCTCGGTCGCCGGAGCCATTAGCCTTATGCCTGGCACGCCACCGCATACTTGTTCGCGGCGCAGGCGATGGCCGGGAGTGCGAAGGCGCTTCTTGTCGGTTTGCGGCGCGGGGTTGGCCGGATGAGGAGTCGGCGATGGGTGATACCGCGGATTCGCGGGAGGGCACGACGTTCGGGCAGTACACGCTGCGACGGCTCGTGGGTCGCGGCGGCATGGGCGATGTCTACGAGGCCGAGGACACGGTGCGGGAGCGGATCGTGGCGCTCAAGCTGATGTCGGAGACGCTCTCCCGAGACCCCGTCTTCCGCACCCGTATGCAGCGCGAGGCTCGCACCGCGGGGCGGCTGCAGGAACCGCACGTCGTACCGATTCACGACTACGGCGAGATCGACGGACAGCTCTATGTCGACATGCGCCTCATCGACGGCAAGGACCTGGCCACCATCGTGAGCCGGTACGGGCCGCTGACCCCGCCGCGTGCGGTGGCGATCATCCGTCAGATCGGCTCCGCGCTCGACGCCGCCCACACCGCCGGGGTGATGCACCGCGACGTCAAACCCGAGAACATTCTGGTCAGCGGCGACGACTTCGCCTATCTCGTTGACTTCGGGATCGCCAGCGCCACCTCGGACGAGAAGCTGACGCAGCTGGGCAGCACAGTGGGCACGGTCAAGTACATGGCCCCGGAGCGCTTCAGCGAGGCCGAAGTCACCTACCGGGCCGACATCTACGCATTGACCTGCGTGCTCTATGAGTGCTTGACCGGATCCCCGCCGTACATGGGCGACCAGTTCAGCGTGATGGGTGCACACCTGAACCAGGGGATCCCGCGTCCCAGCGCCGTGCGCCCGGGCATTCCGGCGTCCTTCGACCGCGTCATCGCCTGCGGCATGGCCAAGAATCCCGCGGACCGCTATGCCACCTGCGGTGATCTGTCCGCGGCCGCCTACGCGGCGTTGGCCACACCCGATCAGGACCGGGCCACCGACATCTTGAACCGCAGCCAGGTGGCGGAGCTGCCGGCCGCGTCCGCCGGCCAGCAGATCTTCGCGTTTCCGCCGACGCCGCCGTCGATACCGACCCACTCGCAACCCCACTCCCAACGACAGGGCCCGGTGTGGCCCGCGCAGTCGGGGTCGATGGGTACCCCGGCGCCGTGGGCGGCCGTTCCGTCCTGGGGTGCGGGAAGCACCGGCGCACCGCCGTGGAGTCAACCGCCCCAGTCCAAAGGCAAGCCGTTGCTGTGGGTCGGCCTTGCCGCCACCGTCGTGGTCGCCATCGTTGCGCTGGTGCTGGTGATTGCCCATCCGTGGCAGTCGTCCACGCCGGCCAAGTCGACTACGCCACCACCGCCGCCGGCGGATGCGGTCGAGCTGCGCATCCTCGATGACGGGGTGTCCATCGGCAGCTCGGAGGCGCCCACGACGATCGACATTTTCAATGAACCCATCTGCCCGCCCTGCGGCAGCTTCATCAGGTCGAATTCCGCCGATATCGAGAGCGCGGTGAACAACAAGAAGCTCGCCGTGCGCTACCACCTACTCAACTTCCTTGACGACAAGTCCAAGAGCAAGAACTATTCGACTCGCGCGGTGGCGGCAACGTTTTGCGTTGCGGCGGCATCGGAACCGAAGCTGTACTTCGATTTCTACGCAGGGCTGTTCGCCAGCGCCTTCCAGCCCGCCGAGAACGCTCCGGAAGACCGCACCGATGGCGAACTGGCCCAATTGGCCAAGACCGTCGGCGCCGACACCACCGTGATCAACTGCATCAAAGCCGGTGATGACATGGCCACCGCCAAGGCGAAGTCGGCGGCCGGCGACGCGACGCTGGCCGGGCTCAACGCCAACGGCACGCCGTTCGTGTGGGACGGCAAGAGCTCGATCAACTATCAGGACGCGACCTGGCTGACGAAGCTGCTCGGGTAGAGAAGGGCCGATCCATGGCGGTACGGCGAGTCGTCACCGGGCACACTGCCGAAGGCGTGGCCATCGTTGTCAGCGACGAGGAGGTGCCGGCGATACCGATCGGGGAGGCGGGCTCGGCGAGCACGCTGGTCTGGAACCGCGAGCAGCCCGGCCGGTTCCCCGATGACGGCAGCCAACCGGAATTCGCCGGGATCTTTCCGCCGGCCGGTGGCTGCAACATCGCGGTGATGGAGCTAGCCTCGCAGGGCAACGACTTCCACGAGTTCGTCAGTGTCGCGCTCGAGCCATGGGCGGATCCCGACGAACCGGGAATGCACCGCACCGCGACGATGGACTACGACGTCGTCTTGGAGGGGACCATTGGCCTCGAACTCGACAACGGCGCCGAGGTCACGCTGAAGCCGGGTGACATTGTCGTGCAGAACGGCACTCGTCACCGCTGGCACAACCGTGGCGACACGGTCGCACGGATGCTCGCCGTCACGGTCGGGGCGCACAACGCGATTGAGGGCGGGCGTCCGGTGTGACTCACCCTCGCGGGGTTTGTGGCAGCGGGAGTTGCTCGCCGCCGAACTGAGCGGCATAGGCATTGATGGCCTGGACGTACGTCCGTTCCTGCGGCTTCGCCTGGCCGACAAGGCCGGGAACCTCGGTCGGCTTCCTGTTGCACAGGTTGTTGCCGGCGCACGACAAGGCATCGAGGGTGTCCGCGAACGTGTTGGTCGCGTTCTGCAGGCCGGTCAGGATTTTCGGGTCGTAGCAGCCGTACAACCGCGGAACGTTGACCAGGCGTGCGTCGGCTCGTATCTCGCTGTCCAGCGCGCCCGCCGCATCGCCAATGCTGTGCGGATCAACGGACTCGAGGGCTGAGTCGTAGGTCTTCAATATGTCGTTGAGTTGATTTGCCAGTCCGGTCGCGTACTGCTGCTGATAGAAGTCGGGCGCCGCGTCATGCTGGCCCGTCCGTCCCGTACACGTGTCGCCGCCGCTCATCGTGGTGACCACGCCCGCGCCCGAAGACGCAGGCCCCGAAGACCCCGTGGGCGTGCCCGAAGAACCACACGCGGTGAGGGCCATGGCGACACCGAGGAGGGTCAATCCGCCCATCCGCCGCTTCGGCGCATGGGTCTGCGAACGCACTTCAGTCAACGCGGGGACCTCTCTCAACGCGCGCGCCGCAGCGAATGTGAACGAATCAGTGATTGGGCGGGCTGGCTGAACCCGAATCAGCCAGTTTCATTCCTTGTGCCAAGAATGGCCACGTGCCGTCAGCGTACTCGTGAAGTTGCTCGCGCTCTTGCCAATCGGCACATTCACAAGGGCATCCTGCGGGTGTCGGTGCGGTTGCCGGATTGCAAACGCATAGACACGCTTCCCATTTCGTCGATACGCGTATATTTTTCTGACGTTGCGCGCATCATCACCTGTAAGTGGACACCAGGGAGTGGACGATGTCGTTTGTGCTCGTGGCGCCGGACATGTTGGAGACGGCCGCAGCGGATGTAGCCCGGATCGGTTCGGCGGTGAGCGCCGGCAATATGGCCGCGGCCCTTCCGACCACCCGGCTGACAGCGGCGGCCGCCGACGAAGTGTCGGCGGCCATTGCGGCGATGTTCGGCGCGCACGCTCAGGAGTATCAGGCGGCGGCCGCGCAGGCGGCGACGTTCCACGCGGAGTTGGTCAGCGGGTTGGGCGCGGCAGCGGCATCGTATACGGGCACCGAAGCGAACATCCTGGCGTCGATTCAGCAGGCGCTGGGCGTGGTAAATACGTCCGTTGCCAACGGATTTCAGACCACCGTCTACGGTCCGGTGCACGCAGCCGGCGAAGCCTGGATCGCCAGCCCGCTCGGTCAAACGCTCGACCCGATTATCAACGCGCCCACCGATGCGCTGTTCGGGCGTGACCTGATCGGCAACGGCGCCGCGGGCACGGCGGCACACCCCACCGGCGGCGCCGGCGGTTTCCTGTTCGGCGACGGCGGGGCGGGCTTCAGCCAGACCGCCGGCACGGCGGCAGGCGGCGCCGGCGGCATTGCCGGGTTGATCGGAACCGGTGGCGCCGGCGGCGCCGGCTTCGGCGGCGGCGCCGGCGGTGCGGGCGGCATCGGCGGCGTGTTGATGGGCAACGGTGGCGTAGGTGGTGCCGGCAGTGCCGGCGCCAACGGCGGCACCGGCGGCCAGGCGTTGTGGTTCGGCAACGGCGGCCTGGGCGGCGCCGGCGGCACCGGCGCTGTCGATGGGCTCGCCGGTTCGGGCGGGCTGATCGTCGGTTCAGGCTTCACGCCCGTGGTCAACCCGAACGAGCAGACGATCGTCATCGACTTCGTGCGGCACGGCCAGACCAACAGCAACGCAATGAATTTGATCGACACGGCGGTGCCCGGTCCGCCGCTCAATTCGGTCGGCCAGCAACAGGCGATCAACATCGCTGGCGTTCTCGCGCCGCAGGGCCCCTTCGCCGGGATCTTCGAGTCGCAATTGCTCAGAACGCAGCAGACCGCTCTGCCGCTGGCAAGCATGCCGGGAATGCCCACCCCGCTGGTGTTGGCGGGGCTCAACGAGATCAACGCCGGCATTTTCGAGGGCTTACCGCAGATCCCTGCAGGAATC
Organism: uncultured Actinomycetota bacterium; assembly: GCA_963735655.1. Taxonomy (GTDB): domain Bacteria; phylum Actinomycetota; class Actinomycetes; order Mycobacteriales; family Mycobacteriaceae; genus Mycobacterium. The sequence continues at coordinate 137,164 of CAVTLW010000004.1, forward strand.
TTGTACCTGGTGGGCCCGTTTGCCTGGACGCTTGGATTCCCCATCACGCCGATGCTGACCCTGTTCTCCACCAACCCGACCGGGGTGGTCTTCGGCAACGGCTTCAACAGCGCGTTGCAAGTCATGTACGACACCGCCATGGCGAACCCCGTCCACTCCGTGAACGGCCCGATCACCGACGTCGCATTCTCGAGC
>CAVTLW010000005.1:0-34901 GCA_963735655.1 uncultured Actinomycetota bacterium
AACGCGCTCGGGGTGGGCGTCGATGGCGATGAGCCATTCGGCGGTGTTTACTGCTGACATGGGGGCTGTCCTCTCAGATCACAAAAAGGAACGCCGTTGATGGTGAAGCTCTGCTTGGCCCAGGAGTCCGGGGCCGATCAACTGTTATCCGAAAGTCCGTTTGCGCTGCTGGTCGGAATGGTCCTGGATCAGCAGATTCTCTCGAGGTCGCCTTTGCGGGGCCCGAGAAGATCGCCGACCGGATGGGCAGCTTCGACGCCGCCGAAATCGCCGACTACGATCCCGACAAGTTCGTCGCACTGTGCTCGGAAAAGCCTGCGATACACCGCTTTCCGGGATCAATGGCCAAGCGCATCCAGGCCCTCGCGCAGATCATCGTGGACCGCTACGACGGGGATGCCGCGGCCGTGTGGACGGCTGGCGAGCCCGACGGCAAGGAGTTGCTGCGGCGGCTCAAAGGGGCTGCCCGGTTTCGGTGAGCAGAAGGCACAGATCTTCCTGGCACTGCTCGGCAAGCAGTACGGCGTGACAGCGCCGGGCTGGCAGGCGGCGGCGGGGCAGTTCGGTAAACCCGGCACGATGTATCGGTCGCGGACATCGCCGACGCCAGTTCGTTGGGGCAGGTCCGTTCGTACAAGAAGCAGCTAAAGCAGCTGCTTCCGGGAAAGCAAAAGGAAAGGCGGCAACGTGAAGACACATCTGACGTGCCCGTGTGGCGAAGCCCTCGTCGGCAAGGACGAAGACGAGCTGGTCGAACTGACCCAGGCTCACCTTGCCAGCGTTCATCCGGGCCTGGACAATGACCGGGACGCCATTCTTTTCATGGCTTACTAGGGCACCACGGTCGAGCCGATCGTCGGCAAGAACTGGCACTGCCGTTCCTTGGTGGTGACCTGGCCGAAGATCGTCGACATGATGCTGCCCGAGCCGGTGTCGGCGATCACGGTCAGCGTGGTCGGCCCCTCCGGATTGATGTCCGAGCGTGGCTTGAGCGTGGCGCTACCGGACTTGCCCGTCGTCAGGTTCACCCACGTGACGTTCAGGGGCAGCCGCTGCACGTCGGCGGGTCCGGGGGTGCCGACGGCCGTGAAGACGTAGGCGGTCTGGCCCGGACCCGGGCCGGGGGCCGGAATCTTGGCGGGCCCCGCCACCGACAGCGCGGCGGCCAGGGCGTTAGTGCCGTCCCCCAGACAGTTGGTGCCGATCGAGGGGTACATGAAGTCCTGTGTGACGGGCGAGTCCGCGCCGAAACCCGGGGCAGCAGCGGGTGCGGCCGCCGGCGCGGCCGGGGCTGCCGGCGCCGAAGTTTCCGGGCGGCGGCGGGGCGCGGCGGCCGGTGGCGCGGCGGCCGGTGGCGCGGAAGCCGGTGGCACGGAAGCCGGTGGCGCGGCGGCGGGCGGGTTGGCCGACGGCGGCGCGGCCAGCGGCGGGCCGGCGGCATAGGTCGGGTTGATCCCCTGCGGCAGGTGCGATTGGAAGCCGGGCTCGACACCTGCCGCCGGCACGTGGGGCGCCGGCAGAGTCTCCGGCGCAGGGAGCGCGCTCGGCGCCGGAGCCGGCGCACCCGGGTTGGTCGGCTCGACGAACTTCGTCACCGACGAGGCCACGTTCTTGGACTCGGTGGGCGTCGTCGGGCTGTGGGTAAACGCCGATGCGGCTGCCGTCGGCAGCTGCGTCGCTGACGTGGGGTCGCTGGCCGCCTGCTGGATTATCGGGCTCAACTGGGATAACGCCGGCAAGCCGGGCAGTTCGGGGCTGGGCTGCGGCGCCGACGGGTCGGCTGCCGCGCTCGGGCAAAGCCCGAGCGCGACAGCCGATGTGATGACGACAGCGGCCAAACCTTTGGACAGATTCCAAGTGCTTGCCACGGTGTTCTCCCGGTCTTCGATAGTTGGTAAGTCAGCCTTGGGTCAGGGCTTGCTCAGGGAATTGCGGCAAGCAATGACGTGGGGGGCTGGTGGGCGGCGGGCGCCGGTGTGGTGGCGGCCGGCTGTGCTCCCGGGATGACACCGCTGGCCAGCGCCGGAATGTCTTGCGGCAGCGAGACTTGCGGCGGCACCTGCACCGGCAGGTACGGCAGCGACGGCATGTTCAGGTTCGCTGTCGGCACCAGACCAGGAGCCGGAGCGGGCGCCGGCGCAGCCTGGGTCAGGCCGGGGATGGCGGGCAGCCCGGGGATCGTCGAGGCGGCCGGAGCCGCCGGAGCCGCAGGCGCGGTGAGACCCGGAATCGGAGCGTTGACTCCGGGGATGGTCGGCACCGACGGCGCGGCCGGGGCCGCCGGAGCTGCCGCCGGGGCGGTGAGGCCCGGGATCGGGGCGTTCAGCCCGGGAATGGACGGCACTGAAGGAGCCGCCGGGGCGGCCGGAGCCGCTGGCGCCGCCGCCGGTGCGGGGAGGCCCGGGATGGGCGCAGTGAGGCCCGGAATGCCCGGGGTTGCCGCCGGGGCGGCCGGAGCGGCGGGCGCCGCCGGCGCGGTGAGGCCCGGAATCGGAGCGTTCAAGCCCGGAATTGTCGGGGTTGACGCCGGCGCGGCCGCGGGTGCCGCGGGTGCGGTCGGGGTCAGGCCCGGAATGCTCGGGACAGTCGCGGGTCCCGGCTCAGGTGACCGGGGGGTGCCCGCCGGCGGCGTGGCGCCGAGGGCCGTCGCGAAGTTCTGCAGGATTTGAGGTGCGTTGGCCGCCGAGGCGATCAACTGTTGGGCAATGTTGCCCGGGTTGGGGGCCGGCGCGGGCGCGGGTCCGGGGTCGGCGTGGGCGATACCGCCCGTCAGTAGTGCGGCGGACGAACCGACTAAGACGGCGCCGGCGCGGACAACAGTCCAGATGGTTGGCATGACTCTCCCTGGTTATCGATGACAAGTCCCAAGCCCCGAAGCTATCGGTGCGGTACAGATGTGACTCGAGTGACACGTGTGGCATTTATTCGATCGTTACCGAGACGTGCGGTACCGGTGACCGGCGACCCGCAAAACGCCGCCATCGCTAGAGTCGATGCGATAAACATGCGGCAGACACTCTGGCGGGACGGCGTCCAGACACGCGCAGCGCCGGTGCTGCTGTTCGTGAGCATCGCCGCGCGATTCGCTTGGACCTACCTCACGCCCCACGGCGCTAACTTCGTTGACCTGCACGTTTATGTGGGCGGCGCGGCCGCACTCAACCATCCCGGCACCCTGTACAGCTACGTTTACGCCGACCAGACGCCGGACTTCCCGCTGCCGTTCACGTACCCGCCGTTCGCCGCGGTCGTCTTCTATCCGCTGCAGCTGCTGCCGTTCGGGCTGCTGGCGTTCTTGTGGCAGGTCGTGACGGTGGCCGCGCTTTACGGCGTGGTCCGGGTCAGCCAGCGCTTGATGGGACTTGCGGCAGGTCCCGATGGCCGGCGCGCCGCCATGTCGTGGACGGCGATCAGCATCTGGATCGAGCCGCTGCGCAGCAACTTCGACTACGGGCAGATCAACGTGCTGCTGGTGCTGGCGTCGCTGTGGGCGGTCTACACCACGCGGTGGTGGCTGTCGGGCCTGCTGGTCGGCCTGGCTGCCGGAGTCAAGTTGACCCCGGCGATCACCGCCGTCTATTTCGTCGGCGTTCGGCGCTTCGGCGCCGCGGTGTTTTCGGCGGTGGTGTTTGCGGGCACCGTCGCGATGTCGCTGCTCATCGTGGGAGACCAGGCCCGTTACTACTTCACCGACCTCCTGGGCGACGCGCGCCGGGTCGGGCCCATCGCCACGTCGTTCAATCAGTCCTGGCGCGGCGCCATCTCCCGGATCCTCGGCCACGACGCGGGTTTCGGTCCGCTGGTGCTGGCCGCGATCGCGGTGACGGCCGTGCTGGCCGTACTGGCCTGGCGCGCCCTCGACGACCAACTCGGCCGGTTGCTGGTAGTCGAATTGTTCGGGCTGCTGCTGTCCCCGATTTCCTGGACGCATCACTGGGTGTGGCTGGTGCCGCTGATGATGTGGCTGCTGCAGGGGCCCCCCGCACAGGACCCGCGCGAGCGGATCGGTGCGCGGATCCTGGGCTTCAGTTGGCTGGCGCTGACCATCGTCGGCGTGCCGTGGCTGCTGAGCTTTGCCCAACCGACCATCTGGCAGATCAGCCGGCCCTGGTATCTGGCCTGGGCCGGGCTGGTCTATGTGGTGGCGACGCTGGCGACCTTGGGCTGGATCGCCGGCACGACGCGCCGGTATGCTCCCCGCGAGCTATTGCCGTCGGTATAGACGTCCATGGGAGCGGAACCAAACGACGCTGCCGTCCGGACCGCGCAGGAAGTTGGATCGCGTGTACACCGGCTTGTTGTCGGGTCCGAGGTCGAGCCCGTAGTCGGGCTTGTAGAACGCCAGACCGATCGGGCCGCCGGGGTTCATGGTGCTTTCGAGCTGGCCGTTCCCAGCACGGAATTCGATGACCGTCTGCTCGACGGTGCCGTCCTGGGGGATCGACTCGTTGACATAACGGCCCTGGTAGGGCGCTAATTCATCGGCGTTGAGATGTTGCGCGGTGGCGGGCAGGTTGCTGATCCCGGCGAAGCGGCGCAGCGCCCAGTCGTCGGCGAAGAGGTCGAGGTGGAGTTTTGCGCCGCCCTCGGAGTTGGTCAGCAGGGTCATGGCGAAGTTGCGCTCGGGCACCATGAAGAATCCGGACAGTTGCCCGGGCCAGGTGCCGCCGTGCTGGACGATGGTCACTCCCTCAGCCGAGGGCCGCAGCATCCAGGTGACGCCCATCCCGGTCAGCTCCACCTGCAGCGTGCCGCCGGCGCCGGGGTTGGAGCGCATCGCGGTCAGCGATTGCGGGCTCAGCAGCCGGGTGCCGTTGGGTGCGGTTCCGTCGCCGAGGTGAAACTTGGCGTAGCGCAGCTGGTCTCGCACACTGGAAATCAGCCCGCCGGTGGGGTCGCAGGTACGCGGAAACGCCCATAGGCCGGTGTCCACGACCGCTTTGCCGTCGACCACGTCGTGCGAGGCCGCCACGTTCAGGCCGATGATCTGGTCGGAGAAGTAGTGGGTGCGGCTCAGCTGCAGCGGGTCGAGCAGCAGATTCTGAACGGCTGCCTCGTAGGCCGATCCGGTGACGACCTCGATGATTCGGCCTGCCACCACCAAACCCGCGTTGTTGTAAGCGAATACGGATCCGGGCGGTGTCAGCTGCGGGAGCCGCGTCATCGCGGCGACGTAGTGTGCCACCGCGTCATCGCCGCGGCCGAAATCCTGGATGTCATCGCCGTTCCAACCCGAGGTGTGGTTGAGCAGCTGGCGCACCGTCACCGCGGCGCCGACCGCGGGATCGGCCACGGCGAAGTCGGGGAGGTACCGCCGCACCGGGGCGTCCAGGTCCACCTTGCCCTGTTCCACCAGCCGCATCATCGTCGTGCCGGTGAATGTCTTTGTGGTGGAACCGATCCGGAAGACGGTGTCGCCGTCCACCGGTGTCGGGTGATCGACACTGGTGATGCCATAGCCCCGGATATATTCCTGGCCGGCGGACCAGATGCCGACCGCCGCACCCGGTATGGCGTAGGCCTTCATCGCCTTGTCGACCTTGGCGTCCAGGTCGTCCAATGCCGCGTTGAACGGGGGCTTGGGCGGCGGTGTGTTAGAGCCCTTCGACGAGCAGGACGGCAGGGCCAGCGCCGCCGCCGCCGCTGCGGCGCCGCCGAGCATCGTGCGTCGGGATACGGCCGGCGTCATTGGTGGGGACGGGGCGGCGGAGGCAACTGCACACTGAGATTTAACCCGATGGGGCTAGCTCTCTACTACCCCCGGTCAACTATCCCGTCAATGTCGCGGGCCATATCGATGTCATTCTGTGTGATGCCGCCCTCGGAATGTGTCACCAGCGCGAAAGTCACCGTCCGCCAACGGATATCAATATCCGGGTGATGATCCTTGGCCTCGGCGTGCTCGCCCACCCGGCGCACAGCATCGATGCCGGCCAGAAACGCCGGGAACTTGATCGATCGGCGCAGGGCACCGTCGGCGCGCTCCCATCCATTGAGTTCGGGCAGTGCGGCGTCGACTTGTTCATCCGTTAACACAGCCATACCTGCGACGGTATACCGTCACTGGCCATGCCGAACCAGATCGTCGTCGCCGGAGCCATCATCTCCGGCGCGACGCTCCTGGTGGCGCAACGGGACCGACCGCCGGAATTGGCCGGCCGCTGGGAACTACCCGGCGGCAAAGTCGCACCCGGAGAAACCGAGCGCGACGCGCTGGCCCGCGAACTGGTCGAAGAGCTGGGCCTGCAGGCCGGTGATTTCGCGGTGGGCGACCGGCTGGGCGGCGACGTTGAACTGAACGACGCGATGACCTTGCGGGCCTATTGGGTGCGTCTGCTGCGCGGCGAGCCACACCCGCACGATCACCGGGCACTGCGCTGGGTGACGACGGACGAGCTGCACGATGTCGACTGGGTGCCGGCGGATCGCGCCTGGCTATCGGAACTTGCTGACGCGCTCTGAAGGAACTCTGAAGAACTGTTGTCAGCGCGGAGACCGTGACCTACGGTTTGTACGTTGCCAAGCGGTTGTCAAGCGTTGTGATCCGGGTGATTCACCGATGTCGCGGCTGAAGTCCTGGTGGATCAGTCTGACCAGTTCGACTGGGTGACGACGTTTCTGCGCCAGCGCGGCATGATCCGATCGGCCCAGGTGATCCTCGCGATCGTCTGCGCATCCGCCACCTGGGTGTCGCTGACTGTCCTGGCCTCTCAGCGTCGGCCCAGCACAGCCAGCGCGATCATCGGCGTACTGACCGTCGTGTTCAGCTTCGGCGCGACCTATTTCTGGCTGACACATTGGCCTACTCGCCGACAGTCACGCATCGTCGCGTTAGCGGGGATGTTCTCCATCTTTGGTTGGAGTGTTGTCCAGCAGAGTGCGGCCTTTGCTGCGCTGGCATGTACGGCGCTGGCGGTCACCGGGGGCTACATCGCGCTGTTTCACAACCCGCGACTGTTATTTCTCAATGGTGTGGTCGCCGCCGTGACCGCGACGATCGCGGTGCTGCGGTTGGCCGACGAAACCGATTCCGCGACCGCGGCCGCCGCGTTCTGGCTGATCTGGCTCCCCACTTTTCAGTGCCGCTCATGATCTGGGGCATATCGCAGGCCATGGGAACGTACGTTGAGCGCGCCGAGCGGGATCCGCTCACCGGTTTGTTGAACCGACGGGCCTTCACCGACGCCGTCGCTGTCCGCCTGGTCGATCACCATCCGGAGCACACCCATCTTGCGGTGATGATGCTTGATCTCGACGATTTCAAGCGCGTCAACGACACCCACGGCCATTCCGCCGGCGATCGCCTCCTGCAAGTGGTGGCTGGGCTGCTGCGCGACCACAGCCCGGCCGAAGCAATAATTTGCCGCGCCGGTGGCGAGGAATTCCTCGTTGCGCTCACTTGCACCGTCGACGATGTGGCGCCACTCGCATCACGGTTCTGCGGCGCGGTCGGCAGGCATCCGTCCGGCATCACGGTGAGCATCGGCGCCGCTAGCGCCGAACTGCCTCGGCTGTGCACAGCCGAGGGGGGCCACCTCATCGAAGAACTCATTGCCCTCGCCGACAGCGCGATGTATGCAGCCAAACGTCGCGGCGGAAACCAGGCTCGCCAGAGCACGGGCTCCTAACAATGCGAGAACCGAAGGCCGCGTGCCTTCGTAGTTCGCTGAGCGCAGACTCGAGGCGATGAGCGGCCCGGTTCGATGGCTCAGTTCGCTATTGATACCTCACCGCTGCCACAATCACCGACGTGCCATTCCGCAATGTCGCCATCGTCGCCCACGTCGACCACGGCAAAACAACGCTGGTCGACGCGATGCTCCGGCAGTCAGGCGCCCTGACCCACCGCGGCGACGACACCCAGGAACGCATCATGGACAGCGGTGACCTCGAGAAGGAAAAGGGCATCACGATCCTGGCGAAAAACACGGCAGTACACCGCCACAATCCGGATGGCACGGTGACTGTGATCAATGTCATCGACACCCCCGGACACGCCGACTTCGGCGGCGAGGTGGAGCGCGGGCTGTCCATGGTCGACGGGGTGTTGCTGCTGGTCGACGCGTCGGAAGGCCCGCTGCCGCAGACGCGGTTCGTGCTGCGCAAGGCGCTCCAGGCACATCTGCCGGTGATCCTGGTGGTCAATAAGACAGACCGGCCCGACGCGCGCATCGATGAGGTTGTGCATGCCAGCCACGACCTGTTGCTCGACGTGGCCTCCGACCTCGACGACGAAGCCGCCAAGGCCGCCGAGCACGCGCTGGGCCTGCCGACGCTGTACGCGTCCGGGCGCGCGGGGATTGCGAGCACCGAGCAGCCAGGCGACGGTGAGGTGCCCGACGGGGACAACCTCGACCCGTTGTTCGACGTGTTGATGGAACACATCCCGCCGCCGCTCGGGGACCCCGAGGCGCCGCTGCAGGCGCTGGTGACCAACCTGGACGCGTCGGCCTTCCTGGGCCGGCTCGCCCTGGTCCGCATCTACAAGGGCAAGCTGCGCAAGGGCCACCAGGTGGCGTGGATGCGCGAGGTCGACGGGCTGCCGGTCATCACCAACGCTAAGATCACCGAGTTGCTCACGACCGAGGGCGTCGAGCGCACTCCCACCGCCGAGGCGATCGCCGGCGACATCGTCGCCGTGGCCGGCCTGCCCGACATCATGATCGGTGACACGCTGGCCGATCCCGACCATGCTCACGCGCTGCCGCGCATCCACGTCGACGAGCCGGCCATCTCGGTGACGATCGGCACCAACACCTCCCCGCTAGCGGGCAAGGTATCCGGGCACAAGCTGACCGCGCGCATGGTCCGCAACCGGCTGGACACCGAACTCGTCGGCAACGTCTCCATCCGGGTCGTCGACATCGACCGGCCCGACGCCTGGGAGGTGCAGGGCCGCGGCGAGCTCGCGCTGGCGGTGCTGGTCGAACAGATGCGCCGGGAGGGTTTCGAGCTCACGGTCGGCAAGCCGCAGGTGGTCACCAGGACGATCGACGGCAAGCTGCACGAGCCGTTCGAGGCGATGACGATCGACTGTCCCGAGGAGTTCGTCGGGGCCATCACTCAGTTGATGGCCGCCCGCAAGGGCCGCATGGAGGAGATGACCAACCATGCCGCCGGCTGGGTGCGGATGGACTTCATCGTGCCCAGCCGCGGCCTGATCGGCTTCCGCACCGACTTCCTCACGCTGACCCGCGGCACCGGCATCGCCAACGCCGTGTTCGACGGCTACCGGCCGTGGGCCGGCGAGATCCGGGCCCGGCACACCGGGTCGCTGGTATCCGACCGAACCGGTACCATCACGCCGTTCGCGCTGCTGCAACTGGGCGATCGGGGCCAGTTCTTCGTCGAGCCAGGCCAGGACACCTACGAGGGCATGGTCGTCGGGATCAACCCGCGCCCGGAGGACCTCGACCTCAACGTCACCCGCGAGAAGAAGCTGACCAACATGCGGTCCTCGACCGCCGACGTGATGGAGACGCTGGCCAAGCCACTCGAGTTCGATTTGGAGCAGGCGATGGAATTCTGTGCGAACGACGAATGCGTCGAGGTGACGCCGGAGATCGTGCGCGTGCGCAAGGTCGAGCTGGACGCCACCTCCCGGGCCCGCAGCCGCTCGCGTGCCAAGGCCCGGGGTTAGCGTTTGCTCGATACCCTGATGAGCGTGCCGAGACCAGTTCGCCGTGTCTGTAGGACCATCGGCGTGCTGGTCTCGCTGGTTGTCGTGGTGCTGTCGGCATGCACGGTCAGCCCGCCGCCGGCGCCGCAAAGCACCGACACGCCGCACAACACCGCGCCGCCGCCACAACATCCCACCCAGATCATCATGGGCATCGATTCGATCGGCGCCGGGTTCAACCCGCATCTGCTGTCGGATCTGTCGCCCGTGAACGCGGCGATCAGCGCACTGGTGTTGCCCAGCGCGTTCCGGCCGGTGCCCGATCCCGGCACGCCGACGGGTTCGCGCTGGGAGATGGACCCGACCCTGCTGGTGTCCGCCGACGTGACCAACCAGAACCCGTTCACGGTGACTTACAAGATCCGGCCCGAGGCCCAGTGGACCGACAACGCCCCGATCGGCGCCGACGATTTCTGGTACCTGTGGCGCCAGATGGTCAGCCAGCCGGGGGTGGTAGATCCGGCCGGATACGATCTGATCACCGGGGTCCAGTCGCTCGAAGGCGGTAAGCAGGCCGTCGTCACCTTCGCCCAGCCGTACCCGGCGTGGAAGGAGCTGTTCAACAACCTGCTGCCCGCGCACATCGTCAAGGATGTGCCGGGTGGTTTCGCGGCCGGGCTGGCGCGGGCGCTGCCGGTGACGGGTGGGCAGTTCCGGGTGGAGAACATCGACCCGCAGCGCGACGAACTCCTGATCGCCCGCAACGACCGGTATTGGGGGCCGCCCTCCAAGCCGGCCCTCATTCTTTTCCGCCGGGCCGGCGCACCGGCCGCGCTGGCCGACTCGGTGCGCAACGGCGACACCCAGGTGGCCCAGGTGCATGGCGGGTCGACCGCGTTCGCGCAGTTGTCCGCGATCCCAGACGTGCGCACGGCCCGGATCGTAACGCCGCGGGTCATGCAGCTGACGCTGCGCGCCAACGAGCCCAAGCTGGCCGATGCGCAGGTCCGCAAGGCGATGTTGGGATTGCTCGACGTTGACCTGCTCGCCGCGGTGGGCGCGGGCAGCGACAACACGGTCACGCTGGACCAGGCCCAGATACGTTCGCCGAGCGACCCGGGCTACGAGCCGACCGCGCCACCCGCGATGACGACGCAGGCGGCGCTGGCGTTGTTCGCGGCCGCCGGATACCAGGTCGAAAGCAGCGCCGCGGCCTCCACGACACAGCCGGCGCCGCCCGGACCCGGATCGACCACACCGGTGGGCACCGGGCCGCCCGAGGTCATCCGCGGCCAGATCAGCAAGGACGGCAAGCAGCTGACAATGGTCATCGGCGTGGCGGCCAACGACCCGACCGCGGTGGCCGTCGCCAACACGGCCGCCGACCAGTTGCGCAACGTCGGCATCGCCGCGAGCGTGCTGGCGCTGGACCCGGTGACGCTCTATCGCGACGCGCTGACCAACAACCAGGTCGACGCCATTGTGGGCTGGCACCAGGCCGGCGGAAACCTGGCGACGCTGCTGGCCTCGCGGTACGGCTGCCCGGCCTTGCAGACGACGCCGGTCTCGACCGCCAGCACGCCCTCCACCTCGGCTAGTTCTTCTGCGCCTGGCGGGCCCAATTCGCCCACCGCCCCCGACCCGGTCACGCCGACGGCCACCACGCCCACCCGCCCGCCCGAGCCGGGTGCGCTGGTGCAGGCGCCGTCGAACATCAGCGGAATTTGCGACCGCAGCATCCAGTCGAACATCGATGCCGCCCTCGACGGCAGCAAGAACATCAACGACGTGATCACCGCGGTCGAACCGCGCTTGTGGAACATGTCGACGGTGTTGCCGATCCTGCAGGACACCACGATCGTCGCGGCCGGCCCGAGCGTGCAGAACGTCAGCCTGTCCGGTGCTGTACCGGTCGGCATCGTCGGTGACGCCGGCCAATGGGTCAAGACCGGGCCGTAACCCCTGAATTCCCTCGCCGAGTGTGGTGTTGATGCACGCTTCGACCGACTCGAGCGTGACACAAGTCCACGTTCGCCGATCTAAAGGCGCGGCGGGATCACGGTGTCGACGATGAGCCCCAGTTCCCGCCGTGTCGGCGGTTCGCCGTTGAGGATGAAGTGGTGGTTGATCAACGCGGGCCCGACGCGCGCGGTCAGCGGCGTGATGGTGGCGGGGTCGAGCTCTCCGTCGCGGGCCGCCGCCTGCACGATCGATTCGACGATCGTCACCCGCGGGCCCACCACGGCGTCGGCGAAGATGGCGCGCAGTTCCGGCTCGTGCAAAAGCTGACTGATGATGTCCAGGCCCGGGAACGCGGTCTTGCCGGCCAGCACGTCGCGGTGGGCGGTGAACACGGTCAGCAGGTTCTCTCGCGCCGATCTTCCGGGCCGCGGTGCGGGCAATGGCGGCACCGCGTGGTGCAGAGCGGCCAGCACCAGATCGTGCTTGCAGGTCCACCGGCGGTACAGGGCCGCCTTGCCGGTGCGGGCCCGCGCCGCAATGCCTTCCATCGTCAGCCCGCCGTACCCGACGGACGCCAATTCGGCCAACGTGGCCTCGTACAGCGCGCGCTCAAGCACTTCGCCGCGCCGGCGGCTCCGGCCGGCGTTGGAGATGGTCACCTGCGCCATTCGACAATAGTAGCCGCTAGCGTTCCTACGCGTAGGTAAACAGACAGTTAGCCCGACGCCACAACGGATTCCGCGAGCCATGGCGCCAGCGGCGAGTCGCTCTGCGCGGACATCCCGCTCGGCAGGTCTTCGACGACATGCCAGGTGGCGGTGAGGCGCCCGATGCCGACGCAAAACGCGCAGTGCAGACCGAGCGCCACCAGTTGGTCTTCGCCGAAGTAGGACCGTAGCTCGTTGTACACCGCATCGTCGATGGCGAGATGGTTGGTCGCGAACAGATCCGCGAACTTCAATGCGCTGCGCTCTGCTTCGGTGAGGTCTGTGGCTTCTGACGGCCGCTCCAACGAACACACGGCCTCTTCGGTGAGCCCGTCGTCGATGGCGCTCTGGTAGCGGATCGACATGCAACTACGGCACTGGTTGTGGAAGGCGATCCGCAGCCGCACCAACTCCATCAGCCGCGGCGGCAGTGCGCCCGAATCCCTCAGTGCCGCAGTCATTGCGCCCAATGCCGCGGCGACTTCGGGCTGGTGGCTGATGATGCCGGCGACGCCCAGATTGATTCGGTCACCCTGACCGATGTCGGGCCTGGACATTGCGGCCATCGCCGCGATGGCGTCGACCGGTTTGATGCGCGCCATGTGCCCTCCAATCCGTCACCTTAAGCTAGCCGGTCGGCTATTGGCGGGCAATCACTAGCGGGCTGCGGGTAGGGTGACGGTCCATGTCTGAGACGCCGCGGCTGCTCTTTGTGCACGCGCATCCCGACGACGAAAGCCTCGCCAACGGCGCCACCATCGCGCATTACACCGCTCGCGGGGCGCAGGTGCAGGTCGTCACGTGCACCCTCGGCGAGGAGGGTGAGGTGATCGGCGAGCGCTGGGCTCAGCTCGACGCCGAACATGCGGATCAACTCGGCGGCTACCGCATCGCCGAACTCACCACGGCGTTGCGAAAGCTGGGCGTGCAGGCTCCCATCTACCTGGGCGGCGCGGGTCGCTGGCGCGACTCCGGCATGGCCGGCGCCGAGCCGCGCGGTCGGCGGCGGTTCATCGACGCCGACGAACGTGAAGCCGTCGGTGCGCTGGTCGCGATCATTCGTGAACTGCGGCCGCACGTCGTCGTGACCTATGACCCCAACGGCGGTTACGGCCACCCCGATCACATTCGCGCCCACAACGTCACGATGGCCGCCGTCTCGGCGTCCGGCGGTACGGACTACCCGGGCGAGCCGTGGACGGTGCCCAAGTTGTACTGGACGGTCTTCGCGGCGAGCGGGTTCACGGCAGCCCGAGACACGGTGCAGCCCGAAGACTTGCTACCGCACTGGGTGGTGCCGTCGCCCGGAGAGCTGACGTTCGGATATTCCGACGACGACATCGACGCTGTCGTCGAGGCCGACGAAGACGCCCGCGCCGCCAAGGCCGAGGCGCTCGTCGCGCACGCCACTCAGGTCGTGGTCGGCCCGACGCGGCGAATCTGTGCCCTGTCCAACAACATGGCGATCCCGATCCTGGGCACCGAGCATTACGTGCTGGTGGTCGGATCCGCGGGAGATCGCGATGAACGCGGCTGGGAAACGGATCTGCTCGCCGGACTAGGTTTCACCGCTGCCCCGAAGCGGTAGGCTGCCATTCAGGCAGCAGGGGAAGGAACTCGCATGGACCCGGACATTGACCCCAACATGCAGCACTGGCAGGACCGACTGGACAGCCTGCAATGGGTGCTCGGCTCGATAGTCTCGCAGTTCGATAGCGTTCCGACCTGACCGAAACCAAGACACTCGCGTCGTCCGGCGAAGAGACGAGCGCGACAGATCCTGCTATTCGTATCGTTGTTCTGGCGCTGTTGGCCGTCGACGGAATTCTCTCGGCGCTCGCCGGGGCGCTGTTGATGCCGGTCTATCTCGGCACCGTTCCATTCCCGGTCAGCGCCCTGCTCAGCGGTTTGCTGAACGCCGCCCTGGTCTGGGCAGCCGGGCGGTGGACCCGATCCTCGCGGGTGGCGGCGTTGCCGCTGTGGACCTGGCTGATCACGGTGGCGGCGATGACGTTGGGCCTTCCCAATGACGACGTCATCCTGGGCGGCCAGGGCATCATGGCCTACGGAGCGCTCATCCTGATCGTGTTGGGGGTCACGCCGCCGGCATGGGTGCTCTGGCGGCACGGAGTCAGATCGGCGGCAGGGGCGGCAGCGGCGGCAAGTAGCCCAAAGCCCAGTTGATCTCGTTCGTGATGAACTGGTTGATCGATGCCGTAGTCGCCGACCCGAAGTTGGCCAGTCCTTGACTGAAAGTGATTGACCCTTCGAGCCAGTCGATCGTGTTGAACAGACCGGCCTGCACTATGGGCTCAAAGAGGTCGTAGACGATGTAGATCTGCGGTGCCAACAAGCCGACATAGGGCACCCAACCCGCCGCGTAGGCAGCCAGGTCGAAGCCGTACTCTACCCACGGCTCGACCTGGAGGTAGAGGTTCTCGATGGCGGTGCCGACCGACACCGGGAGAATCCCGGCAGCGGGGGCTGCCGCTGCCGCGGCGGGCCGCAGTAGCGCCCCGCCGGTGCCGGGCAGTCGCAGCATCCCGGCGCCCAGCGCACCCGCGCCTTGGATCCGGCCCAGGGCATTCGCCAGCACGCCGCCGGCCGCCGTCCCGCCGCTCTGGCCTCCCTGGCCGATCAGCGGCTGCCCCAGCAACTTCGCGACCGGCGAGCCGATCGCGCTGGCCAGGCTCTGCGCTGAGCTGGCCTCGGTGGCCGCATACGAGTTCGCGGTTGCTTGCAGCGCCCCCACAAACTGGTCGTGAAACGCCGACATCTGGGCGCTGAGCTGCTGATATGCCTGAGCGTGAGCGGAGAACATCTGGGTCACCTGGGCCGACACGGCGTCTGCGGCGGGCGCCATGAGTTCGGCGGTCGGCACTGCCGCCGCCGTGTTGGCCGCGTTGATCGTCGAACCGATACCCGCGATGTTCGACGCCGCTGCGGCCAGCGCGTCTGGCCCCGCGACGATGAACGACATCCAGTGACCTCCCACAGCCTGTCTAAGGCAGGCGGCCATCGTATCTCGATCGGCGGTCTTAGGTGCCCAGATGCGCAGATGTGGTAGCGATTACCACCTACGGCGACCCCGCCGGCCGCCCCGACGAGCAGTGAAGTGGTTGTCGTGCTTACGGATTCGTTTGCGTCGCGAGGTGGTCGGCAAATCGATTTGATATAGCAGCGAATTGATCGCAAAGATCAACCGATCGAACAACCCGATTCCGGCATACGGGAGATACGGGAGGTCGGGTCCCGACGCCGCCGCAGTTAGGCGTTTGCGCTTGCGGTCAGAGTCTTCATCGAACTGCTCGTGAGGCCGGCGCCTGTGCGCTGAGCTGCTGAAATTCCAGCCCATGCGTGGAAAACAATGCGGCGATCTGGCGGCCAGCCCGTCCGGTGCCGCCATAACAAAGGACATGTCGCACCTCTTTCCCCCTGCGACAATTTCTTGACCGGGGCTCGCGCGTAGCCACCGTGGCGTGCTGACGCCGGGATGGTCGACCGCATGCCTGCGTCCGCTCGACGCTAGTGTTGCGCGTATGGCGCTACTGCCCGGGGTCTTATATTTGGACGCGCGGATGAAATTCGACCGTGGGGAAGTTACACCAACGTGCCTTTAACCTCGGGCAAGAATCCGGGCCAGGAGCCCACCGCTCTGGCAAGCCCCGTTGTTCCGCCCCAGGCCACATTAAGGGCCACCGCATCGGCGATGCGACGGGTACTGCGGCGCGCTCGAGACGGTGTGGTGCTCAATCTCGATGAGGCGGCGGTCGCGATGACCGCCCGCGGCGACGACCTAGCCGACCTCTGCGCGAGCGCGGCGCGGGTGCGCGACGCGGGTTTGGAGTCGGCCGGACGGCGCGGTTCGAAGGGGCGGCTGCCAATCACCTATTCGCGCAAGGTGTTCATCCCGATCACGCATCTGTGCCGTGACAATTGCCACTACTGCACGTTCGTCACCGTGCCCGGCAAGCTGCGCGCGCAGGGCGCGGGAATGTATCTGGAGCCCGACGAGATCCTCGACATCGCCCGCCGCGGTGGCGAACTCGGTTGCAAGGAAGCGCTATTCACCCTCGGCGACCGCCCCGAGGAACGCTGGGAAGAGGCGCGCGAATGGCTTACGCAGCGCGGCTACGACTCCACGTTGTCCTACGTGCGGGCGATGGCGATCCGGGTGCTGGAGGAAACCGGCCTGCTGCCGCACCTGAACCCGGGAGTGATGAGCTGGTCGGAGATGTCACGGCTCAAGCCGGTGGCGCCGTCGATGGGCATGATGCTGGAGACGACGTCGCGACGGCTGTTCGAGACGAGAGGGCTGGCGCACTACGGCAGTCCGGACAAAGACCCGGCGGTGCGGCTGCGCACCCTGACCGACGCGGGCCGGCTGTCGATTCCGTTCACCACCGGGCTGCTGGTCGGCATCGGCGAGACGCTGCCCGAACGCGCCGACACCTTGCACGCGATTCGTAAGTCGCACAAGGAATTCGGGCACGTGCAGGAAGTGATCGTGCAGAATTTTCGGGCCAAGGAGCACACCGCTATGGCCGCGGTGCCCGATGCCGGGATCGAGGATTACCTGGCGACGGTGGCGGTTGCTCGTCTGGTACTCGGACCGGGTATGCGCATCCAGGCTCCGCCGAACCTGGTGTCCCGCGAGGAATGCCTGGCGCTGATCGGTGCTGGCGTCGACGACTGGGGCGGTGTCTCACCGCTGACACCCGACCACGTCAACCCCGAACGGCCCTGGCCCGCTCTGGATGAGCTGGACGCGGTCACCGCGGAGGCCGGATACGATTTGGTGCAGCGGCTGACCGCGCAACCCAAATACGTACAGGCCGGCGCGGCGTGGATCGACCCGCGGGTGCGGGGACATGTTGTGGCGCTTGCCGATCCGGCGACGGGTCTGGCTCGCGACGTCAACCCGGTGGGGCTGCCGTGGCAGGAGCCCGACGACGTCGAGTCCTCGGGCCGGGTGGACCTGAACGCCGCGATCGACACCGAGGGCCGAAACACGGAGTCGCGCAGCGACCTCAACAGCGCGTTCGGCGATTGGGAATCGATCCGTGCGCACGTGCACGAGCTGGCGGCCCGCGCTCCCGAGCGCTTCGACACCGACGTGCTGGCCGCGCTTCGCTCGGCCGAGCGCGATCCCGCCGGCTGCACCGACGACGAGTACCTGGCGTTGGCGACCGCCGACGGCCCCGCGATGGAAGCGGTTGCCGCGCTTGCGGATTCGTTACGCCGCGAGGTGGTGGGCGACGACGTCACGTTCGTCGTCAACCGCAACATCAACTTCACCAACATCTGCTACACGGGCTGCCGGTTCTGCGCGTTCGCCCAGCGCAAGGGCGACGCCGACGCTTATTCGCTGTCGGCTGACGAGGTCGCCGAACGGGCCTGGGAGGCGCACGTCGCGGGCGCGACCGAAGTGTGCATGCAGGGCGGCATCGACCCCGAGTTGCCGATCACCGGCTACGCCGATCTGGTGCGCGCCGTCAAGGCCCGGGTGCCGTCGATGCACGTGCATGCGTTTTCCCCGATGGAGATCGCCAACGGGGTGACCAAGAGCGGGTTGAGCATTCGCGAGTGGCTGATCAGCCTGCGCGAGGCCGGGCTGGGCTCGATCCCCGGTACGGCCGCCGAGATCCTGGACGACGAGGTGCGCTGGGTGCTCACCAAGGGCAAGTTGCCGACGTCGCTGTGGGTCGAGATCGTGACCACCGCGCACGAGGTGGGGCTGCGGTCGTCGTCGACCATGATGTACGGCCATGTGGACAACCCCAAGCACTGGATCGGTCATCTCAACGTGCTGCGCGACATCCAGGACCGCACCGGCGGTTTCACCGAATTCGTCCCGCTGCCGTTCGTGCACCAGAATTCGCCGCTGTACCTGGCGGGCGCGGCGCGTCCCGGGCCCACCCATCGCGACAACCGGGCCGTGCACGCGCTGGCGCGGATCATGCTGCACGGCCGCATCTCCCACATTCAGACCAGCTGGGTGAAGCTCGGCATCGAGCGCACGCAGGTGATGCTCAACGGGGGAGCCAACGACCTGGGCGGCACATTGATGGAGGAAACCATCTCGCGGATGGCCGGTTCGGAGCACGGGTCGGCCAAAAGTGTCGCCGAGCTGGTCGCGATTGCCGAGGGCATCGGCCGGCCGGCGCGCCAGCGCACCACCACCTACGCGCCGCTGGCCGCGTAGCGCGCCCGGGCCCGCCTCCCGCGAGGGCGCGTGTTTGTACGGCGACACGCCGATTTGAGTGGCATTTTGCGGACGCTCGCGCCGGGGGTGGGGCCGACGGGGTCGTCGGCCGCTACGGCCCGGCTTGCCGAGCCGTGGATGACGACGGACACCGTGTTTGCCGTGGGGCGTCCGCTGCTGGCAATCCGTCGCGAATCTGTGGCCGCGTCGGTCCGGAGACCTTAGGCCGGGTGCGTGTGCTGCTGAGTGGCTACTGAGGTGCTCAGTAGTTGTTGCAGACTCCAGCCACCTGCTCAACGACGCCGATGTATTGCGCGGCACCCGGAAGAATCCGCAACTGCGCGATCATCCCGGCGCGCTGCGGCGGCGGCGAGTTGAGGAAACTTGTGAGGTAGTTCGCCGCTGCCGGCGAGGCATGGAATTGCGCCGCGGCAGCCGGGTTAGTGGCGTCGAGCGCCGCGATCACCTGCGGATAGCTGCAGGTCGTGTTGATGACCGCATCGTCGGGGGACGCGGATGCGATCCCGGTTGCGGCGGACAATGCCAAGCCCATACCACCGATCGCGGCGGCAAACTTAGCGAGCGACAACCTAGTCATTATTTGGACACCTTCCCCAACTTATGCACCGTCCCAAAAAAGAACGGCGACGACATCTGCCCAGCGGTTGCCGTCTTCGATCTAGGCTACCAGGCCCCCCGGGCTTGCTCTTATCAATCTTGATATCGGACCTGCCGCCTCGCGCATAACACTTCGCAGGTCAGCTAGGGTTTATCAGCGATTTCACCGTGGGCGAAATCGGGCCCCTAGAGCCCGGCCGCGAGCTCGGTGCCCTGCCTGATGGCGCGCTTGGCGTCCAGTTCGGCGGCCAGGGCCGCACCGCCGATGATGTGCGGCTCGATGCCGTTGCGCCGCAGTTCATCCTCCAGCTCGCGCACCGACTCCTGGCCGGCGCAGATCACCACGTTGTCGACGGCCGAGCAGCCGCGAGCGCTCCCGGTCCGGGCCGAAGCTGATGTGCAGGCCCTCGTCGTCGATCCGCTCGTAGTTCACGCCGGAGAGCTGATGCACACCCTTGGCCTTCAGCGACGCCCGGTGCACCCACCCGGTGGTCTTGCCCAGCCGCTTGCCCTGCGCGCCCTTCGTGCGCTGCAGCAGGTACACCTCACGCGCCGCCGGCAACGGCAGGGGACTGGTCAGGGCTCCGCGGGCTCCGCCCCGCAGCGGGGTTCCCCAGCGGATCGACGACACCCCACTCGGCCTTCCACTTTCAGGCTTTGAGGTTGAGCGTCGGTGAGGATTCGGTGACCAGGAGTTCGCTGACGTCGAACCCGATGCCGCCGGCGCCGACGACGGCCACGGTCTCGCCGACCGGCTTGCGCCCGTGATCGCCTCGGCGTAGGCTGAGCACCATCGGGTGGTCGATGCCGGGGATGGTCGGGCATTCGCGGCGCCACGCCGGTGGCCAGCACGACGTCGGCGAAGCCGGCTTCGAAACCGGACAGGTCCGACGCCGATGCCCGGGTGCCCAGCCGCACCTCGACGCCGTGCTTGTCCAGCATCGTCGTGAAGTACCGGATGGTTTCGCTGAACTCCTCCTTGCCGGGAATCCGTCGGGCCAGGTCGAATTGGCCGCCGATGACGTCGTTGGCCTCGAACAGCGTGACCTGGTGGCCGCGTTGGGCGGCGCTGACCGCGGCGGCCAGCCCGGCCGGGCCGGCCCCGACCACCGCGACGCGACGCGTTCGCCGGGTCGGCGACAAGCACCAACTTCGTCTCGTGCCCGGCGCGCGGATTGAGCAGACACGACACCGTCTTCTTGCACGAAGGCGTGGTCCAGGCAGGCCTGATTGCAGGCGATGCAGGTGTTGATCTCGTCGGCCGGCCGGACTGCGCCTTGAGCACCCACTCCGGGTCGCTCAGCAGTGGGCGCGCCATCGAGATCAGCTGCACCTGGGTGTCGGCCAGGATCTGTTCGGCCGCCTGCGGCATGTTGATCCGGTTGGACGCCACCACCGGAATGCTGACGTGCTCGGCGACGGCGTTGCTGATGTCGACGAAGGCGCTGTTGGGCACCGACGTGACGATCGTCGGCACCCGCGCCTCGTGCCAGCCGAAGCCGGAGTTGATGATCGTCGCCCCGGCCGCCTCGACTTCGGTTGCCAGCGCGAGGATTTC
This sequence comes from uncultured Actinomycetota bacterium, assembly GCA_963735655.1. Taxonomy (GTDB): domain Bacteria; phylum Actinomycetota; class Actinomycetes; order Mycobacteriales; family Mycobacteriaceae; genus Mycobacterium. The sequence continues at coordinate 20,670 of CAVTLW010000005.1, forward strand.
GTCCCAGCTCTGGCCGTCCTCGACGTAGTCGGCCATCGACATCCGGTAGCAGATGATGAAGTCGGGTCCGACCGCCGCGCGGGTGCGGCGCACGATCTCGACCGGGAACCGGCGCCGCTTCTCCGGTGTGCCGCCCCAGGCGTCGGTGCGCTTGTTGGTGCGCGGCGCCAGGAACTGGTTGAGCAGATAGCCCTCGCTGCCCATGATTTCGACGCCGTCGTAACCGGCGTCGCGGGCCAGCTGCGCGCAGCGGACGAAGTCGTCGATGGTCGCTTCGACGCCGCGGCACGACAGTGCCCGCGGGCGGAACGGGTTGATCGGCGCCTTGATCGACGACGCGCTCACCGAAAGCGGATGGTAGGCATAGCGTCCCGCGTGCAGGATCTGCAGCAGGATCTTGCCGCCCGCGTCGTGCACCGCCCCGGTGATGCGACGGTGCCGGCGGGCCTGCGACGACGACACCAGCTGCGAGGCGAACGGCAGCAGCCAACCGGTGCGGTTGGGCGCGTAGCCGCCGGTGATGATCAGCCCGACGCCGCCGCGGGCGCGCTCGGCGAAGTACTCGGCGAGCCGGTCGATGTCGCGGGCCCGGTCCTCCAGACCGGTGTGCATCGAGCCCATCACCACCCGGTTGCGCAGCGTCGTGAACCCGAGATCCAACGGCGACAACAGATTGGGGTACGACAGCACCATCGGGGCAGCATAGATGCGGCCCGTGGGGACGGGCGTGCCAATTGCCGCGCTTGTATATGCAACGTCTAGTATCAGTAACCGAACGCTTCGCCGGTGGGAGTACGGAAACCCGCGCCGGCGAAGCAACACAGCCCTTATGAAAGCCCACACCGAGAAGTACACAGAGGACACGTTGAGGAGCCGTCCGTGACGTACACGATCGCCGAACCCTGCGTCGACATCAAGGACAAGGCATGCATCGAGGAATGCCCCGTCGACTGCATCTACGAGGGCGCCCGGATGCTGTTCATCCACCCCGACGAGTGCGTCGACTGCGGTGCCTGCGAACCGGTCTGCCCCGTTGAAGCGATCTACTACGAAGACGATGTGCCCGAGCAGTGGAGCGAATACACCCAGATCAACGCCGACTTCTTCGTCGAGCTCGGATCGCCGGGCGGCGCGGCCAAGGTCGGGATGACCGAGAACGACCCCCAGGTGGTCAAGGATCTGCCGCCGCAGGGCGAGGACGACTGAGCGGTCCGCTGACCCCCTGGCACCCCCCGCAGCGCCGGCCGGTGTCGGCGTCCCTGCCGGAGTTCCCCTGGGACACTCTGGTCGACGCGAAGGACCTGGCCGGCGCCCACCCGGACGGCATCGTCGATCTTTCGGTCGGCACACCGGTCGACCCGGTCGCGCCGGTGATTCAGGACGCATTGGCCGCCGCCGCGTCGGCGCCGGGATATCCCGCCACCGCCGGCACCGCGGAGCTGCGCGAATCGGCGGTGGCCGCGCTGGCCCGTCGTTACGGGATCACCGGGCTCACCGAGGCCGCGATCTTGCCGGTGATCGGCACCAAGGAATTGATCGCCTGGTTGCCGACGCTGCTGGGCCTGGGCGCCGGGAACGTGGTCGTGGTGCCCGAACTGGCGTATCCCACCTACGACGTCGGTGCCCGATTGGCGGGCGCTGCAGGTGCTGCGCGCGGACTCGCTGACGCCGCTGGGGCCGCAATCGCCGGCGCTGGTGTATCTGAACTCGCCGAGCAACCCGACCGGACGTGTGCTGGGGGTGGACCATCTGCGCAAGGTGGTCGGATGGGCGCGCGAGCGCGGCGTCCTGGTGGCTTCCGACGAGTGCTATCTGGGTTTGAGCTGGGACGCCCAACCTCTGTCGGTGCTGCATCCCTCGGTCTGCGACGGCGACCACACCGGGCTGCTGGCGGTGCACTCACTGTCGAAGACCTCGTCGCTGGCCGGCTACCGGGCCGGCTTCGTCGCCGGTGATGCGGGCCTGGTCGCCGAGCTGCTGGCGGTGCGCAAACACGCCGGGATGATCGTGCCGACGCCGGTGCAGGCCGCCATGGTGGCCGCCCTGAACGACGACGATCACGAGAAACTGCAGCGGGAGCGCTACGCGCGGCGTCGTGAGGCGCTGCTGCCGGCGCTGCGCTCGGCCGGGTTCACCGTCGAGCATTCGGAAGCCGGCCTCTATCTCTGGGCCACCCGCGGCGAGGGCTGCCGCGACAGCGTCCTGTGGTTGGCCGAGCGTGGCATCCTGGCCGCGCCCGGTGAGTTCTACGGCCCGGCCGGTGCGCAGCACGTGCGGGTGGCACTGACGGCCACCGACGAACGGATCGCGGCCGCGGTTCAGCGGCTCGGCTGACAACCTGCACAATGTGCTCGTGACGATCTCGGCTTCTAATTCGGCTAGCAAGCTGCGCATCCCCCTGTCGATCGGAGACATAGCCAAGCGCGTCTTTCTGGGAAAGCCGCTCATCACCGAGGACCTGAGTTCCGAGAAGCTGTCGAACCCCGTCGCGCTTGGCGCGCTTTCGCCGGACGCAATCTCGTCGACCGCCTACGGCACCGAGCAGATCTTGATCGAATTGCTGCCGGCTGCCGGGCTGGCGGCTTTTGCGCTGTTGCTGCCCATCACCGGCGTCATCTTGGTGATTCTGGTGTTAGTGACCGCGTCGTATCGGCAGGTCGTCATGGCCTATACCCGGGCCGGCGGCTCCTACATCGTCGCGCGGGAGAACTTCGGACCCCGGGTGGCGCAGGTCGCCGCCGCCGCACTGTTGATCGACTACGTGGTGACCGTGGCGGTGCAGGCGGCGGCGGGCACGGTCGCGGTGGCGTCGGCGGTACCCGCACTGGGTCCCTACAGCCTGGAAATCACGGTTGGCGTGGTGATTCTCATCTGCTACGCCAACCTGCGCGGATTACGGGAAGCGGGCCGGCCATTCGCGGTGCCAACCTACTTCTTCGTCACCATGATCACCCTGACGATCCTGACCGGTGTCATCCGCGAAATATTCGGCGATTTACCGGTATACGACCCCGCCCACATCGCCGGAGCGGTGCCGGTCCATCAGGGCAACGGCCTGGTGATGGGCGCGACGGTGCTGGTCCTGCTCCGTGCGTTCGCCAACGGCGGTTCGTCGCTGACTGGGGTCGAGGCGATCTCCAATACAGTCACCGTCTTCCGGAAACCGCAGGGCCTCAACGCGCGTCGGGTGCTCACCACCATGGCTTGCATTCTCGCATTCTTACTGGCCGGCGTGGCCTACCTGGCCCACGTCACCCACGCCACCCCCTATGCCGCCGGCTATCCGTCGGTGTTATCCGAGGTTGCCCGCGCGGTCTTCGGCCAAGGCGTAGTGGGCAACGTCTTCTACATTCTCGTCCAGGTGTCAACGGCTGCCATCCTTTTCACCGGTGCAAACACCAGCTTCAACGGATTTCCCGCGTTGGCCAGCTTCGTCGCCGAAGACCGCTTCCTGCCGCGGCAGTTAATGACACGCGGTCACCGCCTGGTGTTTTCAAACGGCATCATCGCGCTGACGGCGTTGTCGGTGGCGTTGCTGGTGATCACCGGCGGCTCGGTCAACGCGCTGGTCCCGTTTTACGCGATCGGCGTGTTCACCGGATTCTCGATGGCCGGCTACGGAATGACCAAATATCATCTGACCCAACGGGAACCCGGCTGGCAGGGCCGATTGGCGATCAACCTGTCCGCGGGGATCCTGTCGACGATCGTGGTCGGCATCTTCGCGGTGGCGAAGTTCACCGAGGGCGCGTGGCTGGTCGTCGTCGTCTTTCCGGTGCTGGTGTTCACGCTGATGCGGCTCAACCGCGAATATCGTGCCGAGGCAGCCATTCTCGAAATGTTCCGCACTGAGCGGCCCGATCTGGTGAAGTACGCGCGGCACAAGGTGTTCGTCTTTGTGAATTCGGTTGACCTCGCGGTGATCGAAGCGCTGCGCTACGGCAGGGGATTGCGGGCCGACGAACTGACCGCGGTGCACTTCATGGTCGATGAAGCCCACGCCAAAGTGATCAGAAACCGTTGGGAACACTTCGATTTGGACACCCCGCTGCGCGTCGTGGACTGCCCGGATCGCCGGGTTACCCGGGCGGCCCAGGTGCTGGTGGCCAAGGCGCGCGATGAAAAACGGAACACCAACGTGACGGTGCTGTTGCCGCGTCGGACTTATGCCCCGCTGCTCGGACGCCTGCTGCACGACCGCACCGCGGACAAAGTCGCACAGGCGGTCAGCCTGATCCCCGACGCCGCGGCGACGATCGTGCCCTACGACGTGCAAACCCGCATCAAAGACGCCTACCCCGAACGCATCGAGCAGCGGGTCGCGCGTGAAGTCGACAAGGTCGAAGCGTGGGTTTCCAAGGGTGACCAACAGGAAGTCGACGCCTACGAGCACCCCGAGCGCCCCCCGTCGGTGATCACGGTGGCAGCCCTGATTCCCGGACAGCGGGCCACCTTCGAAGGACGGGTCACTCAGGTCGAGGACATCGCCAAGGGCCGTCGCACGTATCGGTGGATCGAAATCGGCGACGACAGTGGGGAAATCCGCGTCACGTTCCGTCCTGGGCATGGCGCCGACGTCCAGCCCGGTCAACTCCTGCGTGTCACCGGCAAGGCCCGCCAGAGTGGCAATCGGCCGATCTGGATGTCCGACCCCGCCTATCAGCTGGTCGAGGAATCTGAAGAGGACAAGTAGATGAAGGGGACAACCATGAAGCGACTGGCTGCCGTGTTGGCGTCGATGGTGTCGATAGGCGGGCTCGCGTTCACCGCGAACGGTTACCGGCCGCTGACGAAGAGCGGCTACGGATCGATGTATGCGTTCAGTTCCGGCGTGTTCGCGTCGGAACTTCCGCTGCAGACGATCGCCACCCACGCGGCGGTGCAGGCCGCGGTGTCGCGCTGGCTGCCACGCCGGTTCCGATGGTTCAGCTGGCTGGCGTCGGCGGTGTCGTGGCTGGGTCTGCTAGGCCTGCGCCGGATGGGTCAGTCGGCCCATGAGCCGCTGACGGCGGCGCTGGATGCCGGGCTGGGCTCCGACCGTCGGAGGCGAGGCGGGCGACTTGTGGAAGCGGCCCGCCCCGGACGGCGCCACCGCCAAGAAGCCCGGCGCGGCGCGCATGCTGCGGATCTACCGCGACTACGTGCACGACGGTGACATCAGCTACGGAGAATTCGGCTCGAGGAACCACCTGGACATCTGGCGGCGCCCCGACCTCGACCGCGGCGGACGGGCGCCGGTGTTGCTGCAGGTTCCCGGGGGCGCCTGGATGACGGGAAACAAACGCGGACAGGCACATCCGTTGATGAGCCATCTGGCCGAGCTGGGCTGGGTCTGCGTGGCCATCAACTACCGGCTCAGCCCGCGGTCCACCTGGCCCGACCACATCGTCGACGTCAAGCGCGCCATCGCGTGGACGAAGGAGCACATCGCCGAGTACGGCGGCGACCCGGATTGGATCGTGATCACCGGCGGCTCGGCCGGCGGGCACCTGTCTTCGCTTGCCGCGCTTACGCCTAACCATCCGCAGTTCCAGCCCGGCTTCGAGGAGGCCGACACCCGGGTGCAGGTGGCGGTGCCGTTCTACGGTGTCTACGACTTCACCCGCGACGATGATTCGATGCATCCACTGATGGTGCCGCTGGTGGCCAAGCGGGTGTTCAAGCTGAGCCGGGGCGACATCGCAGAGCCCTTCCGCCAAGCTTCGCCGATCACGCACGTGAATCCCGACGCGCCACCGTTTTTCGTGCTGCACGGCACCAACGACTCGCTGATCCCGGTCGAGCAGGCACGCAGTTTCACGGCGCGACTGCGAGAGGTCAGCCGCCAGCCCGTCGTCTATGCCGAATTACCCCGCGCACAACACGCTTTCGAGATCTTCGGGTCGGTCCGGGCGGCACATGCCGCGGTGGCCGTCGAGCAGTTCCTGGCCGAGATGTACGCGTCGAGTCGGGTAGAGACGTCTGCACGCTGATGGCGTCGAGCGTGTCTGGGAAGGTTGCCTTCGTCACCGGTGGCGCGTCGGGTATCGGCGCCGCGCTGGCCACCGCGTTGGTCGACGGTGGCGCGTCGGTCTGGATCGCCGATCGCCAGCTCGGCGCGGCACAGGAGCTGGCCCAGCGGCTCAACAGCGCTGGCGGACGGGCGTTTGCGGTCGAGCTGGATGTCCGCGACTACCCGTCGTTCGAACGCGTGGTGGCGCAGGTGCTGCAGCAATCCGGGCGGATCGACTACCTGTTCAACAACGCCGGCATCGGGGTCGGCGGTGAGATCGACTCCTACGAGCTCGACGACTGGAACGACGTCTTCGACGTGAACCTGCGCGGTGTGGTGCACGGCATCCAGGCGGTCTATCCGATCATGATCCGGCAGCGCTCGGGGCACATCGTGAACACGGCGTCAATGGCCGGTTTGGTCGCTGCCCCCGGTTCGGCGAGCTACACCGCCACCAAACACGCCGTCGTCGCGATCTCGAAGGTGCTGCGGGTAGAGGGCGAGCGGCACGGTGTGCAAGCGTCCGTGTTGTGTCCGGGCGCGATCCGGACCCCGATCCTCACCGGCGGCACATACGGGCGGATGACAATGACCGGCCTCAGCGACCAGCAGATGCTCAAATACTGGGAGCCGATGCGGCCGATGGCACCCGAAAAGTTCGCCGAGCGCGCCCTTCGTGCCGTGCTGCGGGGAAAGGCGGTCATCGTGCTGCCGGCCTGGTGGAAGGCCGCGTGGTACTTGGAACGCTTGTCCCCGGCCTTGTCGATGCGTGTTGCACGACTCACGCTCAAGCGTTTGCGTGAAATGGGTTAAAGACCGACGCCCCAATGGAATACGCGTGAGGTGAGCAAGACCAGGCCCAGCGAGACCGAGGCGACGACGGTCAGGCCGATGACCGCGACGACGAGTGGGCGCCAGCCGGTGCGCGCGATTTGGCGGATGTCGGTGGTGAGCCCGACGCCCGCGAAGGTCAGCAGGAACGCCCATTTCGACACGTTGGCCAGGTTGGCGGTTTGGCCCTTGCTCAGCCAGTGCGCGGTCGCGATCGCCGAGACGGCCAGGAAGCCGAGCACGAATTTCGGGAACTTGGCCCAGACGAATGCGGCCTTGGCTTTGACGCCGGGAGCGATCTCGTCGGCTTCCCCGCGCGAGGCCCAGAACACCGCGAAACCGAGGACCACGAAACCGATCAGCGCGTTGCGGGTCGACTTGACCAACACCGCGATCTTGCCGGCGTGGTCGGAAAACAGATAGCCGGTGGCGGTGGTTTCGGCGGTGTTGTCCACCGACAAGCCCGCCCACAGGCCGAACTCGTAGTCGGTGAGCCCGATCGCGTGCCCCAGCGGGGGCAACGCGAACAGCGCCACCGCGCCCAGCGCCAGGATCGCCGCGATGGCGTAGCTGACGTCGGAATTGCGGGCCCGGATAGCGCCTTTGGCCGCGATGATGGCGGATACCCCGCAGATCGAGGTGCCGATCGCCAGTAGTGAGCCGAGCTTGCCCGACAACCCGAACGCGCGGGCAGCCAGGATGATGATGGTGCCCGCGATCGTCATGTCCAGCAGAATCTGGACCAGGCTGGCGCCGCCGAGCTTGGCGATGTCCCCGAGCACGAATCGTGCACCGAGGGCGACGATCCCGACCTTGAGCCAGAACTGGTAGGTCTGCACTCCGGGCCGGAAGATCCGATGCAGGCCGACGGTGTTGGTGATCAGCAGTCCGATCAGAATCGCCCACAACACGTATTCGATGTCAGGCGCTTTCCAATGTTCCTGCTTGGCAAGGGCATTCCACCAGACTTGGGAGTATTTGCCCAGCACGCCCACCGCGATCAGCAGCAGAATGCCGGGCACGTAGGCAAAAGGGCGGGTGCTGGTGAAGGCGGCGTCATCCGACGTTTCGTCGTCGGGTTCGACGCGGACCGTGCTCACGCCGGTCACCAGGGGATCTTAGGGAGCAGGTTGGCCACGGCCAACGCGACGATCACAGCGGCGAGCAGCGTGGCCCACCAATCTTCCGATAGCCGGTTCACGCCGCTATGGTTCCTGCCGAACTCTCGCAGACCAAGTGATTGGCTCGCGGTGAATCTAGATCAGGGTCGACGACGCGGGCTGCGCTCGTCGAGCAGGGCGATGACCTGCGCGGCGAGCTCGTCGATGTCGGCGTTGGTGGTGTCGAGCACGAGGTCGGGATTCTCGGGTGGCTCGTAAGGTGCGTCCACCCCGGTCAGCCCTTTGAGCTCGCCCTTGCGCGCACGCGCGTAGAGGCCCTTGGGGTCGCGCTTTTCGCACTCGGCCAGTGATGTGGCGACGTGCACCTCGATGAAGGGCAGCTTGGCGGCGTCGTTGAGGGCGCGGGCGGTCTCGCGGTCCGACTTGAGCGGCGACACCAGCGACGCCAGCGCCACCACCCCGGCGTCGGCCAACAGCCGGGTCAAATGCCCTACCCGCCTGATGTTTTCGGTGCGGTCACCGGGGGAGAAGCCCAGGTCGTCGGACAGGCCGTGGCGCAGGTTATCGCCGTCGAGCAGGTAGGCGACCCGCCCCGATTCGACCAGCGCGCGCTCGACCGCGACGGCGACTGTCGACTTGCCGGACGCGGGCAGGCCGGTGAACCAGATCGTCGCGCCCGCCTGCTCGGTGGCCTGCCAGCGGTACTTGCGGTCCAGCGCCGACGGGTGCCAGCGGATGTCGGTACGAGGATGAGTTCCGGGTTTGACTTCCCGTGGTTCGAGGATGGTTCCGGCGCCGACGGTGTCGTTGGTGGTCTCGTCGATCAGGATCAGTGCACCGGTGTCCCGGTTGTCGAGGTAGCTGTCGGCGATGACGACCGAGCTGGTGCGCAGCGTCACCGTGCCAATGTCGTTGAGTACCAGCTCAACTGGGCCGTCGAGCTCGTCGAGTGTCTCGGGGTCCAGCCGGCTGTGCAGCTCCTGAACCGTCGCGCGCACCGTCTTGGTGGTCTGCTTGAGCGCCAGCCGGTCGCCGGCGCGCAGCGGGGTGTCGGAGAACCAGCACACCGTCGCGTCGATCTCCCGGGCCTGCACCGGCACCGTGGCATCGTCGGCGCCGCTGACGAACACGTCGCCGCGGCCGACGTCGATGTCGTCGGCCAGCTCGATCGAAACGGACAGCGGCGCAACGCCTGTGGTGCGGTCGTCGTCGAGGGTGTCCAACGCGGTGACGGTCGACCGGGTGCCCGCCGGCAGCGACACCACCTCGTCGCCGACGCTGAGCGTGCCCGCCGCGAGCCGCCCGGTATAGCGGCGCCGCACGTCGGTGGTCGGGCGCGAAACCCATTGCACCGGCAGCCTCAGCCGCGATGGCTCGGCCTGTGGCGCGACCAGCTCGACGGCTTCCAGGTACTCCAGCAGCGTGGGGCCGTCATACCAGGGGGTGCGATCGGAGCGGTGCACGACGTTGTCTCCGTGCTTGGCCGCGAGCGGGATCACGGTGATGTCCACGTCGCCGAGGCGCGCCGCGGTCTGGCGCAGCTCGTCCTCCACGTGCGCGAACCCGGCCTGGTCGAAGTCGATCAGGTCGATCTTGTTCACCGTCGCGACAAAGTGCTTGACGCCCAACAGCTTTGCGATGCGCGCGTGCCTGCGGGTCTGGCGCAGCACACCCGCCCGCGCGTCGACGAGCAGGATCGCCACGTGCGCGTTGGACGCGCCGGTGAACATGTTGCGCGTGTAGCGCTCGTGGCCGGGGGTGTCGGCCAGGATGTAGCTGCGAGTTTCGGTGGAGAAGAACCGGTACGCGACGTCGATCGTGATGCCCTGTTCGCGCTCGGCGCGCAGACCATCGGAGAGTGCCGCAAGGTCGGCGATGCCCTCGGAGTCGGTGACGGCTTCCAGGTGATCCAGTGGCAGGCTGTCGGTGTCGTGCAGCAACCGGCCGATCAAGGTGCTCTTGCCGTCGTCCACCGAACCCGCGGTGGCGATGCGCAGCAGTTGACGCGTGATGACTTTGGTCATCAGAAATAGCCCTCTCGCTTGCGGTCTTCCATCGCGGCAGCCGAGGTGCGGTCATCCGCGCGGGTCTCGCCGCGCTCGGACACCGTCGCCGCCGAGATCTCGGAGATGACCCGGGTGATGTCGACGGCCCGCGAACGCACCGCCCCGGTGATGGTCAGGTCGCCGACGGTGCGGTACCGCACCCACTCCACCGCCGAGGTTTCGCCGTTGCGCGTGCTGGTGTATTCCGACACCGCGAGCAGGATGCCGTCGCGTTCGAATACCTCACGCTCGTGGGCGAAGTAAATCGACGGTATTTCAAGGTCTTCCAGTTCGATGTAGCGCCAGACGTCGATTTCGGTCCAGTTGCTCAGTGGGAATACCCGGACCTGCTCGCCCTTCTTGATCCGGCCGTTGTACAGCGACCACGGTTCCGGGCGCTGCGCGCGCGGATCCCATTGGCCGAACTCGTCGCGGAAGCTGAGGATCCGTTCCTTTGCGCGGGCGCGTTCCTCGTCGCGGCGGGCACCCCCGAAGGCCGCGTCGAAACCGCCGGCCTCCAGTGCGTCCAGCAGGGTGCGGGTCTGGGCGCGGTTGCGCGAAGCGCTCGGACCCGGGTCGGGCACCCGGCCGTTGTCGATGGACTCCTGCACCGAGGCGACGATCAGCTTGTGGCCCTCGCCGAGCACCCTGCGGTCGCGGAACTCGATCACCTCGGGGAAATTGTGGCCGGTGTCGACGTGCATCACCGGAAACGGCAGCGGCAGCGGCCGAAACGCCTTCTCCGCCAAGCGAAGCAGCACGATCGAGTCTTTGCCCGCCGAGAACAGCAGCACGGGACGCTCCAGCTCGGCGACGACTTCGCGGATGATGTGCACCGCCTCGGCTTCCAGCAGCCGCAGTTCGTCGACGTGCCGCGTCTCGGTGACGGGGGTCGTCATGTCGGTAGCCCCTCTCTCTCGGCATCCGCCCGGTAGCGGTCCACCCACTCGTCGGAACGCTGGTCGGCCTGTCGCTCCAGCACCGGCGCGGGTGCCAGTCGCGGGTCGAGTCCCAGCTGTTCGAGAACGGACCCCACCACCTCAGTCAGGTTGCGCCACAGCACCGGATACGGAATCTCCATCGGCTGAATGTCTTGCTCGGCAAACCAGTTCCGCCAGCCCTGCTCCTGGCCGCGCAGCATGGTGACGACGTGGGCGATCGCTCCGGCGTGATAGGTGGCCCGCGCATCGCGGACCGGATCGGGCCTGCCCCGCCAGACCCGGGTCTGCACCGCCCGCCAGAACGACACCGCCTGCGAGATCACATCGGGCCGGTACACGTAGATGAGTAACGGGTCCTCGCCGACGACATCGCGGATCGCGGACAGTAGGTCGTCACCGGACCGGTTCGACAAATCCTTCGCGCGGCTCAACAGCAGCGGCGTCTGATTCCACATCAGCTTGCCGCCCCACACGCCGTTCGGTGTTCGCCCGATCGTGCGGATGTAGTCACGCCAGATGTCAGGCGGCGCGAGGTCTGGCGTTCCCGCGTCCAACGGGTCGAGCAGGCTCAGGATCGTTTCGTCCTCGACGCCGGCGAACCACTCGCGCGGTTGCGGGGACTGGCTGGTGGCCGGCAGATACTGAAAGAATTCCTGGGGCTCGCCGGCAACGCCGGTCGCACGCAGCGATTCGACCAGCAGCGTGCTGCCACTGCGCTGGGAAGCCAGCACCAAATATGCTGACCGGGCATCTGCCACCCAGAAAGCCTAGCCCGATGGAAATGCGGTGCAACACAGAGAATTACCTTCAGACTGAAGTTAACTCTTGTGCGACGGCTAAAAGGGCGGCGGTTGGTTGCGTTCGGCGACGTGGTCGGCGTTGAGTGCGCGTTCGGCGTTGATGCGGTAGGCGCGGTCTTGTTGGCGGGTGCGCTTTCGGGTGGGCATCATGACGCCACGCTGGTCGTCTGATTGTGGTTGTGCCGTTGGGGCGGTGGGCAATTCGCCGGTGGGCAGGCACAGGGTGGGGAAGAGCAGCCGACTACCTGGTCGGGTCGTGTAGGTGTGTCCACTGGGGGAGGTCCAGGTGATAGTGCCGTCGAACTTATGCCCGTAGGTGCGTCGCCAGTATCAACAGTCCGGTCGAGTGCCATAGGTGGTCGGTTGCCATGGATGAGTAGCCCGTACCACTTACGGGGTAGTCAGGCCGATGACCCACGCGGTCAGCGTGCAGGACTCGGCGCAGAAGCAGACTGCTTGAGGCCGGACGACAGCACGAGCACCGATAGGACGACGGCCACCAAAAGCAGTACCGGGACATCTCCCAATAGGTGTCCCATATGGTGTCCGCTGCCGAAGGACTGCACCGCCATGATCGCGGCGTGTACGACGCTGGACCACACGGTGAACCAGATAAGGCTGAGATTGGCCTGTGGGTTTCGCGCCGCGTTGAGGAGGAATACGCCCAGCGTCGCGTACACGCCGACAATCATCATGAAGTAGTCGGACTGGTATGGCGCGCCGGAATGCCATGCCCACCCCGACGGCCAGACCAGGGCCAGGGGATAGACAAGAAGAAAAGCCGCGCCAAAGACCGCGAGTGCGACCTGAAGAAGTTTGTAAGCGGATGACATTGTGTCCTCCAAAGTGAGGCCCCCGCGTTACGACATTCTAAACCTGCGACGGCACGCGCAACGAGACATCACCGCAGGTCGTCGCTAGTACCCCACGCCGGCGATCACCCCAACGCGCCGACGCCGACAGCGCCGTCCGCACCGACCCACGCGATTGCCGCGCGGGGTAGTGTCGCCGCATCGCCCCAGGCCAGGCAGCATATGAAGGGGTGTATCCCGCAAGAATTCCCGTGCCGTCGGGGTGCTGGCGGTCGCGCCAGCCGGTGGGCCCGCACCAGAAAGTTTTCAGCAAATGGTGCTTTTTACACAGGCATTTGAGGTTGGACGGGTGGGTGGACCCAAAAGGGTAGGGGATCGTGTGGTCAATGTCGCAGAATTCGGCGGGGTGGTCGCAGCCGGGGAATCGGCAGGTCAGATCCCGGCAGCGGATGAAGCGGGCCAGCTGAGTCGACGGGCGGTATCCGGTCTCGGGGAGGGCGTCGGTAAACGATGCGACGCGGCAGATGGTGGCGCCCGCGGCGGCGAATTGGGCCAGTTGCGGGGCGGGCACGGCGCCACCGCTCACAATCTGGCCGGCGGGCAGCCAGATGGCCGGTGGTTCCGGGTCGGGGGCCAGCGCCTCGTCCAGCGTCATCTCCGGCGTGATGGGTCGTCGTTCGCGCTCACCGGAGGTGTGCCGGTCCGGTTGGGCACTTAACGCGATGGAGTCGGCGACGACGTGGATGACCACGGCGGACGCGCGCGGATCGGCGGCGATGCGCGCGGGGCAGTCGGCGTTGTCGCACGTGCAGGCGAGACGTTGGCCGCCGGCGGCCAGGGTTCCCAATGCATCGGCGCGACGCTGGGCCATGGTGCGCGGGTCGTCGTCGCAGACTTCGCGAGCCATCGCGGTGAGTCGGCGGTCCACGACGGCGCCGTCGGTGGCCAGCAGTGAGCCCCACAATGTGGCGGTGCCGCTGGCGTTTTCGTCCAGGGTGATGACGACGTCGCGGCCGCGGGCGCCGGCGCGGCTGCGTCGCAGTGCTGCGGGGTCATAGCGGTCGACAATGGCGTCGATGGCCTGGGCGGTTTTAGCCTGTGAGAGCGGCCCGTACCGGCGGGCGTCGTTGGCCAGGATGGCGTCGATGACGCGCAGTGCTTGCGGGTCGTCGACCAGGTCGGTGTGCCACGCGATCGAGCCGGCCAGCCGCAGGCTGATGGCGCCCTCGGCCAGCAACGCGCCCACCGCCGGCAGCCGATTGCGCAGCGTCATCGCCAGATACATCTGGCTCGACGCCAGGGAATGACTGATGTTCTGTGCGGCGGCGACTTCGGCGGCCATCGCGTCCCAGTTGTCGCACGACCAGTGGGCGCGGCGGGTAGATCCGTCGGCGTGGCGGGTGACCAGCTCGGCGATCGCGGTCAGCCGGCGCGCGGCTGCCGCGGACTCCGCACGCGCCGAGGTGTCGATGACAGACATCAGGGCAGCGTCTGCGGTTGTGTCGAACATACTTTCGAATCTTAGTGAGGCCCCGCCGTCACCGACACCGCCGGAATCTCAACTTGTGGACAAACTCCCAACTGTGGATAACTCCGACCGGGTTTGGCAGATGAGCTCGGGACTCGCCGTCGCCCGAATGAGCGCAGCGCCCACAGTGTAAAGCGTTGGTGCTCGACGCAAAATGCGAAA
>CAVTLW010000006.1:0-77218 GCA_963735655.1 uncultured Actinomycetota bacterium
ACTCGCCGCCGCGGGTGCACGGTGCGAGCGGTCACGCGCAGCCGGGACCACCGCCGAATTTCCCCCACTCGTGCAGCCGGTGGGGTCAGCGTTCGACGCCTTGACAGGGGCTTCCGCGGTGTTCCTCAATTCCCGTGCGCTGGGCCAGAGCTTGCCCAGGGTGGTCGCCGAGGCTCGCGACGCGGAGTCGCAAGTTGGTTGCGCTCTCGGCGATCAACGCCGACGACGACTTCTCGCGACAGCCGTCGCGCGTTCGCGGGGACCGCAACGAAGAGGTCGAGCAGCTCGCCATGGAATCCGGCCTGACCTGGGTAAGCCTGCGTCCCACGGTGTTCGCGACGAATTTCGCCGGCATGTGGTCGGCACAGGTACGCGCCGGCGACGTGGTGGCCGGACCGTACGCAGCGGCATCCACCGCGCCGATCATCGAGAGCGACATTGCCGCGGTCGCGGCGCGGGCGTTGCTGACCGATGAGCTCGATGGTCAACGAGTTCCGCTGACCGGTCCGCAGGCGCTCACCAATTCAGAGTTGGTGGAGGTCATCGGCGCGGTATTGGGTCGCCCGCTGCAATACCGAGAAGTACCGGCCGAGGTGGTACGGCAACGGTTCGTCGAGCTCGGATTCGGCGCCGAGTTCGCCGACGCTTACCACGCCATGCTTGCCGAGACGCTCGACAAACCCGCGCTCGTCACTCACGACGTCGAGAAGATTCTTGGCCGGCCGGCGCTCACGTTCGCGCAGTGGTTGTTCACGCATCGCGACCTGTTCACGAACTAGATCGAAAGGAACCTGACATGTCCGAACCACAACCGCCCCGCTACCTCAAGCCGATGAACAAGCTGATGATGGCGGTGCAGAAGCTCGGGATACCGACCGGCCCCGCGATGGTGTTGACGGTGCCCGGCCGTAAATCCGGCCAGCCGCGCAGCACCCCGATGACGCCGTTCGAATTCCAGGGCGGCCTCTACGTGGTGGCCGGCTATCCCGGCGCGGATTGGGCGGCGAATGCCCGGGCGGCGGGCGCCGGGACACTGGCCCGTGGACGGCGTCGCAATCAAGTCAGGATCGTCGAACTCACGGCTGAGGAAGCCCGCCGGTACTGCGGGCCTTTCCGAAGGAAGTGCCGGTGGGGGTTTCGTTCGCGAAGCGCTCGGGGATGGTGCGCGACGGAACGTCCGACGAGTTCGAGGCGCTGGCCGGCCGGCTCGCCGTCTTCCGATTCGAGCCGATGCCTTCGATGCCCTAGTGCGCCGGCAACCGGTCAGGCCGATTGCGGCAGCGTCCGGCGGTGGCGTACGGGGTGGCCGTTGCGCTCGGCCAGCGACCGCAGTTGGTTCAACGCGAACGCGCGCGCCCGGCCCGCTTCAGGAATCACCACACCTGCCCACAGCCCTTCCGCGCCCGACGACTCGACGGCATCTTTCGCACACATCCACCGGCGCGGGCACGCGCGGCAGAGCATCTTGGCCTCGTCGTCGGGGGTGGTGGTCCAGCGGTCGGGGTCTTGCGTACAAGCGCCCAGCGGGATCTCGTGCAGAGTCTTGTGGAGAGTCGTAGTCGTAGCGGTTCATGGTCTTGCGTTCCTCCAGGAAAGCGTTGCAGGCTCAGCACCTCTACTTCGGCAGCGTATAGCACTAACCGTTGCGAGTGCAACAGTTACAGTCGGAACGGCGTCCAATGGGTGCTACGACTCGGTCCGCGCCGCCGTGAGACGCTGCGGTTCTGGCAAGCCACCTGGCCTTACTCGGGGCATAACGCGGCGCTCATTCGCCCGGATACGTGCGGGTTTGATGATGCGGCGGCCCATGGTGACCAAGAAACCGCATCGTGGCGCTCCACTTCGCGGTAGAGTGAACCGTAGCGCTAGCTCGGTTTGGCCACGGCAGCCCTTTCAGACAAACCGCTGCGGCAGCTCGAACATAAGCGTAGCGAAGACATAGCATTACCGAAGGGTGCAACGGTTAGGATGGACGGAGCTAGTGCCCTGCTGCCGGCCCCGACGCACGCGAGCGAGGAACCAATCCAGATGTCCGACCCCGAATCGCCTGTCGGGCCAGCCCTGCTGGTCGTGCACAGCGGCGAGTCATCGCACGCGATCGCGCCCGGCGGCGGCGTCGTGACCATCGGCAACGAGCCCCAGGCCGATGTACGGATCGATGATCCGCAGATCCCTGAAGCCCATCTGGAAGCGGTCTCCGACGACGGACGGTGGCGGATCGTCGACAGCAGCCAGAGCGGC
Organism: uncultured Actinomycetota bacterium; assembly: GCA_963735655.1. GTDB lineage: Bacteria > Actinomycetota > Actinomycetes > Mycobacteriales > Mycobacteriaceae > Mycobacterium. The sequence continues at coordinate 2,242 of CAVTLW010000006.1, forward strand.
ATGTTCGTCGACGGACGACGCGAACGCTCGGTGACCGTCAGCGATAAGACGACGGTCCGGTTCGGCGATCCGACTGGAGGCAAAGCGTTGACCTTTGAAATCGTCAGGCCTTCGAGCTCCCCCGAACCGCTCGGCGACGAACGGCGGCCGGCGGAGGAATTGGACGAATCCCTCACCGCCGAAGCGGACCCCGGTGTGGCTCGCGCCGGCGCGGCCGCCGCGGCGCGCCGGCGTGAACTCGATATCAGCCAACGCAGCCTCGCCGCCGACGGGATCATCAACGCGGGCGCGCTCATCGCCTTTGAAAAGGGCCGCAGCTGGCCACGCGAACGGACCCGGGCCAAGCTCGAAGAAGTCCTGCAGTGGCCCACTGGGACCATCTCGCGCATCCGCCGAGGTGAGCCCGCGGTCCCTCAGACGAGCCCCCCGTCAACTGCCCCAATGCCGCCCCAGGCAACCCCGCAGGCACCGATCGCCGACGGGCCGGCGGCGTTGATCGCGCAGGCGGTGGCCGCCGCCGTCGACACCTGCAGCCTGGCTATCGCCGCGTTGCCACCACCCCAGGACCCGGATTTCACCGAGCGGGCGGCGCCCATCCTTGTCGATCTGCGCCAGCTGGAGTCGATTGCCGTCCAAGCAACCCGCATCAGTCGCATCACCCCCGACCTCATCAAGGCGTTGGGTGCGGTGCGCCGCCTGCACGACGAATTGATGAAGTTGAGCGCAACCGCCCCTGGGGCCACCCTGGCGCAGCGTCTCTATGCCGCCCGCCGGCGGGCGAACCTTTCCACACTGGAAACCGCACAAGCGGCCGGGCTGGCAGAAGACATGATCGTCCGCGCCGAAGCCGAGGAAGCTTTGCCGGCCGATGCGGCCGACGCGATCGAAGCGCTCGTCAGCCAGATCAATTGACGTCGAGTCCGGCCGCCACTCACACGTGCCGGCGCCGGGGTTCAAGCGGGCCGGGGGACGCCGCGAGAACACGTCGTTCGCCCCCTAGTTTTCGGCGTGCAGTCCGTCGCGCCGTGAACGCGAAATCGCCTTTCCAGTCTAAAAATTCGTGCATCTGAGGCCATCACTGCGCTGTTAAGCTCAACGTGCGGCGCACGGTGCACAACAAACAGTGCCGGCGAAACAGCGAGTGTGAGGAAACACGTAGATGTCGGGTAGCGACCTTTGCAAGTCGACCAGTAATTTCATTTGGGCCCAGTTGCTTTTGCTGGGAGACGGCATCCCCGACCCGGGCGACGTATTCAACACCGGTGCGTCGCTGTTCAAGCAAGTCAGCGACAAGATGGGCCTCGCGATTCCGGGCACCAACTGGATTGGCCAGGCCGCGGACGCCTATTTGAACCAGAACCTCGCGCAGCAGCTGCGCGCGCAGGTCATGGGCGATCTCGACACTCTGACCGGCAACATGATCTCGAATCAGGCCAAATACATCGAGAACACGCGCAAGGTGCTGCGCGCGATGAAGACGATGGTCGACGGCGTCTACAAAGCCTGCAAATGGCTAGAAGACCACCTGTGGATCGTCGGCGACGTCATTGCTTGGTCATGGGCAATCCAAGCGTGCGCCCTGGCCATGGCCGTCGTCGGTGGCGCGCTGCTCTATCTGACGATCATGACGCTGAGCAACGTGACCAACTTGAAGGGTCTGGTCGGCCGGCTCATCTCGATGCTGACCACGCTGCCCAAGTTCCCTGGCCTGCCCAACATTCCGCTCCCCAACATTCCCGACATCATCGACGACCTCTGGCCGCCGAAGCTTCCCGACATTCCCATCCCCGGCCTGCCCGACATCCCGGGTCTACCGGACTTCAAGTGGCCGCCGGAAGTCGGGGTCCCCGACTTCAACCTCCCCATCCCGGGATTGCCGGACTCCCAGTGGCCGTCCATCCCGGGCTTCCCGGACCTCCAGCTGCCTGACCTTGGCGGGGCCATCCCAGGCTTCCCCAACTTGCCCGGGTTGCCCAACGTGCCCGACATGTTCCCCGGCCTGCCCGGCCTGGGTGACCTGATCCCCGGCATGGGCAACTTGGGCAAATTGCCCACCTGGACCGAATTGGCCGCACTGCCCGACTTTTTGGGTGGCTTCGCGGGCATGCCCAGCTTGAGCTTCGCCAGCCTGCTCGGCTTCGCCCAGTTGCCTCAAGTGGGTTCGCTGACCTCGACCATGGGTCAGCTGCAACAACTTGCCGCCGCGGGCGGCGGCCCGGGCCAAATGGGCAGCATGGCGGGCCAACAGGCCCAGATGATCTCCTCGCAGGCCCAGCAAGGCGGTCAGCAGCAGGCCACCCTGGTCGACGACAAGAAAGACGACACAAAAGACGACGCCGGCGCGGCCGCGGGTGCCGCGGGTGCGGAGCGCGCACCCGTCGACGCGGGATCAGGCGGCGGCCAGCAGCGGCCCGAAGGCACCGTCCTTTAACCGCCAAAGTGATAGCAACCCAAAGCCCTAGCGAGTAAAAAGTAGAGCGTAGAAAGGTCCACCCCATGGCAGAAGTTCTCGGCGTCATACCTTCGTTCCTTAAGGTCTTGGCCGGAATGCAGAACGAGATCGTTGGCCAGCTCAAGACGGCCACCTCGTCGGTGTCGGGTATCAGCCAGCGGGTCTCCGTCACACACGGGTCATTTACGTCGAATTTCAACGACACGCTGCAAGAGTTCGAAAGCACCCGCAACCAGACCGGGGCTGGACTGCAAGGGGTCACGGGCGGGTTGGCCACCAATCTGCTTTCGGCGGCCGGCGCCTACCTCAAGGCCGACGAAGGCCTCGCCGGCATCATCGACAAGATTTTCGGCTGATCATGTCCGGTCCGCTCGGTGTCGGTCGCGCGGGCCGCGCGGGCCTCGTTGATGATGTAGTCGGCGTCGAGGTGACGATCGACGGCATGTTGGTGATCGCCGACCGGCTGCACCTGGTCGATTTCCCTGTCACACTTGGGATTCGGCCCAATATCCCGCAAGAGGAACTGCGCGACGTCGTGTGGGATCAGGTGCAGCGTGACCTCACCGCGCAAGGCGTGCTGGACCACAACGGCATGCCCCACCCGGCCGTCGCCACGATGGTCGACACGCTCAGCCGGCCGGACCGGGCTCTGGAGGGCCGCTGGTGGCGGCGTGATGCCGGCGGCGTCATGGTGCGATTCGTGGTGTGCCGCAAGGACGATAGCCACGTCATCGCGGCGCGCGACGGCGACATGTTCGTGGTGCAGCTGGTGGCTCCGCAGATCGGCCTGGCGGGCATGGTGACAACCGTGCTGGGGACAGCCGAGCCGGCCAACGTCGAACCGCTGACGGGCGTGGCGAGCGAATTGGCCGAGTGCACCACCGCAGCCCAGCTGGCCCGGCACGGCGTCGCGCCGGCAACGGCCCGCATCTACGCCGAGATCGTCAGCAACCCCAGCGGCTGGGTGGAGATCGTCGCCAGCCAGCGCCACCCCGGCGGCACGACGACACACACCCAAGCGGCCGCCGGAGTTCTCGATTCACCGCACGGCAGGCTGGTGTCGCTGCCTCGCAAGGTTGGCGGCGAACTGTACGGAAGCTTTCTGTCCGGCACGCAGCAGAATCTGCAACGCGCGCTGGACGGCCTGCTGGAGCTTCTCCCAGCGGGCGCCTGGCTGGACCCCGCCCTTGACCACGCCCTGGAATTTGACCAAGCCTCTCACGGCTGACTCCCAATCTCCCACTACGAGTTCAGAAGGGGACGCCATCGTGGACCTGCCCGGGAACGACTACGACAGCGACGATCTCGCGTCTCTCGATTTCTCCGGCGATGGCGCGGAAGAGTCGTCGATCAGTGCGCTCGACGACTACGCGCCGGCCGAGGACGCTGAAAGCGAGCACAGCGGAACCGAACTCGACGCACTGCACGGGCTGACCGAGTGGGAGGACGAGCCGGACCTGGCGTTGTTCACGGTGACCAACCCGCAGGGCTCGGTGTCGGCGACCACGTTGATGGACGGCCGAGTACAACACGTCACGTTGACGGACAAGGCGTCCGGCATGACCGAGTCAGGGCTCGCCGAAGAGATATTCGTGATTGCCGATCTGGCCCGGCAAAAGGCGCGGGCCGCTCAGTACACGATGATGGTCGAGAACATGGGCGAAATGACGGGCGAGGGCGCAGAACAAAGCGCGATGTTGCGTGAATTCGTAGGGATGACCCTGAATTTGCCGACACCCGAGGAGGCCGCCGCTGCGGAAGCCGAGGTGTTCGCCACGCGTTACGACGTCGACTACTCACATCAGGCCGAGCGGTAACACGGTGATCAATGACTGATCGCCTCGCCGGCCTGTTCGAAAGTGCCGTCGGCATGTTGCCACTGTCGGAGGCACGGTCGCTGGACCTGTTCACCGAGATCACCGACGACGACGAATCGGCGTGCGACGCATGGGTCGGCCGCATCCGGTGTGGCGACACCGACCGGGTGACGTTGTTCCGGGCCTGGTATTCACGGCGTAACTTCGGACAGTTGGCGGGTTTGGCGCAGATCTCGATGAGCACTCTGGGCGCCCGGGTTCCGATTGGGGGTCTGTACGGCGACATCACCTACCCGGTCACTTCACCGCTGGCGATCACCATGGGGTTTGCCACATGTGAAGCCTTGCAAGGCAATTACGCCGACGCCGTCGAGGCTATCGACGCGAGCGCGGTCGCCGGTTCCGAGCACCTGGTGTCGTGGCTCAAAGCCGTCATCTACGGCGCCGCCCAACGCTGGACCGACGTGATCGACGAAGTCAAGAACGCCGGGAAATGGCCGGACAAGTTCTTGACCGGTGCGGCCGGCGTCGCGCACGGCGTGGCCGCGGCCAACCTTGGCCTGTTCACCGAGGCCGAACGCCGACTCACCGAGGCCAATGACTCGCCCGCGGGTGAAGCGTGCGCACGCGCCATCGCCTGGTACCTCGCGATGGCCCGCCGCAGCCAGGGCAACGAAGAAGCCGCGGTGGCGTTGCTGGAATGGCTGCAGACGACACATCCGGAGCCGAAAGTTGCTCAGGCGCTGAAGGATCCGTCCTATCGCCTGAAGACGACCACCGCCGAACAGATCGCCGCCCGCTCCGATCCCTGGGACCCGGGCAGCGTGGTGGCCGACCACTCCGGACGGGAGACGCTGCTCGCCGAGGCGCAGGCCGAACTGGACCGGCAAATCGGCCTCACTCGGGTCAAGACACAGATCGAGAGATACCGCGCCGCAACGCTGATGGCCAGGGTGCGCGCCGCCAAGGGCATGAAAGTCGCACAGCCGAGCAAGCACATGATCTTCGCCGGACCGCCCGGCACCGGCAAGACCACGATCGCGCGGGTGGTGGCCAACATCCTGGCCGGGTTGGGCGTCATCTCCGAACCGAAGCTCGTCGAGACGTCGCGCAAGGATTTCGTCGCCGAGTACGAAGGGCAGTCGGCGGTCAAGACCGCCAAGACAATCGATCAGGCCCTGGGCGGCGTGCTGTTCATCGACGAAGCCTATGCACTGGTGCAAGAGCGTGACGGGCGCACCGACCCGTTCGGGCAAGAGGCGATGGACACCCTGCTGGCGCGCATGGAGAACGACCGTGACCGGCTGGTGGTGATCATCGCCGGATACAGCTCGGACATCGATCGGCTGCTGGAAACCAACGAGGGCCTGCGTTCGCGGTTCGCCACCCGCATCGAATTCGACACCTACTCCCCCGAAGAACTGCTCGATATCGCGAAAGTCATAGCGGTCAGCGGTGACTCGACATTGAGCGCGCAAGCCGCGGAGAAGTTCCTGGAGGCCGCCAAGCTGCTGGCCCAGAAGACGCTGCGCGGCAGGCCGGCCCTGGACGTGGCCGGCAACGGTCGATACGCGCGCCAATTGGTCGAGGCCGGCGAGCAGTGCCGCGACATGCGGTTGGCGCAGAGCCCCGACATCGAGAATCTCGACGTGAACCGGCTTCAGGAAATCAACGCGGACGATATGGCCGAAGCGATTTCCGCAGTGCACGCACACCTCACCATGAGAGAGTGAGCCATGGGGTTTCGCCTGACCACCAAGGTTCAGGTTAGCGGCTGGCGCTTCCTGCTCCGCCGAGTCGAGCATGCCATCGTGCGGCGGGACACCCGGATGTTCGACGATCCACTGCAGTTCTACAGCCGGTCGGTCGGAGTCGGCATCGTCATCGCGGTGGTGATACTGGTGGGTGCGCTACTGCTGGCGTACTTCAAGCCGCAGGGGAAGCTGGGCGGCACCAGCCTTCTCACCGATCGCAGCACCAACCAGCTTTATGTGATCCTGTCGGGGCAATTGCATCCGGTCTACAACCTGACCTCGGCACGACTGGCGCTGGGCAACCCGGCCAGCCCCGCGACCGTGAAATCTTCCGAGCTGAGCAAGCTGCCCCTGGGTCAGACCATCGGGATTCCCGGCGCCCCTTACGCGACGCCGGTGGCGGGTGGCACCACGTCAACCTGGACCCTGTGTGACACCGTCACCAGGGCCGAGACCACCTCGCCGGGTGTGCAGACGTCGGTGTTGGCCATGCCGTTGACGATCGATACCGCGATCGACCCGGTGCGCTCCAACGAGGCACTGCTGGCGTCCTACGAGGGCCGGCAATGGATCCTCACGAACAAGGGCCGGCACTCGATCGACCTGAGCGACCGGGCCCTCACCTCGGCCATGGGAATACCCGTCACCGCCAAGGCGACCCCGATCTCTGAGGGTATGTACAACGCGTTACCCGACATGGGGACCTGGCAGTTGCCGCCGATACCCGATGCCGGTGCACCCAATTCCCTTGGGCTATCCGACGATCTCGTGATCGGCTCGGTGTTCCAGATCCACACCGACAAGGGGCCGCAATACTATGTCGTGCTGCCCGATGGCATCGCCCAGGTCAACGCCACCACGGCAACTGCGTTGCGCGCCACCCAATCGCACGGCCTGGTCGCTCCGCCGGCGGTGGTGCCCAGCCTGGTCGTCAGAATCCCGGAACGGGTGTACTCCTCGCCGCTGCCCGACGAGCAGCTCAAGATCCTGACCCGGCCGGACGAGCCCACCTTGTGCTGGATGTGGGAACGCGGCGCCGGTGATCAGGCGCCCAAGACAACGGTGCTCTCCGGCCGGCACCTGCCGCTGCAACCCGCTCAGATGACCGTCGGAATCAAGCAAATCAGTGGAACCGCAACCATTTTCATCGATGGCGGCAAGTTCCTGACGCTGCAGTCACCGGACCCCAGGTACGGCGAATCGATGTACTACGTCGACCCGGAGGGCATCCGGTACGGAGTGGCGGACGCCGATGCGGCCAAGGCACTGGGCCTGAGTTCGCCGAAGACCGCGCCCTGGGAGATCGTGCGGCTCCTGGTAGACGGCCCGGTGCTGTCCAAGGGCGCAGCCCTGCTCGAGCACGACACCCTGCCCGCCGACCCGAGCCCCCGGAAACTGCCGGCTGGATCTCCCGGAGCGCCCTCATGACGACGAAGAAGTTCACCCCGACCATCAGTCGCGGTCCCCGCTTGACGCCGGGCGAGATCAGCCTCACCCCGCCGGACGACCTCGGTATCGACATCCCGCCGTCGGGCGTCCAGAAGATTCTTCCGTACGTGATGGGCGGGGCCATGCTCGGCATGATCGCGATCATGTTCGCCGGCGGCACCAAGCAGTTGTCGCCGTACATGCTGATGATGCCGCTGATGATGGTCGTGATGATGGTCGGCACCATGGCCGGTGGAACCGGCGGGGGCGGCAAGAAGGTGCCCGAAATCAATGCCGACCGCAAGGAATACCTACGCTACTTGGCCGGGCTGCGCTCGCGCGTGACGTCCTCGGCCAACTCGCAGGTGTCGTTCTTCAGCTACCACGCACCGCATCCCGCGGATCTGCTGTCGATCGTGGGAACCCAGCGCCAGTGGTCCCGGCCGGCCAACAGCGACTTCTACGCGGCCACCCGCATCGGAATCGGTGACCAGCCGGCGGTGGACCGGTTGTTGAAGCCGGCGGTCGGCGGCGAGTTGGCGGCCGCCAGCGCGGCACCGCAGCCGTACCTGGAGCCGGTCAGCCACATGTGGGTGGTCAAGTTCCTGCGCACCCACGGCCTGATCCATGACTGCCCGAAACTGGTGCAGCTGCGCACATTTCCGACGATCGCGATCGGCGGCGACCTGCCCCGGGCGTCCGGGCTGTTGACCGCGATGATCTGTCACCTGGCGGTGTTTCATCCGCCGGACCTGCTGCAGATCCGGGTGCTCACCGAGAACCCCGACGATCCCGCGTGGTCCTGGCTGAAATGGCTTCCGCACGTTGCGCATCCGACCGAAACCGACGCCGCCGGGCCGGTCCGGATGATCGCCACCCGCCCGGATGCGCTGGCCGATCTGGCCGCGCGCGGCCCGCACGCACCCGATGCGCTGCCCAGCGGACCCTACGTCGTCGTGGTGGACCTGACCGGCGGCAAGGCCGGGTTCCCGCCCGACGGCAGGGCCGGCGTCACCGTGATCACTCTTGGCAACCACCGCGGCTCGGCCTACCGCATCCGGGTCGACGCGGGCGGTACCGCTGAAGACCGGCTGCCGGGTCAGTCGTTTCGGCTGGTGACCTCGGTCGCCGACGACATGTCCGCGCAAGATGCCACCCGCCTCGCCCGGAAGCTGGCCGGCTGGTCCATCACCGGCACCATTCTCGACAAGACGCAACGCGTTCAGAAGAAGGTGGCCAGCGAATGGCACCAGTTGGTCGGCGCCAAAAGCGTGGAGGAGATCATCCCCAGCCGCTGGCGGATGTACACCGACACCGACCGTGACCGGCTCAGGATCCCGTTCGGCCATGAGCTCAAGACCGGCAATGTCATGTACCTCGATATCAAGGAGGGCGCGGAATTCGGTGGCGGCCCGCACGGAATGCTCATCGGCACAACCGGTTCCGGCAAGTCTGAATTCCTGCGCACCCTGATCCTGTCGTTGGTGGCCATGACCCATCCGGATCAGGTCAATCTGATGCTCACCGACTTCAAGGGTGGCTCGACGTTCCTCGGGATGGAAAAGCTTCCGCACACCGCCGCGGTGGTCACCAACATGGCCGAGGAGGCCGAGCTGGTCAGCCGGATGGGCGAGGTCTTGACCGGCGAACTGGATCGCCGGCAGTCGATTCTGCGTCAAGCCGGGATGCAGGTCGGCGCGGCGGGCGCCTTGTCCGGCGTGGCCGAGTACGAGAAGTACCGTGAGCGAGGCGCCGACCTACCTCCGCTGCCAACACTTTTCGTCGTTGTCGACGAATTCGCCGAGCTGTTGCAAAGCCATCCGGATTTCATCGGGCTGTTCGACCGGATCTGCCGCGTGGGCAGATCGCTACGGGTGCATCTATTGCTGGCGACCCAGTCGCTGCAAACCGGCGGGGTTCGCATCGACAAACTCGAGCCCAACCTCACCTATCGAATCGCGTTGCGCACCACCAGTTCTCATGAGTCCAAGGCCGTGATCGGCACCCCAGAAGCGCAGTACATCACCAACAAAGAGAGCGGTGTCGGGTTTCTCCGGGTCGGCATGGAAGACCCGGTCAAGTTCAGCACCTTCTACATCAGCGGCCCGTACGTCCCCCCGATCGGGGCCGACGCCAATGGTGAGGCAGGCGGGGGTCGCCCGCAGCTGGCCAGGCAGGCCGTGCGGATCCATAAGTTCACCGCGGCGCCGGTTCTCGACGAGGCTGTGTCATGACTACCGAACCAGAAGTACGGGCACTGCGCGAGGTCGTGCTCGACCAGCTCAGCACCGCCGAGTCGCGGGCCTACAAGATGTGGCTCCCGCCGCTGGCCGATCCGACTCCGCTGAACGAGCTCGTTGCCCGAGACAGGCCACAATCGTTGCGTTTCGCCCTCGGGATCATGGACGAGCCGCGCCGTCACCTGCAGGACGTGTGGGGCGTCGACGTGTCCGGGGCAGGCGGCAACATCGGCATCGGCGGTGCCCCTCAAACCGGCAAATCGACACTGCTGCAGACGCTGGTGATGTCGGCCGCCGCCACGCACTCACCGCGAAATGTCCAGTTCTACTGCATCGACCTCGGCGGCGGCGGCCTGATCTATCTGGACAACCTGCCGCACGTCGGCGGGGTGGCGGGCCGCTCTGAGCCAGACAAGGTCGCCCGGGTGGTAGCCGAGATGCAATCCGTGATGCGGCAACGCGAGACCCTGTTCAAAGAGAACCGGGTGGGCTCGATCGCCATGTACCGGCAGCTGCGCGACGATCCGAATCACCCCGTCGCGGCCGATCCGTATGGCGACGTGTTCTTGATCATCGACGGATGGCCAGGTTTCGTCAGCGAATTTCCCGACCTCGAAGGGCAGGTCCAGGATCTGGCCGCCCAGGGGCTGTCGTTCGGCGTGCACGTCATCATCTCCACTCCACGCTGGACGGAGCTGAAGTCGCGTGTCCGCGACTACCTCGGCACCAAGATCGAGTTCCGGCTCGGCGACGTCAACGAGACCCAGATCGACCGGATCACCCGAGAAATCCCGGCGAATCGTCCGGGCCGGGCGGTATCGATGGAGAAGCACCATCTGATGATCGGTGTGCCCCGGTTTGACGGTGTGCACAGCGCCGACAACCTGGTCGAGGCGATGACCGCCGGGGTGGCGCAGATTTCGGCCCAGCACACCGATCAGGCACCGCCGGTGCGGGTGCTGCCCGAACGCATCCACTTGTACGAACTCGACCCGAACCCACCCGGTCCGGAGTCGGACTACCGCACACGCTGGGAGATTCCGATCGGACTGCGCGAGACGGACCTGTCGGTGGCCCACAGCCATATGTACGCCAACCCGCACCTGCTGATCTTCGGTGCGGCCAAATCGGGAAAGACGACCATCGCCCACGCGATCGCGCGAGCGATCTGTGCACGCAACAGTCCGGACCAGGTTCGCTTCATGCTCGCCGACTATCGATCGGGCCTGCTGGACGCGGTGCCGCAGACTCATCTGCTCGCCGCGGGCGCGATCAACCGCAACAGCTCGTCGCTGGACGAGGCCGTCCAGGCTCTGGCGGTCAACTTGCGCAAGCGATTACCCCCTACCGACCTGACCACGGCGCAGTTGCGTTCGCGTTCGTGGTGGAGCGGCTTCGACGTGGTGCTGCTGGTCGATGACTGGCACATGATCGTCGGTGCCGCCAGCGGAATGCCGCCGATGGCGCCGTTGGCCCCGCTATTGCCGGCCGCGGCCGATATCGGGTTGCACATCATCGTCACCTGCCAGATGAGCCAGGCGTACAAGGCAACCATGGACAAGTTCGTCGGCGCCGCATTCGGGTCGGGCGCTCCGACGATGTTCCTGTCCGGCGAGAAGCAGGAATTCCCCTCCAGCGAGTTCAAGGTCAAACGCCGACCTCCCGGCCAGGCATTTCTGGTCTCGCCAGACGGCAAGGAGGTCATCCAGGCCCCTTACATCGAGCCTCCAGAAGAAGTGTTCTCAGCACCCCCAAACCCCGGTTAGGATTATTTCATTCAAGGCGATGCAGCCCACGGGGTCGCAAAAATCAAGCCCGAGCAGCGCTCGCCGGCGGGGTTTATTTCCTGCTATAAGCCGAACGGTTTATGTCCGGAATACAAATAAAGGAGAAGAAGTAAGCAAATGGAAAAATTGTCCCTCCATCCGGCCTTCGCGTCGGAGGGCATCCAGATGCTGGCTTCCATCTCGCGGGCTTAGTCCAACTGACATCGATCGAAACGAAAGGCAGCGACACCCATGTTCTGGCACGCAATGCCACCGGAGCTGAACACCGCACGGCTGATGGCCGGCGCGGGTCCGGCGCCGATGCTGGCGGCGGCCATGGGCTGGGAGGCGCTGGCGGCGGCCCTGGACGCTCAGGCCCTCGAGCTGACAGCGCGCCTGAGTTCGCTCGGCGAGGCATGGACCGGCGGAAGCAGCGACAAAGCCATTGCGGCTGCCAAGCCGATGGTCACTTGGTTGCAGACGGCGTCGACGCAGGCGAAGTCCCGCGCGATGCAGGCGACCGCACAGGCCGCCTCGTACACGCAGGCAATGGCAACGACGCCTTCGTTGCCCGAGATCTTCGCCAACCACATCACGCATGCGGTGCTGACGGCCACCAACTTCTTCGGCATCAACACCGTGCCGATCGCCTTCACCGAGATGGACTACTTCATCCGGATGTGGAACCAGGCCGCACTGGCGATGGACGTCTACCAGTCCGAGACGCTGGCCAACACGCTGTTCGACAAGATCGAGCCGATGACGGCGATCCTGGATCCCTCGGTGAGTCAAGGGATGGCGTCAAGCCCGATGATGGGGATGGTGTCCCAAATGACCGGCGTGCCCGCCAGCCAACTCCAGCAGACGGCCACGCAGGTCGCGGAGTTGAGCGCCCCCATGCAGCAGCTGACGCAGCCGATGCAGCAGGTGTCATCGATGGTCGGCCAGATGGGCAGCGCCGGCGGTCCCGGCAGTGGGCTTGGTGACGACAAGGGTGCCCAGCTGGGTTTGCTCGGTGCCAGCCCGCTTTCCAACCACCCGTTGGCTGGTGGATCGGGAGCAAGCCTGGGCGCGGGACTGCTGCGCGGCGAGGCGCTGCCCGGCGCGGGTGGGACGTTTGCCCGCACGCCGCTGATGGCCGGGCTGATCGACAAGCCCGGTCCGGCCGTGGTGCCCGCGGCAGCCGCCGGATCGTCGGCGACGGGTGGCGCGGCGCCGGTGGGTGCCGGAGCGATGGGTCAAGGCGCTTCCGGGGGTTCCTCGAGACCGGGGCTGGCGGCGCCCGCGCCGCTCACCCAAGAGCGCGAAGAAGACCACGAAGACGAGTGGGACGACCAGGACGACTGGTGAGTGCCCACAGCGACAACAGACTTCCCGGCCATCCGGGTCGGAAGACTTGCCAGCACTTGGCGAGGAAAAGAAAGAGAGAAAGTAGTCCAGCATGGCAGAGATGAAGACCGATGCCGCTACCCTCGCGCAAGAGGCAGGTAACTTCGAGCGGATCGCCGGTGACCTGAAGACCCAGATCGACCAGGTTGAGTCGACGGCCGCGTCGCTGCAGGCTCAGTGGCGGGGTGCGGCGGGCCAGGCCGCCCAGGCCGCGGTGGTGCGTTTCCAGGAAGCGGCGACCAAGCAAAAGGCCGAACTCGACGAGGTGTCGACGAATATTCGTCAGGCCGGCGTCCAATACTCCAAGGCCGACGACGAGCAGCAGCAGGCGCTGTCCTCGCAAATGGGCTTCTAACTCCCCCTAATACAGAAAGAAACGGAGCAATAACATGACAGAACAGCATTGGAATTTCGCCGGCATCGAGGCCGCCTCGAGCGCAATTCAGGGAAATGTTACGAGCATTCATTCGCTCCTCGACGAGGGCAAGCAGTCGCTGACCAAGCTCGCCGCGGCCTGGGGTGGCAGTGGTTCGGAGGCCTACCAGGGCGTTCAGCAGAAGTGGGACGCCACCGCTCTCGAGCTCAACAACGCGCTGCAGAGCCTGGCGCAGCGGATCAGCGAGGCCGGTCAGGCCATGTCCGCGACCGAGGGCAGCGTCACCGGAATGTTCACCTAGGGCACCTCTATTCGCGTAGAATCACCTACCACGAGATCGGGCGAGTTAACCCCTCCGGGGGGATCTCGCCCCTTCTTGTGTGCGCCCTATAGACGAACTTCTGAGAGGTTCTGATGCCGGCCGACTACGACAAGCTCTTTCGGCCGGCCGAGGGTACCGATTCTCGAGAAGACGCGGCTGCGCACACCGACTTCGACGCCGGCTATCCGCCACCAGTTCCCTCCCCCGAGCCCGATGGCGAGACGTCCGATCCGGCGCCGGTCGACTGGTCGCACCCGGCTCCGCCAGCCCCGCTGGAACCGCCGCCGGCGCCACCGTCGCCGTTGCCGCCAATGCCCATCGGTGGACCTCCCCCCGAGCCACCACCGCCCCTGCCCAAACCGCCGCCGGCCCCTCCCGAGCCACCACCGGCCCCTCCCGAACCGCCGCAGGCAGTGGCCCCGGCTCTTCCTGAACCGCCGCCGGCCCCTCCCGAACCGGCGCAGGCGGTGGCTGAGCCGGCTCAGGCTTCGGCCGGGCCGCCGTCGGCCGCCCCCGCTCCCCCGATGCCGGTCAGCGGACCCGCGTCAGCGGCGCCCAAACCACCCGCGCCCCCCATGCCGATCGGCGGACCCCCACCTCCGCCACTCGCCCCGCCCGAACCACCTGCGGCGCAACACGTTCCGCCCACAGCCCCGCCGCCGCCGACCGCGCCGCCCGAACCACCTGCGCCACAACAGGTTCCGCCCGAGCCCCCGATGCCGAGCGGCGGACCTTCGCCCGCCGCACCTGCGCCCCCGCCGCCTGGGCACGTGCGCGTTGGCGGGCCTGCGCAAACCCCGCCGCCGCCAACCGAACCGCCGTCTGCCCCTCCGGCTCACTCCCGCGGCGCCCGGCGTCACCGCTATCGCGACGAGGCCGAAGACGACGGCGAAACACCCACCGTGTCCTTCCCACTGCCCCAGCGCACCGGGGAGGCCCCAGCAGCGCCGCCCAGCGCCGCACCCGATCCCTCATTCGCGTGGTTACGACAAGGCGAGCCGAGCCTCGCCGCCCCCGCCGCGACGCCGCCCGATGCCCAGGGCGGTCGCCGTGCCAGGCGGGAAGCTGAGGAGCGCGCCGCCGCTGCCGCAGCTGAACCCCCCACCGCGCTCGCCCTCGCCCACCGCCAGCCCCGGCCCCAGCCCCAGCCCCAGCCCCAGCGACCGAGAAACCCGCCAAATTGGTGTCGCAACGAGGCTGGCGTCGTTGGCTCCACACATTCACGCGGATCAACTTCGGTTTGTCCCGCGACGAGAAGCACGAGCTGGACCTGCGCGCACGTGCCTGCCGACGACCGCGGGGTGCCTATCAGATCGGGGTGTTGGGCCTGAAGGGCGGGGCCGGCAAGACGACCACCACAGTCACCTTGGGCGCGACGCTGGCGCAGGTGCGCGGCGACCGGGTCCTGGTGCTCGACGCCGATCCGGGCTGTGGGAATCTCGCCGAGCGCGCGGGCCGTTCGTCGTCCTCGTCCATCGCCAGCCTGCTCGCCGACACCAACCTGTCGCACTACAACGACGTGCGCGCGCACACCAGCGTGAACGCGGCCAATCTCGAGATACTCCCGGCGGCCGAGTACACCGCGGCGCGGCGTGGGCTCAGCGGGAAGGATCTGCGTTCCGCGGTCAACACCGTCTCGAAGTTCTACAACCTCGTCTTGGCGGATTGCGGGGCCGGCCTGTTCGACCCGGTGACCCTCGGCGTTCTCGAAACGTCGTCCGCGATAGTGATCGTCACCAACGTGTCGATCGACAGCGCCCAGCAAGCCCAGACCGCCTTGAACTGGCTGCGCCACAACGGTTTTCAGGATCTGCTGAGCCGTGCGTGTGTGGTGATCAACCATTCCGCTTTGGGCGAAACCAACGTCGCGGAAAAGCAGTTGGTGCGCCAGTTCCAGCAGCAAGTCCAACCCGGCCGAGTTGTGCTGTTGCCCTGGGACAAACACATCGCGGACGGATCCGAAATTCGGCTCGACCTGCTCGACCCCGTCTACCAGCGCAGGGTTCTCGAGTTGGCCGCGGCCTTATCCGACGATTTTGAGAGGGCGGGACGTCGTTGAGCGCACCTGTTGTTTCTGCCGGCTCGACCTCCGGGCCCGGATCAGCGGGGGTAACTCCGCCCCGACCCGCGACCACCCGGGTGACGATCCTCACCGGCAGGCGGATGACCGATTTGGTGCTGCCCGCGGCGGTGCCGATGTCGACCTACATCGACGAGACCGTCGCCGTGCTGGCCGATCTGCTCGAAGACACGCCCCCAGATATCTTGGCCGGCTTCGACTTTGCCGCCCAGGGCGTGTGGACATTCGCCCGGCCCGGTTCGCCGCCGCTGAAGGTCGACCAGTCGCTCGACGAGGCCGGGGTGGTCGATGGATCACTACTGACCCTGGTGTCGGCCAGCCGGACGGAGCGGTATCGGCCACTGGTCGAGGACGTCATCGACGCGATCGCGGTGCTCGACGAATCGCCGGAGTTCGACCGCGCGGCGCTGAATCGCTTTATCGGAGTGGCAATCCCGATCTTGACCCTGCCAGTCACCGCGGTCGCGATGCGGGCGTGGTGGGCGACGGGGCGCAGCCTGTTGTGGCCACTGGCGATAGGCCTCGTGGGAATCGCCGTGCTGGCCGGCAGCTTCGTGGCCAAACGGTTCTACCGCAATGACCACATTTCCGAGTGCCTGTTGCTTGCGGCGTACCCGCTGATCGCTGCCGCGGCCGCGATCGCGGTGCCGCTGCCGCGCGGGGTGACGGCGCTCGGAGCGCCGCAGCTTGCCGGCGCCGCCACGGCGGTGCTGTTCTTGACTCTGCTGACGCGTGGCGGCCCTCGTCGGCGTCGTGCGTTGTCGTCGTTCGTCGTCATCACGATGATCGCGGCCGCCGCGGCCGCGATCGCCTACGGCTACGGCTATCAGCAGTGGGTGCCGGCCGCGGCGGTCGCTTTCGGTCTGTTCGTCGTCACCAATGCGGCCAAGCTGACCGTCGCGGTCGCGCGAATTGCTCTGCCGCCCATACCCGTTCCCGGCGAGACCGTCGACAACGAAGAACTGCTCGATCCGGTCGCCGCCGACCAGACGACCAGCGAGGAAACTCCGACCTGGCAGGCCATCATCGCATCGGTTCCAGCGTCTGCCGCGCGGCTCACCGAGCGCAGCAAGCTGGCCAAGCAGCTACTGACGGGGTACGTCACCGCGGGCACTCTGGTGCTGGCTGCCGGTGCCGTCGCGGTGGTGGTGCGTGGACACTTCTTCGTACACAGCCTGGTGGTGGCCGGGCTGATCACGGCGATCTGCGGCTTCCGTTCGCGCCTCTACGCCGAGCGTTGGTGCGCATGGGCGTTGCTGGCGGCGACCGTCGTCATCCCGACAGGCCTGACCGCCAAGCTCAGTCTCTGGTACCCGCACTACGCCTGGTTGATGCTGGCCGGCTACCTCGCGGCCGCCGTGGTCGCGCTCGTGTTCGTTGGATCAATGGCCCAGGTGCGTCGGGTGTCGCCGGTGATGAAGCGACTGCTGGAAATCATCGACGGCGCCATGGTCGCTTCCATCCTTCCGCTTCTGCTGTGGATCACCGGCGTCTACGACATGGTGCGCAATATCCGCTTCTGATCCGCTGCTGAGGCGAAAATTGCCGCGAATCGGCTCCCGGTACCTCGGGTAAAATTTGCTCGATGAGTAACGCACGGAAGGGATCCTGCGATGGCTGAACCACTGGCCGTCGATCCCGCCCGCCTGATTGCCGCCGGCGACAAACTTACCGAGCTGGTGTTTCCGAAGGCTCCGCCACCGATCGCAGCGACTGGATCGGATTCGGTGTCGGCGGCGATTAACGAGACCATGCCGGGCATCGAATCATTGGTATCCGACGGGTTGCCCGGTGTCACAGCCGCCCTCAAGCGGACCGCGACCAGCATGTCCACCGCGGCCGATATTTACACGAAGGCCGATCAGTCGCTGGGCGAGACGTTGAAGCAGTACCAATTCGACTCCGATGGCCAAGCGTTGGCGGCCGGCGCTATGGGCGGTGTGAGCGGTGCGGCCGCACAGTTGCTGGGCGCGCCCGCTACCCAAATGCTGGGCGCGCCCGCGGGTGTGGCAGCACAGGCCAGTCAAGCTGTGGGCGAACGGGTTTCGGCGCTGCAGCCTCGAGTCGCTGCCACAGTGCCGCAATTAGTTCAGCTGGCCCCGCAGGCCGCTCAGATGGGCCAGCAGATGTCTCCTATTGCGCAAACCATCAGCCAGAGTGCACAGCAAGGAGGCTCGCAGGGCGCCGGTGCGGCGCCTGCGCAGCTGGTCGACGAAACAAAGAAGGACGACGAGGACAAGGATCGCGACGGCGAAGCCGCGGCGGGCGACGGCACGTTGGGCAGCGCTCCCACCGAAAGCGCTGCCAGTGGTACGGCACCGGCAAGCCGGCTCGCGGCGCCGATCTAGCCGCGATCGTTCGTAGTCCCGCGTCGCCGCCCGATCCGGCGGTGCCAGAGCGCATACGTCACGCACAAGGCGGACGGCGCGCGACCACCTCTCGATTTCGAGGAGAACCGGCGCCGACCGACGCCCGGCACAAGTGGCTGGATATCACCACCTCGGCCGAGCTGCTCGACCGGCTGTCCAGCGACGAGGCGTCCGGGCGCGCCGCCGATCCCTGGGAGGTAGCGGTCACCATCGCGTTTCTGGCCAGCGACTACTCCTGTTACCGCACCGAGGAAGTTGATCTCGTATCAACAGCACCCGTGAGCTGACCGTTTACGCCGCCGGCTCAGGTCAGGGCGGACCCTGGAAGGCTGCCTAACCTAACCTACCAACCGCTGAGTGAGGCTAAAGAAGCCCGCTACACCGGTGCCCATGTTGAACAAGCCCGAGTTCAAGCCGCTAAGGGCGGGGCCGAATATGGTGTTCGGGACGCCGGTGTTGAAAAAGCCCGAGATTTCGCCGTCTATGCCCGTGCCGCCGGTGGCCGTGTTTCCAAAGCCCGACATTGCGCCGTTCAACAGTGTGCCGCCGCGGGCCGTGTTGAAAAAGCCCGAGCTCTCGGTACCTGTGTTGTTGAAGCCCGAGTTAGGGACGCTGCTGTTGGTGGTGGCCCCGAAGCCGGTGTTCGTGTTGCCCGAATTCCAGAAGCCCGTGTTTGTGTTGCCCGAATTCCCATTGCCGGTGTTTGTGAAGCTCGAGTTCCCGAAGCCGGTGTTGAGGTTGCCCGAGTTCCCACCGCCCGTGTTGTTGGCGCCCGAGTTCCCGAAGCCGGTGTTCAACTCGTTCGAGTTCCCGAAGCCGAAGTTTCCAAAGCCTGAGTTCCCGAAGCCGATGTTGCCGGTGCCCGAGTTTCCGATGCCAAGGCTGTTGAGGTGGCCTGGCAAGGCGGTATTGGTGCCCGAACTGAAGAGGCCGATGTTGCCGTCGCCCGAGTTGAAGAAGCCGATGTTGTTGGTGCCCGAGTTCCCCAAGCCGATGTTGCCGCTGCCCGAGTTCAGCAGGCCCGCGAGGTTGATGCCCATCTGATTGTTGCCCGTGAGCCCGATCCCGATGTTGTTGTTGCCGGTGTTTCCGAAGCCGAAGTTTCCAGTGCCGTTGTTTCCGCCACCGATGTTGTTGTTGCCGGTGTTTCCGCCGCCGGTGTTTGCGTTGCCGGCGTTTCCGAAGCCGAAGTTGTTGTTGCCGGTGTTGCCCAGGCCCACGTTCTGGCCGCCGTTAAGGCCGATGCGGGTATTTCCGAAGCCGATGTTTCCTTTGCCGATGTTTCCGCTACCGGTGTTGTTGTCGCCGTTGTTTCCGCTGCCGGTGTTGTTGTTGCCAGAGTTTCCGCCGCCCAAGTTGGAGCTGCCCTTGTTTCCGTTACCGACGTTGCCGCTGCCGGTGTTGCCGCTGCCCACGTTGGCGTTGCCCTTGTTGCCGATGCCCAAGCTGGGCAGGCTCTGCAGGAACTGCTGCAGGCCAGCCGGTATGGGAAACAACTGCGCAGCCGCCGCCGACGCCCCGGCGTGATAGCCCGCCATCGCGGAGACGTCCGCAGCCCACATCTGCTCGTACTGGCCCTCGGCTGCCATGATCGCCGGCGCATTGAGCCCCAAAAAGTTCGACCGCACCAACTGCACAAACGCATTGCGGTTGGCCGCCACCGCCAACGGATGCACCGTGGCCGCCCGAGCGGCCTCGAACACACCGGCCACCGTTTTGGCCTGCCCAGCCGCCCCCCCAGCTTGGGTCGACGCCGCGCTCAGGAAACCCGCGTACGGGGCCGCCGCCGCCGCCATCGCCGCCGACGCCCGACCCTGCCAGGCCTGACCCGTCAACCCTGAGGTCACCGACGAAAACGACGACGCCGCCGACCCCAACTCCGTAGCCAACCCATCCCAGGCCGCCGCCGCATCCAGCATCGGCGCCGAACCCGCACCGGTGAACATCAGCAAAGAATTGATCTCCGGCGCTAACACCGCGAAATTCACCATGGTTGACCTCCCACCCGTTTTTCACGGCCTCCACCGAGGGGATCGGTGCCCGATTGTGTGCGGTTACAAGCGGCGTTCGCGTCCTTCAGGCAGCAACATTCGGTCGTTCACAGTCGGATAAATCCGCACGTCAAATATGTTACGACGATGCCCGGGCGGATGTTCGGGATTTCGTGGAACGCTGGGCAGGCCTGATTCGTCGACCAGGCAGATCAGGGCGCCTCGGAAAGGGCGCTGTCGAGGAGCCCGACGGCGTAATGCCAGTACAGCCAGTCGGCGACGGCTACCCGCTGGGCTGCCGGGTCGGTCGCGGCGTACGCCTGGTGCAGGGCGAGCTCTTTCGAGTGCGCGGCAAAGGCTTGGAACGCCCGCAGGTGTGCGACCTCGCGGCCGATCGCGCTGCTGGTCATCGGCTTCATCAGCTCGAACCACAACATGTGCCGCTCGTCGTCGGGCGGATTCTCACCGGCCGGTGCGTGCGGCAACAGGTCGGTCAGGCGCACATCGTCGGTCTCGGCCAGCTGCGCCGCCGCGGCGGGGTTCACCACCTCCAGCCGAGGGCGCCCGGTCATCTGGCCGCTCTCCGGAATGTCGTCGGGCTCCAGCACGATCTTGGCCGCACCCGGATCCGAATTGGCCAACTGCTCGGCGGTGCCGATTACGGCCCGCAGCTTCAGGTCGTGGTAGGCCGCCCAGCCCTGCACGGCCAATATCGGGTAGGTGGCGGTCCGCGCCTTTTCGTCGGCGGGGATCACGTGGTCGGAGCTGGCCATGTACACCGTGTTCGGTAGGTGGACCTGGTCGGGTATGAAGGCCAACCCATAGCTGTTGGCCACCACGATCTCGCCATCGGTGGTCACCGCGGTGATCCAGAAGAATCCGTAGTCACCCTCCCCACCACTGTCGGGCGCATTCAACGCGGCGGCGATGCGACGGGCCAACCGCAGCGGATCATCCTTGTTGCTGCGCCGCGAGGCGGCGGCCACAGCGTCGCGCGCGGCCCGTGCCGCCGACACCGGGATCGACGGCGACGGCGTCACCGCGTCCGCGGGTTCGGCCTTCTCTTTGTCGCGTTTGTCCTCCGGCGGCGGCGCCGGACGTGGCGGAGGTGCGCTGCGCGCCGACGCCGCCCGGGGGTTCGCCGAAGCCGGTGCCCTGCCCGAGGGACCCGTCGGCGCCCGTCCCGACGCGGCGCGCGACCCCGCGCCGGACGCCGCAGCCGGGCTCGCGCCCTGACCCGCGCCGGCGGACGCGGCCGCCGCACCCCGCCCCGCGGACGCCCCCGGCGCGACGGTCGGCATGGCGCCCGCTGCCGCGGGCGCCACCGCCGGTGAAGCATCGTCCGGGCGTGCGGGCCCCGCCGGTCCTCCCGGGTGACCGGGGACGGACGGCGCGTCGGTGGAGGCCGCGGGCTTGACATGCACCGGCTCGGTGCCCGGGGCAGTCGGTGTCGACGGCGTACCGGGGTCCATTGGCATAGCCGGCTGGTTCGGCGACGGGGGTCCCACCGGAGCGGGCGCGGGGCGAGGTCCGGGAGTGGGCGCCGGAGTGGGCGCCGGGCCCGGTCCCGGGGCTGGCGCCGGGTTCGGGTTGACCGGGGTGACCGGCGTGGCCGGCGTGCCCGGGGTCGGCGTTACCGGCGCGCCCGGAATAACCGGGGTGACCGGAGGGGTAACCGGCGTCTCCGGGCTTGGGTTGACCGGGGTGACCGGGGTCGGGTTCACCGGCGTGACCGGAGTCGGTACGACGGGCGTGACCGGTGCCGGGTTGACCGGGATGACCGGCGTGGGCTCGTACGGCTCGTACGGTCGAGGCGTCGGGAAGACGGGGCGCGACGGGTCCGGGGTGGGGACCACCACCGACGGGATGTCCAGGGTGGGCGGGGTTACCTGGTGCAGCAGATCCTCGAGCGCATTTTTGGGCGGCCTCCAATTCTTGGAAGCCAGAACCTGTTCGGCGGTTTCGGCGACCAGGCTGGCATTGGCCTCGTGGGTCGCACGGACCAATGCCTCGATCGCGGCCATCCGCTCATCGGCGTCGAGCTCGGGGTCGTTCTCCAGGATGCTTATTTCGCGTTGAGCGCCGTCCACGTTGTTGCCGATATCCGACTTGGCCTGCACGAGTAACCCGGCGATGTGCCGGTGCCAGGTGATGACCGTGGCGAGATAGTCCTGCAGCGTACTCATTTGATTCAGATTCGTGCCGAGCGCGCCGTTGGCGGCGTTGGCCGCACCGCCCGACCAGACGCCCCCTTCGAAAACTTCGACCTGCTGATGCCGGCAGGAATCCATCACGTCGGTGACCTTGCGCAACACCTGGTTGTACTCCAGTGCGCGGTCATAGAAGGTGTCCTCGTTGGCTTCCGGCCAACCGCCGGGCTCCAGCATCTGCCCGGCGTACTCCCCCGTGGGTCTCCCGATCCCCATCGCTATTGCCCTCCCGGGGCGTTTGCGCGCATGCGTCGGCCCGGCTGCGGCATTGACCGCTCAAAGATTCCGGACGTCATGGTTAACAAGCCTAACCGAGGTCAACACCTGCCAGATGCAGCAATTTTTTGATCAGAATCCTTGCCGCACAAGGCGAATGATCTAGAACGTGCTCCTGTTGGCCGCCTGCGACATGGCGGCCAGTGCTGCGGTGAGCTGTTGCCCCGCAGCGTCGTTGTACGCGCTGGCGGTCGCTTGGGCGTTTTGCAGCGCCTCGTTGACCCGCGCGCCGACGGCTTCTGCGCCCAGCTCCTTGAGCAGACCGTCTTCGATGCGCACGCCGGTGAGCCATTGGTGTCCGTTGATCGTCACTTCGACGGTCTTGGCTTCGTCGGTGCCGCGGAAGGATCCGCTGTTCATCTGGTTGAGCGTCCCGTCCAGGGCCGCCTGAAACCGTCCCGCCAGCGCCAAGGCCTGCGCAACGTTCGGGGGAATTTCTTCCGTGCTCACTTCGACTCCTTGCTGTCCTGGCGGCGCCGGTTGCCGATGACGGCCTCGGTCCACGCGCGGTCCTCGGTGTAGAGCGCTTCGTCGTCTTGTTGTGCGCCTTTGGTTTTCGAGCCGCCCTGGCCCTGGCCCGCGCCGCCCATCGGCATCCCCATTCCGCCGCCGCCCGTAGCGCCACCGGCGCCGGGCTTGCCTTGGCCCGGGCCGCCGAGATCACCTGCGGCAGCCGGCCGCACGGATTCGCCGCCGCCGTCGACACCCATCGCGGGCGCCAACGGCATCGACGGCACGCCGCCGCCTCCACCCCCGCCGAGCGATGCCGCTTTGACCGACAAGTCGCCCGGCAACTTCGCCGCCGCTTCCCGTCCGGCCGCGGTCAGTTCGGCGGCAGTGCCGGCCGGCATGCCACCGCCGCCTGCCCCACCGGGCGGCGGCATCATGGGCGCGGATGGCGGCGCGCCGGTCCCGCCGCCGGGGGAGCCGTCCGAAGGCGGCATCAGGAAACCGGGTATCAAGCCCTGCGGCTGGGCCGGCGGCGGCGGATCGATCTTGACGGCCGCGGGGGGCTTCGGTGGATTCACCGGCTCCAGGGCCGCCTTGTTGGTGTAGTCAGTCAGCACCTGCTCGGACTTGGCCTGATACTCGGCGTAGAGCTTGATCGCCTGGTCTTTGTAGTTCGGGTCCTTGGACAACTCCTCGAGCTTGGTGATGTCCGCCAACGTGGGATGCGACCGTCGGGCCCACACCTGCAGCTGCGCGACGTATTGAGCCTGCTTGGCCATCGCTGCGCTCAACTTCGCCATGTGCAGGATCCACTCGCGCTGTTGATCGAGTGAAGCCGTGCACGCCGCAGCCGCGTCCCCGTCCCAATTGTCGAACTCCCGGAACCGCTTGAGGTCTCCTTGCAGCGCAAGGTTGTAGCTGTTCCAGCCATCCGCAAAGTTGGCGAACGAGACGCCTTGGTCTCCCGATTCGAGTTTCGTTGCCGCCGTTTTGAGGTCGGTGAAGTCCGGTTCACCGGCCGCTGCCACTGTCGGTGTGTCGTTCAGTCCCGCCGAGCTGTCCCCGCCCGCGCTACCGGGCGACTCGGCCTCGATCGTCGAAGCGCCGTCGTTGTTCATGGCCGTCGTGGCCTCGTCTTCGACGTCCCCATACGCTTTGGCCGCATTGCGCAGGGAGGTCGCCAGGCGTTGCCGCTCTTTGGCGCCCGCGTCCAGGTAGGCGCGCATGTTGTCGGCGGACAGCACGAGTTGTCGGGCCGCATTCTGGGCCGCCGTCAGGCCGCAGGGCGATGCGGGGACGTCGACGGGTGCAGCCACCATCGGCGACTCCACCTCTGTGGCCCTATTCAAAATTTCTTGCTGATCCACCGTTACGGTCTGCGGCTGGCTCATCTCGGATCGTCCTCCTAAACGCCAACTCCCATTATCGTGGCTGAACTGGGTGGCTCTCGCACCAAAATTTCCGGGCCACCTGGTGAACCATTACTTCGGCAGCACCATCTGGTAGCGACTCTCCTCGGGCGGGGAGACCCGCCGGATCGGCAACTCGCGGTGCCGCGGAGTACCGATCACGTTGTGCCGCAACACCACTCGGTCCACGCCGGGGTGCGGGCCAAGATAGGTCGTCGCGTGCGGCCAGACCGCCTTGGCCACCGGCCCGACCTGTGCGCCGATCAGCCCGGCGAACTCGTGGAACCGCGGTCCGACGGTGACGATCGCGCCCGCGGCCGCGGCGCGCACCGTGAACTGGGTAAACGTCTGGGCGTCCCCCAGGTTGAGGCTCACATCGACGTCGTCGAACGGCAGGTAGACCGGGCACCGGTTCACCGTCTCGCCGACCAGCACGCCCGCCGACCCGATCGGCAGGTGGCAGTGGCGGTTGGCGACGAGATTCTGGCCCTGCAGCGCGAGCCGCTGGCCACCGAACAGGCGGGTGAAGCCCCGCGGCGTCTTGGGCTTGCCGACGGTGGTCAGCAGGACCGTGGTCCGCGGCGGCTCCCCGGGGGCGATCCGCACCCTGGTGATGGTGTGGTCGGCGCGGGCCGACCACCACAAGTCCGGACCACCCGGGGCGGTGTAGGCGGCCGTGTAGGTTTCGCGACCGCGGATCATCGACCACCGCTCGCGGACGAAGTCGACCTCGGTCGCGTGGTCGTAGTCGTCGAAGCTGCGGCCACATATCGCGTCGACTCCGTGGCTGGCCAGGCTGTCGGCGATGCGGGTCGCCGAGGCCACCAGATACCGGGCTAGCCCGGCGACGCCCTCGTCGCGGCGCTGCGCCGACTTGCGGGTGCGTTCCGGGTCGGCGCGCAGCATGATCCACGTCCGTCGGCTCGCGGGGGCGGGGTCGGCGCCGATCACCTGCTGGTAGAGGGCCGTCACATCCGGGGCCGCGGAGTGGCCGACGCGGTAACCGGCCGACACCACGTCGGCCTCCAATTCCGGACAGTGCACCGACAGCAGTTCCTGCAACAGCCGGGTGTCCACCACATCGTCGGTGTGGGCTTGCCCGTCGACGATGACCGTCGGCGTGAAGGGCCGGGGCTTGAGTTCGATGACCGCGATGAGCGCCTCACGTCGCCAGCGCACCGCCACGTGATCCCCGGGCTTCACGGTGGCGCCGACGACGGGCTCCGACGGTGCGTCGGGTGGCTTGCGGTGCCGTCGCAGCCACCCGAAGACCGTCGCAACCCAGCCGGTCACCCGCCGCCCGTAGAAGGTGACGAAGGCGATGATGGCGCCCACGGCCGCCACAGCGATGCCGCCCCACCAATAGCGGGTGGGCAGGAACAGCACAATGCACGCCGGGGCCAACACCGCGAGGATCAACGTGTGCCCGGTGCTGAACCGCAGCCGTACTGGATTCCTCATCGGCGCCTCATGGCTCGCCTGGTCAGCGACCCCAGTCCGAGGGCCAGGGTGAGGGCCAGGACCGCAAGCGCCACACCCGTGATCGGGCGATGATCGGGAGCCGGCGGGATCACCGGGGGTGGTAGGCGTCGGACGGTGTACG
The DNA here is from genome assembly GCA_963735655.1 of uncultured Actinomycetota bacterium. Taxonomy (GTDB): domain Bacteria; phylum Actinomycetota; class Actinomycetes; order Mycobacteriales; family Mycobacteriaceae; genus Mycobacterium. The sequence continues at coordinate 28,174 of CAVTLW010000006.1, forward strand.
GCGACGACGCGGGGTCCGGTGCGATGTCCCACGTCAGCGCGGCGACGGCATTGATGGCGCCGGCGCCGACAAGGTCGTCGACGCCGCCCCCGGGGTGGCGTGCGGTGGCCGTGATCCGATTGATGATCTGCGCCGGCGTCAGCTCCGGAAACCGTTGGCGCAGCAGCGCGGCCAGACCCGAGACGTACGCCGCGGCGAACGAGGTGCCGGCGATGGGCACAGGGCCTTCCCTGCCTTGCAGCGCATTGACGGGATCGCCGTGATCGCCCAGGGCGACGATGTTTTCGGCGGGCGCCGCCACACCCACCCATGGTCCGTGCATCGAGAACGTACTGGGCACCCCGGTCTGACCGATGCCCCCGACCGTCAGCACCAACGGCGCGTACCACGCCGGCGTGACCACCGTCTGCACCCTGTTCCAGCCGCGCGGGTCGGCGGGTGCGGCGGGGTCGGGCAACGGATTCTGCCCGCAATCGCCACCGGTGTTGCCGGCCGCGACAATCACCACGGCGCCCTTGGCGTTGACCGCGTAGTTGATGGCTGCACCCAGGGTTGATTCGTCGATGGGTTTGGTCACCTTGTAGCAGGCCGCTTCGCTGATATTGATCACGCCCGCACCGAGATTGGCGGCGTGCACCACCGCGCGGGCCAGGCTGCGGATGGACCCCGCCGCCGGTGTGGAGTTGGGGTCGTTGGGGTTGGGCTGCGAGCCGACCGGTTCGAAGTCCTCCGACGTCTGGCGCAACGAGAGCAGGCGCGCATCGGGTGCGACGCCGACGAAGCCGTCCGTGGGCGCGGGCCGGCCCGCGATGATCGAAGCGGTCAGCGTCCCGTGGGCATCGCAGTCGGACAACCCGTTGCCGGCCTGATCGACGAAATCGCCACCCGGCTCTGCGGGGACCCGCGGCGAGGCGTTGACGCCGGTGTCGATGACGGCGACGGTCACGCCCGCGCCGGTCGCGAATTTGTGGGCCTCGGCGACGCCGATATAGGCGTTGCTCCACGGCGGATCGTGGAACGTGGAATCCGGCAACGTCGTGGGCGCCGAACACAGGACGCGCTGTTCGGTGGGCTGGTCTGGCCCGGTCACGTCGGCCGGAACGGCGCCGGGATCGATCGCCGGTGGTGTGATCGCCAAAGCGGGAGGCGCGGTCAGCACCGCCAGCGCGATCGTCACCAGCAAGAAACGGTGCACCCCGTTATCACTCCATTCACGTCGAGACGTGGCAGGCCTGCGTGAATCTTAGACGTAACACGTGCGTAAACGCGGCTTTTCGGTGTCGAAGACCAGCCCGTACCGCTGGTACGGCGCATCATCGCGTTGTGCGCATCCAAATACCTTGGTGTGCTTGACAATTGGCCGCGGCAGCTATCGGGGTCGGACCCGCCTTAATCCCATTTCAGAAAGCGGAAGCCCTGACTTGGCTCACGTTTCGTGGATCGGACTGGCCGCAGGATGCTGATCTGCGGTTTTACTTCGTGACTGGCCGAAAAGTTGTGCACTAAATCGCACCAAATCCGATCCCGGAACGCACGATTGTAGCCTTCGGCGAGGTCGATCGACTCCGGTGTTTCGCGACGCCCTCGTGGACGCGGTAACCCGGGGTGGGGTGAGCGCCCGAACACACCGCCGGTCACCCATGTCGCATTGGCCGCAATAGCCACATGCGTCTCTGCGTCGGCCGGCACCCGATTTGTCCACCTCGCAGCGACTCGGCAGCGTCGTCCCGCGAGTAGTCGCTGCGAGGTGGACAAAGCGAACATCGCCTCCGGCAGAGGCCAGTGGTGCGGATGTGACCTTACGTGGCTCACGATTTAGGGCTCCTGCGCGAATCCATCGGGGCGCACCTGAGCATCGTGGTCGCAGCTATGGCCGTCAGCCACTACATCGAGCGCTAAACCGGTTGGAGCATCAAGAAATTCGTCCGTACCGCCCGCCGCTACTGCACCGTCAAAATCAAGGCCGGCAACCAAACCGTGACCGCAGCCGACTCCCTATCCGACGACCTCCGCACCGCGCTCATCAAAATCCGCGCCGACAGTGTGCACTAATATCGTGCCAGCCAGCCGGCGGGGTCGTTATGCCCGAATCCTCCTCGAAGGAACACCCGCTTCGTCGAGCAGAGTGTATAGGACGATTGTTTTGCGCCAAAAGCTCTGGTTTGTTTGGTAATTGGCAGATTTACCAGACTATGGCAGCCATATCGCGGTTGTCCGAACACACGCTGCGCACCGCGGCCTCCATGTCGGCGGCGGTGATGATCTGCAAGTCCTCGACCGTCACCGGCTGGCCCGCGCGCTTTTGGGCGACCACCCGGGTGTCGCGGAACCCTTCGGCACGTTCGATGACGTTGCGGGCGAATCGGCCGTTCTGCATCGCGTCGATACCGTGCTGCCCGCCGGGAGTGGTGTAGCTGCGGATGGTGGTGGCCGCGTCCAGGAATGCCTCCCGCGCGGCGTCGTCGAGCAGGCTGGCGCGCGGTGCGGCGTAACGGTGTCCGATCTCGACGATCTCGGCCGGCGAGTAGGACTCGAACCGGAGTTTGCGGTTGAACCGGCCGGCCAAACCTGGGTTCACGGTGAGGAATTCGTCCACTTGGTCCTCATAGCCGGCGCCGATGAAGCAGAAGTCGAATCGGTGTGTCTCCAACTTGATCAGCAACTGGTTCACGGCCTCCATGCCGATCATGTCCGGTGTGCCATCTTGGTGGCGCTCGATCAACGAGTAGAACTCGTCCATGAAAATGATTTGCCCAAGCGACTTTTCGATCAGGTCGTTGGTCTTGGGTCCCGACTCACCGATGTAGTGCCCACAGAAGTCGGATCGGCGGACCTCCCGAACCTCGGGGTTCCGCACGATCCCCATCCCGGCATAGATCTTGCCCAGCGCCTCGGCGGTGGTGGTCTTACCCGTGCCCGGCGGGCCTACCAGCAGCATGTGGTTGGTCTGGCCCTCAACCGGCAGGCCGTGCTCCAGGCGCATCACGCGCACTTCCAGCTGGTCTTCGAGCGCCGACACCGCTTGCTTGACGGCCGCCAAACCCACCTGCTTGTCCAGCAGTTTGCGGCCCTCGGCCAACAGCTCGGCGCGCACGTCCGTCGCTGCGGCGTCGTCGAGTTGGTCGCGGCTCTTCCCCGTCGAGGCGTCCCAACGGTCGGTGCGGCTGGCGATGCTCTGCTCGTCGGTGACGACCAGACGCAGGTTCGGGTCCGCCAATGCTTCCTTGGCCGGCCCGATCAGCACCCCGTTGATGGTGGCCTTGGACAGCCAGATCTCGGCCTTGTCCTCGTCGCGCAACTGGCGATACACCATGCCCCGCACGTAGGCGAGATCGGCTGCCAGCAAGGGGAAATCGGCCGGCCCGATGGACGCGGTCAGCACGATGGCGTCAAACCGGCTCGAGGTCTTGTTGTGTCCGATCACGTCGACGCGGTCCAGCCAGTCCAGCGCGACCCGGCCCTGCCCGAGGTGCGCGGCGGCGTGCGCCGCCAGCGCGCAGATCGACGCCGTCACGGCCGACATGATGATCGCCTGCGGCGGCAGTTCCTCGGCGGCCGTCAGCAACACATCGGGCCAGCGCTGCGCCGTGTACATCAGAAATGCCCGGGCCAATTGTTGCCATTGGTGGTTGCCCCACGAATCCAACAGGTCACGGTTGGCCAGAACTTCCTCGGCCTCGGCGTATTCCCCCGCCAGCGTCAGCGCCGACGACAGCGCCAACCCCACCTGGGACGCGTCGGTCACGGTGATTCCGACATAGGGGCCGAGCTGGATCTCAGCGGCCAGCGTTCGACCTATCCGGGTGGTCTCGCGATGCAGCCATTCGCTATTGGCATTGAGCTGTTTCAGCGAGTTCAGATCGTTGTCGCCACAGGCGATGCGCCCCAGCCAGGCATCGGCCATCGACGGGTCGGCGTCGGTGGCGGCGACGAACTCGGCCAGAGCGGCGGCACTGCCGTGCCGGCCGGCGCTCGCCATGGCCCTGTCGAAATGTCTACGCGCAGTCTGCAAGTCACCCATCGTCGTCTCAAACTTGGCTTGTAGACGTGGTATCAGACATCGACATCGCGACCGGCTCCAGGCTGACGTAACGATTCTCAGCACGGAACATGTCCATCTCGGCCATCCAGTTCCGGCCTGCCGCAGTGACATTCACCATCGCGCGGCCAACCTGCTCGATCGTCACCTCGAAGCCGAGCCGCTGCGCTTCCGGCAGCTTGGTGCCGGCCGGGGCGACGCTGACGATGGTGGACGGCCGCGGCGTGGGTGCGATGGCGACGTCCCCGGCATCACTGCCGCCACCGCGGCGCGTGACGTACTCCACCACGCTGACGGTGGTCCGCGGCGCGGGCCGGGCCGTCTCGACGATGGCCACCTCCGGCATTCGCACGCTGGCCCAGCGCGCCTTGTCCCGGGTGTGCACACTCACTCGCTCGCCCGCGCCGGCGATACGGATCACAATGCGTTTGGCGATCGTGTCGTCGCCGGCCACGAACACCCGCGATAGTTCGCCCGCGTCGGTGACCGGCATCATCAGCCGGTCCCCGTTGCTCAACTTGCCCACCAGCACACCCGACGGCCCGATCTCGGTGACCAGCTCCGCGGGCAGCGGGCTGCGCCGCAGTCCGCGCAGATGTGGGCGGGGCCCGCACATGTTGGCCGCCGCCGCGGCCGCCTGCTCACCGTTGAGCCGACGCAGCACCACACTGGGTGCGGTCGGCGCCGGCGTCGGCGTGCGCACGGTGATTGTCGCGGTGCATGTCGCGTCCGGATACACCGTCACGTTCTGGATGACCTCGTCGGCGCGCAGCGTCCACGCCTGCGCCAGCACCCGCGACGAGATCGCCTCGCGCGGGTAGGCGTAACTGGTCATCCAACCCGCGTCGCCGCGCACGGCCTTCCAGCGTTGCGCGTTCCCGGCCACCGCGTCCGCGCCCAACCGGCGATCGAGCTCGACGAGGTCGGTGGCGGTGGCAACCTTGGCGCGCAACCCCTGGCAGCGCAGCAAGCCCGCGATGCGCTGCGCGACCGAAACGACGGCCGTCCCAACGGTGATGCGCCACCGCAACGATTGCGCGTTGTCAATCACCCGCAGCCGCATGATCAGCCACGTCTCGCGCCGGCCGGCATACGGCGGCGTGCCGATCTCGGAGTCGTAGACCCTCGGGAAGTCACCGACAGTGCCGTGCCGGGACCCGAACGTGACGATGCTGATCGAGTCCAGCTGCAGGCCCAATGCGTGGTCCAGCATCGGTACCAGTTCGGCGATGTCGATGACGTTGTCGGTCTCGACGGTCACCGAGCCGGTGACCGTGGTGGCCTGGTGTGCCCGGCCGAGCAACTGCACCGCCACCACGGCGACGCCGTCTTGTACCCGCACTCCTCCGCCGGATCGATTGTTGGCCACGGTGATCGGGGCGTCCCATGTCATCGGCCGCCGCCCCCGCCGCCACAGCACCGCCCACGACCACGCGGGCTGGCCCCACCAGCGGACGAACACCAGCGCGACGCCCACCACGACGGCGATCGCCGCGCCGAGGTAGCCACCCAGCGCCCAGCTCGCCAACGCGAGCAGGAACACCACCCACACCCCGACGACCCGCCGGTTGCTGCCCTGGCTGAATCCGGTCAGCCCGGAGCTCCCGGAAATCACCGCACCCTCCGCAGCCGGGCCGCGATCGCCATCACCAGGACACCGACGGCGACCAAACCGACGAACCCGATCGCGATGTTGCGTGCCCGATGATCTTGCGGCGGGGGCGGTGCGGCCGGTGTGATCACCCGGCTCTGCGCGCCCGGGGGCAGCCGATCGCCGGGCGGGACGTTGAAGGTCAACGCGGCGACCGGATCCACCAAGCCGTATCCCACTTTGTTGTCCACCCCCGACGGCGGATTGTGCGCGGACTGGACGATCCGGTTGATCACCTGATGCGCGCTCAGCTCGGGGTATTTGGCCCGGACCAGAGCCGCGACGCCGCTGACGTAGGCCGCCGAGAAGCTGGTGCCCCAGAACGGCATGTTCTTCTCGCCGGCCCTCGACGGCGGGTAGGCGTTGACGGGTCCGCCGCCTTGCGGCGAAAGACCCATCACATGGGTTCCGGGCCCGGCTACCCCGACCCACGGGCCGGACATGCTCTTGTCGAGTGCCGCACCGCTGGCGTCGACGGCACCCACCGACAACACATAGTCGGAGAACCACGACGGTGCGGAGATGAATTTGACCTGATGCCAGTCCCGCGGATCCGACGGGTCTAGCGGGTCATACATCGGGTTGTTGTCACAGCCGGCTTCGCCGTCGTTGCCCGCCGCGGCGACGACCACCGCGTCCTTGACGGTGGCCGCGTACCACAGCGCTGCGCCCAAGGCCCGCTGGTCGGCGGGGGCGACCGCCGGCAGGCATGCGGTCACCGAAATGTTGATCACCCTGGCGCCCATGTTCGCCGCGTGCACGACCGCGCGCGCCACCGTGTTGAGGGTGCCGGCTTTGACCCGCTCGTCGGAGTTGGGGTCCGCGGGCCCCGGGTTCACCGGCTCGAAGGCACGCGAGGACTGACGAATCGAGATGATCGTCGCGTGGGGAGCCACACCCACCACCCCGTCGGGGGCACCGGGCGGTGGCGGCGGGACCGCCGGCTCGTCCTCAGTCTGCGGATCCGGCGGCCCGCTCGAGGGTGCCATCGCACCCGCTTCGGGTGGTGGCGGCGGCGGTGGCGGCACCGTCTGGGTGATGGTCACAGGCGACGGCGGTGGCGGCGGCGCCACCGGTGCTGGCACCTCCACTGGCGGCGGCGGCGCCGCGATGGCCGGTGGCGGGCCAGCCGGCGGGGGGAACGCCGGTGTGGCCGGCATCGGTCGCGGCATCGGCAAAATCCCTTGCGGCGCAGCGCCAATGATCGAGCTGACGATCGTGCCGTGCGCGTCGCAGTCGGATAGACCGTCCTCACCCATGATGTAGTCGCCACCCGGCACCACCGGCAACCGCGGGTTGGGGGTGACGCCGGTGTCGATGACGGCCACGGTCACACCGTTACCGGTGCTGTACTGCCAGGCCTTGCTGATATTGAGCAGGTTGAAGCCGGGCGCCAGCTGCGACACGTCGGGATTTCGCACCGTGATCGGCGTGGAGCAACTGTTGGCGCGCCGCATCGGTTGATCCGGTCGCGGCGGGCCGTCCGGGGGTACCAGCGCCGGATCCACCGATGGCGGTGGGATCGCTTGAGCGGCAGGGACATTGGCAGAAAGGGCGACCATGGTGATCGCGGCCGTGACCGCCCCGACCCGCGAGCACGCCCGCCTCAGTGGCCCTCTTAATGGCGGAGCCACGCGAACAGCCCCCCCAACGCTGCCGCCGCCGGCAGCAACACGATCATGGCCAGCACTTCAACCCATTCCACGGTCAACCGGATGAGCGGCCTGAACCGCACCGCCGGCACCAAAAGCGCTGCGGCCAAACCGAAGGCGGCGAAAGCGGCCACCACCATCGCGGGCCAGAGCAGTCCGCCCCCAACGTCTTTCGGTGCGGCGAGAGCGTACTTGACCACACCGGCGCACACCGCGGCAGCGGCTCCACACACCAGCGCGACCGCTTGGCATTTCGCCGCGAAGCCGCGGCCCTGGGTAATGAACAGACCCACCGCCAGGCCGGCGACCACCAGCGCCAGCCACGCCAAGGGATCGCCTGGCGCCAAGACTCCCCACACCGCGGCGGGCAGCGCGATCGCCACCCCGATGCAGACACCGACCTGTACGGCGTTGACCAGTCGCGCCGAGGCCGCGATCGCGGCGCCGCGCGCGGTGATGTCGGTCAGTTCGTTGTCCTCGTCTTCGGTTTCGTCCTCACTGACCGGAGACACCGTGTCGACGGGCATCCCTTCGCGGCGGGCGAACAGGTCCCGGCCGGTGATCGATCCGAAGTGCGGGGGCCGCACCCGCGCCACCCACAGCGCGATCATCGGTGCCGTCCGGACCAGCACGAGCAGCCCGACCAGCACGCAGATCGCGAGCACCTGCGCCGAGGCCGGCCGAAACATCCGGACACCGGCCACCGCGGCAAGGATCCCGCACACCGTCACGACGGCGGCGACCACCGCTGTCTGCCATCGCTTCTGCGTGACCACGCCAATGGTGATGGCACCCAGTAACACCACCACCAGCCCGATCAGCGCGTGAGCCGCGCCGAGTGGACCGGGCGGCGCACAGGCTCCGGCGACGGCCGACAGCACGACTGCCAACCAGCCGAACCCGCTGAACAGGTCGCGCCGCTCCCGCCACCCCCACCACACGATCCAGGTCGCGATCACCAGCAGCACACCGGTCGCGCCGGCCACCGCGGCGGGGACCACGCCGTCGCTGAAGGTGCGCGCCCGCAGCGTCAGGCCCACCACGACCGCGACCGCCATCGCGATGATCGCGATCGCCGTGTGGGCGGCGGTGAGTGGGGTTACCGGCGCAAACATGCGATCCCCGCCGTCGCGGCCCAGCCACTTGCCCATGGCCGCCAGCCCCGACGACAACGACTCGTACTGCGGTTCGAACGATTCGCCGGCGACCCTGGGCACCAACACCAATGTGTCGCCGTCTTGGACGCCGAGTTCGTCGAGGCTCTTGTTGATATCGAGGCGGACACCGTTGATCTTGTGCAACTCGTAACTGCCGGGCGGCAGCGCAACTCCGTCGAAGCCTTTACGCTTCAGGTCGCTGTCAAACAGTTCGACCATTCCCTCGAAGAATCCTTCCACCGGAATTCCGGCGGGGAACACCTGGGAACACAGATGCTTGTCGTAGCAAATATTGACCGCACAGCGGGCCGGGAAAGCAACCTTATGCGGTGATGTCACTGCACCGACCGCTCGGCATCAGGCACGTATTTGTCCGCCAGCCCCGCGGTGATTTCGAAAAGGCGCAGCCGCGATTTCTTCTTCAGTTCGTGCACCGTATCGATGATTCCGCCTTTAGCCAGATGCGGATCAAAAGGCATCACTTCCACGATTGCGCCGACTTTGGCGAACCGTTCGGTCAGGTATGCCAGCGCATCCTTGTCGGCCACGCCGTCGGAGAGGTTGATGATCACGGTGCTGTGCGAGACGAGCTCGTGATAGCCCTGCGAGCGCAGATAGTCGACGGCCCGCAGCACCGGCCGAGACCGGTCCGCGGTGATTCCCGAGACGAATACCAGGGTGTCGGTGCTCTCCAGCACAGACTTCATTACGTCGTGTTCGAGGTCCGGGGAGGTGTCGACGACCATGACGGTGTGGGTTCGCCGCAGCCGTGACAAGACCCCGGAAAACATCGCCGGGACCAGTGGCCTGGGCTGGTCTGATGTTCGATTTCCGGCCAGCACGTCAAGCCCGACGGCGTTTTGCCCGAGGTGTTCGCGGATGTCCGCGTAGCCCTGTACGTCGGTGTCATTGATGATGGCGGTGTAGTCCCCCGGCGGTGACTCGTCGATGCGGTCGGCGAGCGTGCCGAAACCCGGGACCGCGTCGATCGCGATCACATTCTGCGGACGGCATTCGCGGAACACGCCACCAATGCAGGCGGCCATCGTGGTGACGCCCGTCCCGCCCTTGCCGGAGACAACCGTAATCACATATTGCCGACGGATATGGCGCCGGATACGGCCCTGTAAATCACGATAGTGGCGTTCCCGGGGCGATTCGCCCAGATTTATCTTGTGAAATGAGATGCCATAGATGAATTTCCGCCAGCCCGACCCTGGGGGAATCTTTCGTGGCGCGGCCAGATCGGTAATACGCATAGTATCCGATACCGAATCGCGGAAGTTGCGCCCCGTCGACGGATCCTTCCGTCTGTGCGCACCTTCGTCCGACATATTCGGGTCATTCCAAGGGCTCGTCACGACCGCGATGCTAACACGATTGGCGATATCACGTTTCCACGCTCACTAACCCTTCAGGTGCGTTACCAGTGTGTATGGCTTCGCTTTTCAAATACTAGTTAAAACCGCTTAACTGACCCGCCCGGTCACACGACCCGCCGGTAGGAGTACCAGTCCTCGCCAGCCGGCAGTCTGCGGATGAGCCGCTGCACCGCCCCGCCGATGTCGCTGCGCGACCCCGGTGAGAGGACTTGGAAGCGGCGCTGTCCCGAGGTCAGGGTTTCGACGCAGACCCGACCGGCCTGGGTGTCGACGATGGCCACCGCGGTATCGCCGACGGCGATGCGGGCCAGGTCTTCCGGGCCGATACCGGCCTGCAGCGCCACGATGGTGGCCTGCGCGGATCGCGCGGGGTCGGCGGCCATGGTGACGATGTGCAGCTGGTCGGCGTCGAGGCGTTGGCCGATCAGGAACTCGCGCAGGCCGGCCGGGTCGCGGACCGATTCCAGTAGTTGCTGGGTGTCCACGGTGACCGGCCGCAGCGGCGCCGCTTCGGCGACTCCGCAGAGCCGCTCGACCTGGCCCACCACCAGCTGAGCGGCCACCGCCTCGTCATTGGCGGTTCCGGCCGGGAAGAGGCGCACCAGCTCATCATGGCGTTCGAGGACAACCCACCAGCTGGCGAATCGGCAGATGGACGCGCGGGTCAGTTCGCGGCCTGGTACCGCGATGGTTACCAGCAGCGCCAGATCCCGGCGCAACAGCACGGTGAGCCATTCGCGGATCATCTGGTCGACGTCGCCGGCCGCGTCGAGCGCCCCGGCCGCAATGAGCTCGCTGGCGATCGGGTGGCGCATCGCCCGCTCGGCAGTGTCGAGCCGGGGCAGCAAAGGCCGCAGCCCTAGCTCAGGGCAGGTTTGCTCGACGCCGGTGACCGCTTGCAGCACCCACAAGCCGTCCACTGTCGTTGTCAGCATGCCCTTCTCATCTCAGCCGGTTACAAGACACGGAAGGTGGGACCTACGCGCGCGGGCGCGCTTGCCCCACCTTTACCGAGTCTCGGGTCAGAACAGCCCTGTCATGGACTGGTCGGTGTGAACGGCGTTCCCCAGCACCTGAAGGGTGGTGGCCCCGTGCTTGTGGATCGTCTCGATGAGCCCCTGCAGCCCGGACAGCATCTGCGCCTGGGCTTCGAAGTAGGCGGTGGCACCGTGGCCGGCGAAGAACTCCGTCAGCACGTTCGTCCGGTTGGAGGTGTCGTCTTTGATGGCCTGCAACTGGCCGGCTCGAGCGGTCACGTCTGTACCGAAGTCCTGGACAGCCGCGGGGTTGTAAGTAATGCCTTCAGCCATGGTGAATTTCCTTTCCGAAAGAAATCTGAATCGAGGATCAGGCGCTCTGGCCGGCCGCGCCGAACAGGCCGTTGAATGCGTGGACGGAGTCAGCCTCGTGCGCTTCCATCAGCGCCGCCGCCTTTGTGAGTCCGTCGGTCAGACGGGTGCCGCCCATCAGGATTTTGTTCAGGTCGTTGGCGACCTCGGTAGCGGTGGTGTACGACGCGGTCGAAGCCCCACCCTCCCAGCTGCCTGGGCCCAGCACGTTTTGGTGGTTCGACAGGTAGCCCTTGCCGATCGCCAGGGCATGCTCCATGTTCGACTGGATTGCAGCCGCAGTGTCCCGCAGCATCTGCGGTGTCACGTGGATTGTCATGAATTTCTCCTTCTGAATTGGCCGTCCCCCGGCAGTTATCTGGGGAATGAAGCGGAGTTTATGGTTGCTGTTTCGACCTGTCAGTTCACCTTTGCTGAGATGGCTTCACAGCCGGGCCTCAACGACCCGCACGGTCGCGGGTTGCTCGGACTTTTCGTGAGATCCGCGGCTTCCGCCCGCCGCGTGACCCACCGGCATACCGCCGATTGGGGCGCCGCCTGCCCCACCAGACGTCGTGGTCGGCGAACGCACGGCCTCGACGCCAAGGGCCCCGCTGGGCCGCAGTCCTACCGGCCGTCCGCTGCTTCCGGGCTCAAAAGCGCTGACAGGGCGTGTGAAGCTGGTCGCGGGCACTCCCCCGCCGAGCAGGGAGGCACCCCCGCCACCGGCGCCCAACGATCCGGCTTCTACGGCCGAGAGCGCACTGCCCACCGACGCCGCTGAGCCCGCAGGCGAGGCGCCCGCGCCGGCGTTGGCGAACATGCCCATGATCGACTGCAGCGGACTCATCAGGCTGCTCATCGGTCCTTGCATTAGCTGGGAGGGGGCCTGTAGCACCTGCGGGACCGCGCCCATCAGTGCCTGAACCGGCTCCATGAAGGTGCTGAGCTCACTGCCCACGCCTTGGCCGGCCGACGCCGATTGGCCCGCCCCGCTGGTCCCGACCTCCGTGGCGCGCATTCCGCCGCCGGCAGCCGCCTCGGCCGCCGAGTCGGCGATCGCTGAGGCCGCCTGGGCGGGGGCCGTCGGCGAGGCGCCCATCGCCGCTACCGGCGGCGGAATCGTCAGGCTGTCACCCAGCATCTCGAGCATCCCGCCGTAGCTGGCGCCGGCCGCGGAGTTGTTGGGCCACATCACGCCGTAGTACTCGAGGTCCAACGAGGTGATTCGGGGGGTCAACGTCCACAACACCGCGGGATTGATGATGTTGTCGGCGACGTACTCGTCCCGGTTCTCCATACATTCCGGAAACGGGCGCATGGCGGCGTTGGCTGTCTCATAGGCCGTGACCGCCGCCCCCACCACCGCCGGCTTGATGTCAACCCAGCCGGCCAGTCCGTGCAGCGACGCGTTCAGTGCGGTGACGCTGGCGGCCGAAGCCAGCGACCCGGCACCGAGCCAGCTCGCGGAAGTCGCTGCGGTGTTGATCGCTGACGCGATTCCTGAGGCGTGATGGGCGACGCCTAGAGCGATCCAGGCCGCCTGGTTGGCCACGTGGGTGGCCACTCCGGTCCCGGTCTTGAGCAGTAGATCGTTGGCCTCAGGTGTGCGCGCAGCCCAGCCTGGGTCAGCCACTTATCGTGGCGGCCGCCGCGCGTGCGGCCTCGGTCGTCACATACACCCCGGACGCAAGGCTCTGGGCCCCCGCGAACAATCCACGCTGGGCGGCATGCTCGCTGACCACACCGAGGTAGCTACCCCCGCACGCGTTGAGCAACGCACAGAATTTCGCCGAGTCGGGGTCATTGCCCATGGGCGTCGTACCCAGCAGGGCCGGCGCGGCCGCGGAGGCCGCCGCCTGGGTTTCCGCGCTGATCGCGGACTCCGCGCCTGATGATGCCAAAACGGCCTCTGGCTCCACAGACCACATAAATTTCCCTCCGAACTGCTCTCGCAATGAGACGCGTTAGTCGCCGATTCTAGTGGCGGCGGCCGGATCGTGTATTCACTTTCGCTGACCCCGTCGACTTCTCTGACGCCGCCCCTGCCTGCGGTTTCAGGTGACCGCTGCGCAAAATGGCGGCACCCACCGGCGCATCGGTACAATGCGGAATTCGCCCATAGGCCGCTATTTAACGTTTGTACAAAAGGCGCTTTTCCCACCAGTTATTGGACCGGTTGCGTCAGCACCGAATATCGGCGCGCCGACTAGCGCGACGCGTGCGCAATGGTGAACGGGACCCTGCGGGTCGTTTGGACCAATCAGGGAATGATCTGGCAAAACCCCACTCAAGGACAGCTCGTCAGACCGGCACGATTTCGACCAGGTCGAGGAGACCGTCGAAGTCATCGGCGTTGCGCGTGTAGAGCCGGGCCGAATGTGCGTGGGCGGTGGCAGCGATCAATAGATTCATCGATCGCGCCCGCGGCTGACGTCCGGCGTCGACGACCGCTGCCGCTACCTGGCCGCCATCGTTTCGCCCGCGATCGTTGCGCGGAATGGCTCGGAGAGCTTAGTAAACCTCCCCAAGGGCTGACCTCCGCCGATTTCGTAGGCCCGCCCAGCGCCCATGGATGTTCCTGGCGCACTTCGTGGTGGTCGGTCAATGCCGTCGCCTGCATGCGACACCAGCGCCTCGCTGCGGCAGAAACGGCGATGAAGGCTCTAAACCCTCACATCCGCGGCTACCTCATCATCACCACAGGCCCCACCGAACTGGGTAGAACCAACAAGAACGTTCACTTAGCCATGTTGGTGAATCGCGACAAGTGCAGCTGGTGCGCGACGGTGACGGTCTTGGTCGGGCCGTTGCGGTGCTTGGCGAGAATGAAGTCCGCCTCTCCCCCACGCGGATCGTCACGGTCGAATGCGTCCGGCCGATTGAGCAGGATCACCATGTCGGCATCTTGTTCGAGACTATTATGTAAATTGATACCATTTGCGACAAAATTGCTTGTCCCACTTACGGTTCCGTCGTAGACGTCTTGTTCGCCAATGCTGGTGATTTCGACAATTCGATCCCAGAAAACATCGCTCGTCGCCAGCTTGTGAATGTCGCGATCCTCGAGCATCGCAGCAGCGCGATGCAGTCTCGGGCGGCTCGGGGCGTGCTTCCACAATGTCGATCCGCAGAATTGAATACCCATAGCGGCGGCGAACTGTCGGTGTGTTACCTGCTTGTCGGACAGCCGATTCCGGACTCGCTCCCATATCTCTTTCGGCACGGTGTCCAGATTCGGGTTGCGCACCATGCCCTCGAGATGAGACCGCACCTCTTGTGCCGCAACCGCTTTAGCGCCGTGGACACCGACGTGATTAAGGAACCGCGCCTGATTCTCCGCCCCGTAGATGTAGAGGTGCCATGAGTCGCGGTAGCCAAGCTTGGGCGCGCACTTGATTCGCGCAAAGACGCCCACTCGCAGCAGCAACTGCGCCACGTCGTCGATGAGACGGCGACTGGTGGACGCGTAGTAGATCCGTCCCTGGCCGACTTTGGCATCCCATCGAACCGACCCGTCCGTGGCCCACAGGTGGCGCAGGAACAAGGCCACTTGGTCATTGGGAGCGCGAAATACGGCCTCCGGCACGAACTTCTCGTAACTCCGCCGCCCGAACAACCCCAAGCCATCGAGCCACGCCGCGATCGGGTTACGTCGACCGTGCGTCAGGCGCTCCGGCGCCGGCAACCGCAACGTGGTCACCCGCGCTGCCGGGTACTCGTCACGAATTGCAGTCACGCCGAAATGCGCGGCGGACACCGTCACCGCGACGAGGTTCGCCTCATCGACTGACGCGTGACGGATCGGCTGGCGCTTCACGCACGAGCCGTCACCAATCATGTGCGCCAGCAGAATCACCTCGGAGTCTTCCATCCGCTGCGTGTCGACTGGCTCGGGTACCCGCCGGGGTGCGGCGATGCGATCGCCAATCTTGAGCTGCTCCAACGGAGTCCAGCCATCGAGCTTCATGAAGGGGTGGTTGCCGGTGGCCTCCACCTCGCGTCCAGAGGCCAGCCGCAGCCGGAATACCTCTTTGTGCCCGCTGGGGAACACATTCGTCATCGGTCGCGCGACCATCCGCAGCTGATCGTCCAGCGACCAGACCAGCGGACGCTCCCCAGTGCGCATGAGTTCAGCAAACGTGACCTCGGCCCCGGTGTCGGCCCGCAAGATCCGCGTGGCGGCGGTTAGACAGCCCGATTCGCGCAGGTCAGACAGCATCGGCTTCTTGTCGGTGCGCTGTTCGGGACCGCGGTTGAGCTGGCTGATCGCCACTACCGGAACCTCGAGTTCTTTGGCCAACAACTTGAGATGGCGGGAGAACTCCGAAACCTCCACTTGGCGTGACTCGTGCTTCTTGCCGGAGCTCATCAGCTGCAAGTAGTCGACGACAACCAGCCGCAGGTTGGATTTCTGCCGCAGCCGGCGCGCCTTGGCCCGAATCTCCATCATGGTCAGGTTCGGCGAGTCGTCGATATACAGTGGCGCTTCGCTGATTTCGCTCATCCGCCGCGCCAGCCGGGTCCAGTCGTCGTCGTTCATCCGACCCGAACGCATATCCGCGAGCTTGATTTTCGCCTCCGCTGACAGCAGCCGCATGACGATCTCGGATTTGCTCATTTCCAGCGAAAAGATGACGCTCGCCAGGCGGTGCTTGATCGAGCACGACCGCATCAAGTCGAGCCCCAGTGTGGAATTGTGCGTCGGCACCATCCCGCGGCCGGCCAGGTACAGATGCGCGGCGTTGTCCACCTGGACACAGCGCACCGGCACGCTGGGCACCCGACGCACCGACTCGATTCGCAGCACCGGAGCCATCAGCAGCGTGGTGGGCCGCCGCTCGGAATCCCGTGCGGCGGACCCGGCCGCACCGATGGTGTCTAGGCCACAACGCAATTGCGCCGACGTCCGAGTGCCGTCACCCGTCGGCCACTGGTGTTGGGCGTCGGCGACGATGACTGTGCCGTCGGAGAATTCGATCTCATAGCACGGTCGGCCCAACATGATCTCCGTCGCGGCGACTACCCGCGTCGGCCGCCCGTCAGCATCCAGCAATACGTCGCCGACCGAGACGTCGCCCATCGTGGTCCAGCCCGTCGGCGTGGGCAGCGCAGTGTCCAGCGCAAGCGCCTTGCCGACACCAGGACGCGCCGCCACGATGATCATCTGGCCGGGATGCAGACCGTTGGTCACCTCGTCGAGTTCGGTGAAGCCGGTCGGCACGCCGCGCGATATACCGCCGCTGGATGCGATGGCGTCGATCTCGTCCATCGTCGGCTGCAGCAGATCCTCGAGCGGTACGAAGTCTTCCGACAGCCGTCGCTCGGCGACGTCGTAAATCTCGGCCTGGGCACGGTCGACGATCTCGGCCACATCGGCGCCGTCGGCACCGGCATAGCCGTACTGCACCACCCGCGTTCCGGCCTCTACAAGCCGCCGCAGCAGCGCCTTCTCGGCGACGATGCCCGCGTAGTAGCCCGCGTTGGCGGCGGTCGGCACCGTCGAGATGAGGGTGTGCAGATATGGCGCGCCGCCGATCCGGCGCAGCATCCCGCGGCGGTCCAATTCGGCGGCGACCGTCACCGCGTCGGCGGGCTCCCCGCGCCCGTACAGGTCCAAGATCGCGTCGTAGACGTTCTGGTGGGCCGGGCGGTAGAAATCGCCGGGCCGCAGCCGTTCCAGGACGTCGGCGATGGCGTCCTTGCTCAGCAGCATGCCGCCCAGCACCGACTGCTCGGCAGCGAGATCCTGAGGGGGTTGACGGCCGAAGTCTTCACTAGGTGGTGCGGAGTCCATGCCCGAGTGCGACAAGTCGTCAACAACCGCCATGCGCTCTCACCTCCTCCGAGACACGTGCCCGAACATACATTCGAGCACCGACGTCACGAGCGTAAGTCAAGGCTCCGACACCCCCGCCCAAGTTTCCTTTGGCCGGCTCCTCAGCGGGCCGCTGCGCCGCCCGCATCGTCTCCGCCCGAAAGCACGCACATCGCCTTGCGCCGGGACGACGGTAAACGTTGCTGGCGGGTACTCCAAGGGGCTGTTGTTCATAAGGCTGTGCATCGTGTGTGCATATCCTTCGACACCTGTGTTGAGCGGGTTGTGGAGAACCTGTGGATTAATCCCGGGCACTCTGACATCGCTGCTGATACGCGCAGTACACCACCGCACAATTTGTGTGGACAACAATCTCTCCGGCGTGTCGTGCCAGGTTACTGAGTCGGGCGTGTTGTCTTTCAGCCAGATTTTGCCTGCGTTAAGAACCGGTAAAGAGCGCCTCCCGCAAACACCCGCGGAAGAGTTCGCCAGGACACGCGGCCCCGCAAAGCGGCTTAAGCCGCCCGCAAGGCAGCAGAAACCCCGGCAGCGCCCGATCACGGCCGCCACCGGGGTGGGACAAACCTACTGTTAGCTCTCCGCGACGACGTCGAGGAAAACCTCGACATCGATTTCGGGGTGCAAGTGCACCGATACCGGGTGGGTGCCCACGGCCTTGATGTGAGACTTGGGTAGCCGGACGATTCGCTTGTCGAGGTTGGGGCCGCCGGCTTTCTTGATCGCGGCAACGACATCGCCTGCGGTCACCGAGCCGAAAAGCTTGCCGGAATCGGACGCGGTCCGCACTGGCAAAGACACCGGGCCGAGCGCTTCGATCGCTGCCTTGATTTCGTTGGCGTGTCCGAGGTCGCGCACCGTCTTGGTTTCGCGAGCCCGGCGGATCTCGTCGGCCTGCTTCTGCGCTCCACGTGAGGCGACAATCGCCATCCCGCGCGGAAGCAGGAAGTTACGGCCGTACCCGTCCTTGACCTCGACGGTGTCGCCGAGCGACCCGAGGTTGTCGACATCAGCCGTCAGGATCAGCTTCATCGTTTTTCGTACTTTCCGTTGTGCCTTCGCTGTTTATCGCGAAGAGGAGGTGAAGGGCAGCAGGGCGACCTCGCGGGCGTTTTTCACCGCGATCGCGATGTCCCGCTGGTGCTGCACGCAGTTCCCGGTGACCCGGCGCGCGCGGATCTTGCCGCGCTCGCTGATGTAGGTGCGCAGCAGCGTGGTGTCCTTGTAGTCGATGTTCTGACCCTTCTTGGAGCAGAAGACGCATTTACGGGCTTTGATCGGCTTTTCCGGAGCCGGGCGCCGTTTGTAGAGGAGGACTTGGCCATGATGTCTTTCTTTCCGTTTCTCGTGCTCTGAAGTGATGTAGGTCAGAAGGGCGGTTCGTCGTCGCCGCCGGCGAAGGAGCCCGACGCCGGAGCGCTGCCCCACGGGTCGTCGCCCGATCCGCCGCCGCTCGGTTGCTGGGCGGGAGCCGGACGGGATGCCGCCGCCGCCACCACCGAAGCCGCCACCACCGCCACCGCCGCCGCTACGGCTGGCTTTGTTGACCTTGGCGGTGGCGTAGCGAAGAGATGGGCCGATCTCGTCGACCTCGACCTCGACGACGGTGCGCTTCTCACCTTCACGGGTTTCGAAGGAACGCTGCTTGAGCCGCCCGGTGACGATCACGCGCGCTCCCCGGGTGAGGCTCTCGGCGACGTTCTCGGCGGCCTCCCGCCAGATATTGCACCGCAGGAACAGCGCCTCGCCGTCTTTCCATTCGCCGCTCTGGCGGTCATAGATCCGCGGCGTCGACGCCACGGTGAAGTTCGCGACGGCAGCACCCGACGGCGTGAACCTCAGTTCGGGGTCAGCGGTCAGGTTTCCGACGACGGTGATGGTGGTGTCACCAGCCACAATTTCCTCCTGGGTCGGGCGTTCTCGCCGAGCCTACGCAACGGCTGCGACAGGGAACAGTCAGCCGATTAGCGCTTGCCAGTGCTTGTCAGTCGCTTGTCAGTGCTTGTCGGTGCGCATCACCTTGGTGCGCAACACCGACTCGTTGAGGCTGAGCTGACGGTCGAGCTCGGACACCGTCGCCGGGGCGGCCTTCAGGTCGATGACGACGTAGATGCCCTCAGCATGCTTGGCGATCTCGTAAGCCAGCCGGCGCTTACCCCAGATGTCGATCTTCTCGACTTTTCCGCCGTCTTTGCGGACGACGTTGAGGAACGTCTCCAGCGACGGGGCAACAGTGCGTTCGTCGAGCGTGGGGTCGAGAATGACCATGATTTCGTATGGACGCATGGAAACCTCACCACCTCCTCTGGTCTAAGCGGCCACGGTCGATCCGTGGCAGGAGTGTCGCCTGCGTCGGCAACCGCCCCAGAGTACCGGACGCCGGGCTGCTCGAAAAATCCCACCAAAATCCAGGCAATCAAGCGGCCCCGTCACTTCCGGGCTTGCAGGAATTCGTCAGCCCTGGCCCTGGTCGCCGCGTCGGCCTTCTCGAGTGCTCCCGAGTCGAATGGCGGCTGAGGGTCGTACTCGATGAGCAGCTGACAGGCCTGCGCGGCCTCTCGGTCGACCAGCAGCTCCACCAACCGCAAGGCCATGTCGATGCCGCTGGATACACCGGCGGAGGTGATGATCCGCTGCGGGAGATGCTCGACGACGCGATCGGGCACATACCGCGCACCCAATTCGTTGAGCAGCTCGGCACCGCGCCAATGAGTCGTAGCGGTGAGTCCCTCGAGCAATCCCGCCGCGGCGAGCAACAGCGCGCCGGTGCACACCGATGTCGTGAACGTGGTGTTCGGGTGTACCGATTGCAGCCAGTTCCGGATGACGTCGTCGTGGATCAGCTTGCGGGTTCCGATACCACCGGGAACCACCACCACATCGGGTGCACTGACTTCGTCGAACGCGGCATCGCAGGTGACGCCGAGCATGTCATTTTCCGTACGCACCTCTCCACGCTGGTGCCCGACGAACAACACGTCGATCGACGGAATGCGTTGCAGCACTTCGTAGGGCCCGACGGCATCCAGCGCGGTGAACCGGGGGAACAGTGGGATGACAACCAACATCAGGCCTCCCGAGCGAAAACGCCGGTTTGGTCCCCGCTTTCGGATTCGGGGTCTGCTTCAGACGGCCCGCCCGGTGCGACCGACCGCCGCAGCCGCGCCGGGCGCAACCGGTCCGGCAGCCACCGGGGCGGGGCGTCGGGTGCGCGGTCGTAAATCCCGCCCGCCGGGTCGTCCACGCGGCCACCCCATCGCACCAAATCCTCATCGGGCCGGTAGATCTGGCGAATCACCAACACGCACAGCACGATGACGGCGATGTCGCGCAGCAGCACGGCCGCGGTGAACCACTGCTCCGGCAACGAGCGGTTCGGGTTGCCATACAGGTAATACATCCGTGGCACCCAGACCAGTGCGTCAATTGTCATCCACGCCAACAGGACCCGCCGATGCGGCAAGGCCAGCACCGCCAGCGGCACCAGCCACAGCGAGAACTGCGGGCTCCACACCTTACTGGTCACCAGGAACGTGGCCACCACCAGGAACGTGAGCTGCGCCACCCGCGGCCGCTGTGGGGCGGTGAAGCCGATGTAAGCGATTGCCGCACAGCATAATCCGAATAGCACCGTGGAAACGGTGTTGAGCACCAACGGCGGCTGCCAGAAGCCCAGCGTTGGATCGAAGCCACGCCAGCCGGTGAACGATTTCACGACGTTGTACAGCGAGTCCATGTCGTCTTCGCGACGGGCGTTGAACCGGAAGAACTCCGACCACCCCCGCGGAAACAACAGCAGCACCGGCAGATTCACCAGCAGCCAGGTCACCGCCGCCACCACGGTGGCGCGCGTCCAACTGCGCAGACGCCCGGTCCGCAGTCCCAGCACCAGCAAGGGGCCCAGGAACAACAAGGGATACAGCTTCGCTGCGGTACCCACCCCGATGAGCACGCCGGCGAGCACCGGTCTGCGCCGCGCCCATGCCAGCAGCCCGCTCATCGCGAAAGCCGTTGCCAGCGAATCGAAATTGGTGAATACCTGAAAGATCACCACCGGCGACGCGGCCACCAGCGCGGCGTCCCACACCCGACGGCCGGTCAGGCCCGCCGTCGCCCACACGGTTGCCAGCCATGCCAGCGCGAGCCCGAACGCGGCGACGTCGAAGAACATCACCACTTCGGCGACCACCGGAACCGCGCGCAGCTTGCTCAGCGCGGTATATGTCTTGGCCAGCGCCATCGACGCGTACTGATAGAGCCCGGTCAGCACCGGATACTCCATGTGGCGCACGGCGGGCCGACCGTCGTATGTGGTCTGCGGTGTGCCGCCGGGGTCGGTCTCGACCCAACTCGACTTGTAGGGAAACTGGCCCTTGTTCAGCAGTTCCGCGCCGTAGAGCGGCACAATGTCGGAGTAACACAGCTCGTAATAGGCGCGCTGGTTATCCCAATTGGCCACCCGCAGATCACCCGCGCCGGTGCCGTGGCTCTGCAGGCAGGCCGCCTTGGTCGACCAGCCGAGCGCCAGAAATACCAGTGCCACGGCAAACATGACCCGTAGCGGAGTCACCAGTCGGGAACGCCCGATCAGCGCGTGCCGGCCCACCGGTCCACCGATGACACCCGCCAGAGCGGCGCCCAAAACATCGTTGCGGCTGGGGCAATCGCGGTTGTCGGCGCTACGTCGGTCGGCGGCCAGTGGCCGCGGGGAAATAGTGGCGCGCCGCGTCCCGGCCTCGGTCACGGCGGCGGCGTGGGCACGTCGGTGGGTGTCGGGACCGGCGCGGCCGGACCCGGCGGCGGGGGCGTCGCGGTAATCGTGGTGGGCGGCCCGACCGGAATGGTGATCCCGGGCGCCACTTCGATGCTGGGCTGGATGACGGTCTCGGACGGCGCGGGCGGCGGTGGGGGTGGCGCCGCCGGCGGACCCGCGTAGCCGCCGATCTCTGTCGGCTTGGGGAAGGTTTCGTTGGTGCTGCCCTTCAGGGCGCCGTCCATGGTCGCCTTCCAGATGTCGGATGGCAGACCAGAACCGTAAACCGCTCCGCCAGAGGCGGTTACCAAGGGTTGATTGCCTTGCACGGTGCCCACCCACGCAGCCGTCGCCAGCGACGGTGTGTACCCGACCATCCACGCATCCTTGTTGGAGGTGGTGTCACCCAACTGCGTGGTGCCGGTTTTTGCGGCGGATTGCCTTCCACCGGCCAAGTTGTGGCCCCGCGAATAGCCGGCGATCGGCTCCATCGCGGCGGTCACGTTGTCGGCGACGGCCTTGGGGATGCGCTGCTCGCCACCGGTGTCCCTGGTGCTGGCGTCGAAAAGCACTTGGCCTTCGGGGTTGACGACCTTCTGCACGAAGTGCGGCCGGTGGTAGATGCCCGACGCGGCCAGCGTGGCGTACGCCGACGCCATGTCGATCACGCGGGTTTGGTACTGGCCCAGCACGATTCCGTTATTGGGCGGGCCACCTTGGCCGTCCTCGGACAGCGTGTGTGCGACGCCGGGGAAGCTGCTTGCGATGCCTGCCTGGTGTGCCGCGTCCGCGACGGCCTGCGGCCCGCCCTTGAGCTTGAGCATCAGCCGGTAATAGGAGGTGTTCAGTGACATCTTGAGCGCCTCGGCGAGATTGCAGGTTCCGCAGCTCTCCCCCTCGACGTTGGTGATCTTGATGCCGTCGACCGTCAGCGGCGAGCTGTCCACCTGATAGCCGAGGCCGATCCCCTGCTCGAGCGCGGCGATGAGGGCGAACACCTTGAACGACGACCCGGTTTGCAATCCGGCCTGGGCGAAATCGAAGCCTTGCGCATTGGATCCGCCGTAATAGGCCTTGATGGCCCCGTTGTGCGGGTCGATCGACACTACCGCCGCCCGCATCTCCGGGTCTTGGCCGTCGAGGTATTTCGACACCGCATTCTCCGCCGCCTGCTGGGCCTGCGGATCGATGGTGGTGGTGACCTGCAACCCCTGGGTGTTGAGGGTCTGCTCGTCGATGTTGAACAGTTCGAGCAGTTCCTTGGTCACCTGCCGCTCGATAAGCCCGCCTGCGCCGCTGGTCTGGTTTTGCGCACGCGCCTGATCGGCCGGCACGGTCTTCGGGAATTGTTGTGCCGCACGGTCAGTCGGAGATAGTGCCTTGGTTTCCACCATGCCGTCGAGCACCCAGTTCCACCGGGCCAGGGCACCCTGCGGGTCGACGGCGGGGTCCAGCGTGGACGGCCGCCGAATCAGCGCGGCCAAGAGCGCGCCTTCGGACAGGGTGAGCTGCTCGACCGGCTTGTCGAAGTAGGCCTTGGCGGCCGCCGAGATTCCGTAGGCGCCCCGGCCGAAGTAGATGATGTTCAGATACGCCTGCAGCACATCATCTTTGGACCATTCCTCGGACATCTTGGTCGCGATGACCAGTTCTTTGGCCTTGCGCAGCAGACCGCTCCACCCGTGTTGCGCGGAGCCCACCAACGCGTTCTTGACGTATTGCTGGGTGATCGTCGACCCGCCCTGCAGGTCGCCGCTACCGAAGAGGTTGTTGTCGATTGCCCGTGCAAAACCCTTGAACGAGAAGCCCGGGTTGGTATAGAAGCCGCGGTCTTCGGCGGCGATCACCGCCTGGCGCACGTAGACCGGGACTTGGTTGAGATTTACGTCGACCCGATTGCCTTCGGGTGGAACGATTTTGGCGATCTCCGAGCCGTCGCTGGCCAGGATCGTCGAGACCTGGTTGGTGCGGATGTCGCCGGGCGCGGGAACATCGACGATGAAGTAGGCCATCGCGAAGGTGACGAGCGGCAACACCACCACCATGACCATCACCAGATACAGCGAGCGCCGTACCCATTTCCAGTTCACCTGCTGGGCCCAGCGCCGGTGTGCCTGCGGACCGGGTGTGCCCGCACCGGGCGGCCCGGGCGGGCCTGGGGGTCCCGGAGGCCCCCCGGGTGGGCCCGACCGGGGGAGCCGGCCGCTCAGGGGCTCGTTGCGCCGGTCTTTCGCCGGACTGTCCAGTGCGGCCTTGACCTGCTCGAGCTGATCGCGCTGCAGGGGCCCCGAGGGAGCGTCAAGGGCGGCCTTGACCGCTTCGACAGGGTCGGCGCGCCGCGGCGATCGGTCGTCGGTCACGGACGGGATGATCGAGGTCAGCCGGTCGTCGGGCGGCACCTGGCGGCGCTCCCCGGATGCCGGGTTGGCGCCAACGTCTGCACCGGCGCTGTCACTTGGCGACTGGTGGTGGCGCCCTTCGTTATTCACTGGCCGTGCGGGCGCCGTTGCGCGCCGTCCGCGTGCCGCCGGATTTCCTCGGGGGCCGCGCCGGGCGTGGCGTACCGAGCACATACGACTTCACCAGGTGATTCCAGCTGCAGGTTCGGCACACCTCGACCACGTGCACCGCGAACTCCGAGAACCGGGTCGTCAGCAGGACCAACTCTTCGGCGGTGCGAGCCGAGCCCGACACCGCACCGAGGTGCTCGCCGAATACCCAGGACACCAGCGTCAACTGCTCCTTACGGCAGATCGGGCAGAGCACCGCGCTTGGTTTCCCGTGAAACTTCGCAGCACGCAACAGATAGGGATTGGCGTCGCATACCTCGGACACGCCGGTGCGTCCCGAGTACACCTCGGCCAGCAGTGAGCGCCGCCGAAGCGCGTAATCCACCACCTGTCGCTGCAGTCGCACGGAGACCAGAGTACGACGCCAACCGCGGCGCCGACGCGCAACCAACGCCGTGCGTGCCACGAGCTGGCCTCCTACGATCATCGCGTGGCGAAATGGCTGGGCGCACCACTTGGTCGCGGTGGGACGACGACAACGCGGGCCAAGGACATCGACCGGCAGGATGCCTGCCAGATTCTCGACAACGCCCTCAACGACGGCGAACTCTCGATGGAAGAGCACCGGGAACGGGTCAGTTCGGCCACCAATGCGGTGACCCTGGGCGATTTGCAGCACCTGGTCGACGATCTGCAGTCCGACAATGCCGCCGATGCCGCGGCGCAGGTGCCCGCGCTCAAAACGCGCGCCAGGCGCAACGGGTTGGGCCTGCTGGTCGCCGCGTTCGGTGTGACGGTGCTGTTGGGGGTCGGCATCGGCTGGGGCCTGTACGGCAACACCTCCTCGCCGCTGGACTTCACGACCGATCCGGGCGCCAAGCCCGACGGTGTCGCGGCCGTGGTGCTGACCCCACCCAGGCAGCTGCAATCCCTTGGCGGACTCACCGGACTGCTGGAGCAAGCGCGTAAGAGGTTTGGCGACACCACCGGCTACCGACTGGTGATTTACCCGGATTACGCGTCACTGGACCGCCCGGATCCCCGAGATGACCGCCGGGTCCTGAGCTACACCTACCGTGGCGGCTGGGGCGATCCGTCCAGCTCCTCCAAGAGCAGCGTCGACGGGGCAATCGTCGACCTGAGCAAGTTCGACGTGAAGACGGCGGTGGGCATCCTGCGAGGCGCCCCCGAAACCCTGGGCATCAAGGCGCCCGACGTCAAAACCCAGTACCTGATCGTTGAGCCGGCCAAAGACCCGACCACGCCGGGGGCCTTGGCACTGACGCTGTACGTATCCACCGACTACGGCAGTGGCTATATCGAGTTCGGCGGCGACGGCACGATCAAGCAGGTCAATTACCCCTAGTGGCCGGTTATAACCGATCCCCGCGATGTGACTAACAGCGCACAAACCGTCGGTGGTGTTGTGGCTAATATATCGGAACGATATGATTGCGCGACGCGTTGGGCCTTTGTAACTAGGCAACGTAACCAACCATGCAAAGGAGGTGCCTTGATGCTGGAGCTCGCCATTCTGGGTCTCCTGATCGAGTCGCCGATGCATGGCTATGAGCTGCGCAAGAGGCTGACCGGCCTACTCGGCGCGTTCCGGGCGTTTTCCTACGGTTCGCTGTATCCGGCCCTGCGCCGCATGCAAGTCGAGGGGATGATCGCCGAGAACGCTGCCCCCGCGGGGATGCCGGTGCGGCGTGCCCGCCGGGTCTACCAGCTGACCGAGGAAGGTCGCCGCCGCTTCGCTGAGCTGGTGGCCGACACCGGTCCGAACAACTACACCGACGACGGCTTCGGCGTGCACCTGGCGTTTTTCAACCGCACCCCGGCCGAGGCACGGATGCGCATTCTGGAAGGCCGCCGGCGTCAGGTCGAGGAACGCCGCGAAGGCCTGCGCGAAGCCGTGGCCCGGGCCAGCAGCTCGTTCGACCGCTATACCCGCCAGCTGCATCAGCTCGGGCTCGAGTCCAGCGAACGTGAAGTCAAGTGGCTCAACGAGCTGATCGCGGCGGAACTGTCGTTGCCCACCGCCGAGCAGACCTGATCCCCCGCACGAACCAAGCATCAAGACAACCGAGACCGACGGTTACGAGGTTAGGAGAACGCGCTATGAGTGACCACACAGCGACCCAGGCGTCGCAGAGGTACGAGTCGCCATCGTCGGCGTCGGCAACTGCGCGTCCTCACTCGTCCAGGGCGTCGAGTACTACCAGAACGCCGACGAATCATCGAATGTGCCGGGCTTGATGCACGTGACGTTCGGCCAGTACCACGTCCGCGACGTGAAGTTCGTGGCCGCTTTCGACGTGGACGCCAAGAAGGTCGGCTTCGACCTATCGGAGGCGATCTTCGCGTCGGAGAACAACACGATCAAGATCGCCGACGTGCCGCCCACCAACGTCCTGGTGCAGCGCGGCCCGACGCTCGACGGCATCGGCAAGTACTACGCCGACACCATCGACCTGTCCGACGCCGAGCCGGTCGACGTGGTCCAGACGCTCAAGGACGCCAAGGTCGACGTCATGGTGTCCTACCTGCCGGTGGGTTCGGAGGAGGCCGACAAGTTCTACGCCCAGTGCGCCATCGACGCCGGCGTGGCGTTCGTCAACGCGCTGCCGGTGTTCATCGCGTCGGACCCGGTGTGGGCCAAGAAGTTCGAAGACGCCGGCGTGCCGATCGTCGGTGACGACATCAAGAGCCAGGTCGGCGCCACGATCACCCACCGCGTGATGGCCAAGCTGTTCGAGGACCGCGGCGTCACTCTCGACCGCACCTTCCAGCTCAACGTCGGCGGCAACATGGACTTCAAGAACATGCTCGAGCGTGAGCGGCTGGAGTCCAAGAAGGTGTCCAAGACCCAGGCCGTGACGTCGAACCTGACCGGCTCGCTGGCCGGAAAGGTCGACGACAAGAACGTCCACATCGGCCCGTCCGACCACGTCGCCTGGCTCGACGACCGCAAGTGGGCCTACGTCCGTCTCGAGGGCCGCGCCTTCGGCGACGTGCCGCTGACCCTGGAGTACAAGCTCGAGGTGTGGGACTCGCCGAACTCCGCGGGCATCATCATCGACGCGGTGCGTGCCGCGAAGATCGCCAAGGACCGCGGCATCGGCGGCCCGATCATCCCGGCCTCTGCGTACCTGATGAAGAGCCCGCCGCAGCAGCTGCCCGACGACCTCGCGCGCACGCAGCTCGAAGAGTTCATCGCCGACAACTAGCCCCGATGGTGGCGACTCGCTTCGCCCCACGCGCCCGTAATGTCGGAGCCGTGACCGAGATCTCCGACGACGAACTGACCGGACTCCCCGAGTTCGCGCTGCTGGCCGAGAATGCCGAGCAGGCGGGCGTCAGCGGTCCGCTGCCAGATGCGCAACGGGTCGACGCGGGTGTCATCAGCGGGCTGCGCTGGGGCACGACTCCCCCACGGGTGGTCTTTCTGCACGGCGGTGGACAGAACGCGCATACCTGGGACACCGTGATCGTCGGCCTCGGTGAGCCGGCGCTCGCGGTGGATCTTCCGGGGCACGGCCATTCCGGATGGCGAGAAGACGGCGACTACTCACCACAGCACAACGCGGCGTCGTTGTCCCCGGTGCTGCACGAGCTCGCTCCGAGTGCTGACTTGGTGGTGGGCATGTCGTTGGGCGGGCTGACCGCCATCCGGCTGGCCGCTGCGGCACCGAATCTGGTCAGCGAACTCGTCCTGATCGACGTGACCCCCTCGGCGTTGCAGCGGCACGCCGAGTTGACCGCCGAGCAGCAGGGCACGGTGGCGCTGATGCAGGGCGAGCGGGAGTTCCCCAGCTTCCAGGCCATGCTGGACCTGACCGTCGCCGCGGCACCGCATCGCGAGGTGAAGGCACTGCGCCGCGGGGTGTTCCACAACTCCCGTCGGCTGGACAACGGCAACTGGACGTGGCGCTACGACACCATCCGCAAGGTCCCCGACTTCGACGGCCTGTGGGACGACGTCGACGCGCTGGCCGCGCCGGTCACCCTGATACGCGGCGGCTCGTCGGGTTTCGTCACCGACGATGACGCCGCCGAACTCGCGAGGCGCGCAAGGCTTTTCCGCGGCGCACACGTCGTCGAGCATTCCGGCCACTCGGTGCAAAGCGACCAGCCCCGCGTGCTCATCGACCTGCTGCGCGGAGTGCTCAGTGGAGTGCCGGGGGCCCGCTGAGGCTGTGTCCGGCAAGGGGCCCGCGGCATACGGTGGTCCTATGACTTCTGCCTTTCCCATTCGCATCGGCGTGCAACTGCAACCGCAGCACGCGCCGCACTACCGCAATATCCGGGACGCCGTTCGCCGCTGCGAGGACCTTGGCGTGGACATCGCGTTCACCTGGGATCACTTCTTCCCGCTCTACGGCGATCCCGACGGCCCCCACTTCGAGTGCTGGACCGTTCTCGCCGCCTGGGCCGAGCAGACGTCGCGCATCGAGATCGGTGCGCTGGTGACCTGCAACTCCTACCGCAATCCGGAGCTGCTGGCCGACATGGCCCGTACCGTCGACCACATTTCCGACGGCCGGCTCATCCTGGGCATCGGATCCGGTTGGAAGGCAAAGGACTACGACGAATACGGCTACGAGTTCGGCACCGTCGGCAGCCGCCTCAACGACCTGGCGGCCGCGATGCCCCGGATCAAGTCGCGGCTGGCCAAGCTCAACCCGGCGCCCACCCGCGACATCCCCGTGCTGATCGGCGGGAAGGGCCCTCGCAAGACCCTGCGCCTGGTCGCCGAATACGGCGACATCTGGCATGGCTTCACCACCGCCGACACCTACCCGGAGGCGGCGGCGGTGCTGGATCAGCACTGCGCCGCCGTCGGGCGCGACCCAGCTACCGTCGAACGGTCGGCCGGGGTGGAGGACAACAGCGGTGTCAGCCGCGGTGAAGGCGTCGATGGATTGATCGCCAACGCGAAAGCCCTCGCGGCACTCGGCGTCACCCTGCTGACCGTCGGGTGCAACGGTCCCGATTACGACCTCACCGCCGCGGAAGCGCTCTGCCGGTGGCGCGACAGCCTTTGATCGGTTCACGTTTGTCAGATATTCATCTGCCAAACACCTCAACGCGCCGGGCAAAGTCGTGAGAAACTTCACAGCGCTGGTGGGTGGAGCGAGTTGAAAGAGACCCAACAAATTCATGCCGAAGAAATATGGGGTCAAAGAAAAAGACCAGGTGGTGTCGCACATCCTCAACCTGGTCTTGACCGGCAAACTGCGCAGCGGCGACCGTGTCGACCGCAATGAAATCGCGCTTGGCCTGGGGGTCAGCCGCGTCCCGATCCAGGAGGCGCTGGTTCAGCTCGAACACGACGGCATCGTGTCGACCCGCTATCACCGTGGTGCGTTCGTCGAGCGGTTCGACGAAGCCACCGTGCTCGAGCACCACGAGCTCGACGGCTTGGTCAACGGCATCGCCTCCGCGCGCGCGGCCGTCAACCCGACGCCGCGGATCCTGGGGCAACTCGATGCGCTCATGCGAGCGATGCGCGTCTCCAAGGAACCCCGGACGTTTTCCGAAATCGCGTCCGAGTACCGGCGGACGGTCAACGAGGAATACGCGGGACCGCGACTGCACGCCACCATCCGCGCCTCAGAGAACCTCATCCCCCGCGTGTTCTGGATGACCTACCAGAACAGCCGCGACGACATGTTGCCGTTCTACGAAGACGAGAACTCGGCAATCCATCGGCGTGACCCCGAAGCCGCGCGTGCCGCCTGCGAGGCCCGCTCCTACCGGATGGCCCAGACCATGCTGGCCGAACTGTGCCGGAGACGGGTGTTCGCACCGTCTGACGTCGCCACAGTGCAGGCGGCAACCCTCGAGGAGACGACCGCCGCTCTCTGAGCGAGCCCCGCCGCGCGCGGCCGGATACGGTAGCGGGGATGAGTTTGCGCGCCGGCCCGCGAACCAATCGCGGTGCAAAGCTGCTCGGACTGACCGCCACAATCCTGATCGTGTGCGGGCTGAGCCTGATCGCACCGGCCGCCCGCGCCGACCCCAACCAATGCGCCCCGGCCGGCTTGGACAATGCGACGGCGTTACCCGCAGACCTCACCGCGACCGGCGCCAGCGACCAGGGCGCAGACCCGCACACCACGCCGGCCGTCGAACCGCTGAACTCGGTTGATCACAACGCACTAGGGCTCGCCACGCCCGGCGTTCTGGTGGCCGGCACCCTGTCAGACGCGCCGCCGAACGCTTGCGTCACGCGCACCGGTCAATTCAGCGGCTTCGACAACGAGTTGCTGATCGCCATCGCCGGAAAGCTGGACCTGCAGGTCCGCTTTGTCAGCACGGATTTTTCGGCGCTACTCGCCCAAGTGGCGTCCGGACGATTCGATGTCGGGTCAGCAGCCGTGAAGGCCACCGACGGGCGGCGTCGCACCGTCGCGTTCACCAACGGCTACGACTTCGGGTTCTTCTCGCTGGTGGTGCCGCCAGGCTCGGCGATCCACCAATTCACCGATCTGGGCGCGGGCCAACGTATCGGCGTTGTCCAAGGCACCGTCGAGGAGTCCTACGTCGTCGACACCCTCCACCTGCAACCGGTCAAGTATCCGGGTTTCGCGACCGTCTACAGCAGCCTCAAGACGCGCCAGATCGATGCCTGGGTGGCACCGGGAACGCTGGCAGCCAACGTGATGCGGCCGGGTGATCCGGCGGTGGTTGTCGCGCACACTTTCCAGCAGGGCAGCCCCGTCGCCTATGCGGTTGCCAAAGACAACCAGCCGCTGGTGGACGCCCTGAACTCCGGGCTGGACGCTGTCATCGCCGATGGCAGCTGGGCACGGCTGTACAGCCAGTGGGTTCCGCGTCCCCTTCCGCCCGGCTGGAAACCCGGGTCCGCGGCGGCCCCGGCGCCGGTACTCGCGGACTTCGCCGCGATCGCCGCGGGTCAGCATCGCCAGCCGGTGGGCCCAGCCCCGCCGAAATCCGCGCTGGAGCAGTTGCGCGAGACCTTCCTCGACTGGGATTTGTATCGGCAGGCCATCCCCACCCTGTTGACCACGGGCCTGCCCAACACGATGATCCTGACGAACAGCGCGGCCGTCATCGGGTTGGCGTTGGGCATGGTGTTGGCGCTGGCGGGACTCTCCCGGAAGCGGTGGTTGCGCTGGCCGGCGCGCGCGTACACCGACGTCTTCCGCGGTCTGCCCGAAGTGGTGATCATCCTGATCATCGGGATGGGCATCGGGCCGCTGGTGGGCGGGCTGACGAACAACAACCCGTTCCCGCTGGGCATCGCCGCGCTGGGGCTGACGGCCGCTGCGTATTTCGGCGAGATTTTGCGCTCCGGGATTCAAAGCGTCGACCCGGGCCAACTCGAAGCCGCCCGCGCACTCGGGTTCAGTTACCCGGCCGCCATGCGGATGGTCGTGGTGCCGCAGGGCATCCGCCGGGTCCTGCCGGCCTTGGTCAATCAGCTCATCTCGTTGCTGAAGGCCTCGGCGCTGGTGTATTTCCTGGGCTTGGTGGCCAACCAGCGCGAGCTGTTCCAGGTCGGCCGCGACCTCAACGCGCAGACCGGCAACTTGTCGCCGCTGGTGGCCGCCGGCCTCTTCTACCTGATATTGACTATTCCGTTAACGCATTTGGTGAACGTCATCGACACCCGGCTTCGCCGCGGCCGCACCACGGTCGAACCTGACGAACCCCCCGAGATGACCGCCGCAACTCTCGGCCGGGAGATGACGTGACGCCCGACGACGCACGGCGCGAGCCAGTTTCGTTGGCGGCCGAAGATATTCGTCAGTCATTCGGCGGGAATAAGGTGTTGCGCGGGGTCAACCTCGAGGTGCCCGCGGGCAGCACAGCGGTGGTGATCGGGCCGTCCGGTTCGGGCAAGTCGACCCTGCTGCGCGCCCTGAACCGGCTGCACGAGCCCGATAGCGGCGACATCCTGCTGGACGGCCGGTCGGTGTTGGACGACGACCCCGACGAGCTGCGCCAGCGCATCGGCATGGTGTTCCAGCATTTCAATCTGTTTCCACATCGCAGCGTGCTGGAGAACATCGCGATGGCCCCCCGCAAACTGCGGCGCTTACCCGCCGAAGCGGCCCGCGAGCTGGCGCTCGACCAGCTGGACCGAGTTGGGCTGAAACACAAGGCCAACGCGCGCCCCGGCACGCTCTCAGGTGGCCAGCAGCAACGCGTCGCGATCGCGCGGGCGCTGGCCATGGCCCCGCAGGTGATGTTCTTCGACGAGGCGACCTCGGCGCTGGACCCCGAAATGGTCAAGGGTGTTTTGAAACTGATCGCCGATCTCGGTGCGGACGGCATGACAATGCTTGTGGTCACGCACGAAATGGGTTTCGCGCGGTCGGCGGCCGATGCGGTTGTCTTCATGGATCGCGGCAAGGTCGTGGAATCCGGGCCTCCCGAGCAGATATTCGAGGCGGCGCAGACGAAGCGACTGCGGAGGTTTCTGTCCCAAGTGCTGTGATCCAGGCTTGAGCAAACGCGATGTCACGTTAGACTGCCCGTTTATGGCGGACAGCGAATCGCAGGCCCCGGAGCTGACGGAGCTGGCGGAGGGGCTGCACCGCGCACTGTCCAAGCTCATTTCGATCCTGCGCCGTGGAGACCCCAGCGGGGCCGCGGCCAACGATCTGACGCTTGCGCAATTGTCCATCCTGGTCACGTTGCTCGATCAGGGCCCGATCCGGATGACCGACCTCGCCGCGCACGAACGGGTGCGAACGCCCACCACCACCGTCGCGATCCGCAGGCTGGAGAAGATCGGGCTGGTGAAGCGCTCGCGTGACCCGTCCGACCTACGCGCGGTGCTGGTGGACATCACGCCACGGGGGCGCGCGGTTCATGGCGAATCGCTGGCCAATCGGCGCGCCGCGCTGGCCGCGATGCTCAGCCAACTCCCCGAGCCCGATCTGGAAACCCTGATGAAGGCGCTGCCGCCGCTGGAACGCCTAGCCTTCGGCGAGCCCGCCCGCTGCCCTGCGGAGGAGCCCTCCGCACACACGCAGGCCTGAAAGTACCCCACCGGCAACGCATTTAGCGCTGTCCCTAAGCTTTGACGCATGCCGACTGCACTCATCACCGGCGCGAGTGGCGGGATCGGGTCCGCGATCGCCGCGGCGTTAGCGCCGACGCATAGCCTACTGTTGGCCGGACGGCCCTCCGCCCGACTCGATGCCGTGGCGGAGCGGTTGGGCGCCACAACCTTTCCGCTGGACTTGAGCGACCCCGACACGATCGAGGCCAGTTGCGAGGTCGTGGATGAACTCGATGTGCTGGTGCACAACGCCGGGTTGTCCATTCCGGGCCATGTCGCCGAGTCGCACGCTGACGAGTGGCGAGCCACCTTCACCGTCAATGTGTTTGGGGCGGTTGCCCTTACCCTGGCATTGTTGCCGGCGTTGCGCAGCGCGCGCGGTCAGGTGGTGTTCATCAACTCCGGAGCCGGGAAGCAAGTCTTGCCGGGGATGGCGTCGTACTCGGCGAGCAAGTTCGCCCTACGCGCGTTCGCCGACTCGCTGCGCGAAGACGAGCCCGCGCTGCGGGTGACGACGGTGCATCCGGGCCGCACCGATACCGAGATGCAGCGCGAGCTGGTCGCGTTCGAGGGCGGTCAATACGACCCGGCCAAGTACCTGCGGCCCGAGACCGTCGCGGCTGCAGTCGCCAATGCGGTGGCGACGCCGCCGGACGCTCACCTGCACGAGATTGTGCTCCGGCCGCGCTGAATTCACGCGCGGCGCGGGCGTTCAGACCACCAGGTTGACCAGCCGGCCGGCGACGACGATCACCTTGCGTGGCGTGGCACCGGCCAAAAACCCCTGCACCTTTTCGTCGGCCAGGGCCGCAGCTTCCAGTGCTTCTTTATCGGCGTCGGCGGCCACCACAATCCGGCCCCGCACCTTCCCGTTCACCTGCACCGGGTACTCGACGGTGTCGGCAACCAGATACGCGGTATCGACCTCCGGGAAAGGACCGTGTGCCAGCGAGGTCGAGTGGCCCAGCCGCGACCACAGTCCCTCGGCCAGGTGCGGGGCCAGTGGCGCCAGCATCAGCACCAGCGGCTCGACCGCCGCCCGGGGCACCCCGTCACGATGTTGTTTGGTGAGGTGATTGGTGTACTCGATCAGCTTGGCCGCCGCGGTGTTATTGCGCAGTGCCGCATAGTCTTCGGACACTCCGGCAATTGTGCGATGCAGCGCCCGCAACGTGTCGATGTCCAATTCGGCCGCGCCATCGACAACCCGGGTGTCGCCGGTGTTCTCGTCGACCACCAGCCGCCACACCCGTTGCAGAAAACGGTGCGCGCCGACGACGTCTTTGGTGGCCCATGGACGCGACGCCTCCAGCGGACCCATCGACATCTCGTAGACCCGAAGCGTGTCAGCGCCGTAGTCGTCGCAAATCTCGTCCGGTGAAATCGAATTCTTCAGGCTCTTACCGATTTTGCCGAATTCCTGGAAGACTTCGATCTCGCCGTCGGCCCCCGGGTAGACGAACCCGCCGTGGCGTTCGATCACGTCTTCGGCCGGCACGTAGGATCCGCGCGCATCGGTGTAGGCGAAGGCCTGGATGTAGCCCTGGTTGACCAGCTTGCGATAAGGCTCGCACGAGCTCACGTGCCCCAGGTCGTAGAGGACCTTGTGCCAGAACCGGCAATACAGCAGGTGCAGCACCGCGTGCTCGGCGCCTCCGACGTACAAGTCGACGCCGCCGGGATCGGTCGGGCCGTGCTCGGCCGGCCGCGGACCCATCCAATAGACTTCGTTCTCCTTGGCGCAGAACCGTTCTGAGTTATGCGGATCGGTGTAGCGCAGTTCGTACCAGGAGCTGGCCTGCCCACTGGGGCATCACGTTGGTGTCGCGGCTGTAGGACTTGAGGCCGTCCCCGAGATCCAGTTCGACGTGCACCCAGTCGATCGCCTTGCGCCAACGGCGGCGAGGGCTCACTGCCGGCGTCGTCGGGGTCGAACGACACCGGTGAGTAGTCGGGCACATCGGGCAGCTCCACCGGCAGCGCGGCTTCGTCCAGCGCGTGCGGGCGGCCGTCGCTGTCAT
The DNA here is from genome assembly GCA_963735655.1 of uncultured Actinomycetota bacterium. Classification (GTDB taxonomy): domain Bacteria; phylum Actinomycetota; class Actinomycetes; order Mycobacteriales; family Mycobacteriaceae; genus Mycobacterium. The sequence goes on from CAVTLW010000006.1 coordinate 63,543, forward strand.
AGACGATCGGAAACGGCTCACCCCAATACCGTTGCCGCGCGAAAAGCCAGTCCCTGAGCTTGAATTCGATACGGGCGAGCCCGCGGCCTTCGGACTCCAAGCGCGAGGTGATGGCCTCCTTGGCGGCTGCCACGTTCAAGCCATTGAGGTAGTCCGAGTTGACCAGCACACCGTCGCCGGTGTATGCGTCTTCCGAAATATTGCCGCCCGCAATGACTTCGACGACGGGCAGGTGAAGCGCGTGCGCGAATTCCCAGTCCCGGTGATCGTGGCCCGGGACCGCCATGATTGCCCCGGTGCCGTACCCGGCCAGCACGTAGTCGGCGATGAAGATCGGCACCGGCTCCCCGTTGGCCGGGTTGGTGGCATAGCTGCCCAGGAAGACGCCGGTCTTCTCCCTGCTCTCTTGGCGCTCGAGATCTGACTTGGCCGAGATCGCGCGACGGTAGGCGCCGACGGCCTGCCCCGGGGTAGCGGCCCCGTACGTCCACAACGGGTCCACCCCAGCCGGCCAGCGGGCGGCCACCAGGTCGTCGACCAGGTCGTGCTCGGGCGCCAACACCAGATAGGTCGCACCGAACAGGGTGTCGGGCCTGGTGGTGAATACCTCGATGTCGACGTCGTCACCGTTGGCGGTGACCGCCGAAAACAGTGCTGCCGCACCCGTCGAGCGCCCGATCCAGTTGCGCTGCATGGCCTTGATCTTGTCCGGCCAGTCCAGCAGGTCGAGGTCGTCGAGCAGCCGGTCGGAATACGCGGTGATCCGCATCATCCACTGCCGCAACCGCTTCCGGAATACCGGGAAGTTGCCGCGGTCGCTGCGGCCGTCGGCGGTGACCTCTTCGTTGGCCAGCACCGTGCCCAGTCCCGGACACCAATTCACCATCGAGTCCGCCCGGTAGACCAGTCGGTGGCCGTCGATCACATCGGACCGCTCCCCCACCGACAGCGTGGCCCACGCCCGGCCATCGTCGAGATGGCGTGCACCGGAATCAAATTCGGCGATCAGCTCGGAGACCGGGCGCGCCTTGTCGGCCGCGGTGTCGAACCACGCGTTGTAGATCTGCAGGAAGATCCACTGCGTCCACTTGTAGAACTCGACGTCGGTGGTCGAGAAGCTGCGGCGGCTGTCGTGGCCCAGCCCCAGCCGGCCCAACTGGCGCCGGAAGTTGACGACGTTGGCTTCGGTCCGGATCCGCGGGTGAGTACCGGTCTGAACGGCATACTGCTCGGCGGGCAGCCCAAAAGAGTCAAACCCCAACGCGTGCAATACGTTACGGCCAAGCATCCGGTAGTAGCGCGCGTAGACGTCGGTGGCGATGTAGCCCAGCGGGTGGCCGACGTGCAGCCCCTCACCCGACGGGTAGGGGAACATGTCCTGCACGAACAACTTGTCGTCAGGTACTCGCAGCGCCGTCCGCCGGAGCCAGCGAGCCCACCGGGTTGGGCACGTTGAAGGTGCCCAGCCGGGCCCAATTGTCCTGCCAGGTCTGTTCCAGCCGGCCCGCCAGCTCTGCGGTATACCGATGCCGCGGCGCGTCAGAGTCCGCGTCGGTAGCAGCGGGCTTGCCGCCGGGTGCAGCGGTCGGGGATTCGGTCACGCCCAACAGGGTATAAGTTCGCCATCCGTCGACCCGCCGGCCACAGCTTGATCTCGGTTGCGTTGCATCTGGTCAGGGGTTCATCCCAGGTCTATTTCAGGCCTGGCTGGCGCCGTCCGGCGCTAGTTACATTCAGCCTCGAACCGGGTGCTGTGCCCGAGCTGTTCGGAGGGATCGACGCAAATGACTCACATCGCGCGCACGTCGTGGCGGATATTCATGGGCGGCATGGCCGCCGGTTTCATCGGCGTCGTGGTCTTCGCGGGCGGCAGGGCATCGGCCGATCCGGCGTTTCCGGCGCCGCCCATTCCGGTCCCAGGCCCGGCCGCCGCCCCGGCTCAGGCGCCGGCACCGCCCGTCCAGAACCTGACGGCGCTTCCCGGCGGAGGCAGATACACCCCGACGATCACTCCACCGTTGACGCTGACACCAGCCCCGGCGCCCGCCTCGGCGCCTTTCCCCCCTCCGCGCCCGCCGCAGTGCCCGCGATGCCGCCTACGGTGACCGCCCCGGTCACCAGCACCCTGCGCGACTACCTGAAGTCGAAGGGGGTCAAGCTCGAGGCCCAACGACCGCAGACACTCAAGGCGCTCGAAATCATCCTGCCGGTGCCCACCCGTTGGACTCAGGTACCCGATCCCAACGTGCCCGACGCGTTCGCGGTGATCGCCGACCGGGTGGGCGGCAACAGTGTGTACACATCAAACGCGCAGGTGGTGGTGTACAAGCTGTCGGTGACTTCGATACAGCCGAAGCCATTACGCATGGATACGCCGACAGTCAGCAACTGCTCGGATGGCAGACCACGAACGCCTCACTGGCCAACGTCAACGGCTTCGCCTCGGCGAAAATCGAGGGCACCTACCGCGAGAACGACATGACGCTCAACACCTCGCGGCGCACCATCATCGTCACCACCGGGGCCGATAAGTACCTGGTGTTGTTGTCGGTGACCACCGCCGCCGCTCAGGCAGTTGCCGACGCGCCCGCCACCGACGCCATCATCAGCGGATTTCAGGTAAAGCTGCCCGGTGCCCCGGCCCCCGCGTCCCCGGCACCCGCCGCGTCGGCGGTACCTGCACCCGTCGCGGCCGCCGTCCCCGCACCGACCGCGGCCGTACCCGCACCCGCCGCGGCCGCCGTACCTGCACCCGCGGCGGCGGCGGTACCTGCACCCGCGGCTGCGGCGGTACCTGCACCCGCCGCGGTGGCCGTGCCCGCACCGGCCGCGGCCGCCCCGGCACCCGCTGCCACCGCCCCGAAGCCGGCCGCCACTGCGCCGAAGCCGGCTGTCACGGTCCCGCCACCCGTCGCGGCCGCACCCGCACCCGTCGCGACCGCCCCGGCACCCAACCAGTTGCCGGCAACAGCGCCTGCGCCCAACTTGCTGACCATGATCCCCGGGCTGCCCCCGCTGCCGAACCTGAACCTGACGTCCGTCCTGGGGCGCTGAGCCCGGACGAACTCCGGGGCACCGCTCCGGAGCGCTGTGGAGCCCGGCAAGCGGATCCACCAGCGGGCTCGTATTGTGAGCCCATGGTGATCACGGGCGTGCTGTGCGTGTTCGCGGCTGTCTCGTCCGCGGTGTTCGGGACCTGGTCGCTCTCCCATGCCCCCACCGCCGACGCAACTCAACTCGCGCTGCGCGCGATGGCGCCGACCCAGTTGGCGGCCGCGGTGATGCTGGCCGCCGGGGGAGTGGTAGCGCTGGTGGCACCCGCACACACCGCATTGGTGGTGGTGATCGTCTGCATCACCGGCGCGATCGGCACGCTCGCAGCCGGTTCGTGGCAGAGCGCCCGATACGCGCTAAGGCATCAGGCTGCCGTCGCGAAGGCCGGCAGCTGCGCCGGTAACTGCGGGGTCTGCACGCTGTCCTGCCACTGAACCCAACCGCGCTCCCAGCGTTGTGGTGAAGCGGCCCAAGAGATTTCGCGTCGACTGGTTTCTGTTGGCGTTGATGGCGACGCTCGGTGTTGCCGCCTTACTGCCCGCGCACGGTCAGGCCGCTGACATCGTGTCGGTGGCCGCCAAAGCGGCAATCGCGTTGCTGTTCTTCCTCTATGGCTCTCGGTTGTCGCCGCAGCAGGCCTGGCGCGGTGTGCGCCAATGGCGGCTGCATCTGTTGGTGCTGGGCACCACATTTGTGGTTTTCCCGGTGCTCGGGCTGGGCGCGCACGCGTTGGTGCCCTCGGTACTGACCACCGACCTGTACAGCGGGGTCCTGTTCCTGTGCCTGGTCCCGTCCACGGTGCAGTCTTCTATCGCGTTCACCTCGATGGCGCGCGGCCACGTCTCGGCCGCGATGGTCAGCGCCTCGTTGTCCAACATCGTCGGGGTGGTGCTCACCCCGCTGTTGGTGGAACTGCTGATGCACACCGGTCGGGGACCTCGCCTGCAGGGCAGCGCGGTCATCGAAATCATGCTGCAGCTGTTGCTCCCGTTCACGTTGGGCCAGTTTGCCCGGCCCTTTTTGGGGCCGGTCCTCACCCGATACGGAGTGCTGCTGAAGGTGGTCGACCGCGGGTCCATCCTGCTGGTGGTGTACACGGCCTTCGCGATGGGCGTGGTACAGGGAATCTGGAGCAGCGTCGACCCGTGGCAGTTGGTCTCGGTGACCGTGGTGGCCACCGTGCTGCTCGCGGTGGTGCTGGTGTGCACCGCCGTCGTCGGCAGGTTGGCCCGGCTCGACCGGGGCGACGCGATCGTGTTGCTGTTTTGCGGTTCGAAGAAGAGCCTCGCATCCGGCCTTCCGATGGCACTGGTGCTTTTCCCCGCGGCCACAGTCGGATTGACGATGTTGCCGCTGATGATCTTTCACCAGATCCAGCTGGTCGTTTGCGCGCTGCTCGCCAACAGGCTCGGGCGGGCGCCCGCAGCCGAAGAGGAACCGGGGGAGCGCGTTAGTTCCGGCTGACGTCGATCGGGTGCGTGGCGAGCATCGACAGCGGCAGCGGCTGCCGTCGCAGCACCTGCCCCCACAGGTCGGCCCTGGGCCCAACCAGAACGTCAGATGGCAACGCGGACAACACGATCCAGTCGTCGCGTTCGATTTCGCCTTCGAGCTGGCCGATGGTCCAACCGGAATACCCCGCGAAGATCCGCACCCCTTCCACCACAGGTGCGATCCCGTCCGGGTCGGCATCCAGATCCACCATCACCATCCGGCCCGCCACGTGCCGCAGGCCTGGTACGCCCTCTGGCTCGGCGCCTACCCGCAGCACCGCCAGGCACAGGGCCGCGTCCCGTTTGACCGGCCCACCGATGAACATCGTCTTCGGCTTGGACGCCAGTTTGGCCCACTGGGGCAACACGTTATAGACGGCGGTCTCGCTGGGCCGGTTGAGCACCACACCCAGCGTGCCGCCATCGTTGTGCTCGACGATGTAGATCACGCTGCGACGAAACGTCGGTTCAAGAAGATCAGTGTTGGCCAACAGCAAGGTGCCTGCCCGCACCCGCTGTGCGGCGGGAACGACATGGTCCTCGGGATCTTCATGCTGCGCCACCTGACCATCATCGCACTCGCCGCTAGATCGCCCGGGTTAAACAAGCACTGCCTACGAATATTTGTAGTGTGGGTTAGGGCGGCGGAGAGCACGGCAAGCCTGGTCTGCCCCAAATCGTGCCCAATCGTGGAAGTTGGTTCTGTGGTCGACAGCCGGACACAGCGGCGCGCACCCGCCGTGCTTTGGCGATCGGTGCGCGGTTTGCCCGACTTCTGGCGATTGCTTCAGGTGCGGATGGCAAGCCAGTTCGGCGACGGGTTGTTCTCGGCGGGAATGGCCGGGGCGCTGTTGTTCAATCCGGATCGCGCCTCCGACCCGATGGCGATAGCGCGTGCGTTTGCGGTGCTGTTCCTGCCGTACTCGCTGCTGGGACCATTCGCTGGAGCGCTGATGGACCGATGGGATCGACGATGGGTGCTCGTCGGAGCCACCCTGGGCCGCCTGGTGATGGTGGCCGCGGTCGGCACGTTTCTGGCCATCGGCGCGGGCGACCTGCCGTTGTTGTGCGGAGCGTTGCTGGCCAACGGGTTGTCGCGTTTCGTCGCGTCCGGCCTGTCGGCGTCGCTGCCCCATGTGGTGCCGCGCGAGCAGGTGGTCACGATGAACTCGGTCGCCACCGCCGCGGGTGCTTTCTCGGCCTTCATCGGGGCTAACTTCATGCTGGTGCCTCGCTTTGTGGCCGGGGACGGTGATGCGGGCGCCTCGTTGATCGTTTTCATTGTCGCGATTCCGGTGGCGATCGCGTTGCTGCTGACGTTGCGATTTCGTGCCCGGGCCCTCGGACCGGACGACACCCGGCGCGCGATCCATGGATCGCCCTTCTACCTGGTCATCACCGGTTGGCTGCACGGCGCGCGAACGGTCGTGCAAACCCCGACGGTCGCGGCCACCTTGTCCGCCCTGGCCAGCCACCGGATGGTGGTCGGCATCAATTCGCTGCTGATGCTGTTGCTGGTCCACCACACCCGAGCCTTCGCGATCGGCGGGTTGGGCACCGCATTGTTGTTCGTCGCCGCATCGGGTATCGGAGCGTTTGTGGCCACGCTGTTGACGCCCCCGGCGATACGCCGCTGGGGCCGCTACGCCACGGCGAACGGCGCGTTGCTGACGGCAGTGGTCGTCCAGACCACCGGCGCCGGGCTGCAGCTGCCGGTCATGCTGGTCGGCGGGTTCTGCCTCGGCATCCTCGGCCAGATGCTCAAGCTGTGCGCCGATTCGGCGATGCAGATCGACGTCGACGACGCACTTCGCGGACACGTGTTCACCGTGCAGGACGCGCTGTTCTGGATCTCCTACATCGTCGCGATCACGTTGGCGGCCACCATCGTTCCCCCGAATGGGTACTCGCCGGCACTCGTCCTCGCCGGCTCGCTCGTCTATCTGGTCGGCTTCGTCGTCCACGCTTTCATCGCCCGGCCGGCGCGGCTGGCCCGCGCCAGTGGCTAAGGTTCCAAGGATGTCCGACAGTCCCTGCGGGAGGCGATGATGGCCGGTGCAGGTCCGATGGTGGCTGACTTGCGTGCCGAAAGCGACGACCTCGACGCCTTGGTGGCGCCGCTAGCCGCGGAGCGCTGGGCGGAACCGACGCCCGCGCCGGGGTGGACGATCGCCCACCAGATCGGACACCTGTTGTGGACGGACCGCGTCGCGCTGCTGTCGGTCACCGACGAGGCAGGCTTCGCCGACGCAGTGACCCAAGCGATGGCCAACCCCATCGGCTTCGTCGACGCCGCCGCCGAAGAACTGGCCGGCCACTGCGCCGGACGAATTGCTCGCCGATTGGCGGCTCACCCGCGGACGCCTGCACGACGAACTGCTCAGGGTTCCCGACGGTCGCAAGTTGCCTTGGTTCGGCCCGCCGATGAGCGCACCGTCGATGGCCACCGCGCGGCTGATGGAGACCTGGGCACATGGCCTTGACGTCGCCGACGCCCTTGGCGTTCGACGCCTCGCCACCGAGCGCCTGCGGTCGATCGCGCATCTGGGCGTCCGTACCCGCGACTACGCGTTCTCCGTGCACAACCTGGCTCCACCGGCCGAGCCGTTCCTGGTCGAGTTGCGCGGGCCCGGCGGCGACACCTGGTCGTGGGGACCGCTGGACGCGGCACAGCGCGTCACCGGCTCCGCCGAGGACTTTTGCTTCCTGGTCACCCAGCGACGCGCGTTGAGCACCCTGGACATCACCGCGGTGGGTGAGGACGCGCAGCGCTGGCTGGAGATCGCTCAAGCCTTCGCCGGCCCGCCCGGCGACGGTCGATGAGCGTATAGCGCCCGGCTCACTGCAGTGGGCCGCCGTACCGTTCCCGGTTCTCGGCTTCCGCCTCCTCACGCAGCGCCGCGATCGCGAGGTTCAATCTCTCGGCCAACTCGCCATGGCCGTAGCCCGTCATCACCTCAGGGTGCAACGCCAGCTTGAGTAGCCGTCCGTCGGCATTCGCGACAGCCTGGATATCGCCCAGATCCACGCTGTACGTGACGGTCTCGGCCTGCGCGACGAGCGCCTCCCACTTGTCGGCCGCCTCGCTCAATTCCCGGAGAACGGATTCGACGAGGGCCCTGTCGCTCAGGTCGCTCGGCTCGCTGCGACTGCCCGACCCCGACACCATGACAGTATGTCCACGCCTCCCACCAGGGTCAATTCATATTTGGGGTGCAAGCGGGCCGGCTGTTGATGCGCTCAGTCTCTGGAACCAGGCGAAGTGATAGTTCGCAGAGACGGGGTCTCCGGTCGCCAGGCTTTCGGTGGCCGACAACAAGAGACAGTCGAGCAGGGCCTTCGGCTCGACATTCGGATACTGCACCAGCAGCCGGTGCCGCGCGGTGTCGAGGTGTACCCGCAGCACGTCGATTTCAGCCTCGGCAACGCCGGTCCCCGAGGCAGCGGCCCTGGCTACCGTGTGCACAATTCGTGGCAGTCCGTCGCGCCATTGCGTCGCTTCACCCAACACCCATCCCAGATCTGCAACCGCCGGCAGCTCACGCGGCCGCACCGAGGATTCCGTCGCGATGACGTCGACCAGCCAGCCCGTCGAATCGCCGGGAGCGTAGCTTCGCGGAGTGCGTGCTGTCGCCAAGCAGCGCGGTGACTTTGCCGCTGCGTGGTTCGGGTTCCAACAACCGCACCCCGTCCGGCAGCGTGATGCCCGACGGGATCCAGCCGTGCGCGAGATCGGTGACCAACAGCGTCGTACCGTCCTCACGATCGCCGACGGCCCAATTCAGGCGGGGTTCCTGACGGGCCACAAACGCCAGGAGCCGTTGCAACCGTTCGGCATCCGGTTCCGGTTCGGGTGCAACCTCCAACGTCTCGATAACCGGTTCCGGCGTTGCGACGACAGGTTCGTCGACCTCTGCATCTGGAGGCGCAACAGCCGGGCACCTCGGTCCGCTCGGTCTCGTCGTCGGCGGTTACCGGCGGCGGGTCGACGATCCGAAGCTGTGCCGTCACAGCCGGTATGACCTGTGTCTTGTCGAGGTCCGCGCGGGGGTAGCTCGGCGGCACTTCCCGCTGCACGTTGCGCAAGTGGCGAAGCGTCGACTCGACGCGCCGCTCGGCACGGGCACGGGCTTCGCTGACCACGTTGGCCTCCGCGGCCTGCCGGGAAGGATCGCTCAGGCCCGCCCGGCTCAGGCTTCTCAGTTCATCGTTGGCGGTCCGGGCAATGCGTTGCAGGTCGACCTCGAGATGCTCTGCAAGCGTGGCGGTTTCGGCGGTGGTCGTGGACAGCTCAGCCGGCCAGAGCCCACCGATCACCCAGGGGGTGCAATCGACGGCCGAAGTGAACGTCGGAATCGAGAGGGATTCACGGGTCGCTCGCCGCAGGCGCTGACGCGCCGACTTTCGACCGAAGATCCCCACCGGCTCAGCGTACCGACGGCTGCCGATGGGCTCTTGCGGACGGTGAATTGTGTGGCCGCGGCGGCCTGGGTAGCGTGGGGCCATGGCTGATTCTGCGCTGCAGCAGCAACTCGACGAAGTGCGTGCTCTGCTCGGCCGCGCGCGAGAGCTGTTCGGCGCCAATCCCATCGAGCCGCCGGTCGATATCGCACCGGACCCCGATACCGCGAAGAACTGGTTGCTCTAGTCGGTCAACGATCGCGGCGGCGCAGTCGATGCGCCAGCAGCTTTTCGATCGCCGCGTCCAATTCCTGAGCCGTCGGAACCTCCGCGGACGGGGTGTGTCCGGCCGCCACGATCTCACCGCGCACTTCCAGCAACGCCTTCAGACAGGACACGTCGGCGGTCAGCAGGATTCCCTTGGCCAGGGTATCCGCGTCGGTGTCCATCGCCGCCTCGCTCAGCGTCACGCTGTGCATATAGCCACCGCGGCAGGAGCGAACAAGGATGTGCCCGCTGGGATGAACGGTGTCGAAGGCGGGACTGGCGTCTGTCATTGACTGTCAGGGACCGCCGTCGATGATGCTGCCGAACTCGCGTGCCGCGTGTTCTTCGTGCTGTTCCCACTTCGCCGCCGACGTCCGCAGGTCCTGCGCCATGTTTGCGTGGTTGTCGGCTTGCTGTTCGTAGCACTGCCGCCGCAACTCGAGCAGTTCGCGCCCGGCTTCACGCAGCTCACCGAAGATCGGTCCGAGTGAGTCCAGGCTGTCCTGGATGGCGGCATGCGTCGACGGAACGGTCCGCAGGTAGTCGGAGGTCTGCTCGTGATGACCCGCGGCTTCACGTAAGTGGGCCGGCACCACATGGATTCGATCTGCCATCCGTGTCTCCTTCTTCTGTCGCCGTCTACCCGGCCGCAGGTCGGGTTGGTGCCGGTGGGTCCGCCTTGGCCGGCCCGGGGACCGTCGCCGGCGTCGGCGGATGTACCCAGCCTAGAAAGCTTGGCCCGCTCACGGTGGAGATGCGTTGAATCTGACCGTCGAGCAGGGCCTTGTCGTGGCCGAGAGCAAGCGCGTGATGGTCGGTGAAGATGCCGATATCTCCCGGTACGAGCCGCGACGGAGCTACCGGATCGGCCACGGCCGTGCCCGGCGCGGGAATGGTGATGCCCTGCCGATGGAACGCCTCCGCGATCGGCACTCCACCCGCCGCGGCCTTGATCGCCGCGGCGAGTTGGGGGCTGGCGGCGGTGACGGTCTCGCCGTTGGGCAGTGTCACCGTCGTCGGGCCGGTCGGCGGCGATTCGGGCTTCTCCGACGACACGTCCTTCGCCTCGTCGTCCTTGACGTCGCGGTCCTCCGACTCGTCTGGCGAGTCGTCCAGGTCGGCCGGATCCAGCTCGGATTCGCGTCCCCGGCCCAGTCCGGTCAACGGAAGCCCGCTTGGCGCACTCCAACCCGAACCTGTTCCGCCCGGCATCCCGCCTCCGCCGAAGCTGGGAATGCCTGGTAGCGAAGGGGCGATCGTCGCGGGCGGCGTGACGCTCTGCTCCGGCACATCCCCGGCCGGCAGGCCGGGATCGTCGAACATCAGGGAATCGAGGTAGGGGTCCTCTGCGGCGTCCGGCAATGTCGCCGGTTCCTCGCCGGAGTCGCCCGAGGATGCGACGGCGGGGCCCGATACCGGTTCACCGCCCTTCGAGGCGTTGTACAGCGAGGTCCATGCCGCCATCAGGGCTGACTTCGACGTGTCATCCAGGCTCACGTTCGCGACGACCTCTCGGATATCCCTGAGCTTGCCGATCAGGAACCGCTGGAAGTCACGCGCGCCGGCCGGAGTGTCCAGATCCGACCGGGTACGTACCGCGACTTCGGTCTCTTGTTGAAGCCTGTCCAGAGCACCCCGGCCTTCCAGAGCGTTGCGGTGTGCATTGAGAATCGCCGATATCACTTGCAGGTCGAGCTGAGAGCTCGCCGAATTCTGGTGCGCCAGAGCGGCTTCCGCATCCGCGATGGCTGCGGCCGCGTCGCCTTCCGGTCTTTCCGACGGCGACTCTCTCATGCCCGGGGACAGTACCCAGCCAGGTGCGGACCGACAATTCACCTTTGACACGGCGGTGCATGAACCGGCTAGGCTAGGCAGGCTCACCCGAGCCCGCCGAGGCGACGTATTGAGCCCGCAGCCCTTCCAGCACAGCTCTTTTCGCGCGATCGAACTCGTGTGCATTCGTCACGACGGCGGCGATCTCGCGTTGCTTGGTAAGCAGAAACCTCTGAAACTCGTGCGCGCCCAACGGGGTATCGAGGGCTAGGTCGCCCTGCCCCAGCACCGCGCGCTCGATCTCGTCGGCGATCGCGTCCAGCCGGCGGACACTCTCGCGCATCGCGGCATGAGCGCCGGCAAGCGCGTCGGCCAGCACCCGGTCGGCCTCGGCGACCGTGCCGTGGTGCTTGGCCAGCGCCGCCTGCCGTGCCTGGATGGCACCTACCGAGTGTCCGGCTTGCTCAGACATGGGCTCAACCTTCTCATCTCACAGTGGGCGGCGGATTTGCACGTTGGCCCCCAAGCGGCTGATCCGAACCGAGGCGCCCGAGTACGGTGCTTCGACGACCAGATTGTTGCCTATCGCCAGTTGCACGTGTCCCGCATGCGGAAATACGAGATCTCCCGGTCGCACAAGCGATCGCGGGACCGGGATGCCGTCGTTGATCTGTTGATAGGTGGTGCGATCCAAGTGGACACCCGCCTGCGCGTAGGCCCACTGGACCAGGCCGGAACAGTCGAACTGATCGGGCCCGGTCGCCCCCCAGACGTACGGCCGGCCCAGCCGAGACAACGCTGCCCGCACCGCGATCGCCGAGCGCTGATTCGGTGACGGCAGCCGCATCAATCCGGAGCGGTCATGATGCGACATTCGATAGCGCAGCGCCCGTAGCGCCGCCAGGTGCCGTCGCGCCTGCCCGCGCGCCGACAACACATGGGCCCGTTGAGTGCGCAGCCGCGCCGCTTTGCGGCGCAGCGCCTCGCGCTGGGCCATCGGCGAAGCCGGAGTGACGGCGGCGTCGGCGCGGGCTTCGTCCAGGACGTGGCCGGTCAGCATCCGCGCAGTCTCCCGGTCCTGTTGTGCGCCGGTGATGATGGCCGCGGCCGCTGCGTCTATTCGTGACGCCGCTGCCAGGCTCGCCTGCGTGCGTTGTACCGCGTGCTGATAACGGCCCTGTGCCGCAGCGGTATTCAGACCCACAGCACGTTGCAGCATGCCTTCGTAGCGCGCGGTTCCCGGGTCCAGTTCGGGATACCGACTGCCGCCCGCAAACATGAGATGAGCCCGGCTCAATACTGCGATCTCGTCGTCGACCACCGGTGCCCCTAACGACTGTCCGGGTCTGTTCCGTCGTGGCTCGTCGCCTCCATCGCTTCGGCGAAGGCACGGACGCGGGGCAGTGCTCCCGGGGGAATCACACCCCGGTTACGGATGTCCCACATCTCGTCGCCACCGACGCCCAGGAGAGCCGCAATGATGGCGTCGGGCAATGACGATTGCGCGCACGCCCGATCGAACCGCGCGCTCAAGCTCGCGGGCATCCTCTTCAGCAGAGCGCTGCGCGTTTCTTCGAGCGATTGCAGATGCTCCATGAGCCGGCCCGTCGAATCGGCGCCCGCATTCACCGCCACCCGCCAGGAGCTGGCGGCCAGCATCTCCGCCTTCACGCATTGAGCGACCACGGAGAGAATATACGTCTCATATTCGTTTGAGGTATTCGCGGGCAATCGTTCGATGACGGACTTGATGGCATCGAGCTGCGCTTCCGCATACGCCTCGAGCACTTCGGTGTCGCTGTGGCGGTCAACGATGACCGCGCCGGTGCGTCGTGCCGACACAGGTTCGGGGGGCTGCGCGGCGAGCAACCTGGCCAGCTCGGCCTCGGGATCCGCGGCCACCAACAGCCGCGAGTAGGTTCCGGGCGGCAAGCCCAGCCCATTTTCAACCTTCTGAACAGTACCTTTGTGCGGCTTGCGGGCTCCGCGCTCAAGATAGCTCAGCCCCATGATGCTGACGCCGGTCGCCGCCGCCAAGTCCGCCAGCGACCAATCACGCGATTCGCGCAATGCCCGGATGGCCGCGCCGGCCGACTCACGGCTCATCGCACGCTCCGGCCATAGGCGGATATTACACAGGCTGCCTCCCACCTCTATGGATATACGTTTTTATCTCGTTTCCCTTGCGGGAGCCGCGCATGTGTGTATACGCTTCCGCATACGTTTCAACGAGGCAAGGAGGCCTGCTCATGGGACACCCCTGCGCAACCAACCCGGAACTATGGTTCGGCTACCCCGACGACGACGGCGGTGACGGAGCGGCCAAGGCGCGCGCTTACGAACGCTCGGCCACCGAGGCCCGGATTCAATGCCTGCGCCGCTGCCCGCTGGCGCAACAGCGGCAGTGCGCCCAACGCGCCATCGCGCACCGGGAGGAATACGGCGTCTGGGCCGGCGTGAAACTCCCCGGCGGCCAGTACCGCAAGCGCGAACAGCTGGCTGCGGCCCACGAGATTCTGCGCCGCATCGCCGCCGGCGAAATCAACTCCCGGCAACTACCGGACAACGCCGCCCTGCTCGCGCGCAGCGAACGCCACGCCGTCCCGGTGACCGCGGTGGTGCTGCACCTGCCCGCAGCGCAGGTCGGTCCGCGTACCGCCGCGTGACGAATCGCCGGGCTCACCGGGC
>CAVTLW010000007.1:0-15148 GCA_963735655.1 uncultured Actinomycetota bacterium
GGTCGACATTCATTGCCCCGTGCTCGATCTCACCCGAAATGCCACTGCCGTCACGACCCGCGTGGAGATTGCCTAACCACGTATGGTGGCGCTGGTGATCTTTATCGTCGTCAAGTTCGAAACCAAACCCGACTGGGCCCAGCGCTGGCCGGAACTGGTCGCGCCGTTCACCGCGGCGACTCGCGCCGAAGCGGGCAACCTGTGGTTCGAGTGGTCGCGCAGCCTGGACAACCCGGCCGAGTACGTCCTTGTCGAAGCCTTCCGCGACGGCGAGGCGGGTGGAATCCACGTCAACAGCGAGCACTTCAAAAAAGCCATGCAGGAGCTGCCGCAGGCGTTGGCGTCCACACCCAAAATCCTCAGCCAGACCCTCGACGCGACGGGCTGGTCTGAGATGGGGGAGATGACGGTCGACTAACTGACCGGGCCGGCCGGGCCCACCGAGACCGTCCCGACTTGGCTCAAATTTGTGCGCACGTCAGCGGGGATCTTGATGAGGGCCGTGGGTATCGGGTCGGCGGCGGTGCGGGCCTGGTTGTCGGCCTTGATTATCAAGATCCGATAGCAGCGGGTAGCGCGAACGAAATTCTCTATGCCCCAACCCGTTTCAGCTTCGATATGATGCTGCTAACCAGCCTCGTTGTTTGTTGGTGGTGGCTGCGGCTGGAAGGGTTCGTACCACCACCAGTCGGCGCGCTCGCCGGTGGGCCCGGGGCACGGAGGGACGGTGGGCGGGGGAAGGTTGGGCGGACGCGCGAGTGATCCTGCGCTAAGCGGTCGGCCGGAGCTGTCGGTGACGGTGAGATCTTCTGCGGGTCCGGTGATGGTGATGACGCCCCGGTGGTGCAGCCGGTGGTGATAAGGGCATACCAGTACCAGGTTGGCCAACTCGGTGGGGCCGCCGTCTTCCCAGTGCCGGATGTGGTGTGCGTGCAGACCGCGGGTGGCACCACAGCCGGGAACCGCGCACGTGGGGTGGCGGTGCTCGAGCGCGCGGCGCAGCCGCCGGTTGATCTGACGGGTCGCTCGGCCGGCGCCGATGACCTCCCGGTCACGTTCGAACCAAACTTCACAGGTGGCATCACAGGTCAGGTATCGGCGTTCGGCGTCGGTGAGCAGCGGACCCAGATGCAGCGCGGCGGTACGCTGCTGGGCGTCGACGTGCACCACCACCGTGGTGTGCTGCCCGTGTGGGCGGCGAGCCGCCTCGGCATCCCATCCGGCCTCGACCAGACGCATAAACGCCTCGAGGGTGCCCGGCAACGGCGCCGCGAGATCTGATGCGGCCTCGCTATTGGCGCGATCGTGTTTCCACTCGGCGATCAGCGCATCACGATGAGAGGCCAGCGCCGCGTCGAACGTCGCCGCATCGGGGTGCGGAAGTCTGATCCGCCAACAGCTGAACTCCTCGTCGGAGGTCTTGGTGATCGAGGGCTGCGGTTGCGGCGCAGAATCGGGTTCGGGTCGCGGTTCCAGGCTGACCGCGGTGCGCAGCTGGTTGACCGTGGCGACCCGGGCCAACTCCGCGTAATGCTCATCGGATCCCTCACCGGCGCGCGCCGCGATGGCGCCGACCTGATCCAGCGACAGGCGACCCTCCCGCATGCCTTGGGCGCAGCGCGGAAACGCCTCAAGCCGGCGCGCGACGGTGGTGATCGTGTGGGCGTTTGCCGATGACGAGCCGAGCTTCCAGGCCACCAACGCCGCGACCGACCGTGCGCCCGTGATGCCGCAGAGCTCGTCGCGATCCAGCTCGGCGACGATCTCCACGATGCGCCCATCAATCGCGTTGCGCTGACCGGCCAACTCCGCCAACTCCTCGAACAACACCTCAAGGCGCTGGCCAGGGCGCGTTGCGGCAGAGCCGAACGATGCGGTCGAGGACATAATCTCATCATCGCAGCCGGGTACGACAAATCTCGGCTGCCCAATCCGCGCCTGGGTGTGCGTCAGATTTGTAGGTAGTGGTTGTTGATCTTGATTCGCGACTGGTCAGGCAGTGGCGGTCTGGTTGTGTGGATGTTGCCAGATGCGCTCGAAGCGGTTGCTGGCCTGCTCGCATCGCAGGGTGAGGATGCCGGTGGCGCCGGGGATGTTCCAGCGCATGCCCGAGAGTTTCAATCGCTGGCCGATGACGGCTTTGCAGCCGGCTTCGACGGTGCCGGAGCCGATGAACATGCCGTGTTCGCGGAAGTAGGCGTAGCGCATGCGGTGGGCGTTGGTTTTGAAGTAGGCCAGCGCTTTGACGGTGTCGGGGCCGGTATCGCCGTGCGGGGGCAGCTGGAGGGTTTGGGTGACGAGGGTTTCGATGTCGCCGGCATCCAGGTCGGTCAGTCGGGCAGCCAGCCAGTCGGTGTGGCCGTCGCCGAGTACGGGCGCGAGCCCCCGGGCGAGGTCGTGCAGGTGCTCGCGGGCGTGATAGATGTCCACGATCGGGGTCGCTTCGGGCAGGATCGCGGTGGCCAGGTTCCAGATCCATGGCGCCCCGTCGCCGAGCACGACGAGTTGGCGGATGTCGGCGGCGCCACGGCGGCGGGCTTCGGCGGCCACCAGGGTGGCAAACCGCTCGGCGGGGGCGAAACTGCCTAAATAGCTGGTGGAGTCGGGATCGCGCACTGGCCGGCCTTGCTCATCGATGGTGGTCTGGGTGAACAGGCAGGCGAGCTTGGCCTCGCGGGTGCGGGCGCGCCCGTCGGCGCTTTTGCCGGCCCGGCCGGTGACCGCGGCGGGCACCATGGGCACGCCGGTGCCGTCGATGGCGATGTAGAGCTTGTCGGGCCGTAAGCCGCGGTCGGCGAGCGCGGGCAGCACGTGCATCGTGCCGCGTGCGATCGCCGTTGACTCGGCGGCGATGCGATCGGCTGCGGCGGCACCGTCGGACTCGGCGGATCGTTCGATGCGCTTGTTCGACAACCGGATTCCGGCCAGCTCGGCGAGCAGGTCAGCGGCGGTGGCGAACGGCTCAGCGGCTGCAGTGCGTGCCACCATGGCGCGTAGCCCCGGTGATAGCGAGGCGTCGGTGACGCCGAGCTGGGCGTCACGGGGCACGATCCCGCGCCTACACACCGCGCAGTGGTAATAGGCGCGGCGCGCCACGATCCGTCCGAGCACGGTGTCGACGTGCTTGTCGCGGTAGCCCACGAACTCGCCGTGATGCCCGGCGCCGCAGTCGATCCGGGGTCCGCGGTGCCCGGTGTCGGCGGCCACCAGTTGCTGCAACAACGAACACCCCAGCTGTGTCATCGCGGTGCGGATCGCCAGCTCTACCGCGGCCAGACCGTCGCCGCAGGAGCCGAGCTGCTCGGCGGCCAGCGCCGCCATCCGTTCTACCTCGGCCGCGAACTCCGCCGCGAGCTGGTCGTAGAGCCCCTTTTTTCGTCCCCTGTCCCGGCGGGGGGCGCCGTCGCCGCCGGATTCGGTGGGCGGGCCTCGCAGATCGCCTCGTTGGCCTCCACGATCTGCTCGGACACCTCGGCGAAACGCTGGTAATTGGCCAACTCGGCACGCACCTTGTCCACCTCGTCGGCCGAGAGCTGCCGGCCCCGGGTGCCCCGGCCGGCCACCGTGCGGGTCCACAGATACCGGGGCCCATGCCCGGGATGATCCGGTTGCGCACACGCGCAATTCGGCTTCCCGCAGCGGCGGTAGTTCTCACTGATCGAGCCACGCCGGAAATCGCCGGTGGCGGCCAGCTGCTCATACAGCCGCGCCCTCTGTTGCTCCAGATCCTCCAGTGGGGCGTCGTCCACTACCGTCTCCTATCTGGTTGTTAATACTACAACCAGACTACCGCGCGACCAGCTTCAACCCCCTCTACCTACATTCGTGTCGCACACCCATCCGCGCCGGGTGTGGCCGTCATCATTGGCCGAGCGGGACAGCCTGATTGGCCACCAAACGCCCCCCACCGCAGCCATCAGCACGGCCACCTCCGCTGCATCATGCGCCCAACCACGGTGCTCGACCGCACGCGATCCCCGTCGCGAAAACCACACGATCTACACCGCGGTCGCGCCGAAGGCGGTCTTCACGAGGCGCACACTGGCCACCAGGGCAGCCGAGGCGCCCCGACTCTAATGCGCAGATCCCAGCAGCCCAAACCGAAAAACAACAGGTCAACCCGCTGCGGATACCGCGAACCCCGAATCGTGAGCCAAGTCAGCAGACCAGCGCCCTGTGGGCGCACCGTGGTTCGCGAAGATTTGCCTGTGGTCACCTGTTGTGCTCACGTCGGGTGCGGCGGGACCATTATCGGTGTTCGTCGTGGTTGTCCCCGCAAAGACCTTGGTGCCTTTGAGCCTGTAAGTCAGCATGGCGGCGGAGGGCTTCCACGGGAACCGTGGATTGGTGCCTTGAGCCCGTGCGTCAGACTTCCGACTCTCCCTGCCCTCCCCACGACGGACACCTTCACAGTGGGCTACCAGAGAAGGGAGTTGGGCCGTGGACGTCATTCATCCGCGTTGCGCGGGCCTGGACATTTCCAAGAGGGACGCCAAGGTCTGCGTCCGGATCAACGGCGCGGGCCGGCGCAGGACCAGTGAAACGGTGACCACGTTCGGAGCGACCACTCGCCAAATCATGGCGATGCGGGATCATCTTGCCGCACAGAAGGTTACGTGCGTCGTCATGGAAGCCACCGGCGACTATTGGAAGCCGTTCTATTATCTGCTGGAGGATCTGCCTGGCGTGGAGGTGATGTTGGTCAACGCCCGCCATGTCAAGAACTTGCCTGGCCGCAAAACCGACGTGGCTGATGCCACCTGGCTGGCTCAGTTGGGCGCCCATGGTCTGGTCCGTGGGTCGTTCGTTCCACCTGAACCGATCCGGCAGCTGCGCGACCTGACCCGCACTCGCACCGCCGTGACGCGGGAACGCACCCGCGAGATCCAGCGCTTGGAGAAGCTACTTGAGGACGCCGGGATCAAACTGTCCTCGGTCGCCGCCGATCTCAACGGCGCCTCCTCACGGGCGATGCTGGACGCGTTGCTCGCCGGCGAAACCGATCCGGCGGCCATGGCGGATCTGGCCAAGAAACAACTGCGCAGAAAAATCCCGCAACTGACCGAAGCCCTCTACGGTCGGTTCAACGCCCATCACGCATTTCTGACCCGCATGCACCTGGACCTCATCGACCAGCACACCGCAGCCATCGAGGCGCTCACCGAGCGGATCGAGGTGGTGATGGAACCCTTTCGCGGCTTCCGGGATCTGATCTGCACCATCCCCGGCATCGGCGGGTTCACCGCCGACGTCGTCGTCGCCGAAACCGGCGCCGAGATGACCAGATTCCCTACCGCACAACACCTTGCGTCGTGGGCGGGCACCACCCCGGGCAACAACGAATCAGCCGGCAAGGTCAAATCGCGGCGCACCCGACCGGGCAACCCCTACCTCCAAGGAGCTCTCGGTACCGCCGCGATGTCGATCTCGCACACCCGCGACACCTACCTGGCCGCGAAATATCGCCGGATCGCTGCCCGCCGCGGCCCATTGCGAGCCAACGTCGCGGTACAACGCGCGCTGCTGGTTGCGATCTGGAACATCGCCACCACCAACACCGCCTACCAAGACCCCGGTGGCGACTACTTCACCCGGCTCAACCCCCAGAAAGCGCGAAACAACGCCGTCCGCCGACTCGAAGCCATGGGCTACCACGTCACCCTCGACCAAGCATCCTGACCGAGTCGCCGCACTCGCCCGCCGAACGCGCCTCACGTCAATCTTCTCGTCAGGTGAGATGGGGGAGATGACGGTCGACTAACTGACCGGGCCGGTCGGGCCCACCGAGACCGTGATTTCTTCGCCCAGCTGATAGCCCGGTGCCAGCGGCAACGTGTCCCCGCTCCAAAACTTGCCGGGGTCAAACCAACTCGCGTCTTTGTCGGTGACGAGCAATCCCATCTCCTCGTAGGTGATCGCCACCGTCTCCGCGCAGTAGGCCGTTTCCACGCCCATCCTGCGCTGCTCCGCCTTGCGCCGTTGGGTCTGTTCACGAACCTTCTTGTCCACCACCGGAATTCCGCGTATCCAGTCGTTGATCGTGGGCAGCCGGCCGCGAAACCACCGGCCGGTCAGCCGCGCTGTGGTCGGGAATGCGGTGCCGTCCATCCGCGCGATGACCCGCAGCAGATCGTCCTCCTGCTCGCGGGTGGCATACGGCGTCAACTGACGAAACCAGCACCGCTGCCGATAGCGGTCGGTCCACTGCAAGACCGCTTGGCGCAGATCGTTGAGTTGCACCCCGCGGTGGTTGGTGCCGGTCCACATGTCGACGAGCTTGTCGCCCAGTTCGGCATGCCAGATCAGCGGCGGCAGGTCGTCGACGGCCACTGTCATGCCGACATGGTTCACCGGGCTGTTGGTCAGCGTCTGGATCGCCCGGTCGGGTCGCGATTGGCCGCGAAACAACCACAGATCGCCGGTCCGTGTTTCGTTCAGTGCTTGATCCAGGGTGAGCATTGGCCGAGATCCTATGCGCGCCGGAGGACTTCGCGTGCGACCTTGCGGGCGTTGACGGCCGCCGGATAGCCCGCGTAGCCCGAGATGTGGTAGATGACCTCTTCGATTTCCTCGAGAGTCAACCCGTTGTTCAGCGCGATCTGGAAATGGGCTTTCAGTTCGTCGCTGGCCCGCAGCGTGATGAGCGCGCCGAGCGTGACCAGGCTGCGGGAGCGCCGATCCAGGCCGGGGCGGTTCCACAGCGCGCCAAAGACATGATCGACGCTCAGGTCGCCGAGTTCGTCGGCGATACCGCCGTCGCTCAGGCTGGTGACATCGTCCGGGACCAGCCCGGGCAGCATCTGCTTGAACACATCCAGGCCCTGAGTGCGGGCGTCAGTCATCGCTGTATGCCTTTCGTGGTTCGCGGGATATCTGGTAGTCGATATAGGCGTCCCAGTCCTCGACGCGCCGGCGCAACTCGTCGACGACATCAGGATGAGTGGGCACGAAGAATCGGTTGCGCAGGATCGCATCGGCGACCAACTCGCCGACGGGTGCCGGGTCCAGCAGCTCGAACTGTTCGCCCGGCGTCCGCAGCGCCGCCCCACCGCCGAATCGCGGCACGGCAGCGGCGATATTGGTCAGCACCGGTCCCGGGCACAGCAGGGTGACACCAATGTTCTTGGGCCGCAAATAGATTGCCAACCCCTCGCTGATCTGGACGATCGCGGCCTTGGTGGCCGCATACGGCAGCCGGTCGTAGGAATAGGTGAACAGTCCGGCGAAGGAGGCGGTGTTGACCAGATGTCCACTGCCTTGATCGAGCAGCAGCGGCAGGAAGGCGGCGTTGCTGCGCACCAGCGACATCAGGTTGATGTCGAGGAGGCGTTGCCACTCGCTGACGGGAATGTCCTGCGGCAGACCGTTCGTCAGTACGCCCACGTTGTTGACGACGATGTCGACCCGGCCGAACCGCTGCAGCGTCACATCCCGAATACCTTCGAACGCAACGGGATCCGAGACGTCGGCGCGATACGGCAGGACGTCCGAACCCGTCAGCGCGCCGGCGAGGGCTCCGACGCCGTCTTGGAGTCGGTCATAGTCGAGGTCGACAGCCACCAGCCGAGCGCCCCGGTCGGCGAGCGTGCAGGCGATGGCGCGGCCGATGCCGCTGGCCGCTCCGGTGATGACGGCGACCTTGTCGCGAAGGGTGTCCATGGCGGGTAATAGCCTGTCAATTATGCGCAGCATTTGGAAGTGGCTCGGTATGGCCGGCGTCGCGGGCGTCGTCGCGGGTGGCGCGCTGGTAGTGCGCGATCAACGGAAGCGACGCGCTTACACGCCCGACGAGATCCGGTCCCGGCTGCAGCAACGGCTGGCCGAATCCGACGTAAAGAGCTTTCAGGGCAAATCGGGTTCGGCCTCGGTATAGACCGCGAACACGCGGTAGCTGCCCGAAAAGCCCTTCAACTCGACGTCGCGGCCCTCGTCGAACTCGATGTCGTCACAGTTGCGGACGGCGTCTCGCACCGGTTCGCTCACCAGGATCTCGCCGCCGGCGGCCTGCGCCGCCACCCGCGCCGCCATCGCGACGTTGCGTCCGAACAGATCGTCGCCGCGGCGTACCGAGTGACCCATATGGATACCGATTCGTACCCGGATTTCCTCGTGCCACTTACGCTTTGCGTCCTTGTGCAAGGCTTGCTGCACGTCGATGCCGCACCGCACCGCCTGCTCGGCACGGGCAAAGGCGATCATGAAGCCATCGCCCTGACACTTCACCACATGTCCGGACTGTCGCTGCACCAGCGTGTGCACGAGCTTGTCGTGCGAACCGATCAGCCTGACAAACGCGCGATCGCCGATGCGTTCGTTCAGGGCGGTGGACTCCTCGATGTCGGAGAACATGATCACCACTCGGCCATTCCGGGTGACCCGGGCCAAGTCGGGCTGCTCCACTTCGGCCCAGTCGGCGAGGTCCTCGATCGAGCTGCGCACCGCCGCACCGAAGCCCTCTTTGCGCATGATGTTCGCCGTCTGCCATACCGTCTTGACGGCCTCGCGGCCGCCGGTCATCAGCCAGCTGCGGGCGTCGGCACGCTGCCGCAATTCCTCGGCCTCTTGGCGAGTGCGGCCCAGCAGCCGCCACAGCACGCCGAGTCCGACGGCCTCGATCACCGCGATCCCGGCCAGCGCGTAGACCGCGATATGCATCGCGTCGTCTGCGTGTGGACCCACGCAATGCATCTTTGCAAAACCAGTGACAACTTGCGGTTGTCGGGCCCATACGCAGTGTCTAGGGTTGACCTCGAACGCCCCGGGAACTGCATCTTTAGCGAGCCGGTCGACTGACTATTGGGAGGTTCGGTCTTGGCCGCCAACGGTGGTAGTTCGTCAAACCTGCTGGTGATCTTTGGAATAACCGGCGATCTGGCCCGCAAGATGACGTTTCGCGCTCTGTACCGGCTCGAGGCCCGCAAGCTGCTGGACTGCCCGATCCTGGGCGTGGCCAGCGACGACATGTCCGTCGAGAGGCTGGTCGAACGCGCCCGCGGGGCCATCAACGACTCCGGCGAGAAGATCGACGACGAGGTGTTCGACCGGCTGGCCGGCCGGTTGGACTACCTGCACGGCGATGTCACCGACACGGCGCTCTACCAGCAGCTGGCCAAGCGAATCGGATCGGGGAAGCGTCCTCTCTACTACCTGGAAATGCCGCCGTTCTTGTTCGCGCCGATCGTCGAGAACCTGGGCAAAGCCGGGCTGGTGAAACATGCGCGGGTGGCGGTGGAAAAGCCGTTCGGCCACGACCTGAAGTCTGCGCGCGAGCTCAACGCCAGGCTGCGCGCCGTGCTCGATGAAGACCAGATCATGCGGGTGGATCACTTCCTGGGCAAGCGGCCAGTGGTCGAGCTGGAGTTTCTGCGGTTCGCCAACCAGGCGCTGGCCGCGCTGTGGGACCGGCACAGCGTTTCCGAGGTGCACATCACCATGGCCGAGAACATCGGGGTGGAGGACCGCGGCAAGTTCTACGATCCGGTCGGCGCGCTGCGCGACGTCGTGCAAAACCATCTGCTGCAGGTGCTCGCGCTGGTCGCCATGGAGCCTCCGGTCAGAAATAGCGCCGACGACGTGAACGACAAAAAGGCCGAGGTGTTCCGCGCCATCCCGGCGCTGGACCCCAAGCGCTGCGTCCGGGGCCAGTACCGCGGCTACACGGATATCGCTGGTGTGCAAAAAGATTCACAGACCGAGACTTTCATCGCGCTGCGGACCGAAATCGACAACTGGCGCTGGGCCGGGGTGCCGGTCTTCTTGCGCGCCGGCAAGGGCCTGCCCGAGAAGGTCACTGAGGTGCGGCTGTTTCTGCACCGGGTGCCCAAGTTGGCGTTCCTGCCGGAGCACCGGCCGGCCGATGGCAACCAGATCGTGCTGCGCATCGATCCCGAGCCGGGCCTGCGGCTGCAGTTGTCGGCCCGAGTCGGCGACGCGTGGCACGACATTCACTTGGACTCCTCTTTCGCGGCGGACCTCGGTGAACCGGAGGGGCCTTATGAGCTGCTGCTGCACGCCGCGTTGACCGGAGACCACCAGCTTTTCGCGCGGGAAGACAGCATCGAAGAGACGTGGCGGATCGTCCAGTCGCTGCTCGACAAGCCCTGCGAAATCCAGCAGTACGAACGCGGGTCATGGGGACCCGAAGCCGCGCAGTCGTTGCTGCGCGGTCACCACAGTTGGCAAGAGCCGTGGCTTCCTACGCCCTCGGCAGAGTGAGGAGACCTGAACAAGATGCAGCTGGGAATGATCGGCCTCGGTCGGATGGGCTCGAACATCGTCCGACGCGTGACCGCTGGCGGACATGAGTGCGTCGTGTACGACCACGACACGACCGCCGTCAAGTCCTTGGCCAGTGAGGAAAGGACGACCGGGGTGTACTCGGTGGCCGAGCTGGCCGAGAAGATGTCCACGCCGCGGATCGTGTGGGTGATGGTGCCGGCGGGCACGATCACCCAGACGGTGATCGAAGGGCTGGCCAACACACTCGAGGCCGGCGACATCGTGATCGACGGCGGCAACTCGTACTATCGCGACGACCTCAAGCATTCAAAACTGCTGGGGGAGAAGGGAATTCACCTACTGGACTGCGGCACCAGCGGCGGCGTTTGGGGCCGCGAGCGCGGTTACTGCCTGATGATCGGCGGCGACGAGAAGTCTTTTGCGCACGCCGAGCCGCTGTTCGCCACCATCGCACCCGGCGTGAATTCGGCGGAGCGCACCCCGGGCCGGTCCGGCGAAGTCGCGCAGCCGGAGAAGGGCTACCTGTACTGCGGCCCGTCCGGGGCCGGCCACTTCGTCAAGATGGTGCACAACGGGATCGAGTACGGGATGATGGCCTCCCTCGCCGAGGGACTGAACATCCTGCGCAACGCCGACATCGGCAAGCGCATCCAAGAGGGAGATGCCGAGACCGCGCCGCTGTCGTCCCCCGAGTGCTACCAATACGACTTCGACATCGCCGACGTCGCCGAGGTATGGCGCCGGGGGAGTGTGGTGGGCTCCTGGCTGCTGGACTTGACCGCGATCGCGCTGCATCAATCGCCCGACCTGCACGAGTTCTCCGGGCGCGTCTCCGACTCCGGTGAGGGCCGGTGGACCGCCATCGCGGCGATCGACGAGGGAGTCCCCGCGCCGGTGCTGACGACCGCGCTGCAGTCCCGGTTCGCCTCACGCAGCCTTGACGACTTCGCCAACAAGGCGCTGTCGGCCATGCGCAAGCAATTCGGCGGCCACGCGGAAAAACCCGCGAATTAGCTACCGCAGCCGCCGAGAGTGAATTTCACGACGCAGTAACGGCGCGTCGCGTCGCACAATTCACAGTCGGCGCCGGGGCAAGGTGCGCTGGCCGATTGGCTGGCTAGCCGCGCTCGACGAAGCTCACCACGGCGTCGCTGAACGCGTCGTTGTCGTCGCCGGCCGCGGTGTGCCCGGCATTGGACAGCTCGACGAACTCCGCGCGCGGCACGGTGGCCAGGAAATGCTTGACGCCTTCGGGGCTGACGACGTCGGATAGCTTGCCGCGGATCAACAAGACCGGGATCGTCAGGTTCTTGGCCGCGTGTTCGAAGTTCTCGGTGCGCAGTTCGGGGTCGTCGCCGGGCTTGGTCATGAACGCCGGGTCCCAGTGCCAAAACCAGCGGCCGTCGCGGAAGCGCAGATTCTTTTTCAGGCCCTCCGGGCTGCGCGGCTTCCTCCGGTAGGGTAGGTAGGCGGCGACGGCGTCGGCGGCCTGTTCCAGCGTTTCGAAACCGTCGAGGTTGCCCATCATGAAATCGCGGATGCGGGCGCTGCCGCCCTTCTCGAATCGGGGCACCACGTCGACGAGCACCAATTGGGTGACTTTGTCCGGGCCGGCGCGGTCGGCGACCAGGATGCCGGTCAAGCCGCCCATGCTGGCACCGATGATCGCCACCGGCCGGCCGATCGCCTCGAGCACGTGCATGACGTCGTCGGTCAGCGTCTCGACTTCGTAGTCGGCGTCCGGCGCGCGACCGCTGTCGCCGTGACCCCGCGAGTCCAGCGCCACGACGTGGAACCCGTCGTCGCCGAGAATCTGGCCGGTGTTCTTCCAGGAGAAGCGATTCTGTCCGCCGCCATGCAACATCAGGATGGTGGGTCGGTCGGCCGGCCTCGACGATCCGCGGTTCCACTCGTCAGCGACCAGGGTGATGCCGCCGGCGCCGGAAAACTCGACCGTCTGGGGGCTGCTGACCGGACTCATTTCCTCGACGTTACCTAGCCGGTTTAACCACTGTTCGCTCCGGGTGGCAACGGCGCGTCGGGAAACAGCTCGGCGAAGCTGCCGAACAAGATGCGATCCCTGGTCTTGTGGTCGGCGCCGTCGAACAGCTGGTGCAGCGTCTGCTGGGTGTGGCCGAAGGTGCCCTCCATGTGCGGGTAGTCGCTGCCCCAGAGCACGTTGTTGAAACCCATCGCCGTCATCGCCGCGATAGCCGACGAGTCATGCTGAAACGACGCGTACACCTGCGAGTAGATGATCTCCCGCGGACTGCGGTTCAGCTTGGGCCGCACCACCATTGCGTGCTGGCGATAGCCCTCCTCCATGCGGTCGGCGACGAACGGCACCCACGTCGCACCACCTTCGGAGACCAGCACTTTGAGATTCGGGTGGCGGTCTAAAGCGCCCGAGGCGACCAGCTTGACCACCGCGCGCTGGCCGCCGAACGATGTCTCGGTGTAGTTGAGCACCGCGCCGCCCGGGCCGTGGAAGGTCACCCCGATCGAGCTGCCGGCGGCGAAATCGACTGGCTCGGTGCCGATGTGGAACGCGATCACCATGCCGACGTCCTCGGCGGTGGCCCAGAACGGCTCCCACTCGTCACGGTTGTAGTCACGCTGCGACGGGTGCGGCGTCACCGGAAGAAATGCCGCCTTGAATCCCATTGCACCGCAACGCTTGAGCTCGTCGACCGCGTCGCCGATATCGAGGGTTGACACCTGGGCCGTCGGGATCAGCCGCGGCGAGTGGTCCATGATCGTGTCCTTGGACCAGTCGTTGGATGCGCGCATCGCCTCGCGCAGCAGCTCCGGCGTGCGAAACGAACCGGCCCACATGCCCAGCGACGGGAACACCAATTCCGACCAGATGCCTTCGCCGTCAAGGTCGGCCAGCCGCATTTCGACGTCGCGGGAGCCGGGCGCGGCGACGGTGGCCGCCATGAACTCCTCTTGGGCGATGCTGGGCAGCCGGCGGCGGAACACCTGCCCGTCGACGTAGATGGTCTCCCAGCTGCCGTCGGGATCTTTCTCGGTGCGCGGCACCAGGTCGGCCAGCCGCTTCGGTAACCGCGAGCGCCACAAATCGGGCGGCTCGAGGAAATGGGAGTCGGCCGAATTGGCCCATAATTTGGTGGCCGCCGTCATGATCTCAGACATTAGAATCGCGTTCTAATACTGTCAATCAGAATCCTTTGAGCATCCCAAGAGGCGCCCGCCGGACGCTGGCAAGCATGGTCAACCGCAAATTCGCCGCAGGCGCCCTGCTGCTGCTGTTTCTCGGCGGCCGGTTCGCGGCGCCGGTGCTTGTCGGAGCCTTCACGGCCACCGAGCCGCCGATCGACTTCAACATCCCAGCCCCTCCGGAGAATACGGACGTCACCTTCGACGAGCCCTTCCTGCACGATCTGAACCAAGCGGGTTTGGTCATCGGCGCCGGCGGCGTCGACGGGACGCGCCTGGTCAACTTCGCTCACGTCATCTGTGACAGCCGGGACGGCGGCGAGACGCCCGACCAGCAATACCAACGGGCGATCATGGCCGGCATTCCCGAGCAAGACGTCCGCGAATTCGTGCGGATCTCGGTCAAAAACTACTGCCCGGGGAACGTCAGCCGGTGAGTTCTCGCCGCCGCCGGGGTCTATCACTGCAATAGACCCGACAACTAGGAGGCGGCTAATGCCATCGATCTCGCCCTCGCTGTGGTTCGACCACAACCTTCAGGAGGCGGCCGAGTTCTATACCTCGGTGTTCCCGAATTCGCATATCGAGGGCTTCAACCGGACCAGCTGAGGCCGGGCCGGGCGAACCTGGTGCGGTGTTGAGCGGCACCTTCGTGCTGGACGGCACCCGCTTCATCGGGATCAACGGCGGCCCGCACTTTCGGTTCAGTGAGGCGGTGTCCTTCACGATCCACTGCAAGGACCAAGACGAGGTCGATCACTACTGGGACCGGTTGCTCGACGGCGGCGAGGAGTCGCAGTGCGGCTGGCTGAAAGATCGGTTCGGCCTGAGCTGGCAGATCGTCCCCGACCGGCTCTACGAATTGGTGGGCGATCCGGACCGGGCCCGCGCCGCCGCGGCCACCAAGGCCATGTACGACATGCGCAAGATCGTGATCGCCGACCTGGAGAAGGCGGTCGAGCTCATTCGGTGAGCCGGTCGATCCATTCGATCGTCGCGCCGATGATCGCCGGCACGTCAGCTGCGTCGTCGCACGCCGCGACCATCAGCGACGACTCCGCCATGGTTGCCACCAGGACGCGGCTCAGGAGTTGCCCACGCAGTGAGGTGTCCAGCTCCAGCACCGCCATCCAGCTGTGGAAGGCGGCCGTCATGCGGCTGCGACGGGCGACTTCGAACCCCGGTGGGGTGTCCCCGGACGACAGCACCCGGGCCAACAGCCGGTTCTCCCACATGGCCTCGAGGTAGGCCCGCACGTGGAGTTCGAAAACCTCGCGGCGGTCTAGTCCTTGTGGTCCGTCGGCTGCTTGCCGCATCACGGCATCGATGCGGCGGTCGACGGCGTCGGCCATCTGCTCGAAGATCGCCAGGAAAAGCTCGCTCTTGCCGCCGAAGTGGTGGTAGATGCTGCCGATGCTGGCGCCCGAACCGGCCACCACATCGGCCATGGTCGCCGCGGTGAAACCCCGGGTTGCGAACACCTCCGTTGCCGCGTCCAAGATCCGCCGCTGCGTGGCGCCGGTCTTGGACCAGCGTCGGGTTTGCGCGGGCTGCGCAGGTGAAGCCATAGCTAGAAGTTATCCGATCGGCAACCTGTTGGCGCAGTGCAGATTTGACCACTGGTCATATCGTGTGCGCGGGGTCCCGGGCCTGCCGCTGGTATGCGGTCGCTACGTTGGACCATGGCGAACAGAAGTCGAAGGGACGGACAAAGCCTTGGAAAAGCGAA
>CAVTLW010000008.1:0-17173 GCA_963735655.1 uncultured Actinomycetota bacterium
CCGGGTGATGGTGTGCAGCTGCCCTCCAGGGCGAGCGGGCTTCGCGCCCCAGGCGTCGCGGCAGAGCAACGGAGCCGAGGTGGTACTTGGCGGGGCTGGGGCGGGCGGCGCAGATGGGGGGGCAGAAGCAGGGATGGCGGCGCCGGTTGGCCCGGTCGCAGCGGGACTCGGAGTGGAAGGTGGCGGGGGACTGGTGGGGTGTGAGCACGCTCCGACGGTGGCCGCCAAGCCTGCGCCGCCGGCCAGCCAGAGCAGCTGACGGCGGCTGACGAGATCCGGGCAATCATCCGGCCGGTCGGGCGCCGTCGCGTCCATGGCCCTCACCATACGGATGCGCACCCTGCCGTTCATCAGGCGATAGCACGCTAGCCATGGACAGTCTTGGCGTTGCCAGGTGAAATGAGTACCTGCGAATCCCCCAACCGTCCGATCCAGCAGAGGAGTAAGGCCATGCACGCCTTGGCGACACCAGGAGCCACGACCACGTCAGCATCGCCACCACGCCGATGGTTCGGGCGTGCAGTGCGACACATCGCCATCGTGGCCGCCGTGACGGCGACCTTCGCACTCGCCGCCATCAACCTGCCGGCGGTGGCGCACGCCGGGGTCGACGTGGCGCCGGGCGTCTCGGTTGACCCCGCGCCGGGCTGGACAGTCGCAGAGCAGGGTCCGGGCTGGGTGAGGCTCGTCAACGCCTTCGCCAGCGCGGAAATGGAGATCAAGGTCAAGTCGGCCCGCGGCAGCGACCCCGTCGCCGTCCTGCAGGCCGACATCGCAAACCTGAGCAACGTGTCGACAACGGGTCTGACCAACGTCAGAGACTTGGGCGCGCCTGGCTCGTCACCGACGCAGGGCGGAGTCTTTACCCAGCAGGCCTCCGTCACCTACAGCGCTGACGGGACATCCCGGATGGGACCGACTCCCGTCGTCGGGTCGTTCAGCGAGCTGCTGAATCCTTCGACGCATCAGTCGGCCTTCATCGTCTTCGCGCAGAACCAAGATGCGCCCCCTGGTGCTGACAGCGACGGCCAAGCGATGATCGACTCGTTGGTGTGACGGCTGGCCTCACAGATCGACGATAGTGCCCGCAGCGGGGTCGATCTTTCCGTCGAGGAGCTCCAGATAGACCCGCTGGATGTCGTCTTCGCTCGAGATTCGTTCAACGCGAAGCCAATTCGACGCCCATGTCGCGAACGGCGTCCACGCCTCGGCGACATTCAGGTCGAGTTTCGCCGTGCCCCAATCCTCGCCACGCTTCTTGATCCGATCCGGCGCAAAGAAGAAGACCGGCCGCGGTCCGGCGAGATCGCCTGCACCTTTGGCCATTTCGGTCCAATGGGTCATGCCGACCGCAGCGCTGTGGGCGAGGCGGTCGCCGTAGTGGGCATGGATGTCGCTGCGGACCCCGCCGTCGCCTGAGATGTCGACATACACGGCGCGTTCGCCTGGAAGCTGTGATATCTGGTCGTAGGCGTATACCGAGCCGTAGACGTTGAGCCCCTCGACGAACGCGCGGTTGTTCGCGGATGTCAGGCCTACCACCTCGATACCCGCACGCCTGCTCAACAGGTAGGCCGCGATGATCGCCGTCTTGGACGATGCGCTGGAGATCACGACCGTGTCCGTGCCGAAAAAGCCCTCGTCGGCCAGGAAGTCATCGATGAGAAAAGACGTGAAGAACAGCGGAAAGAACAAGATGTGTTCGGCTTCCAAGCCGGCCGAGTAGACCGGATCGGTCTCGACGTCACGGTAGCCCTGATAGGCCGAGGGCAGCGTGGCCCGGTGCGCGGCGGCGTCGATGAACCCTTTCTCGTTGACGCGGTCGGGCACGACCAGCAGATGGCTGGCGCACGGCAGGTAGCCGTACACGCGCATGCCCGGCGCCAGGTCGGGGTGCCGCGAATCCTCGACACGGGCGTAGCCCCAGACATTCAGCTTCCCCCACTTCGGGTCAGACGCTGGGAAGAAATTCCAGTAGTTCATCGCCTCGCCGAAGACCGCGTAGGTGATGTTGTTGGATGTGAGCCCGAAGGATTCGACGCGAAGCAGAGCCTCTCCGTCGCCGGGCGACGGCGGGTCACTGTGCAGGAACCGGGTCGTGTGTAAGTCACTGCGCTCAAGTTCGAAGTCCACTGACCCAGCCTATGTGCGTGGGGCCACCGCTCTGTGTTGGGCATGTGAAAGTGTTAGGCACATGTCCAAGTGGACTGCCGCTGACATTCCCGACCAGCCTGGTCGCGTCGCCGTCATCACCGGCGCCAACACCGGACTGGGCTATCAAACCGCGGCTGCGCTCGCTGCAATGGGCGCCCACGTCGTCCTTGCGGTTCGCAACCCCGCTAAGGGGAACGACGCTGCGGCCCGGATAACCGCGACTAGCCCGCGCGCCGAAGTCCGGGTGCAGGAAGTCGATCTGACATCGCTGGCGTCGGTGCACGCAGCCGCCGAGGCGCTCAAACGGGAATACGCGCAGATTGATCTCTTGATCAACAACGCCGGCGTGTCGCTCACAACTGGACACACGAAAGACGGCTTCGAACTGCAATTCGGCACCAATCACCTGGCCCACTTCGCGTTGACCGGGCTGCTGCTTGACCGCCTGTTGGCGGTCGTAGGTTCACGGGTCGTGACGATCAGTAGCCTGGGCCATCGGGCTCGGGCTGCCATCGATTTCGATGATCTGAATCTCCAACGCGATGACGACCCGGGCGTGGCCTATTGCCGTTCTAAACTCGCCAATCTGCTGTTCACGTACGAGCTGCAGCGTCGGCTCTCCTCAAGCGGCGCAACCACAATCGCGGTCGCCGCGCACCCCGGCTTTTCCAAGACTGAACTATTGCGCGATGCGTCTTTCGGGATGCGGTACTTCGTCACCGCCATCAGCCAAAGCCCGCAGCGGGGCGCACTGCCGGCGTTGCGGGCGGCCACCGACCCGGGTGTCATCGGCGGCCAGTACTACGGACCCGGTGGTCTGGCCGACCTGCGGGGCTATCCGACGGTCGTGCGGTCGTCCGCACGGTCACATGACGAGGGCCTGCAGCGGCGGCTGTGGGAGGTCTCGGAAAAGCTGACCGGGATTGTGTTCCCGGTCTGACCCTCAGCTGCCGGTGAACTTCGGAGCGCGGCGCTGGGCAGCTGCGGTTACGCCTTCGCGGAAGTCGGCCGTCGCCTGTAGCCGGGTTTGTTCTTCGAGTTCGCGGGCGGTGGCCGCGGCGACGGCCTCGGCCAGCCCGGCGCGCATGGTGGCACGAATGCTGTTCAGCGCCAAGGGAGCTGACGCGGCGATCCGCTCGGCGAACCGAATCGCCGCCGGGCGCACCTCGCCGTCGGTGGCCAATTCGTCGAACAACCCTGCCGCATAGCCGATTTCACCACCCATGCGTTCACCGGTGAGCACCCACTCGAGTGCCTTTTGCGGGCCCACGACACGTGGCAACGTCGCGGTGATCCCGAAGCCGGGATGAAACCCGAGCCGGCTGAAGTTGGCCGCAAATTTCGACGAGGGCGCGGCGACCCGGAAGTCTGCGCTCAAGGCAAGCCCGAGGCCGCCGCCGATCGCGCTGCCGTGCACCGCGGCGACAACCGGTTTGCCGGCGCGGAACAACCGAATCGCCTGAGCGTAAAGGTCGTTGGGCGACACGCGATCCTCGGCGGGGCGGGAGAAATCGGCACCGGCGCAGAAGTGCTTTCCCTCCGCGCACAACACGATCGCCCGGCATTCGACGTCGTCGTCGAGTCGCTCGTAGGCGTCGGCGACGGCTTTGATCAACGCCGTGTCGAAGAAGTTGTTCGGAGGCCGGTGGATCTCCACCAGGGCTACGTGGCCGGTTGATTCGACGGTGACATCCGTTGCGGTCACAGCTGTTCCAGGAAATCGCGGACGGCCGCATTGAACGTCTCGGGCTGGTCCATGTTGGCCGCATGCCCCGCGTCGTCGATGACAACCTTGCGGGAACCGGCGATGTGGCGGTGCATGTAGTCGGCCCCGGCCAGGAAGTCGGTGTCGTCGGCGCCGACGATTACCAACGTGGGCACCGAGATGCTGTCGAGCGACGTGATGACGCGGGCATCTTTTTGCGCCATCACACCGCGCGCGGCGCGGGGCAGACCCTCGGGATGCAGGTGTATCGCCTGCGCGAGTTCTGCCGAGCTGTCGGCCCGCGTCCGGCCGCGTTCGAGTTCCTGGGCGCGTCGTTCCACCCACGCGTTCCACTTGTCGCGGGCTTCGTCCTTGCGGTAGCCCGGCCCGGTGTCGACCAGCAAGAGTGCGGCCACCCGCTGCGGATGGACGAGGTTGAACGCCAGAGATAGGTAGCCGCCCAACGACATTCCGCCGACCACGGCCCGCTCAGCTCCCGCGGCGTCCAGAATCGCTGCCATGTCGGCGACGCTGATCTGCTCGCTATACCGGTCCATGTCCTTGGGTGCGTCGCTGCCGCCATGGCCGCGCATGTCCCAGACGATCACCGGTCGGTCGACGCTCAAGGCATCGATGTTGGGGCCCCACATGGCCGAGGTGGCGCCGAAACCGTGCGTGAGCAACAGTGGCACGCCCGTCGCCTGCGGGTTGTGCACCTCGAAAGCTAACGTGACCCCGTCTGGGCGCTGCAGTCGCTTCACTGCACCAACTCCGATCCGGACTGGATGGCGGGGTACAGGGCGTCGGGGCCTTGGGCGACCAGGGCCGCGCCGAGCCCGTGTGCCCAGCGTTGATGCCCTCCGGCTTCGTCACGCCAGGCCCAGAGTCGACGGGTGAGGTAGTGCAACGGATACTCCTTGGTCATTCCGATGGCGCCGTGTGTCTGATGAGCGGCCGCGGTCACCAGGTGCGCGGCCCGGTCGGCAAGCATTTTCGCACAAGCGATTTCGAAGCCGCCCCGGCCGAGTTGCACCGCGTCGACCGCGCCGTCGATAGCCGAGGCGAGCACCGTGGCCTGCTGGTGAATGGTCACCAAATGTGCTTGCACGGCCTGGAATCGGCCGATCGGTCGCCCGAATTGTTCGCGTTCTTGGCTGTAGCGCAACGTCATTGCCGCGACGGCACTGACCGCGCCGGTCATCAGCGCGATACGCCCAAGTGCGGTGCGCTCCCACAACGATTCTTCGGTGATCTCGTCCGGCGCGTCGGCGTGTGCGGTGACCGGTACACCGTCGAAAACCACTGTGTCACGCGGTTCTTCGGCCAGGTTGACTCCGCGACTGACGGCCGGGCCGTCCGCGTGCGTCGGTCCGGGTGCTAGCACTACCACGCCGTCGACGAGTCCGACTACGTGATCGGCGCGGTGACCCCACGGCACGGCCGGCGCCGTGCCGAACAGCCGATCACCGTCGAGCCTTAGCGTGTGACCGGGCGGCAGTACCGTTCGAACACCCTTGGGCAGCGGGATACCGGCGGACGCCAGCAGCCACCCGCCGACCAGTCCGGCCTCGGCCAGCGGCACTGGCGCCGCGTGCGCTCCCGCGGCGCGGAGCAGTTGAACCGCGTCGGCAACACTGCCGCCGGCTCCGCCCAGCTCCTCGGGCACCGGGACGTCGCTGAATCCGGTCTGCTGCAACGCCTTCCACAGGCCTTCGGCCCACCCGGCGGCTTCGGCGTCGCCCACGTCCTGCCACCGGCTGTGCTCGTCGAACAGCTTGGCGGCCAAGCCGTATAGTTCGTTTTCGCTCATGACAGACCCTTGGCGGCGACCGAGCGCAGCACCTCGTTGGTACCGCCTCGGATGGTGAACGACGGCGCATCCAACGTGGCGCGGCGCAACAACCGTTCGAACAACGTGCGCGGCTCGACGAGCTCGCGATCCAACAGCTCGCGCAGCGAGGTGACGACGTCTTGTTCGAAGCGGGTGCCCATCTCCTTGATCAGCGCGGCCTCGGCCGCGGGCGTTTCGCCGGCATCGATCGCCCTGGCCACCGCCAGCGAGAGCCGCCGGAGCACCCAGTATTGAGCGGCGAGTTCGCCGACCAGCCGGCTCCCGGCCGGACTGGCCGCCAGGTCGGGACACTCGCGGATGAACTCCTGAACGACCAGGAAGGTGGAGATCCACCGGTCCGGACCGCTGCGCTCAAAGGCCAGCTCGCTGGCGTTCTGCGCCCAGCCTTGCCCGATTTCGCCGACTACCCGCTCGTCAGCCACCAGCACGCCGTCCATGAGCACCTCGGCGAAATGGTCGGTGCTGCCGTTCAGGTAGGGGATCGGCTTGACCGTCACACCGGGGCTGCGCATGTCGATGAGAAATCGGCTCAGTCCCGCATGGCGGGCGCCGTCCCCGGTTCGGCACAGCGCGATCATGAAGTCGGCGCGCATCGCGTTGCTGGTCCAGACCTTGACGCCGGACACCCGCCAGCCGTCGGTGTCGCGCACACCTCGGGTGCGCACCGACGCGAGATCGCTTCCGGCGTCCGGCTCGCTCATACCGATGCAAAAACACAACTCGCCCCGGCAGATTCGCGGCAGCAGCCACTGCTTTTGCTCCTCGGTGCCGTAACGAAGGAGCACCTGGGCGATCTGCCGGTCGGCCACCCAGTGATGCCCCACCGGGGCACCCCAGCGCAGCAGCTCTTCGACGACGACGAAGCGGTCGACGGCGGTGGCGTCGCGACCGCCATATCGGGCGGGGACGGCCATGCCGACCCAGCCGCGCTCGGCCAGCGCGGCGGAGAAGCCTGGATTGACCTCGGCGCCCATCCCGAGGCCGGGCTCGAACGTCCCCCAGGGCAGCGTCTCGGCCAGGAATGCGCGAACCTGGTCGCGCAACTCCAGCTCTGGCGCGGGTGAGCGCGGCAGGCGAGCAGACCATACTTGGCAGGCTAATCCCAGCCGCGGCCGCCCGAACCGCGCCCTCAGCCGTTGTCGAGTCGAGGGAACAGGATCTCCTGAGTCAGGAGTTGCATGGCGGCCGCGATCGGGATGGCGACGAGGGCTCCGACCATCCCGAGCAGTGCGCCGCCGATCAAGACGGCCACGACGGTGACCAGCGCCGGCACCTTGACCGCTCGGCCGATGATCTTAGGTACCAGAAGGTAATCCTCGGCCAGGCGAAACACCACGAAGAACACAGTGGTGCCGATACAGACTGGAAGGGACACGGTGAGCGCGACAGCGGCGACGACAACGCCGGCGATGGTCGACCCGACGACGGGCACCAAGTCGAACACTGCCACGAAGATACCCAGCAGCAGCGGGTACGGAACTGAGAAGCCCATCAGCCAGAGGAACGTGGCCAACCCGGCGATGATGGAGATCAACACATTGCCCAAAACGTAGGCGCCGACCTTGGCGAAGACCTCGTCGCCGATCAGGATGGCGCGGGGTCGGCGGGTGTGTGGCACCAGCCGGTACAAGGTGGTGCGGATGCGGGGCATGTCGGCCAGGAAGTACACCGTCAACACCGCAACGATCAGCACATCGGTCACGGCGTCGAAGACGGCGGTGCCCGCGCTGACCACATCGTTGAGCAGCGACCCACCCGAACTGTTGACGGCGTCGGTGATCCGCTGCTGCAGATGGAGGCGGTCGTTGAGCCCGCCGACGGCCGAGGAGTGGTCCTGCGCCTGCTGAATGTATTGCGGCGCTTGGTGTATCAACTCACCGGTTTGTTGGACGAGTGGGGGAATTGCGGCACCCACGAAGGCGCCCAACAGCGCGAGAAAGATGGCAAACACCAACGTGGTCGCCGCCCACCGTGGCAGTTTGTGGTTGACGAACCAGGAGGCGGCGGGTTCAAGACCGAGTGCGAGAAAGAACGCCACACCGATGAGAACCAGCACCGAGGACATGGAATCCAGGACACGCACCGCCCCGTAGGTGACCGCCACACCGGCGGCCGCTGCCATCCCGACGAAAAAGGGGGACCGTCGGTCAAAGCGGCGCCCCAGCCGGCCGAGGGGCTGCTCGTCGGAACTCATTTCGGCCGCTTTGGTTTCTGCCTCGGCGACCGGGCCCGCTCGCTGGTGAGGTTGGGCGACCAGATCGTGATCTGCCTCGGCGTCTGGACCTTCGGTTATCAGGTCATTGTCGACTGCAGCCATCTGATGCCTCCGCTTATTGGTCCGCGAGCACTAACTCCGCATGTGTTGAATACCCGTTTCTCCCGGTTGCGAGACGACGCCGGTGAAATGCCTTGGGGCCGTCGTGCACGTTGGCATCGCTGGTCACGACGTGAGTCAACACCGCCGCCACATTTAAATCAAGCGATTTACTTAGTTCTCCGCCGGGCCCAGAAACGTGATCCTTTCGCCCAGTCGACTCAACACCGGCCGTAGTGGGTACAGCATCCGGAAGCGCCGACGAGATATTGGAGTCAGACATGCACCGCCCCGACACAATGATCGAAATTCA
The DNA here is from genome assembly GCA_963735655.1 of uncultured Actinomycetota bacterium. Lineage (GTDB taxonomy): Bacteria > Actinomycetota > Actinomycetes > Mycobacteriales > Mycobacteriaceae > Mycobacterium. Next base: position 8,339 of record CAVTLW010000008.1, read on the forward strand.
TCGTGAACGTGTCCAGGATCAGACGGTCGACATCTTCAGTGGCGACAAGTACACGGAGTCCGTCGACGGCAGCGGCTATTCGGCGACGGCCACTCTCGATCTCACGCTGGATCGCGTCTGGTTCATCCTCGACTCGCATCAGCGGTTGTGGCAGGAGGAGTGCGACGGTGAATCCCGCGATCCGCTAAGGCATTTCGCGATCGACCTGGCGATCTTCGACTCGAAGATCGTGATCGATTCGGTTACCTGTATCCCGTTGGTGACACTGCCGCCGGCCACTGTCACGATCCCGGACGGTCCTCGGGCCGGCGAGTCGCGCGAGCTCCCGTACAACGAGATTCCGTTGTTCGGGCGGTTGACGATTCACGATCAGCTCGAGCGGCACGATTTGGCGTCGGGCCAGCAGACAATCGCGCTGAACTTCGCCGCGCAGGACGCTCCCGTGCTGATCGCCACACCGCTGCGCGACCGGCACGCCGCGAAACTGTTCGGTTCAGACATCGAGCGCCGCGCAGGCGGCGAGTGCATCTTCACCGGGCAAGACCCGCGGATCAGCTGGGAACTCGACTACGCCGAGGCGTATTGGATCACCCACAGCATCGCGGGGGAGCTGATGGTGAATTTGGAAAAGCTTCAGCACCCCACCCTCTCCGATGACGAGGCGAGAACCAGGGTGCTCGACTCGCTGGCCGCCCAGATCGGCGACGCGGTCCGTCCCAAGGTCGCCGAGATGGGCGAGAACGGCATCGTGGGGCTGTTGCCGTCGCCGATGGACATCGACCCCGACGCGCAGGACGACAGCACGTTCAAGGCAATCGACGCGATCGTTCAGCGCTTCGACGTCGGCCCCCCGTCCGAAAGCGCCATCCACGAATCCATGGTGGTCCAACTGCAGACGCTGCGCGAACTGCCGTCCGGCGAGGAGCTGCCCACATCGGTACTCGCCGAAAACCCCAGGGAGAAAGCCGGATTAGCCGTCACCGGGTGGAGCATCCTGCGGCAGGTCCGGGATACCGTGATGAAAAGCTTCGACCTCGACGAGAGCGACTTCGACGCCGATGCGCCGTGCCTACTGGAGGGTCCGAAGACCATCACCATCGGCGGTGACGACCGCAGCCTGGACAGATTGGACGCCGATATCGTGCCGCGAAACCAGGATGGCCGGCTGGTCGTCGACGGTACCGTGAGCGCCGAAACCAAGCTGTACGATTTCGAGGCCACTTTCAAGGTGACCTACGAGATGGGCCTGGACGACATACCTCGCGACCCCAAAGAGGACGAGCCCCGACCAGCTGACTCGCAGACCATCGAGACCCTCGAGGAAGCGCTCAGCCAGGCCGGCGACAAGAAGCGGGCGGGTGAAATCAGCAATCAGGACTACGAGGCGGAAGTAAGGCGAATCAGCGAGCTGTTCAATGAGTTTCCGCGAACCGTCGGAGTACGACCGGCACAGAATCCGCCGGAGCCGGAGGTTACTCCCGACTTCAGCCTGACGGTTCCGGGTAAGGTCGCCGCGGCTGCCGGCGCCGCGGCGACCGTTGGCCTGCTTGCGCTTCCGGTGACGTGGGTAGGTGCTGCAGGGGTGGGGGTAGCGGGTGCGGGCGGTCTGCTGACGGTGGCGATCGTTCAGTACCTCACCACCGTGCTGACGATTGACTGGTTTGGCGCCGGAATCGGGTCACGTCAAGTCAAGCAATCGCTGAACGACCGTCCCGAGGGCACATCGCTGCCGCCGATCGGGATACCGGTCGAAGTCGACCTCAACCGCCAGCGCTTGGCCGTCTATTTCCGTTCCCTGCCGGCCAAATTGTGGGTCAGTTGCGTCGCGGCAGAGGGCGCCGAAGACGACGAAGGTGAGCGCAACGGCGTCCGGCTCGTCGGCGGGCGATGGCCCACCGACGGCCACCCCTGGAAGCTTTCCAACGACGACGCCATGTTGTTCGTCGACTCTGGGGAATTGCAGCTGCTCGTGGAACCGGACGACGACGACGGCAAAGAGCTGACTATCGGTATTGCCACCACGACCGATGGACGACGGCACTTGCGCGTGGATGGTAAGGAAACCGAAGCGCTGCACGAGCTTCCGCAGTGCTCGTGCACAGGCGATCGCAGCGGCGAGTGAGCGAACGTGACCCGGATAGCTGCGAAAGACCGGCGCCGAACATGCCGGATCGACTGCTGACTGAAGGCCAGACGTGCTGGCGCGTGGCGCGTGCCGATCAGTTCGCTTGCGTGGTCGATGCGGCCGATTACTTCAAGCACGTCAAGGCGGCGATGTCGCGCGCACAGCATCGAATCATGCTGATCGGCTGGGATTTCGACGCCAGGATGACCTTCGAGCGGGGCGTCAAGACGCTTCCCGGCCCCAACCAGCTAGGGCCCCTGCTGTATTGGATACTGCGGAAACGACCCGCCCTCGAGGTCTACCTGCTGAAGTCGAATTTGCGCCTGTTGCCGGCCTTTGACGGCATCTGGTTCGGGCTCACCCCGGTTTCGTTTCTGAACCAGATCAGCAGCAGGCGACTGCACTTGGCCATCGACGGCGCCCACCCGATCGGCTCGGTCCACCACCAGAAGATCGTCGTCATCGACGACGCGGTGGCGTTCTGCGGTGGCATCGATCTGACGCTCAACCGATGGGACACCCCGGCGCATCAGCACGCCAGTCGCAGCCGCCGGAACGCGGGTCGCAGCTACGGGCCGCGACATGAGGTCGCGGCCGCGGTCGACGGTGCGGCCGCCCGTGCGCTCGGCGAGCAAGCGCGGGCTCGTTGGCAGACCGCGACCGACCAGTCGTTGGCACCGGTCGAGCCCAAACACGCCACCTGGCCCAGCCAGTTGGAACCGACCCTGCGCAACGTCGACGTCGGAATCGTGCGCACTCTGCCGGAATTGGACCCCCAGCAAGAGGTTCGGGAGGTGGAGGCGCTCAACCTTGCGGCCATCGCGGCGGCTCGCGACACCATCTATTTGGAGAACCAATATCTGGCGTCCAGGCGCCTCGTGGATGCGCTGGCTGCTCGGCTGAGGGAAGACGACGGCCCGGAGATCGTCATCGTCCTGGCGCGCCGCGGCAACAACCGCCTTGAGCGTGAAGCGATGGACAGCGCGCGGCACCTGCTCATTCAAGTGCTATGGGCCGCAGACGATCATCACCGGTTGGGCATCTACTGGCCGGAGGACGCCGGTGGTGTGCCGATCTACGTCCACGCTAAGGTACTGGTGGTCGATGACCGGCTGCTGCGCGTCGGATCGTCGAATCTGAACAACCGGTCGATGGGTTTCGACAGCGAGTGCGACGCGGCGATCGAGGCGGTCCCGAACCGCCTCGAACACGATGACGTTCGCCGCCAGGTCATTTCGGTGCGTCATCGACTGGTGGCGGAGCACCTGGGAGTGTCCGCCGGCGAGTTTGAAGGGGCGCTGGCCGAAGGCCATTCGTTCCTGAAAGCCGTTGAGGCGCTTCGGGGAGAGGGCCGGACGTTGCGGCCGTTTACCGAGCAGGCAGTGGCCGATGAGGCGGGCCCGCTGGCGGAAAGTGACCTGGTGGATCCCGACCATGTGCCAGGCTCGCTTACCCGAAGCGTGCAACGGCTGATTGCCGGCTTCAGGGGTTGATCGACGCCCCCCGGGCGGGCCCTAGGCGGCAAACGCGTACGGGCCAATCAACACTTGTATTCCCGCATGCATTCAAGAATCCTGCAAGATGGCCGCGGCAGACTTGCCGTATCGAAGCATTCGATCAGCCGCCGACCCAGGAGATACCCCAATGAGGACTAGCGCACTGGCCGCCGCCGTGGCCGCCGTCGCTCTGGTCTTCGCGCCGTCGGCGGCCGGCGACGTGGCGGGGATAGCCCCCTTCGTGGGAAGCTGGCACGCCCACGAGGAGGGTCTCGAGATCCAGCCCAACGGCCACGGTCGCGAGACGTACAACGACCGATCGACCTGCCCGGATGCACCGATGTCGGGGTGCGGCGTCGCCGGCACCACCGATTTCACGCTGACATCGGTCTCGGGTGACACGGCGGTCGGGACCATCACCGCGGCCTCGAACCCCAAGGATCCCATCGCCGGGCAGGTGACAATCACCCTCGTCGGGGGCGGTCGGGGACTTCAGCTGTGGGTGGCCGGCGGGGATCAGGGCTTCCCGTTCTGCAACAGCAACGACGACGACGCCGCCAGGCACTACTACTGCGGGGCTTGACGGCAGTCGCAGGTCAACTCTTAATCCTGGCCCTGGGCCCCGGTCAGCTTGCGGATCGTCTGGACTTCGCCGTCCTGATAGGGCCGCCCGTCGGGTAACAACAGGTCGGCGAACCATGGCTTCGGCGGCGTCGTGTAGGGGTGATTCCACGAATCCCACGGCAGGTACGTCTGAGTTTTACCGGCCACCAAACCCCAGTTGAATGCGCCGACATTGTGCCGCTTGGCAATTGGCAGGATGCCCTCGACTGTGCTGCCCTTGGACCGGGCCAGGTACTCGGTGCACAGGATGGGCCGGCCCTGTGGCGCAAGTTCGGCGATCCGCGCCTCGAAGTCGTCCGGCGGAGCGTAGTTGTGGAATGTGATCACGTCGGCGTTGTCCAGCTGAATCCCACTGATTGCGCTGCGCCGCCCAGGATCTCCCCAAGCGCCCTGCCACACGCCGCTGGTCAAAGGTTGATTCGGATCGACCGAACGCGCCCACCGGAACACCTGGGGGAGCAGGTCGGCGACATGCTGCAGCTTGTCTTTGCGCTCTACCCTGCCGTACTCGCGCGACGGATTGTCGGGTTCGTTCCACAGGTCCCAGCCCAAAACGCGATCATCAGCACGGAATTGGGTCAACACCGCCGTGACATAGCCATACAGAATCTGGGCGTAGCGACGGTCGTCGATGTGTTCGGCGCCCGGGCTTTGCACCCAACCGGAGTTGTGCACCCCCGGCCTCGGTGCGCGCTGACGGCCCGCCCTCGGGAATGGGTCCCAGCAAGAGTCGAACAGGACGAAGAGCGGCTTGATGCCGTGGCGGGCCGCGATCCCGACGAATTGCGCCAGCCGCGTTTGGAAGCCACGCGCGTCCTGGGCCCACAGCTGATCGTGCAGGAACACCCGCACGGCGTTGAATCCGTGCATCCGGGCCACGCCCAATTCGCTGTCGATGCGTTGCGGGTCATAGGTGCCCGGCTGGAACATCTCGAGCTGATTGATGGCGGTCGAGGTGATGTAGTTCACGCCGACGACCCAGCCTTGCGCTTGGTACCAGGTGTTGGCGCGGTCGGCCGACCACCGGCCCGGCTCGGCGGCGGCACGGGGCGCCTGGGCCAGTGCCGTGCCGGCCGCCAGCAGCAGCGGTAGTTTCAGGGCCGTACGACGGTGCACGAAGAGACGATAAGTTTGCCGGGCGGCGTCTTTGGCCATTGTCGGCGACGTGTTTGGGCTTGCTTATCGATTCGCAATAAGTTGAGGTTGAGATCGTTATCGTTGCGACTGAGTCATCGACCCGGCATGCGGCCGCACTGCAAATTGGACGACCCGTCGGTCCAGCCACCCGACCCGGGCGGCCCGTTCGACTTCACGGTGCCCGAACAGCGCCTCGGCCGCAGGCTATGCCGGGGGAGGGTGAGCGGCAGGTCAAGCGCACTGAGCAGGCCCGGTTCCGCTTGCACCACAAAGGGAATCGCGTTGACTACCCGCATCGCGGTGGCGACCATCGCACCGGCGCCGCCCTGCATGTCGCTGCCCGACTGCTTCGGGTTGCGCAGGGTGGCTGACATGTCACACGCAATGTCCGGCTCACCCTCGATACGGATCCGGTAGACCGGATCCTCGCTCTGCTCGGCCCACTGAAGCCCCAGGTCGGGCGCCAACCGGTTGACGTGCTCGATGATGATGGCCTCGCGCCCGTCGATGACGGCGATGGCCTGGGTGCGCAGCGCGCCGCAGGTGCCCGCCTTGGCCGTCCCGAACGCGACGTGCAGGTCACGGTCGGTGGCCACTCGGTCGAACCTCTCCCGGATCTCGTCGATCTGCAAGCCGAGGCCGTCGGCGATCAACCGCAGGCCGGGTCCCCACTGAAAGGCGATCGTGCCCGGGTACGACAGCAGCGGCACGTAGTCCAGGGGCTGCCCGAAACCCATCGCCTCCATCATGGTCTCGACGACGGGATAATCGTCGTAGAGCGCGATCTCGCTGGCGTGGATGCTGCTGATGCTCTTGGACTGCGTCGCCAGCATCAGCACCAGATGGTCGGCGGCGAAACCGGGTTCGATGCCGCTGGCGTATAGCGACGCACCGCCGTTTGCGGCGGCTTGCTGCAGTTGCTCGCGCCAGATGTCCGGCTCGAACGTCGGCGGATAGATGAGACGGTTCACCGTGGTGGTGACGACGTTGATGCCGGCCTCGAGCAGGCGCACGTAATCGGGGACGGCGGCGGCGTCCCGTTCAGGCCCGCTGGCCGCGTATACGACGCAGTCGGGCCGCAATGCGATCAACTCGTCCGCGTCGTCGGTTGCGGTCACGCCTATCGGGCCCATGCCGACGATCTCGCCGGCATCGCGGCCGACCTTTTCGGCCGAGTGCACCCAGACGCCGACAAGATCCGTGTCGGGGTTCTCCGCGACGGCCCGCACGGCGATGGTGCCGATCCCACCGGTCGACCAGACGACAACCCGAAAAGCGCTGTCGGCCATCATGACTCCGCCGGAGCGGCTCGATGGCCGAATCCGGTGTGGCTGCGGATCAACGGCAGGGTGGCCATGGTGGCGAAGCCGGGAGGTGCAGCACAGACCGCGGGCACGGCGTTGAGGATCTGCATGCCGGTGGCCACGTTGGTAGAGCTGACGTGTTCTTCGATGCTGGCAGCACGGGTGAAGCTGGCCAGGGCAATGAAGTGCGCGCGCATCGATGGATCACCGTCGATGGTCAACGTCCAGCCGTGCTTTGGTTTCGGCCAGTGCTCGGGGTATTCGCCGCCGACGGTCCAGAGCGTCTCGATCTCGATGAGTGTCTGGCCGTCTCGGCGGCCTGACCAGTTCCACCGTTGTCCCGCAGTTGTTCCCGCGCGCAGGAGGCGGTCGAAGATCTGGTGATCGCCCTGGGCGGGTATCGCGTCGACGGTGGCGGTGACCTCATCGATGTTCGCGTTCAGGGCGTCGGCGAGCAGCCAGACCTCCTCTTCGAAGATCGCACTGTTGAATGCGAGGAAGTCATTGGCCGTCTTGCTGATGTGTTCGACGGGCTGCCCGAAAGCCATGTTGTCGAACGTGATTGCCGTGCTGTCGTAGGACGACCAGTCCGCGCGCTCCTGCAGGGTGATCTTGTCGATGGTGCGGGACATTCCCGACAACGCGAGCGGCAGCGCTCCGGACAGGTTTCCAGGGTTGAGGCCGCTGCCGTGCACGGTGCTGCCACCGGCTTGGCAGGCTGCCAGCACCCGGTCCCGATCGGCCGGTGCGATGCGTTCCGGGTGGAATAGAAACGCTGTCGTGACAACGCTTTTGCCGCTGGCCAGCAGGGCGCAGACATCGTCGAGGCTGGTGTTGCGGGGTGTGTACACCACACAGTGGGCGTCCAGCGACAGAATCCTGTCGGCATCGGTGGTGGCGGTTACCCCGATGGCGTCACGGCCGATCAGCGTGCCGATGTCGGCGCCGTTCTTGGCATCGGAATACACTCGGGCGCCGACGATTTCGATGTTCGGCCAATGGTCGATGATGGCCCTGGCGATCTCGATGCCGACCGCGCCGATGCCCCACAGAACAATTCGGATTCGGTCCATTTCTTCCTCTCACTTGGAGCCGTGTGGCGAGGCGCTCGAGAAAATGTTGTCGCGTGACCACGCACGGCAGCTTACGTTGTAAGCACCAGCGTTTACAACGTAAACGGCACGTAGTGGAGTAGCCGGAAATGACCACCAGCACCGGGCGGCGCACCGTCCCACCGTTGCGCCTGGAACCTGCCTATGCCGACCGTAATGCCACGTGGCGCAAGATGATTGAGCACGCCCCGTACCCATTGATGGCCGCCGCAAAGGGCTACGAAATGATGAACGGCGGGCCGCTCGACCCATGGTTCCGCAAGTCGTGGCCGACGCCCGGCGAGCACCTCGACCCGGCGCTGAACGCCATGCTGCACGATCAGCACTTCATCGACGCGGCGGGCCGGCTTTTCGGCGCAGAGGTCGTTCGTCCGCAGAGCCTGGTGGTCAACGTGATGGGCCCCATGGACGCGGGTTACCGGCATGTCGACCTGCCCACCTACCGCGGCATCAACATGGCCAAGACACCGCTGTGGTTTCCGTTGATGATGGGGGCTTCCGGCCTGTTCGAGCGCTGGGCGGTGCGCGTGGCGGGCGTGCTGACCTGGTTCTACGACGGCAACGGCGGCGGGTACGAGTACTGGCCACACGGCCTCGGCAACCCGTCCGAATGTGAGAGCGGTCCGTTTGGCAACTTCGCCGTCGTCGGCGACAACGACCTGATGTGGCACCAGGTGGGGGCCTTCGGCAACGCCGAAGAATTCCGGGACAACGTAACTCTCACCAGGCGATCGGCGATCCGGCCTGCCGGCGATGGCTGGGAAATCGTCGACGGCACGACTGTCATCGCCGCGCTCCCGGCCGAGAAGGTCAGGGTGTCGTTGCTGTGGAGGGCGACGACGTTCCGCGACGAACGCGAGGCGCGGGTCTACGACCAGCACGAGGACGATCTCGACCTGGACACCGCGATGTCGATGTTCTGTGCTGACCTGACAATCCGCGGCGAGACGTTCGCCGTTCCCGACGACCCGTTAGGCGACGAGGGCTGGCGAAACCTTCTCACCCGGGTCTACCTGCTGGCTGGCTATACCTAACAA
>CAVTLW010000009.1:0-14536 GCA_963735655.1 uncultured Actinomycetota bacterium
ATCGTGGTCGACGACGACACCATCGTCACCGAAGGCGACTTCCGCTCGCTCTACTACGGTGCTGACGCGGGCGGGGCAAGGCTTTCCCATCGACGATCCGGAGGGCTTCTATCTGCTGTCGCTGCGCATGCTGATCGTCTGGCCGTTCGATGCCGAGGGCTTCATCATCGGCGAAGAGACGTATAGCGCCATCACGACGCCTGATTTCCTGAAGAAGGTCGAAACATCCGAGGTACCCCCGAGCTGCGCGACTTCATCGCCTCGCGATAGCCGCTCCCCAGCGCGGGCTAACCTCATCGACATGAGCGTGCCCAAAGAACTTCGCGAGCGCGATCCGGAGTTCATCCGTGGGGTGCTCCCCGCGCTGTGGCTGGCATCGACGGTGTTGGTCCGGGCCGAGGTGAACGGTTTCGAAAACTTGCCCGACGAGCCGGTGCTGTTCGTCGGTAACCACAGCGGCGGAGGGTCCACCCCGGACACCTTCGTCTTCCTGCTCGCCTACAACACCTTTTTCACCGTCGAAGGTCGCCCGCTTTATGCGCTGGCGCACGATACCGTCACGGCCGCACCGTTTTTCGGCGGCTTGACCCGCAAACTCGGCGTGGTTCCGGCCGCAAACTCCTTCGCCGAGCGCATCTTCGAAAGTGGCGGTTCGGCGCTGGTCTACCCCGGCGGCGACGTGGAGGCGCTGCGCCCGTGGGGCGGGACCCGGAACAAAATCATCTTTTCGGGTCGCAAAGGCTTCCTGAAGCTGGCGCACCGGGCCAACGTCAAGATCGTCCCGGTGGTCGCCACCGGTGGTCACGACACCTTGATCGTGCTGAACGACGGCCGCCGCACTGCGAAGCTGCTGCGCTTGGACAAACTGGCCCGGGTGAAGAGCATGCCGATGACGCTCAGCCTGCCGTGGGGTTTGTCGCCGCTACCGCTGCCGCATTTCCCGTTTCCGGCGAAGATCCGCATCCAGGTGCTCGAGCCGATCGATCTGCACGCCCGGTTCGGCGACGAACCGGATTGGGACCACGCCTTCGATTACGTCACCAGCGTCATGCAGGTCGGGCTGTCGAAGCTGGCCAGCAAGACCGTCGTCCCACTGGTCCGCTGATATGGCCCAGACGGTTACCGTTTCCCGCTCGATCCGCTGCCCGGCCGATGAAACCGTCGCCTTCGTCACCGACCCACACAAACTCCTCTCCAACCAGTCCACGCTCAGCAGATGCCGATTCATCGAGATTCGCGACGATGGGGAATTGTGGGATGTCTATTTGGACAGCGGCGCGGTCCACCTCGGCGGACGCGTGCTGATCGCGCCTCCCGACGGCAGCCGGCTGCGCTGGGAGTCGGTGCGAGGGACCCGGCAGTCATTCGAGGCTCTAGTCGAGCCCGACGGTGAAAACAGCACGCTCACACTGTCTTTGACGTTTTCTGTCACCGGATTCGGTATTGCCTGGATCAGCGAGATGCTCGGGCGCGGCCTGGTGGGCCGCAATTTGGAAGCCATAGCCGAGGAGATCCGGCACCACCTCGAATTCGAGAACTGAGCTCGGGGCCGTACCTGGTCGATAAGGGACGGCAGGGCGCGGCCGGCGTCATCGAGTCCTGCTATGCCGGATTTTCTGACCAGGTCTCGTTCGCGTTCGCCACGGTGGGGTGGGGCTGGCACATCAACACGGCGACGCACGTGCTGCGCATGATCCTGGGCGGGGTGTTCGATCGCCACCCGAGCCTGCAAATCATCATCGGGCACATGGGCGAAGCGACGTCATTCATGTTGCCGCGGTTCGACGCCACCCTGAAGCCGGAACTGACCGGCCTCAAGCGCCCGATCAGCGGCTACCTCCGGGAGAACGTGCACTACACGTTCGCCAACTTCAACGACGAAGCGACCTACGCGAACCTGGTCGCCCAAGTCGGCGTCGGCCGAGTGGCGTTCTCGACCGACTATCCGTTCGGCTCGATGGGGGCGGGGCGCGCGTTTCTCGACAATCTGCCGCTGACTCAGGGCGAAAGCGAGCGCATCAGCCACCGCAATGCCGAGGACCTGCTCAACCTGAAATGAAGTTTGCTCTGAATCGGTCGTCGACGCGCCAGCCGCGTTGCGGTGGGTTAGCCTGACACCGTCAATTCTCGGGTGTGCCCGGCGATAGGAGCTCGATGCCACCGTCAGACACCACCGCCGCCGAGAGGCTCACGCGCGAAGACGCCGGCTATCACAAGGCGCTCAAGAACCGTCAGATCCAAATGATCGCGCTCGGCGGCGCCATCGGCACCGGCCTCTTCCTCGGTGCCGGCGGACGGCTCGCATCGGCGGGCCCCGGGCTGTTCATCGTCTTCGGGATCTGCGGCATCTTCGTCTTCCTCATCCTGCGGGCGCTCGGCGAGCTGGTGCTGCACCGCCCGACATCGGGATCGTTCGTGTCCTATGCGCGCGAATTCTTCGGCGAGAAGGTCGCTTTCGCCGCAGGCTGGATGTATTTCCTGAACTGGGCGATGACCGGGATCGTGGACACCACCGCGATCGCGCACTACTGCCACTATTGGCAGGCGTTCCACGTCATCCCGCGGTGGACTTTGGCGTTGATCGCGCTGCTGGTGGTGCTGTCGATGAACCTGATCTCGGTCAAGCTGTTCGGCGAGCTGGAGGCTCTGGGCCTCGCTGGTCAAGGTGCTCGCGCTGGTGACATTCCTGGTCGTCGGGACGGTCTTTCTGGCCGGCCGGTTCAAGGTCGACGGCCGGCGACCGGGACCTCGCTGTGGAGTACGCATGGGGGGCTGTTGCCGGCCGGCCTGATGCCCCTGGTGCTCGTCACGTCGGGCGTGGTGTTCGCCTACGCCGCCATCGAACTCGTCGGCATCGCGGCCGGGGAAACGGCGGAACCAGAGCGAATCATGCCGCGCGCCATCAACTCCGTGGTGTTCCGCATCGCGGTGTTCTACATCGGGTCGACCATCCTGCTGGCCCTGCTGTTGCCGTACACCGCCTACAAAGACCACGTGAGCCCGTTCGTGACGTTCTTTTCCAAGGTCGGTTTTGCCGGCGGCGGCAGCCTGATGAACCTCGTGGTGCTCACCGCGGCGCTCTCGAGCCTGAACGCCGGACTGTATTCCACGGGGCGGATCCTGCGGTCGATGGCGATCAACGGCAGCAGCCCGAAGTTCACCGCGCCGATGTCGAAGAACGGTGTGCCGTTCGGCGGGATCCTGCTGACCGCCGGAATCGGACTGTTCGGCATCGTGCTCAACGCGATCAAGCCCAGCCAAGCCTTCGAGATCGTGCTGCACATCGCCGCGACCGGCGTCATCGCGGCCTGGGCGACCATCGTGGCCTGCCAGCTGCGGTTCTACTACCTCACGAAGACCGGAGACTTGGAGCGGCCGAAGTTCCGGATGCCGCTGTCCCCTGGAGCGGCTGGGTCACGCTGGTCTTCCTGGCCGGTGTGCTGATCCTGATGTTCTTCGACAAGGTGCAGGGTCCCTGGATGCTCGGCGCACTGGTGATCGGCGTTCCCGCCCTCATCGGCGGCTGGTTCCTGGTCCGTAATCGCGTCAGTGTCGCGGCGCAAGACACCAGCGCCGAGTGATCAGGGTCGGTCTGTGCGGTGCTGACCTCCTCGCCGGTGCCTGACATTCCAGGTACGGCCGGTGACACGCTCGTCTCCACGGGCGCGTCACTGCAGTCACTTGCGTCACTTCTTGCGTAATCTGAGTGCTGATATCTCGGATTCCGGGAGAAGCGCGTGCGGTTGTCGCAAAAAGCACGATTGGGCCTTGCTGGCTTGCTGGCCGGTACCGCGCTGGTTGCCGGATGCAGCGACATGATCGACGGCAGACCGGTCGGCCTGCCGGGTCCGGACCCACCGAGCCCGCGTTTCCGACGCCACGGCCCACCGCGTTCCCGCCGTCGGCCCCCTCCGCGGCCCCGCCATCCTCGCCGACCCCACCGGCAAGCCCGACCGCACCAGCCGGCGCCATCCCGCTGCCACCCGACCAAAGCGGTTACGTCTTCATCGAAACCAAGTCCGGCAAGACGCGCTGCCAGATCAACAAGGACAGCGTCGGCTGCGAGTCGGCATTCACCAACTCCCCGATCCGAGAGGGCGAGCACGCCAACGGCGTCAGGATCACCTCCACTGGATCCGTGCAGTGGGTCTGGGCAATCTCGGCGCCATCGCCACCGTCACCATCGACTACAAGACGTATGACGCGCAGGGCTGGATCATCGTCGCGACGACCGACGGCACCCGCTTCACGAACGGCCAGACCGGCCATGGGATGTTCATCAGCACCGACAAGGTCAACACGTTCTGAGAAGTCAGACAAAGGCGGTGTCAGTACCATCGGTCCCGTGGCACGCAGAGGCTCCTCGGAAGGCCCGCCGGATGAATTCAACCGGCTGCCCACCCAGCAGGCCAGGTCCGGCCCTGGCGAGTACCCGTTAGGCCCGCCGCCGCAGGCCCCGCAGGCTCCGCAAGAGTCGGAGGCATGGCAGGCGTCGGAGGCATGGCAAGAGTCGGAGGCATGGCAGGAACTTCCGACGACATACGTGCCGTTCCAATCTCACGACGGCGGCGACTCTGACGACCTGGAAACCGAACCCAAGCCGTGGTACCGCAAGCCCGTCAACCTGATCATCTGGGCCATGATGGTCCTGATCCTGATCGGGTTGATCGTCTACGGGATCATCGAGCTGATCGGCGCAGACCAGGGCACCGGCAACACACCGTCCAGCACGACCACGACGACCCCAACCACCACGGTTCCGCCGACCACGAGCACCAGCGCGTCGCCGTCCGCCAGTACGACGCCGTCCAGCAGTACCCCAGTCGAACCGCCGCCGCCTCAGCCGACCCAACAACCGACGCATCAACCGACTGAACCGCCGTCGTCGACCCATCACCATCTGCCGCCGCTGCCGTCGGTGATCACGATTCCGGGGGGGCCGGTGGTGACGTTGCCACCCGACCTCACTCGTTAGATCGCAGTTCGCCGCCTGGCTTTCCCAGCGCCAACAATCACCCAGAGGATGCCGATATGAGCGAGTCGATCGGGCTGTCGATTGGAGCGGCCAACCTGGTCGCGGCCCGAGTGGGCGGCACCGTGGTATCCCGCACATCGGTGTTGACCGTGTTCGACAACCGCGCGTCCGAAGTCGGTGTGCCAGAGGAAAACCCGAACCTGACCGAACCCGGCGTGGTGATGCGCGGATTCGTCGAACGAGTCGGAGACCGGTCTCCGCTGGTGGCGGCCGACGGGACGAAGTACCTCGGTGCCGCGCTGATGGTCGAAGCGCTGGAGGCGATGACGCGCACCGTCGGCCCATGCCTCGATGGCGCCGCGGTGACGATCGCGGTCCCCGCCTATTGGTCCGAGAACCAGTCCGCGGCATTGCGCGACGAGTTTTTCGCCCAGCCGAACCTGGCTCCCGGCGGTGTGCCGCCGACCATGATCTCCGATGCCAACGCCGCGCTCGCGGGGTTCAGCGCCAGACCCGGATTCCCCAGCGACGGCGTCGTCGCCGTGTGCGACTTCGGCGCCAGCGGCACCACCGTCACGTTGAGCAATGCCGGGGCGGATTTCGAGCAGATCGGCGCCAGCCTGCGATATTCGGAATTCTCCGGCGACGCGATCGATCAGCTGATCCTGGATCACCTGCGCTCACGCTCACCCGATGCCACCACCGCCGATCTGGCTGCCACCCTGCGACAGGGATCCCTGACCCGCCTGCTCGCAGAATGCCGACACGCCAAGGAACAACTTTCGGCGGCCACCATGGCAGTCATTTCCGGGGGCCAGCTGTCCCGAACGGACTTGGAGGGACTCATCTCAGGACCGTTGGACCTCATCATCGGCAATATCGAAGAACTGTTGCAGCGCAACGGAATTCCGCGGACCAGCCTTGGCGCTGTGGCGACCGTCGGTGGCGGGGCCGGCATCCCGCTGATCACCACGCGGCTGTCCGAACGCCTGCAGGTGCCGATCTTCACCTCTCCGCAGCCCATGTTCAGCGCCGCCATCGGCGCTGCGTTGCTCGGCCGGCGCGAGTCCTCCGGCGGCATCCCGACCGCGGTGGGCGCCGCCGTCGATGCACCCACCGACATGGTCGCGGGCGCCCCGACCGAGGTGGCCGCGGCGGCCTGGGCCACCCATGCCGCCGACGACCCGAAATCGGCGACGCAACGAGCATTGGCCTGGTCCCAGGACGACTCCGAAGAACCGGTGCCCTACGCCGGTCCGGATTACGTACAGGGCACTGCGCCAACCGATTTCGCAGCCCGACCTGTTGTCGCCGAAGATCGCTACGCCGCCGAGGCGGCCACGCTGCCGTGGTACAAGCGCACGGCCCTGGTTTTGAGCGTGGCCGGCGCCGGCGCCGCCATCCTGGTAGCGGTGGTGCTGGCATTTACCCTGGGCAAGAGCAAACCGACGCCGAATGAACCATCGTCGCCGCCGACGTCCATCACCACCACCGTGATCGGGCCCAACAACAGCCCCACGGTCACGGTGCTGCCCCCACCGCCGGTCACCACCACCGCCGAGCCTTCGACCGCGACGACCACCTCGCCGCCGACCACGTCGACAACCACGACCACCAGCACAACTCCGACGACTTCCTCGACGCCCACGTCCAGCTCGAGTTCGAGTTCGAGTTCGAGTTCGAGTTCGAGTTCGAGTTCGAGTTCGACCACAACCCCGTCAACGACGTCGCGGCCGACGTCAACCACCACGCCGTCGACGACGACGCAGCCGCCAACGACATCGGCGGCGCCCGTCCCGCCCACCACGGCTGCGCCCGGGGGCTAGCGCCGCGCGGCGAACTCCGCCACCAGCGCCTCCGCACTGCGCACCGCCGCACGGCAGGCCCTGGTGGTGAACGGGTCGTTCAGCGGGTGCCCGGCGCGGCGGCGCCAGCGTTGGGCCGCGGCGAACGCGGCGCGCGGACCCTCATTCGGGTCCGCATGGGGTTGCTCGGGATTCAGGCCCAGCCTGCTGACCGGGTTGGTACCCGACCCGCCGATGATGCGGCGCAATGACGCGATTTCTTCTTCATTCAATGTCGTTGTCCGCGAGGATAATTGGCTGAGCAGCCGAAGTTCCTCGAAGGCGTGGGTGTCGGCCAGCAGCGGGTCGATGTCGGCGATGATGTGCGGCGTCGCCAAGATCGGAAACACCTCCACGAACCTGCGCAACGACACCAAAGCGGTGTGCGCCTTGAGCATGTCGGAGCGCTGCGCGAACTGCTGGTCGATGACTTGACGCAGCGTCACCAACCCGCTGCGCTCCAGCAGTTCGGCAGCCAACCCCGCCGAATCGGCCACGCCGGCGGCCAAAACGGCGATCGAGATCCGGAGGCCGAACATGCCGAAACGTTCCAGCAATTGCGCGCGGGTGGCCGCGTCCACGGGCAACGGGCTATCCGGCCGGACGAACCGGTCGACGCTCAGCAGTGCCTTATTGAGCTCCGCGGGATCGGAGCCGGCCAGCTTGCGCAGCGCGCTGAACTCTGCCTGACGCAGTGTGCGCGCGGTGAGCGCGAGCAGTCCGGACACCGGCACCACCGCCTGGCAGATGCCGGTCTGGTTCATCTCGCGGGTGAACCGGGTCGCGACGTCCTTCGCCGACAGCATCGCGTCGATGCGCCCGGCGCCGATCTCGTCGGCCCGTGACGCCACGCCGACGATGCCCAACGCTCCAGCCGACCCACCGACAAGCTGACCGATCTGCTTGAGCAGCGCGATGTCAGCGGCGTTGAGGGTACGCAAAAGGAACACCACCGCGTCGACCCGCGGCACTCCGTCGGGGGGAACCAGCAGTTGCAACGTGCGCTGGGAAGCCTCACGCGTCAGCGACGAGGTCCCCGGGGTGTCGATGATGGTGGTATCGGCCAGCTCTTCGGCAGGCCACTCGACGTCGAGGTCGATCACGTCGGCCGGATTGAGCGTGCGCAAGTCGAAAGTCAACCCGCCCTGCGGTCCGGCGCCCTGGCTGATCGGCACGTTGGAGCGCCGCCCGCCGCGGTGGTTGGCGGTGACCTTCGGAGCTGGGCCGTGCCGGAACCACGTCACGATCCGGGTGGCCTCGGTGGCGTCGGTCGGGGCGATGTCCTCGCCGACCAACGCATTGAGCAGGGTGGACTTCCCGGCTTTGAGGGTGCCGGCCAGCGCGATGCGGATCGGTTCGGCCAAACGTGCGCCGATGCGATCCAGCTCGTAGAAGATGTCCCCGCGCTGGCGGTAGTTCGGCTCGCCCCGGTACGCCTGGATGGTTCCGCCCAGAATCGCGCGGACCTGATCGCTGGTGCTCACTGTCGACCTATCGCCACCCGTGGCGTCAACTTTTCGACGTTATCGGTGACTTGGTTCAGGATGTCCAACTGTCGCTCCAGTTCACGGATCCTATTGTCGCGGTCGACGTATTCCAGATGCGCGGCGGTGATGGTGGACTGCAGTGATTCGTTCAGCGAGCGCGAGAGTTCGTTGGCGATATCGCGGTAGTGGTCGCGCAGCGTGCGATGGATGTCGCGGAGCCGGTCGCGAGATTCCTTGCCGACGACGAACGAGACATCGTCGACAAAGCGCCGCACATTGGTCTTGGCCTCGGAGCGCACCCGCAACAAGCGGTGCTCTTTGTCCTCTTTGTATGCCATGCGGCCGAGTATCAGGCCGGCCCCCACCGACAGCGGGTTGAACAGGCCCAGCCCGGCCACCGAGGACAGCATGCCGATCATCACCACGCCGCCGTACGAGCCCCGCAGGCCGGTCACGACTTTCTGTCCCTTGCCCTGCGGCTTGGATTCAAGGTGAGACAGCGCCTTGAGCCGGCCGAAATCCTCGCCCATCACGCGCGCGCTCAGCTCGGGCGACATCACCCTGTCCAGCCCCGCATCGATGAACGATTGGGCAACGTCGTCGGCCAGAGCCTCGGCCTTCTGGTAGGCCCATACGAAGTTGTCCCCGACGGCGGTTGCGACGGCGTCCTCTACGTCACTGCCGATCTCGGCCCAATGCTGCGTCGGGTCGCACGAGTCGATTCGAAGTTCGATCTCCTCGGTGAGGGCGCGGAACCGGGCCCGCAGGTCGTGGTCGACGTCGGTGCTCAGGTCGGTGTATCCATCGTTGAGCACCTGCTGCCACAGCGCGGTCTGTTCCATCGCATTCAGCGCGTCCTGTTTGCGTCGCTCCAGATCGTCGGCGAGCCTGTCTCGCAGGCCCGGGTCGTTGACAACCGCCAATTCTGAACCCGCGGACATGATCAAATGCTCTGCAGCCGAACGGATTTCCTTGAGCACGTCATCGCGTATGCGGTCGGTCTGACGGGGCAGCACCCGCTCGCTGAGGAACTTGACGATCGCCGGAAAGTTGGACTCCTCGTTGAGTTCTTTGTCGTTGAGCGTGACGGCGTGGCCGCGCAACAGGGACGAGACCGGCAGGATCGGCATCGGTACCCTGGCGCCCTGCAGGTGCGCGGCGTTGGTGCTGACGATGTCGCGCCAGTGCGGATACAGGTCGGTTTTGGTGGCCACCAGCACTCCGACGGGACAGATCTGGTGCGCCTGGCGGATGAACCACATCTCCGGCTCGGTCAGTTCCTGGCTGGTGTCGCTGACCATCAACATCGCGTCGGCGTCGGGCAACAGTCCCAACGTCGCCGACAGGTGTGGCTGGCCGTGGCCGCCGACACCGGGGGTGTCGACGAACGCCAGGCCGCCCTGCAGCAGCGGGCTGGGCGCGCCGACCTCGACCCGCAGCACTTCGTGGCCACCGGCTTGCGGCGCTCTGCGCAGATCGGTGTTGAGGTCGTCGACCGGGATGTCAACGGTCGCGGGTTCGCCGTTGGGCCCCGCGGCGACAACGAGCCGAGCCGACGGCGGGTCGCTATAGCTCACGACGGTGATCAGAACGGTGGCCTCGTCGTCACCGACTCGGGCCACCGGCAGGTTCAACAGCGAGTTGAGTAGCTGGCTCTTGCCCTGTTTGAGCTGGCCCGCGATCACCACCCGGATGTGAGGGTCGGTGATGCGCTGACGAGCTCGTGTCAACCGCGCCGCGAGGTCATTGCGGTCGTTGAGTTCGGCGATCGCGACGGTGTGGTCGATCAACTCGACGATCACACTGACGCGCCGCGGGTCACCGGGCTGAGTCACCTGCTACCCCTCTTTCTCGCAACTTTCTCGCACCGATGGACTTCAGTTCACGGTATGCGTGCGAATCGGCGGGAACCACGAAGGCCCCCGCCGTTTCGCTGCATCTGCCCGGGTTATCCGTGCGGGCCGGCGTGCACCGGCGCGGGGTGGGGGGCCGGCACTGGTGCGTGCACGGGTGCCGGCTCATGCGGGGTGCCTTCGAACACCGACGGGGTGTGCGGCGCTGGGGCCGGCGCGTGCTCGACCGGAGCAGGCGCGTGCTGCACCGGAGCGGGCGCATGCTGCACCGGCGTGGGCGCGTGCTGCACCGGAGTGGGCGCGTGCTCGGCCGGAGTAGGCGCATGTGCCGGGGCCGGGGCCTGGGCGGGCGGATGGATCACCGGTGCGTCCGCGCCGCCGTGGCTGGGGACCGGCCCCTGACCCTGAATGACTGGGCCTCCGGGTGTGCCATGGCTACCGACGCCGCCGCCCGAGCCACCGCCACCCTGAATGACGGGAGCCTGGCCGGGAATGACGGGAGCCTGGCCGGCGCCGGCCGTCGGAGCGTGCTGCGCGGGAACGCCACCGCCGTTGACGGGGCCACCGTTGACCGGGTGACCGCCGTTGACAGGAGCACCGCCGCTGACCGGAGCGCCGCCCCCGAGCGCTGCACCTTCCTGACCGAGGATGCCGCCCTGGGCTCCGCCGCCGGCCCCGCCGGGCAGGGTGCCGCCCCCGTGGGCTCCGACGCCGGCTCCGCCGGGCAGGCTGCCGCCACCGTGGGCACCTGCTCCCCCGGCAAGAGAGCCACCGGATCCGATGGACGCGGGACCGCCGCCGGCCCCCGAGGCGGCGGTCCCGCTGGCTTGTCCCCCCAAACCCGCGCCACCCGCAAAGGCGGGAGTCGCCGGTTGAGGTGTTGCGTGGCCTCCCAGCCCGCTGTCACCGCTTAACATGCTGGCGCCGCGTTCGCCCCCGATACCCAGTCCTGCGGCGCCATTGGCACCCGACTGACCGGCGACGCCGACGCCCCCTAGCGGGCCCGAGACGTGAGGAGTAGCGGCACCGTTGAGCGCGGCGCCTTCGCTTGCGATCAAACCGGACTGCCCGGTTGTACCTAGCGCCGCGTTGCTGCCGGCAGCCGCGATTCCACCGGCACTGCCGGCGCCGACCAGTCCACCGTTGCCCGCAATTCCGGCTTGGCTGGCGAGGGCCACCTGACCACCAGCCCCAAGACCCGCCTGGCCACTTGCGCCAAGGGCGGCCTGTCCACCCAGGCCAGCCGAACCAGCAGCGCCGAACCCTGCCTGACCACCCAGCGCACCCTGACCCCCCAGAGCAGCCGAACCACCCGCCCCGAGGGCCGCCTGACCACCCAAGCCAGCTCCGAGGCCGGCCCCAGCCTGACCACCCAGCGCGGCCTGACCACCCAGCGCAGCCTGACCACCCAAGCCAGCCTGACCACCCAGCGCAGCCTGACCACCCAGGCCAGCTCCCAGGCCGGCTCCGGCCTGACCACCCGCGCCAAGTCCGAACCCGCCACCAGCCTGACCGCCCAGCCCTGCACCGCCGCCGAGACCGGCCTGGCCGCCAAACTCTCCACCAACGCCGGCCCGACCACCGAGACCTAATCCAAGACCGGCCCCGCCACCAGCGTGACCGCCAATGTCACCGCCGAAGCCACCGCGACCACCGACGCCAGCCCCCAGACCCAAACCAGTGCCGCCGCCCGCATGACCACCAACGTCACCGCCGAAGCCACCGCGACCGCCAGCCCCCAGGCCCAGACCGGCACCGCCCCCCGCATGACCGCCGAAGTCGCCACCAAAGCCGTCGCGACCACCGTGCTCGCCGAAGCCACCGCGACCACCAACCCCAGCGCCGACACCCACACCAGCGCCGCCGAAGCCGTCCCGACCCCCGTGCTCACCCCAGCCACCACGACCACCAGAGTCACCACCGAAGCCGTCCCGACCCCCGTGCTCACCCCAGCCACCACGGCCACCGAAGCCGGCGCCGAGCCCCAGTCCAGCGCCGCCACCAAAACCACCCAGACCCGTCTGGGCGCCCAAACCAAGACCAAACCCACCACCGATTGCGGCCTGACCACCAAGACCAAAGCCCAGACCGCCAAGGCCCCCAAAGCCTGTCTGAGCACCCAGACCAAGGCCCAGCCCAGCGCCAATGGATGCCTGGCCACCGAGACCCAAGCCGACACCCAAGTCGACCCCGGCCTCAATCCCAATACCCGCCTGAGCTCCTAGACCCAGGCCCAGCGGACTGCCGAAGCCCAGCGGGCTGCCAAAGCCGCCGGTCGGCTGGCCGAAGCCGAAGCCAGGGGCAAAACCCCCGTAACCGTTCTGCCACCCGAGACCCCCATACCCCGGATTGAGCAGCCCGGTGGCCAGGCCGAGTCCGTCGCCCGCGATGAGTGCCGCGTCGCCAATGAACGGGGCGGCGGTGTCTGCGACAAGGGTGGGCAGAAGACCCGGCGCATAGCCGCCGTAGCCCGGGTCATAGCCGCCGTAGCCGGGGGCGAAGCCGCCGTAGCCCGAGTCCCCGCCGTAGCCGCCGTAACCCGGGTCATAGCCGCCATAGCCCGAGTCCCCGCCATAGCCGGAGTCCCAGGGGGGTGCAAACCCGTACTGGTTGGCCACTGCCTGCTGCAAGCCGCCGATCGGGTCACCTTCAGGGATCGGCAGACCCGGCAGCGCACTGGCCGCCGCGGAAGACAGCTCCTCGGGTAACACGTTGATCAGCCCGGCATTGGTCATCGCCTGCCCAGGCGCGGAGAGGAAATGCCGCGCAGCGTCTTCACTGCGAAACAGGCTCAGGATGTAGTCGATCAGCGAGTTCATCTTCAGTTCCCTTCAATCGAATCTGTGAAGCTGTTCGCCGATACGTCCCGGCGCTCTGCCATAAACGCTATGGATTCCGCGTGTGCTCGAAATCGGGGTCAGATCCCCCCGCGGGCCGGGTACCCACCGGGATCAGACGGGCCACCCCATTAGGGGATTAGGGGATTCATAGGATCCCCTAATGTGGCGCCTAAGCCGCCCCCAGCTACGGCATTTGAGCACGTCAAAGAGCCCAACAGCCGCCATTACCGGCTATTGGGCTCGTTCAGGAGCGAGAAAATCAGCCGTGAATTCCGAAGCCGTGGTGATCGGCCTCGACGGTGTGGGGGTGGATGACTGGGTGGTCCCAGATTCCCGGATCGTCTGGCAGGTATCCGACGTGGTCAACGACGGCATCCGGCGCCTCAGCGCCGGTCAGCAGCACCGACGGTTGGTGTGGCGGAATGCCTGACGGATGCGGATCAGTGATCGCATCACCAATGCCAGGTGTCGCCGGCTGGTTGATCACGCCAGTTGGCCGAACAAAATGGTCGACGATTCCACCCGGCATATGCGGCGAAAATGCGTCGAGGGCGGCCGCTGCGGCACCGCTTGCCCATACGTTGCCATGATCCGCGACATGGGTACCGGTACCGGCCCCGCCGGCCATCGACAGCGAATCCGACACCATAGGAATGAGGTTGTTGACGTCGACGCTGGTCACATCGGTAAGGTGAGCATCGGCAATCGCCTGCGCCGGATTGGCCGCATAGCGCGCGGCGACGTCGGGGTCACGCACCAGCGAGATGACAAAATCAAGCAACGAGTTTGCCACCACGCACCTCCCTTGCCCCATTCTTCCCGTGCTGCCCGCCTCCGCAGGCAAAGCCGAGCCAACTACCAAAAATGTTATCCGCCGAGGCATCGGTGGTGATCGGTGCGAAACCCACCTACCTTGCGGCACCATTAGGGGGCGCAACGTTAGGGGAATTATGGGGCTACGGGGATCGTCCATCGGCCGGACAGTCGCACGCGGTGCACCGTTGGAACCACGGTGACCGAACCCCCCACCGAGCTCCCACCCCCCGCACGCGAGGCCATCCGGGCCCTCGCGAATGCCGCCACCGTGCCGGCCAAGATCCTCGTCACCGGCGGTATCGGCAGCGGGAAGTCCACCGTTGTAGCCGCAGCGCGCGACGCGCTGCGCCGGGCCGGCCTGACCGTGCTGGCACGCCCGCCGCGAGAGGACGACCCGCCCGACGCGGCGCTCGTTGTCGACGATGCCCAGTTCCTGACCGACACCGAGTTACAACGGCTCGCCGAACGCGCGGCCGACCCGAGCGCGACGCTGGTGGTCGCCGCTGAAGCGCACGGACAGCGCGCCGAATTACGCGCGCTGACGATGGCCATCGAACGGGATCGACCGCGCATACAGCTCGGCCCGATGCCGGTCGCCGAGCAGTTGCTGGACTGCACCGCTGGACTGCCATTCCTGGTCCACGCGGTGTCCGGCGGCGCGCAGTCCCCGGCACAGGCGGCCAAGTTCGCGCTAATCGAGCGGTTGCGCCGGCTCGACGAA
>CAVTLW010000010.1:0-19992 GCA_963735655.1 uncultured Actinomycetota bacterium
ATGCCGTGCACGCACTTACCGCAGTGGGCCCTGGCTGACGCTCTCGATGTCGCGTCCTTGCAGGCTGCTCGAGCAGCGGACCGCGGCGGTCATGTCATTGTCTCGGCTATCGCGATATGTCCGTCGAATCCAAGGGATGTCGCCATCGCGCGATAGCGCTGCACGAATTCTCGGTATGCCTGCTCGTCGTCGTGGGCGCGAGCCAACAGCGCGCGCAACCGCAGCAGCGCGAGCTCATACAGCACGAATCCCGGCTCGCTCGGACAGGTGGCCAGCCTGTCGATGGCCGTCTGTGCTTCCCGCAAATCCTGCTCGGTTCCGCGGCGTAGCAGTGACTCCACCAACACCGTGGACGCCGGACCCCGGAAGAAGGCTTCGCCGCTGTCAAAGACGTGCCGGACGGTCGCTCCGGCGATCTCGATCGCCGCGTCGAGATCTCCCGTGCGTGCGATGCATTCCGCGACCTGGGTGTCGGCCATCGTCACAGTAAGAAGGTCTCCGTGCCGGGACGCTTGTTGACGCCCCTTCGCAAGTAGATCCATGCCGGAGGCGTGGTCCCCGCCGTGCACGCGAACCAGCATGATGCCGTGGGCGACGCGGGCCCACGCCAGTGAAACGTCGTCGCCGGATCGCTCGGCGGTGCGCAGCGAATCGGCTGTGTGCCTCATTGCCGTCGCGTCCGGCAGCAAAGCTCCGTTCATGACCGGGACCGCGTAGCCATATGTGGTGGCGGCAGCCTGGGTCATGCCCTGCACCTCGCGAGCCATCGCCAGCCCGGCCAGCAGGTCGTCGCGCCAGCCCGAACGTCCCAGGCTGAAGCGGGCGAGACCCCTGAGTGTGATAGCCCACGCCAGCGGTGATTCGAAGAAGAAATTGCCCATGGTGGTGTCGCCATCGGCCAGCTGGATTACGCGCTCGAACAGCGGCAGCGCTTCGGTGACTTCACCCACTTCCAACTTCGCGAAGGTCGCCGTGTTCAGCAACCCGACGGTCAGCGGAGGGGCGCCAATTGACTCGAGCAGGTCAACGTATTCGGATGCAAGCGCACGTAATTCGTGATGTCGATGATTAAGAGTCATCGACGCGAGAACTCCCGACGTGCCCATCGCCAACGACATCTGGTCACCGGCGACACCGCAGAGATCGCGCAGCTCATCGAAGCCGGCCTGGTCCAGACCGGCGCCGCCGGCACGCCACGCGTAGCCGCAGAGGAAGGTGCGGGGGGCGATGCGCATCGACGTGCGGTCGGGATCGTCATCCGGCAATCGGTCGGCGACGTCGCGGGCCCGCAACCAACTCGCCCGTGCCGCACCGATGTCGCGATTGGTCAGCCAGGTCGCCGCGCGCATATGCCAACCGAACGCGCCGCGTAGGTCCCCGGCGGCCTCGAGGTGCGTGGCGATCAGCGCCGCATTCTCCTCCACGGCCGACGAATCGTACTGTTCGATCGCCGCCGCTACCCGCTGGTGCAGCAGCGAGCGGTCCGATCTCAGTTGCGACTCGTAGGCCACCGCGCGGATCAAAGGGTGGCGGAAGGCGTACTCGGGCCGCTCGGACACCGTTAGCGGATCGAGGAGTTCGGCATCGACCAGCTCACCAAGCGCGGCATTCCCGTCGACGCAGGCGAGCAAGTCGGCCTCGAACCGGGAGCCGATCACCGCTGCGGCGTTCAACGTGCGCTTGGCGGCCCCGCCGAGGCGGTCGATGCGCGCGGCGATGGTGGCCTGCACGGTGGCCGGCACACTGACCTCCGCGGAGTCGGCGCCGCAGACATAGTCGCCCGGTTTCCCGCTGAGGACGTGACGTTCGGCGAGGTCACGCACCATCTCCTCCGCGAAGAACGGGTTCCCGGCGGACCGCTCGGCCACCTGCCCAGAGAGTCCAGCTACCGAGGGGTCTTTACCCAGCAGCTTCGTTGTCAACAATGAGATGTTCGAAACATCAAGCGGCGCAAGGACAACGGTCCGCGAATCGGGTGTCCGCGCCAGTATGCCGAGGTATTCGGGACGATAGGTGAGCAGCGCAAGCGAATGTGTCCGCGGAAGGACGGAGAAGAGAGCCTCGATCATCGACTCGCTCACGCCATCGAGCCAGTGGGCGTCCTCGATCACGTAGAGAGTCGGTGTGATACGCGCCAGCGCGACCGACTTGACCAACCGTGTCAGCCGCCGGCGTCGAGCATCTGCGTCGATGTCGACTGGACCCGCGCCGGGCTCACCGATACCGAGCAGATCGTCGAGCAGCAGTAGATCTTCGACGTCGGCGTGGGGTAGCCGGTGCCGCACACGCTCGCGTGCGGTGTCGGCTGCTACGCCGCCGGTATCGAAGATCGCCCGCAGTAACCCAGTCGCGGCGTGGAACGCGATGTCGCGGGCATGGGATTGACAGAATGTCGAGAACACCGCCATGCCACGTCTGCTGGCCATCGCCGCGGTTTCACGAACCAGCCGGCTCTTACCGATGCCGGCTGGCCCTTCGATCCCGATAACGCCGCCAGTGCCGTCAATTGCACTATCGAGCATCGCGGTCACTGCGGTGATCTCGCGCTGGCGCCCGACTAACGTCACTTCCCGGCGGCTGACCTGACCGCGTTGCACGCTGATTCCCCGTAGACGACGCGCGGGAACCGGATCATGCCGGCCCTTGACGTGTACCAATTCTTGTTCGTCCAGAACGGCGGTGTCCTCCACTAGCCGCGCAGTGGACTGGCTAAGCATCACTGCGCCCGGCGGGGCCACAGACTCCATGCGTTGCGCCATCCCCACCTGTTCTCCCACAGCGGTATAACCGAACGGACTCGAGCCGAGCTGACCGGCGATCACCTCGCCGGAATTCAGCCCGATCCGCACCTGCAACTCGACACCGTCGCGTTGCTTCACCTCGCCGGCGAGAGCCTTCGCTTCCTCTTGTATGGCCAGGGCCGATAGACAGGCGCGAAAAGCGTGGTCTTCCAATGCAGTCGGAGCGCCGAATAAGGCCATAATGCCGTCGCCGGTGAACTTGTCGGCGGTGCCGCCGTAGCGCTGCACCACTTGCGCTGCGCGGTTAACGAGTGTGGTCATGATTTCGCGAAGCCGCTCGGCCCCGACCGCGGCGGCGATATCCATCGAGTGCACCACGTCGGCGAACAGCACTGTCACCTGCTTGTACTCGGCCCGTTCAGCGGCGGCCGAAACGGCGGCGCCGCACTCGTCGCAAAACTTCGCGTTCTGGCGCAGCTCAGTGCCGCAGGTCACGCACGCCACTCCGGTCGCCGTCATGCCAGCACCGCCGATCCTGGGGCCCCGAGTACCCCGATGCGCCAACAATAGGGTCTTTACCAGCGGAGAGGGCGCGTTTATCGGCGGAGCGTTCAAGGCGGTTGCCGCGATGCGCGCGGAGCACCAACTTTCGAAGAAATCCCCGATATCCACGTCGTCGCACGGTCCTACATCAGGACCCCGCGATGAATTCCTCGATCAGCGACAGCAGGGCCTGGGCGGCGGCGCTGGGCGCCCGGGTTGCCGACGTCGTGACATATAGCCGCCACTGCAGGTCGTAGTCGGCGATGCGGACCGTCGCCAGGCCCGAGTCGTCGATGTCATCGAGGATCGACCAACTCAGAAAACCGATACCCAACCCGTTTCGGATGTAGCTGGCCGCGGTGCCCAGGTCGGCGACCTCCAAGGTGACGGTCCGCTCGACGCCGGCAGCGGCAAACGCGTTGTCGACCACCGTCCTGGTGCCGTATCCCGGCGGGCTGTCGACGAACGACATTCCCGCGAGCTCGGCCAACGCCACCGCGTCCCTGGCCGCCAGCGGATGCTCGGCCGGCACCACCAGCAGCAACGGGACGGCGGCGACGAGTCGTGCCTGCAGGTCGGCCGGCGGAGCGGCGGTGAAGACAAGGAAGGCGATGTCCAGATCGCCGTCGCGCAGTTGGCGGGCGAGGCCCGCCGAACCGGCGGTGGCCGCCCGCAGCTGCACCACCACCTCGGGATGCCGGGCGTGCAGCTGCGCCAGCAACGCGGGTAGATCGATGACGTTGATCGACGTCAGGATCCCGACGCTAACGGTGCCACGGACCGCGCCGCGGGTGGCGTTCACCGCATCCTTGGCCGCGCGGGCGGCGTCGAGTGTCGCGCGAGCCCCGGGTCGCAGCTCCTGGCCCGCCGCGGTCAGCGTCACGCCTGCCGGGCCGCGGACGAACAACTCCGTGCCGAGTTCGCGTTCCAGGGCCTTGACGGTCGCCGACACTCCGGATTGGACGACGTTGAGCCGCTTGGCGGCGCGGGTAAAGCTCAGGTTGTCCGCGACCGCGAGAAAGTACTCCAACTGCCGAAGCTCCACCCAGCCATTATCACCATTGGTGCTGATGGCCATCAGAAACTTTCGTTGGCTGTGATGGCTCCGGTCCGCGTAGTTTCGACTTAGTGGACGTCACCAGAACCCGTTGGTCCTCGAACCCGGACGAGCCCTCCGACGACCCCCTCATTTCCGATTTCAACGATGGCCAATTCGTCGTCGAGAATCCCGCCACCGGCCAACCCGTCGCCGTGTTCCAGGGAGCGGGCCCGCAGCAGGTGGACCAGGCCGTCCGCGCGGCATATGCCGCCCATCAAGAGTGGCGACGGCGCCCGGCCCGCGAGCGCGGCCGCTACCTGCGCAAGGCCGCCGACGTTATCCGCGCCCACGCCGACGAGATCGCCGCGCTGGAATCCCGCGAAATGGGCAAGCCGATCACTCAGGCCCGCCATTTCGACGTCGAAGCGGCGATCACGATCTTCGAATACTTCGCCAGCGTGGTCGAGGTCCTGCCCAGCCAGGCCCGCGACTACGGGCCGGTGTTCGACGTGACCACCCTCGAGCCGTACGGGGTGATAGCCGGGATCGTGCCGTTCAACTGGCCGCCCATCCACACCGCCGGGAAGGTGGCCCCGGCCCTGGCGGTGGGCAATGCCGTCGTGCTGAAGCCACCGGAGCAGACACCGTCGGTGGTGCTGCGCATGGTCGAACTGATCAACTCCGTGCTACCCAAGGACCTGGTCCACGCGGTACCCGGCGCGGGGGCCGTGGGCGCGGCGCTGGCCGGGCATCCGATGGTGGGCAAGGTCTCTTTCACCGGCTCACCGGTGACGGCGTCCGCGGTGTTGCGCACCACTGCCGACAATCTGACCCCGACGCTGATGGAGTTGGGCGGAAAGAACCCGTTGCTGGTTTTCGACGACGCCGATCTGCCCGAAGCGCTACTGGCCGCCGTCGATGGCGGTTTCTTCAACCAGGGCGAAGCGTGCACCGCTTCGTCACGAATCCTGTTGCAGGACAACATCTATGATGAGTTCTGCGGGAAGCTGGCCAACGCGGTCAAACGGCTGCGGGTGGGCGACGGCGCGGATCCCGCCACCGATGTCGGGCCGCTGGTCACCGCGGCCCAACAGCAGCGGGTCCTGGACTACCTCGACATCGGCGTGGCCGAAGGCGCCCGGATCGCCGCTCAGGCGCCGCTGCCCACTGACCCTGCACTGGCGCAAGGCTTTTACGTCGCACCGACCGTGCTGACCGATGTCACCCCGGACATGCGGGTGGCCACCGAGGAGATCTTCGGCCCGGTCGTCACCCTGCTGCGCTTCACCGACGAGGACGAGGCGGTGCGCATCGCCAACGGCACCAAGTTCGGCCTGGTCGCGGGTGTGTTCACCCGCGACAGCGATCGTGCGCTGCGGGTGAGCAGGCAAATCCGGGCCGGCGCCGTCTTCGTCAACAACTATGTCCGGGTTGCGGTCGGTTCCGGGTTCGGCGGGGTCGGTCACAGCGGCTTCGGCCGCGAGCATGCCTTGGAGACGCTGGCCGAATACGGCTACAGCAAGACCATCCGGCTGACCGCCAATCGCGACCAATTGCCGCGCTGGACCGCAGCCGCCCGAGTACTGGAGGATTAGACAGCAGATGCGGACCATCGCGCTCGAAGAGCATTACGCGACAACAGAATTCCTTAGCGGGCCCGGCAGCTGGCACAAGTCCCGCCCCGGCCTGGCCGAAGCGCTGCTCGATCTCGGCGACACCCGGATCTCGGCAATGGACGACGCCGGTGTCGACCTGGCCGTGCTGTCGCTGGCGGCGCCCGGAGTGGAGCAGATGGACGGACCCGCCGCCGTCCGCTTCGCCCGGGCCTGCAACGACGAGCTCGCCTCAGCGGTACACAAGTACCCCGACCGCCTGGCCGGCTTCGCCGCCCTGCCGGTGAGCGCGCCCGACGCCGGGGCCGAGGAACTGCAACGCGCGGTCAGCGAGCACGGTTTCGTCGGCGCGGTGGTCAACGGCCACTGTCAAGGCGTGTATCTCGACGACCCGCACTTCGATCCGATCCTCGAGCGCGCGGCGGCACTGAACGCTCCCATCTACCTGCACCCGACCATCCCGCCGGCCGGCGTCATCGAGTCCTGCTATGCCGGATTTTCTGACCAGGTCTCGTTCGCGTTCGCCACAGTGGGGTGGGGCTGGCACATCAACACGGCGACGCACGTGCTGCGCATGATCCTGGGCGGGGTGTTCGATCGCCACCCGAGCCTGCAAATCATCATCGGGCACATGGGCGAAGCGACGTCATTCATGTTGCCGCGGTTCGACGCCACCCTGAAGCCGGAACTGACCGGCCTCAAGCGCCCGATCAGCGGCTACCTCCGGGAGAACGTGCACTACACGTTCGCCAACTTCAACGACGAAGCGACCTACGCGAACCTGGTCGCCCAAGTCGGCGTCGGCCGAGTGGCGTTCTCGACCGACTATCCGTTCGGCTCGATGCGGGCGGGGCGCGCGTTCCTCGACAATCTGCCGCTGACTCAGGCCGAAAGAGAGCGCATCAGCCACCGCAATGCCGAGGACCTGCTCAACCTGAAATGAAGTTAGCTCTGAATCGGTCGTCAACGCGCCAGCCCCGTTGCGGTGGGTTAGCCTGACACCGTCAATTCTCGGGTGTGCCCGGCGATAGGAGCTCGATGCCACCGTCAGACACCACCGCCGCCGAGAGGCTCTCGCGCGAAGACGCCGGCTATCACAAGGCGCTCAAGAACCGTCAGATCCAAATGATCGCGCTCGGCGGCGCCATCGGCACCGGCCTCTTCCTCGGCGCCGGCGGACGGCTCGCATCGGCGGGCCCCGGGCTGTTCATCGTCTACGCGATCTGCGGCATCTTCGTCTTCCTCATCCTGCGGGCGCTCGGCGAGCTGGTGCTGCACCGCCCGTCATCGGGATCCTTCGTGTCCTATGCCCGCGAATTCTTCGGCGAGAAGGTCGCTTTCGCCGCAGGCTGGATGTATTTCCTGAACTGGGCGATGACCGGGATCGTGGACACCACCGCGATCGCGCACTACTGCCACTATTGGCAGGCGTTCCACGTCATCCCGCAGTGGACTTTGGCGTTGATCGCGCTGCTGGTGGTGCTGTCGATGAACCTGATCTCGGTCAAGCTGTTCGGCGAGCTGGAGTTCTGGGCCTCGCTGGTCAAGGTGCTCGCGCTGGTGATTTTCCTGGTCGTCGGGACGGTCTTTCTGGCCGGCCGGTTCAAGGTCGACGGCCAGCAGACCGGGACCTTGCTGTGGAGTACGCATGGCGGGCTGTTGCCGGCCGGCCTGATGCCCCTGGTGCTCGTCACGTCGGGCGTGGTGTTCGCTTACGCCGCCATCGAACTCGTCGGCATCGCGGCCGGGGAAACGGCGGAACCAGAGCGAATCATGCCGCGCGCCATCAACTCCGTGGTGTTCCGGATCGCGGTGTTCTACATCGGGTCGACCATCCTGCTGGCCCTGCTGTTGCCGTACACCGCCTACAAAGACCACGTCAGCCCGTTCGTGACGTTCTTCTCCAAGGTCGGCTTTCGCCGGCGGCGGCAGCCTGATGAACC
Source organism: uncultured Actinomycetota bacterium (assembly GCA_963735655.1). Classification (GTDB taxonomy): domain Bacteria; phylum Actinomycetota; class Actinomycetes; order Mycobacteriales; family Mycobacteriaceae; genus Mycobacterium. The sequence goes on from CAVTLW010000010.1 coordinate 7,880, forward strand.
TCGTGGTGCTCACCGCGGCGCTCTCGAGCCTGAACGCCGGACTGTATTCAACGGGGCGGATCCTGCGGTCGATGGCGATCAACGGCAGCGGCCCGAAGTTCACCGCCCCGATGTCGAAGAACGGTGTGCCGTTCGGCGGGATCCTGCTGACCGCCGGAATCGGACTGTTGGGCATTGTGCTCAACGCTATCAAGCCCAGCCAAGCCTTCGAGATCGTGCTGCACATCGCCGCGACCGGCGTCATCGCGGCCTGGGCGACCATCGTGGCCTGCCAGCTGCGGTTCTACTACCTCACGAAGACCGGAGAGTTGGAGCGACCGAAGTTCCGGATGCCGCTGTCCCCCTGGAGCGGCTGGGTCACGCTGGTCTTCCTGGCCGGTGTGCTGATCCTGATGTTCTTCGACAAGGTGCAGGGTCCCTGGATGCTCGGCGCACTGGTGATCGGCGTTCCCGCCCTCATCGGCGGCTGGTTCCTGGTGCGTAATCGAGTCACTGTCGCGGCGCAAGACACCGGCGCCGAGTCATAAGGGTCGGTCTGTGCGGTGCTGACCTCCTTACCGGCGCCTGACATTCCAGGTATGGCCGGTGACACGCTCGTCTCCACAGGCGCGTCACTGCAGTCACTTGCGTCACTTCGTGCGTAATCTGAGTGCTGATATTTCAGAGTCCGGGAGAATCGCGTGCGGTTGTCGCAAAAAGCACGATTGGGCCTTGCTGGCTTGCTGGCCGGTACCGCGCTGGTTGCCGGATGCAGCGACATGATCGACGGCAGACCGGTCGGCCTGCCCGGGTCGGGACCCACCGAGCCCGCGTTTCCTACGCCACGGCCCACCGCGTCCCCGCCGTCGGGCCCCTCCGCGGCCCCGCCAGCCTCGCCGACCGCGCCGGCAAGCCCGACCGCACCGGTCGGCGCCATCCCGCTGCCACCCGACCAAAGCGGTTACGTCTTCATCGAAACCAAGTCCGGCAAGACGCGCTGCCAGATCAACAAGGACAGCGTCGGCTGCGAGTCGGCATTCACCAACTCCCCGATCCGAGAGGGCGAGCACGCCAACGGCGTCAGGATCACCTCCACTGGATCCGTGCAATGGGTGCTGGGCAATCTCGGCGCCATCCCCACCGTCACCATCGACTACAAGACGTATGACGCGCAGGGCTGGATCATCGTCGCGACGACCGACGGCACCCGCTTCACGAACGGCCAGACCGGTCATGGGATGTTCGTCAGCACCGACAACGTCAACACGTTCTGAGAAGTCAGACAAAGGCGGTGTCAGTACCATCGGTCCCGTGGCACGCAGAGGCTCCTCGGAAGGCCCGCCGGATGAATTCAACCGGCTGCCCACCCAGCAGGCCAGATCCGGCACTGGCGAGTACCGGTTAGGTCCGCCGCCTCAGGCCCCGCAGGCTCCGCAGGAGTCGCAGGAGCCGGAGGCATGGCAGGATCTTCCGACGACTTACGTGCCGTTCCAATCTGGCGACTCTGACGACCTGGAAACCGAACCCACTCCGTGGTACCGGAAGCCGGTCAACCTGATCATCTGGGCCGTGATGGTTCTGATCCTGATCGGGTTGATCGTCTACGGGATCATCGAGCTGGTCGGCGGAGACCAGGGCACCGGCAACACACCGTCCAGCACGACCACGACGACCCCAACCACCACGGTTCCGCCGACCACGAGCACCAGCGCGTCGCCGCCCCCCACCACGACGCCGTCCAGCAGTACCCCTGTCGAACCGCCGCCGCCTCAGCCGACCCAACAACCGACGCATCAACCGACTGAACCGCCGTCGTCGACCCATCACCATCTGCCGCCGCTGCCGTCGGTGATCACGATTCCGGGGGGGCCGGTGGTGACGTTGCCGCCCGACCTCACTCGTTAGGTCGCAGTTCGCCGCCTGGCTTTCCCAGCGCCAACAATCACCCAGAGGATGCCATATGAGCGAGTCGATCGGGCTGTCGATTGGAGCGGCCAACCTGGTCGCGGCCCGAGTGGGCGGCACCCCGGTATCCCGCACATCGGTGTTGACCGTGTTCGACAACCGCGCGTCCGAAGTCGGTGTGCCAGAGGAAAACCCGAACCTGACCGAATCCGGCGTGGTGATGCGCGGATTCGTCGAACGAGTCGCAGACCGGTCTCCGCTGGTGGCGGCCGACGGGACGAAGTACCTCGGCGCCGCGCTGATGGTCGAAGCGCTGGAGACAATGACGCGCACCGTCGGCCCAGGCGTCGATGGCGCTGCGGTGACGATCGCGGTCCCCGCCTATTGGTCCGAGAACCAGTCCGCGGCGTTGCGCGACGAGTTTTTCGCCCAGCCGAACCTGGCTCCCGGCGGTGTGCCGCCGACCATGATCTCCGATGCCAACGCCGCGCTCGCGGGGTTCAGCGCCAGACCCGGATTCCCCAGTGACGGCGTCGTCGCCGTGTGCGACTTCGGCGCCAGCGGCACCACCGTCACGTTGAGCAATGCCGGGGCGGATTTCGAGCAGATCGGCGCCAGCCTGCGATATTCGGAATTCTCCGGCGACGCGATCGATCAGCTGATACTGGATCACCTGCGCTCACGCTCACCCGATGCCACCACCGCCGATCTGGCTGCCACCCTGCGACAGGGATCCCTCACCCGCCTGCTCGCAGAATGCCGACACGCCAAGGAACAACTTTCGGCGGCCACCATGGCCGTCCTTTCGGGGGGCCAGCTGTCCCGAACGGACTTTGAGGGACTCATCTCAGGACCGTTGGACCTCATCATCGGCAATATCGAAGAACTGTTGCAGCGCAACGGAATTCCGCGGACCAGCCTTGGCGCTGTGGCGACCGTCGGTGGCGGAGCCAGCATCCCGCTGATCACCACGCGGCTGTCCGAACGCCTGCAGGTGCCGATCTACACCTCTCCGCAGCCCATGTTCAGCGCCGCCATCGGCGCTGCGTTGCTCGGCCAGCGCGAGTCCTCCGGCGGCATCCCGACCGCGATGGGCGCCGCCGTCGACGCGCCCACCGACATGGTCGCGGGCGCCCCGACCGAGGTGGCCGCGGCGGCCTGGGCCACCCATGCCGCCGACGACCCGAAATCGGCGACGCAACGAGCATTGGCCTGGTCTCAGGACGACTCCGAAGAGCCGGTGCCCTATGCCGGTCCGGATTACGTACAGGGCACTGCGCCAACCGATTTCGCAGCCCGACCTGTTGTCGCCGAAGATCGCTACGCGGCCGAGGCGGCTACGCTGCCGTGGTACAAGCGCACGGCACTGGTTTTGAGCGTGGCCGGCGCCGGCGCCGCCATCTTGGCAGCGGTGGTGCTGGCATTGACCCTGGGCAAGAGCAAACCGACGCCGAACGAACCGTCCTCGCCGCCGACATCCATCACCACCACCGTGATCGGACCCAACAACAGCCCCACGGTCACGGTGCTGCCTCCGCCGCCGGTCACCAGCACCGCGGAGCCTTCGACCGCGACGACCACCTCGTCCCCGACCACGTCGACAACCACAACCACCAGCACAACTCCGACAACTTCCTCGACGCCCACGTCCAGTTCGAGTTCGAGTTCGAGTTCGAGTTCGAGTTCGAGTTCGAGTTCAACCCCGTCAACGACGTCGCGGCCGACGTCATCCACCACGCCGTCGACGACGACGCCGCCGCCAACGACATCGGCGGCGCCCGTCACGCCCACCACGGCTGCGCCCGGCGGCTAGCGCCGCGCGGCGAACTCCGCCACCAGCGCCTCCGCACTGCGCACCGCCGCACGGCAGGCCCTGGTGGTGAACGGGTCGTTGAGCGGGTGCCCGGCGCGGCGGCGCCAGCGTTGGGCCGCGGCGAACGCGGCGCGCGGACCCTCATTCGGGTCCGCATGGGGTTGCTCGGGATTCAGGCCCAGCCTGCTGACCGGGTCGGTACCCGACCCGCCGATGATCCGGCGCAATGACGCGATTTCTTCTTCATTCAATGTCGTTGTCCGCGAGGATAATTGGCTGAGCAGCCGAAGTTCCTCGAAGGCGTGGGTGTCGGCCAGCAGCGGGTCGATGTCGGCGATGATGTGCGGCGTAGCCAAGATCGGAAACACCTCGACGAACCTGCGCAACGACACCAAAGCGGTGTGCGCCTTGAGCATGTCGGAGCGCTGCGCGAACTGCTGGTCGATGACTTGACGCAGCGTCACCAACCCGCTGCGCTCCAGCAGTTCGGCAGCCAACCCCGCCGAATCGGCCACGCCGGCGGCCAAAACGGCGATCGAGATCCGGATGCCGAACATGCCGAAACGTTCCAGCAATTGCGCGCGGGTGGTCGCGTCCACGGGCAACGGTCTGTCCGGCCGGACGAACCGGTCGACGCTCAGCAGTGCCTTATTGAGCTCCGCGGGATCGGAGCCGGCCAGCTTGCGCAGCGCGATGAACTCAGCCTGACGCAGTGTGCGCGCGGTGAGCGCGAGCAGTCCGGACACCGGCACCACCGCCTGGCAGATGCCGGTCTGGTTCATCTCGCGGGTGAACCGGGTCGCGACGTCCTTCGCCGACAGCATCGCGTCGATGCGCCCGGCGCCGATCTCGTCGGCCCGTGACGCCACGCCGACGATGCCCAACGCTCCGGCCGACCCACCGACAAGCTGACCGATCTGCTTGAGCAGCGCCATGTCAGGGGCGTTGAGGGTGCGTAAAAGGAACACCACCGCGTCGACCCGCGGCACTCCGTCGGGGGGAACCAGCAGTTGCAACGTGCGCTCGGAAGCCTCACGCGTCAGCGACGAGGTCCCCGGGGTGTCGATGATGGTGGTATCGGCGAGCTCTTCGGCAGGCCACTCGACGTCGAGGTCGATCACGTCGGCCGGATTGAGCGTGCGCAAGTCGAAAGTCAACCCGCCGTGCGGTCCGGCGCTCTGGCTGATCGGCACGTTGGAGCGCCGCCCGCCGCGGTGGTTGGCGGTGACCTTCGGAGCTGGGCCGTGCCGGAACCACGTCACGATCCGGGTGGCCTCGGTGGCGTCGGTCGGGGCGATGTCCTCGCCGACCAACGCATTGAGCAGGGTGGACTTCCCGGCTTTGAGGGTGCCGGCCAGCGCGATGCGGATCGGTTCGGCCAAACGTGCGCCGATGCGATCCAGCTCGTAGAAGATGTCCCCGCGCTGGCGGTAGTTCGGCTCGCCCCGATACGCCTGGATGGTTCCGCCCAGAATCGCGCGGACCTGATCGCTGGTGCTCACTGTCGACCTATCGCCACCCGCGGCGTCAACTTTTCGACGTTATCGGTGACTTGGTTCAGGATGTCCAACTGTCGCTCCAGTTCACGGATCCTATTGTCGCGGTCGACGTCTTCCAAATGCGCGGCGGTGATGGTGGACTGCAGTGATTCGTTCAGCGAGCGCGAGAGTTCGTTGGCGATATCGCGGTAGTGGTCGCGCAGCGTGCGATGGATGTCGCGGAGCCGGTCGCGAGATTCCTTGCCGACGACGAACGAGACATCGTCGACAAAGCGCCGCACATTGGTCTTGGCCTCGGAGCGCACCCGCAACAAGCGGTGCTCTTTGTCCTCTTTGTATGCCATGCGGCCGAGTATCAGGCCGGCCCCCACCGACAGCGGGTTGAACAGGCCCAGCCCGGCCACCGACGACAGCATGCCGATCATCACCACGCCGCCGTACGAGCCCCGCAGGCCGGTCACGACTTTCTGTCCCTTGCCCTGCGGCTTGGATTCAAGGTGAGACAGCGCCTTGAGCCGACCGAAATCCTCGCCCATCACGCGCGCGCTCAGCTCGGGCGACATCACCCTGTCCAGCCCCGCATCGATGAACGATTGGGCAACGTCGTCGGCCAGAGCCTCGGCCTTCTGGTAGGCCCATACGAAGTTGTCCCCGACGGCGGTCGCGACGGCGTCCTCTACGTCACTGCCGATCTCGGCCCAATGCTGTGTCGGGTCGCACGAGTCGATCTGAAGTTCGATCTCCTCGGTGAGGGCGCGGAACCGGGCCCGCAGGTCGTGGTCGACGTCGGTGCTCAGGTCGGTGTATCCATCGTTGAGCACCTGCTGCCACAGCGCGGTCTGTTCCATCGCATTCAGCGCGTCCCGTTTGCGTCGCTCCAGATCGTCGGCGAGCCTGTCTCGCAGGCCCGGGTCGTTGACAACCGCCAATTCCGAACCCGCGGACATGATCAAATGCTCTGCAGCCGAACGGATTTCCTTGACTACGTCATCGCGTATGCGGTCGGTCTGACGGGGCAGCACCCGCTCGCTGAGGAAGTTGACGATCGCCGGAAAGTTGGACTCCTCGTTGAGTTCTTTGTCGTTGAGCGTGACGGCGTGGCCGCGCAACAGGGACGAGACCGGCAGGATCGGCATCGATACCCTGGCGCCCTGCAGGTGCGCGGCGTTGGTGCTGACGATGTCGCGCCAGTGCGGATACAGGTCGGTTTTGGTGGCCACCAGCACTCCGACGGGACAGATCTGGTGCGCCTGGCGGATGAACCACATCTCCGGCTCGGTCAGTTCCTGGCTGGTGTCGCTGACCATCAACAGCGCGTCGGCGTCGGGCAACAGTCCCAACGTCGCCGACAGGTGTGGCTGGCCGTGGCCGCCGACACCGGGGGTGTCGACGAACGCCAGGCCGCCCTGCAGCAGCGGGCTGGGCGCGCCGACCTCGACCCGCAGCACTTCGTGGCCACCGGCTTGCGGCGCTCTGCGCAGATCGGTGTTGAGGTCGTCGACCGGGATGTCAACGGTCGCGGGTTCGCCGTTGGGCCCCGCGGCGACAACGAGCCGAGCCGACGGCGGGTCGCTATAGCTCACGACGGTGATCAGAACGGTGGCCTCGTCGTCACCGACTCGGGCCACCGGCAGGTTCAGCAGCGAGTTGAGTAGCTGGCTCTTGCCCTGTTTGAGCTGGCCCGCGATCACCACGCGGATGTGAGGGTCGGTGATGCGCTGACGAGCTCGTGTCAACCGCGCCGCGAGGTCTTTGCGGTCGTTGAGTTCGGCGATCGCGATGGTGTGGTCGATCAACTCGACGATCACACTGACGCGCCGCGGGTCACCGGGCTGAGTCACCTGCTACCCCTCTTTCTCGCAACTTTCTCGCACCGATGGACTTCAGTTCACGGTATGCGTGCGAATCGGCGGGAACCACGAAGGCCCCCGCCGTTTCGCTGCATCTGCCCGGGTTATCCGTGCGGGCCGGCGTGCACGGGCGCGGGGTGGGGGGCCGGCACGGGTGCGTGCACGGGTGCCGGCTCATGCGGGGTGCCTTCGAACACCGACGGGGTGTGCGGCGCGGGGGCCGGCGCGTGCTCGACCGGAGCAGGCGCGTGCTGCACCGGAGCGGGCGCGTGCTGCACCGGAGCGGGCGCATGCTGCACCGGAGCGGGCGCGTGCTGCACCGGAGTGGGCGTGTGCTCGGCCGGAGTAGGCGCATGTGCCGGGGCGGGGGCCTGGGCGGGTGGATGGATCACCGGTGCGTCCGCGCCGCCGTGGCTGGGGACCGGCCCCTGACCCTGAATGACGGGGCCTCCGGGTGTGCCATGGCTACCGACGCCGCCACCCGAGCCACCGCCACCCTGAATGACGGGAGCCTGGCTGGCGCCGGCCGTCGGCGCGTGCTGCGCGGGAACGCCACCGCCGTTGACGGGGCCACCATTGACCGGGTGACCGCCGTTGACAGGAGCGCCGCCGCTGACCGGAGCGCCGCCACCGAGCGCTGCACCTTCCTGACCGAGGATGCCGCCCTGGGCTCCGCCGCCGGCCCCGCCGGGCAAGGTGCCGCCCCCGTGGGCTCCGACGCCGGCTCCGCCGGGCAGGCTGCCGCCACCGTGGGCACCTGCTCCCCCGGCAAGAGAGCCACCGGATCCGATGGACGCGGGACCGCCGCCAGCCCCCGAGGCGGCGGTCCCGCTGGCTTGTCCCCCCAAACCCGCGCCACCCGCAAAAGCGGGAGTCGCCGGTTGAGGTGTTGCGTGGCCTCCCACCCCGCTGTCACCGCTTAACACGCTGGCGCCGCGTTCGCCGCCGATACCCAGCCCTGCGGCGCCATTGGCACCCGACTGACCGGCGACACCGACGCCCCCTAGCGGGCCCGAGACGTGAGGAGTAGCAGCACCGTTGAGCGCCGCGCCTTCGCTCGCGATCAAACCGGACTGCCCGGTTGCACCTAGCGCCGCGTTGCCGCCGGCAGCCGCGATTCCGCCGGCATTGCCGGCGGCGGCGATTCCGCCCGCATTGCCGGCGCCGGCCAGCCCACCGTTGGCCGCAATTCCGGCCTGGCTGGCCAGGGCCGCCTGACCGCCGGCCCCAAGACCTGCCTGGCCCCCAGCGCCGAGGGCGGCCTGTCCACCCAAGCCAGCCGAACCGGCGCCGCCAAACCCAGCCTGACTAGCCAGCACACCCTGACCACCCAGCGCAGCCTGACCACCGAAGCCAGCACCAAGACCCGCGCCAGCCTGACCACCGGCGCCAAGACCAAACCCGCCACCGGCCTGACCACCCAGCGCGGCCTGACCGCCAGCCCCAAAGCCGGCCTGACCAGCCAGTGCACCCTGACCACCGAGAGCAGCCGAACCGCCAGCCCCGAGGGCCGCCTGACCACCCAAGCCAGCTTGACCGCCAGCCCCGAAGCCCGCCTGACCGCCCAAAGCAGCCTGACCACCCAGGCCAGCACCAAGACCCGCGCCAGCCTGACCACCGGCCCCAAGACCAAACCCGCCACCAGCCTGACCACCCAGCGCGGCCTGACCGCCAGCCCCAAAGCCCGCCTGACCAGCCAGTGCACCCTGACCACCCAAGCCAGCACCAAGACCCGCGCCAGCCTGACCACCGGCGCCAAGACCAAAGCCGCCACCAGCCTGACCACCCAGCGCGGCCTGACCGCCAGCCCCAAAGCCCGCCTGACCACCCAAAGCAGCCTGACCACCCAACCCTGCACCGCCACCGAGACCGGCCTGACCGCCGAACTCTCCACCGACGCCAGCCCGACCACCGAGACCAGCGCCGACACCCAATCCAAGACCGGCACCGCCACCCGCATGGCCGCCGATGTCACCACCGAAGCCGCCACGTCCACCAAGGTCACCGCCAAAGCCGCCGCGACCACCGACACCAGCCCCCAGGCCCAGGCCGGCACCGCCGCCCGCATGACCACCAACGTCACCGCCGAAGCCGCCGCGACCGCCGACGCCAGCCCCCAATCCAAGACCGGCACCGCCACCACCATGGCCGCCGATATCGCCACCGAAGCCATCCCGACCACCGTGCTCACCGAAGCCACCGCGACCACCGACCCCGGCCCCTACGCCCACACCGGCGCCTCCGCCGCCATGACCACCAAAGTCACCACCGAAGCCATCCCGACCACCGTGCTCACCGAAGCCACCGCGACCACCACGGTCACCACCGAAGCCATCCCGACCACCGTGCTCACCCCAGCCATCGCGACCACCACGGTCACCACCGAAGCCATCCCGACCACCGTGCTCACCCCAGCCATCGCGACCACCACGGTCACCACCGAAGCCATCCCGACCACCGTGCTCACCCCAGCCATCGCGACCACCACGGTCACCACCGAAGCCATCGCGACCACCGTGCTCACCCCAGCCATCGCGACCACCACGGTCACCACCGAAGCCATCCCGACCACCGTGCTCACCCCAGCCATCGCGACCACCACGGTCACCACCGAAGCCATCGCGACCACCGCGGTCACCCCAGCCGCCACGACCACCGAAGTCACCGCCGAAGCCACCGCGACCACCGAAGCCGGCACCTAGCCCCAGACCGGCGCCGCCACCAAAGCCGAGACCACCAAAGCCGCCCAGACCCGTCTGGGCACCCAAACCAAGACCAAAGCCACCACCGATGGCGGCCTGACCACCAAGACCAAGACCACCGAGACCTAAGCCGACACCCAAGTCGAGCCCGGCCTCAATCCCAAAGCCCGCCTGCGCTCCGAGACCCAGCCCCAACGGGCTGCCGAAGCCCAGCGGACTGCCGAAGCCAAGCGGGCCGCCAAAACCGCCGGTCGGCTGGCCGAAGCCGAAGTCAGGACCAAAACCCCCGTAGCCGTTTTGCCACCCGAGGCCCCCATACCCGGGATTGAGGAGCCCAGTGGCCAAGCCGAGTCCGTCGCCCGCGATGAGTGCCGCGTCGCCGATGATCGGGGCGGCGACGTCTGCGACAAGGGAGGGCACAATACCCGGGGCATAGCCGCCGTAGCCGGGGTCGTAGCCGCCGTAGCCTGAGTCCCCGCCGTAACCGCCGTAACCGGGGTCATAACCGCCGTAACCGGGGTCATATCCGCCGTAACCGTTATCGCCGCCGTAGCCGCCGTCCCACGGGGGTGCGAACCCGTACTGGTTGGCCACTGCCTGCTGCAAGCCGCCGATCGGGTCACCTTCAGGGATCGGCAGACCCGGCAGCGCACTGGCCGCCGCGGAAGACAGCTCCTCGGGCAACACGTTGATCAGCCCGGCATTCGTCATGGCCTGCCCAGGAGCGGAGTAAAACGACTGCGCCGCCGCCTCATCGCGAAACAGGCTCAGGAGGTAATCGATCAGCGTGTTCATCTTCAGTCCCCTTCAAACGAATCTGTGATGCGTCTCGCCGATACGTCCCGGCGCTCTGCCATAAACGCTATGGATTCCGCACGTGCTCGAAATCGGGGTCTGATCCCCCACCGAGCCGCATACCCACCGGGGTCGGGTGAGCCACCCCGTTAGGGGATTAGGGGATTCACAGGTTCCCCTAATCTAATGCCTAAGCCGCCCCCAGCTACCGCATTTGAGCACGTCAAAGAGCCCAACAGCCCCTATTGCGGACTATTGGGCTCGATCAAGCTCGACGGGAAATCAGCCGTGAATTCCGAAGCCGTGGTGATCGGCTTCGACGGTGTGGGGGTGGATCACTGGATGGTCCCAGATTCCCGGGTCGTCTGGCAGGTATCCGCCGTGGTCAACGACGGTGTCGGGCATCTCAGCGCCGGTGAGCAGGACCGACGGTTGATGCGGCGCGATGCCCGACGGATGCGGATCGGTAGTCACATCACCGACGCCTGGCGTCGTCGGCTGGTTGATCACGCCGGTCGGCCGGACGAAATGGTCGACGGTTCCAGCGCCGATATGCGGCGAGAATGCGTCCAGCGCGGCGGCTGCGGCGCCGCTTGCCCATACGTTGCCATGATCCGCGATATGGGTGCCGGTACCGGTACCGGCCCCGCCGGCCATCGACAGTGAATCCGACACCATCGGGATGAGGTTGTTGACGTCGACGCTGGTCACATCGGTAAGGTGAGCATCGGCAATCGCCTGAGCTGGATTGGCCGCATAGCGCGCGGCGACGTCGGGGTCACGCACCAGCGAGATGACAAAGTCAAGCAACGAGTTTGCCACCACGCACCTCCTTTGCCCCATTCTTCCCGTGCTGCCCGCCTCCGCAGGCAAAGCCCGGCCAACTACCAAAAATGTTATCCGTCGAGACATCGGCGGTGATCGGTGCGAAACCCACCTACCTTGCGGCACCATTAGGGGGCACAACGTTAGGGGAATTATGGGGCTACGGGGATCGCCCATCGGCCGGACAGTCGCACGCGGTGCACCGTTGGAACCACGGTGACCGAACCCCGCACCGAGGTCCCACCGGTTGCCCGCGAGGCCATCCGGGCCCTCGCGAATGCCGCCAGCGTGCCGGCCAAGGTCCTCGTCACCGGCGGTATCGGCAGCGGGAAATCCACCGTTCTCGCCGCAGCGCGCGACGCGCTGCGCCGGGCCGGCCTGACCGTGCTGGCACGCCCGCCGCGAGAGGACGACCCGCCCGACGCGGCACTCGTCGTCGATGATGCCCAGTTCCTGACCGACACCGAGTTGCAGCGACTCGCCGAACGCGCGGCCGACCCGAGCGCGACGCTGGTGGTGGCCGCTGAGGCGCACGAACAGCGCATTGAGTTGCGCGTCCTGACGATGGCCATCGAACGGGATCGACCGCGCGTACAGCTTGGCCCGATGCCGGTCGCCGAGCAGATGTTGAACTGCACCGCCGGACTGCCATTCCTGGTCCGCGCGGTGTCCGATGACGCAGAGTCCCCGGCATTGGCGGCCAAATTCGCGCTGATGGAGCGGTTGCGCCGACTCGACGAGCCCG
>CAVTLW010000011.1:0-48936 GCA_963735655.1 uncultured Actinomycetota bacterium
AGGCCCGCACCCGGCCTGGTGGACGACGCCGCGCCTGCTGGTGGGTTCCGACAGCCTGCACAAGGACTGACCGCCGAGCAGCAGCAAGAGCTGACCACCGGCGGCTACATCGGCAGCAGTCGCACCGACACCATCCTGTTCGGTGCACCTGCCGAACTTCGGGTTCAACACCCGACCGACAGTGGTGTTGAGAACCGGCTGATCCGCATGCGTCGATCCCCGGGTCACGGCAAGGACAAGATCAACGCCGCATTCGCGATGGGCGGGGCCCCCTTGCTGGTCCAGACCGTGGAACAGGCCACCGACCTGCGCTTGGACCACTACGCCGAAGTCGGATTCGGTGGCTTCGCTGTGCTCGTCGACGCGATCGGCGGGGTCGCCGTTGCCCGACCGGCGCAATCAGCGATCCATTGGTCGGCATTGGATCTGCCGGCCGGCTGCCGAAAGCGAAATGGCCGCAATGCGTTGGGCTACGTGCGAAGCCGGGCCACACCCCGGGCGGATCTGGACCGGATGATCGACCAGCGCCAGGTGATGTCGGCGCTGCTGCACCGCGCCGCCGCCCAGCCGTGTCGCTCGATCCCTGGCGCTGGTCTCGGTGGCGGTGCGGTCATCGGCGCGCTGACCGTCGACCAGGATGACCACGCGTGGGATTTCGGCCCAACTCGGCTGGGCATTCCGCGGCCATCACCACGATGACCGTTCCGATCGGTGAGTTCACCACCAGCGATGCGGGGTAGGTGTGGTGTGGAACGACCATGCGGCCCTGAACTCTTCGCCGCACTGGCCTCCGACCACGGTGCCGGCCACCGCGCTCGACACAGCGCCGGTAATAGATAACTCATTCCAAGACGGCGAAACATAGCCTTGCTTTGGTTAGGCAGACCTCGCCTGAATAATAGTTACGCGAAATTAGGACAACCTCTCCTGAGTAAGTGCCGCCTTCGTTGCACAGGCTGCTATACCCCGGCTAACCTGCGATTATGAACGACTTCGACGGACCCAAGACGAAATTTCACGCATTACTTCAAGAACAGATTTTCAACGAATTCACTGGCGCACAGCAATATATTGCGATCGCCGTCTATTTCGATGGTCTCGACTTACCGCAATTGGCGAAGCACTTTTACAGCCAAGCGGTCGAAGAACGCAATCACGCCATGATGCTGGTGCAGCATCTGATCGACCGCGACGTCCGCGTCGAGATCCCGGGTGTGGACACGGTGCGCAATCAGTTCGCCCGACCGCGTGACGCGCTGGCGCTGGCGCTGGGTCAGGAGCGTGCGGTCACCGAACAGGTCAGCCGGCTGATGGCTGCCGCCCGCGACGAGGGCGACTACCTGGGCGAGCAGTTCATGCAGTGGTTCCTGCAAGAGCAGACCGAGGAGATGGCGCTGATGACGACCCTGCTGCGGGTCGCCGAGCGCGCCGGCGACAACCTGTTCGAGTTGGAGAACTTCGTTGCTCGCGAGGTGGCTGCCGCGCCGGCCGGTGCCGGTGCGCCCAAGGCCGCCGGCGGCCACCTGAACCCTTAAAGGGTGCCCCTGTCGGCGCGTCGCTTCTCCAGCCACGCTTTCGTGCGTCCCGGGTAGTTGGTAGCGATCCAGGCCACTCCGATGTCCCGGCAGAAGTCGATGTCCTCGTACTCGTCGACGTTCCAGCAGTACACCGCGCGGCCCTGGGCGGCGGCACGGTCCACGAGTTGGGGATATTCCTTCAGCGCCTCCAGATAGGGCCCGACGGCAGTGGCCCCGACGGCGGTGGCGACGCTGCTGTTGAGGTAGCGAGCAGTCTTGCCCAACAGCACCGTCGGGAGCAACGGCGCGGCCCGCCGGACCCGCCAGACCGCGGCCGCCGAGAACGACATGACCACCGCCCGGGACCGGTCGGCGGAGGCGGGCGAGGCGATCCCGAAGCGGTGCAGCAGTGCCAGGAGCTTGCTTTCCACCAGCGAGCCATACCGCACGGGGTGCTTGGTCTCGACGAAGATCTTCACCGGCCGGTGCCAATCCAGCACCAGCGAAACCAGATCGTCCAGCGCCAGCAGGCTGGTGTCGCCGTGGGTCCCGTCCGGACGCCAGCTGTCATGCCATGCGCCGTACTCCAGCTCGCGGAGCTGGTCCAGGGTCATCGTGCTGACCAGACCGGCTCCGGTCGAGGTCCGGTCCAGGCGGCGGTCATGCACGCACACCAGGTGGCCGTCGCGGGTGAGCCGCACATCGCACTCCACAGCGTCGGCGCCCTCTTTGAGGGCCAAGTCGTAGGCGGCGAGCGTGTGTTCGGGTCGAGACGCCGATGCGCCTCGGTGGGCGACGACGAAGGGGTGCCCGGAGAGCGCCCCGTCTGCCCACGTCATATCCCTATGCTGCCGGTTCCTGGCCCTCTAGCTCAACCGGAGCGGCCGATACGGGCGCGGCGGGTTGATCCGGGGCGATTACGACCCAGCGATGCGCAGGCCTTTCGACCGGCTTTCGTTCGAAGCCCTCGAAAACCCGGCCGATAGCGGCCACCGTGGCCGCGGCAAACAGATACGCGATCACCATCCAGGTGGTGTTGGTGGCGATGCCCTGGGCGTCGGTGGCGAAGCTGGTCACGATGGCGAAGATCGAAGCCGCGTAGCTGACGATCCACGCGATCCACCACACCACGATCGGTCTGCGAACCCGCGCATAGTGGTCTTCGAGCTTGGCCAGCTCGATCACGTACACCGGCACCCACAGCAGATTCACGAAGGGCAGCAGGCACCCGGCCAACAACTGCCGGTCAGAACGCGACTCCGGCAGGCCGTAGTGCGTGAACGCGGCGGCGCGGCGAGCCACCAGCCACCGCACCAGCATCACGAAGGTAGCGATCACCGCCGCGAGGGCCGCGACACTGGCAGCTACCCCCAACCATTCGGCGGCACCGGCCACCAGGGAGTTCAGCAAGGTGCTGCGGTTGATGACCAGCAGCACGTAGCGAACCACGTACACCAGCGCCGCAATCGCGAGAACCAGCACACTGACGAACAGCGTGGTGCGCACGGGCGCGGGTGGTGGTGCTGTCCGCACCGGCGTTTCGGGCGCTTGCGCGGCCTGGTCGACACGATCCGCAAGACCCCAACGGGGTATGAACGCGTAGCGCGGGGTGGGCCCGAGGGAGCGCCGCGGTCGCCGCACCGGTGGTGCGGCCCCTGGGCGCACGGCTATCCAGCGAAAGCCCGGGGGAAGCCGCGGCGGTGTGCGCCGCGCGACGGGAGGAGGCGGCATCGATGGGCGAACTTGCGTGCTCCAGCGCGGGTCCATCGGCGGCATGTCGGGCAGTGGCGCCATCAGCGCCCCGCGACAGCGCGGACACCACTGACGCTGGCGGTCGCGGACGTTCCACCGGGTGCCGCATTGGGAACACACCTGGATCACCGGACAAGCCTAGCCAGTCGGGCAATGCCCGCCGACGGAGCCGGGGAATCCGCGCGATGCGGGCGCGTACAGCTACTTGTGGCTATCCACAGTTTCCACAGCTTTATCCACAGTCAGTTGGTCCTTGTGAAACTCATAGACACAGCCCCTATCGCATGAGCGGGCGGCGACTGTGGATAACAACAGGACTCAGGGGCATGTCCATAGACAGCCCAGCGACTGGTTGAGCGAATCACTTGGCGGGCTAACTACCCGCGATTGCGGGCGCCTAAACCAGACGGCACATACAACAGGCGTACAACATCGCAGCACCGAAACGGGACCCCATGTGTCGACGCGAATCCGCAGGTCAGTATCCTGTCTCGGCCGCGTTCACCGCACAATTGTTCAACCCGTGTCACCAGCGGCTATGATCGCGGACGCGATATCCGTTGTGATTCACCTCACTGCGAGCTTCCCTGGCCTTCCTGGCCGAGAGGTGACTGTGCGACTGAAAGGCGGTCGATGACCACGCATTCGTTCGGTCCTGGGCCGACGACACCGTCGAGTTCGATTTCCGGCTCGCCTGCCTGGAACCACACCTACGCCGTCGCCGCTTTGCGAGCCGGCCTCATCGCGCTGGGATTACTCGCGATTCTTCTGCTCATCGTGCTGTCCTGAATTCCCGCCATCGGGCATCCGGACGCCTACCCGTAGCAGTCGTTCTTGCGGCACGCGCGGTCTTAGAGCAGGGTTGATCACGTCAGACCGCCGCGTGGCGCACGCCGCGCGAACGACGCGTCACATGATCACCACCGATCACCGAAGGAAGGAATGCCGTGGCTGAATACACCCTGCCCGACTTGGACTGGGACTACGCAGCGCTGGAACCGCACATCTCGGGTCAGATCAACGAGATCCACCACAGCAAGCACCACGCGACTTACGTCAAGGGCCTCAACGATGCGATCGCCAAGCTCGACGAGGCGCGCGCCAAGGGCGACCACTCCGCGATCTTCTTGAACGAGAAGAACCTGGCCTTCCACCTGGGCGGCCACGTCAACCACTCGATCTGGTGGAAGAACCTGTCGCCGGACGGTGGCGACAAGCCCACCGGCGATCTCGGCGCAGCCATTGACGACGCGTTCGGTTCGTTCGACAAGTTCCAGGCTCAGTTCAGCGCGGCGGCCAACGGCCTGCAAGGGTCGGGTTGGGCGGTGCTCGGCTACGACAGCCTCGGCGGTCGGCTGCTGACCTTCCAGCTCTACGACCAGCAGGCCAACATCCCGCTCGGCATCATTCCGCTGCTGCAGGTCGACATGTGGGAGCACGCGTTCTACTTGCAGTACAAGAACGTCAAGGCCGACTACGTCAAGGCGTTCTGGAATGTCGTCAACTGGGCCGACGTTCAGGCGCGCTATGCGGCCGCCACGTCGAAAACTCATGGCCTGATATTCGGCTGACCCCTACCCCACGCTTGGGCGTCGCGCGGCTCGCGCGGCGCCCTTTGCGTTGTTTGTGAGCAATGTGTAAATGCATGCGCTGCTGGCCGTGTCGAGTTGCACGGCACCGAAACCGCGCGCATGCTTAACCATTCGAGTTACCAATGCGGGTTTTCGGACGGAGGCTTTGAGCAGGTCCGGGCGGAGGGGCTAGATGGATGCTGGGTCAGATCGGCCTATTGGGGTGGCTCCCTTCCATTCTCGTGGTGCCCTGAAGGGGTTCGTGATCTCTGGGCGTTGGCCCGATTCGACGAAAGAGTGGGCCCAGTTGCTGATGGTTGCGGTCCGCGTTGCATCGTTGCCCGGATTACTGCCCACCACAACGGTATTCGGTGCCCGCGAAGAGCTGCCCGACGAACCCGAGCCGGGCACCGTCGGCCTGGTGCTGGCCGAGGGCACCGTCTTCGGTGAATCAGCAATCCAGCCAGGCTATTTCGCTGAACATCAGCCCCCTGCATTGCTGATGCTGCATCCACCGTCGGAGACGACGCCGTCGTTGCCGGAATGCAACGGGGCGGCGTCGGGATGCGTGCTGCTGCCGGGATTGCCGTACCTGGGGCTGGAGCATCGGGCGGCCTGGGTGGAGGCAGAAGCCGACGGCACCATCACCTCGATGGTGAGCCGCGTCGGCATCGACCCGATCAGCCATCCGGATACCGCGATTCTGGCGATGCTGCTTGCAGCATAAGGAGATTCGAACGAATTAGTTCGGGCGTCGAATCGACGAATACGGGTACCCGAACTTCACTGTCTGCCTGGCGGACCCGGAACGAGCCCGCTAGCCTGGGAACGTTAGCGAAGGGGAGTAGCCCCAAATCGTCGCGTCGACATACTGGCGAATAGCCCGGCCGGCGAACCGTTCCGAATGGACGGTGGGTGAGACCTTCGACCGATGTTCGGCGACCGGGAGTTCTCGAAGGTCACCGACGACGCGTCGAAAGGTCGTCCGCCATGCTCGCCGCCACACTCCTGAGTCTCGGCGTGGTCTTCCTCGCTGAACTCGGCGACCGGTCTCAGCTCATCACCCTCACCTATGCGCTGCGCTATCGATGGTGGGTGGTGCTGACCGGGGTGGCGATCGCCGCGTTCGCGGTGCACGGATTCTCGGTGGCAATCGGCCATTTCCTGGGCGCCACACTGCCTGCGCGCCCGATGGCGTTCGCGTCGGCGTTCGCATTCCTGATTTTTGCCGGGTGGGCCTGGCGGGAGGGCAGGGAAAGCGCCGCGGGCGACGCGAACGTATCGGCGGTTCGTGAACCCCGTTTCGCGCTGCTCACGGTGGTGTCGTCGTTCGTGCTGGCCGAGCTGAGCGATAAAACGACGCTCGCGACGGTCACGCTGGCCAGCCATCACAACTGGGCGGGCGTGTGGATCGGCTCGACCATCGGCATGATCCTGGCCGACGCCCTCGCCATCGGTGCGGGGTTGCTGCTGCACCAGCGTCTCCCGGAACAGCTGCTGCACGCTGTGTCGAGCCTGCTGTTCCTGCTGTTCGGGTTGTGGATGCTGTTCGACGGCGCGCTGGGCTGGCGGGCGGTCGCCATCGGCGTTACTGCGGGGGTGGTAGTGGTCGCGGCAGTGACGGCCGCGGCGCAAACTATTCGGCGGCGGCGACGACGACGGGAAAAGATCGACGTCGCCGCGAGGTCACCCGAGGTGGCCGGATAAGTCCTTGGCGGCCCCGGTCTAGTTCCGTCGTCGTTCCAAAGCTGCCCTCGAGGTGGTCTCCGAGGGCCCTTCGTCATACCCGGGATTGTGTGAGACGCAACTTACACACCCAGACAGCAAATCATACTTTCGACACGGCTCCGTTTTCCGCTGGTTGCCCGGCGACGGCTATTTCCGCCCGTCACGGACCGTTGGATGCTTTTGGCGATCGCGGGGACAACAGACGCTAGCGTACCTTTTCCTGGGATATTCTTCGGATAACCTGTGAAATACCTTGATTTTGTGGACAGCCCGATCGAGAGAGGTAGAAGCTCTACAGGGACACTGTCGTCGCCGGTCATCGCTTCCCCTGAACGACCGTACCGAATCCGCTCGGGTTTGCACTTGGCTGTTTAGATAACTGTCGCTACCATGATCAGCAAATACATATAGATTATCGTTAGTTCTCACAGCTCGGTGGAGGTCATATCGATGAGCACGACGTTCGCTGCCCGCCTGAACCGCCTATTTGACACGGTGTATCCGCCTGGGCGGGGCCCGCACACCTCGGCGGAGGTGATCGCGGCGCTCAAGGCGGAGGGCGTTACGATGTCGGCTCCCTACCTGTCGCAGCTACGCTCAGGCAACCGCACGAATCCGTCCGTGGCGACCATGGCGGCGCTTGCAAACTTCTTCCGCATCAAGTCGGCCTATTTCACCGACGACGACTACTACGAAAAACTCGACAACGAGTTGGTGTGGTTGGCGACGATGCGCGACGAGAGCGTGCGCCGTATCGCGCAGGGGGCCTACGGGTTGCCCGCCCATGCGCAACAGGAGATCGTGGAGCGCATTGACGAGCTGCGTCGCACGCAGAAGCTCGACGCGTAGGCGCCCCTCACCAGCCGGCCGGTTCAGCCCGCCCTGACGAGGGGGCCACACCCCTGTCCGGACCCATTCCGATTAGGGTTGGCCCAGCGATCGCGTGCACCCGCGAGAGCGATAGTCGACGAGATACCGGGAGGCGGCCGGGAATGGGCCTGTTCCGCAAGCGAAAGAGCCGCGCGACCCGTCGCGCCGAAGCCCGTGCGATCAAATCCCGCGCCAAGCTCGAGGCCAAGCTGTCCGCCAAGAACGAGGCGCGCCGCATCAAAGAGCGCACAACGGGCAGAGAGCAAGGCCCTCAAGGCACACCTGAAAGCCCAGCGGGACAGCGACCGGGCCGCACTGAAGGTCGCCGAGACCAACCTCAAGTCGACCCGCGAAGGAAAGTTGTTGTCGCCGACACGGATTCGCCGGGTGCTGACGGTATCTCGGCTGCTTGCCCCGGTATTGACTCCGGTCATATACCGGGCGGCCGTCGCTGCCCGCGGACTCATCGATCAGCGTCGCGCCGATCAACTCGGAATTCCGTTGGCCCAGATCGGCCAGTTCTCCGGGCACGGCGCGCGATTGTCGGCGCGGATCGCGGGGGCGGAGCAGTCGCTGCGGATGGTGCAGGAGCGCAAGCCCAAAGACGCAGAGACCAAGCAGTTCGTGTCGGCCGTCTCCGAGCGTCTTACCGATCTGGCGGCAGCAGTCACGACCGCGGAGAACATGCCCGCTGCGCAGCGCCGGGCGGCCCACACCGCGATCTCGTCGCAACTCGACGGAATCGAGGCCGACCTGATGGCCCGGCTCGGGCTGGCCTGACTGCCGGTGACCACACCCCCCAAGTCGGACCGCCCCAGATGGATTTCACGCCTCCGCTGGGCAACCCTGGCAGCCGCGGCGTTGTATGTCGGCTCGGTCGCGGTCACCGCGCCGGCTTGGGCGCACGTCCATGCCAACAGTGACAACGCGGTTCGCGGCGGCACGGCGATCGTCACCTTTCAGGTACCCAACGAATCGACCACCGGCGCCGCAACGACAGCGCTGACGATCACCCTGCCGAACGTGGCGTCGGCGCGCACCGAAACCATGCCCGGGTGGACCGCCGTACTCGACCGCGACGCCGCAGCCGGCACGGTCCGATCGGTGACGTGGACGGCCGCGCCCAACGGTGGGATTCCGGTGGATCAGTTCGGTTTGTTCCGGATGTCGGTGCAGCTTCCCGACACCGAAACGGTGAGTTTCCCGGCCACGCAGACCTATTCCGACGGCACAGTGGTCAAATGGGATCAGCCGCCGCTGCCGGGTGGCGGCGAGCCGGAACATCCCGCGCCCATGCTGACCCTCATGACGGGTCCGATGGCGCCGCACGACCACAGCCACGCATCAAGCGCTGCGACGGAATCGCACGGGGCCGACAACACGGCCCGCGTGTTGGGCGGGGCGGCGCTGCTCGTCGGGGCGCTGGGTATCTGTTTGGCGCTGATTCGGCGACGGACATGACGATCATGCGGCGCCTGGCACCGATGTTGTGGCTGGGCATATTGCTGGCTGCGATGGCCGTGGCCGCAACGCTCGGCGCGCAGACAGCATCCGCGCATGCCACCCGGGTGTCGGCCGAGCCGGCGGACAACGCGGTGCTGACGGCCGGCCCCGCGCAGGTGAGCGCGACCTTCAACGAACGACTGCAAACGACGTTCGCGGCCATGGCGGTGGTCGGGCCCGATGGCAACGTCTGGTCCACCGGCGCACCGACGGTGCAGGGCGCCGTCGTCAGCGTCGAACTGCGGCCGCTGGGACCGACCGGCACCTACACGTCGAACTACCGGGTGACGTCCGCGGACGGCCACGTGGTGTCCGGCTCGTGGTCTTTCCGGTTGACCGTGCCAGGCAGTGGGAGCCCCGGACCCGCCGCCAGTGCCGTCACCGCTGAGTCGGATACCGACCCCAATTCGGGCCCCAATTCCGATCAGGACCTCCCGACCTGGCCCTTCGCCGTCGGAGCCGTTGTGGCGGTCGGCGTCGGCGCACTGTGGGCCATACGGCGGCGACCCTAGCCGAACCCGGCCTGCCCTGGCAGTCGGGACGACGCGGCCGCGTGTCCTGGCATGATGGGACCCAATTGTTTTCCGCGCGACACAGTGACCGAAGAGAATGCTGCAAAGGAGCGGCCGCATGGCAGACCCGCAGGATCGACCCGAGGGCGAACCCGACGACGCATCGCCGCCGCCGGCCAAGAAAGCGCCGCCCGCCAAGAAGGCCGCCAAAGCGCCCGCCAAGAAAGCGGTTGCGAAAAAGGCACCGGCCAAAAAGGCACCCGCCAAGAAGGCGCCCGCAAAAAAGGCACCCGCCAAGAAGGCACCCGCCAAGAAGGCCGAACCACCGAAGCTGGCCGAGGCGCCACTTGACCTGCAGCAGCGGATCGAGACCAACGGCGAACTTGCGGCCGCGGCCAAAGATGTCGCGGCACAGGCGAAGTCGACGGTCGAAGCCGCCAACGACCCGGTCGCCCGGGAACCGGTGCCGCTGGAATCCGGTCGCTCTCCGGTACCGCTGGTAATCGCTGCCGCGCTAAGCCTGTTGGCCCTGCTGCTGATCCGCCAATTGCGGCGCCGCTGAGCACATGCCGGTGACTTTTCGGCCCACGGCCGACCTGGTCGATGACATCGGGTCCGACGTGCGTAGCTGCGACCTGCAGTTTCGACAGTTCGGGGGTCGCACGGAATTCGCCGGGCCGATCACCACCGTGCGGTGCTTTCAGGACAATGCGCTGCTGAAATCGGTGCTCTCGCAGCCGGGTGCGGGCGGGGTACTGGTAGTCGACGGAGACGGCTCGCTACACACCGCCCTGGTCGGCGACCTCATCGCTGAATTGGCCCGCTCCAACGGCTGGGCCGGGGTGATCGTCAACGGCGCGGTGCGCGACGCGGCCGCGTTGCGCGGTATCGACATCGGCATCAAGGCGCTGGGCACCAACCCGCGCAAGAGCACCAAGACCGGTGCCGGCGAGCGCGACGTCGAGATCACCTTGGGCGGTGTGACATTCGTGCCGGGCGAGATCGCCCACAGCGACGACGACGGCATTGTCGTCGTCGCTGCAGCCAGGCCCTAAACCGCTACCGGGGCAGGCTTTTTGGAGAACCGCAGACCTTCGTCGGCGACCTTGCCGCGCCGGATGAGGTGGATGTCGCGCAGATAGTTCTGGTTCAACCGCCACGGGGTACGCGATCCCTGCTTGGGAAGCTCCTCCAGCGAGCGCAACACGTAGCCCGGGGTGAACTCCATGAAGGGCCGCTCTTCGACGTCTGACCCCGGGTGCTCAACCACCACGGCGGCATAACCGTTGTCGTCCATGTAATTCAGCACGCGACAGGCGAACTCAGACACCAGGTCGGCCTTCAGCGTCCACGAGGCGTTGGTGTAGCCGACGGTGTACGCCATGTTGGGGATGCCGGAGAGCATCATGCCCTTGTAGGCCATCGTCTTGGTCAGGTCGACCGGTTCGCCGTCCACGGTGGCGGTGGCTCCGCCGAAGAGCTGGAGGTTCAATCCTGTTGCGGTGACGATGATGTCGGCCGGCAATTCCTGACCCGAGTTGAGCCGGATGCCGGTTGGGGTGAATCGGTCGATGGTGTCGGTCACCACGTCGGCTTTCCCATGCCGAATGGCGCGGAACAGGTCGCCGTTGGGCACCAGGCACAGCCGCTGCTCCCACGGGTTGTACTTCGGACCGAAGTGCTTGTGCACGTCATAGTCTTCGGGGAGCTGGCTCTTGACCATACCGAGGAACAGCTTCCGCATGGCGCCGCGGCCACTTCTGGCAGGCGCCGTACACGGCCGAACTGCGGACAACGTTCTTCCACCGAATCGCGGCGTAAGCCGCGTTCTCCGGGAGCCAGCGGTTGAGTCTGTCGGCGATGCCGTCCTGCTTCTGGCTGGGAGACGATGTACGTCGGTGAACGCTGCAGCATCGTGACGTGTTTGGCGCCCGAATTCGCCAGCGCGGGAACGAGAGTGACGGCGGTTGCGCCGCTTCCGATCACGACGATGTTCTTGCCTTCGTAGTCGAGATCCTCGGGCCAGTGTTGGGGATGGATGATCGGGCCGGCGAAATCCTCCGAGCCGGCGAAGGTCGGTGCATAGCCCTGCTCGTAGTTGTAGTAGCCGCTACACAGGAAGAGGAACGAGCAAGTGATCGAGCTCTGCGTGCCGTGGCTTTCGATCCGCACCGTCCAGCGATTCTCCGTGCTCGACCAGTCGGCGCCGAGCACCTTCTGGTTGAGCCGGATGTGCTTGTCGATGCCGGAGGAGGCGGCGGTTTCTTTGACGTAGCGCAGGATCGGCTCGCCGTCGGCGATCGCCTGGCGCTCGGTCCAGGGCCGGAAACGGAAGCCGAGCGTGTACATGTCGGAGTCGGAGCGAATGCCGGGGTAGCGGAACAGGTCCCAGGTGCCCCCCATGGCCGGTCGCTTTTCCAGGATTGCGTAGCTCTTGGTGGGGCAGCGGTCCTGCAGATGCCAGGCCGCGCTCACGCCGGAAATACCAGCCCCCACGATGACCACGTCGATGTGCTCAGTCATGGGGCCACGTTATCAACGCAGTGTCGAGGGCGTCAACGTGGTGTCGAAACTCTCGACAGGGAGTAAGCAGCGGTCGTGACCACCTCCGCCGCCGGCCAGACTTCACTCAACCGCGGCCGGCGCAGCGCGCGCCCATCCGGCGACGATCGCGAATTGGCGATCCTCACCACCGCCGAACACCTTCTCGAGGACCGTCTCGCTGACCGCCATCTCGGTCGACGACCTGGCCAAAGGCGCCGGGATCTCGCGGCCGACGTTCTACTTCTATTTCCCTTCCAAGGAAGCCGTGCTGCTGACGCTGCTGGACCGGGTGGTCAACGAAGCCGATTCCGCGCTGGAAACGCTGATGGAGAATCTGGACGCAGACCGCGACGACATGTGGCGCACCGGGATCAACGTGTTCTTCGAAACGTTCGGGTCCCATAGGGCGGTGACCCAGGCCGGGCAGGCCGCCAGGAGCATCAGCGCCGAGGTCCGGGAATTGTGGTCGGCGTTTATGCAGAAGTGGATCGCCTATACCGCCGCAGTGATCGACGCCGAGCGTGATCGGGGTGCCGCGCCGGTCACCCTGCCGGCCCCGGAGCTGGCCACCGCCCTCAACTTGATGAACGAGCGGACGTTGTTCGCGTCGTTTGCCGGCGAACAACCCTCCGTCCCGGAAGCTCGCGTGCTGGACACGCTGGTGCACGTCTGGGTCAGCAGTATCTACGGCGAGGCCCGCTAGGCTAGACCTCATCGGGAAACAGTGTCCTGCTGCCCGCGCGCCGACATCTGCGCGAAACAGTCCTGAGCCGTACGAAGCGACTTATCCATCGCCACCGAAGACGGCAAGGACCACTACGGCCCTGGATGCCCGCATAACCTGACCTATTACTACAGCCGACTCAGGTTAAAAATCCCCGATACCAAGGTGCCCATGTTGAACAAGCCCGAGTTAAAGCCGCTAAAGTTGGGGTCTGAGCCCGGGACGCCGGTGTTTCCAAAGCCCGAGTTCCCGCCGTTCTCAAATAAACCGCCGCTGGCCGTGTTTCCAAAGCCCGAGCTAAAGCCGCTCAGTGCGCCGCCGGTGGCCGCGTTGAAGAAGCCCGAGCTCCCGCCGTTCTCAAATGAACCGCCGGTGGCCGTGTTTCCAAAGCCCGAGTTTCCGTCACCCGTGTTGTTGAAGCCGGAGTTAGAGAGGCCGGTGTCGGTGGTGGCCCCGAAGCCCGTGTTCACGTTGCCCGAATTCCAGAAGCCCGTGTTCGTGCTGCCCGAATTCCAGTTGCCCGTGTTCATATTGCCCGAGTTCGCGAAGCCCGTGTTGCCGCTTCCCGCGTTCCCGAAGCCCGTGTTGGTGCCGCCCGCATTCCCGAAGCCCGTGTTGTCGTTACCTAAGTTCCCGAAGCCGGTGTTTCCGAAACCCGAGTTCCCGAATCCCGTGTTGCCGTCGCTCGTGTTCCCGAAGCCGATGTTGCCGACGCCCGAGTTCCCGAAGCCAAAGTTGTTCATTCCGCCGGTGACCGTATTGGTGCCCGTGTTGAAAATGCCGATGTTGTGGTCGCCCGAGTTAAAGAAGCCGATGTTGCCGTTGCCCGAGTTCCCGAAGCCGATGTTGCCGCTGCCCGAGTTCAGCAGGCCGGCGAGGTTGATGCCCATCTGATTGTTGCCGGTGAGCCCGATCCCGATGTTGTTGTTGCCGGTGTTTCCGAAGCCGAAGTTGTTGTTGCCGGTGTTGCCGCCACCAACGTTTCCGTTGCCGGCGTTTCCGCCACCGGTGTTGGCGTTGCCGGTGTTCCCGAAGCCGAAGTTATTGTTGCCGGCGTTACCCATGCCCACGTTTTGGGCGGCACTGAAGTTGCCGAAGTTTCCGAAGCCGATGTTTCCGCCGCCAAAGTTTCCGCCGCCAAAGTTTCCGCTGCCAAGGTTTCCGCTGCCAAAGTTACCGCTGCCAAAGTTTCCGCTGCCAACGTTTTGGTTGCCGATGTTTCCGCCGCCGATGTTTTGGTTGCCGGTGTTTCCGCTGCCGACGTTTTCGCTGCCGGTGTTGC
Organism: uncultured Actinomycetota bacterium; assembly: GCA_963735655.1. Taxonomy (GTDB): domain Bacteria; phylum Actinomycetota; class Actinomycetes; order Mycobacteriales; family Mycobacteriaceae; genus Mycobacterium. The sequence continues at coordinate 14,004 of CAVTLW010000011.1, forward strand.
CGTTGCCCAGGTTGGCGCCGCCCTTATTCCCAATGCCCAAGCTGGGCAGGCTCGTCAGCGCGTCCTGCGCGGCACTCGCCAACGGCGTCAACTGCGCCGCCGCCGCCGATGCCCCGGCGTGATAGCCCGCCATCGCGGACACATCCTGGGCCCACATGGCCTCGTACTGACCCTCGGCTGCCATGATCCCCGGCGCGTTGAGCCCCAAGCAATTCGACCGAACCAACTGCACCAACGCATTGCGGTTCGCCGCCACCGCCAACGGATGCACCGTCGCCGCCCGCGCCGCCTCAAACACATCGGCCACCGCCCGCGCCTGCCCAGCCGCCCGCTGGGCTTGGGCCGAGGCCGCGCCCAGAAAACCCGCATACGGGGCGGCCGCAGCCGCCATCGCCGCCGACGCCGGACCCTGCCACGCCTGACCGGTCAACCCTGAGGTCACCGACGAAAACGACGACGCCGCCGAACCCAACTCCGAAGCCAACCCAGCCCAGGCCGCCGCCGCATCCAGCATCGGCGCCGAACCCGCACCGGTGAGCATCAGCGACGAATTGATCTCTGGCGCTAATACAGCGAAATTCACCACGGCTGACCTCCTACCCGCTCCACCGCCGGCGCGGCGACGATCGGAACGTCAGCCACGACACCGGCTCGTTCCTGATCGAGCAATCCGCGACGTCACAGATGCTACGACGATGGCCGGGAAAACATTGGCGTTCCGCCAGAATGCCGTTGGGGTTTCGCCGGAATGCCAGGCAGCCTGATTCGCCGATCGGGCAGATCGATGATGTTGGCGGCCGTACCGGCGGGCGCCGAGCCGAGCGCGGGATCTGGGTGCGACGCGTTCCAGACGACAAGGCGCGACACCGCGCCGTACGTCATGGCCGGCGAGCACCGACGATGCCCCGGCAGTGGTTCAGAGCTAGCCTGGCAATTCGTCGTCGGCCCGTGCGAACATATGTTCGTGCGGAGTGAGGCTTCCATCCTGCACGCGGACCTGGATTCGTTCTATGCGTCCGTCGAACAGCGTGACGATCCGGGCCTGCGCGGGCCGTCCGGTGATCGTCGGCGGCGGTGTCGTGCTGGCGGCCAGCTACGAGGCCAAGGCCTACGGCGTGCGCACCGCGATGGGCGGAGCGCAGGCCCGGCGCCTCTGTCCGCACGCCGTGGTGGTGCCGCCGCGTATGAGCGCGTATTCACGCGCCAGTGATGACGTCTTCGAGGTGTTTCGCAATTGCACGCCGATCGTGGAGCCACTTTCGGTCGACGAGGCGTTCCTCGACGTCGGCGGCCTGTGGCGGGTCTCCGGCACGCCGGTCCAGATCGCGGCACGGCTGCGCGACGACGTACGCGACCACGTCGGCCTGCCCATCACCGTCGGGGTCGCCCGGACGAAATTTCTCGCGAAAGTGGCCAGCCAGGAAGCCAAACCCGATGGGCTGCTGCTGGTTCCGCCCGATCAGGAGCTGGCCTTCCTGCATCCGCTACCGGTGCGCCGGCTGTGGGGCGTGGGTGCGGTGACCGCCGACAAGCTGCACGGGCACGGCCTCACCACCGTCGCCGACGTCGCCGAGCTCAGCGAGTCCACGCTGGCCTCGATGGTCGGCGGCGCGATGGGCCGGCAGCTTTACGCGCTGTCCCGCAACATCGACCGCCGCCGGGTGACCACCGGAGTGCGTCGCCGCTCAGTGGGCGCGCAGCGAGCGCTCGGGCGGGCCGGCAGCCGGATGTCACCCGCCGAGGTCGACGCGGTGGTGGTCAACCTCATCGACCGCATCACCGGTCGCATGCGCGCCGCGGGACGCACCGGACGCACGGTCGTGCTGCGTCTGCGATTCGACGACTTCAGCCGCGCCACCCGGTCGCACACAATGCCGTGGGCCACCTCCTCGACGCAGCCGATCCTGGCCGCCGCTCGCCGGCTGGTGGCGTCGGCTGCGCCGGCCATCGCGGAGCGCGGATTGACACTGGTCGGCTTCGCGGTGTCCGGTATCGACCGCAGCGGCGCGCAGCAGCTGATGCTGCCGTTCACCGAGCCCGGCCGAAAACCATTGACCACCGACGCAATTGATACCGCGATCGACCAGATTCGCCGGCGCTACGGCAATTCCGCGGTGACGCCCGCGGTGCTGGTCGGCCAAGCCCGGGGCCTGGAAGTGCCCCACCTGCCCGACTGATAGGACCCGGCTGGACCGGCGAGTGCCTGCCTCGGAACCAACACCGTCTAGGTTTCTCGTACGCGGAGAAGTTTGCGATCGCAAAATGACGGGAACGAGGGCTCCGCCGTTTGTGCCGATTCGCGAGGAGGCGATCATGGCGACACCCGCTGAGACCCAGGGTGTGATTCGCAGTCTCATTCCCGCCCGGATCGACCGGCTGCCGTGGTCGCCCTTTCATACGCGGATGGTGGTCGCGCTCGGTGTGGCCTGGATCCTCGATGGTCTGGAGATCACCGTTGCCAGCGCGGTGGCCGACACGCTCACCCAGCCCGAGACGCTCGGTCTGTCTTCGGCGGCGGTCGGGCTCATCGCCACCGTGTACCTGGTCGGCGAGGTGGCCGGCGCGCTGTTCTTCGGGCGCCTGTCGGACAAGCTCGGCCGACGCAACCTTTTCATGATCACCTTGGGCGTGTACCTCGTGGGCAGCGGTCTCACCGCGCTGACCCTCGGCAATAGCACGGGCTGGATCGTCTTCCTCTACATCACCCGGTTCATCGCCGGTATGGGCATCGGCGGGGAATACGCCGCCATCAATTCGGCAATCGACGAGCTGATCCCGGCCCGCTTCCGGGGCAGGGTCGACATCGCGGTCAACGGCACGTACTGGGCCGGCGCGATCCTCGGCACGCTTGGCACCTTCGTCTTGCTGAAGACGATCGACCTGAGCCTGGGCTGGCGGCTCGCCTTCCTGATCGGCCCGGTCCTGGGGCTGGTGATCCTGCTGGTGCGGCGGAACTTGCCGGAGAGCCCGCGCTGGCAGGTGATGAACGGCCGCGTGGAGGCCGCCGAGCGCTCGATCTCCTACATCGAGCACGAGGTGGAGGCCACCGGTATGACGCTGCCCGCGGTCGACGACAGCAAGGCTATCGAGCTGCGGCCCACCGCAAAGATCGGCTACCTGGCGCTGACGCGGGTGCTTTTCCGCGACTACCCGAGCCGGTCCATCCTGGGCGCTGTGCTCATGATCAGCCAGTCGTTCCTGTACAACGCGATCTTCTTCACCTACACACTGGTGCTCGGCAAGTTCTACGGGGTGGCCTCGGGGTCGGCGCCGCTGTACCTGATCGCGTTCGCCGTCGGGAACCTCTCGGGGCCGTTGACCCTCGGGCACTTCTTCGACACCATCGGCCGCAGGAAGATGATCGCGGGCACGTACCTGCTGTCCGGTCTCCTGCTGGCCGTGAGCGCGGTCTTGTTCAACGCCGGCGCGCTCAACGCAATTACCCAGACCATTGTCTGGTGCGTCATCTTCTATTTCGCATCGGCCGGGGCCAGCGCTGCCTACCTCACCGTCAGCGAGATCTTTCCGCTGGAGGTGCGGGCAAAGGCGATCGCGGTGTTCTTCGCCATCGCGCAGTGCTTCGGGGCCCTCGGTCCGGTCATCTATGGCGCGCTCATCGGCAATGGTTCCCAGCGCGTCCCGCTGTTCGGAGGCTACTTGCTCGGCGCGGGAGTGATGATGGTCGGCGGACTGACCGCCTGGTTCCTCGCGGTCGATGCCGAAGGCAAGTCGCTGGAAGACGTCGCAACCCCGCTGGCCGCCGCCGGCGCCGGCCATCGGACGGGTTCAGTCCGTGCAGAAGGGGCAACGCGCCCTACTCGCCCTTAGTTCTGGACCTCACGAGCCCGCCCATGCCAGCAGCGTGTCGGCCGGCCAGGTGTTGACGATCCGGTCCACCGGTATGCCGGCGTCCAGCGCTCGCTGCGCGCCGTAACCGAGGAAGTCGAGCTGGCCGGGCGCGTGCGCGTCGGTGTCGATGCTGAACACGCAGCCGATATCGCGTGCCAGGTTCAGCAGCCGCGTCGGTGGATCCCGGCGCTCGGGCCGGGAATTGATCTCCACCGCGGTGCCGTGGTCGCGACAGGCGGTGAACACCGCCTCGGCGTCGAATTTCGACTCCGGCCGGATACCCCGGTTCCCGGCGACCAGCCGTCCCGTGCAGTGGCCCAGCACATCGGCCTGGCCGTCGGAAACCGCACGCACCATGCGCCGGGTCATCGCGGCGGACTCCATCGACAGCTTGGAGTGCACACTGGCCACCACGACGTCGAGGCGGTCCAGCAGCTCCGGTTCCTGATCCAGGCTGCCGTCGTCGAGGATGTCGACCTCGATCCCGGTCAGAATACGCATCGGCGCGAACTTCTCGCGCAGCTCCTCGATCACGTCGAGTTGTTTGCGCAACCGGTCCGGCGACAGGCCGTTGGCGATCGTCAGGCGCGGCGAGTGGTCGGTCAACGCGCAGTACTCGTGGCCCAGCGCGGCTGCGGTGGCCATCATCTCCTCGATCGGCGCCGAACCGTCCGACCAGTTCGAATGCAGGTGCAGGTCCCCGCGTAACGCGGCACGAACCTCACCGCCGCCGAGATCTTCGGCCGCAGAACGCAATTCAGCAAGAACGTCGGGCTCGCGGCCCGACCAGGCCTGCGCGATGACCTTCGCGGTCTTGGGCCCGATGCCCGGCAATGACTGCCAGCTGTTGGCCTGGCCGTGCCGCTCGCGCTGGGCATCGTCAAGCGCCTCGACGATGTCAGCCGCGTTGCGATAAGCCATGACGCGTCTGGGATCCTGGCGGCTGCGGTCCTTGTAGTAGGCGATCTGCCGTAGCGCGGCTACCGGGTCCACGGCCACTGCCCAACGATGAATCCGGCGAAAACCACGGCGAAACCACCCATTTCGCCGAGGATCAGCAGGGCCATGAACGCTCCGGTTCCGCGCACCGGAGGATCGAATTGGTTTTCGGTGTCACGGCGTATGCCGTGGACGATGTAGCCCACGATGGCGCCGACGAAGAAGAACACCATCACCATCGCCGCGGTCAGATTCACCCACACCGGCCACGCACTGAGTGCGACGAAGACCGCGACCAGCAACGTGGCGAACGCGTAAAGCAATGCCGCCCGATGCGCAATGTCGACATAGACATGCGCGCGGTGATCGTCGGTGACCATGATCTGCCGGTACTTCCACACCCCGAGACCGAGCGCCAACAGAAAGATCAGCCCCGCCATCAGCAGGGTGAGTTTGGTGTCGATTCCCAGAATTTCAGGGGCATGGCTCATCGCTTTACCGAGTTTAGTTGCGCTTCATAAAGTTCGACTACCGTCGGGCTCATGCGATTCGCCTTCAAAACCTCTCCGCAGAACACCACCTGGGCCGACATGCTGGCCGTCTGGCAAGCGGCCGACGACATCGACGTCTACGAGTCCGGGTGGACATTCGACCACTTCTATCCGATCTTTTCCGACAGCGCCGGGCCCTGCCTGGAAGGCTGGACGACGCTGACCGCGCTGGCGCAGGCCACCAAGCGGATTCGGCTCGGCACCCTGGTGACCGGCATCCACTATCGGCACCCCGCGGTACTGGCCAATATGGCAGCGGCGCTCGACATCATCTCCAACGGACGACTCGAGCTCGGAATCGGCGCCGGCTGGAACGAGGAGGAGTCGGGCGCGTACGGCATCGAGCTCGGCACCGTCAGGGAACGCTTCGACCGGTTCGAGGAAGCGTGCGAGGTGCTGACCAGCCTGCTCAGCCAGGAAACCACCGACTTCGACGGCAAGTACTACCAACTCAAGGGGGCCCGCAACGAACCCAAAGGCCCGCAGCGGCCGCACCCGCCGATCTGCATCGGCGGCAGCGGCGAGAAGCGCACACTGCGGATCACCGCGCGCTACGCCCAGCACTGGAACTTCGCCGGTGGCCCGCCTGACCTGTTCGAACGCAAGCGCGACGTCCTGGCCGCGCATTGCGCCGACATCGGACGCGACCCGGCAGAGATCACCAAGTCAGCGCACCTACGGCTGGACTCGGAGCGCGACTACGCGCAGGTCATCGAGGACGCGGCGGCGTTGGGAGCCGTGGGACTTGACTTGGGCATCGTCTATATCGCGCCGCCGCACGACCGTGCCGTGCTGGAACCGCTGGCGGAGGCGATCCGGGATTCGGGTCTGTGGCGACCACAGTCGGCGTAGGTGACGCCTGAAGGAAATCGAGCAAACGTACGGCGAGCTAGTACAAGCCAGCCCAGGGTGGCCATGAGTTGGCTACACGCAGAAGCGCATTAGTTCTTCAGCGGTTGCCAGACGCTCGTGCCTGGCGGGAAACTCGCGGCTCTTCACCGGGTGGCGAAACCATGACCAGGCGATTCGCCCCATCCGTGACCGGGGTACTGGGTTGTAATGCACAGTGATCACTCCTGCGGTCGATCTACGCTACCGGACTGTCACATGCGTCTTATGTGACTAAGCCCACAGCGAATTATTAGACACCCGCCGTCTGGCAAACGATTGGCGACGCGCCGAGCAATTATCAAATGTTTCTGGTGTGACTAATGTGATTATTGGAGCGGTGCGGCCGTCGGCTTGATGGGCGCTGGCAGCGCGCTTGAACCCGTCAAATACCGGTCCACACCCGCCGCCGCGGCCCTGCCCTCGGCAATGGCCCAAACGATCAACGACTGGCCGCGACCCATGTCGCCGGCAACGAACACGCCCGCAACGGAAGTGTCGAAGTCGTCGCTGCGGGCAACGTTCCCGCGGTCGGTGAACTTGACCCCGAGGTCGGTCAGCAGGCCGGGCTTCTCCGGTCCGACGAAGCCCATCGCCAGCAAGACCAGGTCGGCCTCGAGTTCGAAGTCGGAGTCCTCCACCTTGACGAACTTGCCGTCCTGCATCATCACTTCGTGCACCTTGAGTGCGTCTCACGTGGCCGTCTTTGCCGACGAACTCCTCGGTGTTCACCGAGAACACCCGCTCGCCACCCTCTTCATGCGCCGACGACACCCGGTACATCAGCGGGTAGGTCGGCCACGGGGTCATCGCCGCACGCTCGTCCGGCGGGCGCGGCATGATCTCGAACTGGTGGATGTTGGCCGCGCCTTGCCGGTGCGCGGTGCCCAGGCAGTCGGCCCCGGTGTCACCGCCGCCGATGATGACGACCTTCTTGTCCTTGGCGGTGATCGGCGGCTCCCCGTCGGGCCCGAGCACGTCGTCGCCCTCCTGTACCCGGTTACCCCACGGCAGGTACTCCATCGCCTGGTGGATGCCGTCCAGCTCCCGGCCGGGGACGGGCAGGTCGCGCGCAGCGGTCGCGCCGCCCGCCAGCACCACCGCGTCGAAATCGGAGCGCAGCTGCTCGGCGCTGATGTCGACGCCGACGTTGACACCGGGTCGGAATTCGGTGCCTTCGGCCTTCATCTGGTCCAGCCGGCGGTCCAGGACCCGCTTTTCCATCTTGAATTCCGGGATGCCGTAACGCAGTAGCCCACCGATGCGGTCGTCGCGTTCGAAGACGGTCACGGTGTGGCCGGCGCGGGTGAGCTGCTGGGCGGCGGCCAGACCCGCCGGGCCCGAACCCACGACGGCAACGGTCTTACCGGTCAGCTTGTGCGGCGGCAGCGGTTGCACCCAGCCTTCGTCGAAGGCCCGGTCGATGATTTCCAGCTCGATCTGTTTGATCGTCACCGGGTCCTGGTTGATGCCCAGCACGCAGGCCGGCTCACACGGTGCCGGACACAGCCGGCCGGTGAAGTCGGGGAAGTTGTTGGTGGCGTGCAAGCGCTCGATGGCGTCGCGGAATCGACCAACGCGCACCAGGTCGTTCCACTCCGGAATCAAGTTGCCCAGCGGACACCCGTTGTGGCAGAACGGGATACCGCAGTCCATGCAACGAGTCGCCTGGTGGCCCAAGGTCTCGTTGTCGAACTCCTCGTAGACCTCGTTCCAGTCGTTCAGCCGCAGCGGGACAGGCCGGCGCTTCGGCAGTTCCCGGTGTGTGTACTTCAGGAAGCCGCTCGGGTCAGCCATGCGAGGCCGCCATGATCGCCTTGTTGACATCCACACCGTCGCGCTCGGCCTGCGCGATCGCCTCCAACACCCGCTTGTAGTCGCGTGGCATCACCTTGGCGAAGTGTCCCTGCTGCTCGCCCCAGTCGGCCAGGATGCGTTGCCCGACAGCGGAATCGGTGGCATCGACGTGCGCCTGCACGATGCCGTGCAAGAATTCCACATCGTCCTCGTCGAGGCTCTCCAACTCGACCATCTCGAAGTTGAGGTTGTCCGGCAGCTCGCCGTCGGGGTCGTAGACATAGGCAACACCGCCGGACATGCCGGCCGCGAAGTTGCGCCCGGTGTGGCCCAGGATGACAACCTTGCCGCCGGTCATGTATTCGCAGCCATGATCGCCGACACCCTCGACCACAGCGTGGGCGCCGGAGTTGCGGACCGCGAACCGTTCGCCCACCACACCGCGCAAGAACACCTCCCCACTGGTGGCGCCGAACAGAATGACGTTGCCCCCGATGATGTTCTCTTCGGCAACGTAGTCCTGCGGCACGCTGTCCGAAGGCCGCACCACGATCCGGCCACCCGACAGGCCCTTGCCGACATAGTCATTGGCGTCGCCGTAAATGCGCAGCGTAATCCCCTTGGGCACGAAGGCGCCGAAGCTGTTGCCGGCGGATCCTTCGAAGGTGATATCGATGGTTCCGTCCGGCAAGCCTTGGCCGCCATAGGCTTTCGTCAGCTCGTGGCCGAGCATGGTGCCCACCGTGCGGTTGACGTTGCTGATGGTCGTGGAAAAACGGACCGGCTTCTGCGAGTCCAGTGCCTCCCGGCTCATGACGATCAACTGCTGATCAAGCGCCTTGTCCAGCCCGTGATCCTGTCGCGAGCTGCAGTACAGGTCCTGATTCATGAACGCCGACTCGGGCTCGTGCAGCACCGGCGTCAGGTCCAGGCGGTGAGCCTTCCAGTGCGCCCGCGCCAGCGTGGTGTCCAGCGCTCCGGCCTGCCCGACGGCCTCATTGAAGGTGCGGAACCCCAACTGCGCCATGTACTCCCGGACCTCTTCGGCGATGAACATGAAGAAGTTCTCGACGAACTCGGGCTTGCCGGTGAACCGCTCGCGCAGCACCGGGTTCTGGGTGGCCACACCGACCGGGCAGGTGTCCAGGTGGCACACCCGCATCATCACGCAGCCGGCGACCACCAGCGGAGCGGTGGCGAAGCCGAATTCCTCGGCGCCCAGCAGCGCGCCGATCATGACGTCGCGACCGGTCTTGAGCTGGCCGTCCACCTGGACCACGATCCGGTCGCGTAATCCGTTGAGCAGCAACGTCTGCTGCGTCTCGGCCAGCCCCAGCTCCCACGGCGCGCCGGCGTGCTTCATCGACGTCAGCGGGGTGGCCCCGGTACCGCCGTCGTGCCCCGAGATCAGGACCACGTCGGCGTGCGCCTTGGAAACTCCGGCCGCAACCGTCCCAACCCCGTTCTCGGAGACCAACTTGACGTGCACGCGCGCGGACGGGTTGGCGTTCTTCAGGTCGTGGATCAGCTGCGCCAGGTCCTCGATCGAGTAGATGTCGTGGTGCGGCGGCGGCGAGATCAGGCCCACACCGGGCGTCGAGTGCCGCACACTGGCGACCCACGGGTAGACCTTATGCCCCGGGAGCTGGCCTCCCTCGCCGGGTTTCGCGCCCTGCGCCATCTTGATCTGGATGTCACTGCAGTTGGTCAGGTAGTGCGCGGTGACACCGAACCGCGCCGAGGCGACCTGCTTGATCGCGCTGCGGCGCCAGTCCCCGTTGGGGTCGTGTTCGAAACGCTTGACGTCCTCGCCACCTTCACCGCTGTTGGATCGACCGCCCAGGCGGTTCATCGCGATGGCCAGCGTCTCGTGCGCCTCGGCGGAGATCGAGCCGTAGCTCATCGCCCCCGTCGAGAAGCGCTTGACGATTTCGCTGGCGGGCTCGACCTCGTCCAGCGGTACCGGGGGACGCACGCCGGCGCGGAACTTCAGCAGGCCGCGCAGCGAAGCCATCCGCTCGCTCTGGTTGTCGACGAGGCGGGTGTACTCCTTGAAGATCTTGTATTGACCGGTGCGGGTGGCGTGCTGCAACTTGAACACGGTCTCCGGGTTGAACAGGTGGTACTCGCCCTCCCGGCGCCACTGGTAGTCCCCGCCGACCTCGAGTTCGCGATGTGCGCGCTCGTCAGGCCGGTCCAGGTGGGCCAGCTGGTGGCGGCTTTCGACGTCGGCGGCGATGTCGTCCAGGGTGATCCCCCCGGTCGGGCACGCCAGCCCGGTGAAGAATTCGTCGAGCACCTCCTCGGAGATGCCGACCGCCTGGAAAAGTTGCGCGCCGGTGTAGGAGGCCAGCGTCGAAATGCCCATCTTGGACATCACTTTCAGCACACCCTTGCCGGCGGCCTTGACATAGTTGTTCAACGCCTTGTTGCGGTCGATACCGTCGATCGCCCCGCGATCGAGCATGTCCTCGATCGACTCGAACGCCAGGTACGGGTTGACCGCGGCGGCGCCGCAACCGATCAGCAGCGCCATGTGGTGCACCTCGCGGGCGTCACCGGATTCCACCACCAGACCGACATGGGTGCGGGTGCGCTCCCGCACCAGGTGGTGGTGTACGGCGCCGACGGCGAGCAGCGACGGTATCGGGGCCATTTGCTCGTCGGAACTGCGGTCGGACAAGATGATCAGCCGGGCGCCGTCGGCCACCGCCGCCGACGCCTGCGCGCGCACGTCGGCCAGCGCAGCGGCCAGCCCGGGACCGCCCTCGGCGACGGGATACAGGCAGCTGATCACCTTGGACCGCATGCCGTGCGGGCGTCCGTTCACCTCGTGCTCGGGGTTCAGATTGATCAGCTTGGCCAGCTCGAAGTTCCGCAGAATCGGCTGCGGCAGCGAGATCTGGTGACAGGAGGTCTCGTCCGGGTTGAGCAGGTCGCGCTCGCCGCCGGTGGTGCCCTGCAGGCTGGTCACCACCTCCTCGCGGATGGCGTCCAGCGGCGGGTTGGTGACCTGAGCGAACAGCTGGTGGAAGTAGTCGTACAGCATGCGTGGACGCTGCGACAGCACCGCGACCGGAGTATCGGTGCCCATCGACCCGATCGGCTCGGCACCAGTGCGGACCATCGGAGCCACCAACAGGTTGAGTTCCTCGTAGGTGTAGCCGAAAGACAACTGCCGCATGACAAGTCGGTCGTGGGGCATCCGCACGTATTTGCCCGCCGGCAACTTCTCGATCGGCACGAGTCCGTTGTCGAGCCACTCCTGATAGGGGTGCTCTGCCGCCAGCTCCGCCTTGATCTCCTCGTCGGCGACGATGCGGCCTTGTGCGGTGTCCACCAAGAACATTCGGCCGGGCTGCAGCCGCATCCGGCGAACCACCGTCGACGGGTCGAGGTCGAGCACACCGGCCTCCGACGCCATCACCACCAGGCCGTCTTCGGTGACCCAAATCCGTGACGGGCGAAGGCCGTTGCGGTCCAGCACCGCGCCCACGATGGTGCCGTCGGTGAACGTTATCGACGCGGGGCCGTCCCAGGGCTCCATCAAAGAGGCGTGGTACTCGTAAAACGCCCGGCGCGCCGGATCCATCGACTCGTTGCGTTCCCAGGCCTCGGGAATCATCATCAGCACCGAGTGGGCCAGGGTGCGACCGCCCAGGTGCAGCAGTTCGAGCACCTCGTCGAACCGGGCGGTGTCCGAAGCGCCCGGGGTGCAGATCGGGAACAACTTCTCGACGTCGTCTTGCGACCCGAAGATATCGGTCTTGATCAGCGCCTCACGGGCCCGCATCCAGTTCTCGTTGCCGGTGACGGTGTTGATCTCCCCGTTGTGCGCGACGCGACGGAACGGATGCGCCAACGGCCACGAGGGGAAGGTGTTCGTCGAGAACCGGGAGTGCACAATGCCCAGCGCGCTGGTCAGCCGATTGTCTTGCAGGTCAAGGTAGAACGCCTTGAGCTGCGGGGTGGTCAGCATGCCCTTGTAGACGAACGTCTGACCGGAAAGGCTTGGGAAGTAAACGGTTTCGCGGCCCGGACCGTCCTGGCCGGGTCCCTTGGTACCGAGTTCGTGTTCGGCGCGCTTGCGGACGACGTAGCAGCGCCGTTCCAAGGTCATGCCGGAAGCTCCGGTGATGAAAATCTGCCGGAAGGTGGGCATCGCGTCGCGGGACAGCGCTCCCAGCGACGAGTCGTCGGTGGGCACGTTGCGCCAGCCCAGGACCTCTAATCCTTCGGCTTCGGCGATCTTCTCCACCGCAGCGCACGCTGCCGCGGCATCTCTGGCCGACTGCGGCAAAAACGCGATGCCGGTGGCGTAGCTACCAGGTTCGGGCAGCTCGAAATCCACGACCTCCCGCAGGAACGCATCGGGGACCTGAATCAAGATGCCTGCGCCGTCACCGCTGCGCGGCTCGGCGCCCTGAGCACCGCGGTGTTCAAGGTTGAGCAGCGCGGTGATCGCCTTGTCGACGATGTCCCGGCTGCGCCGGCCGTGCATGTCGACAACCATGGCCACGCCGCACGAATCATGTTCGAACGCGGGGTTATACAGCCCGACGCGCTTGGGCGTCATTCCCACCTACCCCTTCACCAGATTGGGCCGCACCCCCCTGAGGTTGCGGGCTTGACCCTTCGGCCTTGTCGACTGGCTGTCCGCCAGGCTGATTTGACCCGGTTAGCGATTCGTCCGTTCAGCGCTGAACGGTGGCCCCTATAACCGGTCTCGACAAGTCGTAAAACGATATGACAAAACCCGCCTGACATGCCAACTTTCCCATCCTAACCCGCTGGCTGGCAGCGCCGTAAATTCGCGGCAACAGCTGCTCGACAACGACTTCGCAAGCTGCCCATACGCGAGCAATTCGCATGCGGCGGCCCGCGGCCCGCCGCCGGGCCCGACCACACCAACTGCTTAGGGGTGTTTGCTGCGATTGTGTGCGGGGACACGACACGGCAGCTACGGCGCCGGAATAGGCCGCACCCGCGCTCGCAGCAGGCTCAACCGGGCGCAGCCGAACCCGAGACCGAGTTTGCACAATTCTAATAAAATTCTAAGAACGGCGCGCATCGCGCAGCGGCGGAGCCGGACAAGCCCGCTCATCGCCGCGGCCGGTGGCCGATACTGGTCCATGTCCGTCCCTGTCGGCGTGGGCGGTCACGCATCCCCAGAGGAGCACATGAACGAGCGCGACGAATTCCTGCGGGACCGGGTGCGGCCCGGCCAGCCCGACTCCACCGGGGCACGTCCGCCCGCCCCGCACACCAGAGAACCGCAGAAAACGCCGCCGCCGGCTGCGCGGCCCGCTCCCCCGAGACCCGTGCCGCCGCGCCCACCGGCATCGCCGCAGACGCCCCCGCCGCCACCGGGGCAACAGCACACCCGGGTCACCGCGGTTCCGCCCCGCCCACCGGCCCCGCCGCGCCCACCGGAACCACCGCGCCCACCGGTTCCGCCGCCGGCAGCTCGGCCCGCCCTGCCACCCCCGCGGCCGGACTCGCCGCCGCCCGCTCCCCCTCCCCGACCTGTAGCCCCGACCCCGGATCTTTGGGCCGAACCCGCTGTCGTGCCACGCACTCAATTGGGGCTGTCCGACGAACATGGCTGGCGGCGCCTCCTGCGCATCGCCACCTTCGGCCTGGTCAAACTGGGTCCGTCCGCCGCACAACGCGAGCAGGCCGAATACGAAACACACATTCGGTCCGTCCTGCGCGGCACCCACAAGGTGGGCGTGCTGGGCAAGGGCGGCGTCGGGAAGACGTCGGTTGCCGCCAGCGTCGGTTCGATCTTCGCCGAGTTGCGCCCGCAGGACCGCGTCGTGGCGATCGACGCCGACACCGCCTTCGGCCGGCTCAGCAGCCGCATCGATCCGCGGGCGACTGGCTCGTTCTGGGAACTGACCGCCGACAGGAACCTGCAGTCGTTCGCCGATATGACCGCACGCCTGGGCAGTAACGCCGCCGGCCTGTACGTACTGGGCGGCGAGCCGGCGTCCGGCCCGCGCCGGGTACTCGACCCCGCGATCTACCGTGAAGCCGCGTTGCGGCTGGATCGCCATTTCACGATCTCGGTGATCGACTGCGGCTCGACGATGGACGCCTCGGTAACTCACGAAGTCCTGCGCGATCTGGATGCGCTGATCGTGGTGTCCTCGCCGTGGGCGGACGGGGCTTCGGCGGCCGCCAAGACCATGGAGTGGCTGTCAGATCACCGCCTGACGGATTTGTTGCAACGCAGCGTCGTGGTGCTCAACGACTCTGACGGCCACGCCGACAAGCGCACCCGCTCGTTGCTGGCGCTCGAATTCGTCGAGCACGGGCGGCCGGTTGTCCAGGTGCCGTTCGATCCGCATCTACGGCCCGGCGGCGTGATCGACGTGAGCAACGAAATGGCGCCGGCGACGCGGCTGAAGCTGCTGCAGGTCGCGGCGACGGTCATGGCGTATTTCGCGTCGCGACCCGAGCGGCGCGACGGACCGGCCGGCTAACGCGGCGAGGCAGCCCGCGCCGACGGATCAGCGGTCGCCTCGATCTTGCTGACCAGTTGGCCCTCGACGGTCAGCACGATGACGGCGAAGAGCCGCCGGTCGGCGAAAGCCAGCACCACAGGCTGTCCGGCCGGAGCGCTGACCAGGGTGACTCCCGGCCCCAAGTACCGCAGCAGGTTGGTGGCCACGTTGTGCGGTCCGTGGTTGATCTGCGGGGGCGGCGCCGGGTCGGCGAGGATCGTGCCCACTCCCCAGACCGTCGGGTCCAGGACGGCCGTCAACGCGGCGATGTCGCCGTTGGCGCACGCGGTGATGAATTTCTCGGTGACGAGCTGATGTTCGGCGGACGGCACCTCGCTCAACTTCGGTTGTGCGGTGCTGAACTTGGCCCGCGCGCGCCGCGCCAGCTGACGGCAGGTGCCCACCGGGCGCCCCACGGTCTCGGCGATCGCGTCGAACGGCACTCCGAATACGTCGTGCAGCACAAAGGCCACTCGCTCGGCGGGACTGAGCCTGCGCAAGACCTCCAATAGCGCGGTGTGGATTTCGTCGTCCAGGGTGACCCGGTCGGCCGGGTCCAGGTGGGGTGATTTGTCCGGCAAGCTTTCGGCGGCGAGATGGCCGGGGTCGGGGCGCTCGTAGCGGACCCGCGCTGACCGCACCTGGTCGAGGCAGAGCCGGCTGGTGACCACCGTCAACCAGCCGCGGACGTCGTCGATCTCGTTCGGATCGACGCGAGACAGCCGCAGAAATGCCTCTTGCGCAACATCTTCGGCGGCACCGACATCCCCGGTGATCTGGTAGCCGAGATTGATCAGATACGGGCGGTGCCGGCGCCAGGCATCCACAACGTGACCGAGCTGTCCGATCTGGCCGGGCTGCGCTTGGTTCATGAGTGATCGACGATCTGGTGGCGGAAAAAGTTACGCGTTTCGGTTGTAACTTTCCCATCCTTCGGCTCGTCCATGAACAAGAACCGTCAAGAACTGCGTAGAGCACACCACGAAGGAGTCACCATGACCATCGTCGTAACCGGAGCAACCGGCAATGTCGGGCGCCCCCTGGTCGCCGAACTCGCCGCCGCGGGCGCAAAGGTGCGAGCGGTCACCCGCAACCGGGCCACCGCCGAATTTCCCCCCCTGGTGGAGCCAGTGGGGTCAGCGTCCGACGCCCTGACAGGGGCTTCCGCGGTGTTCCTCAATTCCCGTGCGCTGGGCCAGAGCTTGCCCAGGGTGGTCGCCGAGGCTCGCGACGCCGGAGTCACCAAGTTGGTTGCGCTCTCGGCGATCAACGCCGACGACGACTTCTCGCGACAGCCGTCGCGCGTTCGCGGGGACCGCAACAAAGAGGTCGAGCGGCTCGCCATCGAATCCGGCCTGACCTGGGTAAGCCTGCGTCCCACGGTCTTCGCGACGAATTTCGCCGGCATGTGGTCGGCACAGATACGCGCGGGCGACGTGGTGGCCGGACCGTACGCTGCGGCATCCACCGCGCCGATCATCGAGAGCGACATTGCCGCGGTCGCGGCGCGGGCGTTGCTGACCGATGAGCTCGATGGTCAACGAATTCCGCTGACCGGTCCGCAGGCGTTCACCAATTCAGAGTTGGTGGAGGTCATCGGCGCGGTATTGGGTCGCCCGCTGCAATACCGAGAAGTACCGGCCGAGGTGGTACGGCAGCGGTTCGTCGACCTGGGATTCGGCGCCGCGTTCGCCGACGCTTACCACGCCATGCTCGCCGAGACGCTCGACAAACCCGCGCTCGTCACCCACGACGTCGAGAAGATCCTTGGCCGGCCGGCGCTCACGTTCGCGCAGTGGTTGTCCGCGCACCGCGACCTGTTCACGAACTAGATCGAAAGGAACCTGACATGTCCGAACCACAACCGCCCCGCTACCTCAAGCCGATGAACAAGGTGATGATGGCGGTGCAGAAGCTCGGGATACCGACCGGCCCCGCGATGGTGTTGACGGTGCCCGGCCGTAAGTCGGGCCAGCCGCGCAGCACCCCGATGACGCCGTTCGAATTCCAGGGCGGCCTCTACGTGGTGGCCGGCTATCCCGGCGCGGATTGGGCGGCGAATGCCCGGGCGGCGGGCGCCGGCACACTGGCCCGTGGACGGCGTCGCCATCAAGTCAGGATCGTCGAACTCACGGCCGAGGAAGCCCGCCCGGTACTGCGGGCCTTTCCCGAAGAAGTGCCGGTAGGGGTTTCGTTCGCGAAGCGCTCGGGGATGGTGCGCGACGGAACGTCCGACGAGTTCGAGGCGCTGGCCGGCCGGCTCGCCGTCTTCCGATGACGAGTTCGAGCCGGCAACCGGTTAGGCCGATTGCGGCAGCGTCCGGCGCTCGCGGGCGGGGTAGCCGTTGCGCTCGGCCAGCGACCGCAGTTGGTTCAACGCGAACGCGCGCGCCCGGCCCGCTTCAGGAATCACCACACCTGCCCACAACCCTTCCGCGCCCGACGACTCGACGGCATCCTTTGCACACATCCACCGGCGCGGGCAGGCGCGGCAGAGCATCTTGGCCTCGTCGTCGGGGGTGGTGGTCCAGCGGTCGGGGTCTTGCGTACAAACGCCCAGCGGGATCTCGTGCAGAGTCTTGTGGAGAGTTGTAGTCGTAGCGTTCATGGTCTTGCGTTCCTCCAGAAAGCGTTGCAGGTTCAGCACCTCTGCTTCGGCAGCGTATAGCACTAACCGTTGCAGTGCAACAGTTACAGTCGAATCGGCGTCCACTGGGTGCTACGACTTCGGTCCCCGCCGCCGTGAGACGCTGCGATTTCCGGCGACCACCTGGCCTTACTCCGGGCATAACGCGGCGCTGATTCACCCGGAGACGTGCGGATTCGACGATGTAGCGGCCCATGGTGACCAAGAAACCGCATCGTGGCGCTCCACTTCGCGGTAGAGTGAACCGTAGCGCTAGCTCGGTTTGGCCACGGCAGCCCTTTCGGACAAACCGCTGCGGCTGCTCGAACATAAACGTAGCGAAGACATAGCATTAGAAGGGTGCAACGGTTAGGATGGACGGAGCTAGTGCCCTGCTGCCGGCCCCGACGCACGCGAGCGAGGAACCAATCCAGATGTCCGACCCCGAATCGCCTGTCGGGCCAGCCCTGCTGGTCGTGCACAGCGGCGAGTCATCGCACGCGATCGCGCCCGGCGGCGGCGTCGTGACCATCGGCAACGAGCCCCAGGCCGATGTACGGATCGATGATCCGCAGATCCCTGAAGCGCACCTGCAAGCGGTCTCCGACGACGGACGGTGGCGGATCGTCGACAGCAGCCAGAGCGGCATGTTCGTCGACGGACGACGCGAAAGCTCGGTGACCGTCAGCGATAAGACGACTGTCCGGTTCGGCGATCCGACTGGAGGCAAAGCGTTGACCTTCGAAATCGTCAGGCCTTCGAGCTCCCCCGAACCGCTCGGCGACGAACGGCGGCCGGCGGAGGAATTGGACGAATCCCTAACCGCCGAAGCGGACCCCGGTGTGGCTCGCGCCGGCGCGGCCGCCGCGGCGCGCCGGCGTGAACTCGATATCAGCCAACGCAGCCTCGCCGCCGACGGGATCATCAACGCGGGCGCGCTCATCGCCTTTGAAAAGGGCCGCAGCTGGCCACGCGAACGGACCCGCGCCAAGCTCGAAGAAGTACTGCAGTGGCCCACCGGGACCATCTCGCGCATCCGCCGAGGTGAGCCCGCAGTCCCTCAGACGAGCCCCCCGTCAACTGCCCCAATGCCGCCCCGGGCAACCCCGCAGGCACCGATCGCCGACGGGCCGGCGGCGTTGATCGCGCAGGCGGTGGCCGCCGCCGTCGACACCTGCAGCCTGGCCATCGCCGCGTTGCCACCACCCCAGGACCCGGATTTCACCGAGCGGGCGGCGCCCATCCTTGCCGATCTGCGCCAGCTCGAGTCGATTGCCGTACAAGCAACCCGCATCAGTCGGATCACCCCCGACCTGATCAAAGCGCTCGGTGCGGTGCGCCGCCTGCACGACGAATTGATGAAGTTGGGCGCGACCGCCCCCGGGGCCACCCTGGCGCAGCGTCTCTATGCCGCCCGCCGGCGGGCGAACCTTTCCACGCTGGAAACCGCACAAGCGGCCGGGCTGGCAGAAGACATGATCATCCGCGCCGAAGCCGAGGAAGCTTTGCCGACCGAGGCGGCCGACGCGATCGAAGCGCTCATCAGTCAGATCAATTGACGTCGAGCCCGGACGCCCTCACACGTGACGGCGCCCGGGGTTCAAGCGGGCCGGGGGACGCCGCAAGAACACGTCGTTCGCCCCCAGATTTCGGCGTGCTGTCCGTCGCGCGTGAACGCGAAATCGCCTTTCCAGTCTAAAAATTCGTGCATCTGAGGCCATCACTGCGCTGTTAAGCTCAACGTGCGGCGCGAGGTGTACAAGAAACAGTGCCGGCGAAACAGCGAGTGTGAGGAAGCACGTACATGTCGGGTAGCGACCTTTGCAAGTCGACCAGTAATTTCATTTGGGCCCAATTGCTTTTGCTGGGAGACGGCATCCCCGACCCGGGCGACGTGTTCAACACCGGTGCGTCGCTGTTCAAGCAAGTCAGCGACAAGATGGGCCTCGCGATTCCGGGCACCAACTGGATTGGCCAGGCCGCGGACGCCTATTTGAACCAGAACATCGCGCAGCAGCTGCGCGCGCAGGTCATGGGCGATCTCGACACCCTGACCGGCAACATGATCTCGAATCAGGCCAAATACATCGAGAACACGCGCAAGGTGCTGCGCGCGATGAAGACGATGGTCGACGGCGTCTACAAAGCCTGCAAATGGCTAGAAGACCACCTGTGGATCGTGGGCGACGTCATTGCTTGGTCATGGGCAATCCAAGCGTGCGCCCTGGCCATGGCCGTCGTCGGTGGGGCGCTGCTCTATCTGACGATCATGACGCTGAGCAACGTGACCAACTTGAAGGGTCTGGTCGGCCGGCTCATCTCGATGCTGACCACGCTGCCCAAGTTCCCTGGCCTGCCCAACATTCCGCTCCCCAACCTTCCCGACATCATCGACGACCTCTGGCCGCCGAAGCTTCCCGACATTCCCATCCCCGGCCTGCCCGACATCCCGGGTCTACCGGACTTCAAGTGGCCGCCGGAAGTCGGGGTCCCCGACTTCAACCTGCCCATCCCGGGATTGCCGGACTTCCAGTGGCCCTCCATCCCGGGCTTCCCGGACCTCCAGCTGCCTGACCTTGGCGGGGCCATCCCTGGCTTCCCCAACTTGCCCGGGTTGCCCAACGTGCCCGACATGTTCCCCGGCCTGCCCGGCCTGGGTGACCTGATCCCCGGCATGGGCAACTTGGGCAAATTGCCCACCTGGACCGAATTGGCCGCACTGCCCGACTTTTTGGGTGGCTTCGCGGGCATGCCCAGCTTGAGCTTCGCCAGCCTGCTCGGCTTCGCCCAGTTGCCTCAAGTGGGTTCGCTGACCTCGACCATGGGTCAGTTGCAACAACTTGCTGCCGCGGGCGGCGGCCCGGGCCAAATGGGCAGCATGGCAGGCCAACAGGCCCAGATGATCTCCTCGCAGGCCCAGCAAGGCGGTCAGCAGCAGGCCACCCTCGTCGACGACAAGAAAGACGACACAAAAGACGACGCCGGCGCGGCCGCGGGTGCCGCGGGTGCGGAGCGCGCACCCGTCGACGCGGGATCAGGCGGCGGCCAACAGCGGCCCGAAGGCACCGTCCTTTAACCGCCAAAGTGATAGCAACCCAAAGCCCTAGCGAGTAAAAAGTAGAGCGTAGAAAGGTCCACCCCATGGCAGAAGTTCTCGGCGTCATACCTTCGTTCCTTAAGGTCTTGGCCGGAATGCAGAACGAGATCGTTGGCCAACTCAAGACGGCCACCTCGTCGGTGTCGGGTATCAGCCAGCGGGTCTCCGTCACACACGGGTCATTTACGTCGAATTTCAACGACACGCTGCAAGAGTTCGAAAGCACCCGCAACCAGACCGGGGCTGGACTGCAAGGGGTGACGGGCGGGTTGGCCAACAACCTTCTTTCGGCGGCCGGCGCCTACCTCAGGGCCGACGAAGGCCTCGCCGGCATCATCGACAAGATTTTCGGCTGATCATGTCCGGTCCGCTCGGTGTCGGTCGCGCGGGCCTCGCGGGCCTCGTTGATGATGTAGTCGGCGTCGAGGTGACCATCGACGGCATGTTGGTGATTGCCGACCGGCTGCACCTGGTCGATTTCCCTGTCGCGCTTGGGATCCGGCCCAATATCCCGCAAGAGGAACTGCGCGACGTCGTGTGGGATCAGGTGCAGCGTGACCTCACCGCGCAAGGCGTGCTGGACCACAACGGCATGCCTCACCCGGCCGTCGCCACGATGGTCGACACGCTCAGCCGACCGGACCGGACCCTGGAGGGCCGCTGGTGGCGGCGTGATGCCGGCGGCGTCATGGTGCGATTCGTGGTGTGCCGCAAGGACGATAGCCACGTCATCGCGGCGCGCGACGGCGACATGTTCGTAGTGCAGCTGGTGGCTCCGCAGATCGGCCTGGCGGGCATGGTGACAACCGTGTTGGGGACAGCCGAGCCGGCCAACGTCGAACCGCTGACGGGCGTGGCGAGCGAACTGGCCGAGTGCACCACCGCAGCCCAACTGGCCCAGCACGGCGTCGCGCCGGCGACGGCCCGCGTCTACGCCGAGATCGTCAGCAACCCCAGCGGCTGGGTGGAGATCGTCGCCAGCCAGCGCCACCCCGGCGGCACGACGACCCACACCCAAGCGGCTGCCGGAGTCCTCGATTCACCGCACGGCAGGCTGGTGTCGCTGCCTCGTAAGGTTGGCGGCGAACTGTACGGAAGCTTTCTGTCCGGCACTCAGCAGAATCTGCAACGCGCGCTGGACGGCCTGCTGGAGCTTCTCCCGGCGGGCGCCTGGCTGGACCCCGCCCTTGACCAAGCCCTGGAATTTGACCAAGCCTCTCACGGCTGACTCCCAATCTCCCACTACGAGTTCAGAAGGGGACGCCATCGTGGACCTGCCCGGGAACGACTACGACAGCGACGATCTCGCTTCTCTCGATTTCTCCGGCGATGGCGCGGAGGAGTCGTCGATCAGTGCGCTCGACGACTACGCGCCGGCCGAAGACGCTGAAAGCGAGCACAGCGGAACCGAACTCGACGCACTGCACGGGCTGACCGAGCGGGAGGACGAGCCGGACCTGGCGTTGTTCACGGTGACCAACCCGCAGGGCTCGGTGTCGGTGACCACGTTGATGGACGGCCGAGTACAACACGTCACGTTGACGGACAAGGCGTCCGGCATGACCGAGTCGGGGCTCGCCGAAGAGATATTCGTGATTGCCGATCTGGCCCGGCAAAAGGCGCGGGCCGCTCAGTACACCATGATGGTCGAGAACATGGGCGAAATGACGGGCGAGGGCGCAGCACAAAGCGCGATGTTGCGTGAATTCGTAGGCATGACCCTGAATTTGCCGACACCCGAGGAGGCCGCCGCTGCGGAAGCCGAAGTGTTCGCCACGCGTTACGACGTCGACTACTCACATCAGGCCGAGCGGTAACACGGTGATCGATGACTGATCGCCTCGCCGGCCTGTTCGAAAGTGCCGTCGGCATGTTGCCACTGTCGGAGGCACGGTCGCTGGACCTGTTCACCGAGATCACCGACGACGACGAAACGGCGTGCGACGCATGGGTCGGCCGCATCCGGTGTGGCGACACCGACCGGGTGACGTTGTTCCGGGCCTGGTATTCACGGCGTAACTTCGGGCAGTTGGCGGGCTCGGCACAGATCTCGATGAGCACTCTGGGCGCCCGGGTTCCGATCGGGGGTCTGTACGGCGACATCACCTACCCGGTCACTTCACCGCTGGCGATCACCATGGGGTTTGCCACATGTGAAGCCTTGCAAGGCAATTACGCCGACGCCGTCGAGGCTATCGACGCGAGCTCGGTCGCCGGTTCCGAGCACCTGGTGTCGTGGCTCAAAGCCGTCATCTACGGCGCCGCCCAACGCTGGACCGACGTGATCGACGAAGTCAAGAACGCCGGGAAATGGCCGGACAAGTTCTTGACCGGTGCGGCCGGCGTCGCCCACGGAGTGGCCGCGGCAAACCTTGGCCTGTTCACCGAGGCCGAACGCCGACTCACCGAGGCCAATGACTCGCCCGCGGGTGAAGCGTGCGCACGCGCCATCGCCTGGTACCTCGCGATGGCGCGCCGCAGCCAGGGCAACGAAGAAGCCGCGGTGGCGTTGCTGGAATGGCTGCAGACGACGCATCCGGAGCCGAAAGTTGCTCAGGCGCTGAAGGATCCGTCCTATCGCCTGAAGACGACCACCGCCGAACAGATCGCCGCCCGCTCCGATCCCTGGGATCCGGGCAGCGTGGTGGCCGACAACTCCGGACGGGAGACGCTGCTCGCCGAGGCGCAGGCCGAGCTGGACCGGCAAATCGGCCTCACGCGGGTCAAGACACAGATCGAGAGATACCGCGCCGCAACGCTGATGGCCAGGGTGCGCGCCGCCAAGGGCATGAAAGTCGCACAGCCGAGCAAGCACATGATCTTCGCCGGACCGCCCGGCACCGGCAAGACCACTATCGCGCGGGTGGTGGCCAACATCCTGGCCGGGTTGGGCGTCATCTCCGAACCGAAGCTCGTCGAGACGTCGCGCAAGGATTTCGTCGCCGAGTACGAAGGGCAGTCGGCGGTCAAGACCGCCAAGACAATCGATCAGGCCCTGGGCGGCGTGCTGTTCATCGACGAAGCCTATGCGCTGGTGCAAGAACGTGACGGGCGCACCGACCCGTTCGGGCAAGAGGCGATGGACACCCTGCTGGCGCGCATGGAGAACGACCGTGACCGGCTGGTGGTGATCATCGCCGGATACAGCTCGGACATCGATCGGCTGCTGGAGACCAACGAGGGCCTGCGTTCGCGGTTCGCCACCCGCATCGAATTCGACACCTACTCCCCCGAAGAACTCCTCGATATCGCGAAAGTCATAGCGGCCAGCGGTGACTCGACATTGAGCGCGGAAGCCGCGGAGAAGTTCCTGGAGGCCGCCAAGCTGCTGGACCAGAAGACATTGCGCGGCAGGCCGGCCCTGGACGTGGCCGGCAACGGTCGATACGCGCGCCAATTGGTCGAAGCCAGCGAACAGTGCCGCGACATGCGGTTGGCGCAGAGCCCCGACATCGAGAATCTCGACGTGAACCGGCTTCAGGAAATCAACGCGGACGATATGGCCGAAGCGATTTCCGCAGTGCACGCACACCTCACCATGAGAGAGTGAGCCATGGGGTTTCGCCTGACCACCAAGGTTCAGGTTAGCGGCTGGCGCTTCCTGCTCCGCCGAGTCGAGCATGCCATCGTGCGCCGGGACACCCGGATGTTCGACGATCCACTGCAGTTCTACAGCCGGTCGGTCGGAGTCGGCATCGTCATCGCGGTGGTGATACTGCTGGGTGCGCTACTGCTGGCGTACTTCAAGCCGCAGGGGAAGCTGGGCGGCACCAGCCTTCTCGCCGATCGCAGCACCAACCAGCTTTATGTGATCCTGTCGGGGCAATTGCATCCGGTCTACAACCTGACCTCGGCACGACTGGCGCTGGGCAACCCGGCCAGCCCCGCGACCGTGAAATCTTCCGAGCTGAGCAAGCTGCCCCTGGGTCAGACCATCGGGATTCCCGGCGCCCCTTACGCGACGCCGGTGGCGGGTGGCACCACGTCAACCTGGACCCTGTGTGACACCGTCACCAGGGCCGAGACCACCTCGCCGGGTGTGCAGACGTCGGTGTTGGCCATGCCGTTGACGATCGATACCGCGATCGACCCGGTGCGCTCCAACGAGGCACTGCTGGCGTCCTACGAGGGCCGGCAATGGATCCTCACGAACAAGGGCCGGCACTCGATCGACCTGAGCGACCGGGCCCTCACCTCGGCCATGGGAATACCCGTCACCGCCAAGGCGACCCCGATCTCTGAGGGTATGTACAACGCGTTACCCGACATGGGGACCTGGCAGTTGCCGCCGATACCCGATGCCGGCGCACCCAATTCCCTTGGGCTATCCGCCGATCTCGTGATCGGCTCGGTGTTCCAGATCCACACCGACAAGGGGCCGCAATACTATGTCGTGCTGCCCGATGGCATCGCCCAGGTCAACGCCACCACGGCAACTGCGTTGCGCGCCACCCAATCGCACGGCCTGGTCGCTCCGCCGGCGGTGGTCCCCAGCCTGGTCGTCAGAATCCCGGAACGGGTGTACTCCTCGCCGCTGCCCGACGAGCAGCTCAAGATCCTGACCCGGCCGGACGAGCCCACCTTGTGCTGGATGTGGGAACGTGGCGCCGGTGATCAGGCGCCCAAGACAACGGTGCTCTCCGGCCGGCACCTGCCGCTGCAACCCGCTCAGATGACCGTCGGAATCAAGCAAATCAGTGGAACCGCAACCATTTTCATCGATGGCGGCAAGTTCCTGACGCTGCAGTCACCGGACCCCAGATACGGCGAATCGATGTACTACGTCGACCCGGAGGGCGTCCGGTACGGAGTGGCGGACGCCGAGGCGGCCAAGGCACTGGGCCTGAGTTCGCCGAAGACCGCGCCCTGGGAGATCGTGCGGCTCCTGGTAGACGGCCCGGTGCTGTCCAAGGGCGCAGCCCTGCTCGAGCACGACACCCTGCCCGCCGACCCGAGCCCCCGGAAACTGCCGGCCGGATCCCCCGGAGCGCCCTCATGACGACGAAGAAGTTCACCCCGACCATCAGCCGCGGTCCCCGCTTGACCCCGGGCGAGATCAGCCTCACCCCGCCGGACGACCTCGGTATCGACATCCCGCCGTCGGGCGTCCAGAAGATTCTTCCGTACGTGATGGGCGGGGCCATGCTCGGCATGATCGCGATCATGTTCGCCGGCGGCACCAAGCAGTTGTCGCCGTACATGCTGATGATGCCGCTGATGATGGTCGTGATGATGGTCGGCACCATGGCCGGTGGAACCGGCGGGGGCGGCAAGAAGGTGCCCGAAATCAATGCCGACCGCAAGGAATACCTGCGCTACCTGGCCGGCCTGCGCTCGCGCGTGACGTCCTCGGCCAACTCGCAGGTGTCGTTCTTCAGCTACCACGCACCGCATCCCGAGGATCTGCTGTCGATCGTGGGAACCCAGCGCCAGTGGTCCCGGCCGGCCAACAGCGACTTCTACGCGGCCACCCGCATCGGAATCGGTGACCAGCCGGCGGTGGACCGGTTGTTGAAGCCGGCGGTCGGCGGCGAGTTGGCGGCCGCCAGCGCGGCACCGCAGCCGTACCTGGAGCCGGTCAGCCACATGTGGGTGGTCAAGTTCCTGCGCACCCACGGCCTGATCCATGACTGCCCGAAACTGGTGCAGCTGCGCACATTTCCCACGATCGCGATCGGCGGCGACCTGCCCCGGGCGACCGGGCTGTTGACCGCGATGATCTGTCACCTGGCGGTGTTTCATCCGCCGGACCTGCTGCAGATCCGGGTGCTCACCGAGCACCCCGACGATCCCGCGTGGTCCTGGCTGAAATGGCTTCCGCACGTTGCGCATCCGACCGAAACCGACGCCGCCGGGCCGGTCCGGATGATCGCCACCCGCCCGGATGCGCTGGCCGATCTGGCCGCGCGCGGCCCGCACGCACCCGATGCGCTGCCCAGCGGACCCTACGTCGTCGTGGTGGACCTGACCGGCGGCAAGGCCGGGTTCCCGCCCGACGGCAGGGCCGGCGTCACGGTGATCACTCTTGGCAACCACCGCGGCTCGGCCTACCGCATCCGGGTCGACGCGGGCGGTACCGCTGAAGACCGGCTGCCGGGTCAGTCGTTTCGGCTGGTGACCTCGGTCGCCGACGACATGTCCGCGCAAGATGCCACCCGCCTCGCCCGGAAGCTGGCCGGCTGGTCCATCACCGGCACCATTCTCGACAAGACGCAACGCGTTCAGAAGAAGGTGGCCAGCGAATGGCACCAGTTGGTCGGCGCCAAAAGCGTGGAGGAGATCATCCCCAGCCGCTGGCGGATGTACACCGACACCGACCGTGACCGGCTCAGGATCCCGTTCGGTCATGAGCTCAAGACCGGCAATGTCATGTACCTCGATATCAAGGAGGGCGCTGAATTCGGTGGCGGCCCGCACGGAATGCTCATCGGCACAACCGGTTCCGGAAAGTCTGAATTCCTGCGCACCCTGATCCTGTCGTTGGTGGCCATGACCCATCCGGATCAGGTCAATCTGATGCTCACCGACTTCAAGGGTGGCTCGACGTTCCTCGGGATGGAAAAGCTTCCGCACACCGCCGCGGTGGTCACCAACATGGCCGAAGAGGCCGAGCTGGTCAGCCGGATGGGCGAGGTCTTGACCGGCGAACTGGATCGCCGGCAGTCGATTCTGCGTCAAGCCGGGATGCAGGTCGGCGCGGCGGGCGCGTTGTCCGGCGTGGCCGAGTACGAGAAGTACCGTGAGCGAGGCGCCGACCTACCCCCGCTGCCAACACTTTTCGTCGTTGTCGACGAATTCGCCGAGCTGTTGCAGAGTCATCCGGATTTCATCGGGCTGTTCGACCGGATCTGCCGCGTGGGCAGATCGCTGCGGGTGCATCTATTGCTGGCGACCCAGTCGCTGCAAACCGGCGGGGTTCGCATCGACAAACTCGAGCCCAACCTCACTTATCGAATCGCGTTGCGCACCACCAGTTCTCATGAGTCCAAGGCGGTGATCGGCACCCCAGAAGCGCAGTACATCACCAACAAAGAAAGCGGTGTCGGGTTTCTCCGGGTCGGCATGGAAGACCCGGTCAAGTTCAGCACCTTCTATATCAGCGGCCCGTACGTGCCCCCGATCGGGGCTGACGCCAACGGTGAGGCAGGCGGGGGTCGCCCGCAGCTGTCCAGGCAGGCCGTGCGGATCCATAGGTTCACCGCGGCACCGGTTCTCGACGAGGCCGTGTCATGACTACCGAACCAGAAGTACGGGCCCTGCGCGAAGTCGTGCTCGACCAGCTCAGCACAGCCGAGTCGCGGGCCTACAAAATGTGGCTCCCGCCGCTGGCCAATCCGACTCCGCTCAACGAGCTCGTTGCCCGAGACAGGCCGCAATCGTTGCGTTTCGCCCTGGGGATCATGGACGAGCCGCGCCGTCACCTGCAAGACGTCTGGGGCGTCGACGTGTCCGGGGCCGGCGGCAACATCGGCATCGGCGGTGCACCTCAAACCGGGAAATCGACACTGCTGCAGACGCTGGTGATGTCGGCCGCCGCCACGCACTCGCCGCGAAATGTCCAGTTCTACTGCATCGACCTCGGCGGCGGCGGCCTGATCTATCTGGACAACCTGCCGCACGTCGGCGGGGTGGCGGGCCGCTCTGAGCCAGACAAAGTCGCCCGGGTGGTAGCCGAGATGCAATCCGTGATGCGGCAACGCGAGACCCTGTTCAAAGAGAACCGGGTGGGTTCGATCGCCATGTACCGGCAGCTACGCGACGATCCGAACCACCCCGTCGCGGCCGACCCGTTCGGCGACGTGTTCTTGATCATCGACGGATGGCCGGGTTTCGTCAGCGAATTTCCCGACCTGGAAGGGCAGGTCCAGGATCTGGCCGCCCAGGGGTTGTCGTTCGGCGTGCACGTCATCATCTCCACTCCCCGCTGGACGGAGCTGAAGTCGCGCGTCCGCGACTACCTCGGCACCAAGATCGAGTTCCGGCTCGGCGACGTCAACGAGACCCAGATCGACCGGATCACCCGAGAAATCCCGGCGAATCGTCCGGGCCGGGCGGTATCGATGGAGAAGCACCATCTGATGATCGGTGTGCCCCGGTTTGACGGTGTGCACGGCGCCGACAACCTGGTCGAGGCGATGACCGCCGGGGTGGCGCAGATTTCGGCACAGCACACCGATCAGGCACCGCCGGTGCGGGTGCTGCCCGAACGCATCCACTTGTACGAACTCGACCCGAACCCACCCGGCCCGGAGTCGGATTACCGCACGCGCTGGGAGATTCCGATCGGACTGCGCGAGACGGACCTGTCGGTGGCCCACAGCCATATGTACGCCAACCCGCACCTGCTGATCTTCGGTGCAGCCAAATCGGGAAAGACGACCATCGCC
Source organism: uncultured Actinomycetota bacterium (assembly GCA_963735655.1). Classification (GTDB taxonomy): domain Bacteria; phylum Actinomycetota; class Actinomycetes; order Mycobacteriales; family Mycobacteriaceae; genus Mycobacterium. The sequence continues at coordinate 42,647 of CAVTLW010000011.1, forward strand.
CACGCGATCGCGCGAGCGATCTGTGCACGCAACAGTCCGGACCAGGTTCGCTTCATGCTCGCCGACTATCGATCGGGCCTGCTGGACGCGGTGCCGCAGACTCATCTGCTCGCCGCGGGCGCGATCAACCGCAACAGCTCGTCGCTGGACGAGGCCGTCCAGGCTCTGGCGGTCAACTTGCGCAAGCGATTACCCCCTACCGACCTGACGACGGCGCAGTTGCGTTCGCGTTCGTGGTGGAGCGGCTTCGACGTGGTGCTGCTGGTCGATGACTGGCACATGATCGTCGGTGCCGCCAGCGGAATGCCGCCGATGGCGCCGTTGGCCCCGCTGTTGCCGGCCGCGGCCGATATCGGGTTGCACATCATCGTCACCTGCCAGATGAGCCAGGCGTACAAGGCAACCATGGACAAGTTCGTCGGCGCCGCATTCGGGTCGGGCGCTCCGACGATGTTCCTGTCCGGCGAGAAGCAGGAATTCCCCTCCAGCGAGTTCAAGGTCAAACGCCGACCTCCCGGCCAGGCATTTCTGGTCTCGCCGGACGGCAAGGAGGTCATCCAGGCCCCTTACATCGAGCCTCCAGAAGAAGTGTTCTCAGCACCCCCGAACCCCGGTTAGGATTATTTCATTCAAGGCGATGCAGCCCACGGGGTCGCAAGAATCAAGCCCGAGCAGCGCTCGCCGGCGGGGTTTATTTCCGGCTATAAGCCGAACGGTTTATGTCCGGAATACAAATAAAGGAGAAGAAGTAAGCAAATGGAAAAATTGTCCCTCCATCCGGCCGCCGGCGCGGCGTTCGCGTCGGAGGGCATCCAGATGCTGGCTTCCATCTCGCGGGCTCAGTCCAACTGACATCGATCGAAACGAAAGGCAGCGACACCCATGTTCTGGCACGCAATGCCACCGGAGCTGAACACCGCACGGCTGATGGCCGGCGCGGGTCCGGCGCCGATGCTGGCGGCGGCCATCGGCTGGGAGGCGCTGGCGGCGGCCCTGGACGCTCAGGCCCTCGAGCTGACAGCGCGCCTGAGTTCGCTCGGCGAGGCATGGACCGGCGGAAGCAGCGACAAAGCCATTGCGGCAGCCAAGCCGATGGTCACTTGGCTGCAGACGGCGTCGACGCAGGCGAAGACCCGCGCGATGCAGGCGACCGCACAGGCAGCCTCGTACACGCAGGCAATGGCGACGACGCCTTCGTTGCCCGAGATCTTCGCCAACCACATCACGCATGCGGTGCTGACGGCCACCAACTTCTTCGGCATCAACACCGTGCCGATCGCCTTCACCGAGATGGACTACTTCATCCGGATGTGGACCCAGGCCGCATTGGCGATGGACGTCTACCAGTCCGAGACGCTGGCCAACACGCTGTTCGACAAGATCGAGCCGATGACGGCGATCCTGGATCCCTCGGTGAGTCAAGGGATGACGTCGAGCCCGATGATGGGGATGGTGTCCCAAATGACCGGGGTGCCCGCCAGCCAACTCCAGCAGACGGCCACGCAGGTCGCGGAGTTCAGCGCCCCCATGCAGCAGCTGACGCAGCCGATGCAGCAGGTGTCATCGATGGTCGGCCAGATGGGCAGCGCCGGCGGTCCCGGCAGTGGGCTTGGTGACGACAAGGGTGCCCAGCTGGGTTTGCTCGGTGCCAGCCCGCTTTCCAACCACCCGTTGGCTGGTGGATCGGGAGCAAGCCTGGGCGCGGGACTGCTGCGCGGCGAGGCGCTGCCCGGCGCGGGTGGGACGTTTGCCCGCACGCCGCTGATGGCCGGGCTGATCGACAAGCCCGGTCCGGCCATGGTGCCCGCGGCGGCCGCCGGATCGTCGGCGACGGGTGGCGCGGCGCCGGTGGGTGCCGGAGCGATGGGGCAAGGCGCTTCCGGGGGTTCCTCGAGACCGGGGCTGGCGGCGCCCGCGCCGCTCACCCAAGAGCGCGAAGAAGACCACGAAGACGAGTGGGACGACCAGGACGACTGGTGAGTGCCCACAGCGACAACAGACTTCCCGGCCATCCGGGTCGGAAGACTTGCCAGCACTTGGCGAGGAAAAGAAAGAGAGAAAGTAGTCCAGCATGGCAGAGATGAAGACCGATGCCGCTACCCTCGCGCAAGAGGCAGGTAACTTCGAGCGGATCGCCGGTGACCTGAAGACCCAGATCGACCAGGTTGAGTCGACGGCCGCGTCGCTGCAGGCTCAGTGGCGGGGTGCGGCGGGCCAGGCCGCCCAAGCCGCGGTGGTGCGTTTCCAGGAGGCGGCCACCAAGCAAAAGGCCGAACTCGACGAGGTGTCGACGAATATTCGTCAGGCCGGCGTCCAATACTCCAAGGCCGACGACGAGCAGCAGCAGGCGCTGTCCTCGCAAATGGGCTTCTAATTCCCCCTATACAGAAAGAAACGGAGCAATAACATGACAGAACAGCATTGGAATTTCGCCGCATCGAGGCCGCCTCGAGCGCAATTCAGGGAAATGTTACGAGCATTCATTCGCTTCTCGACGAGGGCAAGCAGTCGCTGACCAAGCTCGCCGCGGCGTGGGGTGGCAGTGGTTCGGAGGCCTACCAGGGCGTTCAGCAGAAGTGGGACGCCACCGCTCTCGAGCTCAACAACGCGCTGCAGAGCCTGGCGCAGCGGATCAGCGAGGCCGGTCAGGCCATGTCCGCGACCGAGGGCAGCGTCACCGGAATGTTCACCTAGGGCACCCCTATTCGCGTAGAATCACCTACCACGAGATCGGGCGAGTTAACCCCTCCGGGGATCTCGCCCCTTCTTGTGTGCGCCCTATAGACGAACTTCTGAGAGGTTCTGATGCCGGCCGACTATGACAAGCTCTTTCGGCCGGCCGAGGGTACCGATTCTCGAGAAGACGCGGCTGCGCACACCGACTTCGACGCCGGCTATCCGCCACCAGTTCCCTCCCCCGAGCCCGATGGCGAGACGTCCGATCCGGCGCCGGTCGACTGGTCGCACCCGGCTCCGCCAGCCCCGCTGGAACCGCCGCCGGCGCCACCGTCGCCGTTGCCGCCAATGCCCATCGGTGGACCTCCCCCCGAGCCACCACCGCCCCTGCCCAAACCGCCGCCGGCCCCTCCCGAGCCACCGCCGGCCCCTCCCGAACCGCCGCCGGCCCCACCCGAACCGCCGCAGGCAGTCGCTGAATCGCCTTCGGCCGCCCCCGCTCCCCCGATGCCGATCAGCGGACCCGCGTCAGCGGCGCCCAAACCACCCGCGCCCCCCATGCCGATCGGCGGACCCCCACCACCACCGCCGCTCGCCCCGCCCGAACCACCCGCGGCTCAACATGTTCCGCCCACAGCCCCGCCGCCGCCGGCCGCGCCGCCCGAACCACCTGCGCCACAACACGTTCCGCCCGCAGCCCCGCCGCCGGCGCCCGCGCCGGCCGAACCAACTGCGCCACAACAGGTACAGCCCACGCCCCCCATGCCGATCGGCGGACCTCCGCCCGCACCAAGTCGCTGCGCCGGCTCGGCAGGTGGGCATCGGCGGGCCTCAACCCCGCCGCCGCCAACCGAACCGCCGTCTGCCCCTCCGGCTCACTCCCGCCGCGCCCGGCGTCACCGCTATCGCGACGAGGCCGAAGACGACGGCGAAACACCCACCGTGTCCTTCCCACTGCCCCAGCGCACCGGGGAGGCCCCAGCAGCGCCGCCCAGCGCCGCACCCGATCCCTCATTCGCGTGGTTACGACAAGGCGAGCCGAGCCTCGCCGCCCCCGGCTCGCGACGCCGCCCGATGCCCAGGGCGGTCGCCGTGCCAGGCGGGAAGCTGAGGAGCGCGCCGCCGCTGCCGCAGCTGAACCCCCCACCGCGCTCGCCCCACCACCAGCCGCACCCCGGCCCCGGCCCCAGCCCCAGCCCCAGCGACCGAGAAACCCGCCAAATTGGTGTCGCAACGAGGCTGGCGTCGTCGGGTGTACACGCTGACACGGATCAACGCGGGGGTTTCCCGCGACGAGAATGCACGAGCTAGACCTGCGCGCACGTCAGTCGCAGCCCGCGGGGTTCCTATCAGATCGGGGTGCTGGGACTCAAGGGCGGTACCGGCAAGACCGCCCTGACGGTCGCGGTGGGCTCGGTGTTCGCGGAGGTACGCGGCGTCGGGGTACTGGTGATCGATGCCGACCCCGCGTCGGGGAACCTCGCCGATCGGGTGGGTCGCATTCGGGCGCGACCATCGCGGATCTGCTTGGCGCCGAGTTGTCGCACTACAGCGACATCCACCCGCACACCAGTGTGAATGCGGTCAATCTTGAAGTTCTCGCGGCCGAGGATTACACCTCGGCGCGGCGTGCGCTGAGCGGGAAGGGCTGGCTCGCCGCCGTTGACGGCGCCTCGGGTACTACAATCTCGTGCAGACCGACTGTGGCGGCGGCCTTCTCGACCCAGCTACGCGGGCCGTTCTGTCCAATGTTCCGGATCGTCATCGTGGCCGGCGCGTCGGTGGACGGGTCGGGCAGGCCCGGCCGCCATGGAGTGGTTGCATCACAACGGGTATCAGGATCTGCTCGACCGCGCCTGTGTGGTGATCACTCATCCGGGGGTGCCAGACACCGAGGTCGCGGAGGCAGTTGACGCGACGGTTCGAACGTCGGGCGCCCGGCCGGGTTGTGGTGCTGCCCTGGGACAAACACATCGCGGGCGGATCCGATATTCAGCTCGACGAGCTCGACCCGGCGTACCAGCGCGGATTCTCGAGTTGGCCGCGGGCTGTCCGACGATTTCGACGAGCGCGAGATCCGGTGAGCGCGCCCGCCAAAGCCGCCGGGTCGGCCTCCCTCGCCGGCCCGGACACCGGGCGTCCCGCCCCGACCCGCGACGACCAGGGTGACGATCCTGACCGGCAGACGGATGACCGACCTCGCGCTGCCCGCGGCCGCCCCGATGGCGACGCTATCTCGACGACACCGTCGCCGCGCTCGCCGATCTGCTGGAAGACACACCCGCCGATGTACTCGCCGGCTTCGACTTCTCCGCTCAGGGCGTGTGGACGTTCGCCCGGCCGGGGTCCCGCCGCTGAAGGTCGACCAGTCACTCGACGACGCCGGTGTGGTCGACGGATCGCTGCTCACCCTGGTGCCGGTAAGTCGCACGGAACGCTACCGGCCGCTTGTCGAGGACGTCATCGACGCGATCGCGGTGCTCGACGAATCGCCGCAGTTCGACCGCACGGCGCTGAATCGCTTTATCGCAGTGGCGATCCCGGTCGTGATGGCCATCACCGCGCTCGCGATGCTGGGTGGTGGGACACCGGGCGCAGCTAGCTGTGGCCGCTGGCGATGGGGTGCTGGGAATCCTTCTGCTCGCGGGCAGCTGGGCCAAAGGTCTACCAGAGTGAACACCTTTCGGAGAGCCTGCTGGTCGCGGCCTTCCCGGTGATCGTGGTCGCCGTCGCGCTGGCCATTCCACCGCCGCGCGGAGCCTCCTCGTTCGGGCCGCCGCAACTCGCCGGGGGCGCCGCTGCGGTGATGTTCCTGACCCTGCTGACACGGGGCGGCCCCGACCGGCGCGGAATTGGCGACGTTCGTCGTCGTCACGGCGATTGCGGCCACCGCGGCGGCCATCGTTTTCGGCTACGGCTGGCAGCGGTGGGTGCCTGCCGGTGCGATCGTGTTCGGGCTGTTCACCGTGACGAGTGCGGCCAAGCTGACGGTCGCGTTCGCACGCATCGCCCTGCCGCCGATCCCCGCTCCCGGCGAAACCGTCGAGCACGACGAACTGCTCGATCCCGTCGCGGCCGGAGAGGACGACGAGGAAACGCCGACCTGGCACGCGATCATCGCCTCGGTGCCGGACTCCGCGGTGCGGCTGACCGAGCGCAGCGAACTCGCCAAGCAGCTTCTGATCGGGTTCGTGACCGCGGGGACCCTGGTTCTCGCGGTCGGTACCATCGCGTCGTGGTGCGCGGGCACTTCTTCGTGCACAGCCTGGTGGTGGCCGGTCTGGTCACGGTGGCGTGCGCGTTCCGGTCACGGCTCTACGCAGAGCGCTGGTGCGCGTGGGCGCTTTGGCGGCGACCGTGGCCATCCCGCTGGGAGTGGTGGCCCGGCTCAGCCACTGGTATCCGCACATGGGATGGCTGATGCTGAGCGGCTACCTCGCGGTGGCCGTGGTCGCGCTGGCAGTCGTCGCTCGCGGCCGCCGGGGGTTCGACGCATATCGCCGGTGACGAAGCGGATTCTGGAACTGGTCGACGGCGCCGTCATCGCCGCGATCATTCCGATGCTGCTGTGGATCACCGGCGTGTACGACATCGTCCGCAACATCCGGTTCTGA
>CAVTLW010000012.1:0-121561 GCA_963735655.1 uncultured Actinomycetota bacterium
TTCAGCTCGAATGCTGTTGCGATCGGTACCGCCGGCGCCAATGGCACCGCGCCACTTCAGCCGCTGTACAACATCATCAACGCCCCCACCGACCTGCTGTTGGGGCGTCCGCTGATCGGCAACGGCGGCAACGCGGCCCCCGGCTCCGGGCTGCCCGGCGGGGCAGGCGGGATCTTCATGGGCTCGGGCGGGGCGGGCGGGTCCGGAGCGGCCGGCCAACCAGGCGGTGCCGGCGGAGCGGCCGGGCTGGTCGGTGCAGGAGGCCCCGGCGGGGCTGGCGGCTTCGGCTTGACTGGCAATGGCGGGGTTGGCGGTGCCGGCGGGGCCGGCGGGCTGTTGCTGGGCAGCGGCGGGGTTGGCGGAATCGGGGGTGCGTCCGCATCGGCCGGTGGCGCCGGCGGCCCGGGCGGCGCCGGCGGGCTTCTGGGCGCTGGCGGGGACGGTGGCCTCGGCGGTTTCGCCGACTTTGTGTCCGGCAAGGGAACCGGTGGCGCCGGCGGCGCCGGCGGCGCCGGAGGACTGCTCGGCGGACTCCTCGGCGCCGGTGGCGGGAACGGCGGAGCCGGTTCAGGCGGGGGAGCTGCCGCCGGTGCCGGTGGTGCCGGCGGAAACGGCGGCCTGATCGCCGGCGCCGGCGGAGCCGGCGGGTCCGGAGGGTTCGGCGGCGGACCCGACATCGGGGGCAACGGGGGCAACGGCGGCTTCCTGTTCGGAAATGGCGGCGACGGCGGGACAGGGGGTTCGGAAGGCAAGGGTGGGACCGGCGGCACTGCAGGCCTGTGGTTCTCCAACGGCGGCGACGGCGGAAGCGGAGGGAACAGCCCAACTTTCGGAGCGGCGAGTCGCGGCGGCGCCGGCGGGGCGGCTGGCGGCGCATCGATGTTCGGCTTCGGCGGAACCGGCGGCGCCGGCGGCGGCGCCACGTTGGGTGCTGCCGGCTCGGGCGGGTCGGGCGGCAGGGGCGGCATTTTGGAGGGCTCCGGCGGCGCCGGTGGCGCTGGTGGCAATGCTTTCGCGGGCGGCGGCAACGGTGGTAATGGCGGCGACGGCTTGCTGCTCGGCAACGGCGGCAATGGCGGCAACGCCGGCGGCGTGAACCCTGGCACCCCCGGCACCGGAGGTAACGCCGGCTTCTTCGGCGTCAGCGGGATCGACGGGTTGTTGTAGACGCAAGAATCTCGCAAGTGGTCGGCCGCAGGATGACGACAAGCTCCCCACTCGGAGACGCGAAAGGAACCGGCAATGAACCCCGAAGACCCTGAGCAATACATTCGCGATCTGGAGCGCGGGCCCGGCAAGGCGATGGGGGCCACGCCGCGGGCGCCTGGGGGGACCTCATGGCCGCGGTTTCGAGGTATCGCGACCCTGACCACCACGCCGCAGAGACGGCTGCTGCTGGGGTTGGGGATCGCCGGCGCCATGGCGCTCACGTTGTTCTTGAGTCACTACGCCAGCAAGACCACCGTCGACGGAAACCTCATCATGATCAACAGCGGCGCCAAGGACACGATCGCGTGCAACAACGGTGACCTGAAGTTGGACGGCGACAACAACACCTACGCCGTCACCGGCCATTGCCGCAGGCTTGAGGTCTTCGGTAGCGCAAATCATGTCACCGTCGACAGCGCCGACGTCATCAGCGCGCTCGGCGACGACAACGCGATCGTCTACCACTCCGGGTCACCCACGATCAACAAGACCGGCAATAACAACACCGTCGCTCAAAGCCGCGCTCCCGTTGAATAAGTGCCACGTGTCCCGTGGTTCCCCAGCCGAGTTCAACTGTGACACCATTCTTGGGGGCGAGAGCCGGAAAGGCCACGGCAAGGCCAAGGAGACAGCGTTGGGTTTGCGCGACGAAGCGGACCAAGCGAAAGCCAGGCAGCAGGCTGAAGACGCAGCAGAACTCGCGCAGAGTCGGCAAAACTGGGCCGCGATAGACAGTCTGGTCCGAGAGTTCATACCCGAAGCCGTTCGGCGACAGACGAAGACGAAGGGCCTTTTCGGCAAGTATTGGATTGTCCAATCTTCGCAATCCGAGCGCGAACACCTACGTATTTACAAGAACGGGGTATGGGAGTTCCGCCACGATGTAGATAGCGACACCGTCCGGATATTGGCCTGGTCGGGCCAGCCGGAGAAGGTGGGCCCCCGGGGAAGCAACCCGGTCGACGGCCTTCGAGAAGGTGCGCTGCGGTTACTCAACAGCTGATTGACCGGTCCCGACACTGATCGGCACGTCGCGCAGCAACGCCTCAGCGCGCCCGATGAGGTTGGCCGTTATTTGGGCAGGCACCCCAATCTCGAAATTCAGCGAGCCGGGATTGCTTCGCTCGGATCGGTAGCCGAGTGAACGCAAGAATCTCGCAAGTGGTCTGCGTCACAGTAAAGGTGCGCTCCTTGATAGGGGGAGAAGCGAAAGGAACCGACCATGAACACCCCTGCCACCCTGAAACGGATCATTACCGGGACGCTGCTGTCGGGCGGCGTCGCGGTCGCTGGCCTGGGGGTGGCCACAGGTACCAGCCCAGGCCAACCCGGCCGGGTTGCAGTCAATATTCGGCCTGTTGGTGCCCAGGGCAAGCTCTGCCCGCTGGGGGCCATGTCGTAGGCGATTGGGACAGGACCGCCTGCCACGACTACCACTTTTCGGATGAGGACTACCCACCTGGGCCGCACATGCAGGCGGAGACAGGCCCGGCGCCGCGTGACCCTAGCTGCCCGCCCTGGGCCACCATCTTCAGCGGCCCCGCACAGTGCGGCGGCCTCTAAGTAGGCGTTGACGGCGTCGCTGAGTACAAAGTCAAGGGCACCGGCCAGGTCGCTAAACTTCGGCGCGATCCGTCCGCATAGCGCCAAGAGTCGCCAACAGCAGCGCCTCGGCGGTCGCGGCGCGTTCCAGCACCCCCAGGTGCAGACTTTCGTTGATGCTGTGCGCCTGCGTCGAGGGGTCCTCTACCCCGGTGACCAGGATCTTGGCCTGCGGGAACGCGGCGGCGAACTCGGCGATGAACGGGATCGATCCACCCATGCCCATGTCGATCGGCTCTGCACCCCACGCCTGCCGGAACGCCGTTCGGGCCGCGTCATACACGGGCCCGCTGGCGTCGATGGCGTAGGGCTGCCCGATCTCTCCCGGGGTGACGGTGACCTGCGCGCCCCATGGGGTGTTCGCCTGCAAATGCACGCTCAACGCGTTCAGGTGCGCCGCCGCATCCCCACCCGGCGCGACCCGAATGCTGATCTTGGCCCGGGCCCTCGGAATCAGCGTGTTCGATGCTGCCGCAACCGATGTGGTGTCGATGCCGATCACGGTGATCGCCGCCTTGGCCCACAGCCGCTGCGGCACCGAGCCCTCTCCGATCTCGGTCACGCCCTCCAACAGACCCGACTCGGCGCGCACCCGGTCGGCCGGGTAATCGACAGCGGCAGCGGTACTTTCGTGCATGCCGGCAACGGCGACGTTGCCGAAGTCGTCGTGCAGGCTGGCCAGTAACCGCACCAGCACGCTCAACGCATCGGGAATCACGCCGCCCCACAAGCCGGAATGCAGCCCGTGGTCGAGGGTGGCGACCTCCACCACGCAGTCGGCCATCCCGCGCAGTGACACCGTCAGCGCCGGGACGTCAGTGCTCCAGTTGTCCGAGTCGGCGATGACGATCACGTCGGCGGCCAGCGCGTCGTGGTGGGCGTCGAGCAACCGGCCCAGTGACGGCGACCCGGACTCCTCCTCCCCCTCGACGAAGACGGTCACACCCACCGGCGGGTGGCCACCGTGTGCCCGAAACGCCGCCAGATGCGTTGCGATGCCTGCCTTGTCGTCAGCGCTGCCGCGGCCGTAGAGGCGCCCGTCGCGTTCGGTCGGCTCGAACGGCGGCGACACCCACTGACCCCGGTCACCTTCGGGCTGCACATCGTGGTGGGCATACAGCAGCACAGTCGGCGCGCCCGGAGGCGCCGGATGATGCGCGATGACCGCTGGCGCTCCCCCCTCGCTGACGATGCGCACCTCGCCAAAACCAGCCTGCGACAACAGATCCGCGACCGCCTGCGCGCTGCGGTGCACCTCGTCGCGCCGCGCGGGGTCGGCCCACACCGATTCGATCCGCACCAGGTCCTCGAGGTCGCGTCGCACCGACGGCAACACCTCACGAACCCGCTCAATCAGATCAGTCATAGCCTCGAGGCTAGCTAAGCTGGGCCCGATGGCGAGCCCTACGGCGACCAATGGTCCTGACCCGACGACGCCGCTCTGGCGGGCGGCGCAGGTGTATCGCCTGCTGAGCTGCGTTTACGCGCTGGGCTTCCAGATCGCCATCAACTCCGACCTGCGCCACCCCGCGCTGGGCTGGCTGCTGTTCGCGGTGCTGATCGGCTGGAGCGCGGTCTGCGCGCTGGCCTACCTGCGCGGGTTCGGTCGCAGGCCGGCCTGGGTGATCGCCGAGATCGTCATTGTCGTCGTGCTCGTGCTGTCCACTTTGGCGGTCGCGTCACGGCAATGGGAGCTCGACAACCAGACCTGGCCGACGACGTTGTGGGCCACCAATGCCACGGTTTCCGCGGCGCTGCAATTCGGCCCGGTCGCCGGGATGGCGGCGGGTGTGGCCGTGGCGGCGGCCGACGCGGCCGTCAAGGGTTACGTCAACCTCAACCTGGGCCGCAGCGCGACGATCGTCATCGAGTTGGCCGTCGGTCTGGTGGTGGGCATGGCCGCGCGGACCGCGCGGCGCGCCCATGACGAGCTGCAACGCGCCGCCCAGCTGGCGGCCGCACTGGAGGAACGCGAGCGGCTGTCTCGCCAAGTCCATGACGGCGTCATCCAGGTGCTGGCGCTGGTCGCCCGGCGGGGCCACGAAATGGGCGGTGCCACAGCCGAACTCGCAGACCTTGCCAGCGAACAGGAACGCGCGCTGCGGCGGTTTTTGACCTCGGCCGACATCGATCGGGCCGGCGACACCCATACCATCGACCTTTGTGCCCTGTTGCGGCGCAGGGCGTCCGACCGGGTGTCCATGAGCCTGCCGGGAACCGCGGTTTCGCTGCAGCGGGGTGTGGCCGAAGAATTGGACGCCGCGGTGGGCAATGCCCTGGACAACGTGGTCTCGCACGCGGGAGCCGACGCGCGCGCGTTCGTGCTGGTGGAAGATCTGGGCGAATCAGTCACGGTAAGCATTCGTGACGACGGCGTCGGTATCGCCGCCGGGCGGCTGGAGGAAGCGGCCCGTGAAGGACACCTCGGTGTCTCGAAGTCGATTGTGGGACGATTGATTTCGTTGGGCGGCAGCGCGGAACTGCACACCGGCCTGGGGGAAGGAACCGAATGGGAGCTACGGGTGCCGCGGCGGGGAGCCAGACATGACTGAAGAGGCCACACTGACGGTGATGGTCGTCGACGACCATCCGATCTGGCGCGACGCGGTCGCCCGCGACCTCGCCGACGACGGGTTCAACGTGGTCGCCACGGCCGACGGCGTGGCCGCGGCACGACGCCGGGCCGCGGTGGTCAAGCCCGATGTGGTGGTGATGGATATGCGCCTGGCCGACGGCGACGGCGTGCGGGCGACGGCCGAGGTGCTGGAGGTTTCCCCGTCGTCGCGGGTGCTGGTGCTTTCGGCCTCCGACGAACGCGACGACGTACTCGAGGCAGTCAAGGCCGGCGCGACCGGATATCTGGTCAAGAGCGCGTCGAAGTCGGAGCTGGGCGAGGCGGTGCGGGCCACCGCGGCCGGGCGGGCGGTGTTCACCCCGAGCCTGGCCGGGCTGGTGTTGGGCGAATATCGCCGCATCGCCCAGAAACCGGACTCGGGACCGGCGACGCCCAGCCTTACCGAGCGTGAGACCGAAGTGTTGCGTTACGTGGCAAAAGGGTTGTCCGCCAGGCAGATTGCCGAGAAACTCTCGCTGAGTCACCGCACCGTCGAAAACCACGTCCAGGCCACGTTTCGTAAGCTTCAAGTCGCCAACCGGGTGGAGCTGACCCGCTACGCCATCGAGCACGGGCTCGACGAATAGCGGTAATTGGGTAGTCCTACTCATCCGTTTGGATGGTCCGCCCGGCAGGGTTGCCACCATGACCGAATCGCACCGCGCTGTCATCAGTCGGCTTTCCGAAGAGTTCGACGCCCTCGCCCAACAGATGTCCCGCGTCTCCGGCGAGCTCACCGAACTCGATCGCGTGATCGCGGCGACGACAACCGCGCCGCAGCCCGGCGCGCCTGCGCAGCCGCAGGTCCAGCCCCAGCCGAGCGCGGCCCCTGCCTACTGGCAGCCGTACTGGCCGCAAAACTGGCACCAGTACTGGCCGCAGGTCGCGCAGGTCGGACCGCGACCACCGTCACCCCCGCGGCAACACACTCACGCCCCCGTCCCACCACCGCCGCGGCGCACTCCGCAGAGCAACCGTCCGCTGGCCGCACCGCCGGTGGCGCGCCCTGACCCTGAAGCCGAATCCGGGGGCGGATCCAGCTGGATCGGCAAGGTCTTGGCCGTCGCCGGTGTGGCCGTGACGCTCGTCGGCGTGGTGCTGTTGCTGGTGCTCGCGGCGCAGGCCGGCCTGCTACGGCCGGAGATCCGGGTCGCCGGCGGCACCCTGCTGTCGATCGCGCTCGTCGGCGTCGGCAGTCGGCTGCGCGGGCGCCCCGGCGGTCGGATCGGTGCGATCGCGTTGGCCGCCACGGGCATTGCCGCCGCTTATCTGGACGTCATCGCGCTCACTTCCATTTACCGGTGGTTGCCCGCGCCGGCCGGGCTCGTGATCGCCGCCGTGGTCGGCGGAGCCGGCCTCGCCCTGGCCCGTCGATGGGACTCCGAACACTTGGGGCTGCTGGTGCTGGTACCGCTGATCGGTCTGGCACCCGTCATCACCCATGGTGTCGACCTGCTGCTCGTTTGTTTCATGCTGGCGCTCTCGGCTGCCGCGCTGCCGGTGCAGCTGGGCAAGGACTGGTCCTGGATGCATGCCGCCCGGACCGCGGCGGCGACCGTGCCGCTGCTGGTGGCGCTGGTGGCGATGGACTCCCATGACAACCCCTGGCTGATCGGCGGCGCCTGCGGCGTGGCCGCGATCCTGGCGATCGCGAGCGGTCTGATCCTGTTGCCGGCCACTGAGAATGCGGCCGCGCTCGCGGTGCTGACCGCGACCGGGACGGTGCCGGTGTTGGCCGCCGGCATCGGGGTCAACCATGTGCTGGCCGCAGTGCTGGCTGCCGCGCTGGGTGCGGGCATGCTCACGATCGTGCTCGTCAGCGCCCAGCTCCCCCGGATCGTCGCCCAAGTCTGGTCGGCGTTGGCGGCCGTCGCGGGACTGATCGCCGTCGACGCTTCCTGCCGCGGCTACGTCGAGGGCCCGGTCCTGCTGGCGCTGGCTGTGATCGTCGCTGTCGCGGGTCGGCGCGATGATGTAGCACGTTGGGCCGCAGCGGGATTCGGCATACTCGGCATCGGCCTGTTCCTGTGCTATGCGCCGCCGTCTTCGCTCGTCACCGCGACGGTAGTGCCGACCTCCATCGCCGTAACCACCCTGGCCGCCAGCCTGCTCGCGATCACGTTTGCGGTCACGATGGCCCGCGCCTGCATCGGCGTGGGACGTCAGGATCCCGACATCGTGCGGACGCTGTGGGCGATCGCCGGGGCGCTGGTCGTCTACGCCGTCACCGCGTTCACCGTGACCGCCGGTGTGCTCGTGGGTGGCAGCAATGGCGGATTTCTGGCCGGCCACATGGCGGCCACCATCTGCTGGATCGGCATGGCCGCCGCGCTTTTCGGCTATGCGCTGCGGCGAGCCGGCCGTGAACACCGCACGGCGCCGATCACCGCGGGGCTCGCACTCACCGGGGCTGCCACCGCGAAGCTGTTCCTGTTCGACCTGGCCACCCTCGACGGAATCTTCCGGGTTGCGGCGTTCATCGTCGTGGGTTTGGTGCTGCTGAGCATGGGCGCCGGATACGCCCGCAGCCTCGCGGAGCGCTAGCCCGCGAGTACCGCGAGCGCGGTGCCGCCCGTCTATGGTCAAGCGGTGACGACAGACGAGGCGACCACGCCGCGGTGGTCAGACGACGACGGCGGGCGTTCCTACCTGCGGCGGCTTCCCGTGTTAGCGGGTACCAGCCCGGGATTCGACACCGCCGACGTTCCCGCCGATCCGGTGTCGCTGTTCGCGAAGTGGTTGCAGCAGGCGGCTGACGCGGGGGTCCAAGAACCGCACGCCATGACGTTGTCGACGGTGGACGCTCAGGGAAACCCGAGGGCACGGGTATTGATCCTGAAAGCCGTCGACTCGAACGGATGGCATTTCGCAGTCAGTTCAGTGAGCCAGAAGGGGCGTGACCTGACCTCACATCCGGCAGCGGCGCTCACCTTCTACTGGCCCGCACTGGTTCGCCAAGTACGGATAACGGGTGCCGTTGTGAGCGACGGCCGCCAGGCAAGTGCCGACGATTTCCTTGCGCGTCCGCTGGGATCGCGCGCCATAGCGCTGACGCTGCGCCAGAGTCAACCACTTTGGGACATCGCCGAGCTGGATACGGAGATCGACAAGTCCTACCGCAAGCTCAACGACGACCCCGGTCTGGTTCCCGACGAGTGGGTGTCGTACGCGGTGCGTCCGAACGAAGTCGAGTTCTGGGAAGGTTCAGCGGATCGGCGGCACCGGCGGCTCAGCTACCACCGCGTCGGGGATCGGCTGGGACCGCACCCAGCTGTGGCCATGACATTTCCGCGCTGACGCCCTCCCCGAAGGAACGCGAGCAGACGCAAAAGCGCCCATGACACGCCCGGCGAGTCGGGGATTTTGCGTCTCCTCGCGGAACCTAGGTGACCCTACGTGGTCTCGAGGATGGCGACCGCGGCCGCGGTGTCCCCTTCGTGGGTGAGCGACACGTGGATGGTGACATCAGTGAGATGCTTGGCGATCTCGCCGCTCAAGCGGACGCGCGGTCTGCCCCACATGTCCGTGACCACCTCGATGTCGCGGTGAATGTCCTCCGGCAAAACGGGCCGCTGCGCGAACCGCGACCCGGACCAGGCCTTGATCACCGCCTCCTTCGCCGCCCACCGGGCCGCCAGGTGACGCGCCGCCGACGAACTCTTGTCCGAGGCGTCGCGGCGCTCACCCGGGGTGAAGGTCTCGGCGAACACCGTCCCAGGCTGGTCGACCTGCTCGGCGAAATCAGGAATGGAGACGAGGTCGATCCCCACACCGACGATGCCCATGGGTGGCCAGGTTAACGGATGCGCCGGATCATTCCGCAGAGGCCTGGTACGCGTCGTCATCACCCAGCCGCGCGGCCGGATTCAGCAGCATCGAGGCCTCCTGCGGCTTCTCCGGCGCGCCATGGTCGAAGCGACGGTCCGCGGGCCGCTCGTACATCGGCGGACCGCCGGCGATGGCGGTGGCCAGACGACGCTGTCCGGCCACCAAGCGTGCGTCCGCGCGGCGCTGGTACTCCGCGCGCTGCGCGGGATCCAGCGAGGCGATGAACGCCTGCGGGTGCACCAGGGCGACCAGCCCGGACACGTGGCCGAACCCGAGGCTGGTCAGCATCCCGGCTTTGAGCGGGAACTTCCCGCCTAGCCGCAGCGTGTCCCGCACCCACACCAAGTGCGCGGAGCCGGCCAGTTCGTCGTCGACGCAGTCGAGGCTGCGGTTGGGCGGGATCACCCCGTCGCGCAGCATCTGGCAGATCCCCATCATCTGGAAGACCGCCGCGCCGCCCTTGGCGTGCCCGGTCAGGTTCTTCTGCGACACCACGAACAGCGGGGCACCCGGGGAGCGGCCCATCGAGTCGGCCAGCCGCTCATGCAGCTCGGTCTCGTTGGGGTCGTTGGCCAGCGTCGAGGTGTCGTGCTTCGAGAGCACCGCGATGTCGTCGGCACCCACGCCCAGCTTGGCCAGCGCGCGGGCCAGCGCCGAGTCCCTGCCGCCGCGCCCGGCGCCCAGCGCGCCCAGACCCGGAGCCGGAATCGAGGTGTGCACCCCGTCGCCGAACGACTGCGCGAAGCCCACCACGGCCAGCACCGGCAGCCCCATCTTGAGCGCCAGATCGCCGCGCGCCAGCAGGATGGTGCCACCACCCTGCGCTTCGACGAAGCCCAGCCGGCGCCGGTCATTGGGCCGGGAGAACTTCGAGTCGTGAATGCCCCGGCCGCGCATCATCGCAGTGTCGGCGGTCGCCGCCATGTCACCGAAGCCGATGACGCCCTCTAGCGTCATGTCGTCGATACCGCCGGCCACCACCAGCTCGGCCTTGCCCAGCCGGATCTTGTCGACGCCCTCCTCGACCGACACCGCGGCGGTCGCGCACGCGGCAACCGGGTGGATCATCGAGCCGTAGCTGCCGATGTAGGACTGGACCACATGCGCAGCAACGATATTCGGCAGCACCTCCTGGAAGATGTCGTTCGGCTTGTTACGGCCCAACAGGTTTCCGTGATACATCGTCTGCATCGACGTGCCGCCGCCCATGCCGGTGCCCATGGTGTTGGCCACCAGGCTCGGGTGCACGTAGCGCATCACTTCGGTGGGGCTGAAGCCCGCGGACAGGAACGCGTCGACGGTGGCAACGATGTTCCACACCGCAACGCGGTCAATGGAACTGGCCATGTCCGCGCTGATGCCCCAGACCGTCGGGTCGAACCCGGTCGGGATCTGCCCGCCGACGAGCCGCGACAGCTTGGTCTTCCGCGGCACGCGAATCTCGGTGCCCGCCTTGCGGACGACTTGCCAGTCGCTCGAGTCGGGCACCGGCCGGATGACCGTGTGCTCCGGGTCGAACTCGACGAACGCGCGGGCGTCGGTCTCCGACGAGACCACGAACGCGAAGTCCTTGTCCAGGAACACCGATACCAGCAACGGTGAGGAGTGGTCGGGGTCGATCGCGCCGTCATCGACGAACTCACGAATGCCGACCCGCTCCACCACGATGTCGTGATAACGCTCGACCAGCTGGGCTTCGTCGACCAGGTCACCGGATTCGGTGTCGTACCAACCTGGTTGAGGGTCGTCTTCCCAGCGGATCAGCCCGGTGGTCCAGGCCAGTTCCAGCACCCCGGCGGCCGACAGTTCGTTGTCGACCTCCATCTCGAAGCGGGTGCGCGACGAACCGTACGGGCCCAGTTCGGCCCCACCGACGATCACCACCAGATCGGCGGGGTCGACGTCGAGGTCATCCCATTCCGGCGGCGGCGCCGGGGTGTATCCGCGCGGCGGCGACGGCAAGGCGGCAATGGTGCCCTCGCCGTCGGCTTCCTCTTCGGAAGCTGCCCCAGCGGACATCTCTTCGCGCGCCTTGGCGGCCAGTTCGGCCATATCGAGATTGGCTTCGCCCAGACCGCCGGTCAGGTCGGCCTTGATCGGCGAGCTGGCCGCGGCCACCTTGGACTCCACATCGCACAGGCCGAGCAACATCGCTGCCATCTCGTCGGTGGAGTAGGTGGTGACACCGGCCTCTTCGACGGCCGTGACGATGGCGTCGTTGTGGCCCATCAGCCCGGTGCCGCGGGTCCAGCCGATCAGCGCGTGCGCCAGGCTGACCCGGGCCGCCCACGACGACTCGGCGTGCCAGCGGCTCACCACGGCGTCCAGCGCCGACTTGGCTTCACCGTAAGCGCCGTCGCCGCCGAACATTCCGCGGTTGGGCGAGCCTGGCAGCACCGCGTGCAGCCTGGAGGCGATGTCGCGCTCGGCACCGATGGTCGACAGGCCGCCGATCAACCGCTGCACGGCCCACAGCAGCACCTTCATCTCCATCTCGGCGCGCGATCCGGCCTCGGACAAATCGCCGACGACGCGCGGTGCTGCGAACGGGAACAGCAGCGTCGGGGTCTGCGCGTCCTTGATGTGAATCGACTGCGGCCCAAGGGATTCACTCTGCTCGTGGCCGATCCAGTCGACCAGGGCGTCGATGTCGGAGTAGGACGCCATGTTGGCCGCGACCACCCACAGCGTGGCGCCGTAACGGGCGTGGTCGCGGTAGAGCGTGCGGTAGAACGCCAACCGCTCGTCGTCGAGCTTCGAGGTCGTCGCGATGACGGTGGCGCCGCCGTCGAGCAGTCGTGCCGCCACCGACGCCGCGATCGAGCCCTTCGAAGCGCCTGTCACGACGGCGACTTCGCTGCTGTAAGGACCGGGGTCGGGGTTCTCGGCCCCGGCCGCGATACGGCCGTACAGCGAGCCATGGATCTGACGGCCCGCCGCCAACGCCTTGCCCTGCCACCAGGTGGCCTGCGTCGCCACCACGTGACCGGCCCCCTCGAACCGCTCCGAGAGCCGTATCCAGTCCGCGTCGATGTCACCCTCGTCGGTCAGCCACAGCTTGACCAGGTCCTCGCGGGCACTGGCCCAGCGGTCGTCGAACACCACGGCCTTCTTGGCGTCGAACACCGGAGCCACCAAACGTGGCCAGTCCGCACCCAATTCGGTGGTGACCAGGTCGATGAGCTCGGCGTCGGTTGCCGCGACCGGTGCGCTGACCGTGTTGTCCAGCCCCAGTTGGCCCAGCACCAGGCGAGCCGCGGAGGCCAGCACGCCGTCGCGGCCGGTGATCTGGTCGGTGAATTCGCTCAGCGCGGCCGCGTCGACCGTCGCACCGCCGCCACCGCCGGCAGACGGCAGCGCCACCGAAATGCCATGGCGCGCAGCCACCGCGGCGACCGCGGCGTCGATGGCCGTGTCGACGGAGCCGGCGTCGGCCAGCGCGCCCTCGTGCAGGTGACCCATCGCGCCCCCACGAACACTGGTGCCCTCGCGGGTTCCCAGCGCGACCTCGACCGTGACGTGCTTGGCCCAGCCATCGCCGAGCTCCCAGGTCTTCTTGACCCGTTCGGCGATCGTGGCGGGCCGCTTGCCCGACGGGCCGAGAACCGTCCGCAGTTGATCGTTGATCGCGTCGGAAAGCACTGGGCCATAAGGCTTATAGGTACGGGCCAGCTTCGTGACCTGCGCGCGCAACCCGGCCAGGTCAGCCTCGGCGGCGCCGTCGATGGCACCCAGGTTCAGCTCAGAGCCCAGGTCCACCAGCAGCTGGTTGCGTCGCGACGACGCGCCGTCGGTGATGGACTCGATGGAGTCCAGCTCCTCGATCTGGTCGATGCGCATCTTCGCCGACAACGCGATCAGCGCCAGGGTGGCGTCGGCGGCGTCGAATCCGATGTCATCTGGACGCGGGCCACCTGACGGCGCGGCCGGTGCCACCACCGGCGCGGCTTCGACGCTGGTGCCCGCGACAGGCTCAGCGGCAGGCTCATCCGCCTCCGGTTCCGGCTCGGGATCGGTGTCGGTCGCGAAAAGCACCGCCGCGTCGCGCTCGGCGTTGAGCACTTCCACTGTGCTGTGGGCATATTCGGGCAACTTGAGGGTGTTGGTGGCCAGCCCCGCCACTGTCGGCGCCGACTTCACCCCGATCTCGACGAACCGCTCGACACCCAGGCCGCCGGCGGCGTCCTCGATGAACAGCAGATCCTGCGTCTCGATCCAGCGAACCGGGCTGGCGAACTGCCACGCCAGCAGCTCGATCAGGACGATGCGCGCCAGCTCTCGTGGCCGCTCGTTACGCCAGGTGTCGTAGTCGGCAAGGATCTCGTCGAGCGGCTCGGCGGGCACCAAGTCGCGGATTTCCTGGATGAAGTCGCGATCCAGGGTGAACGGGCGCGGCACCAGGTTGGGGATGTAGCGCCCGATGATCGCCTCGGGATCCTTGTCGCGTGGCATGACGCGGTCCAGCGAGCGCCGGAACTCGGCCACACCGACCCGCAGTACCCGCGAGTGGAACGGCACATCGATGCCAGGCACCAAAATGAACGAGCGCCGGCCGCCGGAGAGTTCGCGGCGCCGCTCCACCTCTTCTTCCAGGGCTTCCAGACCGCGAACCGTGCCGGCGATCGCATACTGCGAGCCGCGCAGGTTGAAGTTCACGATCTCCAGGAATTCACCTGTGCGCTCAGCGATTTCGGCGACGAACGCCGGGACTTCGTCGTCGGGGAGGTCGATCTGGGACGGCCGGATCGCTGCCAGCCGGTAGTTGGACCGGCCCAGCTCGTCGCGCGGGACGATGTCGTGCATCTTCGAGCCGCGGTGAAAGACCGTCTCCAGCAACGCTTCCAGCTCGTAGATGCCGGTCACGCTGGCCAGCGCGGTGTACTCGCCGACCGAGTGGCCGCAGGCGATGGCACCTTCGACGAAGGCACCCTGCTCACGCATCTCGGCAACCTGAGCGGCCGCCACCGTTGCCATCGCAACCTGGGTGAACTGCGTCAGGTACAGCACGCCGTCGGGGTGGTGGTACTGCACACCGCTGGCGATGATGCTGGTGGGGTTGTCGCGCACCACGTGCAGCACCGAGAATCCGAGGGTGTCGCGGGTGAACTTGTCGGCTTTGTCCCATACCTTGCGCGCCGCCTTGGAGCGAGCGCGTACGTCCATCCCCATGCCCTTGTGCTGAATGCCCTGGCCGGGGAATGCGTAGACCGTCTTGGGCGCGGCCAGGCGTGCCGACGCCGACATCACCAGGTCCGAACCGATGCGGGCCGCGACTTCCAAAACCTCGGCGCCCTGGTCGATTCCGACGCGCTCGACGCGGAAGTCCACCTCGTCGCCGGGACGCACCATGCCCAGGAATCGCGCGGTCCAACCGACCAGCCGCGCCGGTGGGCGGGCCTGTCCGTCGGTGGCGGTCACCGCGTGCTGGGCAGCGGCCGACAGCCACATGCCGTGCACGATGGGCGATTCCAGGCCCGCCAGTAGCGCCGCGGCCCGGTCGGTGTGGATCGGATTGTGGTCGCCGGACACCTCCGCGAACGGGCGCATGTCCACTGGCGCGGACAGCCTGACATCGCGGCGGCGACGGCGCGGGGTGTCGGTGGCGTTCTCGGAGACCGCGCCACCGGCCCGGGCCGGGTCGGACAGTTCGGCGGCACCGGTACGCCCGAGGATCGCAAACCGCTCCTCGAGATTGGCGATGGCCGTGCCGTCGCTGCCAGCGACCGTGACCGAAACGGGCACGACGCGGCCCATGTCGGTGTCGATGGCCTTGGAAGCCGTTGCGACGACGGTCAATTGGGCCGGAACCGCTGGCAATGTGCCCACCACATGCGCGGCGTGGTCCAAGTGCACGAGGCTCAGCAGGCCTTCCAAGACCGGCACACCCGCCTCGGTGGCCGCGGAGCCGATCGCCGCGAAAACGGCGGGCCAGCAAAGGCCTACCAGTGCGTCGGGCACGGTGGTCAGGCTGGGTGCCAGCGGCTCGCCGAAGGTGGCCGTGACCCCGGTGTGGTCGGCGACCCGCTCCGGGTCCCAATCGACCGTCACGCTGGCCGTGCCGTCGATCACCGCCGGCAGCGATTCGGGCCCGTCGACACCGGCGGCGATGGCGAGCACCGCGCGCATGGCGGTGGTGGCGTTCTCGGCGGAGATCACCGGGGTCCCGCCGTCAACGGTGTTGGCCGGCAAGGTGAACCGGATGTCGACCCAGGTGCCGGACACCGGCACCCGCAGCACCACGTCGCCCCTGTCGGTCTGCAGTCGGGCACCGGTCGACGAATGTGTGGCAATCCGGTTCTCGTTCACCTGCCAGTCGGCGGGATCGGCGATTCGATGAACCGGGTTGGTCGCGGTGCGGCCGGCCCACAGCACGTCGGGAGCATCGAGCACCACGGCCAGCGCGCCACTCACGTCAGCGCGGCCCACCCGGCGCGAGGTGATGTCTCTGGGTTCTGCCCGGCGCCGAGCACCTCGAGCACCTCGTCGATGGCGGCCTGCTCGAAGCGGTCCAGCAGTTCGCCGACGGGTTCGTCCATCCGGGTGATGCCGGCCACCGCCGCGGTACCGGGAATGATGCAAACCTGGTCGGCGTCGTAGCGGGCGTCGTGCGCCTGCCACAGCGAGTCACTGCGCCACCAGCGCCGCACATCCTTGTCGATGACCGGCACGAAGTTGACCGGCTTACCCAGTGTCTTGCACAGCGTGACGAAGAACGGCACGTCCGCGGGATGCAGTTGGACGGTCTCGGCGTCGGGGTAGCGCGCGAGCAGCGTGGCGATGGCCTTATCGGGACTCTCCAGCAGCGCAGCATCGGTGAAGGCCGTTTCGATCGGGCCGAAATCCTGTCGGGTGCAAACGCGCTTCGGCGCGCTTCAGCATCTCCTCGAACCGGTCGCGCCAGGTGTCGGCCAGCCAGAGGCTGCCCGGCCGAGCCCAGCGGTGTCGGCCGTCGAGTCGCCCTCGCCGATGGTCAACTCGACATAGCGCCGCAGCCACTGCAGGTACGTCATCTCGGCGACGTCGCCGAAGTAGGGCTTGGCGGTGTTGGCCATCGCCGCGATGATCTCGTCGCGGCGTTCTGCGACCGCGTCGGCGTCACCGGCGACCTCATCGAGCAGCCGACCGCAACGCGAGGCGGTGTTGTCGATCTCGTGGATGTCCGCACCGAGCTGGCTGCGGCTGGAAGCCATGCCGCCCTGGGCTGTTCCGGCGCTGATCCACTGGTCGGTGCCACCGGTTTCGACCAGCATCTTCTTGACCGACGGTGACGTGGTCGATTCCAGTGTCGCCATCGCGGCGGTGCCGACCAGGATGCCGTCGATCGGCATCAACGGGAAGCCGTACGCCTGCGCCCAGCGCCCGGACAGGTAGTCGGCCGCCCGCTCCGGGGTGCCGATACCGCCGCCGACGCAGACGGTGATGTTGGCGCGCGACCGCAACTCGGAGTAGGTGGCCAGCAGCAGGTCGTCGAGGTCTTCCCAGGAGTGGTGGCCACCGGCGCGCCCGCCCTCGACGTGCATGATCACCGGCTTGGTGGGCACCTCGGTCGCGATGCGGATCACCGAGCGGATCTGCTCGATGGTTCCGGGCTTGAACACGACGTGGCTGATGCCGATGTCGTTGAGCTCGTCGATCAGCTCGACGGCCTCTTCGAGGTCCGGGATGCCGGCGCTGACCACCACACCGTCGATTGCGGCACCGGACTGCCGGGCCTTCTGCACCAACCGCTTGCCACCGACCTGCAGCTTCCACAGGTACGGGTCGAGGAACAGCGCATTGAATTGATAGGTGCGGCCGGGCTCGAGCAGTCCGGACAACTCCTGGATGCGGCTGTCGAAGATCTCTTCGGTGACCTGCCCGCCGCCGGCCAGCTCGGCCCAGTGCCCGGCGTTGGCCGCCGCGGCGACGATCTTGGCGTCGACGGTGGTCGGGGTCATACCCGCCAGCAGAATCGGCGAGCGGCCGGTCAGCCGGGTGAACTTGGTCGACAGCTTGACGTTGCCGTCGGGCAGGCGAACCACCGTGGGCGCATAGCTCGACCAGGCCCGGGCAACCTCTGGGGTGGCGCCGACGGTGAACAGGTTGCGCTGACCACCCCGGGTCGCGGCGGGCACGATGCCGATACCCAGGCCGCGGATCACCGGCGCGGTGAGGCGGGTCAGGATGTCGCCGGGCCCCAGGTCCAGAATCCAGCGGGCGCCGGCCTGGTGAACGCGGGTGATCTCCTCCACCCAGTCGACCTTGTTCACCAAGATGGCGTCGGCCAGCTGCCGGGCCAGCTCGACGTCGAGGCCGACCTTCTCGGCCCAGCCTCCGACGATGTCGATGCCGTCGGCCAGCCGCGGCGTGTGGAACCCGACCTCCACCCGTACCGGGTCGAAGTGCGGTGCGAAGACGTCCCCGCCACGGATCTTGTTCTTGCGGTCGGCTCCTTCCTTGTCGGAGATCTGCTGGCAGTACAGCTCGAAGCGGGACAACTGCTCGGGGGTGCCCGTGATGACGACCGAACGCCGACCGTTGCGGATGGACAGCACCGGCGGCAGCACCGTCCGGACATCCTGCGCGAACTCCTCGAGCAGCCCCTGGATGCGGTCCGGGTCGGCGTTGGTGACCGACACCATCGGCGGGCGGTCGCCGAGAACGGAGATTCCGCGCCGGCGGGCCACCAGCGTTCCGGCAGCGCCGATCAGCTGGCCCATCGCCAACAGCTCCACGTCGCGCGCACCACCGGCCTTGAGCGCCTCGACCGCCAGCACGCCCTGTGAGTGCCCCGCGAGGGCCACCGGCGGGGTGGCCTTGAAGTCCATGCCCTGACGCGCCAGGGCGCGAATGGCGGCGATCTGGGTCAGCAGCACGCCGGGCAGGGACACCGCCGACGACGTGAGGTGTTTGTCCGACGGGACGGTGTCTTCGGCCGCCAGGGCACGCACCCACTGCATCGGCTGGAAACCGATCGGACGAACCACGACCAGCTGTTTTGCGACCGGCTCGAGCAGCAGGTCCACCTCGCCGACCAGGTTCGCCAGCTCGGATTCGATCCCGGCCGCCGAAACCAGCTCTTCGAGCGTCTCCAGCCAGGCGCTGCCCTGCCCACCGAAGGCCACGGCGAACGGCTCGCCGGCCGTCAGACGGTCGACCAGAGCATGGGTGTCCCCCGCAAGCGGGCGGTGCCCCCAGTGCGGGCCATCGTTCCCATCTGCGGACACCCGGTCGTGCTCGTGGATCGTCACGTCTATGTCTCCCTCATGCGTCTTTACGTCTCGGTTCGTTCGGCCGGGCCGGTCACCCGCGCCGAGGCCGGGTCGGTCCCGGGGTCGATTCCGCGTCGAATCGCAGCCGAACATCGTCTGACCGGCGCATTCTCGGGCGGCCGGCACGTGGGTCGAGCGGCGCCGCGTATTGCATCGGCCCTAATAAGAGTCTCATAAGGATTAGTCCACACTTTTTACGCAGATCGGTTACTGGCGAGTTCTACGCACGGGTAACCGTGTCGCGGGTAACAGCCGCTTAAACCGGCCGCATGGTTGTCTCGAACAAACGTCCTGCATGCAGGTGGTTACGGTCGAGTAGCTATAACTGCGCTGATCAAAGCAGTATTGTTACCAAATCGTTATCTCAAAATATTTGCGGTTCGGTGCACGCGTGACGGCGCGTCGTCCCTGGCGTCGCGCATTCGCCGACTTTGGCCACGCCGGAAAATCAGCGAACGAGTGTTTGCTGGATTGCCCACGACCCGAGCCTGACGGAAACGAAAATTAGGCCCACTGTCCGAATTGGGGCTTGAGAATTTCGTTGATGTCCACCCCGACCCCACCGACATGGCGCTTGTCGATCTCGACCTGATGCAAATGGGCGGCCGGGTGCGCGTACCCCTTCGGCGAACCCCAATTGTGTTGCCAGTAGTAGGCGCCCAAGCCGTCGTGCAGCGCCCAGTCGATGGTTTTCGAGTTGGCGTAGATGCCCGTGCGCTGGTGCCCGACGACCGACTCCCAGGACCGCAGGTACGGCACGATCTGGTTCTTGTACTGCTCAAGCGACGGGTCGTCGTCGATCGAGGCGTAGATGGGGGCGCTGGCCGGACCACCGGCAGCGGCGTGCAGTTCCAACCCGCGCTTGGCGTGCTGCAGTCCGGCGCCGCCACCGCCCAGCCAGTCCGAGGTGCTGCCCTTGCCGTATTGATAGCAGGAGACGATCTTGAGCCCGCCGCTGTTCAGGTCACGAGCCTCGCTGACCTGGATCGGCTTGCCCAGCATCCACGCGCCACCCGGCCGCCGGTCCGACACGTATCGGATCGCCCCGACGGCGCCGGCGGCGCGGATCTCGCTGGCCGGGAATGACGCCGGCCGCGTAGTCCAACAAGGTTCCGAGTGAGCCCGCCGATGCCGGCGCCGCACGCAACGACGCAGCGGCAGTACCGGCGAGGCCGAGACCCATCAGTCCCGGGGTCGCCGCCGCGAACTTGAGCAGGTCGCGTCGCGAAACCGGCATGACCACAGGGTACGACACAAGCCCCATTAGACACACCAGTCACACCAGTAACATTTGTATCACTGCTGCGCCTAACCCCACGATTCGCCTTGGTGCCGAGTGTGAACCTCACGACGCTTCGTCGGCGAGTTGCGTCGTGCAATTCACAGTCGGAGCGGAGGTTTGGCGCGGTCCGCCGAAATCGCCCTACGCGACGGGCCGATCAGGGAACGGTTGAAATCGTCGATGCGTGCGTTGGCGGAGCACCGCGGGTCCTGCAGCAGTACCTGCCCGTCAGACGCCGCTCGCGCCGCCGGCGGTGACGACTGGCGCGACCTGATGACCATCGCTCGTGAGGTCGCCCGCGAGCTGGCTCGATCCGGTGAGGTGGAGATTACTCAGCGCGGCCGGGCAATTTATCCGAATAGCATCTGGCGCGGCCCTATCCGCGTCCGTACGGCCAGCCGGCCAAAGATCGTCACGTCAAGACAGCCGGGCCGCCTCTGCGCTTCGACGTTTCCACGCCGAAAGCGCTGAGTTAGTGTTGTCATTGTTAACTTTATAAAGTTGCCTAGGACGTGCGATGGATCATGACCAGCTCATCGACCTGACCCGGCGCGCCTCTGAAACTGGCGCGCGACAAGACGACCGACCTGGCGCCGGCCCAGCACACGGTCGACGCGCGCGAGTACACCTCACGCGAGCGGCACGACGCGGACAGGGCACTGCTGATGTCCAGCCCGCAGCTGGTCGGCTATGTCTCGGAGCTGCCCGCTCCGGGCGCCTACTGCACCAAGACGGTGATGGGTCGGTCCCTGCTGCTGACCAGAACCTCGGATGGGTCGGTCAAGGCGTTCGACAACGTCTGCCTGCACCGCCAGTCGCAGGTGGCGACGGGGTGTGGCACCGCCAAACGGTTCAGCTGTCCGTACCACGCGTGGACCTATGACAACACCGGGCGCTGGTCGGGGTGCCAGGCCGCGAAGGCTTCCCTGAGGTAGCACTGAAAACCGATGGCTTGAACGAACTTCCGGCCACTGAGTTCGCTGGGTTCCTGTGGGTGGCGCTGGACAGCGGCGCCACGCTCGACGTCGCCGCGCATTTGGGACCGCTGGCCGACGAGCTCGATTCGTGGGGCATCGGACGATGGTCCCCGCTGGGCGAAAAGGTGCTCGACTCCCCGATCAACTGGAAACTCGCGGTCGACACCTTTGCCGAGAACTACCACTTCGCCACCGTGCACCGCCAGACGTTCGCAACCATCGCCCGCAGCAACTGCACGGTGTTCGACTCGTACGGACCGCATCACCGGTTGATCTTCCCGCTCAACGCGATCCTGGGGTTGGAGAACGTTCCCGAAGAACAGTGGGATCCGTTCCACAACATGGTGGTGATCTACGCGCTGTTCCCCAACATCGTGCTGTCGGTGACGATCGCCAACGGCGAACTGTTCCGCGTCTACCCCGGCGACCAACCGGGCAGGTCGATCACCGTGCACCAGAACTCGACACCGCTGGATGTGTCCGACGAGTCGGTGGCCGCGGGCGCTCAAGCCGTCTTCGAGTATGCGCACTCAACCGTGCGTGACGAGGATTACCGTCTGGTGGCACCGCTGCAGGCCAACCTCGAATCAGGCGCCCGTGATCACTTGGTGTTCGGACGCAACGAACCTGGACTGCAGCATCGCCACATCACCTGGCAGCAGGCAATCGCCGGGTCAGCGGGCGTCGGCGGGTCAGCCATCGGCTGAGTCTTCCTGCGACAGCACGGCGATCAGGTCGTCCAAAAGGGTTGCAAGCGGCTCAGTTTGGCCAGAACGCACCTTCGTCAACAGCTCAGCGGCGTCGCGGCGACGGCCCGCGGCCACCAATGGCACCACCCGATCCACCGCGCTCTGCAAGTCCTCGGCGGGCGCATCGAGACCCGCGACGGTAGTGGCCAGCACGTTGACCAGCTCCCAGTCCCGGTACAGCGCCAGCGACCGTTCGTTGAACGCGAAGCCACTGACCGGTTCGCCCCACATGGTGCCGCTGTAGCGGTAGGGCCCCTCCATGTATTCGATCGGCAGGCCATGCGCCGGCGCGGCCACCAACGGCTCGCCGACGAGGTCCAGTTGCAATGTGGTGCAGGTGATTCGGTGGCGATCGGGCATATACCGGGCGGGCGCAAGCGGACGCACCAGGGGCCGGATCGAATTCGGCCACTTCACGTAGCTGCTCACCACGACGTCCACGTCTTCGGCACAGACCGGCGCACGCTCCGGATCGGGGCTGCTCGTCGTGATACCGGTAAACGGTTGCAGTTCATTGCCATTCGTGCGGTCGAACTGACGCCAGATGCTCAAGTCGACGCCGTTGTCGAAGTTGATGGTGCGCCACTCGTGCGAACGGGCCCGCGGGTCTCCCCCGGTTCCGCCGCCACCGACATACTTCGGAAACCACTGCCGGTCGACGTGCCCCTGCGTGCCGGTGACCTGCTCGGTGACGTCGCCCCAGCGCAGGGTCCCGGTCATCGTCATCCCGGTCTGGAAATAGGAATAGGTGTCGGTTTGGCCGAAGCAGACCATCTTCCCGTTGTAGGTCGACGCGCCCACCGGCGTCGGCGCGCGCGTTGCCGCGACGGCCAGGTCCAACTGCATCGACTGACCCGCCTGATCCTCGCCCACCAGGCTGACCCGGTAGGTGTAAGGCCGCAGTTCTCCATCGTCGTCACGGCAGGTCGTCCACGAGGCGGTGCCTGCGCCACTTCGGTATTCGAGGTCCAGATAACCCTCGGCCATGGACATCTTGGGCTGGGCGCCGGGCTTCATGCTGGCCGGCGGCATGTCGTAATCCGTATAGGTGCCATACGCCCCGGTGTCCAGATCGAAGAGCGCAAACGTGTAGAAGTCGGCCACCACCGATCCCCCGGGCCGGTTCTTGTTGAAGATGGTCAGGAACGCGAATGATCCACTGGCCGCGTCGAGTTGACCGGCGATGAACCAGGTATCGGATTCCTGGTCGGGATGTTCGCCTTCGGCGGCCGGGAAGATCCAGCAGTTCATCACCGGGCACCAGCTGATACGGGTAAGTGCGCCAGTCGCTGTTCATTCAGACCTCGAAACGCTCGTCGAATCCCGCCGGCCGGCGAACCCCAAGCAAAATCTCCTTCTTTGCTATGTTAGCATCAATAGCCAAGTTACCAACGGCCGCCCGCTCACCGAGCCCTGAGGTGGTGCTCAATGCCGGAAAATCCCGGCCACCGTTCGTACGACGAATTGTTCATCGGCGGACGCTGGCGTAAACCCGCTGCGCCACAGCGACTTACCGTTATCTCACCGCATTCCGAAGAGCCGATCGGCCACGTCCCGGCCGGCGGCCCCGACGATGTCGACGCAGCCGTCACCGTCGCCCGCCACGCCTTCGACCATGGTCCGTGGCCGCGGCTGGAGCCGCAGCAGCGGATGCAGAAGATCGAAGCGCTGGCAACGATCTACGCGCGCCACATCGACGAGATGGCGGACCTGATCACCGCGGAAATGGGTTCGCCGCGCAGTTTCAGCAGGCTCGGCCAGGCGGCCGGCGCGGCGGCGATGATTCATCTGACGCTGGCCGCCGCGCGCGACTTCCCGTGGGTGGAACGTCGACGGGGCGTGCTCGGCGAAGCGCACCTGCGCCGGGCCCCGGTGGGCGTGGTCGGCGCAATCGTGCCGTGGAACGTGCCGCAGTGCCTGATCATGCCCAAGCTGATTCCCGCCCTGATCGCCGGCTGCACCGTGGTCCTCAAGCCGGCACCCGAAACACCATTGGACGCGCTGTGGTTGGCCGAGATGATCGAGCAGGCCGAGTTGCCCGAAGGCGTGGTATCGGTGGTCACCGGCGGGCCGCAGGTCGGCGAGGCGCTGGTGCGGCATCCCGGCGTGGACAAGATCGCGTTCACCGGTTCCAGCGCCACCGGCCGACGCATCGCGGCCCTGTGCGGAGAGCAACTCAAGCGGGTCAGCCTGGAGCTGGGCGGCAAGTCCGCGGCGATCATCCTCGACGACGCCGACATCGGCAAGACCGTTGCCGGGCTGAAGATGGCCGGCCTGATGAACAACGGCCAGGCCTGCGTCGCGCAGACCCGCATCCTGGTCAGCGAACGACAGTCACGACGAGGTTGTCGATGCGCTGGCCGAGATGATGTCGGCCCTGAAGGTCGGCGACCCCACCGATGAGGCCACCGACATCGGTCCCCTTGTCGCCCAACGGCAACAACATCGGGTCCAGGACTACATCCGGTGTGGCCAGTCCGAAGGCGCCCGGATGGTGCTCGGCGGCGAGGACTAGCCCGGCCGAGCGCGGCTGGTATGTGCGGCCGACGCTGTTCGTCGACGCGACCAACGACATGCGCATCGCCCGTGAGGAGATCTTCGGACCGGTGTTGACCGTCCTGCGCTACACCGACGAGGCCGACGCGGTCCGGATCGCCAACGACAGCGACTACGGTCTGGCCGGTTCGGTGTGGACCGCCGACGTCGCCCGCGGGCTCGAGATCGCTGCCAGTGTGCGCACCGGAACGTACGGCATCAACATGTACATGCTGGACACCGCTACACCGTTCGGCGGATTCAAGCAGTCGGGCATCGGGCGTGAGTTCGGACCCGAGGGCCTCGACGAATACGTCGAGCTGCAGTCGGTGGTGAGCCGAGGAAAATTGCCGGAACTCAAGGACTGACGCCGCTTTCGGGAAACTGCAGGGTGAGTTCGACCGGGCAGCACACCACGCCGTGCTGGTTGCACACCTCGAGCTGGACGTCGACGAGGTAGCGCGGCGGATCGACCGAGGTGTCACACCGCTTGGCGACCGCCCGGCCTCGGCCGACCATCGTGTCGCCGGCATAAATCGAGCCGGCCAGCCGCATCGAGCGGCGCACCACGCGGCTGCCCGGGCCCGCCCAGTCGGTCGCGACGCGATCGGCGAATCCGGCCAGATGCATGGTGTTGACGAAAATCGTGGGATTCCCTTGGCTTTGGGCATAGCGGGGATCGAAATGACCGGGGAAATAGTCCCAGGTCGCTCCGGCGTTCTCCACCACCCGCTGGTAGCTGATGTGGTCGACCACCTCCGGAAGTTCGACGGGGACGCTGATCGCGTTCCAGTCCAGATCCCCATTCGTCATGAGGGCGCCCCAGGAGTGAAGCGGAACAGGGTGTTCCGGCTGATCGCCACTATCGTCTCGCCCTGGGTCCCGTCCTGACGGCGGAACGTGTCCTGGGTCTGAACGAAGTGGCCGACGCCAAGGCGGGTCCGCTTTTCCGGTGACACCGACACCAACTCTTCGACGACGGTCAGCAGATCGCCCTCGACGATGGGTTGCAGAAATTCGACATCGTTGGCCGCATTGATGAACGTGGTACCCGGCAGCGGCACCCGCAGCGCGATCGAGGCCACTGGCGGCCTGCCCTGGGGCTGCCAGGGCGGGGGTATCAGCCATCCCATCAAAAGGGCCGGCGGAGCCAGTAAGCCTCCCCATCTTTGCCGGGCAAACTCGGCGTCCCAATAGGAGGGATTTCCGTCCTGAACCATCGCCGCGAACAATTGGATGCGCGCGCCGCTGATTGCGGTCGCCGCGACTCGCGGCGCGCTGGCCGCGCCGACCATGGCCAGCGCTTCCTCGTAGGTACCGAAGGTCAGTTCGTAGGCCTGCTGAAAGTCAGCATTTTGGTCCACGTATCGGAGCCGCTTACATCACCAGTTGATGCCGGCTCGGCATCGAGTCCCATTCGAGATCGCGGGACGTGAAGTACCAGCCGCCGCGCTCGTAGATCAGCTGGTCGCGGTACGTCCCAGTGGCCACCAGGGTGGTGTCGCCATACGTGGACACGGCGAAAAGCAAAGCGACGCAACGCTGGGTCGCGTTGACGCCGTCGACTTTGATCTCGTGATCGACGGTGACCAGGCGCTGCCGGTCACCGCCGTCGAATGCCGTGCGCAGATCGGTGAACATCTCGTGGTCACGGCTGTACCGTGCGCCGGCATGCCGGAACGTCGCGATCCAGGTGTCGCGGTCACCGGCCGAGAAGGCGCGGTTGTGTCGGGCGGTCAGATCCAGGATGGCAGCCCGGCCCGTCGCGGCCTGCAGCATTTGCTGTTCCTGATAGGTCATGGTCATCTGCGCTCCAGCCTCTCGGAAATGACGGAGAAAAAGTTCGTGTAACACTAACTTAACTTACCGACTGACTATATATCCGTATTTTTCTCGATCCCAGACCCCCGGTTTTAAGCCCCGAGTACGCAACAAATCTTTACGTATACGCCCAATGATGTTCTTCGGAAGTTCATTGACGGTCTCGACGAACCGCGGCACACAGAAGTACGGCATGCGGGCGGCGCAGAAGTCGAGCAATTCGGCGCAATCCAGCGCGGCGCCCGGTCGCAGCGTCACGATCAGCAGGATGTCGTCCTC
Organism: uncultured Actinomycetota bacterium; assembly: GCA_963735655.1. GTDB lineage: Bacteria > Actinomycetota > Actinomycetes > Mycobacteriales > Mycobacteriaceae > Mycobacterium. The sequence goes on from CAVTLW010000012.1 coordinate 26,148, forward strand.
ACCCAATTCGCTGGGCACTCCGACCGCTGCCGCTTCCAGCACCGCCGGATGGCGCACGACGATCGTCTCCACCTCAACCGACGAGACGTTCTCGCCGCGCCTGCGCAGCGAATCCTTGACCCGGTCCACATACGTCAGGTTCTGCTCACCGTCGAGCCGGCCCATGTCGCCGGTGCGGAACCACTCCGGGTGCGGATCCACGTGCAGGCCAGGTTGTTCGCTCGCGCACACATAGCCTTGGCTCATCACCTGCGGGTACTTGGGCCGGCATGCGATCTCGCCGACCGTTCCAGCCGGTAGCGGATCGCCGGCGTCGTCCACGATCCGCACCTCGAAGTTGGGATTCGACCGACCCGAAGTTCCCGGAACCCCTTCTTCGGCAACGCCTTTGACGGCGATCGGAAATGCTTCGGTCATCCCGTACATCGTCACGATGCGGCAGCCATAACGCTTCTCGATCTCGTGGTAGGAGTTCGCGTCGATGGGTGCGGCGGAGATGAACCGCAACGGCAGCCGTGCATCGCGAGGATCCTTGGGCAGGTTCTGCAGCATCGAAACCATCGCCCCCGCACCGACAAAGCCGATGGCGCCGCGAGCGCGCACCTCGTCCCACACTTCACCGGGATGAAAAGCCTCCGGCCATCACCGTTGTTCCGCCGACCAGCATCGGTGCCAGCACGCTGGGCGCCGCGCTCAGATGGAACAGCGGCATCGCGGTCCACAACACCTCCCCCGGGCCGAATTCCCACGCCGAAGCCGCCGTCGCCGCTACCGTGAACAGGTAATGCCACGTGGTGGCAACCGCTTTGGACGGTCCGGTGGTGCCCGAGGTGTAGAACAGCGACCCCACGTCATCCACTGCGGTGGGGCTGTCCTGCACCGGGCGGTCAGCGGCTCGTCCCAGGGCCTCGTCCAGTGGGTCCCCTTGTACCAGGATGCTTTTCATGATCCTCGTATCCAGTTGTCCCGCAACTTCTTCGAGACGCGGATGTCTCTCGGCGTCGGTGAGAACCACCTTGGCCGCCGCCAGCCGAAGATTGTGCAGCAGGAAGTCACCCTTGTTCGCGGCGTTGATCGCTGCGCCCACCGCGCCGATGCGCGCGGCGCCCAGCCAGAAGTACACCCATTCCGGGCAGGTGCCGCTATAGAGCGCCACACAGTCGCCGCGACCGACACCCAGGTCCGTCAACATGTTCGCCGCTGCGCAGGACCGCTGCCGCATCTGCTCGAATGTCACGTCGGTGCCGGCGATCGACATCATCACCCGCTCGGGATGCTGCTCGGCCCGGCGATCCAGCACCGCCGGCACGGTGAAACGCTCGACGCCGAAATCGGAGGGGCCGAGCGGTCCGCTTCGGCCAGGGCCCATCAGGCTTCCAATCAGACTTGCGCGGCCGCCGGGTCGGGCTCACCTTCGGCGGTGTATCCGAAATCGTCGAGGCGGATTCCTTGCCCGGGTAGAAGCGGTGCGCCCAGCGACGCAGGGCCGCATAGTCGTGGGCCTCTTCGGGCGCCAAGTTCGGCTTCTCCAGGTATTTCATGTTCTCCCAGGTGAAGAAGTCCTGCTTGATCACCTCTTGCTGGAGCGCGAGGAACTTCGCCGCCCGGCCGGTGGGCGCGTCGCCGGTGTCGCCGGGTTCGCGAATGGAGGCCTGCGTGTAGAAGTAGTCCGTGTAGTCCTCGTCGACCGGGGTTTGTCCGGTGACCTGGACGGTAGCCACCAGCTCGCTGGGGAAGCGCACCACGCCCAAGCCCAGCGAGTAGTTGTCGTAGATGATCTTGGCGTCGACCGGACCGTTCGGGGTCAGCCACGTGGACGCACGGCCACCGCCGAAATGGGCGTTGACGGTGGCGTGCAGGTGATAACCGGCGACCTCGAACGACGACGTGGTGGCGGGGTTGGCGGCCTTGTGCACGTACTGGACGTGGTACGGGTCGGCGGCGTTCTCGATGATCATCTGCGCGTGCACCTTGACCCGGTTGACCATCTGGGTGTGCGGGTGCAGCGGGTAATACTCGTCGGTTTCCAGCTCGGGCAACACCGGCGGTTGCCAATAAGGGGCCCGGCCGTGCCGTTCGTGCCATACCAGGATGAAGCCGTACCACTCCCGGGTGTGGTAGGTGCGGATGCGGACGTTGGTCTTGCAGCCGATCTTGCTGTAGGGGATCAGCGCGTTGGTGCCGTCGCCGCGCCATCGCCAGCCGTGCCAGGGGCAGACGATGTTTTCGCCCTCCACCTCGCCGCCGACGGCCAGGTTGGCGCCCAGGTGCTGGCAGTAGGCGTCCAGCACGTGCACCTGGCCGGACTCGGTGCGGAACATCACCATTTCCTCGCCGAAGTAGTGCGCACGCTTGACTTCACCGACGGCCAGGTCGGACGAGAACGAGACGATGAACCATCCCGTCGGAAACCGGTACGTCGATATCGCGATACCCGAACCGAACTCTTTGTCCGACGGGTCGTTGTTGGACTCTAGGCCCGGCTCTGAAGCCGAGCCCGAAAGTGTATTGGTCACGAGCACTCCGATTCCCACGCGGCCGAGCACAACTGGGCCGCCCTAAGCTCACCGCGGTTCGACGACTGAGTCTATTTTTACTATCTTAGGCATTGAACGTCAACGCGGGCACGCGGGTGTCCGGTTGCAGCAAGGATACGGATGTCGGCTGACACGGTGGATCTGTCCGATTCTGCCTTGTGGTGCAACGGTTTTCCCGACGAGCTCTTCACCGAGCTGCGGCGCTCGAGGCCGCTGTTCCGACATGACCTGACCCCCGGTGTCCGCGCGACCGTCCAGCGCGAGTTCTGGATGACCACCAAGCACCGCCACGCGGTGCGCCTGCACCGGGACACCGATTCGTTCACCGCCGTCAACGGCCCGCTCATCCAGCCCGCCGGCTTGTTCGCGTCGTACCCGACGATCATCAACATGGACCCGCCGGCGCTGAACAAGCGCCGCAAGCTCATCTCCAACGCGTTCAACCCGCGAGCGATCGCCAAGCTCGAAGCGGGTATCCGGGCGCGGGCGTCGGCAATGGTCGACCACCTGCTCGAAAACAGCGGCGGCGACTGGATCGAGGACGTGGCCGACGCCCTGCCCATGACGGTCATCGGTGACATCATCGGCATTCCGGACCAGGATCGGCCAAAGATCTTCGGCATCTTCGACCGCATCCTGACGGCGCGCTCACCCCAGGGCCGGCTGACCCGACAGGCGGAAGTCGACCTCTTCGCCACGATTTTCGGGTACGCGATGGAGCTCACCGAGCAGAAGCGGCGCGCGCCGACCGACGACATCTGGAGCACGCTGGCGTCCGCCGTGATCACCGGTGACGACGGCGAGCAATTCAGTTTGCCCGCCAACGAACTCGAGTTCTTCTTCTTCGTGCTGGCATTCGCGGGCAGTGACACCACCAAGAACGCACTGGCCATCGGGCTGCAGGCGTTCGTCGCGAATCCCGAGCAGATCGAGCGCTATCGCGAAGAGGAGGCGCTGCGGCCCAGCGCCGTCGAGGAGGTGCTGCGCTGGGCATCACCGGTGGCGTACTGGACGCGAACCACCAAGGTGGACGTCGAGATGGACGGCGTGCAGATCCCCGCCGGCGAGCGGGTGGTGTCGATGCTGCGTTCGGCGAACCGCGACGAGGAGGTCTTCGACGCGCCGTTCACCTTCGACATCGGCCGCCAGCCGAATCCGCAGGTGGCTTTCGGCGGCGGCGGACCGCACCACTGCCTGGGCGCGATGCTGGCGCGCGCTGAGTTGCGGGCGGCTTTCGACGAGTTGCTGTTGCGATGCGATGCGATCGCCCTCGGCCCGGCCAAGGTGGCCCACCCGAATCTGACCACCAACATGTCGATCTACGACGAGATGTCGATCTCGCTGGCCGAGCGGCGCTGACTAAGTCGCGTCAGCCGCCGACGAAGGCGGCGAACACCGCCAACGGGTCCAGGTAAGCGCGACCGACGATCCGGCGACAACCGCGAAGTAGGGCCGCATCGCGGCGTACTTCGTCATGTCTCGCGACGACATAGCCGACTGGACTCAATCAATCAGCCGCAACGCGGCCTTCGGGCACTGTTCGACCGCGGCGCGCACGTCGATCTCCCGGTCCGGCGGCACCGGGCCCTCGGCGATCTGCACGACGTCCTCGTCGCCCAATTCGAAGATGTCCGCGGCGATCGATTCGCAGAACCCGTTGGCTTCGCACAAGTCCGGGTCGACTGTCACGCGCATCAGATGCTCCCTTACGCTCATGCGCCCTTGGGGCGGGTCCCGATCACTTCCCTGGTCGCAAGGCGCGCCAGTTCTTCCTCGGTCAGCCCGCACCGCTCACGCAGTACCTCCCCATTGTGCTCGCCCAACCGCGGCGGCGGGCGCATCAGCCAGTTCTGCTGGCCGGCGAGTGGGGCGAACGGCGGGGTGGGATAAAGGGCGGTGCCGATACTCGGGTGATCCAGTGATTCGAAGAATCGGCGGTCGCGCAATTGCGGGTTCTCGGTCACCAACGACGGTGAGACGACGGGCGCGGCCGGAATGCCCGCGGCGGCCAAGAGTTCCACGGTCGATTCGAGCGGCTGCGCGGCGAACCAGTCCGCCAGCCGGCCGTCGATCTCGTCGGCCCGCTCGCGCCGCGCCGCGACGCCTGCCAGGCTCTCGTCACACCAGGACGGCCGATCCATCAATGCGACCAGTGCCTGCCACTGCTGGTCGTCGCGAACGGTGACCGCGATCCAATCGTCGTCCCGGCTCTCCGAGGAGGCGCAACGGTAGATGTTCTGGATCGCCGAGCCGTGGCCGCGGTTGCCGCGGCGACTCAGTGTTATCCCGAACACCTCGCATTCGATCGGCTGTATCGCGGTGACGTTCAACACCGTTTCGATCATCGGCAGCTCGACCTGCTGCCCCGTGCCGGTGCGGTCGACGAAGTTCAACGCGGCCAGCACCGCGAATGCGGCATGCACGCCTGCCAGCGGATCGCAGGCGCCGCGCGGCGTGACCGGCGGATTTTCCGGTAGTCCGGTCACCCAGGCCAGGCCGGCGATCTGCTCCATGGTGGGTGCGAAGCCAACCCGCTCGCGCCACGGACCGGCCAGCCCGAACGCCGGCATCCGGGCGACGACGAGTTTGGGGTTGATTTCGAGCAGCACGTCAGCGGTCAGCCCGAAGTGGTCCATCACCCGCGGCGAGAAGTTCTCGATGACCACGTCCGCATCGACGACCAGCCCGGTGAACAGCCGGCGGCCTTCGTCAGAGCCCAAATCCAGTGTGACCGAACGCTTGTTGGTGTTCATCGCCTGGAACACCCAGCCGTACTCCCACCAGTCGTCGACGTCTTTGCGCATCCCGCCGGAGTAACGGATGCCGTCGGGGCGCTGGATCGACTCCACCTTGATCACTTCGGCGCCGAACGCGGCCAGCAGGTGGGTGGCGGCCGGCCCGGCCCAGAAGGCGGTCAAGTCGACGATGCGCACACCCGCGAGCGGCAACGTCGGCGCCGCCGGATCATGATCGAATTCTCTTTTCTGCCAAGGTGATTCGTCATCAGCGTCGCCGAGCGCGGGAACCTCTCGCACCGGCGCGGGCGCACAGGCCGACATCAGCCACGGCGGGCGGGGCTGGTGAAAACCGGCCGGGTTATCGACAAACACCTCGCGCTCGGTCGCGTACTCGGTGGCCCGGATGGTGTCGCCGTTGCCCAATGCCGCGATCGGCAACCGGAACAGTTGACCGAGCTCCACGATCTCCTCGACGGTCCGTTCGGCCATCCACGGACCGACGTGCTGGCGAATGAGATCGCGATAACCCCATCGACCGATCTGAAATCGCAGCTGCTCGATCTCTTCGAGTTGTGGGCACTGCACCATCGCCAAGAAGTCCAGCCACTGCTGACCGGTGACCATGGTGATCCCGACGTAGCCGTCCTTGGCCGGTTCGATCGACGGCACTTCGAGCGTGCGGCGGATCGGCGGCACCCGCAGCAGCTGGGAGTGCAGCCATTCGCTGCTCTGCATCGTGGTCAACGCCTCGAGCATGGACAGGTCCAGGTGCTCACCCGGCCCGCCGTGCTCGACGCGACGGCGCACGGCCAGCGCACCGAACGCGGCGAACACCCCGCCCATGTATTCCCCCAGGTCGCCGCCGATCGAGATGGGCGGCCCGGCGGGGTCGCCGCGAAATCCCGGCGAGCCCGCCCATGCCTGCAGGGTGAACTCGCTGGCCGCGCGATCGGCGTACGGACCGCTCCAGCCGAAGTCGGAGATGGTGACCACGACCGCGCGCGGCGAATCAGCCAGCAGCCGCTGCGGATCGATGCCGACCGCCAAAGCCTGTGACCGGCTGGCGGTGACGACCACCACGTCGGCAGCAGCGAGTTCGGCACGACATCGCTGCGAATCCAGCGAACAGGTCAGGCTGCGCTTGCCCGCGTTGAGGTAGCTGAAAAACGGCGAGGCCGGGCACTGCCCGCCACCAGAGCCAAAGCCGTCATCGGGCACCGGCGCACCGCTGGCCGTATAGCGGCGCAGCGGATCTCCTTGCGGCGGTTCGATTTTGCGGACCTGCGCACCGGCATCCACAAAAAGTTTGCCGCAGTAGCTGCCGGCAATCCGGTCGCTGATCTCGACGACACGCAATTCGTCAAGCGGTGTCGGCCGACGATCGGACCCGCGACTCACGCGGCTATTTATACCATTACTGCTAAAATAGCTAAGCCAGTCGAGTTCGCGGTCAGCCGTGCACTCCCCCTGCTTTGTGTTGCGAGGATCGGATGACCAGTCACCGTAGCGCGCAAGCCCCTCGCTTCAGCGGGGGGAAGCGCATTGTCGGTACCCGAAGTTAGGTTGTCCACGTGGCTAACCGTTACAGGCTGTACCCAACAGAGGAACAGGCTGTCTTTATGCGGGAACGCCACTGCGCGGACGCACGGTACGTGTGGAACCTGGCTGTTGAACAGTTCGGCTACCGCGAGCGCAGGCAGCGCGGCACCATGGAACGATCAGCGCCGGGTCCGGCGGCGCGGCAAAAGCAGCTGGCTGAGGCGCGACAGGAGTTCGAGTGGCTGCGCGACGGGTCGTCATCGGTGCAGCAACAGGCGTTGCGCGACTTCGACCGGGCAGCGCGGGCATGCTTCGACGGCAACGCCAGCGAGCCGACGTGGCGCAAGCGCGGCAAATCGGAAGGCTTCTGCGTGCGCGACACCAAGGTGGTGGCCCACAACCACAGGTGGGCGCAGATGGCCATACCCAAGCTGGGCTGGGTCAAGTTCAAGCTGTCGCCCGCGCTGCCGGCGGGCAAGCTGGGGATGGCTCGGATCACCTGCAGCCCCGGGGGGCGCTGGCATGTCAGCTTGCCGGCGCCGCAACCCGTGGTGCCGGATGCCGGCAGGACCGGCAAGTCGATCGGTATCGACCGCGGCGTGGCCACCACGATTGCGACGTCGGACAAGCAGATGTTGCGGGCGCCGAAAATGCGCAAGCGCGAGCAGGCGACGTTGGCGCGATTGGAGCGCGAGAAAGCGCGCCGAGGCAAAGGTAGTGCCCGCCGCAAGGCTGTCGTCCAGCGGATCGCCGCCGTGCATGAGTCGGTGGCCGATCGTAGGCGCGACTGGGTCGAGAAGATCACCACGCGAATCGCGGCCCACTACGACTTCGTCTCAGTCGAGGAATTGCAAATCCGTAGCATGGTCAAGCGCCCCAAGCCAAAGCCAGATCCCGAGAACCCGGGTCGGTACCTGCCCAATAAGGCAGCGGCCAAGGCTGGGCTGAACAAAAATATCTACGCCAACTGCTGGGGCATGTTCGCTCGCCGGTTGGGACAGAAGATGAAGGCTTCCGGTACCACGCTGGTCGCGGTGTCGGCAAGGTATAGCAGCCAAGAGTGCCGCAAGTGTGGCCACACGGCGAAGGAGAACCGCGAGAGCCAAGCGGTGTTCCTTTGCGTCGCGTGTGGCCACGGCGGGCATGCGGACCACAACGCTGCGGAAATAGTCTTGGCCCGGGCTAGACCCGCGCGCACCCCCGGACCGGGGGCCACACCGCAAGGTGTGGGCACCGCAAGGTGCGCTCACGAAAGTGAGAACCAAGGTTGGGCCGCATGAGCGGCCCAATCAGAATCCCGGCCCTTCAGGGCCGGGAGGAGGTCAACGCCCTGGGAATTGGACACGCCCGACGCCGGTTGTCGGCACCGAGGATCGCCGAAATCGTAGCCGACGAACTGCGCCGCCAGATCATCGACGGCGAGCTCGCTGATGGCGACCTGCTGCCACGCCAGGAAGTGCTCGTCGAGCAGTTCAACGTCAGCCTCGTCTCGCTGCGCGAAGCGCTGCGCATTCTGGAGACCGAGGGACTGGTTTCGGTCCGGCGGGGCAACCGCGGCGGCGCCGTCGTGCATGCGCCGGCGAAGACCAGCGCCGCCTACATGCTCGGTCTGCTGCTGCAGAGCGAGTCGGTCGCCGTCGCCGACCTGGGCATGGCGTTGCAGGAACTCGAGCCCGCCTGCGCGGCGCTGGCGGCCCAGCGGCCGGACCGCGCGGACACGCTGGTGCCAGAACTCAAGCAGGTCAACGACTCCATGGCCGAGAACCTGGACGACGGGCGGCTTTTCACCGAAATCGGCCGCCAATTCCACGATCTCGTTGTCCGGGGATGTGGCAATCACACCATCATCGCCGTCGTCGGCAGCCTGGAATCGCTGTGGACCAGTCATGAACAGCAATGGGCCGACGAGACCTCGGCGCGCGGCACCTACCCGTCGTTGGCGAAGCGCCGCGCCGTGCTCAGTACGCACGTCAAGCTGACCGAGACCATCGCGGAAGGTGAAGTCGACCGGGCCCGCCGGATCGCGGGCCGCCACCTCGCCGACGCCCAGACCTACGTGTTGTCCGGCCGGCCCGATCAACGGATCTACGCGCTCTCGCCGCAGGCGTTATCACGCCCGAGGGATACCCGCCGCCCTTGAACCGGAGAACCGCACTGGTCACCGGCGGTAGCGGCGGGATCGGAAAAGCCTGTGGCGCCAAGCTGTGCGAGCTCGGCTACGACGTGGTGTTGGTGGCGCGACGTGAAGCCACGTTGCTTGCCGCTGCCGAGGAGATCGGCGCGCGCCACATTGTCGGCGACGCCTCCGATCACCTCGGATTCGCCGCTGCGATAAGCCCACTCGAGACGATCGACCTTGTGGTTCACGCCGCTGGCACGCTCGGCGGCACCTACGCGCGTAAGCAGACATTCGAGCAATGGCAGACGATCATGTCGGCCAATCTGGATTCCTGCTTCGTGCTCACGTCCGCGGCGCTGCCCCGGATGAGGCCGGGCTCGCGCTTGGTGTTCATCTCCTCCTCTGCGGCGCACGAGCCGATGATGGCCCGTACCGCCTACTCCGCGTCGAAAGCCGGCATGAACGCCTTCGCGCGCGCATTGGCGCTCGAGGTCGACCGCGACGGCATCGCCGTCCACATAGTGACGCCGGGCCCGGTGGAAACCGAGATGCTGCAGGACGTTCCCTTCGAGATGTACGCGATCAGAGTGTCCGACGTCGCCGAGGCGGTCGCCTGGCTGGACACCGTCGACCCGTCGGTCGACCTGCCCGAGATCCGGCTCAGCGCGGTCGAGCGCGGCCCCTTCGCCCGCCCGCCGATCGTGCCTACCGAGGTGCGCCGTCGGCAGGGAACGCCTTGATCACCGATTCGCCGAACTCGTGCAGGGAATCCGGCACGGCGAAAATCGGCGAACCACACGTAGCAGCGCTCGACCCGCTGGGCCGCCAGACCCGCGAAGTGTCCGATCAGCTCGTCGGCATCACCGCACACCAGCCCCGACCCCAGGTTGCCGAATCGTCGGGTGCTCAGCTGCACTGACAGCCGGGCCTTTCCGGCTTTCGGGGTCAGCTCGGGCAACCGATCAAGGTGGTTCGCCGGCAGGTTCCACCAATCCGCATAGCTGCGAACGAGTTCCATCATCCGGTGCCCGGTGCCGCCCAGAATCAGCGGGATTTGATGTTCGCGGCGCGGCACCTGACTGGCGGCCTCCCCGGTCCCACCTCCCCAGTACTGCTTGATCAAGGCCAGGTGGCGTTCGAGTTGCTCGACTCGGGCAACCGGATCCTGTTGACCGACATCGAATCTGGTGAACTCCGCGGGCCGGGATCCGGCGCCGAGGCCGAGCTCGAATCGCCCCTCCGATGCCGCCGACACCATGCGCCCACCTATGCGTCGTTCTCGTCGATGCGATTGAGCCGCGGCTAGTTTACTATCTTTATTATGTTAGAGGTCTTATGGATGTCGGTCTGACTTCGGAGCAGCTCGCGCTGCGCGACACCGTGCGTGACATCCTGCGCGCCGAGTGCCCACCCGACGTCGCGCGCCAGGCCCTCACCGATCCGGAGCGCTGGCGCACGCTGTGGAAGACGGTCGTCGACCTCGGCTGGACCGAGCTCGCGGCGCCCGACGCGAGTGGCGATTTCGGACCCGTGGAGCTGACGGTGGTTCTCGAGGAATGCGGCGCCGCCCTGGCACCCATCCCGTTGCTGAGCAGCGTCGGTTTGGCCGCGGGTGTGCTGCGCGCCTGCGGCTCAACGATGGGCGGGGTGCTCGCCGACATCGCCGGTGGCGTCGTCGCGACCCTGGCGGTGCACTCGCCCGCACCTGGCCTGCCGGGAAGGTTGCCGGGAGCGCCCATGACTCTGCAAGGCGGACGGTTACGCGGACGTGCGGTGTCCGTGCCCAGCGTGTCTCGCGCCGAACTGATCGTCACGCTGGCCACATCCGAAGCCGGGACGGTAGCCGCCGTGGCGCGCTGTGGCAACGGCGTGGCCATTCTGGCGGGCGAATCCGCCGACCCCGCGCAACCCGTGGCCGACGTGGAGATCGACACCGAGCCGTTGGCCACCGCGCCGGTGGAGATCGACGCCGCGTTGGCTGCACCGCTGGTGGCGGCGGCGGCCGATCTGGTCGGCGTGGCGAGCGCGGCGCTGCACCGCGCCGTCGAGCACGCGAAAACGCGACGCCAGTTCGGCACGCCGATCGGCGCGTTTCAGGGGATCAAGCATGCGCTTGCCGATAACTACGTCAGCCTGGAGCGCGCCCGTAGCCTCACCTATGCGGCGGCGGCGCGACTCGGCGAGGCGGACAGCGCACCCGCGGCGGCCTGGACCGCGGCGGTGCTGGCCAAGGCGGCGGCCGGGGACGCCGCGCTCACCTGTGCGCGAACGGCGGTCCAGGTGCACGGCGCGCTTGCCCAGACGTGGGAACACGACATCCACCTCTATGTCCGGCACGCCTGGCAGGGCGCCGCGATGCTGGGCGACAGCCGCGCGCTCTACCACGAAGCGGGACGGCGCTTCGCCGGAGGCGCGGCATGACGCCCATCCTCGAAGAGTTCGCCGCGTGGTTGGCTGACTTTCTGCCCAACGACTACTACGGCGAGAAATATCGGCAATACCGTTGGGACCTCACGCTGCGCCGGGACTACCAACGCGCGGCCTTCGAAGCCGGCTGGCTACAGCCCACCTGGTCGCGCGAGCACGGCGGTCGATCGCTGGGCTTGCGCGAGGCCATGGAGATCCGGATCGAGGCCGCGGTGCGATCCGCGCCCAAGCTCCCCAACATCCAGGGTCCCGGCGTCGCCGCGCCCGGCATCCGCCAGTTCGGAACGCCCGCGCAGATCGACCGCCTGCTGGTCCCGCTGCTGCGCGGTGACGAATGGTGGGCGCTGGGCATGTCCGAACCGGAAGCCGGATCCGACTTCGCGGGCTTGCGCACTCGCGCCGAGCGCGACGGCGACATCTTCCGGGTGAACGGTCACAAGATCTGGACCACTCAGGCCCACGAATCCCGTTGGTGCACACTGTATGTCCGCACCGATCCCGCTGCCCCGAAACATCGCGGCATCTCCTGCCTCATCCTCGACCTGCAGTCACCCGGGGTGCGGATCGAACCCATCCGGATGGCGTCGATCTCCGACGAAACGTTCTGCGAGGTCTTCCTCGACGACGTCGAGGTGCCGGCGGAAAATCTGCTGGGTCCGCTCAACGGCGGCTGGAATGTCGCGTTGTCGTCGTTGCACCATGAACGTCAGATGATCTGGATCATGAACTGGGTCGAGATCAAGCGCGGACTCGACTCGGTGCACCGCGCCCAATCCGGCCACGGCCAGGACCTCCTGACCGAGCTCGGTTCGCTGCTGGCCGACGCAGAAGCGTTGCGGGCCACCGGATACCGCTCCCTGAGCAACGAACTCGCCGGCCGGCCCAGCCCGGAAGCCGACATCATGAAATTGCTCGGATCGGCTACCTTGCAACGGGTTTGGGAACTCAGCGCGGTCGCCGCCGGCCCAGGGTCAGCCACCGACCCCGATCTGCTCTTCGAGCGCCAGGACGCGCTCGCCGCCACGATCTACGGGGGAACCTCCGAGGTTCAACGCAACATCATCGCCGAGCGGTTGCTCGGGCTGCCGAAGGGATGACGACGATGGATTACGACCTCGGCGACGACGCCGGCCAACTCCGAACGCACCTGCGACAGTTGATCGCCACCAATATCCCCGCCGGTTTCCTCGGGGCCTGCACCGACGATCCGCAGGACCTGGCCACCACCGAATCGTTCTGCAAGATGCTCGCGTCCGAGGGCCTGCTGGCGCTGGCGTGGCCGAAAGAGCATGGCGGCGGCGGCGGTTCGGTCTGGCAGCAGACCGTGCTGCGTGAGGAGATGTGGGCCCACCACGAGCCGCGCGGGCCGCAGTACATGGGCATCAACTGGGTCGGTCCGGCGCTGATGCGCTACGGGACGGCCGAGCAGAAGGCTCAGCACCTGCCGGCCATCGCCGGTGGTGAAGTCATCTGGTGCCAGGGGTTTTCGGAGCCGGAGGCCGGAACGGACCTCGCCTCGTTGCGTACCCGCGCGGTACCCGAGGGCGCGGGTTGGCGCATCACCGGGCAGAAGGTGTGGACGTCGTACGCCCAAATGGCATCCTGGTGCGTGCTGGCGGCATGCACCCACCCCGACGCCCCAAAATCCAAGCGGCTCACCCTCTTTCTGATTCCTATGGACCGGGCCGGGTTCACCGTCCGGCCGATTCCCTCGATGCTCGGACCGCATCACCTCAACGAGATGTTTCTCGACGATGTCGAGGCATTCCCCGGCGATGTCCTGGGCGAGCCCGGCGATGGCTGGCGGGTGATGCGAGAAGCGCTGGCATTCGAACGCGTCGGCATCGCACGCTATGCCCGGTGCGAATCGCTGCTCGACCGGATGCGCACCCAACTCGGCGACGAGTGGGATCAGTTGCCCGAATCGATTCGCTCTCGGTGGGTTCGGGCGCTCGTGGACCTGCGAGTGGCCCGACTGCTGGCCTACCGCGCCATATCGCTGCAGGACGACCCGTCGGCGGGTGCGGCGGCCAGCGCCGCGCGCATCGCCACCACCACCTGCGATCAGCAGGTTGCCGAGCTGCTCTTCGATGTGCTGGGCCCGACGGCGCTGGATGGCGGCATGTCGGCACCGCTGCACGGGGCGATCGAAGACCATTGGCGCTACGCACAGGCGGCCACCGTGGCGTCGGGCACCATCGAAGTGCAACGAATGCTGGTGGCACGCGACGTCCTAGGGAGCGAACCCCGATGAAGACTGCACTGCCACAGGACATTAGCGACTTTTCTGCCGTCGCCGCCAAGCGACTTGCCCGGTTGGGTGGGCCGCCGGCCGCGCTGCGCGCCGAGACCGACGACGATATTCGGCGTGCGGCGCATGCGGCACTGGGCGAGCTCGGTGCGTTCGAGCTCGACGTCCGGTCAGCACCCGACGAGCTGCTGGCCGCCGCGGTCCTGTGCCAGGCCGCCGGGGCGACGGCGCTGCCCTACCCGCTGGTCGACGAACTGCTGGCGATCGATGGCGCCCGACTGGCCTTGGTCAACCCTGCGGCGCCGCGCATCGACCACGGCGACCTGCCCGGCGCCTGGATCGCCGCCGACCTCGACGGCAACCGGTACCACTTGCAACCGGGGTCGCGCACCAATATCAAACTGGGGCCGTTCTTGGTGACGGCGACTTTGAGCGGACCCGACGGAACTGTCCCGGCCGACGACGTTAACCTTCATCTTGTGCTGGGGTCGTGGCGGATTCTGGGGGCAATGCAGCAATCGCTGAAGATCGTCACCGAGCACGTGCGCGCCCGGGTTCAGTTCGACAAGCCGCTGGCGAATTTCCAGGCCGTCCGGTTCGCCGTCGCGGATGCCTCGGTGGCGGTGCGCGGCCTTCATGAACTCGCCAAATACACCATCTCCCGGTCGGACTCGACACCGGCGCCGGTGCGTTCGGCGGACGCACTGGTGCTTCGGTTCAAGGCCGCCGACACCGCGCGACAGGTGCTGCGAACGTCGCATCAGTTACTCGGCGCGCTGGGCTTCTGCGACGAATCCGACGTCAGCGTCCTCGATCGGCACACCCAACCGCTCATCCGCTTGCCCCTGGGTGCCGAGGCGCTCGCGCTGCGCCTTATTCCGGCCGTGCCGGACGCGTCGCTAGAGACGCTCTTCAGTGGGTCGGTACCTGCATGAGCCACCCCGAATCCGCTGGCGCCTCGGAGGTGGCCGTCAACCCGTTCGACGAGGGGATCCCATTCGGGAGGAAACTGCAGGAACTCGCCCACCAACGGCGCGACGAGACGGGCGTAACGGTCGTCGCGCTCGACGGCACCGCCCAGTCACTGACCTTCGGTGAACTCGACGCCCGCGCCAACCAATGGGGCCGGGCACTGGCTGCCAGCGGCGCCGAGACGGGTTCCCTGGTCGCCCTGGCGATCCCGAATTCACGGCATCTGGTGCTGGCCACGCTGGGATGCTGGAAGATCGGTGCCGTCCCCATTCCGATGCACTGGGATCTGCCCGAATGGGAGCGAGACCGGGTGCGCGCGGTGATCGGCCCCACCGTGGTCGTTGACGAACAGAGCCGGTGGGAACTGGAAGCCCAGGCCGCCACCGAGTCCGAAAGCCCACTGCCCGAAGCCATCTCCCCCACCGCCAACGGAATCTGCAGCAGCGGGTCGACGGGCGTGCCCAAGGTGATCCTCAACCTGGCACCGTCGCTCTGGATCCCCCAGCAAGGCGAACCGTTTCTGGCCAACTGGACGCCGGTGGCACAGCCGCAGACCATCATGGTGCCCGCGCCGATGTACCACACCAACGGCTTCGCGACCTTCCTCATGCTGTTGAGCGGCGATCGTCTGGTGGTGCTCGAAAAGTTTGATGCCGCACTGTTTGTGGACACGATCGAGAAGTACCGGATCACCAACTTCACGGCCACGCCGACGATGCTGGCGCGCGTCGCGGCCCTGCCCGACATCCGGCAGCGGGACTTGTCCAGCGTCGTCTTCATCCTGCAGGGCGCGGCCGTGATGCCGCCGTCGCTGCTGCACACCTGGTTCGATCTGCTCAGCCCCGAGCAGATCGTGACGGCCTACGGCATGACCGAAAATCTGGGACTCACCGCGCTGCGGGGCGACGAGTGGCTGGCGCATCCGGGCAGCGTCGGCCGCGGGTTCCGGGACACCGAGATCCGGATTCTCGATGCCGAGAAGAACCCGGTGCCAACGGGCGAAGACGGCGACGTCTACCTGCGCGCCCCGATGAGCGCGGGATACCGCTACCTTGGCGGAGCGCCACCGCTGCCGGCGACCGAAGACGGATTCCGTTCGGCGGGCGACATCGGCCACTTGGACGAGGACGGCTTCCTCTATATCGTCGACCGCCGAGCAGACATGATCATCAGCGGCGGCGCCAATGTCTTTCCGGCGGAGGTCGAGTCGGCGCTGGCGGGCCACCCCGGCATCGCCGACGTCGTGGTCATCGGCCTCTCGGATACGCGGTGGGGACGCCGGGTCCACGCGGTGGTCCAGGCCGCGCAGCCGCTGACCGAACAGCAGGTGATCGAGTATGCGAAGAGCCGGCTTGCCCCGTACAAGGCGCCCAAGACGGTCGAGTTCGTCGACAAGATTCCCCGCACCGCCGCAACGAAGGTCAATCGCTCCGCGTTGATTGCCGCCAGGGGCGGATGACCGCGGTCGTGGTGGGCGCCGGGGTCGCCGGCGCGACCGCGGCCCTCGCATTGCGAAAGGCGTGCGCCAGCGAGGTAGTCCTCTACGAGCGCGCCCAAGATGCGGCGACGCACCTGGGCTGGGTGACCCTGGGGCCGACCGCGATGACCGCGCTGGACACCATCGGAGTCGCTGAAGCTGTTGCAGCCGTTGGATTTCCGGTCGAAGAGGTTGTCTTCATCAGCGGCGACGAACGCAGCGTCCTGCCCCGCCGCGAACCGGGCCACCACTACAGCAGCACGCATGTCTGGCGCCGTGATCTGCTGTCGATCCTGCGCGAGCGGCTCGATGGGGCCATCCGCTTTGAGCCGGCGCCTCCGGCGGACGATCTCGTCGGTGCGCCCGACGTCGACCTCATCGTCGGGGCAGACGGGGCGCACTCACTCGTTCGCCGCTACCTCGGGGATCTGCGGCCCCTCGATCACGTGGGCGAATCGATCGTGTACGGCCACAGCAGCGCCGTTGCGGTCGAGTCACTCTCGCATTCGGTGCTGTACTTTTGGAACCACCCCGCCGGCGTGTGCGGCTGCGTGTCCGATCCGCGGGACGGCACGTTCTGGTTTTGCCGCTACGGCGACACCTCCACGCACGCGGCACCCGCGAGTCGTTGGCGCGAGCTGGCTGCGAGCGCGCCATTCGTTGGGCTGGTTGATGATTCGGAGTTATTCGGGCCCTTCGCGCTGTGGGAGCTGCCGCCGACCGGACCTTGGATCGGGGCCAAGACGGTGCTCATCGGGGACGCCGCGCACGCGCTGTCGCCCGCAGCGGGTCGTGGGGCGACGTCGGCGATCGAGGACGGCGCGATCCTGGCACGTTGCCTCGCCGCCGCGACGGATACGAACGACGGTCTGACGCGATTCGTCGAACTGCGGCGCCCGCGCGCGTTGCACAGCTTCCGTCGAACCTGAATCGCCATACGCCCGACACGCCGATCAGTTAAGCGTTATCGGAAATCCGGGGTGCTCAAATGGGCGCACCAGGAGGCAGGGTGGTGCGCGCAAAATCGATCGACGGAATGTCACGCCGTCAGTTTTTGGCGAAGGCCGCGGCCGCCACCACCGCCGGGGCTTTTATGTCCGTGGCCGGCCCGGTGATCGAAAAGGCGTACGGGGCAGGTCCCTGCTCGGGCCATCTGAACGACATCGAGCACTTCGTGTTGCTCATGCAGGAGAACAGGTCATTCGACCACTACTTCGGCACGATTTCCGGCGTCAACGGGTTCGGCAGCGGGTCGCCGTCATTTAGCCAAAAGGGTTGGAATCCTCAAACGCAGGCAATTGACCCGGCCGGCGTCACGATTCCATTCGGCCTCGACACCACCCGGGGCCTCGTCCTCGGGGGTGAATGCGTCAACGATCCCGTCGAGGGCTGGATCGCGATGCACACGGCTTGGAATAACGGTGCCAACGATCAATGGCTGCCGTCGCAATACCCCGAGAGTTTGCAGGGCAACGTTCCCATGACAATGGGCTACTACACGCGCGCGGACCTCCCGATTCATTACCTGCTGGCCGACACGTTCACCCTTTGCGACGCTTACCACTGTTCGCTGCTCACCCAGACCGACCCCAACCGGCTGTACTGGATCGGTGCGACCATCGACCCCGACGGCTTGAACGGGGGGCCGGTGATCTCAAACCCCGCCTTGATCCCGGTGGGCACCTACACCTGGACCATCATGCCCGAGCACCTCAGCGCTGCCGGCGTGAGCTGGAAGGTGTACCAGAACAAGGCACCAGGAGGCCTGAACAACACGCCACTCGGCGACACCGGCATGGTCGAGGCCTTCAAGCAGGCGAGAGATCCGAGGTCGGATTTGGCCCGCTACGGCATTGCCCCCACCTATCCCTTGGGCTTCGCTGCCGACGTTGCTGCAAATAGGCTGCCCAGCGTTTCCTGGCTGGTTCCCTCAATTGTGAATTCGGAGCATCCCGCGTTTCCGATCTCCACCGGCGCGGTGACGCTGGTCGACACAATTCGGATATTGCTGTCCAATCCGGCGGTGTGGGAAAAGACCGCGCTGATCATCATGTATGACGAAAACGGTTCGCTCTTCGATCATGTCGTACCGCCCACGGCTCCGATTGGGACACCAGGAGAGTGGATTCCCAACAGCGTTGACATCAACAAGGTGTCGGGGTCCGGCGGTTTCCGTGGGCCCCTGGGTTTGGGCTTCCGGGTGCCCTGCTTCGTCGTTTCCCCGTATAGCCGAGGCGGCTTGGTTTGCCATGACACGTTTGACCACACCTCGCAGTTGCGATTGATCGAAAAGCGGTTCGGTGTGCCGGTGCCAAACCTCACGGCCTGGCGGAGAAGCGTAACCGGCGATATGACGTCGGCGTTCAACTTCGCGGTTCCGCCCAACCCGTCGAGACCCAATTTGGACCACCCGCTGCTGAAGGCGATTCCGAAACTGCCGCAGTGCGTTGCTAATGTGGCGTTGGGTTCGTTGGGCGGTGCGGCGACAGGAATTCCGTATCGGGTGCCCTACCCGCAAACCATGCCGAGCCAGGAAACCTCGCCGAGTCGCGGGACTCCCAGCGGTCTGTGCTAAAGGCCAAGAGCGCCTTGCCTATTCGTACCTCGTCGCGGACTGGCCGGTCCCAACCGCAATGAACGTTGGGGCAACACTGACATATCGAGCCGGAATCGGCATACGCTTCAGGAACTGTTCGTCGGACTCGCCGACAAGTCGGCGACCTGCCGGGAGGATTGCGATGTCGTATCTGGCGGCCGCCCCCGACTTCCTGGCCTCGGCGGCAACGGATCTGTCCAACATCGGCTCGGCGATGACCGCCGCCAACGCGGCGGCGGCAGCCCGAACTACCGCGGTGCTACCGGCTGCTGCTGACGAGGTATCAGCGGCCATCACGTCGTTGTTTGCCGGCCATGGGCAGGCCTATCAGGCGCTGAGCAGCCAGGCGACGGCGTTTCATGCCCGGTTCGTACAGGCGTTGAGCGGCGCGGGCGCCGCGTATGCGGCCGCCGAGGCGGCCAACGCCTCGCCATTGGAGACGCTGGAGCAAGACATGCTGGCGGTGATCAATGCGCCCAGCAACGCGCTCTTGGGGCGCCCGTTGATCGGTAACGGTATCGATGGAACGGCAGCCAACCCTAGCGGCGGGGCCGGTGGGTTGTTGTTCGGCAGTGGCGGCAACGGTTTTTCTGAAGCCGCTCACCCGGGTGTGGCCGGTGGCGCCGGCGGGGCCGCGGGGCTGATGGGCAACGGCGGTCTAGGCGGGGCTGGTGGGGCCGGCGCAGCCGGCGGGCACGGCGGCAACGGCGGGTTCTTGTTCGGCGCCGGCGGGGCCGGCGGTCAAGGCGGCGCCGGCGGCATCTACGGCCCGCACCGCTCTCCTCCGGTCAGACCATTCCGCTGACCGGTGCACGGCGGCAATGGCGGCGACGGCGGGCGCGGCGGGTTCCTGTACGGCCCGGGCGGAGCTCCCGGGCAAGGCGGGGCCGGCGGTCCTGGAATCGTGTCCCTCACCGTTACCGGGAGGCGCATCCCAGTCGTTCAGCATCCTCAACAACACCGCCGGAACAGCCACCGTCAACGTCAGCGGCACCAACATGACGGTGAACCCGCCAACTCTGGTCATAGCCACCGGCGCCACGAGCTCCTCGGTGACAGTCACGTTGGTGGCAGGCTTCACCAGCGGCTCCGTCTCTATCACGTTCCCTGTTACCGGGATGGCGGGACATGCCGGCATTGGCGGCGCCAGCGGGTTGCTGTAGGGGTCTACCGGGCCCTAGGGCAACCCGTTCATCCCGTCGAGACCGAACACCACACCGCCGCTGCCGCCGGTACCGCCGCGGCCGGGTGTCCCGCCGGTATCAGCGGTGCCGCCGTTGCCGCCGTTACCGGCGTCGTTGATCAGCGTGCCACTGCCACCCGCGCCGCCGGCGCCACCGAGTCGAGTTTCGCCCTGCGCCGCCCGTCACCGCCGTTGCCGCAGAGGCCGATCGGGGTGGAGGTGCCGGTCCCCGTGCCGTCCGACACCGCGGCGGCCGACGTCGGCCCCGTTGGCGCTGCCGTCGCCGCCGCTTCCGCCGTCGCCGCCGCTGCTGAACACCAGACCGGCCTGACCGCCGGACCCGCCGATCCCGGCGATCGACACTCGGCCGGTGCTCTGCACCGCCGGGACCGACGAGCAAAGCCTGCTCACCTGATCCACCAGTGCTTCGATGAAGACTCAGGGACCAATCTGCTTCGAGCACCATCGTCGAAGGCGCGGCGCGGCCGGTTGCGGCGCCGAACCGTCGCCACCCGCAAATCGCGGTAACCTCATTCTCGAAAGCGCCCTCACCGCGCATCTCGAAGAGGAGAATCCGCCTATGGCCGGCCCCGGCGACGAAGCTGAAGTGACCCGCGCCGACCGTTTCATCAAGACGGCCGTCGAAATCCTTGGCGAAACCGGACGCACCGACTTCACCGTGCAGGAGGTCGTCGCGCGCTCGAAGACCTCGCTAAGGGCTTTCTACCAACACTTCAGCAGCAAGGACGAACTGCTGCTCGCGCTGTTCGACCGGACCATGGCGCAGACGGCGCAGCACTGGCGCGCCGAGATCAGCGGACTGGACAGCACGGCGGCACTGAAGCTGGTCCTCGAGCGGATCGGCGCGCAACCGGAGTCAACCACCCAGGACAGCCTCAATCGGGCGCTGAGCCTCTATAACCAGCACCTGGCCGAGACCCGGCCGCGCGAATACGCCCGGGTGCTCTCGCCGCTGCATCTCCTGATCCGCGACATCGTCGGCCAAGGCATCACCGAAGGTGTCTTCAACCCCGGACTCGATGTCGGGGCCGCGGCCGCGATCGTCATGCAGACGATGGTGGGAGCACTCCGGTTGCATTGGCTGGGCACCGAATTGAACGGCACACCGATCGACTCCGGCCAGCTCTACGACTTCTGCAGCCGCGCACTCGGCATCCGCGACAGCGACGATGAATCGGTCGCGCCCACGCTGGCAGAGTTGTTCGCCCAGATCGGACTGCGCCCCGGCACCCGCGGCGGCGAATTCGCGATGACGATGCCGGTCAGCCCGAATGTGGTCAACACCTCCGGCGCTTTGCAGGGCGGCTTGATCGCGACGCTGGTGGACGTGGCGGGGGGCCAGTTCGGGCTGGACTATCTGCAGCCGGGCACCACGATGACCACCGCCGATCTGTTCGTCCGCTACTTGCGGCCGATCAGGCAGGGCTCGGCGCAGGCTGTACCCCGGATGCTGCGCGCCGGCCGGCGGGCGATGGTCATGCAGATCGACATCTACGGCGACGACGGTGACAGTGGTGGCGAACTTGCCGCGACGGCGACGGTGAACTTCGCCATCATCAACGGGACGACGCCGACGGGAGGCCTGCGGGCCGACCCGTAGAACCTGGTATATCTTGTTGCGCAGAAGTGGTAACGTCATTACCACCCACTGAGAATCAAGACTGCCACAAGGAGATTGCTATGCCGTCGCGCGAGCTTTCCTTCCCCGTGTTCGACGCCGACAACCACATGTACGAACCGCAGGAAGCCCTGACCAAGTTCCTCCCGGAAAACCGCAAGAGGGTCATCGACTACGTGCAGGTGCGCGGCCGCACCAAGATCGTGGTTCGCGGCCACATCAGCGAGTACATCCCCAACCCGACGTTCGAGGTGGTGGCCAAGCCGGGTGCCCAGGAGGACTACTTCCGCAACGGCGCCCAGGGCAAGACCTACCGCGAGATTCTGGGCGAGCCGATGAAGGCGATCCCCGCCTTCCGGGAACCGGGTGCGCGGCTCGAGGTCATGGACGAGCTCGGCATCGACTACGCGCTGATGTTCCCGACGCTGGCCAGCCTGGTCGAAGAGCGGATGAAGGACGACCCGGAGATGACCCATGACGTCATCCACGCGCTCAACGAGTGGATGTACGAGCAATGGTCGTTCAACTACAAGGAGCGCATCTTCGCCACCCCGGTGATCACCCTGCCGATCGTCGACCGCGCGCTGGAAGAACTCCAATGGTGTCTGGAGCGCGGTGCCCGCACCGTGCTGGTCCGCCCGGCGCCGGTGCCCGGCTACAAGGGCAGCCGGTCGTTCGGCCTCGAGGAATTCGACCCGTTCTGGCAGGCCTGCATCAAGGCCGACATCCCGGTCTCGATGCACGCATCGGACAGTGGCTACTCCGAATTCGCGAACGTGTGGGAGCCCGGCGACGAGTTCCTGCCGTTCAAGCCGACCGCCTTCCGGAGCTTTGCGATGGGCCATCGGCCGATCCTGGACGCGATGGGTGCGCTGGTCTGCCACGGCGCGTTATCCCGCAACCCCGAGCTGCGGATCCTGTCCATCGAAAACGGCGCCGACTGGGTGCCCGACCTGTTCAAAGGCCTCAAGGGCGTCTACAAAAAGATGCCGCAGTCGTTCAGCGAAGATCCGGTCGAGGCGTTCAAGCGCTGCGTCTACATCACCCCGTTCTGGGAAGACCGGTTCACCGAAATCGTCAACATGGTCGGCACCGACCGGGTGCTGTTCGGCTCCGACTGGCCGCACCCCGAGGGCCTCAAGGACCCCATCACCTTCGTCGACGAGCTCGCCGACTTCGGCGAAGAGGACGTCGCCAAGATCATGGGCGGCAACCTGATGAAGCTCATGAAGGTTTCCAAGCCGGTCAACGCGTAACCGCGCACACAAGCAATGGGCTGGGTCCGGCATTCCGGACCCAGCCCATCTCCTCTTGCGGCTTACTGGTGCTGCTTCTGACGCTCTTCGGCAGCCTTGGCGCCGCCGCGGGCGGCCTCAGCTTCGGCTTCCTTCTTGGCCGCGTCGCGCTGCGCGTCGGCCTTGTCCTGTTGGGCCTTGCCCTCGTCAACGAGGTCGTTGCGGCCGGCGAGCGTTCCGCCCACCTCTTTGACCTTGCCCTTGACGCCTTCGACAACGCCCTTGACCGCTTCTTCGGGTCCGCTCTTGTGGTCGCCCATGAGTCGATCCTCCCCTTTCGGTGTGCCTGAGCCCTAGCACGAGGTGCACGTGGGCTCAATATCGCGAATCAGGTTGACAAGCACGTGTTTTGACTTTCGTGGATGCCTGATACACATCGACGCATCTCACGATGATCAACTCGTTCGCGAGTACCGACTTCCCGACCCCGCGGCGCGTCAAACACGTTCGGCGCAAACCGGAACGCGGTGTGTGCACCGCGACCTCGATCTTTCGCGTAAATGTGAAACGTCTTACAGCGAAGGGAATTTCGTGGCCGGATACACGCTTCCCGACCGCGCTCGACGACACGCACCGCTCGTTCGCCGCGTTCCAGGCGCAGTTCGCGGCCGCGGCGCGCGGGCTGCAGGGCGCCGGCCAGTCGGTGCTCCCACGGTGACACTCTTGGGCGACGTCAGCGACCGGTTCGCCACCGCAAGGAGCGCCAGCGGGTTCATTCCGGCCTGACCAGCCTGATTCGCAAAGAGCCGCCGGCTCAGCTATCGAATGTACGACAGCAGGTTTCACTGAAGCCGCGTCGAAATGCGGGCCATTTCAAATACTTTCGCAACTACGCATAGCCGGCCTAAACGCACTCTTAACGTGCGGTAGTAGACATAGGGCACTGTCCGTTATAAAAATGAGACAAAAGAACGCGACGAGTCTGTCTTCAGATAACAGGATGGGCATCCAGCCGGCGGCGTGTTGTACGCCCGTCCAGTAGGAGCACACCGTGGGCTTGGCCACAGCGGAGCCATCTTCCCCGCACCTCATGCTGAGCACGCAGTTGGTGTCCGAACTCGGCGATGCACACAGCACCTTGCGGGCGACGGCGGAGCGCTGCGATTCGGCGGTCATCGTCTACGCCGGCGGTGAGGTCGACGGCTGCAACGAGCACACCTGGCAGCGACTGTTGAGCGAAGTCGCCACCATCGTCACGCCACCCGACTTATTGGTGCTCGATGTCACCGGCCTGGAATTCATCGCCTGCTGTGCGTTCGCCACGCTGGCCGAGGAGGCGGACCGCTGTCGCCGTCGCGGCGTCGGACTTTGCTTGGTGAGCCTCGAGTCGGGTGTCGCACGAACCGTGCGTGCCGGTGGACTCGCCGACATTTTGCCCGTCTACGCGACGGCTGACGCTGCGCTGTCGGCCGTACCGACCGGCTAACGCCCCGATCCGGGGCACGCACGAAATCCCTTGAGATGCCCCAGATCTGGCATCCTGGTCAGCCCTTGCCGACGATCGCGTCGCGGGCCCTGTCCAGCATCGCCGCAAAGGGCCCGGCCAGGATATTGGAAACCTGAGATTCGATCCCCGCGTGTGGCCTGGTCGGCGCGATCGCTTCGGCGAGCCTGGCCGGGCGGCCCATCTGTTCGAGCTCGGCACTGCTGAGTTCCGCACTCAGCTTGGTGAACTCGTCTTTTTCCTCTTTGTCAGCGTGTTTGAGGACGGCGTCGCGAAGCCCCTTCAATCGACGGGTGAACTCCGCGCTGTCGACGTCGAGCGTCTCCAAGTCCTTGAGTACCTTCTTGGCCTCGTGCTGCTCTTCGAGCCGCTCGCCCACCACCGTTTGACCGTTGGCGATCTTTCGCCTGGCCCGCGGATGTCCTCCCGTGCTCTGGTTAGCGTGCGCGAGCTGTTTTGCGCACGTCCGGCGGCTACCCGACGATCTGACTCACCCAACGTTGCGCGCGCCCGCTGCGGCCCCCTCCGGCGCGAGGGCAAACCGGTGCTACGCGGGTTGCATGCTTTCCACCCGTGCGTTGCTAACCTGGTTATCTGTGCGTGGCTAACGCCGCAGAAGGGACGGCAAGGTGGCGTCCGAAATGGACTGGAGCAAATCGGTCGGCGCAGCCGGCGATGTGCGGAGGGTGTTCGAGAACATCCCCACCATGGTGGTCGGCCTGCAGGGACCCGACCATCGTTTTGTTGCCGCGAACGCGGCGTATCGCGCACTCAATCCCACGTTCGCCATCATCGGGCTGACCGCGCGCGACGTGTATCCCGAGCTCGAGAGCCAGCTGATTTACGACATGTTCGACCGGGTGTATCAAACCGGTGAACCTCAGACCGGCAACGAGTGGCGGCTGCACGCCGACTTCGAAGGTTCCGGAATCCAAGAGCGCTACTTCGATTTCATTGTCACGCCCCGCCGCGGCATGGACGGATTGATCGAGGGTGTGCAGATCCTGTTCGACGACGTCACGACCCGGGTACGGCAGCGGTTGGCCTCCGAGGCCCAGGTGCAGGAACTGTCCGAGCGGTATCAGCACGCGCGCGATTCGGCCATCGTCATGCAGCAGGCGTTGTTGGCGCCGTCCGTACCCGTGGTCCCCGACGCAGACATCGCCGCGAAGTACCTCGTCGCCGCCGAAGACACCGCCGCCGGTGGCGACTGGTTCGACGCGATCGCACTCGGAGACCGGTTGGTTCTGATCGTGGGTGACGTCGTGGGCCATGGCGTCGAAGCCGCGGCGGCGATGTCCCAGCTGCGCACCGCGCTGCGCATGCAGATCGTGGCGGGAAGCACGGTCGCCGAAGCGCTCGAAGCGGTGGACAACTTCCAAAGGCACGTGCCCGGGTCGAAGTCCGCGACCGTGTGTGTCGGTTCGCTCGACTTCGAGACCGGTGAATTTCAGTACTGCACCGCGGGGCATCCACCGCCGTTGCTGGTCGTGGCCGACGCGATCGCGCGGTATCTGGAACCAACGGGCGCGGGTCCGCTCGGCAGGGGCCACGGTTTTCCGGTGCGCACCGAAACCCTCAACGTGGGCGACTCCGTCCTGTTGTACACCGACGGACTCATCGAACGCCCGGGCCGGCCACTGGCGGCCAGCACCGCCGAATTCGCGGAGGTGGCGGCAAGCATCGTCGCCGGGCGCGGTTTTCCCGCCGACTCCCCAATGCGCTCCATCGACCGAATCTGTTCGGAGACACTCGAACTGCTGCTGAGGTCAACCGGTTACAACGATGACGTCACTTTGCTTGCGGTGCAACGCCGTTCACCGACGCCACCCCTGCACCTGGCGGTGGACGCGACCATCCACACGGCCAGGGCGGTTCGCGCCCAGCTCCGAAATTGGTTGTCGGACATCGGCGCCGACGCAGCCGACATCTCCGATGTGGTGCACGCGATGTCCGAGTTCGTCGAGAACGCGGTCGAACATGGATACGGCACCGACGTAGCCGACGGCATTGTCATCAACGCGACGCTGGACGGCGACGGCAACTTGCGGGCGTCGGTGATCGACCACGGGAAGTGGAAGGATCACCGCGAGGGCGAGCAGGGCCGCGGGCGTGGGCTTGCGATGGCCGAAGCGCTGGTGTCCGAGGCGACGGTCACACATGGAGCCGAGGGGACCACTGCGACACTTACCCACCGTCTCTCCCGGCCCGCAGAGTTCGTCACCAACACGTTGGTCCCCCACTCGGCCGAGACGTCGACGATCGAGTCCGAATTCATCTCCTCGGTCACCGAACCCGGCCGCATCGTGGTCAGCGGCGATGTCGATTCCGGCACCGCATCGACCCTGGACCGGCAGCTCGCGGTCGAAAGCCGATCTGGCATAGCATCTTTGACGATCGACCTCAGCGGTGTCACCCACCTCGGATCGGCGGGTATCAGCGCACTGGCCGAAGCCTGCGACCGGGCCCAGCGGCAGGGCGGCGGCTGTGTCCTGGTCGCGCCGCCCGGCAGCCCGGCCCATCACGTGTTGTCACTGGTCCGGATACCCGTCGTCAGCAGCATCGCCGAGAATCTGGTCTCCGAAGGTTAGGCGCGGTCAGCGGGACTGGCCGTGCCGCACCTGATTGAACGGCACACCCCGGTCGGCCGCATATTCCCGCGGG
Source organism: uncultured Actinomycetota bacterium (assembly GCA_963735655.1). Classification (GTDB taxonomy): domain Bacteria; phylum Actinomycetota; class Actinomycetes; order Mycobacteriales; family Mycobacteriaceae; genus Mycobacterium. The sequence continues at coordinate 53,029 of CAVTLW010000012.1, forward strand.
AAATTCAGCACCCGTTCGCCGATCACGTTGCGCGCCATCTCATTTGTGCCGCCGCCGATAGCGACCGACTGCCGGACCAGGTACCGGAATCCCGCCCGTAGGCCTTCGTCCAATTCCCCGACGACGCCTGCCGCTCCCGCGATCGACAACGCGGTGTCCATCTCGCACGTCACGGTCTCGGAGTGGAAGAGCCTGATCAGCGTCCCGCCGGCCGGCGGCAGGGCGCCGTCGCGGACGCTGTGATAGACGTGGTCGATCAGTTGCCCGGCCACCGCGCGGTGTACCAGCGCCCGGCCCGCCATTTCGTGCACCCGTTCGCTGTCGGCCTGACCGGTCTTCTCCGCCAGCTCGACGTAGTCAACCGGCGTCGTGTGGCCGCCCTCGCTGCCGCTGCCGCTGGCGAACTCCGAACCCTGTCCTACCGCACGCCGTTCGTGGTAGAGCTGCCGCGACGCCACCGCCCAGCCATCGTTGATCTGGCCGACGACGGCGTCGGGACCGACATCCACCTCGTCCAGGAACTCCTCGCAGAACTCGGTGGATCCGTTCAGCTGGGTGATGCGCCGCAACGTGATCCCCGGATGGGTGATCGGCACCAGGAACATGGTCAGGCCGTCGTGTTTGGGCACTTCCCAATTGGTGCGGGCCAGGCACAGTCCGTAGTCGGCGGCGAACGCGCTGGTGCTCCAGGTCTTGGCGCCGTTGAGCACCCAACGGTCGCCTTGTCGGTCAGCCCGGGTGATGACACCGGCCAGATCCGATCCGCCGCTGGGTTCGGAGAGCAGTTGCACCAGCACTTCGTCGCCGCGCAGCGCCGCGGCTATGTGCTGCTTCTTCTGGTCTTCACTGCCAGTGTCGAGCAGGGTGGCGCAGCAGATGGTGAACGTCGGCGTATTGAGGATCAACGGCATTTCGTAGCTGAGCGATTCGTCGTCGAATGCCTGCTGATATTTGTAGTCCAGCCCCAGGCCCCCGTACTCACGGGGAAAGCAGATACCCGCGAATCCGCCTTCGTAGAGCCGCTTTTGCAGTTCGCGGGCTCGTTGCCAAGAACGCTCGTCGTCGCGGGGTGCGGCCGGAGGTGCCGCCGGGTCGATGCGAGGCATGTTGTCCGCCAACCACGCTGCAGCCCGGGCCGCGAAATCCGCAACGGATTCGGTGACCGTCATCTGGCCGCTTTCGCTGCCTCGTACACCCGTAGATTGTGATCCTCCGGCGTGCCGAACATGGCTCGGTACAACGTAACTCGCCTCAGGTACAGGTGCAGATCGTGTTCCCAGGTAACGCCGATGCCGCCGTGCATCTGCACACAGCCTTGAACGATCTGACCGGCCATCTCCCCGACATAGGACTTCGCGATGCTGGCCGACAGGCCCGCTCCCGGCGAGCGGCTCGCGACGTCGTGAACCGCCGCGGCCGTGGTCGCACGGCACGCCTCCAGCCACATCTTCATGTCGGCGAACCCGTGTTTGAGCGCCTGATACGACGCCAGCGGACGGCCGAATGTGTAGCGGTCCATGGCCCACCGGACGGTGAAGTCGAACACCGTTTGCAAAATGCCGACCACCTCGGCACATTGCAGAACCTGGGCGATCTGGCTCTGTCGATCGATCAGCGCCGCGGTCTCCGCGGCGCTGCCTACCGCCGCCGACTCGGGCACCGTGACACCGTCGAACTGCACCCGCGCGTACTGCTTGACCAGGTCGACCGACTGCTGGGGCGTGACCCGCACACCCGGCGCATCCGTCGGAATCAGGAACTGGCGCACCTCGTCACCACACCGGGCCACGACGAGCAGCACCGCACTCTGGGCCCCGGCCTCGACACGATCTTTGGTCCCGTCAATGCGGTAGCCGGAGTCGGTCGGCGTTGCGGTTACCGACGGATCCAGCGGTGCCCAGCCCCGACCAGGTTCGGAAACCGCCCAGGAGGCAACCGTTTCAGCGGAAATCAGCGACTCGATCGTGTCCGCGTGGGCTTGCGGATCGGCGCATTCGACCAGTCCCGCCAGCACGATGCTGACCGGATACAGCGGCCCGGGCGCCACCGTCTTGCCGAGCAGTTCGGCGACCATCGCCAGGTCCGCGACACCGTCGCCCGAGACGCTGCCTCCGCCCAACTCCTCTGGGACGAGCAAACCCGTCCACCCGAGCGCGGCGGCTCGCTGCCACCACGCGGGATCGAAGGACACACCCTCGGCGTGCAGCTCACGGAGGCGGCTGAGCGGCGCTTCTTTTTGCAGAAATGCCTGGGTGGTAGAGGTGAAGAGTATCTTTTCGGGAGAGTCGACGGCGGTCATGACGCCGGCTGAGACAAGTATGGGAGGCTGATCATCCGTCGGATCGGTATTCGTCGAGGTTCGCTAACGACTCTGATGGTAGCAATGGGCAATACAGTAAGAGATACCGGAGTTCAGTCGATAATGATGTTGACGAGCGGTAGTCACGATGGCTGAGACGAACACGCCGCCGGCGGACTCACCCGAACCGGAAGCCGATGCACCGGCGGTGGCCGAAGAGGCCAAGTCGGACGAGCCGAAGAGGCCAGGGCCGAGATCGACGAGGCCGAGGCGGACGACGACGCGGAGTCCGACGCAGCAGCAGAGGTTCTCGAGGACGAAGCCGAGGACGAGGACGAGGACGGCACCGAGGATGCCGGCGACGCTGACGAATCCCTTGACGAGTCCGCCGAACCGGAAGCCGTGCCCGCGCCGCGCGGGCGGCTTAGCCGGTTGCGGGGCCGGGTGCGGCTGTCGACGCTCGCTCAAGGCGCCGCGATCCTGTTGATCTTCGCCTTCGTCTCGTTCAGCGGCTACACGTTGTGGGAACACCACAACGTCGAACAGCGTCAGCAGCGCACCGCAGCGTTCGTCGCCGGGGCCAAGCAAGGTGTGGTCAACATGACCTCGCTGGACTTCAACAAAGCCAAGGAAGACGTCCAGCGGGTCATCGACAGCTCAACCGGTGAATTCAAGGACGACTTTGCGCGGCGGGCAGCCGATTTCACGAAGGTGATCGAGCAGTCCAAGGTGGTCACCGAAGGAACGGTCAACGCGGCGGCCCTGGTGTCCATGGACGAGGACTCGGCCGTGGTGCTGGTGTCGGCGACATCTCATATCACCAGTTCCGCGGGCAGCAAGAATGGGCCACTGCCCTGGCGGCTCAGAGTGACCGTGACCGAAGAGGGCGGACAGTACAAGATGTCGAAAGTTGAGTTCGTACAGTGACGGATGAAACGCGCGACACCGAAACCGCCACTGAGGAAGCCGATTTCGACGGCGAGAACCGACGCCGACGACCCGACCCAAGACGAAGCCGGCGAGTCCGGCGAGGACATCGCGCAAGCCGAAGAAATCGACAAGACCGACGAAGAAAATGCGGCAGCCGAGGAGACCGACGACGTCGCAGCAGCCGAGGCGGCCGAAGACGCTGACGAGGAAGTCGCGGAATCTGACGACGCCATCGCGGCGGCCACAGAAATCGACGAAGCCGGCGAAGACGTAGCAGAAGCCGACGAGACCGACGAAGACGCCGCCCAAGCCGACGAGACCGACGAAGACGCCGCCGAAGCCGAGACACCGTCCAAACGCCGCCGCAATCTATGGGGCTGGACGCAGCAGCTGAAAACCGTTCCGGTGATTCTCCTCCTGCTCTTGGTGCTCACCGGCGGTGCGGCGATCTGGCTGTTCTACAACGAGTACCGGCCCGATCGCCAGACCGATCCACGGGTCGCGCACGCGGTGGTATCGGCGGCGTCCGCCGGAACGGTCGCCATGCTGTCCTACTCGTCGGACACTCTCGACCAGGATTTCGCCAGTGCCAGGTCGCACCTCGGCGGGGATTTCCTGTCCTACTACGACAACTTCACTCAAACGATCATCGCTCCGGCGGCCAAGCAGAAATCGCTGAAAACGACCGCCCGCGTGGTGACCGCGGGGGTGTCGGAGCTGCGCGGCAATTCAGCCGTCGTGCTGCTCTTCGTCAATCAGACGACTACCAGCAGGGAAAACCCGAAACCCGCGCTGGCGACCAGCAGCGTGCTGGTGGACATGACGCGGCTCGACGGCAAATGGCTGATCACCAAGTTCAGCCCGTTCTAGTCCGTTCTGGGGTTCAGCTCGCCCTGCTAAGTGACGAAGGCACGTCGTAGCGTCTGCGCGTGCCACGCCCGGTTCTCCCGGGAAACAATCCAATCCGGAACCGCCGCGTCGAAGCCGCTGAATGTCGCTGCGACCACATGCAATTCGGTGTGGACGAACGCGTGCAAGAGCCGGTTCGCGTAGTCGATGGCTTCGTCGCGGCAAGGGTCGATCTCCGAGCAGCTGATGAACGTCGGCGGCAGTCCCTCCAGGTTGGCCCGGTGAGCGGGGACGTGCTGAGCGGTCGCGGTGGCGTGGCCGAGGTAATGGCCCCAGGCGCGACTCACCGCCGGACCGTTGCGGCCGGGCGTGCGTTGGAACTCGCGCCGCGACGGCGTCGCGTCGGAGTCGAGCATGGGCTGGTGCAGGATCTGCACCTGAATCGGTGGACCTTCCTCGTCGAACACGCGCTGGGCCAGGCCCGCGACCAGTGCGGCACCCGCGTCCCGGCCCATCAGCGCGATGCGGCCGGCGTCGGCGCCCAAGTCAGCGCAGTTCTTCACCACATAACGGAAGGCCGCATCGACATCGTCAAGCGCCGCCGGACATGGATTTTCCGGCGCGAGCCGGTAGTCGACCGATACCACGAGACAGCCGCCCTCGCGTGCGAGTTCCACGCACTGAGCGTGATCGGTGTCCAGGTTGCCCGTCACGAAACCACCACCGTGGGCGTAAATCAACAGCGGTAATGCCGATCCCGGGCCCTCGGGGCCCCGGTATAGACGCAGCTCCAGCGGGTCGCCGTCCGGGCCAGCGATGGATCGCGACTCGATGGTGACGCCAGCGCTGTCGACCGCCGCCGCACGCTCGGCGGCCGCCCGGTTGGCCTGTTCGCGTTCGTCGGGCAGCGTCTCGGCGAGGAATTCGGCGATCCCCAACGCGGCCGCGGTGTCTCGCAGCGCCGGATCGATGCGGCTAAGGCCCTGCGGCCGTGTGAGATTCGTCTGTGTCATACCCTCTCATCTTCCAGCCCTTGGCAGCGCCCGGCGCGCGGCGGTCTCCGAAGCCCTCTTCAAGGTAGACCTGCGCCTGCGTGTGGTGGAAGTTGCGGTAACTGCTCGCCCTGTCGTGTCTGAATCACCTCAAACTTGGGGGTCACCGGCGGCCGGCAGTTCACCGGGGAGGGCCTTGACGGTCCGCGGCAGTCCATACAGTACGGTCGCGTTGCCGCGCATGATCCGCTCCCGCTGGTCGGCGGGGAACCGGTTGATCGCGTACGCCGGCGAGTCGTAACTCCAGTGCGGATAGTCCGTCGAGAACATCAGGTTGTCCCCTAGGTCCATCATCTCCAGATACTCGCGGAACTGTACGGTGTCGCCGTCTTCGAGCGGCTGAGTCGTGAACCGGACGTGTTCGCGCACATACTCCGACGGGCGGCGACGCACGTGTGGCAAGTCGCCGCGGCGAGCCTCCCAGATCCGGTCCATTCGTGACATCACCGGCATCGCCCAGGTGAAGCCGCCCTCGATGAACACCACCCGCAGATCCGGATGGCGGTCGAACGCGCCGTCGAACACCAGGCTCATCAGGTGCGACACGTACAACAGTGGCCAGGAGGCGAAGAAGTCATGCCAGTGCGCGGGGTTGCCGACCGGGTACAGCGGGATCAACTCGTACGGCGTCTGACCCATCAGGTGCGTGGAAATCGGCAGGCCGTTGCGGGACGCGGCCTCGTACAGCGGGTCGAAATGTGGGTTACCGAAAGGGATTCCACGGGTCTGCGGTGTCATCAGCACCTGCGCCATGTAGGGATGGCCGGCCCACCGCTCGACCTCGCGCGCGGCCTGCTCGGGTGTCTGCGCGCTGACGCTGATCGATCCGCGCCAGCGACCGTGCCCGTTGTGCTTGTCCAGCCAGACGTCGGCGAGCCAGTCGTTGTAGGTCGACTTCAACGCATGCTCGGCCTGCGGTAGTTGTGCGTCGCACATCGGCTCGAGCGACGCGATGCTGATCCCGGCGTCGACGAGCAACTGTTTGGCGGCGAAATCCGGATCACTGCCGGCGATTCCGCCGCCGGGCGGCGCGGCATCGAGCCGCAGCGACATGGTCTTGTACGAGTCCGGGGTGTCGTAGAAATACGGAACCGGCGAGACCGCATTGCCGGTCGGCCAGATCTTGTCCACCCATTCCGCGGGTGCGTAGGACTTGAGCACGTCGAGCGAGACGGGCAATGGATGGACGTCGGTGTCGACGACGGTGACCTCGATCTCTTTGGCGCCGTCGTCTTGCTCGGTTTGCGAATCCAACCGTTCGATCGTGGTCATGGCACACCGCTTTCTACTGTCAAACCATAAAGCTCGCTGGCGTTCTGCCATAGAATTTTCGCGCGTTGCGCGTCGTCGAGGCCGGCGGCCGTGACGTCCGGAGACGACGTGGACCAATGCGGGTAGCTCGACCCGTACATCAGCAGATCCGCCTTGCCGGAGAAGTCCATCCAGCGTTGCATCTGCGTGGTGTCGGCAGTGTCGGGGGGCCCGTCGAATGCCGACGAGCAGAACCGGACGTGCGTGGGCAGGTACTCGCTGGGATAGCGGTCTACCCACGGCGTCTGATCACGCATCGACAGCCAGAAGGTGTCCAGTCGCCACATCAGCGGGGTGAGGATGTCGTATCCGCCGTCTGCGAAGACGAATCTCAGGCCGGGATGCCGGCCGAAGACGCCCTCGACGATCAGCGTGGCGAGGTGCACGAAGTAGTTCAACGGCATGAAGGCGGCATAGCCCGGGTAGGTGTGGGCGTGCCCGGCGAATGTCGGCGCATGGTCAACTCCGTTGCCGCCGTTGATGTGCACCGCCACCGGCAGCCCGTGCGCGGCCGCGGCCTCCCAGATGGGCTCGAATACCGGCTTGCCGTAGGGCTCGCGGGATTGCATCGGCACCCCGACCTGCACCAGCTTGGGGTGATCGGCGAGACGGTTTATCTCGGCGACCGCGCCCTTGGGGTCCTCGGGGTTGACCCGGATGGTGCCCCGAAATCGGTTGGTGGTGTCGGGCTCGAGCCACCGATCGAGCAGCCAGTCGTTGACCGCGGCACAGATTCTGCTGTTGAGCAGGTAGTCGGCGATATTGCCACGGGTGAGCGGGTTCAGGATCGCGTAAGACAGTCCCGCATCGTCGAACAGGTGCCGGCTGACGGTCTCGGGATCCGATCCCGGGTAGTGCTGTCCGTAGAGGTCCTGTCGGTAGTCGCCGCCGGGCGCCTGATACCACTGCTGCTCGACGTCGGGGATCGCCCGTGTCTGGTGGGCATCGGGGAGATAGCGCCGGATTTCGGCGTTGTAGCGGAAATGCGGTTGTACGTTGGTATCGATGATCGGGTTCATGCCGTCAGGAACACCTCTCCGTCGGTGACATCGACTTGGTAGGTGCGCACCCGGCGCCGCGGGTCGGCGAGGTTCTGGCCGGTGGTGACGTCGAATTCCCAATTGTGCCAAGGGCATCGCACGATCTGTCCGTCCCTTACCCGGCGCAGCCCGTCCGGCTCTTCGGGAGCGGCCTCGTTGGTGCCGCCGATCAAACCCAGGCACAACGGAGCACCCTCGTGCGAGCAGTAGTTGACGATTGCGTACATCGAGCCGTGCACGTTATAGACGCCCACGCCGAACTTCCCGACATCGACCAGTTTCATCGCACCCGGCGGCAACTCGTCGACGGAGCACACGAATCGGCGTTGGGGCACCCGGGAATCACCGCCTCCGCGCAAGCTGGGCTTCGTTGCTATTTATACTATGATAGCGACATTCCATCTTTGGAAGCCATCTCAGGAGGGGCGCTGATGACGCTCAGTACCGAATCCGGGGGCCAGCCCGTAACGCTCGACCTCACCGGTGAAACCAGTCCGTATCCGTTCTTCGAGTACATGAGGCGCACCGACCCGGTCTGGCACGGTTCGTTGTCGGACCATTCACAGATGCCCGAGGAATTGCGCCCCAGCGACGAATGGGTGCTGTTCGGCTACGACGACGTGTTCCACGCCTTCCGCGACGACCGGATCTTCACCTCCGCCAAATACGACCAGAGCATCGGACTGGTGATGGGCCACACCATCCTGGCCATGGGCGGCAAGGAGCACCACGACCACCGCAACCTGGTGGCCAAGGCGTTTCGGGCGACCGCGCTGGAACGCTGGGAGCCCTCGGTGATCGGGCCGGTCTGCGACCAACTGGTCGACGAGATCAAGAACGAGGGTCACGCCGACCTGGTGAAGGCGGTGACGTTCGAGTTTCCCACCCGCATCATCTCCAGCCTGCTGGGGCTTCCCCCGGAGGATCTCGACCTCTTCCGGCGACTGTCCCTCGACCTCATCTCGATCCCGACCGACATCATGGCGGGGTTGAACGCGGCGGCCGAGTTGCACGGGTATTTCCTCAACCAGGTCGAGCAGCGGCGCCGCAAACAGACCAACGACATCATCGGCGATCTGGTGGCCGCCGAGATCGACGGTGAGAAGCTCACCGACGAGGCGATCATCGCGTTCTTGCGGCTGCTGCTGCCCGCCGGACTGGAGACCACCTATCGCTCGTCGGGCAACCTGCTGTACGCCCTGCTGACCCACCCCGAGCAACTGGCGATGGTCTACCAGGACCGGTCGTTGATTCCCGGCGCGATCGAAGAAGGCCTGCGGTTCGAAACCCCGCTCACCATGGTCATGCGGACCACCACCGAGGAGATCGAAATCGGCGGTAAGACAATCCCGGCCGACGCCCAGATCGACACGTGTATGGGCTCGGCCAACCGCGACGAGAGTCGCTGGACCGACGCCAATACCTTCGACATCCGCCGGCCTCGGCAAGCCCACATCGCCTTCGCCGGCGGTATCCACATGTGCCTGGGAATGCATCTGGCTCGGATGGAGACGCGGGTGATGCTGAACAGTTTGTTCGACCGCGTCACCGACTTGGCTTTCGTTCCCGACGACGGAACCGGTGAGGAGTCCAGGATCGTCGGGCTCACCTTCCGTTCGCCCAATAAACTTCCGGTGACCTTCCGGCCGGCCGCATGAGAAGCCTCGGGGCGGTGCTGCACAATATCGGCGGGCCCTGGTCCGTCGAGGAGTTCGAACTGGACGCCCCGCGCGCCGGCGAAGTTCTGGTCGAGATGGCCGCCGCCGGGTTATGCCATTCCGACGACCACATCTTCAACGGCGACTTGGCTGCCCCCAACGAGACGTTGCGCGCGATGGGGCTGCCGACCATGTTCCCGACGATCGGCGGTCACGAGGGTTCCGGAATCGTGCGTGAAATCGGCGACGGGGTAACCGAATTCGCCGTCGGCGACCACGTGGTGATGTCGTTCGTCGCCGTGTGCGGCCAGTGTCGTTGGTGTGCCAGCGGGATGGAGTACATCTGCGACATGGGCGCCTCGGTCATGACGCCGGGGATGCCCACCGACGGTACGTTCCGCCACCACACCGCCGACGGCAAGCCACTCGGTCATCTGGCGAAGGTGGGCGCGTTCGCCAAACACACCGTGGTATCCACGAATTCACTGGTGAAGATCGAGCCCCACCTACCGTTGGCGCCGAGCGCACTGCTGTCCTGCGCCATTCCGACCGGCTACGGCTCGATGGTGAACCGCTCCGGTATCCGCGCGGGCGATTCCGTCGCCGTCGTGGGAGTCGGCGGTATCGGAACGGGCGCGATCCAGGGCGCTCGGCTCAGCGGCGCCGCGCACATCGTCGCCATCGATCCCGTGGAGTTCAAACAGAAGTCGGCGTTGCAGTTCGGCGCCACTCACAGTGTGGCATCGATCGCCGAAGCGCTGGACCTGATGCGCGACCTGACCTACGGGGTGATGGCCGACGCGGTCGTCGTCTCGCCCTCGTTGATCGCTCCCGGCGACGTGCGCGACGCACTGCAACTCACCCGCAAGGGCGGCACGTGTGTGCTCACCGGCATGACTTCGCAGCTGACCAGGTCGGTCAAAATCGACCTGCAGGACTTCATTCTGATGAACAAGACGCTGGCGGGTACCGTGTTCGGTTCGTGCAACCCGAGGGCCGACATCTTCCGGCTGGCCCGGCTCTACCACACCGGGCAGCTCCTGCTCGACGAGATGATCACCAAACGCTATCGGCTCGACGAGATCAACGAGGCCTACCAAGACCTGCGCGACGGCAAAATCATCAGGGGCATCATCGATTTCGGGATCGACTAGACCAATTTACTTGCGGCCATCGCTCACTGCGGCCGGCATACGCGAAGATTGCACTTGCCAAGTCACTTTGATGCTCGGTCGCGCAAGCTACCGTTAGACGGCGCAACCGCTGCCGCGCCGCGACCGGAACCCTGAACACGGACATCGGCGCGTCGGACCCGGCGCGTACGCCACCAAAACGGGAGGACCGGTTTGGGCCACAACAGAGTGTTTCGCCCAGTGTCGCTGTCCTGGTACCAGCTGGTGCATCCGCCGGCCTGCCACACCGTGGAGGCCATTCGGTGCTGAAGTTGGTCGTTATAGCGGTCTTGCGCAGCCCGGCTCACCTCCACCACCGCGTTGCCGTGGGCCGAGCGGATACAGCGCGCCAGGTAATTCGCCTGCGCCTCGATCATGAAAATCTGCGAATTGTGTCCCAGCCCAGTGTTGGGCCCGCACATGAGGAAGAAATTCGGGAAGCCGCTCACCAGGGTGCCCAGATAAGCTTGCGGGCCCGAAGACCACGCCTTCTCCAGCGGTAAGCCGTCACGGCCCCGGATCGGAATGTGAGTGATCGCGTGTTGAGCGTCAAAACCGGTGCCATAGATGATGACGTCGGCTTCGATGCGCTGCCCGGTCGCTGTGACCACCACACGATCGGCTAGCCGGCGAATGGGGTCGGTAACCACCTTGACGTGCGGCTGGCAAAGCGCGGGATAGTAATCGCTGGAAATCAGTAGCCGCTTGCAGCCGATGGCATAACTCGGCGTCAGCTTCGCGCGAAGGTCGGCATCGGGCACTTGTCGTTCGAGGTGATCGACCGCCATTCGATGCGTGGGCCGCATCGCCGATTCGTCTCCAAGGAACCCCTTCGCCCGCTTCTCGTGTATCCAAAACAGCCTCGCCCGTCGTCGCCAACGGGCTAGCGCACTGTGCCGCACCCGGGCACGTTCCGATTCGCTGAACCGGCGGTTCCTTTTCGGCACGATCCATGGCGGTGTGCGCTGGAAGATCGTCAGTTCGGCGACGGTGTCGACGATGGCAGGGACGAATTGGATTGCGCTGGCGCCAGTTCCGATGACGGCCACCTTCTTGCCGGCGAACTCGACATCGTGGTCCCACCGCGCGGAGTGAAACACCGGACCGCCGAACTGATCGATGCCGGGAAGCTGCGGAATCAGCGGATGATGAAGGAAGCCAACGGCATTGACCAGATATCGCGCCGAGAAGCGCCTGCCGTCCAACGTGGCGACCTGCCATCTGTTGGTCGTGGCGTCCCAGTCTGCCGAGGAAACGGTTGCGTGGAACGCAATGTGCTCGAAGAGCCCAAGGCGCCTGCTTGCGTCGCGCAGGTAGTCGAGGATCTCGGGCTGCGTGGCAAACAACTCGCGCCAATCCGGGTTCTGCAGGAAGGAGAACGAATACAGCGGGGCAGGTATGTCGCACGCGCAGCCCGGGTAGGTGTTGTCCCGCCATGTACCGCCGACGTCATCGCCCTTTTCCAAGATCACATAAGAGCATCGCGTGAGTCGCGAGATCTTGGCCGCGGCAGCCAGCCCGGAAAATCCTGCGCCGATGATGACAACGTCATAGCCGAGTTCGTCTTTCGCCCGGGAATCGCGATTCATCGATGCAGCCCATCGGTGTTCAGCGCCGCACCCGCGTCGACGCGAAGGCTCTGGCCGGTGATCGCTCCCGCGGCCGGCGATAGCAGAAATGCGGTGCTAGCGACCACCTCGTCGACCGAAACCAACCGGCCCATCGCCACGTTCGCCAGGAAACGACGCCGAATGCCCTCTGGCATCGCCATCACTTTGGGCGTGGCTACCAGCCCGGGAACGACAGCGTTGACCCTGATTGCCGCTTCCGCCCACTCGGCGGCCAGGGTGCGGACGAGTCCCAGAATGCCCGCCTTGGACGCCGCATAGGAGGCTTGTCCGGGCAAACCGTCCAGTGCGCCGATCGACGAAAACATCACCACGCTGGCCGTATCGCTGTCGGCCAAGGCTGGGTAAGCGGCCTGAGCAGTCCAAAACTGGCTGAGCAGATTGGTTGCTACGTCGTCGCGGAAGGCGGCGGCAGGAAATTTGTGGGCCCGGTGGATCGTGGCAACAGCCGCGGCGGCACCAACCAGATAATCCAGCCCGCCCAGCCGCTCGATCGCGGAACTGACTGCGCCGCTGGCGGACTCAGCATCGGACAGATCGGCCGGTATCACCCGGCCCGGGTCGGCAGCGGCGCTGACCGCCTCGGGCCGGTCGATCCCGATCGCAGAACAACCGAGACTCTCCATCGCTGCCATCAGTGCTGAGCCCACGCCGCCGAGCGCCCCGGTAATGATGACCCTCTGACCAGGAAGGGGAACAGTCGAGGGAAATGCTTTCACGGTTCGCCCTCCATTGAGTATTTCCCGCGGGCCAGCACCCGTTGCAGCTGACCGTAGGCGTCGATCGGGCTGTGCAGAGCCAGACCACCGTCGGCGTGCACTACCTGTCCGGTCACCCACGGCAGTTCGAGGACACCCACGATGGCGCCGGCCACGTCGGCGGCCGCACCCAGGCCGCCCAGCGCGGTCCGTTCGGACAGACCCGCTACCCAGCCGGGAAGCCGCTGCGCGTCCACCAGCATCGGCGTTTGGGTGACGCCGGGGCCGACGGCGTTGACCCGGATGCCATACCCGCCCCACTCCACGGCCGCGACCCTCACCAGCATGTCCACCCCCGCCTTGGAAACGCAGTAGGCGCCCATGTCTCGATCGGCGACCGTACCGCTGATGCTGGAGACGGCGACCATGGAACCTCCCACCCCGGCGTCGACCATCGCTTGCGCGGCCGCGCGAATGGTCAGCCAGGTGCCGGTGAGATTCACCGCCAACACCCGGTCCCATTCCGCGGGTTGCTGTTTGAGCAACAGTCCCGACGCACCGATACCGGCGGAGGTCACCACCCGGGTGGGCACACCATGGTCACGCACGGTTTGTTCCATCGCGGCCGAGACGGCGTCGGGATCGCTGACATCGCAAGCGATATCGGCAGAGCCGGTTTCGGAGGACAGGTCCCACACCACGACGCTATGACCCGCGTCGCGCAGCCGTCCGGCGACTTCGTGACCGATCCCGGACGCTCCGCCGGTCACCAGGGCCGTCACTGTGCGGGTCCGATCAACTCGACGAGTACGCCGTCCGGCGCGGTGATGACCGCCATCGGGACGGTCTTGCCGGCCGGGGCGGGCATGGTGATGCGATGAACACCGTCGGCGAAACCCAAAGCCTCTAGCGCGGAGAGCGTCTCGTCGACTTCACGCTGCAGGGACAGCAGGAAGAAGCCGTGCGCGGCCGCCCGGGCGGGGCCTCCGCATCGGCGGCGCCGTCGAAGACAACCAGTTCGACGATGCCGGCGTCCGGCGTGCGCGGATCGCCCAGGAAGATGGACCGTAGCCGATCGGTCTTGGCACCGAACAATTCTGGCCAATCGCCGGTGAAGGTGTGGTCGAACAGCTCGGTCAACCCGAGGCCGTCGCGCCAGAATCGCATCGACCGTTCCACGTCGGCGGTGCAGATCGCAGTGTGATGGACACCAAGCATGTTCCTACTGTCGCACGAACCCGTCGTCGCGTTGTACTCGTGGACGCTCGACGGCATCGTGGTCAACTTCGGCACTCCCGCCGAGCATGCGTTCGCCCCCGCTTTGGACGCACTGTGCGGCGTGGTTCGCGACCGTGGCCTGGCTCGCTAACTCGTGGCAAGCAGTGCCAGGGTGCGATCCCACAACTCGCTGGCAAGCCGAGGATTGCGGGCGGCGCGGTTGGCTTTCGCGATCTTGTGTTTCGCGTAGTACTCGCCTGGCGTCCAATCGACGCCGGGCGTGCTCGATGCCAGCCAGACCAGTTGCTCGGCACCCTCGTCGGACGACGAGATGAATCGGTCCACCGGCGTGTGACGGTCCATGAAAGCCAGGAACCGCGATTCCGATGTGTTTCCGAAGTTGGAGTTCACGAAGCCGGGGTGAACCGTCGCAGCGGAAAGCCCGTCCCCGTGGTACCGGCGATGTAATTCCTTGGTGAACAAGACGATTGCCAGCTTCGAGAATGCGTAGGCGGTGCTAGGGCGCCGCCGGGTGGTTTCCAGGTCGGCGGCGCGGGTGATGCGAACCAGCCGGTGCGCCGAACTGGTCGTGTTCACCACGGTCGCGCGGGAATCAAGGAGCACATCCAACAACTGGGTAGTCAGCAGAAACGGCGCCAAATAGTTGACCTGATACGTCATCTCGAAGCCATCGGGAGTGGCGTGGACCTTATGGACCATCAGCCCGGCGTTGTTGAGCAGGGCGTCGATGCGCGGATATTCCGAACGGATTTTGTCGGCGACGGCTCGCACCTGGGACAGGTCGGCATAGTCGACCACGAAATAGTCCGCCCCCAGTTCGGCGGCTACCGCCGTGGTCTTGCTTTCCGACCGGCCCATCACGACAACGTTTTCACCCTTTGCACTCAGCCGTCGCGCGGCCGCGGCGCCAATGCCGTCACTGGCACCGGTGATGACGATTGTCCTCGGAGTCCTTGCTGTCCTTGCCGTCATTGTCGCTGACCTCCACCGGGGAGTGTATCGATCCACGCGGACTTCTTGGAGACTTATCAGCGACGGTGGATTGCGGATGTCGGGTTAAGAACAGCGCTTACCGGATCGGGTGCGAAAGGTGATCAGATGGGCGATATGTCCCGCCGCGAATTCGGCTGGCTTGCAACGGAACTGGGTGTTCTTGGGGTAAGCGGAGCGCTTACGGCCGGTTGCTCGTCGTCGACACAGCCGTCGGCAGCGCCGAGCGCCCCGCCGACCCGTGCCACTATTCCGGCGCTCCCGGAAAGCCCAACGCCGCGACCCATCAAACTCACCCAGGCCGATGTGGACCGCATCATCGGCAATCACGCGAATACGCTGCTCGACCATCTGCGGGCCAGGGTCCCCCGGTTGAACTATGGGGTGGCGGTGGCTTTCGCATACCCCAACCGCCAATTCAATCGCTTCTATATGTACGGAACGGTGGCCGAAAAGGCGCCGCCCAACGAGCGGACAATTTTCGGGATCGCGTCGATCACCAAGACGTTCACCGCCGCGTTATTCGCCAACGGGGTATCAATGCAGCCGGACTGTTTTGACTGGGCGCCGGATTGGCGCGGTACCTGGGCGTTCTTGGCAACGGCAGCGGTCTGAGCCCAGCGTGCAGCGGCTCTCCGCGTACGCTCACCCGGCCGCGTCGAGGTACGCCGGATCTGTCGTACACAGGGCTGCTCGGCGACAGCATCGACCGGGCCGCGAACATGCCCGTCACCGTGACGATCGTTCCCGACGGTGCTGCGAGTGGCGGCGTCTCCATGACAACGGGGGCAACCGGCAGCTGCCGGCGATGCATCCCGAATCAAGTCTTCTGCGCTCGGGTATGCGTGCCGGCTGCCGCGCACGACCGGCGGTGGAGGTACAGACGGACTGTCGACCTGATGAAAGGTGCTGGCGAGCAGATCGCCGCCGCTGAACATGCTCGACACCGTGTCGGTCGGTGTCTGCGGAAAGGCCGCGCCGCGGCTCATCCGCACAGATGGCGACGGCTCTGGCAGGCGGAAGCCGGTCCGACCGTCAGAGTCGTTTGCGAAGGACGTGCCTGACGTCGCTGGCGCACCTGGGTGTTCGCTCAGCGGATCGGCTTCGACTGCCGCCAGGCGCGGCGAGCCAAGCGCCGCTGGGCGTCGCGATGCCTGGTAACGGCTGCGCGGCAGCACAGATGCGGACTGGCTTGGCAGGTGGAAGCGCGGTCTACGGCAGGTCGATGCTCAAGGACGACCGACGGCCGCCGGCTGGACGTTCAGCCGCGGATGCGGTTCCAGCTGCGGCTAGGCCTTCGACCCACGATGCCGGTGGGCATCGCGATCCGGTCGGCGGCAGCGGAACAAGAGGCGAACCTGCGTGCTGGCCGAGTTTCTCCGCAGTGTCCACGCTGACCGCGTCGAAGGCCGAAACCTGACGTAGCGATGGCCAGCTGCAATGTCAAGCCCGGGCAGATCCAGGCCGGGCACCCCGGCGTCTCCTCGCAGCAACGCGAACGATTTGAGGATCGAGTACTCCTCGTTGCGCATCACCACGAACACGATGGGCAGCTTGTGTTGGGCGGCTGTCCAGATGGCTTGGACCGAGTACTGGAACGACCCGTCGCCGATGGTGGCGACCACGGTGCGCTCTACGCCGCGGGCACGATCGCCGAGTGCAATGCCCACCGCCCCGGGCACACCCCAGCCGATCCCGCCACTGGCCGTTGCGAAGAACGAACCCGGGCGGGTGGTGGGCAACCAGCGCAACTGCTGGGCCATCGTGGACGTCGACTCCGTCACTACCGGCGAGTCTGCGGGTTTGACCGTGGCCAGTGTCGACCACGCCGCGTCCGGGGTCAGCGGCGATGACGTCGCGTCCACGATTTCAATCGTCGCGGCCGGTGCGGATCGAGCCGGCCCAGTGCCGCGGTCGTCGATCAAACCCACCAGTTGCTCAAGGGCCAGCCGAGGGTCGCCGATCAGGCTGTCACCGACCGGCGCCGCACCAGCCAACCTCGGATCGGCTGTGATGTGCAACAATTCGCTGCCCTCGGGTAGGTATTCGCCGGCCACGTAGGGGTAATACCGGAAGACCTGCGCTCCGATCACCACAACCAGGTCGTGACCCCGCAGCACCTCGCTGACACCGGCAACGGTCAACGGCAACATGCCCCGATACAGCGGGTGGTTCTCCGGGAAGGATGCTCGGTCGGGTAGCGGCCCGCTATGCACCGGTGCGCCGACCTTTTCGGCGAAGGCCACGCCGGCGTCCCAGCCACCGGCGCGATCGACCTCGGGACCGAAGACCACCAGCGGCCGCTGCGCACGGTTGATCCGGTCGGCGAAATCGCGCAGGCGCTCGGCGTCGGGTGCCACGCGGTGGCTCGCCGTCCTTATCACCGCGGGACCCAAGGCCGGCTTTTCCCAGTCGTCCAGCGGTATGGACAAAAACACCGGGCCCGCCGGCGGCTGCAGAGCCACCGTGTAGGCGCGCATGAACGCCGCGGGCACATCCTCGGCGCGCTTGGGTTCGTAGGCCCACTTCACCCACGGCAACGGCATGATGGTCGGCTCGGGGTTGGACAGATAGGGATCGCACAGCACCATCTCGCGGGTCTGCTGACCGGCGGTGACGATGAGCGGGGTGTTGCCCTGGTACGCCGCTACCAGGCTGCCCATCGCGTTACCCGTGCCGGCGCTGGTGTGCAAGTTGACCAAGGTGGGCCGGCCAGTGGATTGCGCGAAGCCGTCGCCATGGCCAGCACCGACGCCTCCTGCAGTCCCAGGATGTAGGTGAAGTCGTCGGGGAAGTTCTTCAGGAACGTCTGCTCGGTGGAGCCCGGATTACCGAACACCGTCGTCAGGCCCAACTTACGAAGCAGGTCGTAGGTGACCTCGTGGACCGTCTTCTGCGCTGCCATTTTCCCGGCCCCTTCTGCAAGCGCGTTAATTAGGGCGCTATTTCGGCCCGCGTTCGACCATGCACCGCATACCAGCGTCATCCACGGTCGCGGTCTTGTCGATGTGTCCGACGACAGCTCTGGGCGCCGAACGCTGTTCGGAATCACAATGACGCGGCGGTCAATTGGCGGCAGCCGCCTGCTCAAGCCAGCGTGTAGCGCACCGGCAGGTGTTTGAGGCCGCCGACGAATGTCGTGGCCGTCAATTGCGGATCCCCGTTCAGTTCAATCGATTTGAGCCTGGGCAGTAGCTCGGAGAAGAAGCTGTTGACCTCCATGCGGGCTAAGGCCGCACCCATGCAGAAGTGGACGCCGTACCCAAAGGCCAGATGCTTGTTGGGCTCGCGCCCGACGTCGAAGCGGAACGGGTCGTCGAAGACATCCTCGTCGCGGTTGCCCGACACATACGACAGCAACAGCGAATCGCCTGCGGCAATGGGTATTTCGTGCACGACAGTGTCTTCGGCGGCGGTTCGCATGAACTCCTTGACCGGAGTGACCCAGCGGATCATCTCCTCGGTGGCCAGCGGCATCAGGTCCGGATTGTCGCGCAAGCGCCGCAGCTGGTCCGGGTTTTCGACAAGTGCCTGCAAGCCGCCGGAGATGGTTGCGCTGGTGGTGTCGTGACCGGCGGTGGCGACGATGAGATAGTAAGACACTGTGTCGATGTCGGACAGCGGTTCGCCGTCTACCCGGGCGTTGGCGATCGCCGACGCGAGATCCTCGGTCGGGTGCTCGCGGCGTGCCGCGGTGACCGTGTTGAAGTACTGGAACATGTCGAGCAACGCGGGTAGCTGATCGCCTTCGGTGACGCCGCGCTTGAATTCGCTGTCGTCGCTGCCGAACAACTCCTGGGTGAGCTTGAGCATGCGCGGGAAGTCGGCCTCGGGGATGCCCAGCAAAGACATGATCACGTAGAGCGGGTAATTGACCGCGACCTGTTGGACGAAGTCACATTCGGGGCCGACCGCCAACATCTTGTCGACGTAGATCTTGGCCAGCTCGTCGACCCGAACCTTCAACGCGCGCATGGCCTTCGGGCGAAACCAGTCCGAACCGATCGCGCGCACTACGCGGTGCTGGGGATCGTCCAGGTGGATCAGCGTGCGGACACCGGCGGCGGTCTGCAGCTCGTCGCCCTCCCGAGTCGCCAGGACCGGGCGCGGCCAGTTGGTGAACAGGGTGTTGTCGCGTTCGATGTCCATGATGTCGGCGTGCTTGGTGATCGCCCAGAACGGCCGGTAGTTCGGCACCTCCACCCACGAGACCGGCGCACCGGCGCGCAGCCGGGCCAGCGCCGCGTGCAATCGCCGTTCGTCGGTGTACGCCAACGGATCCGCCAATACCTTGCCGGCCTCTTCGATGGTCGGTGCGGTCATTGGCGGAACTCCTTCAGTGCGGCGGAGACACAGTCCGCTGATGCGGTGAAAAAGATGGGTAGGACCCGGTCGACCGTTTCGTCGCACCGACGTCGCAGGGCGTCGGCCACGCTGTCGACCGGGCCGACGACAGCAAAGGCTTCGAGCATCTCGTCGTCGATCAGCGAACCCATGGCTTCCCATTCGCCCTGCTTGGAGAGGCGGTTCAGTTCGGGTTGCAGGTCGCCCCAGCCGTGCAGCTCGAGCACTTTGCTGTAGGCCGGCGTGGAACCGTAGAAGGCGATCTGCTTGCGCACCACGCTGGTGGCGGCCGCCAGTTGTTCGTCATTCTGGCCGGTGGCCACCATCACCTCGCACGAGACACGTCGAAGTCGCCGCGTTCCCGGCCCGCAGCTCTGCATCCCCCGCAGCAGCGCCGGCATCGTCACCTCGTCGAGGTAGCGCTTGGAGACCATTGGGTGACCGAGATGGCCGTCGGCGACCTCGCCGCACATCTCGGTCATGGCTTCGCCGACGGCGGCCAGGAAAATCTTCGGCGCCGGATAGGGCTGCGGCTCGGGGGTGAACATCGGGGTCATGATCTTGTGGGTATAGAAGTCCCCCTCGAAACGAAGCGGGGTCCCGTCGTTCCAGGCGGACCAGATCGCGTGCAGCGCGGCGATGAATTCCCGCATCCGCGCCGCGGGGTGACTCCACGGCATGCTGAATCGTTTTTCGATGTGCGGCCGGATCTGGGTGCCCAATCCAAGAATGAACCGGCCCTGCGAGTAGACCTGCAGGTCCCATCCGATGTTGGCAACGATCATGGGATTGCGCGCGAACGCCACCGCGATGTTGGTGCCGAGCTCGAGCCGTGCGGTGTGCCCGGCGGCCACTGCCAGCGGCAGGAATGGGTCATGGTTGGTTTCGGGTGTCCAGCCGCCGTAGTACCCGTCGCGTTCCAGAGCGGCGGCAGCTTCGGCCGCCTGTTCCAGTCGATTGGGGATGCCCCCGTCGATCTTGAGGGCCGACCCGGGCACCATGCAGGAGAAGTTACAGTAAGTGATTCGGTAGGGTCAACGTCGGCGCGCCTTCACAGTTGTGACTTCGCGATGCTCGCGTTGTTCCAGGTCAGGATCTTGCCCTCGGGCACGAAACGCAGATACACCTGTTTGGCGTAGTACGCCTGGGTCGACGCGGGCAAGTCGGCGAGCACCGGTCGAAACGCCGCGTACTTCGCGTTGACGGCCGCCTCGATGCGCCGCGTTGCCGTCTCGTCGGTGACGATCTCGACCCGCCCGGTCAGATGGACGCCACTCAGGTCAGCCCAGCGCTCCCCCGATTCGACCAGGAACGCGGCCCGCGGATCATGCCGCACCCGGGCGATCTTCTTGGTGCGGGACGGTGTCATCATCTCGACCGTGCGATCCTCGGCGACGAACCACACCGGCAGCGCGATCGGCATTCCGTCGCGCCGCAACGTGGTCAGGATTCCCGTGTGTGCGGACGCGATTTCTTCCCAGGCTTCCTCTTCCGTCAACCGGATCATCGTGCCGCTCCACAAGTTGTCCGGCCGGCTGGCCGGTGGTCACCCGCCTTTCGCAGACGCTACAGTAAGCAATTCAGTATGTACTTACCGCCCTTCGCCGAGGTAGGACAGAAGCATGTCGAAAGCCCAGGATTGGGACGAGACGCTCGCGGATCTCGACCGTCGCCGTCAGCACGCGTTGGGCATGGGCGGGCCCGAGCGTCTCGAGAAACACCGCGGCAAGGGCAAGCTGGACGCCCGCGCGCGCATCGCCCGGCTCCTCGATCCCGGGACGTTCCGCGAGATCGGCACGCTCGTCGGCGGTGAGATCGCGGCCGACGCGATCATCACCGGCTCCGGCGAGATCAACGGAGTGCCGGTGATGGTGGGCGCCGAGGACTTCACCACCCTGGCCGGCAGCATCGGACCGGGCGGCAACTCCAAGCGCTACCGGATCGCCGAGCTCGCCGTCCGCAACCGAATCCCGATGGTGATGATGCTCGACGGCGCCGGCTTTCGGCCGACCGGCGGCCACTACGGGCGCACCCCGACCGACTTGCTTGCCCAGACCCAGTGTTCGGGGCGGGTCCCGACCGTCGCCGCGGTACTCGGACCCTCGGCCGGGCATGGCGCCCTCGTCGCCCCGGTCTGCGACTTCCGAATCATGAGCCCCAACGGCACCATCTTCACCGCCGGGCCCCCGGTGGTGAAAGAGTCTACGGGCGAAGAGATTTCGAAAGAGGATCTGGGTGGGCCGGACGTCGCGCTGCCCAGCGGGGTCATCCACAACGTCGGCGAGGACGACGAGGCCGTGATCGACGACATCCGCCGGTATCTGTCGTACTTCCCGCCGAGCGCCTGGTCGTACCCGCCGGAACGGCCCGACCGGCAAGGAGAAACACTCACCGGGCCGCGGCCGACACCGGAGCTGCTCGACATCGTGTCCCGCGACAACCGGCGCGTCTATGACATGCGCGCGGTCCTCGACGTGGTCTTCGACAGTCCGGACTGGTTCGAGGTTCAGCCCCGCTATGGCAGGGCGATCATCTGTGCGCTCGCGCACCTCGGTGGGCATCCCGTCGCGATCGTCGCCAACCAGCCGCAGGTGCTCGCGGGATCGATCGACTCCGCGGCTGCCGACAAGGCGGCTCACTTCATCCTGGTCGCCGATTCCTTCCACCTACCGCTGGTGTTCCTGGCCGACAACCCCGGCATGCTGCCCGGCAGCCGCTCCGAACGCGAGGGCGTATTGCGCAGCGGTGGGCGCATGTTCGCCGCTCAGACCGCAGCCACCACGGTCAAGCTGCACGTGACCCTTCGCAAGGCGTACGGCTTTGGCTCCATGGTCATGTCGCTGCTCGGGTTCGACCACCAGACGGCCGCGTTCGCCTACCCGGGCGCCACGATGGGAGCGATGAGCGCCGCGGCGCTCAGTCGCGCGACACACGCCGGCGAGGATGTGTCCGCCAAGCTGCGCCACGCCGAGCTGCAAGCGTCCTTCCGGTCCGCCGAGCACATGGGTTTCGACGAGCTCATCGATCCGCGCGAGACGCGTGACGCGCTGCTGGCATCCCTGCGCCGCGGCCTGTCCAGCCGACAGGCCGCCGCCGAACCGGTGACCCGCACGGTCATCATGCCCTGACTTCCCTGCGCGAGCAGACGCAACAGCCCACGATTCGTGCCGATTGCGGGGCGTCATTTTGCGACTGCTCGGCGGGGACTAGTTGGTGGCCCGGTACGCCTCGACGACGGGCTCGAGTTCGTCAGGGGTGGCGCCGTGCATGATCAACGCGTCGGCGCCATAGTCGAATTCGCGACGGATCCGCTCCACGCACTGCTGGGCGGATCCGGTGGCCGACGGTTCCAGCCATTCGTCCGGAATCAGCGTCGCGATGTGCTCGATCTGCTCGGGCGTGGCCTTGTGGTCGATCCCGCCGGCGACCGACGTCACCACCGAATCAGCCCGGAACCGTTCCAGCACAGCGGGATCCCAATCGTTGGTCCGCACCAACAGGTCGCCGTACCCCTGCAGATAGGTGGCCAGCCGCGCGACGGTCTTCTTCAACCGCAGCTCCTCGGGAAGGTGGTCGCCCACCGTCGCGAAGCACGACCACACCCGCACGCTGTCCGGGTCGCGGCCGGCCTTCTCCGCGGCGGCCTTGACCGTTGCGACGCAGCGCTGCAGCGTTTCCGGGGTGAAGTAGGTGTGCAGGATGACGTCGTCGAATGCCCGGCCCCCGAGGGCAAGGGTGTTGGGACCGAAAGCCACCAGCGCCAATCGAATGTCTTCGTTGAAGTCCCGGTCGAGGAACAGGATCGGATACTTGCCCATCGGGCCGTCGTGATTGAAGATGACCTCGCCGTGCCACAACCGGCGCATCACCTGAGCCCAGTCCTCCATCTGCGCGGTCGTCACCGCGGGGATGCCGAACGCCCCGTAGATCGCGGCGATGCCCCGGCCGATACCCAACGTGAAGCGGCCACCCGAGAGCCGGTGCATGGTGGTCGCCCACGATCCGGTGATCAGCGGGTGACGGGTGTTGTGATTGGTTGCGGCGGTGGCGATTCGCATCCGGCTGGTCACCGCGCACGCGGCCCCGACCAGGGAGGAGGCTTCCTTGACGTTCCAGCGCTCGGAGATGAACCCGGTGCCGAAGCCCAGCTCCTCGCCGCGGCGAGCCTCGTCCATCAACGTCGCCGGCCCCTCTCCCCCGGCCCCGGCCAACAAGTAGTAGCCGAGCTCGTCAAGCGTGCGTTCGCTCAATTCCAAACCCCTTGCTTGTAGCCGCAGTTCCAGACCTCGGTGATCCTGCCGTCGACAACGCGGAACACTTCGATGCTGCCGATGGGAATCGTGGTGGTGTCGCTGTTGGTCAACGTCGAGTCGTAGACGATCGCGACGTGCTCACCGTCATCCCCGGCGATCACGATATTCAGGTCGAAGCACAACGTCTCGAACATGGCCCAGGTGTCCTCGACCCGTTTGACGGCCTGCTCGCGCGTCAGTGTGTGTGCTTCGCCGACATCGTGGCGAATGACGTTGTCGGCGAACAACTCCTCGGCCAGCGTCAGGTCGCGCTCGTTCCAGACGACGAGGTTGTAGAGTTCAACCACTTCGCGCGCGGTCCGGGTAACCGCCATCACCCGGCGACCTCGCGAAGAAATCGCTCGGAGATCCGCTGCACGCGCCGGGAGAACACATGCCCGACATGGCTGCCGTCATACCAGTAGAGCTGGCCGTTCCAGCGGTCCTGCAACGCAACCGCGGGCTCGCGCATCGCCATTCGGTCATGCCACGCGCCGACGATCAGCCGGCGCTGCGGCGGCGGGGCCGGGTCGACCGCGAGCGGGTCGATCACCGAGGTCAGCTGAGACACCACCGGGGACGCCAACAGTTCCCGGAACCCGACCCGCGACGACCCCCAACGCTCCAGGTGGCGCGCGATCATCGAGTTGAGCCCCAGAATCGGGGTGTACAGCGCGACCCCGTCGATCTGCCGCTCCAGGTGCGAAACCAGCGCGGCGACCGGAGCTGCCCATCGAAATCCCGGATACCACAACGGCGGTGGCCTGCGGCCGGATCCAGCGCACCACGGCGCGCACCTCCGACACCGACCGCATCATGCCCGCGACGTTGCCCAGCGGATCCATGTCCGGATAGCGCGGCCACTGCCGCCGCCGGCTGCCGTGCCCGGGCTGCACCGGCATCGCGACGTTGAAACCGAGCTTGCGGTGAATCCGGTCGATTCGCGACAGCAGCAGATCCTCCGTGCCGCCCTGACCGGCGCCGTGCACCCAGACCAGCCACGGCCGCGGTCCGTCGCGGTGCCGGCACAGGTGTACCACCGCCGTCGCCGGGCCGCTCAGGCCTTCGGCCGCCAACGTCTGCGGTAGGGCCGGGTCATGGTCGAACGTCATCCGCTCGTATGCCAGCCCGGCGATGCGCCGGCGGTGTATTGTGCTTATTTGCAATGGGTTTGGTTCGGTGTGGGCACCGTCGATGCCCAGCGCTGACAATTCCCCGGCCGCCTCGGTACATCCGCTCAGCTGTCGGATCTCGGCCGGCAGGCCTCCGCTCAGCAGCGAAAAACTGCTCAGCACAAGCTCGTCCAGCATGACCTCACCGAATTGGCGCACGCCGCGCGGCGATACCCCGGCCCACTGTGTCGATGCGTTGAGACCGGCCACCGTGCGCGGTAGCACCATTCCTAGTTCGCGGCCCAATTCACGGGTGATGTCCAGCCCTCGCGTTGCCAATGACATGCAGTCTCCCTATAACCCGTTAAGCCAGCTTGAATCCGGTGTATCGGCCTGCCGCGATCTCGTCGCAACGACGCCGGTATTCGGGTATACCGCCGGTATAACCCATGTACATGCGTTTCTTTCCCGGCACATTGCCGCCGTTGTACCAAGAGTTGCAGGACGGGTGAACCAGCATTGTCGGCGCGACGAGCGCGGTAGCGTGGTCCATCCACTCCTGCTGCGCGGTGGCCAGCGCTTCTATCGTGCGGATTCCGTTGGCACGCAAATGCGCGATGCAGTCGGCGATCCACTCCACGTGCTGCTCGAGCGCGGCGACGAAGTTGGTGGCGGCACTGGGGCTGCCCGGACCCTGGACCGTGAAGAGGTTGGGGAATCCGGCGACGGCCAGCCCGAGATACGACAGCGGCCCCTCGCTGGCCCAGAACTCACCGAGAGACTTCGCGTCGCGGCCACGGATGTCGATCCGGGACAACGCACCGGTCATCGCGTCGAAGCCGGTGGCATAGATGATGACGTCGAGCTCGTAGTCGGCGTGCTCGGTGCGGATGCCGGTGGGTGTCACCTTGCGGATCGGCCCGCTGCGCAGGTCGACCAGTGTGACGTTGTCCCGGTTGAACGTCTCGTAGTAGCCCTGGTCGATGATGGGCCGTTTGCACGCGAAGGGATGCTCGGGCACCAATGCGGCCGCCGTTTGCGGGTTCTTGACGATCCGGGCCACCGCCTCGCCGTAGAGCCGGGCGGCCATCCGGTTGGCCTCGATGTCGAAGAACAGGTCACACCAGTTCAGCGCGCCCAGCACACCGTTCTCTTCGATGGCCCGCAACTGTTGCTCGCGCGTCGCCGATTTGATCGGCGGGCTGCCGAGCATTTCGAGCAGCACCGAGAAGGCGCTCAGCCTGGCGGCCCCGATCGGATGAGCGCGCTGGGCGGCCCGGATTTCGGGGTAATGGGCCTTCATCTCGTCGAGCTCGCCGGGTTCGAACCGGTGCACCCGCCACGGCAAGGTGTATGGTGCGGAACGCTGGAACACGTAGAGCTGCAAGGCTTCCCGGGCCACCACCGGAATCAGCTGAACACCGGTCGAACCGGTCCCGATGACACCGACCCGCTGTCCGGCGAGATCACAGTCCGCGCTGGGCCAGCGGCTGGTGTACAGCGACGTGCCGGCGAAGGAATCCATCCCGGGAATCGCGGGTTCCAGCGGCACCGACAGGATGCCCGAAGCGGCGATGACGAACGGGGCCCTGATCGTGTCACCCGCTTCGGTCCGCACCACCCATACGTCGGCGTCCTCGTCGAAGGCCATCGCCACGACCTTGGTGTTGAACTCGATGTCGCGACGCAGATCAAGCCGGTCGGCGACGAAGTTCAGGTAGGCCTCGATCTCGGGTTGGGCGGGCATCGACTCCGTCCACACCCACTCCTGCTGGATCTCCTCGGAGAAGGAGTAGGAGTACTCGATGCTCTCGATGTCGCAACGCGCGCCCGGGTACCGGTTGAACAGCCAGGTGCCGCCCACACTTTCGGCCATCTCCAGCACCCGGGTCCGTACTCCCAGCTGGCGCAGCCGATGCAGCATGTACAAGCCGGAGAACCCGGCGCCTACAACGAGCGCCTCGAACTCTCCGGCCATGGGGCTCCTTGCCGCGCTGGACGAACTGCTGAAATCTATACTGTAACGGATTAAGTATCTCCACAGATGGAGGCGTCGGCGTGACAGTCCCGTTCACCTGGAAGGTCACCGGGTGGTTCATGGTCGGGTGGTCGCCGGAATTTCCGGTTGGCGACGCCCGGCCACTGCACTATTTCGGCGAAGACCTGGTCGCATACCGCGACGAGGCCGGTCAACTGCACGTACTGGAAGCGCACTGCAAGCACCTGGGCGCCCACATCGGCCACGGTGGCACGGTGGTCGGCGACTGCGTGGAATGCCCGTTCCACGGCTGGCGCTGGGGCCCGGACGGCACCAACCGATACATCCCCTACCAGCCCGACCGGCCCAACCGCGCGCTGACGCTGCGCGTCTTCCCCGTCCAAGAGCAATACGACTGCGTGTTCGTCTGGCATCATCCGCACGGCAAAGAACCGCAGTGGGAGATGCCGGACATCTTCACCTCGTTCCCGCAGTTCGACACCGACCCCGCCGCCTATTACCGGCCATACCCGGAGTTCTCCCGGCTCGCCGAAAGCGAGCCGGTGCACCCGCAGATCGTGGCGGAAAACGGGCCGGACAGCGCCCATTTCAAGTACGTGCACCACGCCACGGTGACGCCGAAGATGCTCGACTGGAAAATCGTCGACCAGCAGTGGCGCTTCCTCACCGGCTGGCCCGATGCCGGCAGCCACGATCCCGATCAGATGGCGCTACGGATCCACAGTCACATGTTCGGCCTCGGCGGTGCGATCAGCGCGTTCGAAGGCGCGTCGAACCACCGGCTGATCTTCGCTTGCACCCCGGTCGACGACTCGACCTCCAACATGTTCTATTCGATTTGGTGGCCGCGCGACTCCGGCGACACCTCCGACGTGCCGCCCGACAAGCTGCGCGAACGCGTCGAGAAACAACACCTCAGCACGGTATGGGACGACCTGAACATCTGGCGCTATCAGCGCTACGTCGAGCATCCCGCATTGTCCAAAGTGGACGCGAAACCCTATATGGCGCTGCGGAAATGGGCAGCGCAGTTCTACGACGTGCCAGCATGACAACTCCATTTTCCGGGCAGCTCGCCGACCTCGCGGCACCCGGGCACACCGCGATCGTCACCCAGGAGTGCCAGGGCGCGGTCATCGGCCCGCACGCCGGGCTGGCGGTCCTCGCCGAGGAAGCACGCCGCGTCGCACTCCCCAACATCGTGCGGTTGCTGCCGGCGGCACGGGCGGCCGGCGTGCACATCGTGCACTGCCTGGTGCA
This sequence comes from uncultured Actinomycetota bacterium, assembly GCA_963735655.1. Classification (GTDB taxonomy): domain Bacteria; phylum Actinomycetota; class Actinomycetes; order Mycobacteriales; family Mycobacteriaceae; genus Mycobacterium. The sequence continues at coordinate 80,902 of CAVTLW010000012.1, forward strand.
GCGACGACCCGACGGACTCGGCTCCAACCACAACGCCAAGATCTTCGCCATTGGACATGCGAAAGGGACACAGCGGCGTGGACATCACGCCCGGCACGTCCGGGAGCCGCGCTGCTGCCCGAATTAGGGCCGGAGCCAACCGATCTGACGCTCAGCAGATGGCACGGCGTCGGACCGATGGGAGGCACCGACCTGGACTCGGTGTTGCGCAACCTCGGCGTGTCCACCATTGTCGTGGTCGGTGTGTCGCTGAACATTGCGATTCCCAACGTCGTCATGGACGCCGTCAATGCCGCCTATCGCGTCGTCGTGCCGCGAGACGCCGTGGCCGGCGTACCGGCGGACTACGGCGCCGCGGTCATTGCCAACACGCTCTCACTGCTGGCGACCATCACCACCACCGACGATCTGCTCCGAGCGTGGACGCAGCCTGCTGAAGGGACGCAATGACCGACAAGGCCGACACCGCACCCGAAGTCCGCGGTGGATTTCCCGAAATGAAGCCCCTCGACCACGCGCCCCCCGGGCTGGGCAGCCTCGTCGAGGCGATGCACCGCCTGCAGGACCTGATGGTCTCGACCAAACCCGACAGTTCGGCGTGGATCACCGCTGCGCAGCATGTCGAAAATGCCTGCGCATTGCTGGACGGTCACCAGGTTCCGGAAACCCAGGCCCAGGCCGGCCGGATCCTCGAACTGCCCGGGTTGGGCCATCCGCTGCTGCCACCATGGATTCTCACCGAATCCGGACCGGACGGCGTCTTCATGGAGGGACACTTCACTCGGTCCCACGTGGGCGGCAACAGCGCCGTGCACGGCGGGTTCATCCCGCTGCTCTACGACTGGCTGCTCGGAATGGTGGTCTCTACCGCCGACATCCGCCCCACCCGCACCGCGTACCTGCACGTCGACTACCGCAACATCACCCCGATCGATGAACCGCTGACCGCGTTCGGCCGCATCACCGAAATCGACGGCAGGAAGGTCTTCATCACGGCGACCATGACAGACGCCGACGGCGCACTGCTCAGCGAAGCCAAAGGCCTGATGGTCCGCCTGCTACCCCACCAACCATGAGAGACGCGATGTCCGATACTGCAACTCAATTCACGGTGCCCGCCGTCGCCAAGGCCATCGCGGCCGCGGTCGGCGACCGGGACTACATCATCCAGGGTGACCGGCGCTACAGCTATGCGCAGATCGTCGAAAGATCGAACAGGCTTGCCGCGTATCTGCATTCGCGCGGATTGGGGTGTCGCACCGAGCGCCCCGCGCTCGCCGGGCATGAGGTAGGTCAGGACCTGCTTGGCATATACGCCTACAACGGCAACGAATTCGTCGAGACCCTGCTCGGCACGTTTGCGGCGCGCGTCGCGCCGTTCAATGTCAACTTCCGCTACGTCAAGAGTGAATTGCAGTACCTACTGGCAGATTCGGGGGCGACCGCGCTGGTTTACCACGCCGCGTTCGCGCCGCGGGTGGCCGAAGTCCTTCCGGATCTGCCGCAGCTGCGCGTGCTGATTCAGATCGCCGACGACTCAGGCAACGACTTGGTTTATGGTGCAGTCGATTACGAGGCCGCTATCGCATCCGGTGCTGCGGCACCGCCGGTGCAACACTCCCCCGATGACCTGTATGTGCTGTACACCGGTGGCACTACCGGGATGCCCAAAGGTGTGTTGTGGCGGCAGCACGACATCTTCATGACCTCTTTCGGTGGCCGCAGCCTCTATACCGGCCAGGCCGCGGGCTCGATCGACGAGATCGTCGCCGCGGCAGCCGCGTTCCCCGGTGCCAGGTTGATGGTGCTCCCGCCACTGATCCACGGCGCGGCGCAGTGGTCCGTGATGACCGCGCTAACGATGGGGCAGACGGTCGTTTTCCCCTCTGTGGTCGATCATTTGGACGCCGACGAGGTTGTCCGCACCATCGAGCGCGAGCGGGTGTCCGCGGTGACCGTAGTCGGTGACGCGATGGCGCGGCCGCTGCTTGCCGCCATCGAGAAGGGCATCGCGGACGTCTCGTCGTTGGCCGTGGTCGCCAGCGGCGGAGCGCTACTGACCCCATTCGTCAAGCAACGCTTGATCGAAGCCCTGCCCAACGCCGCCGTCGCCGATGGTGTCGGCTCGTCGGAAACCGGTTCCCAGATGCATCACCTGTCGACGTCGGGGGCGGTGTCGACCGGCACCTTCAACGCAGGTCCGGATACCTTCGTGGCCGCCGAAGATCTCGGCTCGATCCTGCCGCCGGGACACGATGGCAATGGGTGGCTGGCGCAGCGGGGCTATGTTCCGCTCGGCTACAAAGGCGATGCGGCGAAGACCGCGACAACCTTCCCGGTCATCGACGGCGTGCGGTACGCGATCCCCGGCGACCGGGCGCGGCACCGTACCGACGGCTGCATCGAGCTGCTCGGCCGCGACTCGGTCACCATCAATTCCGGTGGCGAGAAGATCTTCGCCGAGGAGGTCGAAGTCGCGATCGCATCACATCCGGCCGTGGCCGACGTGGTGGTTGCCGGACGGCCGAGCGAGCGTTGGGGCTCCGAAGTCGTGGCGGTGGTCGCTCTCTCACCGGGTACGCAAGCGGACGCCGAGGAACTGGTAGCGCACGCCGCAAAAACGTTGGCTCGCTACAAACTTCCCAAGGCGATCGTGTTTCGAACGGTCATCGAGCGCAGCCCGTCGGGGAAGGCCGACTACCGGTGGGCGCGTGAACAGGCGGTCAACGGCTGAAAGTGTCGACTCCTGTGACCGGCGCCGTCAGTCGTGCGCGACCCCTACCCGTTCTTCGCGCAGAAGCGCCGCGAATCCGGCGTGTTCTGCGGCACCGTCATGGACTACTCGAAAACACCCGAGTCCCTGCGGCCCAAGCGCGAGTACTCGGCGATGTCGTTCAACGCGGTCAACTCGGTGTTTCGGGACAGTCGGGTGTTCACCTCCAAGCCGTACGACGCGACGATCGGCCTGTTCATGGGGCCGACCATCCTGGCGATGGATGGCAAGAAGCATCGCGACCATCGCAACCTGGTGTCCGCGGCGTTCAGGTCCAAGGCGCTGGCCCGGTGGGAGCCGACCATCGTGCGGCCGGTCTGCGACGCGCTGATCGACGAATTCATCGGCACCGGCGAAGCGGACCTGGTCGGGAACTTCACGTTCGAATTCCCCACCCGCATCATCGCCCGACTGCTGGGCCTGCCCGACGACGACCTGCCGATGTTCCGCACGCGCGCGGTGCAGTTGATCAGCTACACCGTCAACTACGAACGAGCCTTCGAGGCGTCCGCAGCGCTCAAAGACTACTTCCTGGCGCAGATCGAGCAACGCCGGTCCAAGCCCACCCTCGGACCGACCCAGGACATTATCGGCGACCTGGTCAGCGCGGAGATCGATGGCGAAAAGCTCAGCGACGAAAGCATTTATTCCTTCCTGCGGCTACTGCTGCCCGCCGGCCTGGAGACCACCTACCGGTCCTCGGGGAACTTGCTGTACCTGCTTCTCACCCATCCAGACCAATTCGCCGCGCTGCACGCCGACCATGGGCTGATCGGCCAGGCCATCGAGGAAGGTCTGCGCTTCGAAACACCGCTGACCACCGTGCAGCGCTTCACCACCGAAGACACCGAACTGGAAGGCGTGCCGATTCCGGCGCGCTCGGCGATCGGCGTCTGCATGGGTTCGGCGAACAGAGACGAAGCACGCTGGGAACGCGCCGAGGAATTCGATATCTTTCGTAAGCACATGCCGCACATCTCGTTCGCCGCCGGTGAGCACACCTGTCTGGGTCTGCATCTGGCGCGGCTGGAAACCCGGGTCGCGCTGGAATGCCTGCTGAGCAGGTTGACCAACGTCAACCTGCTGGCCGACTCCGACCCGCACATTTACGGTCAGCCGTTCCGTTCGCCGACGGCTCTGCCGGTCACGTTCGAACGCAAGTAGAAAAAGACGTAGAGAGACAGGGGTGGTCTTGAAATGGTGAAAGTTATGGCGGGCTTTCGGGTCCTGGAGCTGGCGCAGTTCACGTTCGTCCCGGCAGCGGGCGCCATCCTCGCCGACTGGGGCGCGGACGTCCTCAAGATCGAGCACCCGCTGCGCGGTGATACCCAACGCGGCTTCCTCAACATGGGTGGCATCCAGGTCAATCCGGACCGCCATCCGCTGATGGAGCATCCCAACCGGGGCAAGCGCAGCGTCGGCGTCGACGTCTCCACGCCGGGCGGTCAGGAAGTGATCTACGAACTGGCCAAGACCTCCGACGTGTTTCTGACCAACTACAAGCCCGCGCAACGGCAGAAGCACAAGTTCGACGTGGAGCACATCCGCGCGGTCAACCCGAACATCGTCTACGCCCGCGGCTCGGCCTACGGCGACAAGGGCGCCGAACGTGATACCGGCGGCTACGACGGGACGGCGTTCTGGACGCGCAGCGGCGTCGGCTATGCGCTGACGCCCGAGGAGCTGGGTGGCGCACTGGGACAGGGCATTCCCGCGTTCGGCGATTCCATCGGCGGCATGTTCATCGCCGGTGGCATCTCGGCCGCGTTGCTGCATCGTGAGCGCACCGGCGAGGCCGTCGAACTCGACGTGTCGCTGCTGAGCACGGCCTGGTGGGCGGCGGGGGCGAGCATGACGCAAGGCATGGAAACCGGAGAGGTCATGCGCACGCCCATGCCGGGCTCCGCTGACCGCGATGTCGGTGAACCCCTTCATGGGCAACTACCTGACGTCCGACGGCGGCACGATCAACCTGTGCATCATCAGCCCGACCGGGTTGATCCGCGATACTTTCGAGCACCTCGGCATCCCCGAGGCTGCCGACGATCCGCGCTTCTCCGAGGTGCTCCCGTTGATCCAGAACGCCGGCGCGGCCGCGGAGTTGATCACGAAGGCCTTCGCCGGCAAGCCTTTTGACTATTGGCGGCAGCACCTGAAGACGATGAAGGGGCAATGGGCGCCGTTCCAGAGCCTGCTCGACCTGGCCAACGACGAACAGGCCATCGCCAACGACATGATCGCCGAGGTCGAACTCGCCAGTGGTGGAGAACCTTTCAAGGTGGTGCGCGGCCCCGTGCAGTTCAACCACGAGCCGCTGGTGACCACCCGCGCGCCGCAGGCCTCGGAGCACACCGAGATCGTGCTGATGGAGATCGGCATGGACTGGGACCGGATCGAAGAACTCAAGAAATCGGGAGCCATCGCGTGAACCGGCGCAATACGTAGCGACGTCGCCATCATCGGAGTGGGCTTGCATCCGTTCGGTCGCTTCGAGGGCAAGTCCGCGATGCAGATGGGCGTCGACGCCATCCAGCTTGCGCTTGCCGACGCCGGCCTTCAGTGGAAGGACATCCAGTTCGCGGTCGGTGGCAGCTGGACGGTGGCCAACCCGGACGCGATCGTCGGCATGGTGGGGCTCACCGGTATCCCGTTCACCGACGTGTTCAATGCGTGCGCGACGGCGGCCAGCGCGACCAAGGCCTGCGCCGACGGTATCCGGTTGGGCGACTACGACATCGGGATCGCGATCGGCATGGACAAGCACCCGCGCGGCGCGTTCACCGAGGACCCGGCGCTGGTTGGCATGCCCAGCTGGTACGCCCAGAACGGCCAATACCTGACCACCCAGTTCTTTGGCATGAAGGCCAACCGCTACCTGCACGAACACGGCATCTCGACCGGCACGCTGGCCAAGATCGCGGCCAAGAACTTTCGCAACGGAGCGTTGAACCCCAACGCTTTTCGCCGCAAGCCGATCTCCGAAGAGGACATCCTCAACTCGCCGGTGCTGAACTACCCGCTGACCCAATACATGTTCTGCGCGCCCGACGAAGGCGCGGCCGCGGCCATCATGTGCCGCGCCGACATCGCGCAGCGATTCACCGACAAGCCCGTGTACGTTCGCGCGGTGGAGGTGCGGACCCGCCGCTACGGCGCCTACGAGGTGAACACCACCTACGCACCGGTCGACGAGGATGTGTCACCAACCGTCTATGCCGCCAAAGCCGCATTTGAAAAAGCCGGCGTGACACCGGACGAGGTCGACATCATTCAGCTACAGGACACCGACGCGGGCGCCGAGCTGATCCACATGGCCGAAGCCGGCTTCTGCGCCGACGGCGATCAGGAGCAGCTGTTGGCCGACGGGGCCACCGAGATCACCGGCGCCATGCCGGTCAACACCGACGGCGGGCTGATCGCCAACGGTGAGCCGATCGGGGCGTCCGGATTGCGCCAAATCCATGAGCTGGTACGCCAATTGCGCGGCGAGGCGGGTGACCGGCAGGTCCCCGGAACTCCACGGGTCGGCTTCGCGCAGGTCTACGGCGCGCCCGGCACCGCCGCGGCGACGATCGTGACGACTTAGGCGGATTCGGCCCTGCGGAAAGAGACGACGTCCGTCCACCGGCCCGCTGTCGCTTCGACGAAGTCGAAACCCTCCGGCTCGGCGATGTCGCGCAACTCCCGCACGCTGAGCCGGTCGGGGTCGGGGAACATCTCGGCGAAGACAAGCCGCCCGCCTGGCTTCACGACGTGGCTGAGCGAGCGGATGCATGCCTGTTGATCGGGCACCTCGCCGATCACCGCGGCCAGGTACGCGACGTCAAAAGAATTGTCCGGGAAGGGAATTCCCGCGCTCGCCTCGCCCGCGGTAAAGCCGACATCGCGGAACCCGGCGCGCTCGAGTTGTCGTCGGGCCTTTTCAAGCATTTCGGGCTGGATGTCGAACAGGTCGAGCCGGCCGTCGGTGAGCCGGCCGGCGATCTCCACGCTGAAAAAGCCCGGCCCTGGCCCGATTTCCAGCACATGTTCAGAACCGGTGAGGCCGAGCCCGTCGATGATGCGCGCCGGCTTCATCCACACCCGCCGGATGGGGTTGTCCAGAATGAACGTCGCTTGGTGCGGGAAGGGAGAGTGTTCTTCTCGCCTCTTGCGCAGCAGTGCCTCGACCCATGTTGTCGCCATTACGGCCTCCTCGGTGCAGATGTAAATTAGGGTATCCTAACTTACATCTGGGCGCCCGGGCCAGCGGAGCTCATCGCAGTATCGCCCACCATCTCTGACCAGTTCGACGCAGCCGACAACCGGGCATGCCTTAGGCGCCCGCATGTTAGCCGAACCTGAGCATGGCGCGTCCATGGGCCTCGTATTCGGCGAGCTGGTCTGCTGGCTCGTCATCGATTGGCCCCAAACCCGGCGCGGCCTCAGCCCCATCTAACGCTGCATCTATCAGGGCGCTAGCTGATCTGCTCGGGCATTCCTCGATCAGCATCACCGGCGACGTTTACGGGTATAGCACGGATGCGTCGGCACGGGCCGTTATCGACGGCCTATCCGGCACGCTCGGGCTCTAGCTGGGTTGACCACCATCGCTCCGAGCACCGATGCGCGATCGGCGTCAGGCGTTGACCAACTCCTCTAGCGCGTCGAGCGTGCGTCGCAGTTCGTCGACGAGCCAGCTCCCATTCCCTTCCAGCACAAGGGTTTGAGGCCATCCCTCCCTGTTCAGCACCATCGACCCGCGGATCAACGCGCCGACTTCTTCAGGTCGAAGTAACTAACTAGCGCCGACAAGACCGTAACCAAAGGAAACAAAGGGTAGGGCAGTGTTGGTAGCATGCGAGCACCGCATACCTTGGGGAGGCTGCCCGTGGATGAGGTCGCGTTCGGGCGCTACCGGCTGATTGAACTGATCGGCCAGGGCGGCATGGGCACGGTGTATAAGGCCCACGACACCGTGATGCGACGCGACGTCGCGATCAAGGTGTTGCCGCCCGAGCTGGTCACGGAACCGGGGTACGCCGATCGGTTCCGGCGTGAGGCCTACATGGCGGCCAAATTGACGGAACCGCACATCATCCCGATCCACGACGCCGGTGAAATCGACGGCCAGTTGTATCTGGTGATGCCGGTCATCAAAGGCACCGACCTGCATACACTGCTCAGACGCGACGGGCCGATGACCCCGCGGCTGGCGGTGCAGGTCGTCGAGCAGATTGGCGCGGCGCTGGACGCCGCCCACGCCGCCGACCTGGTGCATCGTGACGTCAAACCGTCCAACGCGTTGATGACCGCCAACGAGTTTGTGTATCTGATCGATTTCGGTATCGCCCACGAAGCGAAGGCGAGCCGATTGACTCGCACCGGCAACATCGTGGGCTCCTGGGCGTACATGGCCCCGGAGCGGTTTTCCACCGGGACCGGCGATGCCCGCGCCGATGTGTATGCGTTGGCGTGTGTGCTTTATGAATGCCTGACCGGGCAGCTGCCCTATCCCGGGGACAGCCTCCAGGAGCAGATTTCGGGGCATCTGACCACGGACGCCCCGAAACCCAGCGTTTTCGACCCCGCAATCCTGGTCGGATTCGATGACGTGATTGCGCGCGGCATGGCAAAGCATCCTGAGCAGCGCTACCAGACCGCCCACCAGCTAGCCGCCGCTGCCCGCCGAGCGCTCAGTGGGGCGCCCACCCCTGCCGCCGCCGGGCCAGCACCTGTGCCGACGATCATCGACGGCCCGGGCGACCCGACCCTCACTGAGAGCCAACGGGCGAACGCGCTCGCATCCGCGGCTTCCAGACAATCGGCTGAGCTCAAGCAGGCGACGGTGCTGTTCGCAGGTGTGGTTGATTCGATGGACCTCGCCGCGGCCGTCGGTGTAGAGCGGTTTCACGAGATCATGACCGAGCTGGTCAACCGCTCCGCGGTGGTGGTGCAGCGCTATGGCGGAATGGTCGACAAGTTCACCGGCGAGGGGTTCATGGCGGTGTTCGGCGCGCCGGCGGCGTTGGAGGATCATTCGCTTCGCGCCTGTTTGGCGGCCCTGGGAATCCAGCAGGAGGCCAAGAGCCTGGCTGGCGAGGTCGAATGCCACGAGGGAGGGGACCTGCGATTGCGGATCGGCCTCAATTCGGGGCAGGTCATCGCGGGCGGTATCGGTTCGGGTTCTTTGGGTTTGGTCGGAGAGCAGGCCGGGATGGCGCAGCGCATGGAGTCCGCGGCCGCCCCCGGCGGGGTCATGCTCAGCGCGTCCAGCGCCCGACTGGTCGAAACCACCGCGGTGCTGGGTGAGCCGGAGCTGGTGCAGATCGACGGCGCTCACGCACCGGTGCCGGCGCGTCGCCTGCTGGGGGTGGCGTCGCAGCCGGGGGGGATCGGTCGTTTTGAGACCACGTTGGTGGGGCGTCAATGGGAAATGAGCATCGTCACAGGCGTGTTGGATCGAGTGGTCGGTGGGCACGGGTCTGTGGTGTGTGTGGGGGGACCGCCGGGCATCGGCAAGAGCCGGCTGGTTCACGAGGCCGCCGAGATTGCGCGCGGTCGTGGTGTCGAGGTGTTTTCGACCTTCTGCGAGTCCCATGCCGGTGACATCTCGTTTCATGTGGTGGCGCGGCTGCTGCGGGCGATCGCGGGGATCAGCGATCTGGATGGTGAGGCCGCGCGGGCGCGGGTGCGCGACCAGGTTCCGGACGGCGTCGACCCGCAGGATCTGGTGTTGCTGGATGACCTGCTGGGCATTCGTGACCCGGATACCGAGCTGCCGCCCATCGACCCGGCCGCGCGGCGGCGGCGGTTGACCGCGCTGATCAACGCGGTGTCGCTGGCGCGCACCGCGCCGGTGATCTACATCCTCGAAGACGCGCACTGGATCGACGCGGTCAGCGAATCCATGCTGGCCGAGTTCTTGAAGGTGATCCCGAAGACCCCGTCGATGGCGCTGATCACCTACCGCCCCTACTACCACGGGGCGCTCGCCCAGGTGCCCGGCGCGCAGACGGTGGCGCTGGACCCACTGGATGACGCGGATATCTCGACATTGGTCGGTGAGCTGTTGGGCGCGGATCCCTCGGTAGGCGCGGTGAAGGCGCTGATCACCGAGCGGACCGCCGGTAACCCGTTTTTCGCCGAGGAAATGGTGCGCGAGCTTGCCGAACGCGGCGTGCTGGAGGGCGAGCGCGGTCGCTACCTGTGCCGCACCGATGTGGCCGAGGTCAGCGTGCCGGCCACCGTGCAGGCGGTCATCGCCGCGCGCATCGATCGCCTCGAACCGGGTGCCAAACAGACGTTGAGCGCCGCGGCGGTGATCGGATCACAGTTCGGCCCGGATCTGTTGACCAGCCTGGGGATCGATCCGGCCCTAGAGGCGCTGGTCGAGGCGGAGATGATTGATCAGGTGAGGTTCGCCCCGCGCGCCGAGTACGCATTCCGGCATCCGTTGATCCGCGCGGTGGCCTACGAATCACAACTGAAATCAGACCGTGCCAAGCTGCACCGGCGCCTGGCCGCAGCCATCGAAGCGGGCGACCCGGGATCGGTCGAGGAGAACGCGGCGTTGATCGCCGAGAATCTTGAGGCAGCCGGCGATGTGCAGCTGGCGTACGGCTGGCATATGCGTGCCGGCGGGTGCTCGACGCACCGCGATATGGCCGCGGCGCGGCTGAGTTGGGAGCGGGCGCGAGAGATAGCCGACGCGTTGGCCCCCGACGATCCGGAGCGCACCGTGATGCGTATCGCCCCGCGCACCCTGCTATGTGGCACCGCCTACCGAGTCCATGCGGACAGCTCCGCGCGCTTTGAGGAGTTGCGTGACCTGAGCACGCTCGCCGGCGACAAGGCATCGTTGGCGATGGGCATGGCCGGGCAGGTGATGGACCGCTGGGTTCATGCCCGCGTGCGGGAGGCCTCAGCGCTCGCATCCGAACTCATGGCCCTGGTCGAGGCGATCGCGGATCCGGACATGACGGTCGGGCTGTCGGGCATGCCGACAATCGTCAAGATCGAGACCGGCGAATACTCCGACGTGCTGCGCTGGTCACAAACCGTCATCGACCTGGCTGACGGCGACCCCATCAAGGGCAACTTCATCCTAGGCTCTCCGCTGGCGTTCGCCCACGCCACGCGCGCGGTTGGCCGAGCGGCCCTGGGCCACCCGCTCGCAGAGGTGCTGCCTGCACTCCCCGTCGCCGCCGCCATGGCCCGTGAGACGGACCCGACGACCCATGCCATGGTCATCGCCTTCACATACGCACTAGGGATATCCGTTGGGGCGCTGCTGGCCGACGACGCCGCGCTGGAGCTCATTGATGAGGCGCTGCAGATCGCCGAACGATCCGCTGACGATTTCGCGCTGGGCCACGCCCGATACGCGCTGGGCCTGGCGCTGATGCACCGCGACTCCCCAGCAGATCGTGAGCGCGGACTGCAGGTGCTCACACAATTGCGCGACATGTGCCTACACGAGCACTGGACCCTATCCGAGGTACCGTTCATCGACGCCTACGTCGCCTGGGAGCAGGCCAGGCGTGGAGACCTCGATGGTGCCATCGCGGCATTGCGGGTAGCCGTGGACGACCTGTTCGATGCGGGACAGCTCGCCTGGTGCATCCCTCCCACCCGCGTGTTCGTGGAGACGCTGCTGGCCCGCGGCGGCGAGGCTGATCTGCAGGAAGCCCAAACCGCGATCGAGCGGTTGGCGGCCGCCCCGATCGAGGTGGCGGACCGCGACATCTGGGTGCTGCGGCTCCGCGCGCTGCTGGCCGGCGCCCGCGGCGACGAGGCCGCCCACCGTCATCTCCTCAAGCAACACCGCGCCATGGCCACAAAGCTTGGCCGGCTAGGACATATGGCGATGTCCGATTCGTGGACTATGCGCGCTGCAGCGGCAGGCGCAAGCCGAATGGTATCTGCTTCGGCGAGAATGTCCCGAAAGCCCGGGTGGAACAGGCTTATTCGATGGTCGGCGGCGCCGAAGCGTCGTCGCTGACCGTGTTGTCGGGCTACCGATTTGTGCGGCGCGCCGCGGCGCGCGATATCCCGATCGCGATCGCGAACAGGGGCCGCACCCGCGGCGATGGCCTTGCAACCGTCAAGGTCGACGGCGGCTGCTCACCAATCCCGGCGCTGCTGGCCGACGACGCTGCGGCGGCCGACTGTGACGGTATTGAGTTCATAGCAATCGATGGGCGGCGTCCGGGCCGGACGTTCACGAATCTAAACCGTGACTTGCATGTTTCTCTCCCGAGACGCCAGCCGACGAGGGTCTAACGGCAAGGGCGGCGCCGGCGGGGCCGGGGGCGACGCCGTGCTGATCGGCAACGGCGGTAACGGCGGCAACGGCGGATTCCCCGGGGGCAAGGCCGGCACCGGCGGCACCGGCGGGCAGTTGCTCGGCCCGAACGGGACGAACGGGTTGACTTAACCACCAGGGGCCGTCGGGCTCCCGCGAATAGCGGTCGGCCGCGATTAGTCTGCCGCAGCCATCACGGCACGCAGCTCCTTGGACGGGCTCCTTCTGAACGGGCATTAGGTGGCCGCCAGGTGCATGGCCGGCTACGTCACGGTTAATTAATTTTCGGCTCGTACATCGCACTTCGGCTTTGGGCGCGTCGGATCGTAGGCTATCGCCGAAAGCCGGCTCAAAGTCGAGGTCAGGAGTCACGGTGTCGACAACCGAATACTCGCAGGGTCAAGCCCCAGTACCCAGCGGCGAGCAGTTCGTGGCTATCCGAGACAGCCCCGAGTTCGCCGACTTGCGGCATCGATTACGCCGTTTCGTCTTCCCGATGACAGCGCTTTTCCTGGCCTGGTACGCCACTTACGTATTGTTGGGCGCTTTCGCCCACGACTTCATGGCTATCAAGGTCTTCGGGAACGTCAACGTCGGATTGCTGATCGGATTGGGACAATTCCTGACGACATTCATCATCACCGGGCTGTACGTGCGGTTCGCCAACCGGGAGCTTGATCCCCGAGCCGCCGCCATTCGCTCGATGCTGGAAGAGCAGACGTCGTGAGGCTCGTGGCCGCCGGGCAGGCGGCGCTCGGCAATCCCGTTGCCAACATTGCCATCTTCGCCGTTTTCGTGTTGATCACGCTGTACGTGGTGATCCGGGCCAGCCGGCGCAACGCCACCGCGACCGAGTTCTTCACCGCCGACCGCGCGTTCTCCGGACCGCAGAACGGCATCGCCATCGCCGGCGACTATCTGTCGGCAGCCAGCTTCCTCGGTATCGCCGGCGCAATCGCCGTCTACGGCTACGACGGATTCCTGTATTCCATCGGGTTCCTGGTGGCCTGGTTGGTGGCCTTGCTCTTGGTGGCTGAATTGCTCCGCAACACCGGGAAATTCACCATGGCCGACGTGCTGAGTTTCCGGCTCAACCAGCGCCCGGTCAGGCTGGTGGCGGCAATGTCGACGCTGACTGTGTCCCTGTTCTACCTCCTCGCCCAGATGGCCGGAGCGGGTGGTTTGGTTGCCCTGCTGCTGAATGTCAAAGGGCGCCTTGGTGAGTCGATCGTCATCGCGGGGGTCGGTGTCCTGATGATTGTCTACGTCCTGGTCGGCGGCATGAAGGGGACGACGTGGGTGCAGATCATCAAGGCCGTGTTGCTGATCATTGGCGCCGCGACGATGACGGTGATGGTGCTGGCCAAGTTCGGCATGAACTTCTCCGACATCTTGGGGTCCGCGCAGTCGGCGGTTTCGCACGCCACCACGAAGGGCGTTGCCAGCCGTAATGTGCTGGCCCCCGGCGCGCAATACGGCGGATCGACGACCTCGAAGATCAACCTGCTGTCGCTGGGCCTTGCCCTGGTTCTCGGCACCGCCGGACTGCCCCACGTGTTGATGCGCTTCTACACGGTGCCGACCGCGAAAGAGGCACGCCGGTCGGTGGTATGGGCCATCGGCCTCATCGGCGCCTTCTACCTGTTCACGCTGGCGCTGGGTTATGGCGCGGCCGCCATCGTCGGCCCCGATCGGATCCTCAAGGCCGCCGGAGGACAGAATTCGGCGGCGCCGCTGCTGGCGTTCGAACTCGGCGGCGTGGTCCTGCTCGGCGTCATCTCCGCCGTCGCGTTCGCGACGATTCTCGCCGTCGTCGCGGGTCTGACGATCACCGCATCAACGTCGTTCGCGCACGACATCTATGCCAGCCTGATCAAGCGCCACAACGTTACCGAGCGCGAACAAGTCCGGGTGTCCCGCATCACCGTCGTCGTGCTTGGTGTCTTCGGCATTGCGCTCGGGATTTTGGCCAACGGCCAGAATGTTGCTTTCCTGGTGGCACTCGCCTTCGCGATCGCGGCGTCGGCCAACCTGCCGACGATCCTGTATTCGCTCTATTGGCAACGGTTTAACACCCGCGGCGCGCTGTGGAGCATGTACGGCGGTCTGATTTCGGCCCTCGTCTTGATCATCTTCTCCCCTGCGGTGTCGGGCTCGAAGACGGCGATGATGCCCGGCGCGGACTTCGCCTGGTTCCCACTTTCCAACCCCGGGATCGTATCGATCCCACTGGCGTTCATCCTCGGCATCGTCGGTACGCTGTCGTCGCCCGACCGCGGCGATCCGGTGCGCAACGCCGAGATGGAGGTCCGTTCACTTACCGGGATCGGCGCCGAGCAGGCCACTGTCCAGCCCCGCCGACTGTGAATCCGGCGACGCTAAATCAGCGTGTCGCGTCGTGAAGTTCACTTTCGGCCGGGCGGTAGGTTCGCTACCGATCCCTCACGACGTCTTTCTTGCAGCGGCGGTGAGTAGTTGGGCTTGCCCAGGCCAAGTACGTACTGCCCGATCATGTTTCGGAACACCTCTAGCGTCCCGCCGTAGATTCCCACCAGCGGGGCGAAGCGGTACACGTACTCGGCGCTGCCATCATCCGCGGCGCCGTCAGCGCCAAAAGGAAGAGCTGAGGCGGCACCGAGGATGTCCATCAGATCCGGAGAGATGTCGCGCATGGTCTGGGCGATGGCGACCCGGCCGAAGATGGCCGGCGCCGACAGCGCCGCCTCCAACCGGGCGACGCTGCGGCCCAATCGATATGCGACCGACTGATCGTCGAGCAGACAGCGCCCGCCGGGATCCGGCTCGGCGACGCGTGCCGCGGCCTTGTCCACCGCGGTGGCCATCGACCCGGCCTGATGCATCATGATCGAGGTGTCCTGCAAGCCGTCGGGGGCCGCGGCGACCGCGCCGTGCTCGGCGTTGAGCGGTTCGCGCAGCACTGTCCAGCCGGCGTTCACCTCGCCCAGCCGGTACTTGTCGTCAACGCGGACGTCGCTGTAGTAGACGATGTTGGTCCGGTCGCCGTCGATCGTGCGGATGCCCTGGATCTCGATGCCCGGCGTGTCCAGCGGAACCAGAAACATGGTCAGGCTCTTGTGCTTTGGCGCGTCCGGGGCGGTATTGGTGATCAGGAAGACGTATTGGCAGTTGTGCGCTCCGGTGGTGAACATCTTGGACCCGTTGATCAGCCAGCTGTCGCCGTCGCGCACCGCGCGGGTCTTGCAGGTCGCGATGTCAGAGCCGCCTTCGGGTTCGGTGTAGCCGAGGCACAGCCGGACCTCACCGCTGAAGACCCGGGGCATCACCTCCTCCTGCAGTTCCGGCGAGCCGAACCTGACCACCGAGCGGGCCACCATCGCGGTGGTCCCCCACGTGACCCACGGCACGTGCGCGCGCCGCTTCTCCTGCTCCCAGATGCGCCGCCGCACCCGGGTGAACCCGCCTTCGGAAGAAGGCTTCCATTCCAACTCCAGAAAGCCCGCGGCACCGATCGCCAAGTGCACGCCTTCGTCGAAGTTGTCGCCGGTTTCGCGGTCGCGGCGTCTGACCTCTTCGGTCATATGTGTTTTCAAAAAGCTGCGTGCCTCGTCGAGGAACGCCTGGTCCTCGACGGCGAGCTGCACCCGGGAGAAATCCATCGTGTGGCGCCCCGCCCTAGACCCGCACGGCCTGTGGCGAGCTTTCGCGCGCGGCGACGAGCTCGCCGACCCGCTTGGCGGCGGCGCCCGGATCGCCGCCGGCCAGTGGCCAGCCCCTGGCGCGCACCAGATATGCCGTGGCCGCCGCTTCCGCCGAAACCCCAAGTCCGCCTTGGATATGGACGGCCATCGTGGCCGCCTTGGCGGCCTCCTCGGCCATGAACACGAACGCCGAGGGCGCCAGTTCCGGACGCTCGTCGGGCTCGTTGTCCAGGAACCAGGCGGCGCGGCGCGCCAGGTTACGGCCGGCAGCAACGGTGATCGCCATGTTCGCCAGCGGATGGGATATGCCTTGCAGGGTGGAAATGGGCACTCCCAGCGTGTAGCGGGTCTTGGCGAACTCCGCCGCGATGGTCATGGTCTCCTCGACCAGACCCACCAGGGCCGCAGCGGTCAGCAAGCGCCACTCATCAAGCGCCAGTTGGTAATCGGCCAACGCGTCGGGTCCCTGCGCCACCACGGTGCGAGTGTCGGCGGCGGACGGATCAACCCAGGCCATCGGCAATCGACCGATGTTGTCCACCTTCGCCGGCCGGGTGCCGAACGTCAGGCGCAGGATCTGGTCGCCGTCAGCGACGAGGATGTGGTCGGCGATCGACCCCGTCGGAATCAGCCGGACGCCCGCGCCGCCGTCGATCCGCGCATCGAATGCCGCGAGTTGTTCCCCGTCGGCCACCCCTTGGGTGTCGGCATCCAAAGCCCCCAGCCGTGCCAACAGCCGCGCGGCACAGACGTGGTCGATCCAGGGCACCGGCGCCAGGGACCGGCCGATCTCCTCGGCCACCAGGGTGAGATCGACCAGCGTCGCCCCGTCGCCGCCGCAGGACTCCGGCAGCGCCATCGTGGTCGCGCCCATCGCGCACAATCGCTCCCACAGGTTCTTGTCGAAGCCGGAAGGTTCTGCGGCACGAACTGTTTCGATCGTGCAGTGGGTTTTGAAGAATTGCTTGTACGCGGCCTGCAGGTCCACGTGGTGCTCGGAAAGGCTGTAGTCCAGCCTGCGCAGTTCGTAGCGGTCCATCGTCAGTGCTCCTCGGCGAAGAAGAAATTCCGGGCGTTGTTGTAGAGGTAGTTGTCCAGCACCTCGGCCGGCAGATCCAGCGCGAGGGCTTCGGGTATCACCCGTCGCATGGGCAGTACCGGCCAGTCCGACGCATAGATCACCTTGTTCGGACCACGCGTTCGCATGTAGTGCAGCAGACTCTCGGGCAGCCGCTTGGGCGACCAGGCCGACGTCATCAGCCGCAGGTTGGCGTACTTGAGCAGCAGCCGGATCGCGACATCCCACCACGGATCCGCGCCGTGGATCATGCACAGCTTCAGTTCGGGAAACCGCACGCACACCCGGTCCAGATGCATCGGATGTTGCGCCTCGCCCGGGATCGGCGGTCCCGGGATTCCCGTGTTGACGCACAGCGGCAGGTCGAGTTCCGCGCACTTGGCGTAGAGCGGATAGTAGACGGCGTCGCTGGGCGGATACTGTCCGTCGCCCCAAAAGCTCGGTCCCACTGCGGCATAGGCAACCGGCAGCTGCTTGACGATGGCGCTCAGTTCCCGCAATGGGCGCACCGGACGCAGCAGGTTGACCCCGCCCATGGCCAATGCGAACCGGTCCGGCTTGGCCTCGACGAACTTACGCGCGGTGGTCGACGGGTTCGCCAGGTTGTCCATCAGGATGGCTTTTCGCACGCCCTGTTCGTCCATCTCCGCGAGCAACTCGGACAAATCGGCGGGCGCGAACATCGAATCCGGGCCTTTGAAGTAGTCGTCTTTGACCCTCACCATCCAGCTGGGCTGAGACTCGGTTTCGCCGAAGTGCACGTTCACCAGGCAGTCGATCGCTTTGTTGGTCATGACGTCCGAACCTGCTGTGTAGCTTGTACGTTTGGCCCATCGGTAGTTCGCCTTGCCGTTACCCAGTCGCTGGATCTGGTCGACGACGATGAAGGCCTTCGGGGCCTTGAAGTGCGCGAGTTGAGTGGTGCAGAAGGTATACAGGGCGCGCTCGTCGGCAAGGTCCGACCCCGGGTGCGGCGCGATCAGCGCGACGACTTCTTCGCCCCAGCGTTCGCTCGGCCGTCCCACCACCAAGGCGTCGGCGATGCCCGGATGTGCACGCAGGACTTCCTCGACCTCTTCGACGAAAACCTTTTCGCCACCGGTGTTCACAACCAGCGAATCACGGCCGAATAGCCGGATGCTGCCATCTTCTTCGAGGGATCCCCGGTCGCCGGGGATCACCACCCGCTGGCCCTCGACCTCCGGGAAGGTTCGCTGGGTGGCCTCGGCGTCGTTGAAGTAGCCGAGCGGGATCCGACCGGTCCTGGCCACCCAGCCGATCTCCTGCTCGCCGGGCCGCAGGAACCGGCTGCGGTCGGCCGACACCACCGTCGCACCGAACCGGGGCACGAAGGTCTCGCTTGCCGTTCCGCCGTGGCTGTGCCCGAACGCCATGTTGCCGGTCTCCGAAGACCCGTAGCCTTCGATGATGGTGACGTGCGGCAGGCATTCCATCAGTGCCCGTTTGTATTTCGCGTTGGTGGCGGCTCCGCCGGTGCCGATCGAGTTGAGCGAGGACAAGTCGTAGGGATGCGCGCGGAGTTCGGCGATCAGCGGCCCGGCGTAGGCGTCGCCGACCATCGTCATCATGCCCACTTTTTCGCGCTCGGCGGTCTGCCACACCGACCGCACGTCGAGCTTGTTGCTGTCGTCATACAGCACCACCGGCAGGCCGGCGCACAGCGCCGCGAACGCGGTCCACATGCCGGCGGCGTGCATCAGCGGTGAAACGGCGAACCAGGGCGGCCCGCCGCCCCGGACCTTGTCGTGGATCTCGGTGACGCTCTCGTGGTCGGCTCCCACCATCGACAACACGTACATGTCGCTCTGCCGCCACAGGACACCCTTGGGCCGTCCCGTCGTCCCCCCGGTGCACATCATGATCAGGTCGTCCGGCGAACCCTTAGGAACATCGACAGCAACATCGACGCTCGACTGCGCCAGCGCGTCGTCCAGCGAAATTGCTTCCGGGAGTTCGGGAACCGCGCTTCCGTCGTCGATGGACACCAGCAGTTCGGCACCACTTGCTTTCAGTACCTCGGCGAACCGGGCGCCCAGTGAGCGGTGGTAGATGATGCCCCGGGGTCCCACGTACTCGAGCAGGTCGCGGATCTCCTGCGGCGAGTAGTGATGATTGACGTTGACCGGCACCGTGCGCGCCTTGAGACAGCCGATCACCATGTCGGGGTACAGGTCGTTGTACATGATGAGCGCGACCCGGTCCTGTCCGCATTCCCAGCGCTGCAACTCCTCGCGAGGGCGTTGGACCCCGAATCCCTTGTTGCTCAGATAGTTGGCCAGCCGGCTGGTTCGCTCCGCCGACTGGGCGAAGGTGCTGCGGCGGTTTCCGCAAACGGTCATCAGGCGGTCCGGAACGACGTCCGCGATGGCGTCGAGGACCGCGCCGATGGTCCATTCGCTCACGAGTCCACGCCGCCTAGGCTGCCACAACGGCTTTGCCGCCGAGGAAGTCGAAAGCGTTATCCCGCATGACCTTCCGGACATCGGTTTCGGCAAAGCCGGCCAGCTCGTCGGTGAACGACAGCGGAGACTGAAGGCCTTCACCGTGCGGCCAGTCGGAACCGAACAGGATGCGTTCGACCCCGATCCGCTCGGCCAGGGCAGTCAAGTCTTCTTCGTAGTACGGAGATACCCAGACATGGTTTCGCAAAGTGTCGACCGGGTCGTTGGGGAACCAGCGCGGCTGCTGGTTCGCCGTCTTCTTCAACCGCTTGATGAGCCGGGCCACCCACTCCGAGCCGTTCTCGATGCTGGCCACCCGCAGCCTGGGATGGCGGTCGAAAACCCCATGCACGATCAGCGAGGCCATGGTGTCGTGAATCGCCCGATCGTCGACGAGGATCTTGTCCAGCGGGTCGGGTGCGGCGAATGCCTCGAAGGTGTCCTTGCCGCCCCACATGCCGGCGATCTTGAGATATCCGCTGTCGCCCAAATGGAATGCCACCGGAACGTTCGCCTCGGCCAGCCGGGCCCACACCGGGTCGTGCGAGCGATGTCCCAGTGAGCGGTTCTTCGGCACGCCGGGCACCGGAGCGGGCCGCACATGGACCAGTCGCGCGCCGCGGCCGAGCACGAAATCGATTTCCTCGACCGCCTGTTGCGGGTCGGCCAGCGAAATCATCGGCGCCGAAATGACGCGGTGATCGTCGCGGTCGAAGCCCCAGTCTTCGTCGAGCCACAGGTTGAAGGCGTGCAGCGACGCCATTGTGGCATCCACGTCGTCCTTGAGCGCTTCCTCGACCCCGCACCCGAAGGTCGGGAACATGATCGCCGTCTCGATGCCCTGGGCCTCGACCACCGCGGCGCGGGCCTCGCGCTTCTGGTATTCCGGCCGCATTTCCAGCTTCTCGACCTGCATGAGCGAGGCCGGGTCGACGCCTTCGGGAATCTCGCCGCGGAACAGCAAGTCCAGGCAGCCCGGCACGATGATCGGATCGAAGGTCGGGTTGGGAATGAAGCGGTTCACCCGGTCGCCGATGATCGCCTGCGTGTGCCGGCCGTCGCTGTACATCTGAACGCCGCGGCGCCGAAACTTCTTGTCCAGGTGCCGGGTAAAGGCGTCGACCGTCTCGTAGTAGTGGTTGTCGGCATCGATCGCCTGGTAAGCCAAGTTACTCATGGTCGTCCTTTCCCGGCGCTAGGCCCGTTTCAAAGCCTGTGTCTAAGCATCGCTAGCCGTGAGCGAAGGAAACTGCGGCGGCCGCTTCTGCAGGAAGCTGGTGATCCCCTCGATCACGTCCGGCCGTGGCATCGCCTCGTGCAGCAACACCTCGGCGCGCGAATTCGCTTCCACGACATCGCGAGTGGCATCGCCGTACACCTGTTGCTTGATCACCGCCATCGAAGCCGGCGAGCAATACTGCGCCATGTCCTCGGCGTATTCCAGGACACGCTTCATCAGCTGCTCCGGCGCGACGACTTCCTTGACCAAGCCCAACTGGGCTGCCTCCTCGGCGAGGAAGGTACGTCCGCTCAGCAACAGGTCGAGCGCGACGCCCCAGCTGGTCAACCGCGGCAGTATCCAGGAGATGCCGAACTCGGCGATCAGTCCGCGGCGGGCGAACACGGCGGCGAACTTGGCGCCGGCGGCGGCGAAACGGACATCGCACATCAGCGCCTGGGTCAGACCGATGCCGACGCAGGAACCGTTGATGGCGGCGATGACGGGCTTGCGCAGCGTGGTCACGAAATGGGGCGGGCGTTCGCCGACCAGATCGGCCAGGTTCGTCTTGCCCGCCTTCTCCATCGTCTCGCCCATGTTGGCCGCGGCACTCGGCGCGCCGAGATAGGCGCCGGCGCAGAATCCCCTGCCCCGCCCCGTCACCACGATCACCCGAACGGCCGGGTCCTGTTCGGCGCGGTCGATTCCGGCGTAGAACCCGGCCGCAATGTCGGGGCCCCACGCGTTGAGCCGATCCGGGCGATTGAACGTCAGGATTGCCACGCCGGTAGCCGTGGCCTCGTAGAGCACCGCGTCTTCGGCGTCGGCAACGCTCGCGGACATCCCCGATATCTCCTCACGCGTGCGTGCTTGGACCCCCGGCTGTTTGTACCCATACTGTATACCTATCGGTACCGCATTCCACAACCGTCGCCGACGCCCATCAGGACCGCAGCGGACCAGCGAATTTCGGCTTACCCAGCGTCGATTCTCACCGCTGTTTGTGACCAGCCGGCTAGCCCTCGATGAGCCCGAGGCGCCGATAGGCCGCTTCGATCTGGATCTTGGCCTCGGGCGGCAACTGCGCTTGCGGCGGACGGGAATGCGGATAGTCACCGATCGGCAGGCCAAGAACCGAGGCGGCGTATTTGAACGCGGCGCCCCAATGGGTGAAGTAGTCCGATCGCCCCGGATAGCAGGTCCACCACGATCCGATGTCGATGTCGAACTGGTCCAGGCCGGAGTCACGCCCGTAGTCCATCGCCTCGATCAACTTGTCGCCCAGCACCAGATCCCAATACTCGGAAAACAGTCGTCGCTGCGGGGTCTCGAAAAGATATCCGGCGGTTCCCAGTTGTGCCGGACAGACAATCCCGTCGCGCAGCCAGCCTGCCCGGTACACCGTCCTTTCGCATTCCCACACCACTAGACCAGGGGCCAGTTCGTGCAGCAATCGGCTGCTATGCGGTCGGAACGCGCCTTCCTTGGTGGCGCATACCGCAGGCACCTCGTCATAGATCCGTGCGCCTTCGGCCGCCGTCAAGACATAACCCGAAGACGGCGAGTTGAACATGCCCAGGGCGATATCGGTGCGTGCGGCGACGTATTTGAAGAAGCGCAGCACGCCTTCGCCGCCGTGCGCCTCCATCATCGGCGTCTGGATGTAGGCGATGTCGGCGCCCACCTGCTGTGCGTGCAAGGTCAATTCCACACAGTCCTTGGCCGACATGGCCGCGGTACAGGCCTGAATCACGACCCCGCCATCACTGGGGTTCGCGCTGCGGGCCTCCTCGATGGCCACCTCGAGCAAACGCTTGCGCTCATCGAGCGTCAGTGACCAGAACTCGGAGAGGCCACTGGTGCACCACAGCATCGGGTGCCCGAGGTCACTGACGCAATAACGCACCAGCGTCCGGTAGGCGTCCCAGTCGATGTCGTCACCATCGACCCCACAAAACGGCGTATAGAGGGAGTCACCGATTCCCCGCAAAGCACCACGCGCCCAGGTGCGCGCCTCACCAGCTGTCGCCACGGGTCACTCCTTCCGCCGGCTGGACATCACGCATCCAGCGGTGGCTACGACACGAGGACCCAGATGGCGATGTAGTGGCAGGTCGCCGCGGCAACGGTGAACGCATGGAAGAACTCGTGATATCCGAACGTCCGTGGCCAAGGATTTGGCCAGCTAAAACCGTAAAAGATGGCGCCCACGTTGTACAACACCGCCCCGGCGACGAGCAGGACCACCACAACCACACCCGCGCCGTCAAGAAGTGGTCCGACGAACCAAATCGCCACATAGCCGAGCACCAGGTACAGGGGCACGCCGACCCGCCTCGGCGCCGACGGCCACAGCATCTTGAGGGCCACACCGGCGGCCGCGCCCGCGTACACCACGGTCAGGACCTGCATCCCGATGCGCGGGGGCATCGCCAACAAAGCGATCGGGGTGTAGCAGCCGGCGATGAAGATGAAAATCATCGAGTGATCGACCCGCTTCATCCATTTGTGGGCGCGGGAAGAGCGCCACTGCACGCGGTGGTAGGCGGCGCTGACGCTGAACATGGCGACGATCGTGGCGGCATAGACCAGTGCGGCCAAGCCGGCCTTGGGCGACGCTTCGATCGCGGCCACCGACACCAGCACTGCGCCGGCCACAACGGCGGTGGCCGCCGAGCACAGGTGAATCCACCCTCGTGCGCGAGGCATGCCGAGGAGGTCGTCCACCGTGTCTGCGACAACCTGCGGGACAAGCTGGGGCAGGTCGCTGTAGACACTCGTGGGCGCGTGACCACTCGCGGGTGTGTTGATCACGTCGCTGTCGTCACCGGTAGGTGGTCATTTTGGCGGCCGTTCGTATCGCTGGGTGGGCAGATACGACACCGTATCGCGCCACGCGCACAATCGCGCGAGCGCATCGGCAGCGCTATCCCTTCGTAATCAGACCGTCTCCTTCTGTTTGGCGCACGTATCCGCCTCGCACACGGTCAGGTGAAGTCCGAGCCGCCGTCGACGTTGATGTTGGCTCCGGTCATGTACGAGTTGCGCCGAGACGCGAGGAACGCGACGACGGGACCGATTTCGTCGGGCAACCCGGCCCGCGGCATGTGCGCCGGATGCCCGAAGTGCTTGGCAATGGCGTCCATCAGACGGTAGGGGTCGGTGCCGTCGACACCGATCGACTTGGCCCAGCCGATCAGTGACTCGGACGCGATGCTGCCCGGTGACACCACGTTGACCAGGATCTCGTCCTCGGCCAACAGCAGGGACAGGTTTTTCGAAATGCTGGTGAGCATCGCCTTGGCTGCCGTGTAGGCGGGCAGCATGATGCTTTGGCGCTGTGTCGAGTGCGCCGAGAAGTTGACTATCCGCGCCCATTGCGCCTTGCGCAGCAACGGAAGTGCCGAGCGGACGCAGCGCACCATGCCCATCACGCCGTCGTCGACGGCTTGGTGCCACTGCTCGTCGGTCAGGTCTTCGAAGCTGCCCGCGGCGCCCGGGCCGACGGTGTTGACGAGCACGTTGAGTTCGCCGTTCCACCGCTCAGCGAGGCCGGCGAATAACGTGTCGACCGCTTCACCCTCGCGGATGTCTGCGGCCAGTCCGACGGCGTCCGGACTCCCGCGGTTGGTCAACTCCTCGACCGCGCTGTCCAGCGCGTCCGGCGAGCGGCCGACGATCGCCACCCGAGCACCTTCGTCGGCGAGGCAGCGGGCGGTGGCCAGTCCCATCCCGCGACTGCCCCCGACCACCACCGTGGCGGCATTCGCCAGCCCTAGATCCACGGTGCACCGGATGGCTTCAGCCCGGTCATATTTCCACCATCTCTGGAAGCCCAGCAGTATTTACCAAAAAGCCTACGATAGGTATTACAGTAGCAGACAGAAAATCGCACGAAGGAGCCCTGCCGAACGGCGACACGCATGCATATTCGCAGGTCGAAGGCTAGCTGCCGGTAGATTCAAGACGACCGGCCGAGCCAGGTCTGAAGACCGCATGCGCAGGACAGATCTTGATGGAGGTGCCCGTAGTGGCAAAGCAGGCAACCGCCGACAAGCGTCAGCGACGCGAGCGTGGGTCCATCAATCCCGATGACATCATCAGCGGCGCATTCGAACTCGCGGAGCAGGTATCGATCGACAACCTGAGCATGCCGCTGCTCGGCAAACATCTGGGCGTCGGCGTCACCAGCATCTACTGGTACTTCCGGAAGAAGGACGATCTGCTCAACGCGATGACTGACCGCGCGTTGAGCAAGTACGTCTTCGCCACCCCGTATGTCGAAGCCAGCGACTGGCGTGAAACGTTGCGGAATCATGCACGCCTGATGCGGAAGACGTTCATGGGCAACCCCATTCTGTGCGATCTGATTTTGATTCGGGCCGCGCTCAGCCCCAAGGCGGCACGGGTGGGCGCACAGGAGATGGAGCGGGCCATCGCCAATCTGGTGGAGGCCGGACTCTCACCCGAAGACGCCTTCGACACCTACTCCGCGATGTCGCTCCACGTCCGCGGATCCGTAGTGCTGCAGCGGCTCTACGAGAAAAATCAGTCGTCGGAGAGCGGGTCGCGCACCTTCGAGGATGCCGTGGCCATCGATCCCCACACGACTCCGCTGATTGCGCAGGTGACCGGCAAAGGTCACCGTATCGGGGCCCCCGACGAGACCAATTTCGAATTCGGCTTGGACTGCATCCTCGACCACGCCGGCCGGTTGATCGACGAAGGATCGAAAGCCGTCGAGCGGGCGCCGTCCCGGCTACGCAAACCGGGCGCCCGGAGCGACACGACCGCACGCTGAGCCCCTTTTGGCCTCCGCCGAATTCCGTTATGGTTCTTGCGTTTTCGGGGGCTCCGGCACGTGAAAGTGCTCGTCCCGCAGCCGGAATGCTTCTTTGGTTCCGTGCTGCGCCCGGGTCTTGACGAAGTTGAATTCGCCGGGCGCGAACTGCAGGTTGGTGCCGTAGGCGTGGAATAGATAGCTCGCGACTTCCTCGCCCTGGTATGCCTGACTCTGCTCGACCAACCGGAACGCTTCCTTGGCGATGACGACGCCGTCGGCCGGCATCTTGGCCGCCTTCTCGGCCCAGTACCGGGCACGCGCCGTGACCGAGCCGGAATCACATGTTTCGGTGAAGATTCCGAGGTGCTCGATTTCGCCGGCTTCGATGATGTCACCGGTCAGGAGCAGACGCCGGACCAGCACCGGCCCCAGCCGGTGGAAGAACATGTGCAAACTGCCCAGCGCGGGCCCCAGGAACCGCGTTGCGGGCATGCCGATCTTTGTGTCGCGGGCGATGACCGAGATGTCCGTCATCAGCGCGATCTCAAAACCCCCGCCCAGCGCATAGCCGGAGATCTCTCCCACCGTCACCTTCGGGAAACCCATCAGGTTGTGATAGAAGCCGAATGACTTGCGGTCCACCGTAAGTCGCCGGCGCTGACTGGGGCGACGGGCGGGCTCGTCGCTGCCGGATTGGCTGGGTGCGCCGGAGGCTCCGTACCAGCCGTAAGCGTTGTTCATGTCGGCGCCGGTGCTGAAAACACCGCCCGTTCCCCGCAGCAGCACCACCGTGAGGTCGTCGTCTTCGGCTACCCGATCCAGATAACGCGCGACGGCCTCGCGCATTGTGGCGTCGTAGGAGTTGCGTTGCTTGGGGTTGTTCAAAGTGATCGTGGCGATGCGCCGGTCACGATCGACGTCGAACAGCACGCGGTCGTCCGAGGCTTCCGAGGCGGTCATGTAGCGGACTCCTTTCGCCGCCTACCGAATTGGAATCCCGTTAGCTGGTTCGGCGGCGACGCTAACGTGTTGACCTCACCGATGCACAGCACTTCGTCGTCGAGCAGCAGTCGCGCGGTCGAGGCGATACCCCGTTCGACCTGCGAGCGCGAGATGTCGAAGTCCAGCTCGGCCAGAACCGGTGTCGGCCGGCGGAAAGTCACGGTCAATGAGCGCGTCTTGCCCGACAATCCGGTGACGCAATTGTGATGCTGCATCACGCAGTCGAAGAAGACGCCGAGGAACCCGCCGTGCACCAGGCCCGGAGGCCCCTCGTAGATCAGCGGGAAGGTGACCCGGCCGGTGGCTTTCTCGGCGTCGAGGTGATCGAACCGGTACTCGGGAAAGCACGGGTTGTACGCACCGATATCGGTGGCGTGATTGAGATAGATCCGTCGTGGGTCGCCGTCGATTTCACCGATTCTGGGCGCGTTGTCCGTCGGGGCCGCCGCTGCCAGCTCGTCCTCCCACTCGGCGAACTTCGCCAGCATGACGTCCACCGTCGGGTGCGGGTGTTCCAGCGAGACCAATAACGAGGAAAGGCGCCGGATGGCGCCCGCGGCTTGCACGGTCTGGGCAAGCGGCGCCTCGCCGAACTTGGCGTCACCTGCTCTGGCGGCGTGCATGCTGTCGGTCATTGGTGCCGCTCCTCATCGCTTCGCGCTCACCCGGCTGTTCCGTCAGCAGCGTTTCCTTGCTAACTTGTACAGCGTAGCAATCGTATTGCCTACTGTATGGGTAACCATATCGGCGGAGAAAGGCCGGATTCGACGGTGAGTCATGAGGCCGACTCGGCCGAGCCCGAGGGTTCGGTGACCGCAAGCCGCGATGGTGCGGTGTTGCGCCTCACGCTCGATCGCCCGTCTCGCCGTAACACGTTGACCCCGTTGATGATCGAGACGCTTGTCGGCATACTCACCGACGCCGCCGCCGACGACACATTGCGTGCGATTCATATCCGCGGTGCCGGCAACGACTTCTGCGCCGGTGCCGACTGGGTGGCCACAAACAACGCCGGCGCGCCACGGCGCCGTACCGGGGACCTGCTGCGCCGGATTCCCCATGCGGCGCACCGAGTGATCGAGCTCGTCGGCGGCGTTCAACTGCCGGTGGTGTGCAGCGTGCGGGGCTGGGCCGCCGGCATCGGCTGCAATCTGGCCCTGGCCGCGGACTTCACCGTCGCCGCCGCCGACGCGGTGTTCTGGGAGCCGTTCGTGGAACGCGGGTTCAGCCCCGATTCGGGCTCCACCTGGCTGTTGCCGCGGCTGGTCGGCCTGGCGCGGGCCAGACGGATGTTGCTCCTCGGCGAGAAAGTCAGCGGTGCCGATGCCGCCGACTGGGGATTGATCCACCAAGCCGTCAGCCCGTCCGAACTCGACGACACGGTCGACGGACTGGTGGCGCGCCTGGCTTGCGGCCCCACGGTCGCGATCGGACTGGCCAAGCAGGCCTTGAGCTTCGGCCAGGACGCGACCTTGGGCCAGGCCATGACACAGGAGTTGTTCAACGTGGAATTGTCTTGTCGGACGAATGATTTCAAAGAGGGACTGGAAGCCTTCCGGCAACGTCGCACACCGAAATTCCAGGGCCGATGACCACAACTGGGTACGACACCATCAACTACGAGGTGGACGGGCACACCGCCACCATCACACTGAACCGTCCGGACGCCCTCAACGCGCTGAGCCCGCAGATGATCTCCGAACTCCGCGCCGCCTACGACGAGGCGGAGAACGACGACAAGGTGTGGATGCTCATCGTCACCGCCACCGGCCGAGCCTTTTGCACCGGCGCCGACGTCAAGGCCATTCCCGGTGACGGCAAAGTGATCTACGAACGGCCGTACCTGTCGACGTACGAACAATGGGAAGCACCGCAGGAAGGCACACCCCCATTCCGCCGAATGGCCAAGCCACTGTTGACCGCCGTCAACGGCATCTGCTGCGGCGCCGGGCTGGATTGGGTGACGACTTCGGACATCGTGATCGCGTCCGACCGCGCGACGTTCTTCGACCCACACGTCAGCATCGGGCTGGTGGCCGGACGCGAGCTGGTGCGGCTGGCCCGGGTGCTCCCAAGATCGGTGGCCCTGCGGATGGCATTGATGGGCAAACACGAGCGGATGGATGCACAGCGCGCCTTCGACCTGGGATTGATCAGCGAAATCGTGCAGCACGACCGGCTGCTGGAACGCGCTCGCGAGATCGCCGATATCGTGAATTCCAATGCACCGCTGGCGGTTCGGGGTACGCGGCTGGCCATTCTCAAAGGCCTCGATCTGCCGCTGCACGAAGCCGAGATGCTGGCCGAGACTTTCCGGGAACGCGTGCTGCGCACCGACGACGCGTTGGAAGGCCCGAAGGCGTTCGTCGAGAAGCGGCCGCCGGATTGGCAATGTCAGTGAACTTCGAGACGATTCTGCTGGAGGTGGACGCGACCGATCACGTCGCCACCATCACGCTGAACCGGCCCGAGCAGCTCAACACCTTCAACCGCACCATGTGCACCGAGATGGCGGACGCCTGGCGCGTGGTCAAACTCGACGAGTCGGTGCACGCGGTCGTGCTGCGCGCGGCCGGAGCCCGGGCGTTCAGCGCCGGCCTCGACATCAAGACGCCATACGGTCAACCCGAAAATGTCTGGAACCATGAGGATCCCGGCGAGGCGCTGAGCCCGAAATGGCAGAAGATGTGGAAACCCGTGGTCTGCGCCGTTCAGGGCATGTGCACCGCGGGAGCCTTCTATTTCGTCAACGAATCCGATGTGGTCATCTGCTCCTCGGATGCGACGTTTTTCGACTCGCACGTCTCGGCGGGGCTGGTCTGCGCACTGGAGCCGATCGGCCTGATGCGGCGCATCGGTCTGGGTGAGACCCTGCGGATCGCCCTGATGGGCAACGACGAGCGGGTCAGCGCCGAGACCGCCCTGCGGATCGGGCTGGTATCGGAAGTCGTTTCACCGGACCAATTATGGCCGCGTGCCCACGACATCGCGGCGACAATCGCCGCCAAGCCGCCCTCGGCCACCCAGGGCACGGTGAAGGCCATCTGGGAATCGCTGGACAAGCCGTACCGCGCCGCACTGGATCAGGGACTGATCTATACCCGGCTGGGTAATCCCATCGGCAAAGCCGAACTGGCCGCACAGCGCAACTCCGACGAGAACGCCACGAGCGATCCCAAGATCCGGTGATGAGCGATCATCCGCTGAGTCAACGCATCGCCGACGTGCTGCGGCTGGCGCCCGGCGCGCAGGCCATCGAGCACGACGGCAGGTGGTCGACCTGGGGCCAAATCAGCGATGCGGCAGGGCGTATCGCGCAGCTGGCGGCGGGGCAGCAGCAGATAGGGATGCTGCTGCGCAACCGGCCAGGTCACGTCGCGGCGTTCCTCGGGGTGCTGTTGTCGGGCGGAACTGTCGTCGTGATCAACCCGGCACGCGGCGACGATCGCACCCGGGCCGATATCGCCGGGCTGGGACTGCCCCTGATCGTCGGCGAATCCGATGACCTGGCAACGCTTGTCGCCACGGGCTTCCGGCACCAAGTCCGTGTCGATCTCGGGGCTGTTCGACACCGGCCGAGCAGCACCGACGCGCCACCGGCGGCCGGTGCTGCCCGGACCGGCAGTCGCCGTGCGGATGCTGACCAGCGGAACGACCGGCCCACCCAAACGGATCGATCTCAGTTACGACATGCTGGCGCGCAGCGTGATGGGGCCCGTGCCGGAGGACGCGGCGGCACCCACCGAGGTTCGCCGTGGTGTCGCGATCGTGAACTCACCGATGGTCCACATCGGTGGCGTATTCCGCGTGTTGCAATGCGTCACGCAGGCGAGATCGTTTGTGCTACTGGATCGGTTCGAGCTCAACAGCTGGGCCGCGGCCGTCCGCAAGCATCGACCCCGCACGGTATCTCTGGTGCCGGCGGCGCTACGCACGGTGCTGCATTCCGAGCTCACCCGAGCCGACCTGGACAGCATCCGCGCCGTCACGTGCGGCACCGCACCGCTGTCGGCCGACGATGCGGACGCTTTCACCGACAAGTATGGAATTCCCGTCTTGACCTCCTATGCCGCAACAGAATTCGGAGGCGGTGTGGCCGGCTGGACACTGGCCGATTACCAGCAGCACTGGCAGGCCAAACGCGGCAGCGTCGGTCGCGCCAACCCGGGCACGCAACTTCGGGTAGTCGGCGACGACGGCGCGCCTCTCGATGCCGACCAACTTGGTCTGCTGCGAAGTCAAGCCGGCGCAGCTGGGGTTGTCGGCAGAGTGGATGCGAACCACCGACATCGCGCGCATCGACGAGGACGGATTTCTCTGGATTGTCGGGCGCGCCGATCAGGCGATCATCCGCGGCGGGTTCAAAGTGATGCCCGACGACGTGCGAACCGCGCTGGAGCGCCACCCCGCGGTGGCGGGCGCGGCGGTGGTCGGGCAAGGAGACGAGCGTCTCGGCGAGACACCCGTCGCGATGGTGGAATTGCGCGAATCCGCCTCGACCGACGCGGCCGGGCTGGTGGACTATCTGCGAGAGCGCCTGGCCCGCTACGAGATTCCCACCGACATCGCGATCGTCGCCGCGATCCCCCGAACGCCCTCGGGCAAGCCCGATCTGGGCGCGATCCGGAACTACTTCGGCGAACGCCGCCCACAGCGACCATGTCCGGTGATGCCCTCACGGTCGCGGGAATCCTGTGCTCCCAAGCCCGCTCACGGGGAGACCACCCACTTCTGGTTTGCGACGACGACCGCATCAGTTACGCCGACGCCGATCGGCGCTCGGCGGTGCTGGCCCGCGGGCTGATCGCGTACGGTGCCGGCAAGGGCACTCATGTGGGACTGCTCTACCCGAACGGCAGCGAATTCGCCGTCGGCATGTTGGCGGCGGCCCGTATCGGTGCGGTGGTGATCCCCTTCTCCACCTTCGTCACCGCCCGCGAACTGCGCGAGCAACTGGTCGACAGCGACGTCGAAATCCTTTTGGCCGCCGCGTCTTTCCGGTCGCACGATTACGTCCGGCGTCTGGCCGACGCGCTTTCGCGGCCGGAGTTCGACACCGATGACAGGTTGTTCGTCGCCGCCGCCCCGCAATTGCGCCACGTCGCTATCGACTCCGGGCGGGTGCAACGGCTTGCCGACGGCGTCGACCCCACGCTGCTCGAGGCGATGCAGGACGACGTCGACGGTTCCGATCCGGTGGCCATCGTGTACACCTCCGGCTCCACCGGCAGCCCCAAGGGAGTGGTACACACACACGCCGGGCTGCTCGCACACCAGCAGAACCTCAACGAGATCCGCGGCTTGACGGCCGAGGACAAGACTGTTCTGCAATTCGCCCTTCTTCTGGATCGGCGGGCTCGCATTCGGCCTGCTGGCCACCTTGGTCGCCGGCGCGACGCTGGTATGCTCCAACTCGCACGATGCCGGCGCGACGCTCGACCTGCTGGAAGCGGAAAAGCCAACGCTGACAAACGGTTTCAGCCGCCGGCGTCGCCCAACTTGCCGACCACCCGAGCTTCGGCGAACGCGACCTGTCCTCGATGCGCCGAGGCAACCTGTACCCGATCATGGCGCCCGAAGCACGGCCGGCCGACCCGGAGTTGCGGCACAACATGCTCGGGATGACCGAAGCCGGCAGTGTGCTGCTGATCAGCGGCGACGAATCCGACCAACCCGAATACCGGCGCGGATCGTTCGGCAAGCCGGCGCCGGGATTCCAGACCACGATCCTCGATCCCGATTCCACCGGCGTCGGCGAGCTGTGCATCCGCGGGCCGTACGTGATGCTCGGGTACTACAAGCGCAGCCGCGAAGAGTGCTTTCGACGCCGAAGGCTGGTTCCACACCGGCGATTTGGCGCGTGCCGACGCCGACGGGTTCGTGTATTTCGTCGGCCGGTCCGGCGCGATGATCAAGACGGCGGGCGCCAATGTTTCGGCGACCGAAGTGGAAGGGGCGATCGCCAGAGTCACCGGCAGGCAGGCTCACGTCGTGGGCGTTCCGGACGCCGAGCGCGGCGAGCTGGTTGGCGCGGTCGTCGTGGGTCCGGGCTTCGACGAAGCCAGCTCTGCGTGAACGGCTGAGGGACGAATTGTCGGCGTACAAAATTCCCAAGCGTTTCATTGCCATATCGGCGGCCGAGGTCCCCCTGCGGTCCAGCGGCAAGGTCGACACACAACAGCTCAAGAGGTTGTTCGATGCCTGACACCATCGACCACCTGGTGCGGTTGCAGTCCGCCGATCATGGTGCCAAACCCATGGTGATCGATCCGGTGTCGCGGGTCAGCTACCGCGAACTCGATACCACCACATGCGAATTGGCCGCGGCCTTGGTCGATGCCGAGGTCGGCAAGGGCACCCGAGTGGGGCTGATCATGCCCAACAACACCCGCTGGGTGCAGATCGCATTGGCGCTGACACGCATCGGTGCCGTGCTGGTGCCACTGAGCACTCTGCTGCGGGCCGGCGAACTGGTCGCCCAGCTACGGGCCGCGTCGGTGCAATTCCTGGTGAGCGTCGAGGAATTCCGCGGCCACCGCTACCTCGACGGCCTCCGGTCGCGGCAGTCCGAACTTCCCGCCCTGCGACAGCTCTGGACGGCCGACATGATCTCGAATGCCGTTGCGAGCCAAGGTGCCCGCCGGGTCGTCGGCGCCATGACCGATACGGTCACCCCCGCTGACCCGCTGGTCATCATGTTCACCTCGGGAAGCAGTGGACCGCCCAAGGGTGTCGTGCACTCCCATGGCAGCGCGTTAGGCGCGGTGCGATCGGGCCTGGCGGCGCGCTGCATCACGTCCGACACCCGGCTGTACCTGCCGATGCCGTTCTTCTGGGTGGGCGGCTTCGGCAGCGGGATCCTGTCCGACACTGCTGGCGGGCGCAACGTTGGTGACCGAGGAAATTCCGCAGCCCGAAACCACCTTGCGCCTGCTGGAAGAGCGAGCGGGTCACGCTATTCCGGGGCTGGCCCGACCAAGCCGAGGCCCTGGCCCGGCACCCGGGCAGAACGGGCGTTGATCTCTCGGCGCTACGCCCCGGCAGTCTCGAGGCCTTACTTGCGCCCGAACAGCGCGCTCAACCCGGGGCGCGGGCCAAGTTGTTCGGCATGACCGAAGCGTTCGGACCGTACTGCGGCTACCCCGCGGACACCGACATGCCACCGGCGGCCTGGGGTAGCTGCGGAAAGCCGTTCCCCGGCATGGAGGTTCGCATCGTCGACGCCGGCTCCGACGACGGCGTCCCAGTGCCGGCGGGAACCGTAGGCATGATTCAGATCCGGGGACCGCACACCTTGCGCGGCATCTGCCGTCGCAGCCACGAAGACCTCTTCACCGCCGATGGCTTCTACCCCACCGGCGACCTCGGCCACCTCGACGAGCAGGGCTTCCTGTTCTACCACGGCCGCTCCGACGACATGTTCAAAGTCAGCGGCGCCACCGTCTACCCCGGCGAGGTCGAGCAGGCGTTACGGACCATCGACGGCGTCGACAACGCATTCGTCACCAACGTGCCCGGAGCCCAGGGCGAACGGGTGGGCGCGGCGATCGTATGCGGCGAACCGCTGACCACCGAGCAGCTGCGCAACTCCGCACGCACACTGCTGAGCGCCTTCAAGGTGCCGACGGTGTGGTTGCTGCTCGAGTCCGACGACGACGTTCCGCGCGGCGGTACCGGCAAGGTTGATATTCATCGGTTGCGCGCCATGTTCAGCTCGGTTTGACCCGACGTCAAGCGGGTTCGTCGTCGTCGCCGTCGTGGAGGAATCTTTCTGGGTGGTGATACGGGTTGATGCGGGGTTGGCCGTGATCGAGGTGTGGGGGCGGTAGCCATTCGGTGTCGCCGTTGGCGTTTTTGCGGGTGGTCCAGCCCTTTTCGGCGAGTCGGTTGCTGATCCCGCAGGCCAGGGTGAGGTCATCGATGTCGGTGCGGTGGGTGTTGGTCCAGCCGCTGACGTGATGGACCTGGCTGTGATAAGCCGGTGCATCACAACCGGGCTGCGTGCAACCACGATCCTTGGCGTGCAGGTACAAGTTGTGCATGTTGGGCGAATTGCCTGGTCAGCAGGTTCGAATCCTGCCGGGGCACAAGCTTTGCTGCAGGTCAGGGCATGTTTTCAGGGCCGCTGAAAGGGGCTGGTCCCTACGCGGTCCCTAGCGTCTGGCGGTAGCTAGACCTCGCGGGAAAACCGGCGAGGTTGCTGATCCTGGTCACCGGCTGTCACCGGCTGTCAGTGTTCATACTCTTCGACAGCTTCCCCTGTCGCCTCAAAGACAACGCGACACCCTATAGCCACGGCGTGGTCTGCGAAGCGTTCGTAGAACCGACCCAGCAGTGTGACATCCACGGTTGCTGCGACGCCATGCTTCCATTGCTTATCCATCAAGACGCTGAATAGCTCCTTGTGAAGTTGATCCATCGCATCGTCCTTCCGGCTGATCTGAGCGGCTTGCTTCGGATCACGCGATAGCACCACTTCCTTGGCGCTGTTGCCGAGGTCGACGGCAATCCGTCCCATCTCGGCGAAGTAGCCTTCGACCTCCTCGGGCAGGGCATGGTGGGGATGGCGGCGGCGAGCGATTTTGGCAACGTGCAGTGCCAGAGCACCCATCCGTTCAGCGTCGGCTACATTCTGGAAGGAACCGAAGACGAGCCGCAGGTCGCCCGCGACAGGTGCCTGCAACGCGAGCAACGCAAAGGCAGTTTCCTCTGCGCGGGTTTGCTTGTGGGCAAGCTGGTCATGGTCGCCAATAACCTGTTCGGCCATGGCCAGGTCGGCATGCAACAGCGCCTGCGTCGCACGGTCCATCGCCAACCCGGCGAGGCCGCACATGCTGCTGAGCAGTTCAGTCAGCGAGTCGAGTTGTTCATGGAACGCCGTGCGCATGGCATCACCCTAGAACCGCGTAGACCGAGCGCACCTGGCGTCGTTGGTGAACTGGTCATGAACGCAATCTTTCCGAATAATCGAAGAAGTTGCCCTGGACGGTCCAGGGGAACCAGGGTTGATGGCGCGACGATTCGCGTTAGGGGGTAACCATGCCGCTATCCGGTCTGCTGACGCGGATTGTGGCCTTCCTTCGGGCGGGCTACCCCGAGGGCGTTCCCACGAATGACTACATCCCTCTCTTGGCGCTTCTTCGCCGCCGCCTGTCCGACGATGAGGTCATCGCGGTTGCCACCGAATTAATGTCCACCGGCCACACGCCGGTGGAGGGCACTGACGTGCGGGTTGCGATCACCAAGCTGACCGACGAGATGCCCTCGCCCGAAGACACCGAGCGTGTGAAGCGGCGGCTC
Organism: uncultured Actinomycetota bacterium; assembly: GCA_963735655.1. Lineage (GTDB taxonomy): Bacteria > Actinomycetota > Actinomycetes > Mycobacteriales > Mycobacteriaceae > Mycobacterium. The sequence goes on from CAVTLW010000012.1 coordinate 116,485, forward strand.
GTTGCGGCTGGCTGGCCGGTGACCGATCCTTCGGACTTCTTGGGGTAGACGGTGGTGGTAGCGACGAACACGGGCGATGAACCATCGACGGGCAGCACCGCTGTTGCCCAGGTCATTCCCTTTACCCAACCTTCTGAGCGGGTCCAGGCCCAACTCTTCGCCAAAATACTGCGCCGCGAGATCGCGGCGATGAAGAGGAATGTGACCAACGCCGAATCAGAGTGGCACCGCCGTTGTGAATCAGAAGGTTACGTCGATCCACCGGAGCGTCTGGCGGTGGTGCGCGAACGCGTTACCGAAGCGAGAAGGATGCTCGCCGCGCTGAATGCCCGGTTCCCTCGGGTCGGTCCTACAAATCTCTAGTACACCTAACCGTGCGGCGGCTCGGCCCTGCACGGCGCTGTCGGTGCCGACGTGCCCAGGCCCGCACCAGGACGGCGGCGCTGACCGGCCACCAGGGGGCACCTGGGCATGCAACCCTGCCAGGACGGCGGCTGGAGGGACGTTGCTGTGGCGCGATGTCCTGCGGCGCAGCAGGATTCGCGTAATGCCCCGGTGACCACGGCGGCGCTCACCCCGCCCACGGCCCCGCACAGCCCCGGCGCGGGGCGCTGCCTGGCGTCGGCCCCACCTACTGCGGCGTTCCGCCTGTTCGGTTTCCGAACGCTTGCCCCTGGCTGCGTTCCGCCTGCCCAACTTCTGGACACTCGCCCTGGCTCCCGAACGTTGGACCGCCCCTCACCCGCCAAGCGGCGTTGGCTGAGAGGTGCACTGTGGCAACCGCTTCCGCGACTGCGGTTAACCAGCTATCTGCCAACAGGATTCGCCGTGTAGTTTGCAGTTGCCCCCGGTGCCCTCGAAGCGATTCCCCGCCAATCGCCGCCGACGTCGTCCGGCTTCTGTTCTGCGCCAATACCTTCCACCTCGTGTTCGGGTACGCTGGTGGTGTCACTACCAGCACGACAGGAGCATCACATGGAAGACAAGGCCAGGGAGAACCGGCTGCGCCGGACCGCACGGCGGCATCGCAAAGTCCTCATCAAGTCACGCCTGCGGGACCGCTGGGCACCCGACTACGGTCTGTACGTCCTAGTGAGCGACACAATCGTTAACCGAGATGAGTCCGCCCACTGCGCATTTCGTCACGGCGAGGGCATGACGCTGGACCAGATCGAAGAGGCGCTGTACCCAAATGCCACGGGGGACAGCGAATGACCCAGCCCAAGCGCGACTGGTGCGCGCACATCATCCCCGCCGCCCTGCGGATCCACCGCGACCTGACGACGGCGGCGCAGGGTGTGGCACCGACGCTGCGCCAAATCCACTACCAGTTGCTCACCGCGCCTGAGCTTTTGGCGCTGCCGGAATGGCAGCGGTACAACGGCAGCGACGGCGACACCAACACCCTGTCGAAGATCACCGCCCAGATGCGCCGCGCCGCAACGTTTCCGGCGGTATCGGAGCCTGGACGGTGGATCCGTACGGCGCAGTGGAACGCCAGCGTTGGCGAGGCAATCGGCGAGATCGACTTCCGCAGCGACCGCTACGGCGACCTCCTCGATGCCAACGTGTTCATCGGCTGCGAGAAGGCTGCCATCGCAACGCAACTCGAACAGTGGTTCCTCAACCCCTACCACATCCCCGTTATCCCGTTGGGCGGCAGCGGGTCTCAGACGATCCTCGATGACGTGGTGGACCTCGCCGTCGCCTACCGCGAAACCTACGCCCGGCCCAACGTTTTCATCTACGCCGGTGACTTCGACTCGAAAGGCGTTGACATCCAACGGGACTTCACCGTCCGGGCTGCCAGGGCATTCGAACCCGGCGACATCCACCGGGTGGCGATGACGGTGGAGCAGAAGCGCGGCAACCCGCAGTGGTGGCTGCGCGGCAATCCCGACGACACCAGCGCCAAGCACTTCCTGGCCCGATACCGCCGCGATGCCCTCTACGATCCGCGCGAGCGTTGGCTGCGCTGGACACCGGGCTGCGGATTCAAGCGCGGCCCATCGGGTTTCGCGTTGGACCGGCACGGCTACCGGGTCTACGCCACGGTGAAAGTCGAGCTGGATGCCCTGGCACCCGCCGACCTGCGCCAGGCGTTCATCGACGGGATCCGCCGCGTCGCGACGCTGCCTGTTGATGCCCTGGCATCAACAGCGGCTGAGCGCGACGAGCAAGCCAAGCTCGACCTGCTGTCCGAGGCTGCCGACCGCTACAGCCTGCCGGACTTGCGGCGGCTGCTCCGGCGTTAGATGAACCGGCATCAAGACGGCCCCTGGCGATGATGCCGGGGCGGTTCTGCCGCGTCCAGGGACACGGCCCCACCCCATTGGCTCATCTGCGTCGCCGCTGACCTGGGCCAAGCTTTGGCACCCTGGGACGTAATCCTCGGTGGCCGTTCATGCTATTGCCGCTATGATCCGAAAGTGGGTTTCTATATCCGCAAGGCCGTGAAGGCAGGCCCGTTCCGGTTCAACCTCAGCAAATCCGGCATCGGGGTCAGTACAGGCGTTCCGGGCTTCCGCGTTGGATCGGGTCCGCGTGGGAACTACGTCCACATGGGTCGACACGGTGTCTACTATCGGACCGCTTACCACGGAACGCCTTTGTTGGGCGGCTCTCGGGCGCACAGGACAGTCCAGCACCCCGCGCAGTTCCACACACCGCACGCTCCCGCATACCGCCCAAATGACGTCATCCTGGAAGACGTCACTGGCGCGACCGCGATGTCATTGGAGCCGACTGGGGGCGGCGACGTGGTCGAACAACTCAACACCGTAGCCACCAGGATGCGATGGGGTTGGCCAGTCACCATTGCGAGTTTGGTGCTGGGACTTGTTTACCCGCCGTACAGCCTGATCGTCTGGGTGTTGCTAGCTCCGTTGTGCTGGTGGGTGTTTCTTCACGACCAGGCCAGCCGCACGGTAGTGCTCTTCTATGACGTCAACGATTCGCATGCGGCATGGTTCGACTCGTTGGTGACCCAATGGGATTGGCTGACCGGATCTCAGCGATTGTGGCGCATCACCCAAGCAGGAGTTGTTCGGACCACTCGTCAGTACAAGAGCAACTCCGGCGTCGGCCGCATCGTAGATCGCATCTCTGTTGCTGCTAGCACCGACGGCCCGAACAATCTGTCGACCAACGTTGCAATTCCGTCGCTTGTTGCTCGTAACTCCGGCCTGTACTTTCTCCCCGACCGGCTACTAGTCAAAGAGGGCAGACGCTACAGCGACGTTGCCTATCAATACCTAAAGGTGTCATCCGCGCAGACGCACTTTCATGAAAGTCCCAGTTCGGTCCCTGGCGACGCTTTGCAAGTTGGCCAAACGTGGCAGTACGTAAACGTTAAGGGCGGCCCTGATCACCGTTATAAGAACAACCCTACGTTGCCCATCATGTTGTACGGACTTCTTGAGATCACCAGTCCGCAGGGACTCAGCTGGCTAGTGCAGACTTCGCGTGCCGACGCAGCACCCGCTATTGCATCGGTCTATCCAAAGTACCTGCCATCCGTCACAAATGACTTTCGCTGGGTGTTCCGCTGCGGCGCAGATGCATTCGTCGCCGCAGGCGTTGTCAACCAGTACTGGGATTCGGCGGCGTCAACTGCTGTAAATCCGGCCATCCTCTCAGAGCCGCTGAAAGTGCCTGTTGGCCAATGGGGACACCAGACCGGCCCGAAAGTGCCCCCACACGCCGCTCAGCGCCAGGACGGCGGCACCGGCTCGCCGCACAGCCCCTGCCTCACTCGTCGGTGAAAGCCTGCGGCCCCGGCGCATTGGCGATGTTGCCGCGTAGGACGGCCTGGCCGGACGCAGCGTCAGCAGCGCCTGTACGGGACAGGTCCTGGTTGGTGCCGATGACGGTCGCTTCCCCGGCTGCAGCTTGCACCGCCGCGTCGGCCCCGAAGGCATTGGGAGTAGCGGTGACTCGCTGCGACGGCGAGCCATCAGATGTGGTCATATGCCTCCTCAAACTATTCATGCGTGAATAATTTGACACCAGCTTAATCCAGCAGGGCGACAACGTCATTCGGGCGCACGCATACCTGGCCTCAAATCGGCAGAGCACTGCCGATTTGGACACGTCGCGGTCCATCGCCGCCGTGCTCAATTACGTCACGCATGACGGATTTGGACACGTTCAGCGGAAAGCTAAGGCCGACAGGCTGGGAGACCGCACTGCGCACGATGATGCCGACGCCGAGGACGGCACTGCGCACGATCACCGAACGCCGTGCCCGTTGTGCTCCGGGTACGACGGCATCGAGCTGCGCCGACGCGACTCCTCCTCGGCATGCCGCGCAGCACACCGCGCCGACGCGACAGGATCGAACGTCACCACGTCATCAGCACGATCACCCACATCCGGCCTGGCGGAACGCCGCGAGATGTGGTGTCGCGAAGGATATCCCAGCCGGACTCAGCAGCCGCCCAGGACGAATGGTGATCGGCCCGAAAGGCGCACCCGCAGCGACCATCTCGTCGCCCAACCGCTTCCCGGCTGCCCTCGCTTCGGCCTCAGCCGCCGCGATCTCGGCCTTCGACATGTGGCCCACGAAGCGGTAGTCCAGCGTGTTGCACTGCCACGCAGCGCTATTTGCGACGTAGGCGCGGTATATACCGTCGACCTTCACACCCTCGCGCTTGCGCTGCGGCACGACCGGTTTCGAGACGAACTCAGGCACCCTGCCCCGCCTCGCCGGAGTCTCGGACCTGCGCCTCAGATGCCTGCTGCCGCAACCGTTCCCGCGTCCACCGGCTGTTCGATGCGCGGCGCGCCCTGATCGACACCACCGACTCCTGCGACGGCTCCGGCGCGTCCTCGACCTGGTTCTGCCGCACCAGCTTTGCTGTCGGCCTGAATGCCCTTGACGAGGCGCGCGATCCCGACGCCCAGCAGCCGGATCTCGGTGGCAATCTTCAACGCTCGCGGCGACCCGAGGTCCTCGCACGCAGCCAGCGCCGCCGCCAGATCCCCACGCCGGTCCATGTCGGATGCGACGGTGGCCAGGACCTCGTGCTCTGCGGTGTTCCACTGCAGCGGCGCGCCCAGGACCACACCGACCCGG
>CAVTLW010000013.1:0-30607 GCA_963735655.1 uncultured Actinomycetota bacterium
TCAGCGGCATGGTCAGTACCCCCTCGGTGCACGACGAGGATCTGCCTGCTGGATCCGATCAGCCAAATTCGAGGCATCGGCGGCGACCCCATAGCGGCCCCGCGCATAGTTGATGAACGCACAGGCTTGCGAAAGCAGATCGTGGATGCTGGGCGAGGTCCCCGGTTCGTGGTACGCCGCGAACGTTGGCCCGGTGAACTGCCAGACGCCCCTGCTGTGGGTGCCGCCGGCCGCGTTCGAATCCCAGTTGTTTATTGCGCCGACGGTGTAGTTCGACTCGCGCCGGGCCACCAGATCCATCCCGCGCTCCCAGCGCGCACGCGCCCCAGGGTCGTGAATGCCCTTGATATCCAGTGCTTTACGGATAGCCGTTAGCACTGCCGCCCGGCCGCCGGCGGTAACGGGGCGCGATCGCGCGTATTGCAGCCGTCGCAACCGCAGCGCCGATAGGTGCGCGTGCGCTCGCGACCGCACGATGTGGCGATGTTGAGCCCGTAGCCGGGCCGCCATCCGGGCATTGGCCTCGCGACGGCCCGTGGGCGTATCGACAGCCGGCATCGCGTCGGCCCGCGCGGCGTCCAGCACCATCCGTGTCGCCATCCTCGCGTGCGCACGCTGAGCCCGTGCCGCCGCGATGATCCCCGCCGCGGCCCGATCGGTATCGGCCAACCGTTGCAACCCCTGCACCGAATTCCTCGTCCGCAGCGCCGCCGCGATGGGCACCCGGGTGACCGCGTGAGATAGCTGGTCGGCGTGCGCGTGCACCCGCGCCGGCCCTTCCACATCGGCGTCGGTGACCGCTCCGGCGAACAGGCTGTGGCCGCGGGACAACGCCGCCACCGCCTGGACCTTCACCGGATCAGTCACCAATGTTCGTTCCCCCAATTACCGGATATGCGCCGCTCACAGCGCACTTCGACGACATTACTGCGGTTATTTCTATCCGACTACTCACCGTTAGTGCCGTGGTAGCAGCGGTGCAGATAGCGTTCGATGGAAAACTGAATTGACCACCATACCTGTTATAGATAGGTTACCGGCAACTCAGGAGGGGATCCGTTGTTAGTCGACAAGGGAACGCTGAACGCGGGGGAGGCGTCTTCGTTCATCACGATTAAGGAGCGCGACGCCACGGCGTTGCGGGCAGCGCGGTGCACCTCCGGTACATAAGCAAGGGCTTGTTGATCTTGTTTGCTGGCGGCGACCCGTGGAAGATCAACGCGACCTTGCAAGCCGGTCGGCCAGCCCAGATCTCCGATCTTGCGCAGGCGTTTCATGACGCGGGGCGATCGACCGCGGACGCCGAAGCATCCTTTCAACAGGCGAAGGGCCGCTTCGCGAAGTCGTGGACGCACGAGAACGGTGACAATCCGATCAACGACTCGGCCGAGGTGCAGCGCGTCACCACCAGGCTCGGCGTCCAAGCGGGCCAGCTACCCAAGATCGGCGCCGATCTGGAGAACATCGCGGCTACCCTGGCCGAGGCGCAGCGGTCCGGCAAGAGCGAAATCTCGAGTCTTGAGGGTCAACTGCAAAGCCTCGATGACCAGATCGGCGAGGCCGTCGAGGTGGAGAAGGACCCGCACCTGTCCGCCCATGACCGGCAACTGCTGGACGACCACATCACCGCTCTGGAGCAGCAGGCCATCGACGACACCAAATCGTCGTTGCACAAGCTCGAGCACATCCGCGACGACTATGCGGGCAACCTGCAGCGTGCCGAGGCCAACCTGCACGCCGACGGATACGACACGACGATGGTGCGGGGTGTGGACGGCCACACTCCCGAGTCGCCGACGGATGCGGAAGCCGATGTGCGCAAGACGTTGGCCGGCGATAAGGACGCGGCGATCCGAGTGGGCGCCGTGCTGGATTCGATCACCGACGATCAGCGCGAGGGCAAAGTACCGCTGACGGTCGAGCAGGCGTCGGTGTTGAGCCAGATGCAGGCTCAGCAGCACAAGATGTCGGTCAACGACCTCGGGACGGCCGAAGAGCGTCTTGGGGACCAACGGCATGTCATCGGCGATTCCTGGCAGCTGATGAGCACCCCGTCGATCTCGTTCCCCAAGACCGCGCAGGAAGTGGGCGCCAAGGAAGGATCCGACAAGCTGCAAGGCGGGTTCGAACAATTGCCGCAAAGTGTGCAGGACACTCTGACCGCTCCGGGCTTCATGTTTGCCGACCAGACCAGGACCGTCGCCAACATCGTGAAGGACGGCAACCCGGCGCTGCAGCGCAACACCCCCCTCGACCAGAACCTGCTGCACAAGGGGGCGCAGATCATGACCCAGTTCAGCTGGTCACGCAACACCTACGACGAGACGGTGGAGGCCGTGTTTTCTGCGGCGGGAAGGGACCACGCTGCCGTCAATTTGGTCGTCAATGACCTACGTTGGTGCGACGGATCGACCGGTGTCGCCTTCCTAGACAACATCACTCACCACACCTGGTCGGACGGCGGTGACGCCGCCGGATCGTTGTTCAGCTGGACGCAGAACGCGAGCGGGCCGGAAGCCCAGATTGCCGGGCAAACCGCGCAGGCCTACGCCGCTTACCTGGGCAACAATGCGCAGGATCTGATGAATCTGTCTGGACACCACACCCTAGGCGAGCTCGACCCGAAGTTGGTGCGCGCCTTCGCCACCGGGCTTTCCCCTTACGTGTCGAACATCGCCGGCGGCAACAACGAGCTGTCGCCGTTTTTTCACACGCCCGACGTCGACGGCAATGTGTCCAACAATACGTTTCCTGTCGCGAAGGGAATTTTCTCGGTGCTGAGCACCGACAGGGACGCATCGGACACCTTCAATGGTGCTGCGATGCGGCAAATCATGCAGGACCAAAATGCATACGCGCAGGGGGTGGCCAGTCATGTGCCGGGCGCGGCGACCGCCGACGCCGCGCTGCAACATGCGGCGACATTAAAGGGATTGGTCGATTCCGGAATCAATAACGCGGTGCACGCGGCAGGGGTCAACCAAGACAACCAGGCGTCCGAGGCCTATTCGCGCAAAGAGTCGGCATACAACTCGGTGGTCAAAGGACTCGGAGCGGTGGCGAAGGTGGGCGGCAATGCGCTGCCGCCTCCGTACAACGTGCTCGGCAAGCTCGGCGGCCCGGCGGTCAACATGGCTGGAAACTCGTTGGAACAAGACATCATTGGGGCCGCACCAACTGCCACCGTTGGGCCGGAACTCCTGCCCAACATGACCGAGGGCGGCGCCTACCAACAGGTGCTCGACGGGTTTGCCGCCAATCGCGTTCCCATCAACGGCCTACCCCAGGGGTTCTTGGTGCCGGTCGATGCCGGCGATCCCACCGGCCCCCAGCGCATCGCGACATTGGAAGAAGTGAATTCCCATGGAACCCGTTACACGCCTTACACTTACAACCAAGCACTTGCAACCGCGGTGCAATCAGCTATTGGAAACGACGCGGCCGCGACGATCGAGGAGCATATGCGGTTGCAGTACGACGGTGTAATCAAGTACCCCCACCCTTGGGAAAAATAATATGAACATCGGTCGGATTGGTCAGGCCGCTTTCGCGGCGGTATTCCTCTTGGCGGGTTGTGGTTCGCCGTCGCCCGCGAACGGACCGTGGACAGGATCTATGGCTCAAGTGCGGGCGGTCTGGAGCGCTGAGCAGGGCATCGATCTGCTCACCGGGCCGGCTGTGGTGGCCCGCGCGTACCTCGAATCGTTTGTGCTCGCCAGCAAAAAGGGAGGCATCGATGATGCTTACCCCGGATTCATGCACGCGGTCGACACCAACGCGCCGACTGCCAAGGCCGCGTGGCCGTGGCCGAACACTCTGCAACCCGCGCCACACCCCGTCGTCGGCACCTACCGCTTCCACATCCTGCGTATCGACACGATTGGTCATCAGGTGAACGCCGTGGTGTGCGACTGGGACTACGGCGCGGCCTTCGACCTCGGCGGCGGCAAGTACGGGACCGGGCTCAGCCAGCCGGCGGATGGCGTCGGTGTGGAGTGGATCGCGATGACAGTGCCCGGGGAGGGTGCCCCCAAGTCGCCGCTGCCGTCCCAAAAAGGACCCTCACCAGCACCCGCCAACGATGTCTTTCAGGGCTGGCGCATTGGTGGTCACCTCGTCGTCGCGGCCGCCGACCCCAGCGTTCGAGACCCGAGTGAGTGGCCATCGCAACTAACCGACGCGCAGCAGTGTCAGGCCAACGCGCCCGACCCGGCAGACCGCCGCCAATTCCTCACTGCCGGTGTGCATTCGCGTTCGGACTACCCGACCGCGACGGCTGACCCGGGTTGGCCGGCCAGGTAACACCTCTATCTGCGTGGCAGCGGAGGCCGAATAGGGTCGTGGATGCCGATCTGAGGTGGATGATCGACGGGCCCTAGCGGATAGGAGTCCGGCGGTGTCGCGACGATCGGCGGATCAATCGGCACAAGCGTACGAAGCCAGTCGGGAACTGCAAACGCGGCGCGCAGGTCGTTGAAGCCGCCTTCAATGGAAGTGTCGCCGATCGGCCTGTGCCACAAAAGGCCCACGTCGGGTCCCCATCGTCCATCGACATACTGTGGCCACGACTGCAGCAGTGGCGTCGTATTGGCTCCGGGTCGGTCGTTGTAGATCTCAATTGCTGGGAAGTTCGTGACGGTTCCACCGACGCGTGGCCCGCCTTGCGTTGGCTCAATTGCGATGGTGCCGTTGACACTCGCTTCGACCGACTTGGCCAAGCCTTCACCTCCGGGCGAGAACGGATCGGCAGTGTTGTACCTGAGCAATACCGAGCCGTCGCTTTTCTGGACCGCTGAAACAGACGGTGTTCCAGCTCTGATCCGACCTGAGTTGGCTTCGACAGACGGGCTCTGGCGGGCGACGATGATGCCATTTTCATAGTCGACATAGATCGACACCCTCGACTCCTCCGGTCTAGCGGTGGGCGAGAAGCCTCGGTTGTCGCCGAGGTTGTCACGTATCGTGAACAAAGGGTCGAATGCCGGATCCGCAACTGTGTCGCTCGGTATGAACATGTTTGTCCGCACGACTCCTTGGCCTGGAACCGGTTTGATTCTTCCGACAACGATATTCGGTGGAACGCCACCGTTCTTCGGGTCATAACTATGCGGATCGAGAGCCTCTGCCGTTTCCCAGTCGGCTGCTGAGTTCGGCGGCCGGCCGAAAACCCTTGCGAATGCTTCTATCTGGTTTCGACGCCGGTTGGCCTCCGGTTCGGCCTTCGTGGGGGTGCCGGCAGCGTCGAACGTCGCGATGCCCGCCGAGTCGTAGCTGTCGGTGCGCAGAATCAATAGGGCTTTCTGCAGATAGTCCGAGTAGCGTTCGCGTGCCGACTGTACTTGGCCCAGAGTAGATTTCGTACCGCCGATCGCTTCATGTTCGAGAGTGGAGACGACAGCGTTGAATACGGCCCTGTCGTATGGGGTGACGGTGGTGTCGGTCGCATCGCGCACGGCTTGGCCGATTTCGTCGTCGAGTTGTTGCAGTCCGCGTTCCAACGACGCGATCTGCCCTCCGGCGGTGTTCTGCGCCAGGGCCAAGGCGGCGGCGATGTTTTCCAGGTCCACACCGATCTTGGGCAACTGCAGCGACTGCGCCCCCAATAACTGAACGACCCGTTGCACCTCGGCGCAATCGTTGATCGGATGGTCGCCATTCTCGTGATTCCACGACGACTCAAACCGTTCCCGCGCCTCCTCAAATGCCTTGTTGGACTCGGCAGTACATCGACCCGCGGTGTAAAACGCCTCCGCCAATTCCGCAATCTGTCCCGGACGCCCCGCCTGCAGAGTCTGGTTGATCGCCCACGGATCTCCGCCGGCCTCGGCAATCAGATGCGGAATGCTTATGTATCTGAGCCGCATCGCACCGCCCGCATAGTCCCAGCGTTTCGCGCATCCATCTCGGTGAACCTCGTGGCGGCCAAATGTGCCTTACTACCGACGGCGCCCAGTACCTCCTGATGGGTCTGTAGGTTTTTCACGTGCTGCGCATGCGCGGCATGGACGGCGTCGCGGAATGTTTCGGCCGCAGCGAATCCGCCGAACATCCCGTTGTCACCGGCCCACGCGAAAGGTGATCGGCACCTTCTTGCGCGTGATCACCCGCGCGGTGCGACTCTGTGCCCCCCGAATGCAGTAAATCAGGTTTGACAAACATCGTGCCCCCTTCCCCAGTCATCTTGATAGCGTTGCGGCGAACGCGATTTGGCGGCGATTCGTTGATTTATCGTTGCCCGCGAGCGCGTAACCGTCACGCTAACGACGCTTCGATTAGCAGTCAATTCACTACTATCGTGCTAGCGGATGACGCGAATAGGCAGCCTATGACTAAGTGCACCAAGGACTTCCGCGAATCCCGCTGACGCAGGCGGCGCGGTGTAAGGGCCGGAGCGGACGGCCGGAGGCTAATCCTTCGCTTCGTCGTCCGGCGGCATAATCACGATTCGCCGTGTGGGCTTGGTGGCCACCGGTTTGCCATCAACGGATTTCGTGACGGGCACACTCGGCGGAGCCGTCAAGCGACCCTTGACGGGTTGCCCGTTGGGCACCCCCGGCACGGTCACGCGTTTGTCTGGCGGCTTGTCTTTGCTGCCTTCGCCGCCGCCTCCCATTGCACCCGGCGGCATCATCGGCATACCGGTCATGCCTGTCGACTGCGTAGTCGGCGTGCCACCCGTAGGCACCGCCGTCAGCGACTTCGACGGCGCCCCAGCAGGACTCGTCGGCGGCGACGATGACGGCACCGGCGGCGGCCCCATGTAGCCGGTCGGGGTAGTGCCGCCTGGGCCACCGGCGCCGAGGCCACCAGCACCGCCGCCGGCGCCCCCACCGGTTCCCCCGCCGAGGCCGTCCGCAAGCCGGGCCCCCTCCGCGGCCTCCAACCCCTCGGTGCCATGGCCCCCTTGCTGAAGGGCGCTCATCAGCGGCTGCATCGCGCTTTGGCCGGCCTGCATCGCCTGCTGCGGAAGCTGTGTCAGCGGCCCTAATATGCCGCCGACAGCACCGCCGACCGCGCCGGTAATGCTCGACACCACCTGCTGGATCATCTGGCCGGCCTGCTGCCCGCCCACACCTTGCATCTGCGCTGCGCCGTCGGCCTCGTTGGCGGGGAACTTCCGCGCGGCATCGGCAGCACGCGCGCGACGATCCAAGTCCGCCTCGGTGCTGGACGCCATATCGCCAGGCACACCGGCGTTACCGGCGAGCCCTAGTCCCGCGGCGGCCAAGTCGGCAGGCGATGCTCCCCCAGGTACGCCATTCGGAAATATGCCCGGCGCTTGCGGCGCCCCGGCCACCCCGTGGTAGTCCTCGGGGAAACTTTCGATCGTCATCGTCTCACCTCCCACTTACCTGCCGGGCCTTGCAAGACCTCTCCCCCGGCTCGCGCAGGCTACAGACCGCGAATCCCCATTTTCCCACAGAGCGCAGAGAGCGCTATTCACGTTGATTTTCGTGCAGGTTCGGCGCTATGGCGGGCGGTTACCGCAAACCAGGCCATGTGATAATTCGCGAGGTACTCGTGTTCATCGATGAGCGCCGCGATCGCAGCCAGCAGCATCCAATCCGCCAGGGTGGAGAGGTCGTGATCGGGGTAGGCGTTCAGCACCGACTCTTGAAGCGCCGCGATCCGGCCGCGCAGCATTTCGTCTTCGCTGCCCAAGACACCGGTTTTCCGTACCGCGGGTGCGGCGATCGCCTGGGCTATCCGTGGCAGACCGTCGCGGCGGCGGACCGCGTCCACCAGGGTCGGCCCGAGCTCATCGACATGGGGCGCGGCGGAGCGGGCTGGGCGATCACCGCTCAGCACAGGGGCGTCCGGACCCGGCTCGGCAACGTAGGCGTTGGGCTCGTGTGCCGCCGCGGTCACGACAGCGCCCAGCAGGTCGACCGCGCTCGCATCTCGGCGTCGTGCGGATGGTTCGAGCAGCGTCACGTTGGCGGGCAATCGCACATGGGGCGGAATCCACCCGCCGGCAAGGTCGGTGACCAGCAGGCTGGTAGTGCCGTCGTCGCGCAGCCCGGCCGCCCAGGAGAGGCGCGGCTCCTGCCGGGCCACCGCATCCACAAGCCGCTGCAGCCGCTGCTGCTCGGCGGCCCGACCGGAAACGGCGCCGGCCGTCGCGCCGGCTGTTGCAGATACCGCCGATCCGCCGGCCAGTGCCGAACCACCTGCGCCTGCCTGGCCAGCCGAGGCCCGCTCCGCCGGAGAAGAAACCAGCGGGCCGCCCGCTGACGGCGACGACGGTGCCGACGGCGCAACGGGCGCGCCGGAGACCGGCGAGGTCGGTGCAGACGAGATGGCCGGGGGTGCCACGACAGGCGGGCGCAGGTCAGAGCCATAGGCCGGTAACGGTCCGGCCGGGATCGCTGGGCCGCCGGCTACCGGCGCGGCAGGCGCCGAAAATGAGCCGCCGGTCATTACCGCCGGGGCTACCGGCACGCCGCCGCTGCCACCCGTAGCCGCTACCGGGCTGGCAGACGAGGTCGCGGACGCTTCGGCCGAATCGTGCACTGCCCCAAGGGCTCCGCCGGCGATGGGCGCCGCGACCGCGGGCATGACCGGCGACTGCGCTGGCGGAGCCGCCGACGGACCCATCGCGTTCATCGCGCCCTGGGACAACGATTGCGCCCCGGCCCCAGCGGGTTGCCCAGTCATCATTCCTTGTGCGAAGGAACTGCCTAGCGAGTTGGGTGACGGTGCACTGAGGCCAGCGGCCGCCGGTATGCCGCCGCCGCCCGGTAGCCCCGGGGCGTTTACGGCGGGCGCCCCGGGCATATGTCCACCAACGCCGCCAGCGGGCGGACCGATTGGGGTGCCGGCGGGGACGCCCGTGCCGCCAGGTCCGCAGTACGCCGCCTGCGCCGTTAGCGCTGGGCGACGCCATCCCCGGCTTTGAAGCTAGCGCCGTGCACAAAGTGCCCGCCACCGCCAGCCTTTGGGGCCACCCTCCCCGGGGATGCCGCCACCTTCTCCACCGTGACCGGCACCGCCACCACGCGGCACGCCGCCATTCCCTGCGCCAGGCCTTCGGTGAACCACTTGCTGAGCCCTTGGCTGCTTGAGGAATTCCTGCGGCGAACCTGCAATCCCCTCCGCGGTGAGGATTTTCTGAATAGCATCCATGATCGCCGTGACCGCCGCAGCAGACTTAAATTCGGCAAATCCGTTGGCCTCCGCGATAAGTCTCTCTATTTCCGCCGTCTTCGCGATGGCGGATTCTTTTGAATTCTCGACGCTGGCGATCTTCTGGTTGTACTCGTCGGCTATCCCTCTCAAACCCTCGCGCAGGCTGTCGATGGCGTCGGCGCCCCTGTCGAAGGCATCGGCTTTGACCTTGTATTTCTCAGCTAGATCGAGGTGATGTTTTTCGCCTTCTTGCAAGCGCGAGATGAGGTCGTCCGCAGTGTGTCCTTGATTCCGCGCCGCCAGCTGCGTCCACTGCCGATGCAAATCCTGCGCGTATTGTTCCTGTTCGTCGCTGCTGCGCTCTCCAATGGCTAGCACCGGTCCTCAGCGCCGAAGGGGCCTGCGGCCACCATGCGCCGATGAGGGGGACCGTGTATTTACCCCCCGGCAAGTCTCCCGGCATTAGTACCCTTCCCCAGAACCGGGCCCCGCGTCCCTACGAAATCGTCGCTCAACTAGTCCTGACAACGGCAACTCACTTTGTCCTGAAGCCGGGATCGAGGTCCAACTAGCGACAGATCGCCGCCATCGCGTGCGGCTGCTCGTTTCATGTCGTCGATCGTCGTCTGATAAAGCGGCGACGAGGCGTCAGCGCCACTACTGACGGCATTAGAGGTGCGGTAGGCCGAGGCCAGCGTGTGCGCAGCATCACGATCATTCGCATCCAGCGCGGGATTAGCCGCTGCGCGCGTCGAGCATTCCTGCTGCGTTAATCAGTGAGATGCGCGCGAGAGCCGCATCCGACGAGTGCGTATCTGCACTCACTGAGCGGGCTGCGACCTCGTAGGTCGAGCAGAGTTCCTTCTTGGCGTTCGCGGCATCCGCTGGTGAGAATGTCGGCGAAGCAGGTCCGGGCGGAGGAGGCGTGGGGCCGCCATTCGAACCTGACCGAACAAGCGCGATGATGCCGACTACAAGAGCGGCGACAGCAATCAGACCGATCACTGCTTGGACGATGACTGCACGGCCATTCGACGGCGTCCGAGTGGGATACGTGGGTAGTGGCGGCTGCGCCGCGACGGGCGGTTGGGGAGACGTCACATTAGCCAGGCTATCTCTCCCTGCGGCAATGGCACTTGACGCTGTTTAGGGCCTGCGCCCGAACCAATGCGCTGTCAATAGCCCACTTGGAGTGGGCTCGGAGAACAATCCGCGGGCATCAGACTGCTTTTGCGCCTGACTACGACTGCTGCAGCTCTTTGCTGATATCGACCCCCGCCGTCGAGTCATCCTTCCGATGGTCGAACGTGTCGCGGCACTCGCCATCGATTTTGACCCCGACGTGACTGTTCAGCTCGATGTCCGCGGGCGGACGCGGCACCACATTGACGATCGCGTTGACTTCGTTCTTCCGCAGCGTCGGCGCGTGAGAGGTAAACGGCGAGTCCGTACTCCAACCGGCTGCGACCAACGCCTGGATCACCTTCAGCGGATCGGCAGACTGGTCATGCGGCACACCCGGCATCCAGAACGACAATTTCACCACCCCGCGAAACGGCGGCTCGCCCTGGTCGTTGCAGGACTCGTAGGAGAACCGCGCCTCGGTCACCTCAGCGTGCAGCGCGTTGACCATGTCGCGGGCCGCGCCGACGACCTGGCTGCGTGCCTGTTGCGGAGACATCGGATGACGCACGGTGTCAGCACATCCGCCCAGCGCCATACCGATGCTCAGCGCCACGATGGCAATCCTGACTGGCATGGTCCACACTCGTCACTTCCTCTCAGGCAGCCGGTCCGGCATGACGGTGCCCTGTCGTCGCCCCGCGGAACGCCTCGGGATCGAATCCCCCACCCAGGCCGTATTCGCCGCGATGGTGTGTGGTCATCCCGTCGTGTTCCAGCGCATCGCCGTGGCCGGACACCACGTCGGAGATGCTGAACAACGATTCCGATCCGTCGTCAAAGTAGTGGGAATGGTCGGAGATCGGGTTGGCGGTGTAGCCGGGGACTTCGGCTTTGAACCGGGTGGAGCCGTAGCCGTCTTCGGCGGGGTCGTTTCCGAGTCCTCCCAAGCTCGGGCCGATCAGACCCGGCCCGTGTACCTGCCCGGGAGACCAGGTGACCGCATCCCCGGATGCCGCCCCGACATACAAATGCCCGCCTGGACGCAGATGAAAGTCGGCCGCCGAACGCGCCAGATCGGCGCCCGGCGAGCCGACCAGCACCACGTCGTCGGCGTGCATGCCGAACCCTGCCGCCGCATCCGACACCGTGGTCGATCCGTACGAGTGCCCGACCACCGTCATATGTGACGGCACCGCGTCGTGATGAGTGATCCCCAACGCGTTCACGTCAGCGGCCAGCAGCTGCCCACCGGTGCGGGCCATATTCGGCTCATACAGGCCTGGGTCGACGACGGTGTTCGGGGCGTCGTAGCCGATCCACATCACCACCGAGGTTGGCTTGCCCGGATCGGCGCGCGCGGACTCCTCAAACAGGCGCACCCCGTCGGGGTTGGACAGCGTTCCCTCGCGCACACCGCTACCCAGCCCTTTCACCAGGACCGCGGTGTTGGCAGCCGTGTCGGGGTTGCCCATCGCGATGGCCCCGGCCCCTTCGCCACCGAATGCGTCGGGCTGATACCGCAACAGGAACACGTCCGGATGACGGTTCCACGGGTCTTTGGCCTGCGCGGATGCCTCCAGGCCTTTCTTGGTTTGGACGGCGTTGCCGTAGCGGATGACCGCGTTTGGCGACAGCCCGTACTTGCCGGGATCGTTGGCGACGTCGTTGGCGGACACGCCGTACCTCGCGGCGGTGTCCTCCACCCGATGCAGGTCGTCGTTCATCACCGCCACGTTGACCGGGCTGCGGACATCGACCGGAATGCCGTTGAGGTTTCCCAACTCCGGCGGATGCTGGGCGATCAATCGATCTTGCTGATCCTTGCTGAGCAAATTCCACCACCGCTTGACGTCCTCGGGTTTGGTGTCGGGTGAGGGAATCTGAGGATTGTTGGGCGCTGCAGGCGATTCCGGCGCGTCCACCCCGGCCAAGATGACGGGGTCGTAACGGTCGGTACGCAGCGTGTCCAGCGATCGCTGCAGGAGATCCGAGTAACCGTGCCGCACCGACTTCACTTGGCCCAGTGTGGCTTTGGTGTCGTTGATGGCGTCTTGCTCACACCCATCGATCAGGGCGTCAACCGTGGACTTCTCTTGCGGGGTGAGGTTGCCATTGTTCTCCAAATCCACCGCCTGGCCGATCAGGTCATCCAGCCGCTGCAGCTGGCCCTCCAGATTCGCGATCTGCCCACTCGCCGCTCGTTGCGCCTCCGCCAACCCGGCGGCGATGTTCTCCAAGTCGGCGCCGATCTTGGGAAGCTGCAGCGACTGCGCCCCCAGCGACCGAACCACCCGCTGCACCTCGGCGGAGTCGTTGATCGGGTGCTCGCCGGTCTCGTGATTCCACGAGGACTCAAAGCGCCGTCGCGCCGCCTCGAAGGACTTGTTGGACTCGGTGGTGCACCGACCCGCAGCGTGAAACGCCACCGCCAAGTCCGAAATCTGCCCCGGACACCCCTCCTGCAGAGTCTGGTTGATCGCCCACGGATCCCCGCCGGCCTCGGCAATCAGATGCGGAATGCTTATGTATCTGAGGTGCATCGCACCGACCGCATCATCGCGGCGTTGCGCCCATCCATGTCGTTGAACCTCGTGGCGGCCAGATGCGCCTTGCTGCCCACGGCGCCCAGCGCCTCCTGGTGCGCCTGCAAGTTCTTCACGTGCTGGGCATGTGCCGAATGCAGCGCGTCATGAAACGTCTCGGCCGCAGCGAACTCGCCGAACATTCCCGCCGTCACCGGTCCACGCGCAAGCTGATCGGCGCCATTTTTGGCGTGCTCACCGGCGCGGTGTGACTCGGTGCCCCCGGAGTGCAGTAGATCGGGATTGACAAACATCGTGACCCCTTCCCGCGCAATTAAGGGCTCTATATCGCTGCGGCGACGAGCGATGCGGGCTTGGCGCGTGATCGATCATGCCCAGCATGAGCTGCTGGCCAGGCTAATAACCGCGTCGTTGCTGGTCAATTCACCCGTTCACAGGGCGCTGGCGCCGTCGGCCAGGCCGTCGCCGTCGGTGTCGGTGAGCCGGACATTCCAGTGCCCGTCGCCGTCGGTGTCGACGTAGCCCGTCATTCCGTTCTCGCCGGCGCACAGCACCCGGTCGGCCAGCCCGTCGCCGTCGGCATCGACCAGCCGGTCATCGAGGCGTCCGAGACCGTCGAAGTCGACCAGCGGGCCGCCGGTGTGCTCCGCGCCGTCGAGGCCGTACCAGCGCAGTTGCCCACCCCGGTCGACGGCCACCGCCCACGTCCCCGATCCGTCATCGGTGAAGTAACTCTCCGGGGTGCCGTCGTTGTCGAGGTCGACCAGGCCGTGGTCAGCGATCCCGTCGCCGTCGAGATCCGCCAGCGCATCATCGCGCATGCCGTCGCCGTCCAAATCCAGGCCGATCGCATCGAACCGGCCGTCACCGTCTAGATCGAGGTCAGGTGGGTGATTCCAGATCGCCGCCGTCCCGTCTTCACCGCTTATGCAGTACTCCATGGGATTTCCGACGCTGGACCCTCGCTACGGGTTCCGCCGCGATTGCCACCACGCCAGCAGCTCGGCGCTCGCCTCCTCGTTGCTCAGCGGTCCGCGGTCCAGCCGCAGCTCTTTCAGATAGTTCCATGCCTCACCGACCAACGGACCGGGCGGAATGTTAAGCAACTGCATGATGGCGTTGCCGTCCAAGTCGGGGCGTACCCGCGCCAGGTCTTCCTGGGCGGCCAGTTCGGCGATCCGGTCCTCGAGCCGGTCGTAGCTGGCCCGCAGCCGGGCGGCCCGGCGCTGGTTGCGGGTCGTGCAGTCGGCGCGCACCAGCTTGTGCAGCCGCGGCAGCAGCGGCCCGGCGTCGGCGACGTAGCGCCGTACCGCCGAATCGGTCCATTTCCCGTCGCCGTAACCGTGGAACCGCAGGTGCAGGTACACCAGTTGCGACACGTCGTCGACCATCTGCTTGGAGTACTTGAGCGCCCGCATCCGCTTGCGGACCATCTTGGCGCCCACCACCTCGTGATGATGGAAACTCACGCCGCCGTTGGGTTCATGGCGGCGAGTGTCGGGCTTGCCGATGTCATGCAGCAGCGCCGCCCAGCGCAGCACCAGATCCGGGCCCTCATCTTCGAGCGCGATCGCCTGCCGCAGCACCGTCAGTGAATGCTGGTAGACGTCCTTGTGCTGGTGGTGTTCGTCGATGGCCATCCGCATGCCGCCGACCTCGGGCAGCACCACCTCACCCATGCCGGTTTCCACCAGCAGGTCGATACCGGCGACCGGGTCGGCGCCCAGCAGCATCTTGTCCAGCTCGATGGCCACCCGTTCGACGCTGATCCGCGCCAGCTCACCGGCCATGTCTTCGATCGCCTGGTACACCCGCGGCGCGACGGTGAAGCCCAGTTGCGAGACGAACCGCGCCGCGCGCAGCATCCGCAACGGGTCGTCGCCGAACGACACCTCCGGCGCCGAGGGGGTGTCCAGCACTCGCGCCCGCAGCGCCGCCAAACCGCCCAGCGGATCGAGGAATTCGCCCGGCCCGCTCGGCGTGACGCGCACCGCCATCGCGTTGGCCGTGAAGTCCCGGCGGACCAGGTCGTCCTCGAGGCGGTCGCCGAAGCGCACTTCCGGATTGCGCGACACCTGGTCATAGGTGTCGGCGCGAAACGTGGTGATCTCCAGGCGGTGGTCGTCCTTGCCGACGCCGACGGTGCCGAACTCGATTCCGGTGTCCCAAATCGCGTCGGCGAGCGGCCGCGCGATCTGCTGCACCTGCTCGGGGCGGGCGTCGGTGGTGAAATCCAGATCAGGGCTCGACCGGCCCAGCAGCGCATCCCGCACCGAACCGCCGACCAGGTAAATCTCGTGGCCCGCTGCGGCGAATGCCGTGCCGAGCTCACTGAGCACGGGGGCATGCCGATTCAACGCGACCGCGGCTGCGGTCAGCAGTTCGGCATCTTGGGCGGCGTCGGGCACGTTCGATCAGGGTAGTCGGGCGACGATGCGGGCCGCGACGGCCCGCTGACGAGGACGACCATCAAACCCCGTCGGGCCCGCTCGGCGGGGCATGCGGGCCGGTCTGGGGCGGGTGCGACAGTCGAGACTGCTGCGTCTTCGGTAGCCGAACTAACGGCGAGTGAGTCCGGTGCAACCTCGCGTGCCAGCTAATATCGCTTGAGTGTCGGACGGCGAACAAGCCAAACCACGTCGACGCCGGGGCCGGCGCCGCGGGCGTGGCGCTGCGGGTTCAGCCGAACATCCGACGGATGGCCAACCGGCCAGCCCCCCTGCCACCCCCTCGACCGCGGCGAAACCGCGCCGCTCTCGCGCACCTCGTCGCGCCCAGGAACGGCTGCGCACCGTGCACGAGACATCCGCCGGCGGGCTGGTCATCGACGGCATCGACGGACCACGAGAATCGCAGGTAGCGGCCCTGATCGGGCGGGTCGACCGGCGCGGCCGCATGCTGTGGTCGCTGCCCAAGGGACACATCGAGCAGGGCGAGACCGCCGAGCAGACCGCCATCCGTGAAGTCGCCGAGGAGACCGGAATTCGCGGCAGCGTGCTGGCCGCGCTGGGTCGCATCGACTATTGGTTCGTCACCGACGGACGGCGAGTGCACAAGACCGTCCACCACTATTTGATGCGGTTTCTGGGCGGTGAGCTCTGCGACGAGGATCTCGAGGTCGCCGAAGTGGCCTGGGTGCCGATCCGGGAACTGCCGTCGCGGCTTGCCTACGCCGACGAACGCCGCCTGGCCGAAGTGGCCGATGAACTGATCGACAAGCTGCAGAGCGACGGCCCGGCCGCACTCCCGCCGTTGCCGCCCACGTCCCCCCGGCGACGGCCGCAGACGCATTCGCGTGCCCGTCATGCCTCGGATGTCCAGGAGCCCCCCGCGGACCGGAAGAACGGTCACGGGCCCGGCACGTGACCGCGCCGCGACTCCGGTGGGCCGGCCTGTTGCGCCTCGCCGCGGTGGCCGGCATCGTGGCCGGTTTCGGGGGCCTGCTCACCCTTCCCGCCTCCGTCCCGCGCGCCGCGGCCGGCGAGCCCAGCGCGACGCCGTTCGTCCAGGTCCGCATCGATCAGGTGACGCCAGACGTCGTCACCACCACGAGCGACCCCGTCGTCACCGTCAGCGGCGAGGTCACCAATATCGGTGACCGTCCGGTGCGCGACGTGATGGTCAGGCTCGAGCACGCGGCGGCCGTCGCCTCGAGCTCCGCGTTGCGCACCTCCCTCGACGGCGGCACCGACCAATACGAGCCGGCCGCCGACTTCCTCACGGTGGCCCCCGAGCTGCAGCGCGGCCAACATGCCGGGTTCACCCTGTCAGCCCCGCTGCGCTCGCTGACCAAGCCGTCGCTGGCCATCAACCAGCCCGGCGTCTATCCACTCCTGGTCAACGTCAACGGCACCCCGGACTACGGAGCACCCGCCCGGCTCGACAACGCCCGGTTCCTGCTGCCGGTGGCTGGGGTGCCGCCCGACCGGGCCGCCAATCTCGACCAGGCCGTCGCGCCCGACACGTCGAAGCCGGTATGGGTCACCATGCTGTGGCCGTTGGCCGACCGGCCCCGGTTGGCCCCCGGTGTGCCGGGCGGCACCATCCCGGTCCGGTTGGTCGACGACGACTTGGCGACCTCGCTGGCCACCGGCGGCCGGCTGGACGTCCTGCTGTCCGCGGCCGAGCTCGCCACCAGCCATGACGTCGACCCCGACGGAGCCGTCGGCCGGGCCATGTGCCTGGCCGTCGACCCGGATCTGATCGTCACCGTCAACGCGATGACCGCCGGATACGTCGTTTCCGACGGCACCGACGGCGCGGCTTTGCAACCGGGCACCCCGACCCACCCGGGGACCGGGCAAGCCGCCGCGACGGTCTGGCTCAACCGGCTGCGCGCACTCGCCCACCGGCTCTGCGTGGCGCCACTGCCCTACGCGCAGGCCGACTTGGATGCCCTGCAGCGGGTCAACGATCCCGGCCTGAGCGCGATCGCCACCGCCAGCGCCGCCGACATCGTCGACCGCATCCTGGATGTGCCGTCGATCCGCGGCGTGACTCTGCTGCCCGATGGACCGTTGACCAACCGCGCCGTCGACCTGCTCAACACCGACAACGGCACGGTCGCGATCTCCGCCGCCGATTTCTCCGCCCAGGACGCTCCGGGCGGTTCGCCCAGCGCCGATACCGCGCCACGGCGACTGTCCCCACAGGTGGTGTCCGCCCCGTTCGACCCGTCCGTCGGTGCCGCGTTGGCGGCGGCCGGGTCCAGCCCGATCGTCCCCACCTATTTGGACTCGTCGTTGTCGGTGCGAATCACGCACGATTCGGCCACCGCGCGCCGCCAAGACGCCTTGGGCGCCATGCTGTGGCGCGGCGTGGACCCCGACGCCGCGCCCCGCTCCCAGATCCTGGTTCCGCCCGCCACCTGGAACCTGCCGTCGGATGACGCGCAGGGCATCCTGACCGCACTGGCCACCATCATCCGATCCGGTCTGGCGGTGCCACGCCCGTTGCCGGCGGTGATCGCCGACGCCGCCGCCCACACCGACCCGCCGCAGCCACCGGGCGCCTACGCGTCGGCCCGCGGCCGGTTCAACGACGACGTGATCAACCAGACCGCCAGCCAGGTGGGCCGGCTCTGGAAGCTGACTTCGGCGTTGACCACCGACGACCGCACCGGCCTGACCGGCGTGCAGTACACCGCGCCGCTACGCGAAGACATGCTGCGCGCATTGAGCCAGGCGGTGCCGCCCGACACCCGCAACGGGCTGGCCCAGCAGCGGCTGGCGGTCGTGGGTAACACCATCAACGACTTCTTCGCCGCAGTCACGATCGTCAACCCGGGCGGCTCCTACACCCTGGCCACCGAACACAGCCCCCTTCCGCTGGCGCTGCACAACGGGCTCGCCGTTCCCATCCGAGTCCGGCTGCACGTCGATGCTCCGCCCGGAATGACGGTGAGCGACATGGGCGAGGTCGAGGTGCCGCCCGGATACCTGCCGCTGCGGGTGCCGATCGAAGTGCACTTCACCCAGCGGGTCGCCATCGATGTGGCCCTGCGGACCCCGGACGGGCAGCCGCTGGGCGACCCGGTGCGGCTGTCGGTGCATTCCAACGCCTACGGCAAGGTGCTGTTCGCGATCACGCTGACCGCGGCGGCGGCGTTGATATTGCTGGCAGGACGTCGGCTGTGGCACCGATTCCGTGGTCAGCCCGATCCGGCGGACCTGGACCGCCCCGATCCGCCCGCCCGCCAGCGCACCGATCCGCCGGCCCGCCAACCCGCCGATCCGCCCGCCCGCCGACCCGAAGGCCGGCCCGCCGGCAGACGCACCGAACACCCCCGCGATATCGACGGTCGGGTGGTCGACCAAGAACACCGCGTTTGACGTCCTCCACCGGCTTAAGCCGGTGGATTCCAACCCCGTCGCAGCTAGGCAGCAGGAGAACAGAGTTGAGGTTCACGGTTCGCAGACCGGCTAACGCCGAGGTCTCCCCGTGCTGTCACCTCGCCGCCGGGCGGGCGGCGAAAGGACGAGTTGCGTGCCGCGTTCACATCTGCATTGCACGGTCCCGCACCGCAAGCGACGCACTGAAAAACCGCTTGGCTCTTACGGTTTTCCGGCGCGACATGCCCACAGTCAGAGCATCGTTGCGACGTGAACGCTGCCGAGACGAATTCGACTCGTCCCGAAGCCTTGTGCGTCAACCGGGCCACCAGGATCCCCCACCCCTGGCGGCTGATCGCGCGGTTAAGGCCCCGCTTCTGCGCCACGTTGATGCCCGGGCATTCCCGGGTGCCGCGCGCCGAACGGGTCATCGCGCGCACCTTCAAGTCCTCGACGCGGGTGGTGTCGAATCGGCGCGCCAGGCCGGTGGTGGTCTTTTCCACCCAGTCGCGGCGGCGATCCGCCTCCCGGGCCCGCAACCGCGCGATAGCCAACTTGGTGCGTGCCCGCCGCTTCGATCCCCGGCGCGCCCGGGCCAGACGCTGCTGCAACCGTCGCAGCCGCTTGGCCTCCCCGGCGCTCAGGCCAGGTACACACAGCAGCTCCCCAGTGGACAGCGCCGCCGTGACCGCCACGCCGCGATCGATACCCACGACGCTGCCATCATCGGGGCCGGCAACGGGTTTCGGGATGGCGGCAAAGGCGATGTGCCAGCGCCCCGACCGATCCAAAGTGACTCGGTAGGACTTCACGGTGCCGGCGAGGGTGCGGGTCCAGCGGAACCGCACCCAACCGATTTTCGGGATCCATACCCGCCCGTAGCGGCGGCTGAGTCGCTGGATGTGGCGCGGTTTGACTCCGACTTGCCGGAATCCCTCATGCGTGCCGGCCTTACGCCACGTCGGGCGACGGTGGGTGCGGTGGAAAAAGTTGCGCATCGCTTGGGCGAAGTCCCGCAACGCCTGCTGCTGCACGGTCTGCGATCCGGCGCCCAGCCAGTCGTACTCGGCGCGGGCCGCGGTCAACTGCGCACATTGCTCGCCATATCCGGGTGCGCGGCGGCCGGGCTGCCAATGCCGCTGCTGCTCCACGGCCAGATTCCACACAAGCCGCGCATGGCGACAATGCTCCGCCAACACCGCCGCCTGCTCCACGCTGGCCAGCAACCGAAACCTCGACACCGCCACAACATAAACGCGACCACCGACAAACCGACCAAGCGAAGGAGACGGCGTTTTCTCCCCCGGCTAAAGCCAGGGGTTTCCACGCCGCAAATCTCATGAAACCCGCCCCTCGGCGGATTCCGGCGCCGCCGCAGCGTCAGCCTCACCCACCGCCTCCCCCAGCGCCGCAATCCCAACAGCGCGGCCCGGTCCCGCAGCCGGGGCGTCGGCCCCCCGCTGTGCCGGCACAAACTCGACCGCCGCAGCCGCCGCAAAAGCGACCTGAACTGTCCGACGCCGCGCTGGTGTCGCGGTCATGGGCGATGGCGTTCGCGACGCTGATCAGCCGGATCACCGGATTCGCGAAGGTCGTGTTGCTCGCGGCGATTCTGGGCGCGGCGCTGGCCAGCTCGTTCTCGGTGGCCAACCAGCTGCCCGCGCTGATCGCCGCGCTCGTCTTGGAGGCGACGTTCACCGCGATCTTCGTGCCCGTGCTGACCCGTGCCGAGCGAGACGACCCAGACGGCGGCGCTGCGTTCGTGCGGCGCCTGGTCACGTTGGCCAGCACCCTGCTGCTATTGGCCACGACGCTGTCGGTGCTGGCCGCGCCACTGCTGGTGCGCCTGATGCTGGGCCGCCACCCGCAAGTCAACGAATCGCTGACCACCGCGTTCGCCTACCTACTGCTGCCGCAAGTGCTCTTCTATGGACTGACCTCGGTGTTCATGGCGATCCTGAATACCCGCAACGTGTTCGGTCCGACGGCGTGGGCGCCGGTGGTCAACAACGTCGTCGCGATCGGGACCCTGGTCGCGTACCTGGCGGTTCCTGGCCAGCTGTCGATCGATCCCGTCGAGATGGGCAACGCCAAGCTGCTGGTGCTCGGGATCGGCACCAACTTGGGCGTCTTCGCACAGGTCGCGGTGCTACTGATCGCACTGCGCCGCGAGCGCGTCAGCCTGCGTCCGCTGTGGGGAATTGACCAGCGGCTCAAGCGCTTTGGCGCAATGGCCGCCGCGATGGTGCTCTACGTGTTGATCAGTCAGCTGGGCCTGGTGGTCGGCAACCAGATCGCCAGCACGGCGGCCGCTTCGGGCCCGGCGATCTACTACTACACCTGGATTGTGCTGATGCTGCCGTACGGCATGATCGGCGTGACCGTCCTGACGGTGGTGATGCCGCGGCTCAGCCGCAATGCCGCCGCCGACAACATCCCAGCCGTGCTCGCCGACCTGTCACTGGCCACCCGGCTGACCATGATCACGCTGATCCCGACAGTGGCGTTCATGACGGCCGGCGGGTCGGCGCTGGGTAGCGCGCTGTTCGCTTACGGCCACTTCGGCCAAGTCGACGCGGGCTACCTGGGCGCCGCGATCGCGATGTCGGCGTTCACGCTGATCCCGTACGGCCTGGTGCTCTTGCAACTGCGGGTGTTCTACGCGCGCGAGCACCCGTGGACACCGATCGCGATCATCATCGTCATCACCGCCGCCAAGATCGGCTTCTCGCTGCTGGCACCGCGCGTCACCCACGACCCCAACCTGGTCGCCGCCTACCTGGGGCTGGCCAACGGGCTGGGTTTCCTGGCCGGCGCGATCGTCGGCTACTACCTGCTGCGGCGCGCCCTGCGACCCCGCGGTGGCCAGCTGATCGGTGTCGTCGAGGTCCGGACCATCCTGGTCACGGTCGCCGCCTCGTTACTGGCCGGCCTGGTCGCGCACGTCGCAGATCGACTGCTGGGGCTGGACAGGTTGACCGCCCACGGCGGCCCCGGTTCGCTGCTCCGGTTGCTAATAGTGGGGCTGATCATGCTGCCGATCCTGGCCACGGTCATGCTGCGGGCGCGGGTCCCCGAGGCGCAGGCGGCGCTGGGTGCCGTCCGGGGCCGATTCGGGCGGCGAATGCCCGGTCTGTCGTCTCGGCCTGCACCGGTCACGTACCCTGAGCAGAGAAATTCGTCCCCGCCGGGGGGAAATGCGGTCCAGGATTCGATCCGGCGCAGGCCTCCGGAGCAACCAGCCAGGGCCGGAATAGTGAAAGGACCGGAGGTGACCGACCGCCCATTGGAAAGCGCCTCGTACGGTTCCGGGTCGGAATTCCCGCGGCCTGTTGCTGACGACTTCCAGCCCGACATTCCGCCAGGTCGTGACCCAGGCCCCGCGGCCGCGCGCCAGTCCGATCAGCTGAACGGCGATCTGGCCGCCGACGATCTCACCCGCTCGCCGCTCCCCTTTGACGCACCGCGTGAGCGGGGTCCGGAGCCGTCGGTGCCCCAGGACGACGTCCAGCTGGTTCCCGGCGCCCGTATCGCCGGTGGCCGCTACCGGCTGTTGGTGTTCCACGGCGGCGCGGCGCCCTTGCAGTTCTGGCAGGCGCTGGACACCGCGCTGGACCGGCAGGTGGCACTGACATTCGTCGACCCCGAAGGGGCGCTACCCGACGAGGTCCTGCAGGAGATCCTGGCCCGCACGCTGCGGCTGAGCCGGATCGACAAACCGGGCGTGGCCCGGGTGCTCGACGTCGTCCGTACCGGTGCCGGCGGCCTGGTGGTCGCGGAGTGGATCCGCGGTGGCTCGCTGCAGGAGGTGGCCGAAACCTCGCCGTCGCCGGTCGGCGCCATCCGCGCCATGCAGTCGCTGGCCGCGGCCGCCGACGCGGCCCATCGGGCGGGCGTCGCGCTGTCCATCGACCACCCCAGCCGGGTGCGCGTCAGCATCGAAGGCGACGTGGTGCTGGCCTATCCGGCGACCATGCCCGACGCCAACCCGCAAGACGACATCCGCGGAATCGGTGCGGCGTTGTATGCCCTGCTGGTCAACCGGTGGCCGCTGACCGAGGCCGGGGTGCGCAGCGGGCTGGCTCCGGCCGAGCGCGATGCGGCGGGCAATCCGGTCGAACCCACTGTCATCGACCGCGACATCCCTTTCCAGATTTCCGCGGTCGCAGTCCGGTCTGTTCAGGAAGATGGCGGAATACGCAGCGCTTCAACGCTTTTGAATCTCTTGCAGCAGGCGACCGCGGTAGCCGACCGCACCGAGATACTCGGTCCGATCGACGAACCGCCGCCTGCGGCCACCCGCCGCGAGGCAGCCGGTCGCGGCTCCGGGCCGTTCGGGCACCGTCGCCGCAACCTGATCATCGGCCTCTCCGCGGCCGCCGCCGTCATCCTGGTGGCGCTGCTGGTCCTGGCGTCGGTGCTCAACCGGATGTTCGACCTCGGCAGCGGGCTCAACAAAGACCAGCTCGGTCTCAACGGTCCGAGTTCGTCGTCGGCGTCGGCAGGGGCCAGCCCCGCGCCGGCGGGCAGCATCGTCAAACCCACGAAGGCCACCGTCTTCTCCCCCGACGGCGAAGCCGATAATCCCGGCCAGGCCGGGTTGGCCATCGACGGCAGCCCCGGCACGGCCTGGCAGACCGACACCTACAGCGACGCGGTGCCGTTCCCCAGCTTCAAGAACGGTGTCGGCTTGATGCTGCAGCTACCCAAACCCACCACGGTCGGGACCGTCACCCTTGACGTTTCCAGCACCGGCACCAAGGTGGAGATTCGCTCGTCGCCCACGCCCAGCCCCGCCAAGCTCGACGACACCACCGTGCTGACGCCGGCCACGGCCCTCAAACCGGGTCATAACACCATCGCGGTCAAGGGTGCTTCGGCGACGTCGAATCTGCTGGTATGGATCTCCACGCTCGGCACCACCGACGGCAAGAGCCGCGCAGACATCTCCGAGATCACGATTCAGGCAGCGTCCTAACCCGTCATCGGGGTGAAGTGCCGAGCCGCCGGCCATTAGTTACTGTCCGGCAATGCCTTTCGGGGGTATCGGACGCAGCGACGCCGAGCTGTTGGCCGCGCATGTCGCCGGTGAACGCTACGCCTTCGAAGAGTTGTTCCTCCGTCATCACCGGCAGCTGCACCGGCTCGCGCGGCTCACCAGCCGCAGTCCCGAAGATGCCGCCGACGCGCTGCAGGACGCGATGCTCTCGGCCCACCGCAGTGCCGGTACGTTCCGGCACGACGCCGCGGTCAGCAGCTGGCTGCACCGGATCGTGGTCAACGCCTGCCTGGACCGGCTGCGGCGCGTCAAGGCCCACCCGACGACACCGCTGGAGGACGTCCACCCGGTGCCCGATCAGACCGCCCAGGTCGAAACGGCGGTGGTAGTGCAACGGGCGTTGATGCGGCTGCCCGTCGAGCAACGCGCCGCGGTGGTGGCCGTCGACATGCAGGGCTATTCGATCGCCGACACCGCGCGGCTGTTGGGGATCCCCGAGGGCACGGTCAAAAGCCGATGCGCCCGCGCCCGGGCCCGCCTCGCGCAGTTGCTGGGCCACCTCGACAGCAGCGCCAGCGCGACCGGTGACCGGACCGCCGGCCAGCTTTAGGCGCCAAACGAGGGGCTGTGCATCGCCGCCGCACTGTGCATGACGGACACTGGGGCGGATGAGTGCAGCCGACAAGCACCCCCCGCTGACGGTTGAGCTGCTTGCCGACCTGCAGGCAGGCCTGCTCGACGACGACGCCGCCGCCCGGGTGCGCAAACAAGTCCGCACCGACCCACACGCACAGGACATCCTGCGCGCGTTGAACCAGGTCCGCCGCGATGTCGCCACCGCCGGCGGGGCACCGGCGCCCGACGCGCCCCCGGACCTCACCGCCAGAATCTCGGCGGCGCTGCGCTCGGCCGGTCGCTCGGCAGGTCCTGAGGGCCCACCCCCGGCCGCGCACGCCGCCCGCCCAGCCGCAAGGCCCGCCCGGGTGATCGCCGGCGTGGCCGGACTGGCCGCGGTGGTCGCCGCGATTGCACTGGGCACCACGGCACTGGTCAACGAGCCAGCACCCACGCCGACCGGATACCCCACCGCCTCGCACATCACGGTTTCGACGCCGCCGCCGGTGATACCACTGTCGGACGCCCAGATCGCGGCCTTGCTGACCCGCACCCCCGACTACGGGCCGCTCGGCGACCCCCCGCGGCTCGCGTCCTGCCTCGGCGGCCTCGGTTATCCGTCGTCGACGCGCGTGCTGGGCGCTCAGCAGGTCGACGTCAACGCCCGCCCCGGCGTGCTGCTGGTGGTCCCGGGAGACGCGCCCGACAAGCTGGCGGCGTTCGCGGTGGCACTGAACTGCAGCGCGGCCGATACCGGACTGCTGGCCAGCACCCAGGTCGCGCGCCCCTAGAGCCGGTGCGGGTGTTGTACGTGGTTCGCTGCAAGGCCTCGGGAACACCCGCGCCTACGCTGGCGTTCGTAGACTTAGCTTTTCCGTACTCGAAAGGTCCGTATGTCCGGCGCTTCAGCTGTTGATGACACTATCCACGAAGTAATCGTTATCGGTTCCGGTCCGGCCGGATACACGGCAGCGCTCTACGCGGCCCGTGCCCAGCTGACGCCGGTGGTGTTCGAGGGCACCGCTTTTGGCGGCGCGCTGATGACCACCACCGAGGTGGAGAACTACCCCGGCTTCCGCGACGGCATCACCGGCCCGGAATTGATGGACGAGATGCGTGAGCAAGCGCTGCGATTCGGCGCCGACCTGCGCATGGAAGACGTCGAGTCGGTGTCGCTGGACGGTCCCGTCAAATCGGTCGTGACCGCCGACGGCGAGACCTACCGGGCGCGTGCCGTCATCCTGGCGATGGGTGCGGCCGCACGCTATCTGCAAGTGCCCGGCGAGCAGGAATTGCTGGGCCGCGGCGTGAGTTCGTGCGCCACCTGTGACGGCTTCTTCTTCAAGGACCAGGACATCGCCGTCATCGGCGGCGGCGACTCGGCGATGGAAGAGGCCACCTTCTTGACCCGGTTCGCCCGCAGCGTGACGCTGGTGCACCGCCGCGAGGAGTTCCGGGCCTCCAAGATCATGCTCGACCGTGCCCGCAACAACGAGAAGATCCGCTTTGTCACCAACCACGCGGTCGTTGCGGTCGAGGGCGAAACGACGGTGACCGGGCTGCGGGTGCGCGACACCAATACCGGTGCCGAAACCACGCTCGACGTGACCGGCGTTTTCGTGGCGATCGGGCACGAGCCGCGTTCGGCGCTGGTGCGCGATGCCATCGACGTCGACGCGGAGGGCTACGTGCTGGTGCAGGGACGCACCACGAGCACCTCGCTGGACGGGGTGTTCGCCGCCGGCGACTTGGTGGATCACACCTATCGGCAGGCGGTCACCGCCGCCGGCAGTGGCTGTGCCGCGGCCATCGACGCCGAGCGCTGGCTCGCAGACCACGAAGCGGCGGGAGACG
This sequence comes from uncultured Actinomycetota bacterium, assembly GCA_963735655.1. Taxonomy (GTDB): domain Bacteria; phylum Actinomycetota; class Actinomycetes; order Mycobacteriales; family Mycobacteriaceae; genus Mycobacterium. The sequence goes on from CAVTLW010000013.1 coordinate 26,097, forward strand.
CCGACAGTAACGACACGTTGATTGGAGCACAGCGATGAGCAGTAGCGAGAACGGCGGAGCCACCGTCGAGGTTTCCGACGCATCCTTCGCCTCGGACGTCTTGTCCAGCAATAAGCCTGTGCTGGTTGACTTTTGGGCCACCTGGTGCGGGCCGTGCAAGATGGTCGCGCCGGTGCTCGAGGAAATCGCGGCCGAGCGGGGCGGTTCGCTGACCGTCGCCAAGCTGGATGTGGACGCCAATCCCGAAACGGCGCGCGACTTCCAGGTCGTCTCGATCCCGACGATGATCCTGTTCAAGGACGGCCAGCCGGTCAAGCGGCGTTCGGCTCGACGATCGATTCCATGACGATCCACGACCACTCCGGCCGCGCGCTGCACGTCACCGGCCCGGTCGCAGGCCGACAGCATCGAGCAATAGCTCTTCCCGGCTACGACGGGATCGATCTCGCCGGCACTGATCGCGGCCATCGCCTCGTCCAGCCGCTGGAAGCCGTCGCGTGAACGCCCTTGCGAGACGAGCGCGAGTCCGCTGTCGGCGAGCGCGCGCACCTCGAGGTCGGAGTCGCCGAACTCGATCGCCAGCTCGAGCACGATGGCGGCGCTTCGTTCGAGCGCGACACGTCCGGGCACTCGCACGCGATCAACGCCAGTTCGAGGTACCCACGCTCGACGCAGGGTCCGATCCGTTCGACCAGACGGTTTCCGCGGCTGATCCAGCCGCGCCGCGGCAGAGGGATTGCCCAACAGGTCGTTGTGCACCTCCGCGATCTCCGCCGCGCCGCGCGCCGCCGAGCGAAGGTCGCCACCGTCTCGGAACAGCTTGAACGCGGCTCGAGATCCTGGGCGTGCCTCGGGGAAGTCGTCGGTGAAGTAGGCCTTCGCGGCGGAGGCAAAGGCTGCCTGCGCCTGCTCGAGCGTCGCACCCGCGTCCTCCATGAACTTCAGAGGCTAGAGGGGCGGGCGCCTTGCTAGAGGCCGAGCGCCTCTGCGATCTGCTGGCGATGCCAGGCCGCGTTGCCGAGCAACGCGTCGGATGTCTTGGCCCGCTTCACGAACAGCTGCTGGTCGTGCTCCCACGTGTAGCCGATGCCGCCGAGCAGTTGGATGCCGTCCTGCACGACGAGGCGTTGGCAATCCCCTGCGGCCGCCTTCGCCGCGGCGACCGCGAGGGTGCGGCGGTCGTCGTCCTCCGCGATCGTGGCCGTGGCGAAGATGCACGCGCCCCGTGCTCGCTCGATGGCCACGAACATGTTCACCAGCTTGTGCTTGACCGCCTGGAACGATCCGATCGGCACGCCGAACTGCTGGCGTTCCTTCGGCGTAGTCCAGGTTGGTGGCGAAGATCGTCTCGCACGTACCCACGAGCTCGAACGAGATCGCGGTCGTGAGCGACTGGAGCGCACGTTGCGCAGCGTCTGTCGTGAGAGGCAACCGGTCACCTCCGTCGAGCGGGACGCATCGAGCCGGTCGAGCGTGCGTGTCGCGTCGAGCGCACGGATCGGATGGAGCTTCGCATCGGCGGTGGGTACGAGTGCGACGTGATCGTCACGAACGACCGCGATGACGTCGACTTCCGAGCCGCACAACACACGGTCCGTGTCGTACGCCGCCGTACCCGACAACGCACCGGACGCGACCTGTTCGAGCCACGGTTCGCCGCCGTCCGCCTCCACGAGCACGGGGACGAGTTCGGCGATCGTCGCCAGTAGCGGACTCGGCGCCGCGACCCGGCCAAGCTCCTCGGCGACGACGACGGGCTGGGGAACCCCAACCCGATGCCACCGCACGCCTCCGGAACCGTGAGTGCTTGGCTCGAGGCCGACGCAGGTCTCCCACAGCTCCCGTCGCGTCGGAGGTGCGGCCGTCGACCACTGCTTCGACCTGAGCCCGGACGACCGACGGCGGACATTCCTTGGTGAGCACGGCGCACACGGACTCACGCAGCTCCTCCTGGTCCGCAGTGAACGCGAGCTGCATCAGACGTCCCGCACGAGCGCCGCGTGGGAGCGCCGGTCGAGCTTCTCCATGGGTGTCAGCGGCAGCGAGTCCGTGACGACCACCGCCTCGGGCAGTTTGTAGCCGGCAAGATGCACGCGGCCGAACGAGCGAAGCTCGTCGACCGTGGGGGCGCGTCGAAGCCAGGTCGCACGACGACGACGGCGACGCCGACCTCGCCCATCAGATCGTCGGATCGCGGCGCGATCGCCACGTCAGCCACCGCTTCGTGCGTGGCGAGCACCGCTTCGACCTCCATCGGGTAGACGTTGTAGCCGCCCCGCACGTACATCTCCTTCGAGCGCCCGGCGAGACGGAGGCGGCCGGCTTCGTCGATCCATCCGAGGTCGCCGGTGCAGACGAAACCGTCGCCGGTCACGGCTTCCGCGGTCAAGCCCGGCGCCCGCCAGTACCCGTCCATCACCGCCGGCGAGCGGAGGCACACCTCGCCGATGCCGTCGGAGACGTCTCGCAGCTCGAGGTCGACGCCGGCATGGGGGCGCCCGACGGAAACCTCGGCGTCCTCCGGCGGGGCGTCGAAGGCCGTGCCGATCCCGATGCCGGCTTCGGTGCACGAGTAGCGGATGGCGACCGCGGCGCCGAACCACTCACGCGCCCCTCGCACGACCGCCGGCGTCGCGGGACCACCGCCCATCACGATGGCGCGGACGGACGACACGTCGTACTGCGCGAAGGCAGGATCCCGCAGCATCGAGCGCGACCTGTGTCGGGATGCCGCCGACACTCGACATCCGGTGCTCGGCCACCATGCGCAACGCCTCGGCCGCGCTCCATCTCGACTGGATGTACGTCGTACCGCCCCGCATCAACGTGCCGGGAAGCTTCGTCATCGGACCGAGTGCGCGAACGATGTCGCCGCGAAGGTCGCGCCCGCCTCGCTCCAGTTACCGCCCGTGTCGACGCCAGTGATGAACGACAACTGCCGGTTGGCGAACACCGCTCCCTTCGGGGTGCCGGTCGTGCCGGATGTGAACACGATCGCGACCGGGCGGTCCTCGTCGTCGTCGATCTCCTTGGGCGTAGCGCCTTCCACGCGCAGTTCGTCCACGGTGTCGGGATCGTCGACGATCAGCTTCGGAGCCGCGATGTCAGGATCCGTCGCGTCCGATGCGGACAGGCGGGTGTTGACACCGGCGGTGATCGCGCCGACGCGTGCGGCGGCGATGTACAGCACGACGTAGTCCGGAAGCTGCGGCAAGACGAGCGCGACGACGTCGCCTTCGCGGACGCCGTGCCCGGCGAGTCCGGCCGCAACTTCATCGGCGCGGCGGTCGAGCTCACGGTAACTCATCGTCCGACCGTCGGGCACGACGTAGGCGGTATGGTCTGCGAACCGCTCTGCTGCTTCTCTCGCGACTCGACCGAGCATCACGCGGCCTCCAGAGACGACGACACTGCACCGTGGCTATCGCACCCAGGCGGACGGCTGGCACGCCGGCGAGCGGGCGCGAACTGCGCACCCAGGGCAAGCGCACCATGGCGAAGCTGCTCGATGCCGGCCTCGAGGTGCTGACCGAGCGGGGCTATCACGCGGCCCGCGTCGACGACGTCGTTCGGGTGGCGAAGCTGTCGCACGGCACCTTCTATCTCTACTTCGCCAACAAGGAGGACCTGTTCCGCGGCGTGGCGGGCGAATGCGCGGAGGAGATGGAGGACCTCGCCGACTCGCTCGGACCGGTGACGCCCGACAAGGCCGGCGAGGCGGAGCTGCGGAGCTGGCTCACGCAGTTCGTCGCCACCTACCGGCGCTACGGCGCGGTGATCCGCGGATGGATGGAGGAACAGGTCGTCGATCGTGAGCTCGTCCGCCTCGGGCTCCAGGCGTTCCAGCAGATCGTCGACAGTCTGCAGCGACGGTTGGCGCAAGCTGACTCGAGGGCACCTTCCCGATTCGCAGCTCGCGACGGCGGCGATGCTCGGGATGATCGAGCGGTTGTCGTACTTCACGTCGTCCCGCGAGCTCGGCTACGCGGACGACGATGTCGTCGAGGTGTTGACGACGTTGCTGCATCGCGGGATGTTCGGCGCCCCGGTCAGTCGACGCCGAGCAGCAGTGTCGAAGAAGAGCTGAACCAGCCGCCGGTGCCGCTGACGCAGGCCACGTGGGCGCCGAGCACCTGACGTTCGTCGGCTTCGCCGCGGAGCTGCCGCACCGCTTCGACCATGAGGAACATCCCGCGCATGCCCGGGTGGCAGGCAGACAGTCCGCCACCATCAGTGTTGGTCGGGAGCGAGCCGCCGACTCGGAGCTTGCCGTCCTCGACGAACGGACCGCCCTCGCCCTTGCCGCAGAAGCCGAGCGCTTCGAGGGAGAGCAGCACCATCGACGTGAACGCGTCGTAGATCTGACACACGTCCACGTCGGCAGGGGTGAGGCCGGCGCGTTCGAACACGAGGCTGCCCGACTGCACGGCAGGGGCACGGTGAAGTCCGTCCACTCGCTGAGCGTCGTGATGTTGGTGGCCTCACCGGATCCGAGGATCCACACCGGTTGC
>CAVTLW010000014.1:0-33316 GCA_963735655.1 uncultured Actinomycetota bacterium
GCTTGGATTAGCCGTCAATTCACTACTATCGTGCAAGCGGATGACGCGGCTAGGCACCCGTCGTCGCCGAATCCCTGCTCAACCGGCTGCTCAACACCAGCCACCAAGTCCTCATGGACGGCCCGTCCTACCGAACCCGGAAACGGCCCGGGACAGCCACCGCCTGACAGCCATCCCGCGCTTCGCTACCCTCACCACAGCAGCACCCGAACATGGGGAATTACGTGACAGTCACCCCTGGGGAATTGCGCGACCGCCGACACTTCGGCGACACCCCGGTTCGGCCGCCTCGACGTGCTGGTCAACAACGCCGGGCTGGGCGGGCAGACGCCGGTGGCCGACACGACCGACGACGAATCGGACCGAGTTCTCGACGTGAGCCTGACGTCAGTGTTCCGGGCCACCCGGGCGGCGCTGCGCTATTTCCGCGGCGCACGGCACGGCGGGGTGATCGTCAACAAGACCAGCGTGCTGGGCCGGCGGGCCCAGCATTCGCAGTCGCACTATGCCGCCGCCAAGGCCGGGGTCATGGCGTTAACCCGTTGCAGTGCAATAGAAGCCGCCGAACACGGCGTGCGGATCAATGCGGTTTCGCCCAGCATCGCCCGGCACAAGTTCCTGGCCAGCGACTACTCGGGCTACCTCACCGGAGAAGCGATTTCGGTATCTAACCAGCACCCGTGACGCGGTTGAGGCGCCGAGCGTGCACTACGCGACGGCCAATCGGCGTGTCGCGTCGGGCATTTCACAGTCGGTGGGGCCGGTGCCGGAAAAGCCGGAGCCACTCACCTGCCCATCAACGACAATCAGGGCATTGCGGTTGGCCGCGACCGTGTGCGGGTTAATGGCGCCTGCCTGGGGTGCGTCAAACCCACTGACCACTGCTTTGGTCTGGCCGGACGCGCCGAGGCTCGGCCAGATGCGGCTTGCGGGAAAGCCGCATACGATGCCGCCGCTGCGGCCACCGCCCCAGCCGCCGGACCCCGCCAAGTTTGACCGGCCAAGTCCGAAGGTGACCCGAGGAAAACGCATTCACCGCCGAACGGAGCTCTTCGGCCAGCCCTACCAAGCCGCCGAGGTCTGCAGCATGGGTTGCGCAGAAGGGCTTGTTCAGGAGGTGTTTCGTGGAAGTTAGCCGCTTAGGCTCTTCAGCAGTTGAGTGATGTTAAAGAGGCCCACGAAACCGGTGCCGCTGTTGAACAAGCCCGAGCCGATGCCGCTATAGACGCCGCTTGGCGCACCGAAAATCGGGCCCGTGACGCCGGTGTTGAAGAAGCCAGAGAGATGTTGCCGTTGAGCGATGAACCGCCGCTGACGCTGTTAAAGAAGCCCGAGCCAAAGTCGTTTGCGGGGGCTGTGAACGTGTTGTTGAAGCCTGAGACGAAGAGACCTGTGTTGTTATAACCCGATTTATTCGTGCCGCCGACGTCGGTGGTGGCCCCGGAGCGGTTGTTGAAGTTGCCCGAGTTGTAGAAGCCGGTGTTCACGCTGCCCGAATTGCCATCGAAGGTGTTGTAGTCGCCCGAGTTGTCCATGCCGGTGTTGAGGGTGCCCGCGTTCCCGAAGCCGGTGTTGAAGCTGCCAACGTTCCCGAAGCCGGTGTTGGCTTGGCCCGCATTTCCGAAGCCGAAGTTCCCTGGTCCCGAGTTGCCGAAACCGATGTCGTTCAAGCCGGAGTTCCCGATGCCGAAGCCTTGGATCTTGCCGAAGTCAGGAGAGGCGGGGGCATGGAAACCGGAACTGAACAAGCCGACGTTGCCGTCGCCGGAGTTGAAGAAGCCGATGTTGTGGGTACCCGAGTTGAACAAACCGATGTTGCCGGTCCCGGCGTTCAGACCGGTGAACTGGAACTGGCCAGTAGCGGTGTTGTAGGCAGCACCTCCGACACCGACCAGGTTATTGCCTTGCAGGCCCCACTGGCCTCGGGAGCTCAGTGTTGGACGGGAATCGGACCCGTACGGCACGCTATCCGCGCCGATCAATGCTGGACAAGACCGACGGTGCGCGGCGCCGGTGACGGCCCTTAAGGGGATCGCTCAGTGGGTGATCGTCAGGATATACGCGTCGGCCTTGCGTATATACTGGATCTTGTGGCGAAACATTTGGTCGATCTCGATGAGAACGCGCTCGCCGCGGCTGGCGCTGAGCTTGGCACGACCACGATCAAAGACACGGTGAACGAGGCGCTCCGCCGAGCGACGTCGCGGCGAGGGCAGCGAGTGGCCGCGGCGTTGGACATCTTGTCTGATGCCTGCCTTGACGATCGTGCTGAAGCGTGGCGCTGAGGTTTCTGCTCGACACCAGTGTGGTCAAGCGGCTCGGCCGCTCCGAGGTGCGCCGGGTGGTTGAGCCGTTGGCGACCGCGGGTGAGCTGGCGCGTGCCAGCATCTGCGACCTCGAAGTCGGATACTCGGCCCGCAACGCCGAAGAATGGGATCAGCTCGTTGGAGCGCTCGACGCGTTCGAGCTCGTCGATTCGACCGCAGCGCACCAACGTCGCGCTCTTCAGGTGCAGCGCCTCCTCGCTCAGCGCAGTCAGCGAGGCCGCAAGATCCCCGACCTCTTGATCGCGGCGGCAGCCGAGGAACTCGGCGTCGCTGTCCTGCACTACGACGCCGACTTTGATCTGATAGCTTCGGTGACTGGCCAGCGCTGCCAGTGGGTCGTGCCCAGCGGCACGATGGAGTGACCTGACGATCCGCGCCGACTGTACTTGGCCCAGCGTAGATTTCGTATCGCCGATCGCTTCATGTTCGAGAGTGGAGACGACAGCGTTGAGTACGGCCCTCTCGTATGGGGTGACGTTGGTGTCGGTCGCATCGCGCACGGCTTGGCCGATTTCGTCGTCGAGCTGTTGCAGCCCGCGTTCCAACGATGCGATCTGCCCTCCGGCGGTGTTCTGCGCCCGGGCCAGGGCCGCGGCGATGTTTTCGAGGTCCACACCGATTTTGGGCAACTGCAACGACTGCGCCCCCAACAGCTGAACCACTCGCTGCACCTCGGCGCAATCGTTGATCGGATGGTCGCCGTTCTCGTGATTCCACGACGACTCAAACCGCTCCCGCGCCTCCTCAAATGCCTTGTTGGACTCGGCAGTACACAGACCAGCGGTGTGAAAAGCCTGGGCCAAGTCCGCAATCTGTCCCGGGCGCCCCGACTGCAGAGTCTGGTTGATCACCCACGGATCCCCGCCGGCCTCGGCAATCAGATGCGGAATGCTTATGTATCTGAGCCGCATCGCACCGCCCGCATCGTCGCGGCGTTTCGCGCATCCATCTCGCTGAACCTCGTGGCGGCCAGATGCGCCTTGCTACCGACGGCGCCCAGTACCTCCTGATGGGCCTGTAGGTTTTTCACGTGCTGCGCGTGCGCGGCATGGACGGCGTCGTGGAATGTTTCGGCCGCAGCGAATCCGCCGAACATCCCCGTTGTCACCGGCCCACGCGAAAGGTGATCGGCCCCCTCTTGCGCGTGATCACCCGCGCGGTGCGACTCTGTGCCCCCCGAATGCAGTAAATCAGGTTTGACAAACATCGTGCCCCCTTCCCCAGTCATCTTGATAGCGTTGCGGGGAAAGCGATTTGGCGTCGATTCGTTGATTTATCGTTGCCCGCGAACGCGTAACCGTCACGCTAACGACGCTTGGATTAGCAGTCAATTCACTACTATTGTGCAAGCGGATGACGCGACTAGGCGGCCCTATGACCAAGTGCACCAAGGGCTTCCGCGAATCCCGCTAGCGCGGGCGGCACGGTGTAAGGGCCGGAGCGGACGGCCGGAGGCTAATCCTTCGCTTCGTCGTCCGGCGGCATTATCACGATTCGCCGTGTGGGCTTGGTGGCCACCGGTTTGCCATCAACGGATTTCGTGACGTGCACACTCGGCGGAGCCGTCAAGCGACCCTTGACGGGCTGGCCGTTGGGCACACCCGGCACCGTCACACGTTTGTCTGGCGGCTTGTCTTTACTGCCTTCGCCGCCACCCCCCATTGCACCCGGCGGCATCATCGGCATACCGGTCATGCCCGTCGACTGCGTAGTCGGCGTGCCACCCGTAGGCATCGCCGTCAGCGACTTCGACGGCGCCCCAGCAGGACTCGTCGGCGGCGACGATGACGGCACCGGCGGCGGCCCCATGTAGCCGGTTGGGGTGGTGCCGCCTAGGCCACCGGCGCCCAGGCCACCAGCGCCACCGCCGGCGCCGCCACCGGTCCCACCGCCGAGGCTGTCCGCAAGCCGCGCCCCCTCCGCGGCTTCCAACCCCTCGGCGCCATGGCCCCCTTGCTGAAGTGCGCTCATCAGCGGCTGCATCGCGCTTTGGCCCGCCTGCATCGCCTGCTGCGGAAGCTGTGTCAGCGGCCCCAATATGCCCCCAACGGCGCCACCGACCGCGCCGGTAATGCTCGACACCACCTGCTGGATCATCTGGCCGGCCTGTTGCCCGCCCACACCTTGCATCTGCGCTGCGCCGTCGGCCTCGTTGGCGGGGAACTTCCGTGCGGCGTCGGCAGCACGCGCCCGACGATCCAAGTCCGCCTCGGTGCTGGACGCCATATCGCCAGGCACACCGGCATTACCGGCGGAGCCCAATCCCGCGGCAGCCAAGTCGGCAGGCGATGCTCCCCCAGGTACGCCATTCGGAAATATGCCCGGCGCTTGCGGCGCTCCGGCCACCCCGTGGTAGTCCTCGGGGAAACTTTCGATCGTCATCGTCTCACCTCCCACTTACCTGCCGGGCCTTGCAAGACCTCTCCCCCGGCTCGCGCAGGCTACAGACCGCAAATGCCCATTTTCCCACAGAGCGCAGAGAGCGCTATTCACCTCGATTTTCGTGCATGTTCGGCGCTATGGCGGGTGATTACCGCAAACCAGGCCATGTGATAGTTCGCGAGGTACTCGTGTTCATCGATGAGCGCCGCGATCGCCGCCAGCAGCATCCAATCCGCCAGGGCGGAGAGGTCGTGATCGGGGTAGGCGTTCAGCACCGACTCTTGAATCGCCGAGATGCGGTCGCGCAGCATTTCATCCTCGCTGTCCAAGACACCGGTTTTCCGTGCCGCGGGCGCCGCGATCGCCTGGGCTATCCGAGGCAGACCGTCGCGGCGGCGTACCGCGTCCACCAGGGTCGGCCCGAGCTCGTCGATATCGGGCGCCGCCGAACGGGCTGGGCGATCACCGCTCAGCACTGGGGTGTCCGGACCCGGCTCGGCCACACAGCCGTTGGGTTCGTGCGCTGCCGCTGTCCCGACAGCGCCCAGCAGGTCGACCGCGCTCGCATCTCGGCGTCGTGTGGATGGTTCGAGCAGCGTCACGTTGGCGGGCAATCGCACATGGGGCGGAATCCACCCGCCGGCGAGGTCGGTGACCAGCAGGCTCGTGGTGCCGTCGTCACGCAGCCCCGCCGCCCACGAGAGGCGTGGCTCCTGCCGGGCCACCGCATCCACCAGCCGCTGTAGCCGCTGCTGCTCGGCGGCCCGACTGGAAACGGCGCCGACCGTCGCGCCGGTTGTTGCAGATACCGCCGATCCGCCGGCCAGTGCCGAACCACCTGCGCCTGCCTGGCCAGCGGACGGGGCCCGCTCCGCTGGAGAGGAAACCAGCGGGCCGCCCGCTGACGGCGACGACGGTGCCGAGGGCGCAACGGGCGCGCCGGAGACCGGCGAGGTCGGTGCAGACGAGATGGCCGGGGGTGCCACGACGGGTGGGCGCAGGTCAGAGCCATAGGCCGGTAACGGTCCGGCCGGGATCGCTGGGCCGCCCGCTACCGGCGCGGCAGGCGCCGAAAATGAGCCGCCGGTCATTACTGCCGGGGCTACCGGCACGCCGCCGCTGCCACCCGTCGCCGCTACCGGGCTGGCAGACGAACTCGCGGACGCTTCGGCCGAATCGTGCACTGCCCCAAGGGCTCCGCCGGCGATGGGCGCCGCGACCGCGGGCATGACCGGCGACTGCGCCGGCGGAGCCGCCGACGGACCCATCGCGTTCATCGCGCCCTGGGACAACGATTGCGCACCGGCCCCGGCAGGCTGACCCGTCATCATTCCCTGCGCGAAGGAACTGCCTAGCGAGCTGGGTGACGGTGCATTGAGGCCAGCGGCCGCCGGCAGGCCGCCGCCCGGCAGCCCCGGGGCGTTTACCCCGGGAGCGCCTGGCACGTGTCCACCGAGGCCGCCAGCGGGCGGACCGATTGGAGTGCCGGTAGGAATGGCTCCGCCGCTGACACTGCCAGGACCCGCCGGGGCTGCCTTCCGCTGGAGCCGCCGCCACCCGGGCCGCCTGGCCATCGCCGCCGGTACCGTGCCGGGCCACCCTTACCTGCGTGGCCGAGAACTTGCCCCGTGCACTCGGCCGTCCGACAGCCGCCAGCACCTGCACGCGTCGCCATCCGGTGTGGCGGGCTTCGGTGAACCGTTGGTACGCAGCCCCTGGTTCTTAAGGAATTCCTGCGGCGATATTGCAATCCCCTCCGCGGTGAGGATTTTCTGAATCGCGTCCATGATCGCCGCGACCGCGGCCTCCGACTTGTATGCGGCAAATCCATTGGCTTCCGCGATAAGTCTCTCTATTTCCGCCGGCTTCGCGATGGCGGATTCTTTTGAATTCTCGACGCTCGCGATCTTCTGGTTGTACTCGTCAGCTATCCCTCTCAAACCCTCGCGCAGGCTGTCGATGGCGTCGGCGCCCCTGTCGAAGGCATCGGCTTTGACCTTGTACTTCTCAGCTAGATCGAGGTGATGTTTTTCGCCTTCCCGCAAGCGCGAGATGAGGTCGTCGGCAGTGTGTCCTTGATTCCGCGCCGCCAGCTGCGTCCACTGCCGATGCAAATCCTGCGCGTATTGTTCCTGTTCTCGCTGCTGCGCTCTCCAATGGCTAGCACCGGTCCTCAGAGCCGAAGGGGCCTGCGGCCACCATGCGCCGATGAGGGGCACCGTGTACTTTGCCCCCTGGCAAGTCTCCCGGCATTAGTACCCTTCCCCAGAACCGGGCCGCCGCGTCTCTACGAAATCGTCGCCCAACAGTCCCGAAACCGGCAACTCACTTCGTCCGAAACAGTCACGTCGGGCCAACTATCGACAGATCGCCGCCATGGCCGCATCCGCTCGGTTTATGTCGTCGATCGTTCGTCTGATAAAGCGGCGAGGCAGGATCGTCGAGTGCCGCTGCTGACAGCATCGAAGTGCGGTAGGCCGATGCGAGTGCACGTGCAGCATCACGATCACTAGCATTCAGCGCCGGATTAGCCGCTGCGGAGTCGAGCATGCCCGCTCCGTTAGTCAGCGATATGCGTGCGAGAGCTGGATCCGACGAGTGCGTATCCACTCTTCACTGCGCGCGCAGCGAGCTCGTAGGTCGAGCAGAGTTCCTTCTTGGCGTTCGCCGCATCCGCTGCTGAGAATGTCGGCGAAGCAGGTCCGGTTGGACGAGGCGTCAGGGCCGCCATTCGAACCCGACCGAACAAGCGCGATTATGCCGACGACAAGAGCGGCGACGGCAATCAGGCCGATCACCGCTTGAACGATGACAGTGCGGCCATTTGACGCTGGCCGCGGGGGCTGTGTGAACAGTGGCGGCTGCGACGCGGTAGGCGGTTGGGGAGTCGTCACAATAGCCAGGCTATCCCGATCTGCAGCAACGTCACTCGAAACCGCTAGACCTTGCGCCCGGACCAATGCGCTGTCAATCGCCCACTTGAAGTCGGCCCGAAGAACAAATCACCAAGCGCCGCTCATCCGTCCGCCCGCGGGAATGCTTTCAGCTCAACGGCAACCAATCAATTTCAGTGAGCATTGCCACCGCAGGCCCGCGGCCGATGTCGTAACCGGGCGCGAGGTCTGCGAAGCATTTGGCAATCGGACCACGGCTATGGCGCTCCGGTCTCGATCACCGCGCCGAGATCCGAGGCAACCCTGTCCACCAGCAGGCGGCCCGGTCCCTCGTAGAGATTCTGTAAACCAGGCGGGACTCGCTTCCAGCTGCCCGGGTTCGTTTGGTACCGCCAGCCGAACAGCACCACGACTTCCTGTGGCGGTGCACTGGCGAGTTCGGCTTGCCGGGAATGCCAGATCAGCCCCTGCAGCGGCGGAGTGCGCGGTTGCGCTAGCGCAGCGATGGCCAGCCTGCGCGTGCAGGGATAGTGCTCCGCAGGGCTCGACACCACCTGATTGCGCTTCAGGCCGAGGTCGTCCAGCGCTGAATCACGAAGATCTCCGAGTGTCGCGTCAACCGGAACCAAGATGTGTGCCAAGAGTCTTTCCACCAAGTGGTGTTCATAGACCACGTTGCTTCCGGTGTGGTGGACGTCATGGAAGATGGTTTCAAGCAACACCGTGGTGGGCGTCTCGCCCAAGTACATGTTCGGTAACCGCCTGCCGGTGTTGGGGTCGTCTATCGGCGAGAACCGCGTGTCACCAAGTCCCGGGTTGTGCTGGTCGTAGCCATATATCCCGTCATAAACACGGAATAGGGGTGTCCCGCTTGCCAAGGTGACTGCCTGCAACCGTGGAACTGTCGCGGCCACCACGCAATTGTCCGGGTCTGGACAGACGACGTCTTCCGGCGGGTAGGAGGCCGTCATCCAAGGCGGCCCTAGGCAGCCGGCGCGGCAGCGAAGCGTTTGGCGGCGCGCAACGCCCGTCTCGGATTGGTCCGGGCCACTTCCTCCGGAACACCACCGGAGAGGAAGCTGGTGGGCCTAGTTAGCCACGTCCACAGGGACCAGCTCTCCAGCCCACCCTCTTGCAGCACCGACAACATGGGCTGCAACTCGGCCCGCGGCTCTCCGCGCTCATCGAATTGGAACGCCGGGATCACCGTCTTGCCCTTGTAGTTGATAGTGAACAGAGCGTGCTCCTCCCTTCGTCGAGCGAGCCACGTTCTCGTGCTGGACTCGCTCGCGTTCCCGCGCAGCTCGGTCAGCGTTTCGTGCGTGAGAACGGGCGTCGCGAGCAGCGCGTCTCGGTGGGCTGCCAATCGCTGCGCCTGGATCAACGTCGCTGGCGGGGTGAGGCTTACTTCCCGGCTCATGAGGACTTGCAGCAAGTCACCTCGAATAGCCGCAGTGTGCTCAGCTTGCAGCGTGCGAAGAAGTCCGACCAGCTCCCAGAGTGTCGCAGTTAGTTCATCGCTACTCACGACCTTCTCAGCCTGCAAGCTGCGGATCAGCCGAAGCTGCTCCAGCGTCTCATCGAGCTCAGACCGGGTTAGCCCGCGAATCTCTAGGTGGTCTCGACGCCTCGCGATGTCAAAACCTGATTGACTCATGTAGCAAGCGTAGCGCGCTGGCATATCCGTTGAATGTGCTACGCGGGTCGATAGCTGGAGGACCCGCAGGAGATACACAATTCAGAAACCCGGTCCTGACCACTGACTCGGTGGGTTTGGAGCTGCCGGTGAGCCCGCTTCGGCAGGGGCGCGCTTTCTGTTTTTGGTCTTTGGCTTGGTGATTTGGCCGGGCTGGTCGATTTCCCCGAAATCGAGCAGTAGTTGTTGTGACAACTTCGTGACAAGCTCCGCCCTGCGCTTCTCCGGCATGAGCGACCGACGCCGGACGCCTCGGGGATTTTTCTAATGCCAGGCAAAACAGTCCGGCGATATTGAGAAGGCCATTCGCCCCCCGACGCCCGCGCGCGACGCCTGGGAGGTGTGCCTGGGACTGCATTGCGCCCCAACTACGACTGTTGGAGTTCTTTGCTGATATCGACCGCCGACCGTCGAGTCGTCCTTCCGATGGTCGAACGTGTCGCGACACTCGCCATCGATTTTCACCCCGACATGACTGTTCAGTTGAACCTCCGCGGGCGGACGCGGCACCACGTTGACGATCGCGTTGACCGCGTTCTTCCGCAGCGTCGGCGCGTGAGAGGTGAACGGTGAGTCCGTACTCCAACCGGCAGCGACAAACGCCTGGATCACCTTCTGCGGATCGGCCGGCTCGCTGTGCGCCACACCCGGCATCCAGAACGACAGCTTCACCACCCCGCGAAACGGCGGCTCACCCTGGTCGTTGCAGGACTCGTAGGAGAACCGCGCCTCGGTCACCTCAGCGTGCAGCGCGTTGACAATGTCGCGGGCCGCATCGACGACTTGGCTGCGGGCCTGTTGCGGAGACATCGGGTGGCGCACGACGTCAGCACATCCGCTCAGCAAAAACCCGCTGCTTACCGCCACCGCGACCAAGATCCTGCGAGCCATGGTCCACACTCGTCACTTTCCTTTCCGTATCGCTCATGGGCAAAAGTTAGCCCGCCGGTCCGGCATGGCGGTGCCCTGTCGTCGCCTCGCGGAATGCCTCGGGATCGAATCCCCCACCCAGGCCGTGTTCGCCGCGATGGTGTGTGGTCATCCCGTCGTGTTCGAGCGCATCGCCGTGGCCGGACACCACGTCGGAGATACTGAACAGCGATTCCGATCCGTCGTCAAAGTAGTGGGAATGGTCGGAGATCGGGTTGGCGGTGTAGCCGGGGACTTCGGCTTTGAACCGGGTGGAGCCGTAGCCGTCTACGGAGGGGTCGTTTCCGAGTCCGCCCAGGCTCGGACCGATCAGACCCGGCCCGTGTACCTGCCCGGGAGACCAGGTGACCGCGTCCCCGGATGCCGCCCCGACATAAAGATGCCCGCCTGGACGCAGATGGAAGTCGGCCGCCGAACGCGCCAGATCGGTGCCGGGCGAGCCGACCAGCACCACGTCGTCGGCGTGCATGCCGAACCCTGCCGCCGCATCCGACACCGTGGTCGATCCGTATGAGTGCCCGACCACCGTCATGCGTGATGGCACCCCGTCGTGATGAGTGACCCCCAAAGCGTTCACGTCAGCGGCCAGCAGCCGCCCCCCGGTGCGGGCCATATTCGGCTCATACAGACCTGGGTCGACGACGGTATTCGGGGCGTCGTAGCCAATCCACATCACGACCGAGGTTGGCCTGCCGGGATCGGCGCGCGCGGACTCCTCATAGAGGCGCACACCGTCGGGGTTGGACAGCGTTCCCTCGCGAACGCCGCTGCCCAGCCCTTTCACCAGGACCGCGGTGTTGGCCGCCGTGTCGGGGTTGCCCATCGCGATGGCCGCGGCCCCCTCGCCGCCGAACGCGTCGGGCTGATACCGCAACAGGAACACGCTCCGGATGACGGTTCCACGGGTCTTTGGCATGCGCGGATGCCTCCAGGCCTTTCTTGGTTTGGACGGCGTTGCCGTAGCGGATGACCGCGTTTGGCGACAGCCCGTACTTGCCGGGATCGTTGGCGACGTAGTTGGCGGACACGCCGTACTTCGTGGCGGTGTCCTCCACCCGATGCAGGTCGTCGTTCATCACCGCCACGTTGACCGGGCTGCGGACATCGACCGGAATGCCGTTGAGGTTTCCCAACTCCGGCGGATGCTGGGCGATCAATCGATCTTGCTGGTCGTTGCTGAGCAAATTCCACCACCGCTTGACGTCCTCGGGGTTGGTGTCGGGTGGCGGAATCTGAGGATTGTCGGGTGCTGCAGGCGATTCCGGCGCGTCCACCCCGGCAAGATGACGGGGCCGTAGCCGTCGGTACGCAGCGTGTCCAGCGATCTCTGCAGGAGATCCGAGTAACCGTGCCGCACCGACTGCACTTGGCCCAGTGTGGCTTTGGTGTCGTTGATGGCGTCTTGCTCACACCCATCGATCAGGGCGTCAACGGTGGACTTCTCTCGCGGGGTGAGGTTGCCGTTGTTCTCCAAATCCACCGCCTGGCCGATCAGCTCATCCAGCCGCTGCAGCTGACCCTCAAGGGTCGCGATCTGCCCACTCGCTGTTCGCTGCGCCTCAGCCAGCCCGCCAGCGATGTTCTCCAAGTCCACGCCGATCTTGGGAAGCTGCAACGACTGCGCCCCCAGCGACCGAACCACCCGCAACACCTCGGCGGAGTCGTTGATCGGGTGCTCGCCGTTCTCGTGATTCCACGAGGACTCAAAGCGCCGTCGCGCCGCCTCGAAGGACTTGTTGGACTCGGTGGTGCACCGACCCGCAGCGTGAAACGCCTCCGCCAAGTCCGAAATCTGCCCCGGACGCCCCTCCTGCAGAGTCTGGTTGATCGCCCACGGATCCCCGCCGGCCTCGGCAATCAGATGCGGAATGCTTATGTATCTGAGGTGCATCGCACCGACCGCATCATCGCGGCGTTGCGTCCATCCATGTCGTTGAACCTCGTGGCGGCCAGATGCGCTTTGCTGCCCACGGCGCCCAGCGCCTCCTGGTGGGCCTGCAAGTTCTTCACGTGCTGCGCATGTGCCGAATGCAGCGCGTCATGAAACGTCTCGGCCGCAGCGAACTCGCCGAACATTCCCGCCATCACCGGTCCACGCGCAAGCTGGTCGGCGCCATTTTTGGCGTGCTCACCGGCGCGGTGTGACTCGGTGCCCCCGGAGTGCAGTAGATCGGGATTGACAAACATCGTGACCCCTTCGCGCGCCATCCAGGTCTCTCAATCATGCCCAGCATGAGCTGCTGGCCACGCTAATAACCGCAAAATTGCCGGTCAATTCACCCTGTTAGCAGACGGATTCACAGGGCGCTGGCGCCGTCGGCGAGGCCGTCGCCGTCGGTGTCGGTGAGCCGGACATTCCAGTGCCCGTCGCCGTCGGTGTCGACGTAGCCCGTCATTCCGTTCTCGCCGGCGCACAGCACCCGGTCGGCCAGCCCGTCCCCGTCGGCATCGACCAGCCGGTCATCGAGGCGTCCGAGACCGTCGAAGTCGACCAGCGGGCCGCCGGTGTGCTCCGCGCCGTCGAGGCCGTACCAGCGCAGTTGCCCACCCCGGTCGACGGCCACCGCCCACGTCCCCGATCCGTCATCGGTGAAGTAGCTCTCCGGGGTGCCGTCGTTGTCGAGGTCGACCAGGCCGTGGTCAGCGATCCCGTCGCCGTCGAGATCGGCCAGCGCATCATCGCGCATGCCGTCGCCGTCCAAATCCAGGCCGATCGCATCGAACCGGCCGTCACCGTCTAGATCGAGGTCAGGTGGGTGATTCCAGATCGCCGCCGTCCCGTCGTCACCGCTTATGCAGTACTCCATGGGATTTCCGACGCTGGACCATCGCTAGGGGTTCCCCCGCGATTGCCACCACGCCAGCAGCTCGGCGGTGGCCTCTTCGTGGGTCAGTGGTCCGCGGTCCAGCCGCAGCTCTTTCAGATAGTTCCACGCCTCACCGACCAACGGGCCGGGCGGAATGTCGAGCAACTGCATGATGGCGTTGCCGTCCAAGTCGGGTCGTACCCGCGCCAGGTCTTCCTGGGCGGCCAGTTCGGCGATCCGGTCCTCCAGCCGGTCATAGCTGGCCCGCAGCCGGGCGGCCCGGCGCTGGTTGCGGGTCGTGCAGTCGGCGCGCACCAGCTTGTGCAGCCGCGGCAGCAGCGGCCCCGCGTCGGCGACGTAGCGCCGCACCGCCGAATCGGTCCACTTCCCGTCGCCGTAGCCGTGGAACCGCAGGTGCAGGTACACCAGCTGCGACACATCGTCGATCATCTGCTTGGAGTACCTCAGCGCCCGCATTCGCTTGCGGACCATCTTGGCGCCCACCACCTCGTGATGGTGGAAACTCACGCCGCCGTTGGGTTCATGGCGGCGAGTGTCGGGCTTGCCGATGTCATGCAGCAGCGCCGCCCAGCGCAGCACCAGATCCGGGCCGTCATCCTCCAGCGCGATCGCCTGCCGCAGCACCGTCAGTGAATGCTGGTAGACGTCCTTGTGCTGGTGGTGTTCGTCGATGGCCATCCGCATGCCGCCGACCTCGGGCAGCACCACCTCACCCATGCCGGTTTCCACCAGCAGGTCGATGCCTGCCACCGGGTCGTTGCCCAGCAGCATCTTGTCCAGCTCGACGGCCACCCGTTCGACGCTGATCCGGGCCAGCTCACCGGCCATGTCTTCGATCGCCTGGTACACCCGCGGCGCGACCGTGAAGCCCAGTTGCGAGACGAACCGCGCGGCGCGCAGCATCCGCAACGGGTCGTCGCCGAACGACACCTCCGGCGCCGACGGAGTGTCCAGCACTCGCGCCCGCAGCGCCGCGAGACCGCCCAGCGGATCGAGGAACTCGCCCGGCCCGCTCGGCGTGACGCGCACCGCCATCGCGTTGGCCGTGAAATCCCGGCGGACCAGGTCGTCTTCGAGGCGGTCGCCGAACCGGACTTCCGGATTGCGCGACACCTGGTCATAAGTGTCGGCGCGAAACGTGGTGATCTCCAGGCGGTGGTCGTCCTTGCCGACGACCTTGCCGACTCCAACGGTGCCGAACTCGATTCCGGTGTCCCAAGTCGCATCGGCGAGCGGCCGCACGATCTTCTGCACCTGCTCGGGGCGGGCGTCGGTGGTGAAGTCCAGATCGGGGCTCGACCGGCCCAGCAGCGCATCCCGGACCGAACCGCCGACCAGGTATATCTCGTGGCCCGCGGCGGCGAATGCCGTGCCGAGCTCACTGAGCACGGGGGCATGCCGATTCAACGCGACCGCGGCTGCGGTCAGCAGTTCGGCATCTTCGACGGCGTCGGGCACGTTCGATCAGGGTAGTCGGGCCCGCTCGGCGGGGCATGCGGGCCGGTCTGGGGCGGGTGCGACAGTCGAGACTGCTGCGTCTTCGGTAGCCGAACTAACGGCGAGTGAGTCCGGTACAACCACGCGTGCCAGCTAATATCGCTTGAGTGTCGGACGGCGAACAAGCTAAACCACGTCGACGCCGGGGCCGGCGCCGCGGGCGTGGCGCTGCGGGTTCAGCCGAACATCCGACGGATGGCCAACCGGCCAGCCCCCCTGCCACCCCCTCGGCCGCGGCGAAACCGCGCCGTTCTCGCGCACCTCGTCGCGCCCAGGAACGGCTGCGCACCGTGCACGAGACATCCGCCGGCGGGCTGGTCATCGACGGCATCGACGGACCACGAGAATCGCAGGTAGCGGCCCTGATCGGGCGCGTCGACCGGCGCGGCCGCATGCTGTGGTCGCTGCCCAAGGGACACATCGAGCAGGGCGAGACCGCCGAGCAGACCGCCATCCGTGAAGTCGCCGAGGAGACCGGAATTCGCGGCAGCGTGCTGGCCGCGCTGGGCCGCATCGACTATTGGTTCGTGACCGACGGACGGCGAGTGCACAAGACCGTCCACCACTATTTGATGCGGTTTCTGGGCGGCGAGCTCTGCGACGAGGATGTCGAGGTCGCCGAAGTGGCCTGGGTGCCGATCCGGGAACTACCGTCGCGGCTTGCCTACGCCGACGAACGCCGCCTGGCCGAAGTGGCCGACGAACTCATCGACAAGCTTCAGAGCGACGGCCCGGCCGCACTTCCGCCGTTGCCGCCCACGTCCCCCCGGCGACGGCCGCAGACGCATTCGCGCGCCCGTCATGGCTCCGATGTCCAGGAGCCCCCCGCGGACCGGAAGAACGGTCACGGGCCCGGCACGTGACCGCGCCGCGACTCCAGTGGGCCGGCCTGTTGCGCCTCGCCGCGGTGGCCGGCATCGTGGCCGGTTTCGGGGGCCTGCTCACCCTTCCCGCCTCCGTCCCACGCGCCGCGGCCGGCGAGCCCAGCGCGACGCCGTTCGTCCAGGTCCGCATCGATCAGGTGACACCCGACGTCGTCACCACCACGAGCGACCCCGTCGTCACCGTCAGCGGCGTGGTCACCAACATCGGTGACCGTCCGGTGCACGACGTGATGGTCAGGCTCGAGCACGCGGCGGCCGTCGCCTCGAGCTCCGCGTTGCGCACCTCCCTCGACGGCGACACCGACCAATACGAGCCGGCCGCCGACTTCCTCACCGTGGCCCCCGAGCTGCAGCGCGGCCAACATGCCGGGTTCACCCTCTCGGCCCCGCTGCGCTCCCTGACCAAGCCCTCGCTGGCCATCAACCAGCCCGGCATCTATCCACTCCTGGTCAACGTCAACGGCACCCCGGACTACGGAGCACCCGCCCGGCTCGACAACGCCCGGTTCCTGTTGCCGGTGGCTGGGGTGCCGCCCGACCGCCCCGCCAACCTCGACCAGGCCGTCGCGCCCGACACGTCGAAGCCGGTATGGGTCACCATGCTGTGGCCATTGGCCGACCGGCCCCGGTTGGCCCCCGGTGTGCCAGGCGGCACCATCCCGGTCCGGTTGGTCGACGACGACTTGGCGACCTCGCTGGCCACCGGCGGCCGACTGGACGTCCTGCTGTCCGCGGCCGATCTCGCCACCAGCCATGATGTCGACCCCGACGGCGCGGTCGGCCGAGCCATGTGCCTGGCCGTCGACCCGGATCTGATCGTCACCGTCAACGCGATGACCGCCGGATACGTCGTCTCCGACGGCGCCGACGGCGCCGCTTTGCAACCGGGCACCCCGACCCACCCGGGGACCGGGCAAGCCGCCGCGACGGTCTGGCTCAACCGGCTGCGCGCACTCGCCCACCGGATCTGCGTGGCGCCACTGCCTTACGCGCAGGCCGACTTGGATGCCCTGCAGCGGGTCAACGATCCCGGCCTGAGCGCGATCGCCACCGCCAGCGCCGCCGACATCGTCGACCGCATCTTGGATGTGCCGTCGACCCGCGGCGCGACTCTGCTGCCCGATGGACCGTTGACCAACCGCGGCGTCGACCTGCTCAACACCGACAACGGCACGGTGGCGATCTCCGCCGCCGATTTCTCCGCCCAGGACGCTCCGGGTGGTTCGCCCAGCGCCGATACCGCGCCACGGCGACTGTCCCCACAGGTGGTGTCCGCCCCGTTCGACCCGTCCGTCGGTGCCGCGTTGGCGGCGGCCGGGTCCAGCCCGATCGTCCCCACCTATTTGGACTCGTCGTTGTCAGTGCGAATCACGCACGATTCGACTACCGCGCGCCGCCAAGACGCCCTGGGCGCCATGCTGTGGCGCGGCGTGGACCCCGACGCCGCGCCCCGCGCCCAGATCCTGGTTCCGCCCGCCACATGGAACCTGCCGTCGGATGACGCGCAGGGCATCCTGACCGCACTGGCCACCATCATCCGATCCGGTCTGGCGGTGCCACGCCCGTTGCCGGCGGTGATCGCCGACGCCGCTGCCCACACCGACCCGCCGCAGCCACCGGGCGCCTATGCGTCGGCCCGCGGCCGGTTCAACGACGACGTGATCAACCAGACCGCCAGCCAGGTGGGCCGGCTCTGGAAGCTGACTTCGGCGTTGACCACCGACGACCGCACCGGCCTGACCGGCGTGCAGTACACCGCGCCGCTGCGCGAAGACATGCTGCGCGCGTTGAGCCAGGCGGTGCCGCCCGACACCCGCAACGGGCTGGCCCAGCAGCGGCTGGCGGTCGTGGGTAACACCATCAACGACTTCTTCGCCGCGGTCACGATCGTCAACCCGGGCGGCTCCTACACCCTGGCCACCGAACACAGCCCCCTTCCGCTGGCACTGCACAACGGGCTCGCCGTTCCCATCCGAGTCCGGCTGCACGTCGATGCTCCGCCCGGAATGACGGTGAGCGACATGGGCGAGGTCGAGGTGCCGCCCGGATACCTGCCGCTGCGGGTGCCGATCGAAGTGCACTTCACCCAGCGGGTCGCCATCGATGTGGCCCTGCGGACCCCGGACGGGCAGCCACTGGGCGACCCGGTGCGGCTGTCGGTGCATTCCAACGCCTACGGCAAGGTGCTGTTCGCGATCACGCTGACCGCGGCGGCGGCGTTGATATTGCTGGCGGGACGTCGGCTGTGGCACCGATTCCGTGGTCAGCCCGATCCGGCGGACCTGGACCGCCCCGATCCGCCCGCCCGCCGGCGCACCGATCCGCCCGCCCGCCGACCCCAAGGCCCGCCCGCCGGCAGACGCACCGAACGCCCCCGCGATATCGACGGTCGGGTCGATCAAGAACACCGGGTATGAAACCCGCCCCCCGGCGGATTCCGGCGCAGCCGCAACGGCAACGCCAGCAACACCCACCGCCTCCGGCACGGCCGCAACCCGAGCCCCGCGACCCCGTCCCCCAGCTGGGCCGGCGGCCCCCCGCTGCCCCGGCGCCGGCGCGACACCCGCTGCCGGGCGGCCAACCAAAGCGACCTGAACTGTCCGACGCCGCGCTGGTGTCGCGGTCGTGGGCGATGGCGTTCGCGACACTGATCAGCCGGATCACCGGATTCGCCAAGATCGTGCTGCTGGCCGCCATTTTGGGCGCCGCGCTGGCCAGCTCGTTCTCGGTGGCCAATCAGCTGCCGACCCTGATCGCCGCGCTCGTACTGGAAGCGACGTTCACCGCGATCTTCGTGCCCGTGCTGACCCGCGCCGAGCGGGACGACCCCGACGGCGGCACCGGGTTCGTGCGGCGCCTGGTCACGCTGGCCACCACCCTGCTGCTGCTGGCCACATTGCTGTCGGTGCTGGCCGCGCCGCTGCTGGTGCGCCTGATGCTGGGCCGCAACCCGCAAGTCAACGAACCGCTGACCACAGCGTTCGCCTACCTGCTGCTACCGCAGGTGCTCTTCTACGGTTTGTCCTCGGTGTTCATGGCGATCCTGAACACCCGCAACGTGTTCGGTCCACCGGCGTGGGCGCCGGTGGTCAACAACATCGTCGCGATCGCGACCCTGGTGACGTATCTGGCGGTCCCCGGCGAGCTGTCGATCGATCCCGTCGAGATGGGCAACGCCAAGCTGCTGGTGCTCGGGATCGGCACCAACTTGGGGGTTTTCGCGCAGGTCGCGGTGCTGCTGGTCGCGCTCCGCCGCGAGCACGTCAGCCTGCGTCCGCTGTGGGGAATCGACCAGCGGCTCAAGCGCTTTGGCGCGATGGCCGCGGCCATGGTGCTCTACGTGCTGATCAGTCAGCTGGGCCTGGTGGTCGGCAACCAGATCGCCAGCGCGGCCGCGGCGTCCGGCCCGGCGATCTACTACTACACCTGGCTGGTGCTGATGCTGCCGTTCGGCATGATCGGCGTGACCGTGCTGACGGTGGTGATGCCGCGGCTGAGCCGCAATGCCGCCGCCGACGACATCCCGGCCGTGCTCGCCGACCTGTCGCTGGCGACCCGGCTGACCATGATCACGCTGATCCCGACGGCGGCGTTCATGACCGTCGGCGGGTCGGCGCTCGGCAGCGCGCTGTTCGCCTACGGCCACTTCGGCCAGGTCGACGCCGGCTATCTCGGTGCGGCGATCGCACTGTCGGCGTTCACGTTGATCCCCTATGGTCTGGTGCTCCTACAGCTGCGGGTCTTCTACGCGCGCGAGCACCCGTGGACACCGATCGCGATCATCATCGTCATCACCGCCGCCAAGATCGGCTTCTCGCTGCTGGCACCGCGCGTCACCCACGACCCCAACCTGGTTGCCGCCTACCTGGGGCTGGCCAACGGGCTGGGTTTCCTGGCCGGCGCGATCGTCGGCTACTACCTACTGCGGCGCGCCCTGCGACCCCGCGGTGGGCAGCTGATCGGTGTCGTCGAGGTCCGGACCATCCTGGTCACGGTCGCCGCGTCATTGCTGGCCGGCCTGGTCGCGCACGTCGCAGATCGACTGCTGGGGCTGGACAGGTTGACCGCCCACGGCGGCCCCGGTTCGCTGCTGCGGTTGCTGGTCGTGGGGCTGATCATGCTGCCGATCCTGGCCACGGTCATGCTGCGGGCGCGGGTCCCCGAGGCGCAGGCGGCGCTGGGTGCCGTCCGGGGCCGATTCGGGCGGCGAAAGCCCGGGCTGTCGTCTCGGCCTGCACCGGTCACGTACCCTGAGCAGAGAAATTCGTCCCCGCCGGGGGGAAATGCGGTCCAGGATCCGATCCGGCGCAGGCCTCCGGAGCAACCAGCCAGGGCCGGAATAGTGAAAGGACCGGAGGTGACCGACCGCCCATTGGAAAGCGCCTCGTACGGTTCCGCGTCGGAATTCCCGCGGCCGGTTGCTGACGATTTCCAGCCCGACATTCCGCCGGGCCGTGACCCAGGCCCCGCGGCGGCGCGCCAGTCCGATCAGCTCAACGGCGATCTGGCCGCCGACGATCCCACCCGCTCGCCGCTCCCCTTCGACGCGCCGCGCGAGCGGGGTCCGGAGCCGGCGGTGCCCCAGGACGACGTCCAGTTGGTTCCCGGCGCCCGGATCGCCGGTGGCCGCTATCGGCTGTTGGTGTTCCACGGCGGCGCGGCGCCCTTGCAGTTCTGGCAGGCGCTGGACACCGCACTGGACCGGCAGGTGGCGCTGACATTCGTCGACCCCGAAGGGGCGCTGCCCGACGAGGTCCTGCAGGAGATCCTGGCCCGCACGCTGCGGCTGAGCCGGATCGACAAACCGGGCGTGGCCCGGGTGCTCGACGTCGTCCATACCGGTGCCGGCGGCCTGGTGGTCGCGGAGTGGATCCGCGGTGGCTCGCTGCGGGAGGTCGCCGAAACCTCGCCGTCGCCGGTCGGCGCCATCCGCGCCATGCAGTCGCTGGCCGCGGCCGCCGACGCGGCCCATCGGGCGGGTGTCGCGCTGTCCATCGACCACCCCAGCCGGGTGCGCGTCAGCATCGAAGGCGACGTGGTGCTGGCCTATCCGGCGACCATGCCCGACGCCAACCCGCAAGACGACATCCGCGGAATCGGTGCGGCGTTGTATGCCCTGCTGGTCAACCGGTGGCCGCTGACCGAGGCCGGGGTGCGCAGCGGGCTGGCTCCGGCCGAGCGCGATGCGGCGGGCAATCCGGTCGAACCCACCGTCATCGACCGCGACATCCCTTTCCAGATTTCCGCGGTCGCCGTCCGGTCTGTTCAAGAAGATGGCGGAATACGCAGCGCTTCAACGCTTTTGAATCTCTTGCAGCAGGCGACCGCGGTAGCCGACCGCACCGAGATACTCGGTCCGATCGACGAACCGCCGCCTGCGGCCACCCGCCGCGAGGCAGCCCGCCCCGGCTCCGGGCCGTTCGGGCACCGTCGCCGCAACCTGATCATCGGCCTCTCCGCGGCCGCCGCCGTCATCCTGGTGGCGCTGCTGGTCCTGGCGTCGGTGCTCAACCGGATGTTCGACCTCGGCAGCGGGCTCAACAAAGACCAGCTCGGTCTCAACGGGCCGAGTTCGTCGTCGGCGTC
Organism: uncultured Actinomycetota bacterium; assembly: GCA_963735655.1. Taxonomy (GTDB): domain Bacteria; phylum Actinomycetota; class Actinomycetes; order Mycobacteriales; family Mycobacteriaceae; genus Mycobacterium. The sequence continues at coordinate 21,025 of CAVTLW010000014.1, forward strand.
GGCAGGGGCCAGCCCCGCGCCGGCGGGCAGCATCGTCAAACCCACGAAGGCCACCGTCTTCTCCCCCGACGGCGAAGCCGATAATCCCGGCCAGGCCGGGTTGGCCATCGACGGCAGCCCCGGCACGGCCTGGCAGACCGACACCTACAGCGACGCGGTGCCGTTCCCCAGCTTCAAGAACGGTGTCGGCCTGATGCTGCAGCTACCCAAACCCACCACGGTCGGGACCGTCACCCTTGACGTTTCCAGCACCGGCACCAAGGTGGAGATTCGCTCGTCGCCCACGCCCAGCCCCGCCAAGCTCGACGACACCACCGTGCTGACGCCGGCCACGGCCCTCAAACCGGGGCATAACACGATCGCGGTCAAGGGTGCTTCGGCGACGTCGAATCTGCTGGTATGGATCTCCACGCTCGGCACCACCGACGGCAAGAGCCGCGCCGACATCTCCGAGATCACGATTCAGGCAGCGTCCTAACCCGTCATCGGGGTGAAGTGCCGGGCAGCCGCCCATTAGTTACTGTCCGGCAATGCCTTTCGGGGGTATCGGACGCAGCGACGCCGAGCTGCTGGCCGCGCACGTCGCCGGCGAGCGCTACGCCTTCGAAGAGTTGTTCCTCCGTCATCACCGCCAGCTGCACCGGCTCGCGCGGCTCACCAGCCGCAGTCCCGAAGATGCCGCCGACGCGCTGCAGGACGCGATGCTCTCGGCCCACCGCAGTGCCGGTACGTTCCGGCACGACGCCGCGGTCAGCAGCTGGCTGCACCGGATCGTGGTCAACGCCTGCCTGGACCGGCTGCGGCGCGTCAAGGCCCACCCGACGACCCCGCTGGAGGACGTCCACCCGGTGCCCGATCGGACCGCCCAGGTCGAAACGGCGGTGGTGGTGCAGCGGGCATTGATGCGGCTGCCCGTCGAGCAACGAGCCGCGGTGGTGGCCGTCGACATGCAGGGCTATTCGATCGCCGACACCGCGCGGCTGTTGGGGATCCCCGAGGGCACGGTCAAAAGCCGATGCGCCCGCGCCCGGGCCCGCCTCGCGCAGTTGCTGGGCCACCTCGACAGCAGCGCCAGCGCGACCGGTGACCGGACCGCCGGCCAGCTTTAAGCGCCAAACGAGGGGCTGTGCATCGCCGCCGCACTGTGCATGACGGACACTGGGGCGGATGAGTGCAGCCGACAAGCACCCCCCGCTGACGGTTGAGCTGCTTGCCGACCTGCAGGCAGGCCTGCTCGACGACGACGCCGCCGCCCGGGTGCGCAAACAAGTCCGCACCGACCCACACGCACAGGACATCCTGCGCGCGTTGAACCAGGTCCGCCGCGATGTCGCCGCCGCCGGCGGGGCACCCGCGCCGGACGCGCCACCGGACCTCACCGCCAGAATCTCGGCGGCGCTGCGCTCGGCAGGTCGCTCGGCAGGTCCTGAGGGCCCACCCCCGGCCGCGCACGCCGCCCGCCCAGCCGCACGGCCCGCCCGGGTGATCGCCGGCGTGGCCGGACTGGCCGCGGTGGTCGCCGCGATTGCACTGGGCACCACGGCACTGGTCAACGAGCCAGAACCCACGCCGACCGGATACCCCACCGCCTCGCACATCACGGTTTCGACGCCGCCGCCGGTGATACCACTGTCGGACGCGCAGATCGCAGCCTTGCTGACCCGCACCCCCGACTACGGGCCGCTCGGCGACCCCCCGCGGCTCGCGTCCTGCCTCGGCGGCCTCGGTTATCCGTCGTCGACGCGCGTGCTGGGCGCTCAGCAGGTCGACGTCAACGCCCGCCCCGGCGTGCTGCTGGTGGTCCCGGGAGACGCGCCCGACAAGCTGGCGGCGTTCGCGGTGGCACTGAACTGCAGCGCGGCCGATACCGGACTGCTGGCCAGCACCCAGGTCGCGCGCCCCTAGAGCCGGCGCGGGTGTTGTACGTGGTTCGCTGCAAGGCCTCGGGAACACCCACGCCTACGCTGGCGTTCGTAGACTTAGCTTTTCCGTACTCGAAAGGTCCGTATGTCCGGCGCTTCAGCTGTTGATGACACTATCCACGAAGTAATCGTTATCGGTTCCGGTCCGGCCGGATACACGGCAGCCCTCTACGCGGCCCGTGCCCAGCTGGCGCCGGTGGTGTTCGAGGGCACCGCTTTTGGCGGCGCGCTGATGACCACCACCGAGGTGGAGAACTACCCCGGCTTCCGCGACGGCATCACCGGCCCGGAATTGATGGACGAGATGCGTGAGCAGGCGCTGCGATTCGGCGCCGACCTGCGCATGGAAGACGTCGAGTCGGTGTCGCTGGACGGTCCGGTCAAATCGGTCGTGACCGCCGACGGCGAGACCTACCGGGCGCGCGCCGTCATCCTGGCGATGGGTGCGGCCGCACGCTATCTGCAAGTGCCCGGCGAGCAGGAATTGCTGGGCCGCGGCGTGAGTTCGTGCGCCACCTGTGACGGCTTCTTCTTCAGGGACCAGGACATCGCCGTCATCGGCGGCGGCGACTCGGCGATGGAAGAGGCCACCTTCTTGACCCGGTTCGCCCGCAGCGTGACGCTGGTGCACCGCCGCGAGGAGTTCCGGGCCTCCAAGATCATGCTCGACCGTGCCCGCAACAACGAGAAGATCCGCTTTGTCACCAACCACGCGGTCGTTGCGGTCGAGGGCGAAACGACGGTGACCGGGCTGCGGGTGCGCGATACCAACACCGGTGCCGAAACCACGCTCGACGTGACCGGCGTCTTCGTGGCGATCGGGCACGAGCCGCGTTCGGCGCTGGTGCGCGATGCCATCGACGTCGACGCGGAGGGCTACGTACTGGTGCAGGGACACACCACGAGCACCTCGCTGGACGGGGTGTTCGCCGCCGGCGACTTGGTGGATCACACCTATCGGCAGGCAGTCACCGCCGCCGGCAGTGGCTGTGCCGCGGCCATCGACGCCGAGCGCTGGCTCGCAGACCACGAAGCGGCGGGAGACGCCGACAGTAACGACACGTTGATTGGAGCACACCGATGAGCAGTAGCGAGAACGGCGGAGCCACCGTCGAGGTTTCCGACGCATCCTTCGCCTCGGACGTCTTGTCCAGCAATAAGCCTGTGCTGGTTGACTTTTGGGCCACCTGGTGCGGGCCGTGCAAGATGGTCGCGCCGGTGCTCGAGGAAATCGCGGCCGAGCGGGGCGGTTCGCTGACCGTCGCCAAGCTGGATGTGGACGCCAATCCCGAAACGGCGCGCGACTTTCAGGTCGTCTCGATCCCGACGATGATCCTGTTCAAGGACGGCCAGCCGGTCAAGCGGATCGTCGGCGCCAAGGGTAAGGCGGCGTTGCTGCGCGAGCTTTCCGACGTGGTGCCCAACCTCACCTAATCCCAGTCAAGTTCGGTGCATCGCGCCTGCCTTCAGCCTGGGGTTTTCCCGAAATCGGCGAGGATCTGCGACAATACCGATTAGCTGTACTGCATATGTCAGCGAAGTCAGTGAGTCCCGGAGGGCCCTTGGTATGCCGAGTCCGCGCCGCGAAGACAGCGATGCGTTGCGCGCCGGCGACCGTAACGCCGCTGTCACCGACATCCGGGCTGCGCTGGCCGCGTTGGGAATGCTGGACGATCTCGACGAAGACCTGACAACTGGCCGACACGTAGCGCTCGAGCTGTTCGACGACGGACTCGACCAGGCAGTGCGGGCTTTCCAGCAGCATCGCGGGCTACTTGTGGATGGCGTTGTCGGAGAAGCCACCTACCGCGCGTTGAAGGAAGCCTCCTACCGGCTCGGCGAGCGCACGCTGTATCACCAGTTCGGCGCCCCGCTCTACGGTGACGATGTCGCCACATTGCAGGCACGACTGCAGGACCTGGGTTTCTACACCGGTCTGGTGGATGGCCACTTCGGGTTGCAGACCCACAACGCGTTGATGTCGTACCAGCGTGAGTATGGGATGTCCGCCGACGGCATCTGTGGCCCAGAAACGTTGCGCTCCTTGTACTTTCTGAGTTCGCGTGTCAGCGGTGGTTCGCCGCACGCGATTCGCGAAGAAGAGCTGGTCCGCAGGTCCGGACCGAAGACTGTCGGGCAAGCGAATCATCATCGATCCCGGCCGCGGTGGCACCGACCACGGTCTGATCACCCAAGGCCCGGCCGGACCCGTCAGCGAAGCAGATGTGTTGTGGGACTTGGCGAGTCGACTTGAGGGACGAATGATCGCGATCGGCATGGAAACCTTCCTGTCGCGCCCGACCAACCGTAGTCCGTCGGATGCCGAGCGCGCCGCCACCGCCAACGCCGTACGGCGCAGACCTCATGATCAGCCTGCGCTGCGAAACTCAGACCAGCCCTTCGGCCAATGGCGTGGCGTCCTTCCATTTCGGCAACTCGCACGGCTCGGTCTCCACCATCGGCCGCAATCTCGCTGACTTCATCCAACGAGAAGTTGTGGCGCGCACCGGTTTACGAGACTGCCGTGTGCACGGCAGGACATGGGATCTGCTGCGGCTGACGCGGATGCCCACCGTTCAGGTCGACGTCGGCTACATCACCAACCCGCGCGATCGCGGGATGCTCGTCTCGACGCAGACCCGCGACGCGATCGCCGAAGGTATTCTCGCCGCGGTCAAGCGCCTCTACCTACTCGGCAAAAACGATAGGCCCACTGGCACTTTCACCTTCGCCGAGTTACTCGCCCACGAATTGTCCGTTGAGCGCACCGGCAGAATCGGCGGCTCGTAACTCTGTTACGCCAGACCCCGAATCATCGGGTCTGCAAAGCATTCCCGGGTGTAGAACCCGCACCCACCGGCTGTTGCAGCTGGGCATTCTCCAGCAGGCGCTCCAGGGCGGCTTCGACTTCGGCTTTCCAGCCCAAGCCTTTGTCCAGTTCGAGTCGGAGCCGCGGGAAATAGGGATGGGGCGCCACCACCACGAATCCCGCGTCCTTCAAGAAGTCCGCGTCGATGATGCAATGGTCGACCGAGCAGTCGCCGAGAGCCTCCAACACCGGCCGGACATCGGGCGCCACCGATGCGGATCCAGCTCGGTAGCCGCCGGCGTGCGCCCGAATGCTTCCAGCGCCCGGACCCCGCGTCGCACCAACTCGTCGATCACCCGAGCGATGAGCCCATGGGGCAGATCCTCGGCGCCTGGGCCGGGTTCGATGCCCATCGACGTCAGCAGCACTGCATCCGCCGACACCGGGCCGGTCGGGAACCGATGCGCGCGGGGCACCGCCCGTGGCGGCGCGTAGAGGATGTAGCCCAGGCACGGCGGTTCGGCATGACTGCGTTCGTCTGGGACGACGGTGGCGACCTGACCGCAGGAGCCCCACTCCAGCATCACCATCGACAGCCACGCTTCTTTTTCGAATTCGGGGTCGGCGAGGTGATCCTCGCTGCCGAGCGTCGCGGGGTCGACCTCCCAGAAGACGCAACGCCGCGCATGCTTGGGAAGCTGCTCGAAGGCCTCGAGACGCAGCGGTGTGATTCGAGCAGACACTAGTCTCCTAGCCTCCGTGCGGTACTGCAGCCAATTGCTCTGCGCCTCTGCGAACGGCCCCCCAGCTCACATTGTCGCGACGCGATGCCAACTGCCCAGCCCTCCCTGCCGGTATGTATCGGCAACCCCTCCAGAATAGGAGAGTTCGTCGCGATCGGCCCAATATTCGCGATGCCCGTTGACCCACCGGACCGACGGTTGCGCCGCCGGTTGCTCCGAGCCGCGGTGCACGTGTCGGTGTAACTCGAAATGGGTTGAGGCACACCGGTTCTCCATCGCTATGCCGCATCTGGGCGGCTCGTATTGGGCACCGAAAAGGTCTCGGTGTCACAGTGACGAAATTACAGAATGTCCCTGGTCACGCCTTCTCAGGGCTTGTCATGGCTCATTAGCCCGATGATGCGCTGTAGGTCGTCCACCGAACCGAACTCCACCACAATCCTGCCTTTGCGTTTGCCAAGGCTGACCGTCACCCGCGTGTCGAAGGCGTTCGACAGTCGCTCAGCAACATCTTGAAGGCCCGGCATGTGGATCGGCTTGCGCCGCGGCGGGGTCGGGGTGATCCCATCCCCGCGACTCGCCTCGTGATTGGCGACGGTGACGGCCTCCTCGGTGGCACGCACCGACAGGCCTTCGGCGACGATCCGGCTCGCCAGTTCCTCCTGCGCGTCGGGGCCGGCTTCCAGCGACAGCAGCGCGCGGGCGTGGCCGGCGGACAACACGCCCGCGGCAACCCGGCGCTGGACCGGGATCGGTAGTTTGAGCAACCGGATCATGTTGGTGATCAAGGGCCGGGAGCGGCCGATCCGGGCGGCCAGTTCATCGTGGGTGACGCCGAATTCGTCGAGCAGCTGTTGGTACGCCGCTGCTTCTTCCAACGGGTTGAGCTGAACCCGGTGGATGTTCTCCAGGAGGGCATCGCGCAGTAAGTTGTCGTCACCGGTCTCGCGGACGATGGCGGGGATGGTGGCAAGGCCCGCCTCTTGGGCAGCGCGCCAGCGCCGCTCCCCCATCACAATCTGGTAGCGCGCTCCGCTTTGAGCACCCTCGACCGCCCGCACCACGATCGGCTGCAGGAGGCCGAACTCGCGGATCGAGTGCACCAATTCGGACAGGGCCTCTTCGTCGAACACTTGTCGCGGTTGGCGTGGATTGGCCTCGATGGCGTCGGGCGGAATCTCCCGGTACACCGCACCCATCGATACGGCGTCCGACGACGGACCGCCGATCACCACGTCCGCGGCCGCGGATCCCAGACGTGGACCGAACGGTGACGGCCCCGCGCCACCGTCCACGGGACCGGTGGGAATCAGCGAAGCCAGGCCCCGGCCGAGCCCGCCCTTCTTGCGTGACGGGTGCGTCATGGTCGTCCCTTCGCTGATGCTGGCTGATCGCGCTCGGCAAGTTCCCTGCTTGCGTCGAGGTAGCTCATTGCTCCGCGCGAACCGGGATCGTACTCGATGATCGTCATGCTGTAGCCGGGTGCCTCGGAAACCTTGACGCTGCGCGGGATCACGGTGCGCAATACCTTGCTGCCGAAGTACCGGCGCACCTCCTCGGCCACCTGGTCGGCGAGCTTGGTCCGGCCGTCGTACATGGTGAGAATCACGGTGGTCACGTCCAGCTGAGGGTTCAGATGTGCCTTCACCATCTCGATGTTGCGCATCAGTTGCGACACACCCTCGAGCGCGTAGTACTCGCACTGGATCGGAATCATCACTTCCGGTGCGGCCACGAGCGCGTTAATGGTCAGCAGCCCGAGCGACGGCGGGCAGTCGATGAAGACGTAGTCGAAGTCGAAATCATCGAGCTCGGCGAGCGCGGTGCGCAACCGATTCTCGCGCGCCACCATGCTGACCAATTCGATCTCGGCGCCGGCGAGATCGATCGTGGCCGGTACGCAGAACAGTCGCTCGCTGTGCGGGCTGCGTCGTAGGGCGGTCCGCAACGACACCTCGCCGATGAGCACCTCGTACGAGGACGGCGTCCCGGACGCCCGGTCGGCGATGCCGAGCGCCGTGCTCGCGTTGCCCTGCGGGTCGAGATCGATGACGAGCGTCTTGAGTCCTTGCACAGCGAGTGCGGCGGCTAGGTTGACGGCCGTGGTCGTCTTGCCCACCCCGCCCTTCTGATTGGCGATGGTGAACAGGCGCCGATGCGGCGGGCGTGGCAGTGGCTCATGGGTGGTGTGCAGAACCCGCATGGCACGCTCGGCCGCCGCGCCGATTGGTGTGTCGAGTTCGTTCGATGTTTCACGTGAAACATCTGCCGCCGGGCTGGGCACCGGCCCGGCTGCGGCGCCGGACGTGGGCGGCGCGGGCGGTTGGATTCCGCCGCCGTACGCGGGCGAGTTCATGACGTTCCCCTGTTCTGTTTCCGGGGTTGACGCCGGGACGGCTGCTGCCGAATATGCCCTCCGCGTCGCGCCAACACGACGGTTGCGGGTGGACATAAATAGTTCGCGCCACACGTGACCACCCTGACATCCACGGCGCCCAACGCCACCATCACACGCCGGTGTTCCTGAACTTCCTCGGGAGCACGCTCCCCCTTGATCGCGAGCATTCGCCCTTCCGGCCGCAGCAACGGCATACTCCATTTCGTCAGCTTGTCCAACGACGCAACCGCTCGAGAGACGACGGCGTCACTGCCGCCGAGTTGATCGCGAACCGACGGTTCCTCGGCACGCCCACGAACCACCTCGACCGCCAGTCCGAGATCGGCGACGACCTCCCGCAGAAAGTCGCTGCGGCGCAGGAGCGGTTCGAGCAGGACGATCCGAAGATCCGGCCGCGCAATCGCCAAGGGAACGCCCGGGAGGCCGGCCCCGCTGCCGACATCGACCACCCGCTCCCCCGGCTCAAGGATCTCGGCGATCGCGGCACTGTTCAAGAATATGCCGCTCCCACAGCCGGTCGACTTCGCGCGGCCCGAGCAGCCCGCGCTCCACCCCGGCGGTCGCCAGCGTCTCCGCATAGCGTTGGGCTAGATCGAGCCGCGGCCCGAACACTCCGGACGCGGCAGCCGGCGGGCCGTCGACCGGCGACCGACGAGGTCGCCTGGCTCTGGCCGACATGTTTCACGTGAAACATCCTCCGGTCTTCCGGGCCGCGCACCCGGAGATGAACTACACAGCTGTAACTCTCCGGCCGTCCGCCGCGCTGACGGCGTCAGTCGCGCAGGACAACAACGCGGCGCGACGGCTCGACGCCCTCGCTCTCGCTGTGCACACCGGGCACCGCGGCGACAGCGTCGTGGACGATCTTGCGCTCGAACGGAGTCATCGGAGCGAGCTGCTCGCGATCACCGTTCTCCAGCACCCGGCGGGCCACCTTGTCTCCCAGCGCGGCCAATTCCTCACGACGCCGGCGTCGCCAGCTCGCGACGTCGAGCATCAGCCGGCTGCGTACGCCCGTCTTCTGGTGCACCGCCAACCGCGTCAGTTCCTGCAGAGCGTCGAGCACTTCGCCGGTACGGCCCACCAACTTGTTCAGATCGCTGCTGCCGTCGATGCTCACGACCGCGCGGTTGCCCTCGACATCCAGATCGATATCACCGTCGAAGTCCAGCAGATCCAACAGCTCTTCTAGATAGTCGCCGGCGATCTCCCCCTCGGCGACCAACCGTTCCTCCAAATCATCGCCCTGGCCGCCGTCGGCCTCCAGGGCGTCGTCCTCGGGACTGGCCCCATTCGCCCCACTCGCCGACTCTGCGTCGGTGTCGAGCTCGGTCGTGTCCGCTTCCGTCATGGCTATCTCTCCCTCATCCACGGGTCGCTGTTTCATCGCCTTTTCGCTGGGGCCGCTCACCCGGCTCGCCCCGAAAGCTGTGGCACTCACGTCAACGTTTGCGTCGTTTAGGTCGCGCACCGGGGCGCGGGGCGCGGTTGTTCGGACCGTTCGTGCGTCCGGCCGCAGTGGTCTTGTCCGCCTTCGAAGCAGGGGTCTTCGCCGCTCTGTCGGCAGCGCTCTGACCGTCGGTGTCGGCGACCTTACCGTCGCCATCGACGACGTCGCCGTCAGACTCCGTCCCGTCATCGGCGACCGCGGTGTCCGCTCCGGAACCCCCTGTCGGGGCTGCCTTCGGCGCGCGCTTGGGTTTGGCCCCCGGTGCCGGCGCATTGGCCGCCCGGCGCTGGATGACTTCCTGCTTCTTGGCCTCGTCCTCTTTTTCGATCATGCCGAACACGTAGTGCTGCTGACCGAACGTCCAGATGTTGTTGGAGAACCAGTACAGGATGATCGCGAGTGGAAGGAATGGACCGCCGACGACAACGCCGAGCGGAAATACGTACAGCGCCAGCTTGTTCATCATCGCGGTCTGCGGGTTGGCGGCCGCCTCCGGGCTCTGCCGGGCCACCGATGCCCGACTGTTGAAGTAGGTCGCGATGCCGGCCAGGATCATCACCGGGGCACCGACGGCGATCACCGCGGGGCGACTGAAGTGTTCGAAGGCACCCAACCCACCCTGCTGCGTCATCGACGCACCGATCGGGGCACCGAACAGGTTGGCGTCCAGGAAATGGCCCACCTCGGCCGGGGAGAACACGTAGTTCCCGGTGGCGCGGTTCTGGGTCACCGACATCTGCAACTGACCGATGCCGCCCGTCGTCCGGTTGAACGATCGCAACACGTGATAGAGACCGAGGAATACCGGGATCTGCGCGAGCATCGGCAAGCAACCCAGGATCGGATTGAAGCCGTGCTCCCGTTGCAGCTTCTGCATCTCCAGCGCCATGCGCTGACGGTCCTTGCCGTACTTCTTCTGCAGCGCCTTGATCTGTGGCTGCAGTTCCTGCATCTGTCGGGTGGTGCGGATCTGGCGCACGAAGGGCTGATACAGCAGGGCCCGCAAAGTGAACACCAGGAACATCACCGACAGTGCCCAGGCGAAGAAGTTCGACGGCCCCAGACGCGAGCGCGAACAGCTTGTACCAAACCCACATGATCCACGACACCGGGTAGTAGATGATGTCGAGGCTGAACGGATCAAAGTGCAAAAGACTCACTCTCCCCTTGCTTCGCTGGGGCGACCCAGCCATCGCCGGCGTCGGCGCGGTTGCCCCGGCAGGTGTGGCGCTCGGGTATCGGGTCCCATCCTCCCGAGTGCCATGGTCCGCACTTGAGAAGTCTGGCAGCAGTCAACCAGCCTCCACGAATCACGCCGTACTCGTTGAGAGCATCGACCGCGTACTGACTGCAGGTAGGGATGAAGCGACACGATGCCGGGCGCAGCGGCGAAATCATGTGCCGGTACAGCTCGATCGCGAAAATCAGTCCGCGGGCTACCGTCCTGCCGGCATCGCCGACTGCACGCTGATACCTCCGCGTCGATCGGTTCACCGGTCCGTACCCGCCATCTCGAATGCGCGTCGCAACCCGCTGCGCAACTCTTGCTCCAGCCGCGCCGACGACACCTGCCTGCTGCTTGGCAACGCCCGGATGACCACCTGATCGCGGGGATGAAGGTCGCCCAACATGGTTCGCGCGACATGGCGCAGCCGGCGTGCGACCCGATGCCGTTCCACAGCTGAACCCACCCGCTTCGCGATGATCAGTCCGACGCGCGGCCCCATCGACTCACTGCGCTCTTCGCGGCCACGGCGTACGTGAAGGATCACGTCCGGCTGCACGGCACGCATCCCGTACCTCACCGTCGCATCGAACTCGCTTGACCGCCTCATGCGGTTGCGTGCGGATAGCACCGCCAAGAAACCTGCGGGTGCGATCAGGCAGTCAGTGCGCGGCGGCCCTTGGCGCGCCGGTTGGACACGACCGCGCGTCCAGCCCGGGTGCGCATCCGCAACCGGAAACCATGTACGCGGGCTCGCCGCCGATTGTTCGGCTGGAAAGTCCGCTTGCCCTTGGCCACGGCGTTCTCCTCGCTATGTCTCGCATCACCGTCCGGCCGCCATGCTTTTCAACTACGTTGGTCCGCAGGTCGGTCGGGGTGCTTCGCACTGCTGGCCGGCGCGGTCCCCGGACAGTTCATCCGGATCGCAGCCGTATCGCCGACGTTCGGGCGACTGTTTGAGGGTACTGATGAGGCTTCGCCTGGTCAAACCCCGCGTGCCGCAACGAGACCCCACCGAACGCATCTCGTCGCCAAAGTGTGGCCTGCAACGATCGCACACCCGCTCCGCGGGGACCGCATAGTGACCGACATGCCGGCCATCGGGTCGGCGCAAAGAACGCCACCGGAATGCAACAGAACTGTTGGCAGCCGGACGGAAAACTGTTAACTTCGGGCAATGCCGTTTCGACTGGAACGGTGGTCGACAACGAAGCGAGGATGGCGGATCAACTAGCTGCCCGGACAACCTCACCGGTTTGTCTCCAGCGTGGAGATCGCGAGCCGTCGCCGGTAGGCTGCGGTACGCTTCGCGACCGTCCTTTCCACACCTGTGGATAATCATGTGGACAGTTGTCGGCACTTACGGTTGTACTTCGGCCCAGAACTTCCGAGGACCAGGGAGATGCGTCGTTGACTGATGACCCCGGTTCCGGTTTCAGCACCGTATGGAACGCGGTCGTCTCCGAACTCGATGGCGATCCGAACGCTGACGGTATCGCTGCCAACGGCACCACCCTCACCACTCCGCTGACTCCCCAGCAAAGAGCCTGGCTGAACCTGGTCCAACCGCTCACCATCGTCGAAGGGTTTGCTCTGCTGTCGGTGCCGAGCAGTTTCGTGCAGAACGAGATCGAGCGTCACCTACGTACCCCGATCACCGATGCGCTGAGCCGCCGGCTCGGACAGGAAATACAACTCGGGTGCGCATCGCTCCCCCGTCGGCCGACGACGCCGACGACAGCGCC
>CAVTLW010000015.1:0-13084 GCA_963735655.1 uncultured Actinomycetota bacterium
TGGGTTCCGGTTCCGGTTCAACCAGCGCCGCTCCACTCGCTGTCGTTACCTGACGTGTGGGGACCGCGTCGGTGCGCAGGTGGTGGTCAGCGATCCCGCCGGAGAGCCGGTACTGGTGCCGATCGGGAACACGGTCACCGATATCAGCGACGCCGCGGCGCGCCGGCGGCACGGTTTCTTGGCGGCGATGCCTGCTTACGTGTTGGAAGCGACCCTGAAAACCGAAAGCACCGACTGGTTTTCGGCGGCCAAACGCCGCAAGACCAACACCTCTCGCGGGCGCAAACCCGGGGCGATGCCGGGTTTTCGGCGCCGCAACGAGGAGCAGCGGTTTGTATGCTGGTTCAACGGTGGCCGCAACGCGGTGTTTATCCGCAGCGGGCGCCGCTCGGGGGTGGTGACGATCAGCGGGGCCAACCCGCCGGCGTATCGGGCACCGGGGTCGGGGTCGGATGCCAAACCGCACCAGCTGGGCTGGCGGATCACGCTGGGTGTGCGGTTGTCGCAGCCGATCCGCGCGTACACCTCGGTGCGGGTGAACTGGACCCGCCGCCAGCTGGTGTTCGTCAACGAGCCGCTGGCGGTCGCGGACAAGATCCGTACCGGGGAGGTGATCGGGCTTGACCGCGGCGTGGTGCACACCGCCGCCGACGATCGCGGCGGGTTCTATGACGCCCCCGATACCGCCGTCCTGGACAAGCAGCGCAAGTTTCATCAGCGGCGGATGGCCAAGTCCAAGCGGGTCGCCGCCGGGCAGGGACGCCGGTTTTGGGAGTCGAAACGCTACCAGGGGCACAAGAGAGCCGCCGCGCGGCTGTCGGCTAAACGGGCGCGTGTGCGGGAGGATTTCGCGCACAAGCTCAGCACCGAACTGGTGCGTGGCCATGATGTCATCGGGATCGAGAAACTGTCCCTTCACCGCATGACCCGGCGGGCCAAAGGTGCTGGGGCCGCACAGAAACGGGGACTCAACCGGTCGCTACAACACGCCGCGCTCGGCAGACTCGGCACGTGCATCGCCTATAAGGCCGATCTTGCGCAGGTGTCCTTCATCGAGGTGCCCGCCGCCTTCACCAGTCAGCGTTGCCATCAGTGCGGGCACACAGGCAAAGGAAACCGCGAAAGCCAAGCGGTGTTCCGTTGCCGCCGGTGTGCCTGGACCGGCAACGCTGACACCAACGCCGCCATCAACATCCGTGAGGAAGCCCTCGCGCGATGGGCGGCGCACACCGAACAACTGGCTGGGACATCCGGTGAAAAACCGGGCGGGATCACTCCCGTCAGCCAGGCGGGGAGCAAGAGTAAGACCGACCCCCACACGGGTCCGGCCTATGGGCCGGCGGTATCTGCGATGAACCGCAAACCACCCAACGCTGCCTAACGGCCGTGGGAATCCCCCTTCAGCCGGGGGAGGATGTCAACATGCTTACCTGTGCATCGTCGTCATCGTCGCCCCCCGCCCCAGCGAATCTCACGCTCTTCCGATGCATTGGATGGCGCGCAGGCGTCCATCGGCGAGGGCGTGGGTGAGGTTTTCGGCTTTTCGGCCGAAGTCGCTGACGAAGGCGTGCAGGCCAAGCGGGCTGGGCGGTTGTTTGAGCACGGCTTGCATCAGGGTGGCCGCCTGGTCGGTGAGGTCGTTCCAATGCTCAATCGCGAACCCCGCGGACTCGACGGCCGCACGCAGGTTGTCGGGGGTGGCCAGGTGGCTGCATGTGGGCTGGTCGGCCCACGGCAGTGGATAGTCCAATCGGCCGCCGTCACCGAGCGTGATGTCCCACATGGCGAGCCGGCCCCCGCCGACCAGGACCCGGCGGGCTTCAGTGTACAGCCGCGCCTTGTCGGCCACGTTCATCTGCACGTGCTGGCTGATGGCGACCTGAAAGGCGTTCTCGGCGAAGGGAAGTGCGGTGACGTCGGCCTGCTTGACGGCTATCCGTTCGTCCAGCCCGACGAGTCGATTCAGCCAACGGTTGGTGTCGCAGTACTCGTCGGTCAGGTCGACGGCGGTGACCCGGCAGCCGTACCGGTCGGCGACGAAGCGGGCGGTGCCGCCGATCCCGCTGCCCGCGTCGAGGACCTCGTCGGCGCTGGTGATCCCGGCCAGGTCCACCAGTTGGCCGGTTGCCAAGCGGCCCATGGTGTGGAAGTCCTCTAGCAGGCCGAGGTCGGCGGGTGCGAGGTGGTCGAGGTCCTTGCCGGCCGCGACGAGCGCCTGCTCGATGTTGTGGCGCGACAGGCCCGTGGAGTACTGGGTTTGGATGCTGTTGTTCATCGCTTCACCTGCGCCCACGCGGTGATCATGGGGGGCATCGTGATCAGGGCGTTCATCGCAAGCGCCTCCCGGCGGAATTGTGGCACGAAGGCGTCGAAGTCGGTGAGCCCCGCAAACCCTTCAGGGGCAAAGCCCTGCTGTTGTGCGATGGGTGACACCAGCCGCCAGACTTCCGCGGCGTAGTCCAGGATGTCGGTATCGGCGGCGGTACCGATCGGCGTGCCGAGTGTCAACCGCGGCGCGCCCAGGCCGGCGTCGGCGAAGATCGTGTGCAGCGTGGTGCCGAACCGTGGGCTGAGCCCCATCGCCTCGAAGGCGCGGACGATCCCCTCCGTCACCTGCCCGAACAGTGGCAGGTCCGGCAGGCTGCGCGTCTGCGTGATGTCGTTCTCGGAGAAGGCGACAACGCCGCCGGGGCGCACGAAAGAGGACAGGTGCGCGAGCGTGGCGGCCGGGTCAGGCAAGTGCATCAGGATCAGCCGGCCGACTACCGCGTCGACCGGTTCGTCCAAGGCGATCGAGTCAACCGCGGCTTGGGTGAAATGGACTCCCGCCAAGCCTTGTTCGGCGGCGCGGGCGCGCGCCAGTTCGACCATGTCGGGCGCGGCGTCCACCCCGAGAACGGACCCCGTCGGACCGACCAGTCGGGCGGCGACGAACGACACATCGCCTGGGCCGCAACCGATATCGAGCACCCGCATGCCCGGCCGCAGTCCGGCGAGCCGCAGCGCGTGCTCGGTGTAATCGTTGTACAGCCGCCCCTGCAGGAGGAGCCGCTGTACCTCCGCGTCGGCATGTCCGAGGACGTAGGTGCTATCTGTGTGGGTGTTCATCCGATTTGCCTTTCCAATTGAATTTCCAGTTCCAATTGACGCTGCGGCTCCCGGGACGGGAGAAGCCAGCCAACAACGATCGCTGCGCCCAGCGCGATACCCGCGCAGACCAGCGTGCTCACCCGCAGGCCATCCAGGAAGGCTCGATCGACGGCGTCCCGCACATACCCGGCCTGTTGTGCTGGTAGACGCTGGATTATATTGTGTGCCAATGCCATTGAATTCCGCATCGCATCGGCGGGCAGTCCGTTCAACGCGGGTGACGCGCCCAGGCGTGCGGAGTAGACCGAGGCAAAGATGCTGCCGGCCACGGCAACTCCGAGGGTCCCGCCCAGTTCGCGCGTCGTGTCGTTGACGGCCGAGCCGACGCCGGCCTTGTCGACGGACAACGATCCCATGATCGCCTCGGTGGCCGGTGCCGTCGTCAGGCCCAGGCCCCCGCCGAGCAACAGCATCTGCATCGCGATCTCGCTGTAGGGCGTTGCCGCGGCCGCCGTGGAGGCCCACGCCAGACCGGCCGCGAACCCAACCAGACCGGTAGCGACGACGGCGGTGGTGCCGACCCGCTCGACCACTCGGGGCCCCACGATGCTGGCCAACGCGATCGACACCGCGACCGGTAGCAATCGCACCCCGGCCTCGAATGCGCTGTAGTTCTTCACGAATTGGAAGTACTGGGTGATGACGAAGATGAAGCCGAACAACGTCAGGAACCCTGCGGTCACCGCCAGGCTGCCGCCGGAGAACCGGCGGTTGACGAACACCGAGACGTCCAGCATGGGGTGGGTGCTGCGCCGCTCCCACCATGCAAAACCGGCCAGAACGATTGCGGCCATCACGAATCCGACCGCGGTCCGGCCGTTGGTCCATCCCCAGCTGGGCGCTTCGATGACGGTGTAGACCAGGGTCGTGATTCCTGTTGCGGACAGGATCAGGCCTCCGACGTCGACGCGCGGCGCCGCCGGGTCGCGGGAGGTCGGAACGAACAGCAGGCCGGCGACGATGGCCAGCGCCGCAACCGGAATGTTCACCATGAAGATCGAGCCCCACCAGAAGTGCTCGAGTAACCAGCCACCGCTGATCGGCCCCACGGCCACCCCGACACCCACCATGGCCGCCCACAGCCCGATCGCCCGGGCGCGCGGTACCGGGTCGGTGAAGATGTTGGTGATCAGGCCCAGCGTGGTCGGGAAGATCACCGCCGCGCCGACGCCCATGGCGGCGCGCGCTGCGATGAGCGCGTCCGCCGAATTCACCTGCGCGGCAATGCCCGAGGTGATCGCGAACAGCGCGAGGCCGGCGTTGAGCCAGCCCCTTCTGCCGTACCGGTCGCTGAGGCTGCCGGCCGACAGCAGCAGCCCGGACATGACCAGGGTGTAGGCGTCGACGATCCATTGCAGCTGCGCGGTGTCCGCGCCGAGTTTGCGCGACAGGGTGGGCAGGGCGACGTTGACGATGGTCGCGTCGACGCTGATGACGAAGACACCGAGGCAGATGACGGCAAGCGCGGGAATCGGGCGATTGCGAAAGATCGGGAACACTGAATCGGGAGGCATGGACAAGACAATAAAAGTAATAGACAAAATAATCAAGTAAACAGTGGAAAAAGATGTCTATTGCCGGTAAGGTGGTGGAATGTCCGCGCGCACCTACAACCAGAACTGCCCCGTCGCGCTGGGGCTGGACATCCTGGGTGAGCGATGGACCTTGCTGATTTTGCGCGAGCTGGTCGGGGGTCCGCGTCGCTACGGCGACCTGCGCGCCGAACTGCCCGGCATCGCGACCAACCTGCTTGCCGAGCGGCTCAAAGAGCTGCAGGATTCCGGTCTGATCGATCGCACCGACTTGCCGGCCCCGATCGGGCGTACCGTCTACACCCTCAGCGACAAGGGCTGGCAGCGGGTGCTGCCCGTTCTGCAGACCGTCGCCTGGGTGGGCCTGGACCGGTTGGACCCGATAGAGAGTGGCCCGACAACGCCGTTGAACGGCTTCCTGGCCGGGGTGCTGCTGGGCTTCAACCGGGTGAGCGCCGCCGGCGTGGAGATGACCTGCCGCGTCGAGATCGACGGCCGCCGTTTCGAATTCGCGGTGACGCAAGGACGGCTGGCCGGCGCTAAAGGCGAGCCGTCGGTGATCGTCACCGCCAGCGCGGCCGATCTCGTCGCCGCCCGGCTGGGGCCAACCGAGGCCAAGCGCAAGGCCGCGCTGCGGCGCGTCGACTTCAAAGGCGACCTTGACGCCGTCGAGGCGGTGCGTCAGGCGTTCGCGCTGTAGGCGTGGGCCAGCACCTCGTCCACCGTCCACTGGTCGTTGGCGTGGCGACCGCGCCTGCACGCCAAGACCCTGCCGTCGGAGCCGATCAGGAAGTCGGCGGGCATCCCCAGATGGCCACCGGTCGGATGCGGATTGGCCACCGGTTTACCACCCCTGTTCCGCCAATATCCCTGGCGAACCATCGATACCAGCGCCGGTGGCACCGCGCGCGGGTCGAGCACGGCGCGTGGCGACGAGCCGACACCGAACTCGGCGTAGAGCGCCTTGCCCGGGTCGCAGACCACCGGCCACGGCAGGTCGCCGACGTAGTGACGCAGCTCCTGATCGGTGGAGTGGAATACGACGACCTCGCGGATGCCGGCCTCGGCGATCTCGTCGTGTCGGCGCACGATCGACTGCAGGTGAAGGTTGCAGATGGGGCAGCCGGCGAAGCGCCGGAACTGCAGATGCACGAGTCGCTTGGGATCGGGAATCGGGACCGCGTCGCCCGAAACACTGAGCAGTTCACGCGGAGTGATGACGCTGCCCATGCCGTATTTGCTCATGGGAAACAAATGTACGGCCCTATTTTGCGACGGCCGGACGCCGGATCTGCCTCACCACGACACCGGAAGTTCGACGAGCCCGCCGGCGAGCGCGTCGCGACGCGTGGGCAGTTGTGCGGGATCGACGGTCAGGTGCATGGACGGAAATCGCGGAATCAATTGCCCGAAGACGGCTTTTAGCTCGATGCGGGCCAACGGGGCCCCGATGCAATAGCGTGCGCCGTAGCCGAAAGCGAGGTGGGCGGCGTCCTTACGGGCGACGTCGATGCGCTCTGGGTGGATAAACGTCTGCGGGTCGTGGTTGGCCGATCCGATGTCCAGCAGTACCAGGTCTCCAGCGTGGATGGCGACACCGTCGATGTCGAAGTCCGTGCGCGCGTAGCGGGGAACGCCGCCCACGTCACCCCCTGTGGCCGCCGCACGCAACAGCTCCTCGACGGCATTGGGGATCAGCGCGGGGTTGTCCAGGAGCGCCTGCCACTGATCGCGGTTCGTCAGCAGCAGCAATGCCCCGAGTCCGATCTGGACCACCGTGGTCTCGTGTCCGGCGAACAGCAAGAACATGGACATCGTCGCGGCCTCCTCGTCGGAGACCCCGTCGGTTTCACACAGCCGCGACATCACATCGTCGCCAGGATGGGCGCGCTTACGCTCGACCAGCCCGCGGCCGTAACCGAACAGCTCGGCCAGCCCGCGCTCGGAGCGGGCGCGATCGCGCACGTTGCCGGCGTCCTCCGCCCATGTGCGGAACTGGTCACGGTCGCAGTACGGGACTCCGAGCAGCTCGCAGATCACCAGGATCGGCAGCGGCAGCGCCAATCGCGCGTGCAGATCGGCCGGAGGGCCCTGCTCGGCCAGTTCGTTCAGCACTCGGGTGGAGAGTGCTTCGACTCTTGGTGCCAGCGCCCGCAGGTGTTTGGGCGAGAAGTGGGGCTGCAGCAGCGTACGCAACCGGGCATGATCGGTCACCTCGGTGTCGAAGTTACCCAGCGGCCCACCGAACAATGCCGATTCCCCGGTGCGCGCCGCCGTGTCGGGTTCGGGATGGGAACGACCGAGGCGATCGTCGTCGAGCAGCCGTCGCACTTGGGCGTAGTTCGTGACCAGCCAGGCCTCATGGCCCACCGGAGTGCGCACCCGGTGAACCGGCAGTTGGGTGGATGTCATCGCACCGCTCCAAGTAGTAGAAGCCTTGTATAAGGCTACTTGTACACTTGCTTCTAGACAAGAGGAGGTCGAGATGACCGTTGTCCGATCCGAGTCGACTCGGCGGATGCCCCGCGCCCAGCGGCGCGAACAGATCCTCGAGGCTGCTACTCGGGCGTTCGCCCGCGGCGGCTTTGCGAACACGGGGCTCGACGCCATCGCCGCGGAAGCCGGTGTTACCCCGGTGATCCTCTACCGGCACTTCGCGTCGAAGGCCGACCTCTATCGGGAGGTGATCGAGAGCGGTCACCGGCGGCTCCGCGAAGCCACCGGCGGACATGACTTCGATGACGCCAGCATTCCCGCACTCGTTCGCGCGGCAGCGGCCGATCCGGACGCCTTCCGGCTGCTGTACCGTTACGCCGCTCGCGAAGCGGAGTTCCGCGACATGATCGATACCCTCGTTGAGAGCTCCGCGGAGATCACCCGCGGCCACCTTTCGGGCATCGCCGACGATCGATGGCGCAGCTGGGCGGCGCGACTACTGCCCGGCATGACGATCGACGCCGTCATCGCCTGGCTCGACGTCGGCCAACCCGACCCCGATCAGGCCGCCATGCGAATCCGGAGCGTCGTCGACGCCGTGATCGAGGCCGCGTCGGTGGCCACGCCGCGGTCGTCGAACGGTTCTCGTCATGTCCGCTGACGACGTCGGCCGAGGCGGTCACCGTCCGCCGCTAGACTCAATTGCCGTGACCGAACCTGCTGATGTCGATGGGCATGCAACGCCGGCCCGACCGGTGCTTGTCGTCGACTTCGGTGCGCAGTATGCGCAGTTGATCGCCCGGCGTGTCCGCGAGGCGCGGGTGTTTTCCGAGGTCATGCCGCACAACGCCTCGATCGAGGAGATCAAGGCGCGGAATCCGTTGGCGTTGGTGCTTTCCGGCGGACCGGCCAGTGTCTACACCGAAGGCGCACCGCAACTCGATCCGGCGGTGTTCGACCTCGGCGTGCCCGTGTTCGGCATCTGCTACGGATTCCAGGCCATGGCGCAGGCGCTCGGTGGGACCGTCGCGCATACCGGCACCAGCGAGTACGGCCGGACCGACCTGAAAGTGCTTGGCGGCGAGCTACATTCGGGTTTGCCGGAGGTTCAGCCCGTCTGGATGAGCCACGGTGACGCGGTCACCGCCGCGCCGGACGGATTCGACGTGGTGGCCAGCTCCGCCGGTGCGTCGGTGGCCGCGTTCGAGAACCGGGCCCGGCGACTGGCCGGGGTGCAGTATCACCCGGAGGTGATGCACACCCCGCACGGGCAACAGGTGCTCAGCCGGTTCTTGCACGACTTCGCCGGACTCGGCGCGCAGTGGACTCCCGCCAACATCGCCACCGCGCTGGTCGATCAGGTGCGCGAGCAGATCGGCGACGCGCACGCGATCTGCGGACTGTCCGGGGGAGTGGACTCGGCGGTGGCCGCCGCGCTGGTGCAACGCGCCATCGGTGACCGGTTGACCTGTGTCTTCGTCGACCACGGGCTGCTGCGGGCCGGCGAGCGCGCGCAGGTGCAACGCGATTTCGTGGCGGCCACCGGGGCGAATCTGGTCACCGTCGACGCCGCCGACACCTTTCTCGAGGCGTTGTCGGGTGTGAGCAACCCCGAGGGCAAGCGCAAGATCATCGGGCGCCAATTCATTCGGGCGTTCGAGGGCGCGGTGCGGGATGTGTTGGGCGACAATCCTGTTGATTTTCTGGTGCAGGGCACGCTGTACCCGGACGTGGTGGAGTCCGGCGGGGGCAGCGGCACCGCCAACATCAAGAGCCACCACAATGTCGGTGGCCTGCCCGATGACCTGAAGTTCAAACTCGTTGAGCCGCTGCGGCTGCTGTTCAAGGACGAGGTGCGCGCGGTCGGGCGGGAATTGGGTCTGCCGGAGGAAATCGTTGCGCGCCAGCCCTTTCCGGGCCCCGGCCTGGGCATCCGGATCGTCGGGGAAGTCACCGCCAGACGGCTGGACACGCTGCGGCGTGCCGACTCGATCGCGCGCGAAGAGCTGACCGCGGCCGGTCTGGACAACCAGATCTGGCAGTGTCCGGTGGTGTTGTTGGGCGACGTCCGCTCGGTCGGCGTGCAGGGCGACAACCGCACCTATGGGCACCCGATCGTGCTGCGACCGGTGTCCAGCGAGGACGCCATGACCGCTGACTGGACCAGGGTGCCCTACGAGGTGCTGGAGCGCATTTCGACCCGCATCACCAACGAAGTGCCCGAGGTCAACCGCGTGGTGCTGGATATCACCAGCAAGCCACCCGGCACCATCGAGTGGGAGTAGCCCGAATTAGTTCCGCAGCGTCGGCGCGCAGAGCTACGATATCGCGATGAACACTCCGCTTTCGGCCGTTGACGTAGAGCGTCGCGGCTTCTGGGGGGAGCTGTGCCCGGGGATGTCGATCGAGGGCTACCTGCCCTACGCGCCCGTCGCGTTCGGCGAGACCGACCGTCTGCTGGCCAGTCTGAAGTTCGAGGGTTACATCCAGGTTCCCGGTGTGCTGCCGGAAGTCACGATCGCACCCATCCGCTATGCCATCTCGACGTTGTTCCAGCGCGGAATCCCGCTGGCGTTCGCTTTCGTCTATGACGAGTTGTGGCTGGCTTTTCAGAGTCTTTCTCGTTCCTCACCGTCGTGCTCGGCGAGGGCTACCAGGCGTTGCCCGACTTCTGGGTCTGGCACGTCAACCCCAGCGAGAATGCTGTGGGCTGGGGTCCGCACCGCGACCGGGTGATACCGACGCTCGAGGCCGACAACTCGCCGCAAACGCTGACCGTGTGGCTTCCGTTGTCCGATGCCACGCCGCTCAACGGATGCATGTATGTGCTGCCCGCCCACCTCGACGAGCGGTTCAAGCAACGTCAATGGGGCGGGGAGGGCAACACCGTCGTCCACAACCCACAGGACATCAGGGCATTGCCCGCCACGGCCGGCAGCATGTCGGCCTGGAATCAGGGAGTTCTGCACTGGGGCGGGCGGGGTAGCCGCCTCGGATCGGCGCCGCGGATCAGCGCTGCCTTCGAGTTCCAGCGCGGCGACTGCCGGCCGTTCAACAGCCCCCTGCTGAATCCGGGCCGCTTGCCGACGTTCTCCGAGCGGCTCGGGCTCATCGGCAAGCAGGTTTTGCAGTACCGCCACATGTATCCGCTCTCCGATGACGTCGCGGCGTTCGCCACCTCGCTTTCGGAGCGATTCATGCCGCGCGTCGCGGTCCCGATGGGAGCCACGGCGTCCCTCTAGGGGCTAACCGACGAACTCGCCGGTTGCCGTACGCGATGGTGGCGCTGTCCCAATCTCCGCCGGCAGCGCCGACGAGTTGACGGGCGATAGCGAGATCGCCTTTGCCGGCAACCAAGATCAAGGTGTGGTCGGGGACGGTGACCGAGCCGCCCAGCAGTCGTGGTGGTGCGCCGTTCGATCAGCCGCGAATGCGGCACGGAAGCGGGCGATGTCGATGGCGGGCACGGAGACGATGGCGCGTTCGCTTCCGGCGCACGCTCGGGCAGGTACTCGAAGGTCAGCACGGTTTCCTGATCGAACTGGCTGCGCAACGCCTCGGCGACGGTATGCAGGGTGGCTTCATCGGGGCTGCAGAGGTGGAGTTCGCGGGAGCGCTCGGAGACGACCTGCTGCAGCGCAGCTGACCAGACGCCCTTCGAGCGGGGTCGATCCCGTCACCCATCGTCGCGGCCGTTTTCCGCGTGATCGTCACAGCCGGCCCCGTGCCGCCCGTCATCGGCGTCGTCTGTGGTGAACATCTCCGCGGCCTCGCAAGGGTCTGCTTCGGCCGGGAAAATCGCCCCAACTGTGTCACCCGGTACTCAGTAGCCACACCGGCGTCAGAGCGGCTCTGGGGGTCGGCACAAGGCAGCGTCTCATTGCCTTGACGCTTGTCGGAGGGCAGGTGTTTACTCGGATCAGTCGGACGTATTTCGATAAATCCCTGTCAGGAGGCTGGTCATGACCGCGGCGGCGTTTGTCTCTGAAGCCTGCGCCGAACGCCTGGAGAATAGCGCTGAGCAGCTCGAATCGCTGCGCCGGCGGATGTTGGAGATGTCTGGAAGGCATGTCCCGCCCGAGACTTGCTGCCGGAGCCGACCGCGCCGGTGGCCGGGCGGGTGGTCCCCCGGGGGACGGTCGGTGCTGTCGGGAGCCCGGTCGCTATTGCTGAACGTGGTGGCCTCGGTGACGGCGGCCGGGGCAACGCCGCTATCGTCGGCCAGCCGGATATCGGTCTGCTGGCCGCCGTCGAGATGGGGGCCGACCTGAGCCGGATAGCGGTGATCCCGGATCCCGGGGACGATCCGGTGGAGGTGGCCGCGGTGCTCGTCGACGGCATGGATCTGGTGGTGGTCGGTCTGGGTGGGCGCCGGGTGTCGCGGACCACGGGCGCGGGCGGTGGTGGCCCGTGCCCGGCAGAAAGGTTGCACGCTGCTGATCACCGACGGCGACTGGCAAGGGGCCCCGACTCGGCTCGAGGCCCGGGTCTGCGGCTACGAGATCACCGCGGGTAACCAGGGCACGCCTACGCCCGGTTTCGGACGGATCAGCAAGGTGCGGCTACAGATCGGCCGACCGCGCAATCAACGGCGCGGTGGGCCAATGCGATCATCGCGGGCAACGACGACCAGTACCGGCTGGCCCGCGACGCCCAGTACCGCCACATCATCGGATTGCGGGCGGCGATCGCCACTATCGAGAAGGCCTGGCCGCCCCCACCACCGA
This sequence comes from uncultured Actinomycetota bacterium, assembly GCA_963735655.1. Taxonomy (GTDB): domain Bacteria; phylum Actinomycetota; class Actinomycetes; order Mycobacteriales; family Mycobacteriaceae; genus Mycobacterium. The sequence goes on from CAVTLW010000015.1 coordinate 11,846, forward strand.
CACGCTTACCGCGGCTGAACGCAAAGCACGCCGCAAAAGACAAAGCGCCGAAAGGCGACCCAGCGACCCAGCACGAACGTTTCACCAAACAGCAACGTCTACAGCACTTGCGCGGTGAGCTGGCCCAAGCCGAAACAGATCGCCGTGATCACCGGGTACGTGTGACCGAAGGCGGGAAACGTCGCGCGATACCCGCCACCACCTCGACGACGCCGGTCTGACCGTCACACAGTGGCAGAACAGGTGGCAGGCGTCGCGGTATCGCATCACCGCCAATGGTTCCCCCGATGAGCCTTTCGGCAACCTCACGATCACCGTCACCCTGGCCGGTGAGATCAGCCTGCGGTTGCCTAAACCATTGGAACACTTGGCGAACGCACCGCGTGGCCGGTACCAGTTGTCGTGCCCAGCGGTGTTCTGCTATCGCGACCACGAGTGGGCGCAACGCATCGGCGGTGGAAACTCAGTGTCCTACACGATCACCCGTAAAGCAGGTCGTGGCGGCCGGTATCTCACCGCGAGTTGGGCGACCCCCGCGCTGCCCTACTGGGCAGGCCGTGAGAACTGTGATGCTGGTGGCGATGCCTACCACCGTTGGTGAACTGGTGGCGGCCGACCTCAACGACGGGCACCTCCGGCAGTGCGGCGTCTCGACAGGCACGGCAATCCGGTCGGCGCAGCCGAACACATCACCGTCGACGTGACGGGTAGCGCGTCACGTCGTGATGCGCAAGTACGTCACGCCATCAGCCAATTGATCGGTTACGCGCAGCGGTTCGGCGTCACTGCGATCGCGGTGGAAGACCTCGACTTCACCGACGCCCGGCATTCCGGCCGCGAACCATGGGCCGCGGATACGGGGCAAACGGTTCCGACGTAGCGTCTCTGGTATCCCGACCGCCGTGTTCCGCAACCGTTTGACCGCCATGGCCCATCACGCGGGGATCGCTGTATACGCGGTAAATCCCGCCTACACCAGCAAGTGGGGTACCCAACACTGGCAGCGCCCCTATCGAAACGTCACCCGACACCAGGCAGCCGCCACGGTGATCGGGCGTCGCGCCCAAGGCTTTACGGCCCGGCGACGGGAAGGTGTGACACCGACGCGACCAGAGGATCGTGTGGTGAGAGCTACCAACCAGACCGGACACGACAGCCCACAGGCGATCACCGGGAACCGCCGCCGGCCAAGGATGCGAGGAATCGAATCTCGCCCGCCTTGCCGGAACGTACGCGGTG
>CAVTLW010000016.1:0-14580 GCA_963735655.1 uncultured Actinomycetota bacterium
GCGGGGCGCTCAGCGCCGCCCCACCGGTGACCAGCACGAACAGTCCGGAAAGGTCATAGTCGCCCGACTCGAGTTCGTCGGCCAACGGCCGCCCGAAGGCGTCGCCGACCATCGACACCGACATCACCCGTTCGCGGCTGGCCAGCGCCAAAGCCTCGGCCGGATCGAAGTGGGTGGTCGTCGGCGCCATGACGAACGGGCGACCGCCGCACAAGCTGATGAAGGCCGCCCACTGGGCCGCGCCGTGCATCAGCGGGGCGAGGGTCATCGAACCCGGTCCCGGCATGCGCGATCGCTCGACGATTTCCTCGATGCTCCGCACCACCTCTCCCGTGCCCAACATCCGCCCGCCCATGGCGTTCAGGTAGATGTCGTGCTGACGCCACAGCACGCCCTTGGGCATCCCGGTGGTGCCGCCGGTGTAGAGCACGTACAGATCGTCCGGCGACGGCGCGACGTCGAGGGGCTCGTCGGACACCGACGCCAGCAACTCCTCGTAGCGCACCGCCCCGGGCAACGGCTCGTTGCCGGAATCGTCATCGACGTGGATCAGGCGCTTGCCGCCGTCCATTTTCTGCAGAGCTTCGGCCAGCGTCGGGGCGAACCGAGCGTGATACATGATCGCGTCCGCGCCGGCGTTGTCCAGCAGATAGACCAGCTCGTCGGCGACATAGCGATAGTTGACGTTGAACGGAGCAACCCGCGCCTTGTAGGCGCCGAGCATGCCCTCGAGGAACTCGTTGCAGTTGGCCAGGTACACCGCGAGATGGCTTTGACCCGATTCATGCGGCGCCAACTCGGAGCGCTCCCGATGGGCGCCGAGCCCCCACCCGTGCAGCGCCCGGGCCAGTCGGCGGGCACGTTCGTCGGTTTGGGCGAAGGTGAAACGGCGGTCCCCGAACACGATGCAGTCCCGGTCGGGGTTGGCCGCGGCCACCGCCGCGAACACTTGGGCCAGGTTGAACTCTTCCATTTTTAAAGGCTCTCCTCAGGTCAAGCCACGGCCACGCTAGAACGCCCTGTACCGCCGATCACGATTATTCTCAGGTTCGTGTACGGAGCCAGTCGTGCCGGATACCGCCGATACAGCAGATACGTCGCCATCGGTGACAGTCAGACCGAGGGTTTGTGGGACGGTGACGACGTTGCCGGTCTCGTCGGATTCGCCGACCGATTCGCCGCCATGGTCGACGCGCACCACCCGGGTTTGCAGTACGCCAACCTGGCGATTCGCGGCAAACTGGTGGCCGACGTGCTGCACGAGCAAGTGCCGCAGGCATTGGCGATGCGTCCGGATCTGGTGACCGTGTGCGTCGGAATGAACGACGTCATCCAGCCGGGACGAAAGTTCGGCCGGGCAGTGGTCAACCTGGACAGCATCTACACCGCGCTCGCCGAATCTGGGGCCACGGTGATCACGACGACCTTCCCCAACGTCGCGGAACTCGTCCCGCTCGGCCGGATCGTGTCGCCGCGGGTGGCGCGGATGAACACGATCATCCGGACGGCCGCCGCGCGGCATGGCTTCGCGCTGGTGGACCTGTACACCGCGGCCTGCATGCGCGACGCCGAGAACTGGACCATGGACCGCTTCCACGCGTCCACCAGAGGGCACATGCTGTTCGCGGCCGCGGCTGCCGAAGCCATCAATTTGCCTGGCAGCAACCATGATTGGGCGGAAGCGACCAGCGTTCCGGCACCGCTGTCGATCAGGTCCCGGGCCTATGAGCAGCTGCGCTGGACCCAAGACCTGTTCATGCCGTGGTTCTGGCGCCGCCTGCGCGGCTATTCGTCGGCCCACGGACGCGTTCCGAAACGTCCGCAGCTGGAACTCCTCGAGGCACACAGCGAACACGCAGCAAACGGCGTTCCGGCGCACATTCACCGTCGGTCAGGCATCCTGTTCCCATGAATGTGGAGGCCCTGCTGCACTCAGTCCCGCCGATGGCGGTCTATTTGCTGGTCGGCGCCGTGGTGGGGGTGGAGAGCCTGGGCGTCCCCCTGCCCGGGGAGATCGTTCTGGTCAGCGCGGCCCTGCTGTCGTCGCATCACGATCTCGCGGTCAACCCGATCGGCGTCGGCGCCGCCGCGGTGATCGGCGCCGTGGTCGGCGACTCGATCGGCTACTCGATCGGCCGCCGGTTCGGCATGCCGATGTTCGACAAGCTCGGCCGGAGGTTTCCGAAGCACTTCGGTCCCGGGCATGTCGCGCTGGCCGAAAAGCTGTTCACCCGCTGGGGAGTTCGCGCGGTGTTCTTCGGTCGCTTCATCGCGCTGTTGCGGATCTTCGCCGGGCCGCTCGCCGGCGCGTTGAAGATGCCCTACCCGCGCTTCTTGACGGCCAACGTGTCCGGCGGCATCTGCTGGGCGGGCGGCACGACCGCGCTGGTCTACTTCGCCGGGATGGCGGCCGAACGCTGGCTGGAGCGGTTCTCCTGGATCGCACTCGTCATCGCCGTCGTGGCCGGCGGCATCGCCGCATTCGTGTTGCGCGAACGCACATCTCGCGCGATCGCCGAACTCGAAGCCGAGCACCACCGCAAAACCGGCACCACCGCGCCCGACCCGGCCTGAGCGCCGGGCCTGGGTTAGGCCGGTGTGATTGCGGGCCGGTGTTGCTCGATGAGAAGCCGGGCCATCTTCTTGGCGCGCAGACCGGCATCCATGTCGCCCACGGCCGCGAGAATGATGGCGCCCTTCATCAGGATGTGCCACGACGAGGCAAAGTCCTCGACGTCACATAAGCCTGCCGCGACGGCGCGGTGGCGCACGATGTCGCGGACGTGGTCGATGTGCGCGACGCTGGCCCGTCCGGCGGGATGGTCCGGGCCCAGTTCGAGCAGCACGTTGATGAACGAGCAACCTTCGTAACCGTCCCGGTTCTGGAACCAGTCGTGCATCACGTCGAAGATCGCGAGCAACTGTTCCTCGGGGGTATCGCCGAGCCGCTCTGACTGCGCCTCGATCAGACCGTGGGTCCACAGTTCTTCGCGCCGTTCCAGCACGGCCAGCACGAGGTCGTTCTTCGTCGGAAAGTGCCGGTAGAGCGTCGCCTTGGCCACGCCCGCCCGCTCGATCACCTCGTCGGTGCCGACGGCGCGGATACCGCGATGGCTGAACAGCTGGTACGCCGTACTCAGGATTCTTTCCCGAGCCGGAAGGGGCGTCGCTGGATCAGCGCTGGTCATGTCGCACTTACCATACTCACAGACACCGATATATAGACAGACCGCCCTGTCTTGTTATACAAATGAAATTCGAGCTAATTTAGTCTGTCTTTAGACAACAGGACGGGCACCCTCGCGTTAGTCGAGTAGGAGTGCACCATGAGCCTGGTTTCAGATCGATTTACCCCTCATCTCACCCTCAGCACACGATTGGTCTCCGAACTGGGCGACTCGCACAGCACGCTGCGGGCGACCACCGACCGCGACGGGCCGGCAGTGCTCATCCACGCGGGCGGCGAGATCGACGCTCACAACGAGCACACCTGGCGTCAGCTGGTGAATGAAGCGGCCGCCGTCACCACACCGCCCGGACCGTTCATCGTCGACGTCACCGGCGTTGATTTCATGGCGTGCTGCGCCTTCGCTGTCCTCGCTGATGAGGCGGAGTGGTGCCGCCGTCGCGGTGTCGAACTGCGTCTGGTAAGCCGTCAGCCGATCGTTGCGCGAATTGTCAAGGCGTGCGGGCTAACTGAGCTGCTGCCAATTTACCCCAACGTCCAGTTGGCACTCGCGGAGCCCGCCGCCTGAACTGCCGCGTGGCGTTGACTCTGCGCCCACCACGCAAAACTTCGAGTAGGTCGTGTGGTTAGCGCAGAGTCAACGTGTTCTGCCCCCACCTTCGGTGTGGAGGAAGAATTTCTCCTGGTTGATCCGGTCACCGGCGAACCGGCGCCGCGCAACAGCGCGGTGGCCACTGAGGCCGAAAACCGCGGCGTCACACTGCAACTCGAACTGAGCAGTTGCCAGGTCGAAACCACCTCGAGCGTGGCCGAGGCGAGCGCGCAACTAGGCACGGAACTCGCCGCGCTGCGACGCACCGCGGCGCAGGCCGCGCAAGGCGTCGGTGTGCAGCTGCTGGCCTTAGCGCTACCACCGGTGACGCCACACAAGTTCCCGGTCACCGACACCGCCCGGTATCGGCGCATCGGCGAACAGTTCGGGATGGTCGCGCACGAGCAGGGCATCTGCGGCTGCCATGTGCACGTTGGGGTGCCCGACCGCGAGGCCGCGATCCACGTCAGCAATTGGCTGCGCCCATGGCTGCCGTCGTTGCTTGCGTTGTCGGCCAATTCGGCGCTGTACCGAAACGCCGACAGCGGGTACGCCAGCTGGCGCAGCGTGCTCTGGAGGCGCTGGCCGGTCGCCGGCGCGCCGCCCTTCTTCACCTCACTCGACGAGTACGACCGCACCGTGCGCATGCTGGTCGATACCGGCGTGCTCCTGGACCCGAACATGATCTATTGGGACGTGCGCCCGTCGGCGAACTTCCCGACGGTCGAGGTTCGCGTAGCCGACGTGCCGGCGACGGTCGCCGAAACGGTGTTGCTGGCCACGCTGATCAGGGCCGCGGTGATGACGGCGCTCGACGCGCGCGAGCAGGGCGGTGACGCGGACCGACTGCCGCCCGCCGCGCTCCGGGCGGCGTACTGGAAAGCCGCCCACGACGGGCTGTCCGGAGACACGCTGGATTTGGTCGAGGGCCGCGGGGCCGTTCCGGCCCGCGAGCAGTTGGGCACGCTGGTGCGACGGGTGCGCCCGGCGTTGGAGGCACTCGGCGAATACCACCGCGTCGTCGACGAACTCGACCGCGTCGTCGCGCAGGGCAACGGCGCGATGCGCCAGCGGCGGGTCTGGCAGCAGCGCGGTCAGATGATGGACGTCATCGCCGAGGCTGCCGCTGCCACGCTGAGCTGACTTATGCTGGGCGCGTTATGCTTTGGGCGCGTCAGCGCCGCGGTCCACGCCGGTGCGCAGCTTGACGGACGCCGAATACGCCAGGGTGCGGAACCGGAGCACCGCGTCGTCGGAGGGTTCGATGCCGTCGGTCACCCGCATCGGGTCGAAGACGACGATGTCGCCGCCGTGTTCGCGCTGGGTCTCCAGGCCAGTGATCTCGAGGGTCCCGACGCTGACGGTGTCGCTGTTTTGCCAGGGCGCCGACGGATCGACCGTCGAGTCGTTGGGCCCGGCGATCTGGACCCGGTAATCGAACCGCACCGGTCCGCTGGCCAGGCGCGCATCCAGTTCGCCGGTGAGGAAGTCAGCATCCTTGGCACGGCCCTGGGCGCCAGACAGATGTTTCTCGCCGGCGGCCGGGATCAGGTGATAGCGAACGAATCTGGCGCTGCCGTCGGCGCCGACCCAGCGGAAAGCGTGCAATCCGTGGTATGCGATGGTCGCGTAGCTTTCCGGGACCTTGCCGGCGGCGCCCAGCACCGGCAACGCACGGAGCAACCGAGGATGGCTGATGAAGTAGGCGGCCAGGCGCAGCGGCGCGGTCCGGCCGGGCGCCATCGCCTTGAGTAGATCGAGGAAGCCTTCCGGCTTGCTGGCGACGAACAACTGGGCGGTCTGCGTCGACACGTCGGTGGTCGACCCGTCGGGCAGCGTGAACTTCACTGCCATCCCGCGCACGCCCGTCGCACCGTCAGGCTGCTCCGGGTTGCCCGATCCGTTGGAGAAGCGGATCAGCGCGGGGACCGCGGAGCCGTCGAGGTGCTTGGCGCGCGACAGCCCGGCCGCCTCGGGGGTAGCGGTGAACGTGCCGCGGTACAAGGTGCCTTTGGCGTGCAACGCCCTATAGCCGGGGCAGGCTCCGCCTGCGGTTCGGATCGCGTCGATGGCGTCATCAGGTGTGACCGGCATCGATAAATCCTAGACGAATCCTGAACGGCTACACGGTCAGCAGTCGATACAGCCCGATCAGGCCGACCACCACGATGGTGGCGCGCAACCCGTTCGGCGACAGCCGACGCCCGTAACGCGCACCGACCCATCCCCCGACCAGTGAGCCCGCCGCGATCAGCCCGGCAACCGGCCAGCTGATCCGATCGAAGGCGACCAACGTATAGCCAATGGCCGCAACCAGATTCACCAGCAACGTCATCAGGTTCTTAGCCGCGTTCATGCGTTGCAGCGACTCGGGCAGCAACGCACCCATCACGCCAACCAGCAGAATGCCCTGCGCGGCGGTGAAATAGCCGCCGTAGACGCCGACGGCGAACGTGCCGAACACCAGCGCAGCCATCCGCCGCGGTGAGACGTGCTCGACGGAGCGCCCGCCCAGTTCGGCCCGTTGGCGCGCCCACGACTGGATCCGCGGCCCGATCACGACCAGGATCAAGGCCAGCACCAACAGCACCGGCACAACCTCGATGAACACCTGCTCGGGCAGATGCAACAGCAGGAAAGCCCCCAGCACCGCGCCCAGCGCCGACGCCGGCATCTGCCACCGCAATCGATCCCATTGGCCGCTGAGCTCGGCGCGATACCCCCAGGTGCCCGACACGTTGCCGGCCACCAGGCCGACCGCGTTGGACATGGTGGCCGTGACCGGCGGGTAACCGAGTGCGACCAGCGTCGGGAAGGTGATCAGGGTGCCCGATCCGACCAGCGCGTTGATCGCGCCCGCAGCCAAACCCGCCAGCAAGATCAGAAGCATGTGGGGAACCGACACTCCCCCAGTCTGCCTTCGGATTACGCCGCCCGACCGCGTAGGGCCGGGTGGGAAGGGCCACACCTAAGCTGGACCGCGTGCCAGACACCGACACCACCACCGAGACGCTCGCGGGATTCGTCGAGAACAATGTGCAGCGCAGCCCCGACGACATCGCGATTCATTTCGGAGACCAGCAATGGTCCTGGGCGCAGTGGCAGGAGCGAATCCGGCGTGCGGCTGGAGCACTGCAAGCCGCCGGGGTCCAGCGTGGCCAGCGGATAGCCTTCCTGGACAAGAATCACCCGGCCTGCCTGGAAACTCTGATCGCTGCCACGTCGCTTGGCGCGGTGGCCACCATCATCAATTGGCGGGTAATCGGCGACGAACTTGTCCACGTGCTCAACGACTGCGGGGCGCGATTGCTGTTCGTCGGCGCCGACTTGCGGCCGGCGGTGCAGGCCATTACAAGGCGGGGCGCGCAACTCCCGGGAATTGAACGCACCATCGTGGTCGGCGACAGTGCTGAACAAGCCGACCAGTACGAATCCTGGCTCGGCGCAGCCACACCGGTGGCCGCCGACGCGGCGGTCGACGACACCGACACCGCCCTGGTCATCTACAGTTCGGGCACCACCGGGCGCCCGAAGGGGGTGTTGCTGAGTCAGCGCGCGCTGGTCAATCACATCGTGAATCTGGCTCCGCCGTTCCCGTTTGCCGCGCGCGACGCGAACCTGGTCGCGATGCCACTGTTCCATGTGGGCGGGATCGCGTATGCGTTTTTCGGCATCAGGGCCGGGGTGCCGACGTTCCTGACCCGCGAACCCGAGGCAGCGACGCTGATCGGCGCCGTGAAAGCCGGTGCGACGCATGCGTTTTTCGTGCCTCCGATGATCAACCGGTTTCTGGACGCCGGCGAAGCGGCGACGAGCGCCATGTCAGGTTTGCGCTACATCGTGTACGGCGCGGCCCCCATGCCGCTGCCGTTGCTGCAGCGAGCGCTCGAGGCGTGGCCCGAGATGAACTTCGTCCAGGTGTACGGGCAGACCGAGCTTTGCGGGGCGATCACGTCGCTGAGCGCCGAAGATCACCGCGATCCGGATCGGCCGAACTTGCTGTTGTCGGCCGGAAAGGCGGCGCCGGGCAACGAAATCCGCATCGTCGATCCCGAAACCGGCGTTGAGCTGGCCAACGGCCAAGCCGGAGAGATCTGGGTGCGCAGCAATCAGCGCATGAGTGGGTATCTGAACCGGCCGGAGGCAACCGCCGAGACGATTACCGCCGACGATTGGGTGCGCACCGGCGACATCGGGCAACTCGACGACGACGGCTACCTCTACATCGAAGACCGGCTGAAGGACATGATCATCACCGGCGGCGAGAACGTGTACGGGCCCGAGGTGGAAAGCGTGCTCATCGAGCACCCCGCCGTCGCCGACGGCGCGATCATCGGTGTGCCCGACGATTACTGGGGCGAATCCGTCAAGGCGATCGTTGTCACCACAGACACCAGCGCCGAGGTCGATCCCGCCGACATCATCGAATTCTGCCGCCGGCATCTGGCCGCCTTCAAATGCCCGCGAACGGTGGACTTCGTGCCGGAAATACCGCGCAATGCCAGCGGTAAGATCCTCAAAACCACGCTGCGCGAACCGTATTGGAAAGGCCGAACCCGCAATGTGTGAGTGCTGACTTGAGTCCGCAAGTAGACATCCAACGACGCGACGGTGCGATCAGTGTGCTGGGCGGCCCGACGACCGTCGTCGACATCGCCGGCTACCGGATCGTCATGGACCCGACCTTCGATCCGCCCGGCGAGCACGCCTACCTGACCAAGATCGCCGGTCCCGCGGTGACAGCGGATGCGCTGGGACCGGTGGACGCGGTCCTGATCAGCCACGACCAGCATCCCGACAACCTGGACGACGACGGCCGCCGGTTCGCGCTGGCCGCGCCGCTGGTTCTCACCCATCCCGGCGGCGCGGGCCGGTTGGGCCCGCCGGCGGTGGGACTGCGGCCCTGGGAGACCTACCAGGTGCCAGGCGGCTCGGGAACCCTTGCCGTGCAAGCCGTTCCGGCCGTCCACGGACCGGCTGACGGGCAGCGGGATGCCGGCGGGCACGTCAACTGTGAGGTGACCGGTTTCGTGTTGTCCGGCCCCGGACTGCCGACCGTCTACCTCAGCGGCGACAACGCGTCGCTGGCTGCGGTCAGGGAGGTGGCCGAGCGCGTCGGCGACATCGACATCGCAGTGCTTTTCGCCGGCGCGGCGCGGGTGTCGACCAAGGAGCGGGGCCGGCCCTTGACGCTGACCGCGCAGCGCGCTGCTGCCGCCGCTGAAGTGCTCGGCGCCAGGTTGGTGATACCGGCTCACGTCGACGGGTGGGCCCACTTCAGCGAGAACGCCGACGATTTCGTCGCCGCCTTCGATCAGGCCGGGATCACCAGCGTGCTGCGGGTCGCCGCCGACGGCGACTGGATCGACGTGAATTTCAGCTGAGCTGAACCGCTTTCACGACAAGCAGCACCGCGCCGACCACCAGGTAACCGCGCAACGCGATCATGCCCAGGCGCGTGCCCGCGGACCATTTCACCGGTTCCAGCAGCGTCAGCGGTGGCATCCGCCAAGTCGTCCGGTCGGCCACCCGGTGCGGCGTCGGAGTGGCCGTGAGGGGTTCACGTCCGGCCATCCAGCGCAGCGCTATTGCGGCCCCCGCGGCCAACACCACCAACGCCACCGCCAGATATTCGGCCACCGCGACGACGTCGATGTGCGGGAATAGCGTGGTGGCCATCAGGATTCCGGACAAGAACAGCAGCACGCCGACAATGAGTCCGGCGAGCCAGTTCAGCCATGGCCTGTTCACCCAGGGGCCCAGCACTGCCGGATCGTTGCACAGCAACAGCAGAAATACGCTCGCGCTGGGTAGCAGTAACCCGGCCAGTGCCTGCACCGCGGTGGTGATCAAACCGAGCGGAGCGCCCGGGATCAGCACGATCACCGCCGCCAGCACAACCATTGCGCTATAGGAGAAGTAGAACTGTTTCGCGTCGGAGAAGCCGCGATGCAGGGAGTGCTTGATGCCGAACACATCTCCGAACGCGTAACTGGTCGCCAGGGTCACCGCGGCCGCCCCGACAATGGAGGCGTCCATCAGCGCGATCGCGAAAAGCCCGCCCAACCACTCACTGTGGCTGCCAAGGAGGTCCGCGGTGTTGCCGGCGTCGACGAACTTGCCGGTGGAATCGGTGGAGCGCGCCGCCCACTCGCCGGTCATCACCAACGCGGCCGCCCCGATCACGACGACGAGGGCGCCGATCACGGTGTCGGCGCGCTCATAGCCGATAAACCTCGGGGTGATGCGTTTGTCGACGATGTTGGACTGCTGGAAGAACAACTGCCACGGCGCCACGGTGGTGCCGACGATCGCGATGATCAGCAGCACCGAATCAGAGCTCACGCCGCCCGCAATTGATGGCACGACAAAGGATTTGGCGGCGTGCACCCACTGCGGGTGCGACATCAGCAGCATCGGGATCTGCACCAGGGTGACGGCGATGAACACGAACATCGCCCGCTCCCAACGGCGGAAGCTGCCGGTGGCCATGATCGCGACCAGCGCGACCGCCGACGTCGGCACCACAAGGTATTTCGAGACGCCGATGTACTCCGCGGCCAGTGTGATGCCGATGAATTCGGTGACCAGGGTCAGGAAGTTGAGCAGGAACAGGTCGCCGACGGAGAACCAGCCCCACCCGCGGCCAAAGCGTTCGTTGATCAGCCGGGCGTGGCCCACACCGGTCACCGCGCCGAGCCGGACCACCATCTCCTGGTTGACGATCAGCACCGGAACCAGCAGCAGCAGCACCCACAGCAGCGAATAGCCGTAGTTCTGTCCGGATTGGGCGTACGTCGCCACCCCGCCGGCGTCGTTGTCACCGACCATCACGATGATTCCGGGGCCCAGGATGGCCGCGAGGGTGAGCAGGCGGGTCTTGAGCGAGCGGGAGTGGTCACCGCCGACGCTGATCCGGCCGAACGCCCCTTCGATGTCGCCCAGGTGGGCGCTGTCCAGGACGGCGCTTTGCGGGGTAGCCTGCGGGCTCGGGTTGTCGGTCACGACGCGTCCCCGCGACCCACGCCGGTAGCCTCACGTACCGGCCGCGGCGCGGGTTCTCGTCGTCGCCAGTCTTCGGGGATCGTCGCCTCGAGCACATCGTCGGCCGTGACGACGCCCAGCACGTGGTCCTCGTCGTCGACGACCGGGATGCTGTAGAGGTTGAAATCGGCCATCAGCAAAGCGATGTCGGTCAGATCGGTGGCCGCGGTGACCCGGACCGGATCGTCGTCCATCAGCGCCGCAACGGTTTCCGACGGTTCGGCCTGCAGGAGCGCGATCACCGACACCACGCCGGCCAATCGTTGGTGGTCGTCGAGGATGTGCACCTTCAGAAGCGCTTCGGGCTGCACGGTTTTCGCGACCGAGATCAGATCGAGGGCCTGGCCGGCGGTCGTGGTCGTCGGGCACGAGACAAACTCGACATTCATCAACCCGCCGGCGCTTTCGGCATTGAATCCCATCAGCGTGATGACCTTGGTGCGCTGTGGGGCGGGCATGAGCTCGAGCACCCGCCGGCGCCGGGACTGGCGCAGATCGAAGATGGCATCGGCGGCATCGTCGGGACGCATGCGGGCCAACACGTCCGCGACCTCAGCGTCAGGCATGTCGTTGAACAGCTCGCGCGCCTTGTCGGGGTCCAGTTCCTCGAAGACGTCGGCTTCCAGTTCGGGGTCGCTGTGTACCCGGTCGAGGATCTCGTCCTCTTCAGCCTCGTTGGCTTCTTCGATCAGGTCGGCGATCTCGGCGGGCTTGAGGCCGCCGACCCGCGGTGAGAGGCGCCGCAGCGCATGGGAACGCTCATGGCCGATCAACGGCTCGAACGCTTTCCAGTCCCGGGCGGCGTGCCCGCCGGCTTGTTTGATGAGGCCGAACAGCCGTGGGGGCCGGCGGGTGTCCAGCCGTACCAGCACCCAGCCGTGGCCGGTGAGTTCAAGTTCGGCGTCGTAGGCGCGCACCAGCTCGACCGTCGCGACGTCGATTAGGCGGTGGCCGAGCACGTCGGCGCGCAGCAGCACCTCGCCGTCGCGGCGTTCGAACCCACGCAGGTCGAGCTTGTTCTTGGTCAATGTGATTCGGCCGGGCGCGTATTCGTCGACGGATTTGTTGCTCACGAAGACGCGCCGCCCACCGACATCGGCGACTATCCCCGTCACCGGCGGATAGTCGTCGGCGCGCAGCCGGACGATGACGTCCTCGACGCGGCCCACGTCCTCACCGGAGCGCGACACGAGCGGTGCGCGCAGTAATTCCGACAGATGGATCACCGGAAGGCCGGAGGCGGGGGCTGCTCGTTGAAGGTGCTCATGGTGTCAGTACAGCGCGCAGCGGGCACTTCGTGCCAACCCTGCTAGTCAACGGGAAGGCCAACGATCGGTTACCAATCGCGACTGACGGCTGGGCGGCCGGCGGTTTCAAAGTCGTCCCTCGATGCGGAGTTCCGGATGCACCCAGTCGGGTGAACGCCGCTCCTTGAATGCGCGGACGCCTTCTCGTGCCTCGGTGTCGGTGAGGCTGGCGGTCATGCCGATGCGGTCATACAGGCCGAGGTAGTCATCGATGCTGGACTTGATGACCGTCTTGGCTCGCGGCGCGGTTCGGCACACTTGCGCGAGCAGGTCCCGCGCATCGGTGAGCAGATCGTCGTGGGGCACGAGCCTGGACACCAGGCCCCAGTCGAGGGCTTCCTGCGCGCTGAGCACCCGGCCGGTGAACATGAGATCGCGGGTGCGGACCGGCCCGATGAGGCGGACGAGCATCTGGCTGTAATACGTGTCGGCGTAGCCGCGGAACAGCTCGGGCACGCGGAAGGTGGCGCGCTCGCTCACCACGGAAAGGTCGCTGCACAAGGCGATCTGGAAGCCGCCGCCCTGGCACAGTCCGTTGACCGCGGAGACGACCGGTTTGGGTGAGGTCCGCAAGGTCTCGAATGGTGTGACGTCCATCCCCAGTGCGGCACCGAAGGTGATCCAGTCGTCGGCGCCGCCGCCGCCGGTCATATCGCCGCCGGGCGCGAAGACGTCTCCGGTGCCGGTGATCAGCAGCCCGGCCAGGTCCGGGTCGGCGTTGAGATGTCCTACGGCATAACGGATTCCGAAGTACATCGCCGGAGTCATAGCGTTGCGCGCCTCGGGGCGATCGATCGTGCACACCGCGATCGGTCCCTCGCGCCGAAACGACAGGTACGGGGTGCCCAGCCAATCGCCTTCGGGAGGGCGGGGTGTGCCGTTAGGTGTCGCCATTACCCCATCCACCTACACATAGGGCAGCACGACGATTTTGATGGTCTCGGACATGCTGTCCATCAGGTCCCGCAGCTGGCTCTGCAGCGAGGTCGTGGCCTCCCCCACCGTTTTGTGGCAGTACTGGCAGTCGAGCTTGAATTGCGGCTGGTCCTGTTCGTCCGGCCAGATCCGGCGGTCGCCGTACTGGGCCCCGGGATCGAATGCGACCTGCTGGTACGGGGTTTCCTTCATGATCCTGCCCACGGGATGCATCTGCTGACATTGGAGTCGCAGCACGCCGATCCCTTCGTTGTTTGGCACGGTTCACCGTCCTTGTCGGGGTTGTGGGGTCTGCTCATTGTGTCGCTCTTCGAGCCCTCCCCGAAAGCGGCGTCGTGCTTCCTGTTCTTGTGGTTACTCAAGTGCTAGTCAAGTAGCATGCGAAACCCGCAGTTGGGCTGGACAGTCGCGATTGCGCTGACCGCAATTCTTGTTGGCTGTTCGTCGAGCAAGACGCCGTCCCAACCGGTGAGGCCATCGAAGTCCGCAACGATGTCCTCAACTGGCCCGCCGCCGCTCACGACCGCTATAGCGCTGCCCTTTGAGCCTATGGAGCTGACGTTTAGCGCCTCGGTGAACAAGTTGTACATGACTGGCCTCGAAGGGGATCCGCCAGCAATGAGGGCGTACGTCGTTTCGCTGTCTTCCCCAGCGGGGGCGATCAAGCGGCTCGACACGGCGATCGATGACCAGCCCCATCACATCGTGGTCAATGACAAGCTCAGGCGTGGGTACGCGCTCGTGGTGGGGGCTATCAAGGTGTTCAACACGGACTCGGACGCTCTCATATCGACCAGCCAGAAACCGTCCTGCTCACCAGAGGTAATTGCGATCAACCAGGCCACCGGCATGATCTACGGCGGTGGACTCTCCAACAAGGGCGAGTGCCTCGTTCAGTTCGATTCCGACGGCCGCATCGTCCGGGAGAATGTCGTCGCGCCAAGCGTCCAGGGCAAGAACATGTTGGTGCAACGGATCGCGGTGGACTCGGCGAGTGGCGACGTCCTGTACACGAATCCGTCCAGCGTCGGGCGTGCGGACCAAATGTTGAACGAGAAGTGGCGCACTCCGGTCGACGGGCCGGCCGAAGTCCAAGACCTGGGCTTCGAGCCGCACTCGAATACCGTCTACGTCACAGTCGGTAACTTCCCGGTCATCTCGCCCGCAAGGGTTTCTGTCTTAGACGGTGGCACCGGCAGCCAAAGAGAGCAGTTCAGCGGGCCGGGATGGACGAGCCAGTTCGCGGCTACCGGTGATGGGCAATTGTTCGTCGCATTCTTCAACTCGAATGACCTGTATGCGCTCTCCGACGGAACGAGCACCCTGACGAAATTCGCGTCACTCGGCGATATTCCCGGGAGGTCGCCCAGCGACCCCAAGTGGCTGGAGGTTGACACCGCGGGGCGCCGGCTTTTTGTCTCACCCGGCGGTGATGGGCACAAAATCCTCGTCTACCAGTACTGACCCCCGTCGCGTACCTGGGCGCGGTTGCGCCGCGACGGACCGTTGGCCAG
>CAVTLW010000017.1:0-128420 GCA_963735655.1 uncultured Actinomycetota bacterium
TCCTCTGCCAGTTGGGATACGAGGGCATGTCTGGATTCCTGATCCGGCCTCCTACCTTAGAGCAGCCTCATCGCGACTCACCGCCCCCCAAGGTTCGTGATGGCAGCCGCTCACGACACAATGTCCGTCATGACCGGCCCCAACATCGATGCCGATGCCGCTGTAAGACGCCGGGTCCTGATCGCGGAAGACGAAGCGCTCATCCGCATGGACCTGGCCGAGATGCTGCGAGAGGAGGGGTACGACGTCGTCGGTGAAGCCAGCGACGGCCAGGAAGCCGTCGAACTGGCCGAACGCCATAAGCCCGATCTGGTGATCATGGATGTGAAGATGCCCCGCCGTGACGGGATCGACGCGGCAGCGGAGATCGCCAGCAAACGTATCGCGCCGATCGTGGTGTTGACCGCGTTCAGCCAGCGCGACCTGGTCGAACGTGCCCGTGACGCGGGTGCGATGGCCTACCTGGTCAAGCCGTTCACCATCAGCGACCTCATCCCGGCGATCGAATTGGCGGTCAGCCGGTTCAGCGAGGTCACCGCGCTGGAGGAAGAAGTGGCGACGTTGTCCGACCGGCTGGAAGACCCGCAAGATCGTCGAGCGCGCAAAAGGCCTGCTGCAGGCCAAGCAGGGCATGACCGAGCCCGAGGCGTTCAAGTGGATCCAGCGGGCCGCCATGGACCGCCGGACCTCGATGAAGCGGGTGGCCGAGGTCGTCCTGGAAACCCTGGGCGACCCACCCAAAGACGCCTGATCCACTGCCGCGAGTGCGCGTGTTTGTCCGGTGAACGCCGTGGCGGCCGTGCATCTGAGCGCGCTCGAGCCTGGCAGCGCGCTTAGCGCGCGACGATCACCGACGAGCCGTGACCGAACAGACCCTGGTTGGCGGTGACGCCGACCTTGGCGTTCTCCACCTGCCGGCCGGTGGCCTGACCGCGCAGCTGCCAGGTCAGCTCGCAGACCTGGGCGATGGCCTGGGCGGGGATCGCCTCGCCGAAGCACGCCAGCCCGCCCGACGCGTTGACCGGGACCTTGCCGCCGATGGTGGTCGCGCCGCTGCGCAGCAGCTTTTCGGCCTCACCCTTGGCGCATAGCCCCAGGTGCTCGTACCAGTCGAGCTCCAGCGCGGTTGACAGGTCGTAGACCTCGGCCAGGCTGACGTCCTCGGGCCCGATGCCGGCCTCGGCATAGGCCGCGTCCAGGATCTGGTCCTTGAACACCCGCTCCGGTGCTGGCACCGCGGCGGTGGAATCCGTTGCGATATCCGGCAATTCGGGCAGATGCTGCGGGTATCGCGGGGTGACCGTGCTGACCGCTCGCACCGAGGGCACCCCGTCGAGCGAGCCGAGGTGCTTACGCGCGAATTCAGCGCTGGCCACGATCAGCGCCGCTGCGCCGTCGGAGGTGGCGCAGATGTCGAGCTGCCGTAACGGGTCGCTGACCACCGGGCTGGCCAGCACGTCCTCGACCGAGGATTCCTTGCGGTAGCGGGCATTCGGGTTCTGCAGACCGTGCTGGGAGTTCTTGACCTTCACCTGCGCGAAGTCCTCCGACGTCGCGCCGTACAGGTCCATCCGGCGCCGCGCCAGCAGCGCGAAGTACACCGGGTTCATCGCGCCGATCAGATGGAAACGCTGCCAGTCGGGGTCGTTCTTGCGTTCCCCGCCGACCGGGGCGAATGCCCCCTTCGGCGTGGTGTCGGCGCCGATCACCAGCGCGACGTCGCAGAAACCGGCCAGGATGTGGGCGCGGGCGCTCTGCAGCGCCTGCGAACCGCTGGCGCACGCGGCGTAGCTCGAGCTGACCGGGACGCCGTTCCAGCCGAGTTTCTGCGCGAACGTCGACCCGGCGATGAACCCCGGGTAGCCGTTGCGGATGGTGTCGGCGCCGGCGACCAGCTGGATCTGCCGCCAGTCCAGGCCCGCCTCGGCCAGGGCGGCGCGGGCGGCGACGACGCCGTATTCGGTGAAGTCTCGGCCCCACTTGCCCCAGGGGTGCATGCCGGCGCCCAGGATGTAGAGCGGTTCGGGAGTACTCATGAGTCGATCCTTCCACGCGTGCACGAGTGCGTTCGACGCCGTCGGCGTCGGTGAACAGCGGCATGGTCGTCAACTCCATCTCCATGCCGACCTTCAGATCGGCCGCCAGCGTGCCCTCGACCACCTTGCCCAGCACGATCAATCCCTCGTCGGCCAACTCGACCGCGGCGATGGCGAACGGCTCAAACGGGTCGGCGGCCGGATAGGGCGCCGGCGGCGGGTAGCGGTTCTCGGTGTAGCTCCACAGTTTTCCGCGGGTCGACAATGCGACGGACTCTAGTGAGTCGTTGGCGCAGGCCGGGTTGGGGCAGTTGTTCTCGCGCGGCGGGAAAACGTAGGTGCCGCACGCGGGGCACTTACTGCCGATCAGATGCGGATTTCCGGCCTCATCGGTGGCGAACCATCCGTCGATCGCGGGTTCTTGGCTGGTGACCTCGGGCACCTGCACAGACTACCAAGCGCTTGTTTGGGCGCGCCAGGGCGCGTCAGAGTCGATGCCTAGAGTAAGAGCCGTGCCTACCCCTCTCGAGGACCAAGCCAAGCCGACGTTGATGTTGCTCGACGGCAATTCGCTGGCATTCCGGGCGTTCTACGCGCTGCCTGCGGAGAACTTCAAGACCCGCGGCGGGCTGACCACCAATGCGGTCTACGGCTTCACCGCCATGCTGATCAACCTGCTGCGCGACGAGGCGCCGACGCACATCGCGGCGGCCTTCGACGTATCGCGGCAGACCTTCCGGTCCGAGCGCTACCCCGAATACAAGGCCAACCGGTCATCGACGCCCGACGAGTTCCACGGCCAGATCGACATCACCAAAGAGGTGTTGGGCGCTCTCGGCATCACGGTGCTGGCCGAACCCGGATTCGAGGCCGACGACATCATCGCGACGCTGGCCACCCAAGCCGAGGGCGAGGGCTATCGGGTTCTGGTGGTCACCGGCGACCGTGACTCGCTGCAGTTGGTCAGCGACGACGTGACCGTGCTCTACCCGGTCAAAGGCGTCAGCGAACTGACCCGCTTCACCCCGGAAGCCGTCGTCGAGAAATACGGGCTCACCCCGCGGCAGTACCCGGACTTCGCCGCATTGCGCGGGGACCCGAGCGATAACCTGCCCGGCATTCCCGGGGTGGGGGAGAAGACCGCTTCGAAGTGGATCATCGAGTACGGCTCGCTGCAGTCGCTGGTCGACAACGTCGACTCCGTACGCGGCAAGGTGGGCGACGCGCTGCGGGCGCATGTGGCCAGCGTCATCCTCAACCGCGACCTCACCGAGCTGGTCAAGGACGTGCCGCTGGCCCAGACACCCGACACGCTGCGGCTGCAGCCGTGGGACCGCGACCACATTCACCGGCTCTTCGACGACCTCGAGTTCCGGGTGTTGCGGGACCGGTTGTTCGACACGCTGGCCGCGGTCGAGCCCGAGGTCGACGTGGGTTTCGACGTGCGAGGCGGCGCGCTGGAATCCGGTGAGCTGGCCGCGTGGTTGGCCGAGCACAGCTCGGGCAAGCGCTTCGGCCTGGCCGTTGTCGGCACCCACCTGGCCTACGACGCCGACGCCACCGCGGTGGCCATCGTGTCCGCCGACGGCGAGGGCCGCTACATCGACACGACGGCGCTGGATCCCGACGACGAGGCGGCGCTGGCGTCCTGGTTGGCCGACCCGGGTCCGCCCAAGGCGCTGCACGAAGCAAAGCTGGCCATGCACGACCTCGCCGGGCGGGGCTGGACGCTGGACGGCGTGACGTCGGATACCGCGCTGGCGGCCTATCTGGTGCGTCCCGGGCAGCGCAGCTTCTCCCTCGACGACCTTTCGCTGCGCTATCTACGCCGGGAGCTACGCGCCGATAACCCCGAACAGCAACAGCTTTCGCTGCTCGATGATCCTGACGAGCCGGACGACCAGGCGGTCCAGACGCTGCTCCTGCGGGCCGTGGCGGTGCTGGATCTGGCCGACGCGCTGGACGAGGAGCTGGCCCGCATCGACTCCTCGTCGCTGCTGGGCGGCATGGAGTTGCCGGTGCAGGGGGTGCTGGCGGGGATGGAGCACGCCGGCATCGCGGTGGACCTGGCGCAACTGAGCGAGCTGCAAAGCGATTTCGCGCACCAGATCCGCGACGCGGCCGAGGCGGCCTACGCGGTGATCGGCAAGCAGATCAACCTGGGATCGCCCAAACAGTTGCAGACGGTGCTGTTCGACGAGCTGGAGATGCCGAAGACCAAGCGCACCAAGACCGGCTACACCACCGACGCCGACGCCCTGCAGTCGCTGTTCGACAAGACCGGCCACCCGTTCCTGCAGCATCTGCTGACCCACCGCGACGCCACCCGGCTCAAAGTGACGGTCGACGGACTGCTGAATTCGGTGGCCTCCGACGGGCGCATCCACACCACGTTCAACCAGACCATCGCGGCGACGGGCAGATTGTCGTCGACCGAGCCGAATCTGCAGAACATTCCGATCCGCACCGAGGCCGGCCGGCGGATCCGCGACGCGTTCGTGGTGGGAGACGGTTACGCCGAGCTGATGACCGCCGACTACAGCCAGATCGAGATGCGGATCATGGCGCACCTGTCGGGCGACGCCGGCCTGATCGAGGCGTTCAACACCGGTGAGGACCTGCATTCGTTCGTCGCGTCGCGGGCGTTCGGCGTGCCGGTCGAAGAGGTCACCGGAGAGTTGCGGCGTCGGGTCAAGGCGATGTCGTACGGCTTGGCGTACGGCCTGAGCGCCTACGGCCTGGCCGCGCAGCTCAAAATCTCGACCGAAGACGCCAAGGTCCAGATGGATCAGTATTTCGCCCGATTCGGCGGGGTACGCGACTACTTGATGGACGTCGTCGAACAGGCCCGCAAGAACGGCTACACGTCGACGGTGTTCGGCCGTCGGCGTTATCTTCCCGAGCTGGACAGCAGCAATCGCCAGGTGCGGGAGGCCGCCGAGCGGGCCGCGCTCAACGCGCCGATCCAGGGCAGCGCGGCCGACATCATCAAGGTGGCCATGATCGACGTCGACAAGGCCATCAAAGAGGCGGGGCTGGCGTCGCGGATGCTCCTGCAGGTACACGACGAACTGCTGTTCGAAATTGCGCCCGGCGAGCGAGAGCAGGTCGAGGCGCTGGCCCGGGAGAAGATGGGCGCCGCGTACCGGCTGGACGTTCCGTTGGAGGTGTCCGTAGGCTACGGTCGCAGCTGGGACAACGCGGCGCATTAGGCGTGGCGGGTTGAGCCACGCCGGTCGAGTTTGTCCTGGTAGTACCCAGTCGAGTAGCCTCGACAGGTAAATCCCATTTTTGTCCCTACGACCAAAGCTGTCCGGAGCAACCCAACAACATGCCGAGTCCCACCGTCACCTCGCCGCAAGTAGCCGTCAACGACATAGGCTCCAGCGAGGACTTTCTTGCCGCAATAGACAAAACGATCAAGTACTTCAACGATGGCGACATCGTCGAAGGGACCATCGTCAAAGTGGACCGGGACGAGGTGCTCCTCGACATCGGCTACAAGACCGAAGGGGTCATCCCCGCCCGCGAGCTCTCGATCAAGCACGACGTCGACCCCAATGAGGTCGTTTCCGTCGGCGACGAGGTCGAGGCCCTGGTTCTCACCAAAGAGGACAAAGAGGGCCGGCTCATCCTCTCCAAGAAGCGCGCACAGTACGAGCGCGCCTGGGGCACCATCGAGGCCCTCAAGGAGAAGGACGAGGCCGTCAAGGGCACCGTCATCGAGGTGGTCAAGGGTGGCCTGATCCTCGACATCGGGCTGCGTGGCTTCCTGCCCGCCTCGTTGGTGGAGATGCGCCGCGTGCGCGATCTGCAGCCGTACATCGGCAAGGAGATCGAAGCCAAGATCATCGAGCTGGACAAGAACCGCAACAACGTGGTGTTGTCCCGTCGCGCCTGGCTGGAGCAGACCCAGTCCGAGGTGCGCAGCGAGTTCCTCAACCAGCTGCAGAAGGGCACCGTCCGCAAGGGCGTGGTGTCCTCCATCGTCAACTTCGGCGCCTTCGTCGACCTCGGCGGGGTGGACGGTCTGGTGCACGTCTCCGAGCTGTCCTGGAAGCACATCGACCACCCGTCCGAGGTGGTCCAGGTGGGCGACGAGGTCACCGTGGAGGTGCTCGACGTCGACATGGACCGCGAGCGGGTTTCGTTGTCGCTGAAGGCGACTCAGGAAGACCCGTGGCGGCACTTCGCGCGCACGCACGCCATCGGCCAGATCGTGCCGGGCAAGGTCACCAAGCTCGTTCCGTTCGGTGCGTTCGTTCGCGTCGAGGAGGGCATCGAGGGCCTGGTGCACATCTCCGAGCTGGCCGAGCGCCACGTCGAGGTGCCCGACCAGGTGGTTGCCGTCGGCGACGACGCGATGGTCAAGGTCATCGACATCGACCTGGAGCGTCGCCGGATCTCGTTGTCGCTCAAGCAGGCCAACGAGGACTACACCGAGGAGTTCGACCCGGCGAAGTACGGCATGGCCGACAGCTACGACGAGCAGGGCAACTACATCTTCCCGGAGGGCTTCGAC
The DNA here is from genome assembly GCA_963735655.1 of uncultured Actinomycetota bacterium. GTDB lineage: Bacteria > Actinomycetota > Actinomycetes > Mycobacteriales > Mycobacteriaceae > Mycobacterium. The sequence goes on from CAVTLW010000017.1 coordinate 6,559, forward strand.
CCCGAGACCAACGAGTGGCTGGAAGGTTTCGACACCCAGCGCAACGAGTGGGAGGCGCGCTACGCCGAGGCGGAGCGCCGGCACAAGATGCACACCGCGCAGATGGAGAAGTTCGCCGAGGCCGAGGCCGCCGGGCATGGCGGTGGCGACCATTCGTCCGGGTCCAACGGAGCTCCGTCGGAGAAGGCCGCAGGTGGTTCGCTGGCCAGCGACGCCCAACTGGCCGCCCTGCGCGAAAAGCTCGCCGGCAGCGCCTAACCCCGTTCAGGAGATGCTGCGCATCGGGCTGACCGGTGGCATCGGCGCCGGGAAGTCGGCGCTGTCGAACACGTTCTCGCAGTGCGGTGGCGTCATCGTCGACGGTGACGTCATCGCGCGCGAGGTGGTCCAGCCCGGCACCGAAGGACTGGCATCGCTGGTTGACGCATTCGGCGACGACATCCTGCTGCCGGACGGTTCGCTGGATCGGCCGGCCTTGGCGGCCAAGGCGTTTCGTGACGACGAGGCGCGGGGGAAGCTCAACGGGATCGTGCACCCGCTAGTGGGTAAGCGGCGCGAAGAGATCATCGCGGGCGTTCCCGATGATGCGGTGGTCGTCGAAGACATTCCGCTGCTGGTGGAATCCGGCATGGCGCCGCTGTTCCCGTTGGTGGTGATCGTGCACGCCGACCTCGAAGTGCGGATGCGGCGACTCGTCGAGCAACGTGGCATGTCCGAAGACGACGCCCGCGCCCGGATCGCCGCGCAGGCCACCGACGAGCAGCGCCGCGCCGTCGCCGACATCTGGCTGGACAACTCGGGTAGCCCGGAGGATCTGGCGCTGCGCGCCCGCGACGTGTGGGACAACCGGATACTGCCGTTCGCGCACAATCTCGGCGAGCGCCAGATCGCCAGTGCGCCGGCACGTCTGGTGCCGGCCGACCCGAGCTGGCCGGATCAGGCGCGCCGCATTGTCAACCGGTTGAAGACCGCCGCCGGCCACCGCGCGTTGCGGGTCGACCACATCGGATCGACCGCAGTGCCGGACCTCGACGCCAAGGACGTCATCGACATCCAGGTCACCGTCGAATCACTCGACGTGGCAGACGAACTCGCCGAGCCGTTGCTGTCCGTCGGCTACCCGCGCCTGGAACACATCACCTCCGATGCCCCCAAAACCGATGCCCGCAGCACCGTGGTTCGTTATGACTACAGCAGCAACCCGGCGTTGTGGCACAAGCGGATTCACGCCTCGGCGGATCCCGGCCGGCCGACCAATGTGCACATCCGGGTGGACGGTTGGCCCAACCAGCAGTTCGCCTTGCTGTTCGTCGACTGGCTCAAAGCCAATCCAGATGTACGCGACGACTACCTGAGCGTCAAGCGCGATGCCGACACCAACGCCGACGGCAATATCTTGCGCTACGTCACCGCCAAGGAGCCCTGGTTCCGCGCCGCCTACCGGCGGGCCTGGGAGTGGGCCGACTCAACCGGATGGCAGCCCTAGGCGGCCTACGGCGAGCGTAACCGCACTGCGAGAATCCGCTCGATTTTTCGCAGTGCAGTTACGCTCGCGGGCTCGGCACGACAGGCCACGGTACCTTCAGGTCATGCCGTTCGTCACCGACATCCTCGGCCCGCGGCGGCCCGTCGCGCACCAGACATCGCCGCTGGTGGGGGGTCGGCGACGACGCACCAGCACCATCGACACCCATCCCGACGAGCCGGGAGGCTGCATAGTCGACCTTCGGGCCCGCGACGCGGTAGCGGTCGCAGCGGGCGGCGTCGACGTGCTCGGGGAGATCCGCGTCAGTGCACACCTGGTCAATCAGGTCATCGACGACATCAGGCACGTCAGATCCAGGCCGCAGGCCAGCGGTCTGGACGCGCTGCGGGGCTGTCGTGTCGGTCCGGGATTCCGGTCGAAGGTCAGCGCACTGCTCCCCGAGGAGGTCCAGCGGGCCAGCCTGCTTCATCTCCTGCTCGACGACTGGGTCGGTGCGGCGCTGGTGTCGGGATACGGCGTTCAGCACACGGCGATCGTCCTGGGGATCGAACAAAAGATGCCGCCGGGTGTCGCCGACCGGATGGCTGGAATCTGCGCTGGGTTCGCACCGGAGGCGTCGTTGGTTGGGTACGCCCGGCAACACGATGTCATTCCGACGGGCCGCGGGCCGGTGGCGCCGACGCTGGATGGACTGCACGAGGTAGAGCCGCTCCGAGCGCGGGGGATGCGCAGGTTCCGTCGGCTCGATATGTGGCCGGTGGACACCGGTTTGGTGGACTTTGAGGCCCACTTCCGCGACTCCCACATGGATGACGATCTCGTCGAGACGATCGTGCACGAATACACGGTCGCCGGCACGGTTGACCCGTCGACGCGGACCATCACGTCGGTGAGCGCCGAGGTGCGGGTGCTGCCGTGGCAGGAATGCCCCGGCGCCATTGGAAGTGCGGCACGCGTGCAAGGCATGGGCCTCGTCGAGTTGCGCGACCGCGTCAGAAGTGAATTCGTCGGCGTCAGCACCTGCACGCATCTCAACGACACCCTTCGCGCGATCGCCGATCTGGACGCCCTGCTGGATCTCACCGACGCCAGGTGAGCACTATGCCGAGGCCCGCCAGCCAGCCATTCAGCTCATAGTCGTTGCGGGCCAACCCATCCACGGCATGCACGGCGCGCTGCACTGCCCGCTCGGCCCCCTCGGGTGCCAGCAACCCAGCACGCACGGCTTCCACTAACTCGTCGACATCGGCCAATTCCGCGCCCCGCCCGCTGCGGACCACGATGTCGAGGTAGTGGTCCTCGGAACGCCACACGTCCGGGCCGGGCGTGTATTCGCCCACATCGAGGTAGTAGTCCTGATCCCGCTCATGGCCCGGGTTGAAGTGAAACACCGTGGCGCGCAAGCCCAGTGACGGCAACAACCACGACTCCAGGTAGTGAAATTGGGCCCGGCCGGGAGTGGGCCGGGCTACGTAGAGCCCCCATGGATGCACCGCGTACTCGTCGACGGCCCGCACGATGCCCTTCGGATCGGTGTTGGTGCGGGCGGCCAGGTCGAACGTCTCGTGCTTCGGCGCGTGGATGGCGTCAGCTTACCGTCGCAGCCGCAGCTTCCACCGCACGAAGCAGGCATAGAACAGCGACAATCCGGCCAGCATGCCCATGTCGAGCAGCCAGATCTTCGTCGTGTGCTGCCAGAACCGGTCCTTGGGCAGCATCGAACCCGGTATCAGGGTCCGCACGTCGACCGTCGACGACGCCGCGGCATAGCCCCAGCGCGCCGGCATGCCGAAGGACAGCTGGTCGAGGCCGAGGCGTCCGGTGACCGGGACCATCCCACCGCACAGCACCAGCTGCGCCATGATCGACACCACGAACAGCGGCATGATCTGCTCGCTCGAGCGGACCAGTGCCGAGATGAGCAGGCCGAGCATGGCCGAGGCCACGCACGTCCCGGCGACGGCCAGAAACAGCTCGACAGTGGCCGCGAAACTGGAGTGGCCCAGCACCACGGCGCCCCGGGTGGGCGCGCCCTTGCCGGCCACCACGATCCCGGTGGTGATCGCCGACTGCAGCACGGCGAAGCCGCAGAACACGGCGCTCTTGGCCAGCAGGTAGGCCGTCGTCGACAATCCGACCGCCTGTTCTCGCTGGAATATCGCCCGTTCGCCGACCAGGTCGCGGATCGTCAGCGCGGTCCCCATGAACGCGCCGGCGGGCAGCAGCAGGTTGAGGATCTGGACGGATTCGTCGGGTGTGCCCACGTGCGGAGCGGGAACGTGGAATCCACTGCTGCCGGGGACGGTCAGTGACAGCACCCCCAGGATGAACGGCAACACCGCCAGGAACACAAAGTAGGCGCGGTCCGAGACGACCAGGCGCACCTGCCGGCGGGCAATCGTCGAGATCTGCCGCCGCAGGCTGGTGTGCACCGGTTTACCCAGGTCAGCCGGCTCGGTGGGAGCGGGCGGTTTGGGCCGCCGCTCGGCCTCAGTGCGTTCGATGAAACGACGATTGGCCTCTTCGGGATCGGCGCCCACATTGGTGAAGATCTTGGCCCAGTTGGTGGTCCCCATCGCGTCGCCGATCTGGTCCGGTCGGCCGCAGTACGCGATCTTTCCGCCCGGTGCCACCAACAGCAGCTGGTCGCAGACATCGAGGTAGGACAGCATGTGGGTGACCACGATGACCACGCGGCCCGCGTCGGCCAGCTGCCGCAGCATCGTCATGACCTGGTGGTCCAATGCCGGGTCCAGACCCGAGGTCGGCTCGTCCAGGATCAGCAACGACGGCCCGGTGAGCAGTTCGAGCGCCACCGATGCGCGTTTGCGCTGGCCGCCGGACAGCTTGTCCACTCGGGTCTCGGCGTGTTTGGTCAGATCGAGCTCGTCCAGCACCTGAGCGACGACCTTGGCGCGGTCGGATTTGCTGGTGTCGGGCGGCAACCGCAATTCCGCGGCGTAACCCAGCGCCTGATTCACGGTCAGCTGGCGGTGCACCACGTCGTCCTGGGGGACCATCCCGATCCTGCTGCGCAACGACGCGTAGTCGCCGTGGATGTCGTGTCCCTCGAAGGTGACCGAGCCCGCGGTGGGCCGCGCGTATCCGGCGATCAGCCGGGCCAGGGTGGACTTACCCGCTCCCGACCCGCCGATGATGGCGGTCAGCGTGCCCGGCCTCGCCTGCAGCGAGATGTCATGCAGCAGTTGCTTGCCGTTGTCAACGGAGTACTTGACCCCGCGCACCTCCAGGCCACCGCCGCGGGTCGCGGCTTCACTGCGCTGGATCAGCGTGCCGTCGCGGAACACCAGGTCGACGTTGCCGATGGTGACCACGTCGTCCTCGCTCAACACCGCTGACCCGACCCGGGTGCCGTTGACGAACGTGCCGTTGATGCTGCGGTCGCGGATCTCGGTCCCGATCTGGGTCGTCACCAGCGTCGCGTGCTGACGCGAGGCCAACACGTCGGCGACGACGATGTCGTTCTCGTTGGCGCGGCCGATCGTGACGACGTCGCCCGTCTTCGCGGTCGACGTACCGGACGAACGCTGCGACAGGAACTTCACCATCCTGGTCGCGAGGTTGGACACGTCGGCCGATTTGGCGTCGATCACCGTCAACTCGGTGGCCGGCGGCCGATCCTGCGGTGCCGGGTCGACCGCGGTGAGCTCTTCGGGTGGTATTCCCGGCGGTGACACCCGCGGTTTGCCCGGTTGCGGAATCCGGGTCGTATTGGGCCGGTACGACACGGGGTGCCTCGGCATCGACCGCATCGGTGGCTGCGTCGCGGGCCGGGAGCGCCCGCGCGCGGGGCCGCGGGTCTGGGGTTCCGGCTGCTCGGGAATCGCCGACCAGGCCAAGGTGGGCGGACCGCTGTCCTGTACCGACCTGGTCTGCGGTCGGCGGCTGGGCCCCCCAGGTTGATCAGCCTGTTGAGGCCCGATCTCGAAGGTCAGCCGTGGCCCGGCGGGATTGCCGACGTTGACGGCCTGGCCGTCATGGAGGTCGAACACCGACATCCGATAGCCGTTGACGTACGTCCCGTTCAGCGAACCGTTGTCGATCGCCAGCCATCGGCCCTGATCGAAGCGCAGGATCAGGTGCGCCCGGGAGATCCGCGGGTCCGGAATGCGCAGGTCGGCGTGCAGGTCACGGCCGATGATCACTTCGTAGCCTGCGGCGAACGAGACGTGGGACTCGTCGTGTCGGATCGTCAGCACGGGCGGGGCTGGTCGAGTTACCACTTCAGTTCGACTCACGACTTCAGTATCGTTTGCGTTTCTGAGTGTGCTCTGTGTGACGCAGCTGTGTCGTCGCTTTGTTTCGGTCTGGCCACTCATAGCTCTTACATAGCCGGCAATGGCCCAGCGCCTATACATCTTCCGGCATTATTCGTGTGGGTGTCTGTATGGCCGAGCAGGCAACTCCGATCGCTCGGCGTACCGGCGGATAGCGACGGGCTTGGAAGCCCCTGCAACTGCTCAACGTGCTCCGAACCCGCTTTAGGTACGCGGCCGTGCCCGTAGCCGGCCCGCAGCCGGTGCCGAGGAAGGAGGGGAACGACAAATGGACGACCAATCCGATGGCACTCGCCGCCTCCACGGTGGACGGCGGCTGATCACCAACCCCCGGCTGGCCCGCGCGGCCTTGCGCTCGGGCTTTCAGGCGTTGCCTTCGGCCACCGTCGCGCATCTGTTCCGCCATGTTCCACCGATCGGATCGACCCCCAGCGCACCGCCGCCGGCGCCGCCCCCGGCCAACGCAGCTCACCAAGAGAGCAAACGGGAGCCGGCCAGGTCGCGTGTCGCGAACGGTTCGTCATTCGCCGGCTACACCATCTTGCGGCCGCTGGGCGCCGGCGGAATGGCCGAGGTTTTCCTGGCTCTGCACCCGCGGCTACCGCGTCGCGATGTGATCAAGGTTCTCGCTGAGGCGATCACCGCGGACGGCGAATTCCGCGAGCGGTTCAACCGGGAAGCCGACCTGGCCGCAACGCTGTGGCATCCGCACATCGTCGGCGTCCACGATCGCGGCGAATTCGACGGCCAGCTCTGGATTTCGATGGACTACGTCGCGGGCACCGACGCGTCGCGGCTGGTCAAAGAGCGCTACCCGGACGGTATGCCGGTCCAGGAAGTGTCCGCCATTCTGACGGCCGTCGCGGGCGCTCTCGACTACGCGCACGATCGTGGCCTGCTGCACCGCGACGTCAAACCCGCCAACATCCTGCTCAGCCATGCCGACGACGAGGAACGCCGAATCCTGTTGGCGGACTTCGGGGTCGCCCGCCACCTCGCCAGCATCAGCGGGATCACCGAAACCAACGTCGCCGTGGGAACGGTCGCCTACGCCGCGCCCGAACAGCTGACCGGCTCCAACATCGACGGCCGGGCCGATCAATACGCCCTGGCCGCCACGGCTTTTCATCTTCTTACCGGTGCGCCGCCGTTCCGGCACCCCAACCCCGTCGCGGTGATCAGCCAGCACCTGCACGACGATCCGCCCCTGCTCAGCGATTTCCGCCCGGAGCTGGACTACCTCGACGACGTTTTCGGCAAAGCCCTTGCCAAGGACCCGGAGGACAGATTCGACCGGTGTCGCGGGTTCTCCGCCGCCGTCAGAGAGGACATGTGCGCCGCCGGCGACGGGGATGAGGGCCAATACGTCTCGCCCGGACCACCGTGGCGGCGCACCCCGGGCGGCGTCGGTTCGGCTGCGGCCCAAAGGTTTTCGGCACGGACCCGGTGGGCGGCATTGCTCTGTGCGGTGCTGATCGCGGTGGCGGCGACCTGGTCGATCCTGTACACGTTCGGAAGCGACGGTTCGGCGCCCAAGGCGGCGTTGGCGGCCAGACCGGCGGCGCCCGCCGCCGCTCCCGCAAAACCCGCGCGGGTGCTCAACGGCAGCTATCGGTTGGACTACGACCGCTCCAAGCGGACGACCAACGGCACACCTGTCCGCCACGCCGGCGCCGCCAGCAATTTCTGGGCGTTCCAGTCCGCGTGCAACACCAACGGGTGCGCGGCCACCGGGGTCGAACTCGACGACGCCACTCACCAGGTGGTCAACACCACCGACGGCGGCCAGTCCGACACCCTGCGTTTCGTCGCGGGGTATTGGCAGGGTGCGCCCGCGCAGGAGCGGGTGGGCTGCACGCAGCAAAACGGACCGGTACGAGCCACCCAAGCGGAAACCGTGGCCTGGTCGCTGGCGCCGCAACCCGACGGCTCACTGCGCGGCGTGGAGACGGAAACCGTGACCAGCAACGAGTGCGGCGCGCAGGGCGCGGTGGTGCGGGTGCCGGTGGTGGCCACCCGGGTCGGTGACGCGCCGCCGAAACTGGCGCTGCCGGATCCCACGCAAGCCATCAGCGCGCCGGCCACACCGGCCGGCAAGCCGTCGCCGCCCGTCCTCGGTGGGCTTTGCAGCGACGCGGACAAGCTCGGCTACGACCAGACCAGCAATGAACAGGTCGTGTGCGAGGGCAACGCCTGGAGCAAGGCCCCCATCACCACCGGGGGAGTCCATGCCGCGGGCAGCTCGTGCGACCGCCCCGACATCCCGGTCTTCGCCATGGCCACTTCCAACGACGGCTACCTGCTGCAATGCGATCCGGTCACCCGGACCTGGACGCGCCACAGCTGACCGGCTCTTTGCACCGAGTGACGTGTCGGTGCCTGCCTCTACCCTGGTGACATGGCTTTCGCCACCGAACATCCAGTAGTCGCGCACTCGGAGTACCGCGCCGTCGACGAGGTCGTGCGCGTCGGTGGCCGCTTCGAGGTGGTCAGCCCACACCAGCCGGCCGGCGACCAGCCCGCCGCCATCGAGGAGCTGGAGCGGCGGATTCACGCCGGGGAGCGGGACGTGGTGCTGCTCGGTGCGACCGGCACCGGGAAGTCGGCCACCACCGCGTGGCTGATCGAACGCCTGCAGCGGCCCACGCTGGTGATGGCGCCGAACAAGACGCTCGCCGCACAGCTGGCGAACGAACTGCGAGAGATGTTGCCGCACAACGCCGTCGAGTACTTCGTCTCGTACTACGACTACTACCAGCCGGAGGCGTACATCGCGCAGACCGACACCTACATCGAAAAGGACAGTTCGATCAACGACGACGTGGAGCGGCTCCGGCACTCCGCGACGTCGTCACTGCTGTCGCGGCGCGATGTGGTGGTCGTCGCCTCGGTGTCCTGCATCTACGGCCTGGGCACCCCGCAGTCCTACCTGGATCGCTCCGTCGAGCTGGAGGTCGGCACCGAGGTGCCACGCGACGGCCTGCTGCGGCTGCTGGTCGACGTGCAGTACACCCGCAACGACCTGTCCTTCACCCGCGGGTCGTTCCGGGTCCGTGGCGACACCGTCGAGATCATTCCCTCCTACGAAGAGCTGGCGCTTCGCATCGAGTACTTCGGCGACGAGATCGAGGCGCTGTACTACCTGCACCCGCTGACCGGCGAGGTCATTCGGCAGGTCGATTCGCTGCGGATTTTCCCCGCCACCCATTACGTCGCCGGCCCGGAGCGGATGGCTCAGGCGATCTCGACCATCGAGGCCGAATTGGCCGAACGCCTCTCTGAATTGGAAGGCCAGGGCAAGCTGCTGGAAGCCCAGCGGCTGCGGATGCGCACCAACTACGACATCGAGATGATGCGGCAGGTCGGGTTCTGCTCGGGCATCGAGAACTACTCGCGGCACATCGACGGCAGGGGGCCGGGCACGCCGCCGGCGACTTTGCTCGACTATTTCCCGGAAGACTTCCTGCTGGTCATCGACGAGTCGCACGTCACCGTGCCGCAGATCGGCGGCATGTACGAGGGCGACATGTCGCGCAAGCGCAACCTGGTCGAGTACGGCTTCCGGTTGCCGTCGGCGTGCGACAACCGGCCGCTGACCTGGGAGGAGTTCGCGCAGCGGATCGGGCAGACGGTGTATCTGTCGGCCACCCCCGGCCCCTACGAGCTCAGCCAGGCCAGCGGCGAGTTCGTCGAGCAGGTGATCCGTCCGACGGGCCTGGTGGACCCGAAGGTGGTGGTCAAGCCGACCAAGGGCCAGATCGACGACCTGATCGCCGAGATCCGCAAGCGTGCCGAGGCCGACCAGCGGGTGCTCGTGACGACGCTGACCAAGAAGATGGCCGAGGACCTCACCGATTACCTCTTGGAGATGGGCATCCGGGTGCGCTACCTGCACTCCGAGGTCGACACGTTGCGCCGGGTGGAGCTGCTGCGGCAACTGCGGCTCGGTGACTACGACGTGCTGGTCGGCATCAACCTGCTGCGCGAGGGCCTGGACCTGCCCGAGGTGTCGCTGGTGTCGATCCTGGACGCGGACAAGGAGGGCTTTCTGCGGTCGTCGCGCAGCCTGATCCAGACTATCGGCCGCGCTGCCCGCAACGTCTCCGGCGAGGTGCACATGTACGCCGACAAGATGACCGACTCGATGACCGAAGCGATCGACGAGACCGAACGGCGCCGGGCGAAGCAGGTCGCGTACAACGAGGCCAACGGCATCGACCCGCAGCCGCTGCGGAAGAAGATCGCCGACATCCTCGATCAGGTGTATCGCGAGGCGGACGACACCGAGTCCAGCCAAAACGTCGCAATCGGGGGATCGGGGCGTAACGCGTCCCGCGGCCGGCGGGCCCAGGGTGAGCCGGGCCGGGCCGTCAGCGCCGGGGTTTTCGAGGGTCGCGATACCTCCGCGATGCCCCGCGCCGAGCTGGCCGACCTGATCAAGGACCTGACCGCGCAAATGATGGCCGCCGCCCGCGACCTGCAGTTCGAACTGGCCGCCCGGTTCCGCGACGAGATCGCCGACCTGAAGAAGGAATTGCGCGGGATGGACGCCGCCGGCCTGAAATGACCGAGACGGCCAGCGACACTGGCAGCTGGCGCGAGTTGCTGGGCCAGTACCTCGGGACATCCACCCTGCTGGCCGGTGGTGTCGCGCTGTACGCCACCAACGAATTCCTGACCGCCAGCCTGCTTCCCAGCACCGTCGCCGAGATCGGCGGCGGCCGGCTCTACGCCTGGGTAGTGACGCTGTACCTGGTCGGGTCGGTGGTGGCGGCCACCACGGTCAACTCGATGCTGCTGCGTTTCGGGGCGCGCGCATCGTTTCTGAGCGGACTGGCCGTCTTCGGCACCGCCAGTGTGGTGTGTGCGGGGGCGCCGAACATGGAGTTCCTGATTGCCGGACGCGCCCTGCAGGGAGTCGCCGGCGGCCTGCTGGCCGGACTGGGCTACGCGCTGATCAACTCCACGCTGCCGCGATCGCTATGGACCCGCGGCTCTGCGCTGGTATCGGCGATGTGGGGGGTCGCCACCGTGGTCGGACCCGCGATGGGCGGCCTTTTCGCGCAGTTCGGCCTGTGGCGGTGGGCCTTCGGCGCGATGGCGATCCTGACCGGGCTGATGGGCATCCTGGTGCCGATCGTGCTGTCCGCCGACCAGATCGACCCGAGCAATCAGACCCCCGCCAGCACGAAAATCCCGTTCTGGTCGCTGCTGCTGGTGGGGGCCGCCGCTGTGGCGGTCAGCGTCGCGCAGCTGCCGCGTCACCTCTGGGCAACCGCCGGGCTGCTCGCCGTCGGTGCGCTGCTGGTCGCGACATTCGTGGTCGCCGATCGGCGCATGCAGGCAGCGGTGTTGCCGCCCAGCGTATTTGGCCGCGGACCGTTGAAGTGGATCTACCTGCAGATGGCGGTGCAGATGGCCGCCGTGATGGTGGACATGTACGTGCCGCTGTTCGGTCAGCGATTGGCACATCTCACCCCGGTCGCGGCCGGGTTTCTGGGCGCGACGCTGGCGATCGGCTGGACGCTTGCCGAGATTTTCAGCGCATCACTCGACGATGCTCGAGTGGTCGGACGCGTGGTCGCGGTCGCTCCGCTGCTGATGGCCTCGGGTCTGGCCCTGGTCGCGGTCACCCAGCGCGCGGACGCGCGGATCGGGATTGTTCTGGTCTGGGCGGTGGGGTTGCTGATCGCCGGAACCGGTATCGGGGTGGCCTGGCCGCATCTGTCGATGCGTGCCATGGACACCGTCGACGATCCGGCCGAGAGCGGCGCCGCGGCCGCAGCGATCAACACCGTGCAGCTGATCGCGGCGGCCTTCGGTGCCGGGCTGGCCGGTGTGGTGGTGAACGCGTCCAACGGAGGCGCCGTGGTCGAGGCGCGCTGGTTGTACGCGGTATTCACGGTGCTGGCCGCCGTCGGCGTCATCGCGTCCTACCAGGCGACCCGTCGCGACCGGGAGCGTCAGTCCGGCTCGTCCTCGGCGTGAAGCACCGCCGAAACACCATCGACCTCGGTGGGTGCCGGGCGTTTTGCGTGGGGCCACCCAGCAGCGGGTCAGCAAGCCAGATCTGCATGCCCGTCAAGCTAGTCCACCGGGATGCGGCGCTCGACGTCGCTGGTTGAGATCTGCTCGATGGTCGACGGAGACATGATGCGTGTCACTGTAGGGCGCTGGTCACATGCAGGATGCCCGGATTAAACGCATGCCGCGCCGATATTCCACGTAAGGCCCTGCACCGCAAGTGGTTACGTGTTTCGTGCAAGCATGCGACCGTGTTGTCATCGGCGATATTGTCGGTTGGCGCGCCCCGACCCCGCAAACGCTGGGCAAATGCGGGTTGCGCCACGCTGCCGCGGTGTGGTTAATCTGACGCGCAAGGCGATACTGTCGTGGGTTGGCTGAGCAACCGACACTGGGAGGGTTAATGAGTGCCTATCAAACTGTGGTGGTAGGGACGGACGGCTCGGATTCGTCGATGCGCGCGGTGGAAAGGGCGGCCAGGATCGCTGGGCCGGAGGCCACGCTGATCATTGCCTCGGCGTATCTGCCCCAGCATGAGGACGCCAGGGCGGCCGACGTTCTAGGGTCCGAGAGCTACAAAGTGACGGGCACCGCCCCGATCTACGAGATCCTGCATGACGCCAAAGAACGGGCGCACAACGCCGGTGCCAAGAACGTCGAAGAGCGGGCGATCGTCGGCGCTCCGGTCGATGCGCTGGTGAGCCTTGCAGAGGAAACCAAAGCCGATCTGCTGGTCGTCGGCAACGTCGGTCTGAGCACTATCGCGGGACGCCTGCTCGGCTCGGTGCCGGCCAACGTGTCGCGCCGGGCGAAGGTCGACGTGCTGATCGTGCACACCACCTAAGGCGCTTACCGCATCTCCGAGGCCCATTTCAGGTGCCCCTCGCAAGGGATGTGGCCATCGCGCGGTGACGGACCCGATAGTCCCGGTCCGCGCCGTCGTCGCCGCGTGCCTTGGCGACCCACCGGAGCGCCGGCGATCGCCATGATGCCGTCACCGGTGAACTTGTCCACTGTGCCGCCGCATCGCTGGACAGGTAGAGCCGGAGAACCCGGAAACGGCGGGGAGGCGGCGTCCCTTCTGCAGCAGCGCGGCCTCCCCTGCTCACACCACTGGCCCCCGCCCATATCGCATAACGGTTACGAACGCACAACGACCTTTGTGGGGTCGCAGCAAATTCGCGACTTGAATCGGACCGTGCGTACGGTGTTGCTCATGAGGCCGATAGCCGTGGTCGTTCGCCGCGCCGCGGTTCTCGCCGTCTGTTTCGTCGTGTCAGTGACCGTAGCGCCTTCAACGGCTGCTGATCCCGACTCAGAGCCTGCCGCTGCTGCTGTCGGGCCACCGGACGACGGGCGGGTGCCCTCAGCCGATCCGGTAACCTTCAACACTCCCGAAGGCTGGACCCTGGCCCTCGGGGCGAAGGACGAGTCGCAAGTTCCCGTAGCGCCGTTGACCACCGCGGTCTCGTCTCGCGAATACCTCGCCCGCGGGACATTCGTCGCTTCGCTTCAAGGACCGGAACAGCCTCGCGGCGTCCTCGAGGTGGGTTACGAGATCGGCTGCGGAATCGATATGAGCACGTCCAACGGCGTCACGATAGCGGGTAGCGCGGGCCTCAACCCGGGCCTCGGCTTCCCGTTGACCGGTGGTTTTATCCCGTTGGTTACCGTGCCGATGAACGGCGTGATCACCGTGGGGCTCAAGCCCGGCCTCATAATCGTGGTGCCGGTCGACAAGAAAGAGTTCAAGGGTCCAAATCCCCGGGTCATAATCACAGGCTTCCGCGTCAAAATTGACGGATGCGTGGGCCAGTCGTTCATCCGCTCCTACGCGACTCTGACTCAAGTGACCGATCAATCCGACGTGGTGCTGTCCTACATCGGCGTCACCAAAGCCGTCTGATCGTCCTGGCGATCTGTCTACCGGCAGCGGACAGATAGATTTTCGCAATACATTCCGACACCACCCCAGGCGACCGATGGACCGCCTTCATTCGCCGGATCCACAGACAGCGCTGGACTCTCGGTCAGCAATTGATCGATTATCCCGGGCACCGTCGGATTAATAGGGTCTGGCTGCGCGTGCGCCACGCCGGTACCGCCCGCCAGAGCCATGACGGTCATCCCGCCGGTCAGCAGTCCCAGAACGACCATGTGAAGTTGTTTCATCGCAGCCCTCTCGATCGTCTGCCCCGGACCACTAATTATCCACCAGCGACAATTTTAGCGGTCTTGCGCCGTTCGTTCGATCCACGGCGGGGGCGTCTCGTTAGGTCCACGGCAGAACCTCACGCCTGCGTGAGGTTCCAATCCTGCGCGCGACCCAGCCCGCGTCAACAGGTACCCCTAGAGGAATACCACGTCGGCGAACAGCACCGTCACTTGCTTGTACTCCGCCGTTTGAGCGGCCTGCGTGAGTGGCGCGCCGCACTCGCTACAGAATTTGGCAAGTCGGCTCCGGGTGAGAGCCGCACGACCCGCACGACCGGCTCACCAGCCCCGCTCACGCCATTCGCCGAGGTTGGGGCGTTCGGCGCCCAGCACCGTGTCGTCACCGTGGCCGGGATAGATGACGGTGGAGTCGTCGTACACGTCGAACACCCGGGTGGTGACGTCGTCGAGCAGCTGGGCGAAATCTCCGGGCTGCCAGGTCTTGCCGACGCCTCCGGGGAACAGGCAGTCGCCGGTGAACAGCTGCGTGACGTCGCCGGTGGCGGAGCCGCCCAGGGCCAGCGCGATCGATCCGGGCGTGTGGCCGCGCAGGTGGATGACGTCGAACGTCAGCTCGCCGATCTGCACCGTGTCGCCGTTGGCCAGCAAACGGTCCGGCTTCACCGGCAGCGGCTCGGCGTCGATCTCGTGCGCGGCGGTCGGGGCGCCGGTGGCCTCGGCCACCGCCTGCAGCGCCTGCCAGTGATCGAAATGCTGGTGGCTGGTCACGATCAGCGACACCTTCGGGGCGTGCTGCCGAATCAGGTCGATGAGCGCATCGGCGTCGTTGGCGGCGTCGATCAGCAGGGTTTCGCCGGTCGCGGAACATGTCACCAGGTAGGCGTTGTTATCCATCGGGCCGACTGATGTCTTGACGATGGTGACGCCGGGCAGCGTTCGACGGGCGGCGGTTCCCGGGTCGACGTGGCCGGTGTAGTTGTCGTCTAGGGCAGTCATAGCGGTCAGGTTACTGCTGCCCGGATGCTTGTCGGTACGGACACATAGCATGGGAACGAGCTTCGTCTGTCGAAGGGGAACCATTGGCCGATCGCCTGATCGTCAAAGGTGCGCGTGAGCACAACCTGCGCGGCGTAGACCTCGACCTGCCGCGCGATTCGCTGATCGTCTTCACCGGACTGTCCGGATCGGGCAAGTCGTCGCTGGCGTTCGACACCATCTTCGCCGAGGGGCAGCGGCGCTACGTGGAGTCGCTGTCGGCCTACGCCCGCCAATTCCTCGGGCAGATGGACAAGCCCGACGTCGACTTCATCGAGGGTCTTTCCCCGGCGGTGTCCATCGACCAGAAATCGACCAACCGCAACCCGCGGTCGACGGTCGGCACCATCACCGAGGTGTACGACTACCTGCGTCTGCTGTACGCCCGCGCGGGCACGCCGCACTGCCCGATCTGCGGTGAGCGGATCGCCCGACAAACGCCCCAGCAAATCGTCGACCAGGTGCTGGCGATGGAGGAGGGCACCCGGTTCCTGGTGCTCGCCCCGGTGGTGCGCACCCGCAAGGGCGAGTTCGCCGACCTGTTCGACAAGCTCAACGCCCAGGGCTACAGCCGGGTGCGGGTGGACGGCGTGGTGCACCCGCTGACCGATCCGCCCAAGCTGAAGAAGCAGGAGAAGCACGACATCGAGGTGGTGGTCGACCGCCTCACCGTCAAGGCCACCGCCAAGCAGCGGCTCACCGACTCGGTGGAAACCGCGCTGAACCTGGCCGACGGCATCGTGGTGCTGGAATTCCCCGACGACCGTGACGAGCACGACCACCCGCGCGAGCAGCGGTTCTCCGAGAAGCTGGCCTGCCCCAACGGACACCCGTTGGCGGTGGATGACCTGGAGCCGCGGTCGTTCTCGTTCAACTCGCCGTACGGCGCCTGCCCCGAGTGCAGCGGCCTGGGCATCCGCAAGGAGGTCGACCCGGAACTGGTGGTGCCCGATGGGGATCGCACGCTGGCCGAGGGCGCGGTGGCGCCGTGGTCGACGGGCCACACCGCGGAGTACTTCATCCGGATGATGGCCGGGCTTGGCGACGCGCTCGGATTCGACGTCGACACACCGTGGCACAAGCTGCCGGCCAAGGCCCGCAAGGCGATTCTCGAAGGCTCCGATACCCAGGTGCATGTGCGCTACCGCAACCGGTACGGCCGAACCCGCTCGTACTACGCCGATTTCGAAGGCGTGCTGGCGTTTCTGGAACGCAAGATGGCCCAGACCGAATCCGAGCAGATGAAGGAACGCTACGAGGGCTTCATGCGTGACGTGCCCTGCCCGGTGTGTGAAGGCACCCGGCTCAAGCCGGAGATCTCTGGCGGTCACGCTGGCGGGGGGATCTGAGGGCGAGCTGGGGCCGAAATCCATTGCCGAGGTCTGCGAGTTGTCCATCTCCGACTGCGCGGATTTCCTGAACGCGCTCACCCTGGGTCACCGCGAGCGGGCGATCGCCGGGCAGGTGCTCAAGGAAATACAGTCGCGGCTCGGCTTTCTGCTCGACGTCGGGCTGGAGTATCTGTCGCTGTCGCGTGCGGCGGCCACGCTGTCCGGTGGTGAGGCGCAACGCATCCGGCTGGCCACCCAGATCGGGTCCGGTCTGGTCGGCGTGCTCTACGTGCTCGACGAGCCGTCCATCGGATTGCACCAGCGTGACAACCGTCGTCTCATCGAAACCCTCACCCGGCTCAGGGATCTGGGGAACACGCTGATCGTCGTCGAGCACGACGAGGACACCATCGAGCACGCGGACTGGGTTGTCGACATCGGCCCAGGGGCCGGCGAGCACGGCGGCCAGATCGTGCACAGCGGGACGTATGACGAGCTGCTGCGCAACAAGGAGTCGATCACCGGCGCCTACCTGTCCGGCAGGGAGAGCATCGAGATCCCCGCCATGCGGCGTCCGGTTACCTCGCGGCGTCAGCTCACCGTCGTCGGCGCCCGCGAGCACAATCTGCGCGGGCTGGACGTGTCGTTTCCGCTCGGCGTGCTGACCGCGGTGACGGGAGTGTCCGGCTCGGGCAAATCGACTCTGGTCAACGACATCCTGGCGGCGGTGCTGGCCAACCGGCTCAACGGCGCCCGGCAGGTCCCCGGGCGGCACACCCGGGTCACCGGCCTGGACCACCTGGACAAGCTGGTGCGGGTGGACCAGTCGCCGATCGGTCGCACGCCGCGGTCCAACCCGGCCACCTACACCGGGGTGTTCGACAAGATCCGCACCCTGTTCGCCGCCACCACCGAGGCGAAAGTCCGTGGCTATCAACCCGGTCGGTTCTCGTTCAACGTCAAGGGCGGCCGCTGCGAGGCGTGCACGGGCGACGGCACCATCAAGATCGAGATGAACTTCCTGCCGGACGTGTATGTGCCGTGCGAGGTCTGCCATGGCGCCCGCTACAACCGGGAAACCCTCGAGGTGCACTACAAGGGCAAGACCATCTCCGAAGTGCTGGACATGTCGATCGAGGAAGCGGCGGGGTTCTTCGAGCCGATCACCGGCATTCACCGCTACCTGCGCACGTTGGTCGACGTCGGCCTGGGCTATGTGCGGCTCGGCCAGCCGGCGCCGACGTTGTCCGGTGGTGAGGCGCAGCGGGTCAAGCTGGCATCCGAGCTGCAGAAGCGCTCGACCGGTCGCACCATCTACATCCTCGACGAGCCCACGACGGGGCTGCATTTCGACGACATCCGCAAGCTGCTGAACGTCATCAGCGGCCTGGTCGACAAAGGCAATACGGTGATCGTCATCGAACACAACCTGGACGTCATCAAGACCTCGGACTGGATCATCGACATGGGCCCCGAAGGTGGCGCCGGTGGCGGAACCGTTGTCGCCCAAGGGAGTCCGGAGGATGTCGCGGCGGTGCCGGAGAGCTACACCGGGAAGTTTCTCGCCGAGGTGGTGGCCGGTCGCGCACCGGCGAGCCCGCAGCGGAGCAGGCGCCGCAAAGCCAGCGCCTGAGCGCGGTTCACTTGGGCGCGTTCGCGGTGATGCCGTCGACGATCCGGCTGGCTTGGTCCGTGATCTGAAATCCGCAGACGGCTGCATCGATGACGATGCTCGACACCACACTGAGCGCATGCTGGCAGCCAAACCCGCTACCACCCACCGCTGTGTGGCCCAGCGTGATCTTCGACGCCGTTTCGGCAACCTGGCCGAACGTGTACGTGTAGACCTGCCCATCGGCGTTCATCGTCACGGACTGTCCGGCGCAGGCCTTCCATTGGGCCGTGGCGTTTTTCAGGACAGCGCCCGCCTGGGCTGCGGAGGGAAATGCCACCGCGGCTTGGACGACGTCGTGGTTAGGGCGTTCGCCCGGTTCGTGTAGCAGTTGTGCGCTCACCGCCGTGTAGCCGCTGCCGGCGTATGCCACAGCTTGGACGGCGTTCATTGGCCCGTTGCAGGCGGGATTCGACAGGGTGTTCGGGAGGTCCACCATCTCCGTCGTGGGAGTGCCGAGGATGATGCTCGTGGCACCCATGATGTTGTTGATCTCTGCGGGGCTCAACAGCATCGAGGTCAGCTGGGCGGTGTCCAGCGTCGGCGCCGCGGTTGTTGTCGTCGTCGTCGTTTTTCGTGGGCCGCTTTGTCCGCCGCCGCCCGTGTCGCGGGTGCCGAACCAGACGCCCAGTCCGGTGAGGGCACTGACGACCACGACCGCGGTGGCAACCAGCACCCAGCGGTTGCGGTTGCGGGGTGGCGGGGGTCCCCAGTGCGGCGGAAACGTTGGTGCGGTGGGGAATTGGCTTCTCGACTGCGGTCCGAAAGGGGCGGGAGGCGTGAACGTCTGGTTGTGTTGGAGAATTTCGCTGGCCTGATGCTGATCAGCTGAGGTCAGCGCGTTGTGAGCGGCGTGGGCCAGATCCCCGGCCCGCGTGTAGCGGTCGGCCGGGTCCTTGGCCATGCCCTGCGCGATCACCGCATCAAGCGCGGTTGGGATCCCCGGCCGTGTTTGGCTGGGGCGCGGGACGGGCTGCATCAGGTGGGCAGCCATCAGCGCGGGTGAGCTGTCGGACTCGTAGGGTGCCGCGCCGGTCAGGCACTCGAACAGCACGCAGGCCAGCGCGTAGATGTCGGCCCGGTAGGTCGCCTCGCCGTTGCTGAATCGTTCGGGGGACAGGTACTTCCAGGTGCCTATCGCTGCGCCGGTCTGGGTCAGGCGCTCGTCGAATGCTGCTGCGGCAATGCCGAAGTCAACGAGGTACGCAAAGTCGTCCTCCGCGATCATGATGTTCTCGGGCTTGACGTCGCGGTGCAGCACGCCGGCCGCGTGCGCGGCGTCCAGCGCAGACGCGATTTGGCTGACGATGGCCACCGCCTCCGGTGGTGGCAGCGGCCCTCGTGTGTGCAGGGTGTCGGACAGGTCGGTGCCCTGGACGAAACGCATGTCGATATACAGCTGGCCGTCGAGTTCGCCGTAGTTGTGAATGGGGACCACATGGGGTTCGCGGAGCTGCCCGGCAGTGTGGGCCTCGCGTTCCATCCGCCGACGAAACGTCGAATCCGAACTGAGTTCCGGCTTAATCAGTTTCAGCGCCACAACCCGGTCTTTGACCGTGTCGTAGGCCTCATAGACTTCACCCATCCCGCCGCGACCCAGTAGCCGGATCAGACGATAGGGCCCGATTTGCGTGCCGACCCGCGAATCCTGTGGGGCGTCGCCCATCGCCGACTCCTTTGTATCGCGACCACTCGGGTCGAGTTATTTCGGCATCTTTGCGGCCATCGCGTCGGCGATCCGGCTCGCTTGGTCGGTGATTCCGCGTCCGCAAGCGACCACGTCGAGGATCACATTGGACGTGGCGCTCAACGCATGCTGGCAACTCGCGCCGTTGCTGCCCTGCAAGGTTTCTGATTGCACGATCTTGGGCGGGTCGCCGGTGACGTCGCCGAACTTATACCTCAGGGAACCCTGGGGCGCGGTATCGGTGACGGTCTGCCCGGCGCAGGTTTTCCAGCTGGGCTCCGAATTCCGCACGAATCCGCGGGCCTGGTCGGCGGAGGGGAAGCTGACCGCGTACGTGCCGACGAAGGTGCCGGACGCCGTCGCCTCGTAACTTTGTCCGCGGGCTCCGGTGAAACCGCTCCGTCCGTAGACCGACCCCTGGCCGGGAAGCAGCGCCCCGCGACACTCTTCGATCGACAAGATACCCACGGGATCCTCGAGCTGCGCCTGAATCTGGTCGTTCGATTGCAGGTCGGACATTCCCAAGAGGGTGTTGATTTCGGGTGCGCCGAGCACGACCGTCTGCAGCTGGTTCGCGGGCAGCATCGCGACAGTGGGCGTCGTGGTCGTCGCGCTCGGGGTGGTGTGGTCGGCGCCGGCTGGCCCGCGCCCACCGTTGTGGTCGGTGCCGAGCCACACGCCACCGACCACGAGTACCCCGACGGCCACGGCGGCGACGCCCAACAGCACAGGCCGCGAACTGCTTTGGCGCGGCGTCGGGGGAGTCGGGCTCCACGGCACGGGGGGAATCACGGTACCGGGCATGGGGGGTGCAAACGTGTCAGGAGTGTTCAGCGCCTGGTCTGCGGCCATTGCCAGGTCTCGGGCCGTGGGATAGCGGTCGCCTGGGTCTTTGGCCATGCCGCGCGCGACTACCTCGTCGAAGGCGGCCGGTATGCCGGGCCGAGACTGGCTCGGGTGTGGGATGGGCTGATAGAAGTGCGCGGCCATCAACACCGACAGGCTGTCAGCGCGGTAAGGTGTTGCGCCGGTGAGGCATTCGTGCAGCACGCAAGCCAACGCGTAGATGTCTACGAGGTGGGTGACCCCTTCGTTGCCGAATCGCTCGGGCGCCATGTAATTCCAGCTGCCGATGGCGACCCCAGCTCCCGTCAGGTGCTGCTCGGCCGCCGCGGCGGCGATGCCGAAGTCGACCAGGTAGGCGAAATCCTGGTCGGTGACGATGATGTTCTCCGGTTTGACGTCGCGGTGCGTGACCCCGGCTGCGTGCGCGGCGTTCAGTGCTGCGGCGATCTGGCGAATGATGTTCACGGCCCGCGGCGGCGGGAGCGCTCCTTGTCGCGACAGCAGCGCGGCAAGGTCAGTGCCCTCGACCATGCGCATGTCGATGAACAGTTGGCCATCGATTTCCCCGTAGTCGTGAATGGGCACGATGTGCGGCTCCTGCAGGCGCCCGGCGGTGTGGGCTTCGCGTTGCATCCGCTCGCGAAACACCGGGTCGGAGCTGAACTTTTCGGACATCAGTTTGAGGGCGACCACCCGGTTCTTGACGGTGTCGCGGGCCTCGTAAACCTCGCCCATACCGCCGCGGCCCAGGAGTCGTAGCAGCTCGTACGGGCCGAACCGGGTGCCTGTCCGCGAAGGCGGCGCGGTCTCACTCATCCCGAACCTCTCCGCATGCGGCAAACTCAATCGTGACGGTAATTCGTCGGTGACCGGGTCGCAGCGCTATCGAACTATTCGCCGGCCGCCGCAGCGCGCGCTCCTGCATCAGCTGGGCACGTGGGCGGCTAGAGCGTCGGCGATCCGGGTCCCCTGATCGGCGACGTTGAATTGGCAGACCGCGACGTCGATGACCACCCGGGACACTGCGCTGAGCACCCGCTGGCACGGCAGTCCGCCCTTCGCGTCGTTCGTCATCCAGATCTTGGGTGCGTTGCCGTTCAGGGACCCGAGGGTCCACGTGAGGAGCGGCGGACGGCCGCCGTTCTCCGAAACGGTTTGCCCCGCGCACGCTCGCCACTTGCTGTCCGAGGCCTGCAGGAACGCGGCCGCCTGTTCGGCCGACGGATACGCGACCACGGTCTGATCGACGAAGCGGTGGGTCTGGCCGCCCGTGAAGACCTGTGCGCTCACCGCTGTGTATCCGGTTCCCGCATACACCTCGGGTTCCCTCGTGTAGATCGCACTCAGACATTCCGGTTTCGATAGGGTCGCGGCGGGGTTGGTGTCGAACTGCGTCTTGTCCTGTGGTTCCAGGCCGGGTGGGCCCATGATGGTGTTGACGTCGGCGGGGCTGAGCAGAATCGTTTCCAGCTGGGCGGGCGTCAGCGGCGGCGCGACGGGTGTAGTCGTAATGGCCGTCGTGACAGGCGCATTCGCAACGGGTTCGCTCGAAGGGGCATTCCGGGCTTGCCGGCCGTTGCCCTCTTTGTTGACCGCCAGCCAGATGCCGGTGCCGGCGAGCAGTGCGAATACGGCCACGACGGCACCGAGGATGAGCAGCGGTTTGCGGTTGCTCCTGGGTGGATGGGGCGTCCATAGAGGTTGGGTCCACGGTGCCGGGACGGTGGCCTGCGGGGCGTTGTGTTGGCTGTGCGCGAGCAGCGTGGCCTCGCGGTGCTGATCGGTGGTGCTGAGCGCGTCGTGTGCCGCACGGGCGAGGTCGCCGGCGCTGGCATAGCGCCAGGCGGGGTCTTTGGCCATGCCACGGGCGATGACGTCGTCGAATGCTGTTGAAACGGTGTAGTTTTGGTGGCTCGGCCGGGGGACGGGCTGGGTCAGATGTGCGGCCATCAGCGCGGGCAGGCTGTCGGACGGGTAGGGCCGCGCGCCGGTCAGGCATTCGTAGAGCACACAGGCCAGCGCGTAAATGTCGGCGCGATAAGTGAATTCGCCGATCCCGAAGCGCTCGGGCGCCATGTAATTCCAGGTGCCCACGGCGGAGCCGGTTTTGGTCAGGTGTTGGTCGGTCACCGCGGCAGCGATGCCGAAGTCGACGAGATAGGCGAAATCCTCGCCGGTCAGCAGGATGTTTTCCGGCTTGACGTCGCGGTGGACGATCTGCGCCCGGTGGGCGGCGTCGAGAGCGGAGGCGACCTGACGGATGATGGCAACGGCGCGAGGTGGGGGCAGCGGGCCGTTGCTGCGCAGCACCTTACTGACGTCGGTGCCCTCGACAAAGCGCATGTCAATGAAGAGATGGCCGTCGATCTCGCCGTAATCGTGGATCGGCACGACGTGCGGCTCTTGCAGGCGCCCGGCGGTGTGGGCCTCGCGTTGCATGCGTTGGCGAAAGACATCGTCGGAGCTGAGTTCCAGGGTCATCAGCTTGAGCGCGACGACCCGGTCTTTGACGGTGTCGTAGGCCTCGTAGACCTCGCCCATGCCGCCACGGCCCAACAGCCGTCGTAGCTGGTACGGCCCGAAAACGGCGCCGACCCGAGAACCAGGCGCGGCC
The DNA here is from genome assembly GCA_963735655.1 of uncultured Actinomycetota bacterium. Lineage (GTDB taxonomy): Bacteria > Actinomycetota > Actinomycetes > Mycobacteriales > Mycobacteriaceae > Mycobacterium. The sequence goes on from CAVTLW010000017.1 coordinate 29,727, forward strand.
TCACTCATCGACGACCCCTTTGCACGCCAGCAAATCTCAATCGTGACGGTAACTGGTCGGAGACCGTGCCGCACCGGAACTACACCATCCAACGCTCGCGGTCACGGCGCCGACCCGGCTTTGGACAGCGGCGACGGGAACCGCGGGCGGATCCGCGCCCCGCCCAGCCACGAGGTCAGCTCGTCGGCGCGTCGCTGAAGGGCCCGCAGGCCGTCACGGCCGGGGTCCTCGGTCAGCTGCACCTGCACCCGGGCGCTGTCGTCCTGACGCCAGCCACCCACAATGCAGCCGTTCCACCATGCGGTGGGGCCGGCGTTGCCGTTTCGGTCGAAAACGTGGGCCCGATGTTCGCCGAGATACCAGTCGCGGTCGTACCAGCCCATCGCGGTGACGTCCAGACCCGGCAGCAGTGCACACCACGGTTCCACTTCAGGTTCCGGCTCCAGGTCGTCCGCCAGCGCGTAGCCCGGCTCGGCGTCCAGGTCGACTTCCACGGCGCCGATGTCGGTCAGCGCGGCCCGGACCGCGGTCAGCGTGGTGCCGAACCACCACTTGACGTCGGCAGCGGTGGTGGGCCCGAACGTCTGCAACCACCGGCCGACCAGCTCGGCCATGGCCTCTCGGGCCGCCGGCCGCGCGACCGGCTCGCCGAGCCAGTCGGCGGCGGTGGCCCAGCGTGGCCGCGACGAGGTCCAGGCACCGTCATTCGGTCCGCGGACGATGTCACCGTTCGCCGACAGCACCGTCAGCACCCGCGGTGCGACCGGAACCTCGCCGCCCCAGCGCTTTCCGGGTGCGGGATCGTAGGTTCCGGCCAGTTCGGGCAGCGCGGCCCGCAGCTCGGTGCTGCTGGTCGGGCCATGCTCGCCCAGATGGCGCAACACCGCCGCGCAGGCTTGGTCCAGCCATCGATCGCTGTCCGCGGCCGCACCGGCCTTTCGGATGTCCGCGGTCAGCCGACGACGTTCGTTGTCGGCGACCCGGTCGCTGGACGCCGCTTGAATGACAGCCAAGTCGTCGGCGTTCACCAGCCACAGCGTCCGCCGCATCGCCAAATGTCTTACCGCGGAGCGTGTCTGGTAGAGCTCACGCTCCAGGTCGGCGATGACGAAGCCTGGCGACCGCGCCCACAGCGATAGGTACGGCGTCGCCGGGTCGGTGGCGTGCAGCCCGACGAGACCGGCGGTGACCTGCGTGACCGACTGGGGCCCGACACCTGACAGAAAGTGCCTGCGGGCCAGGCGGTTCCGCCGCTCCGCGACAGTAAATTCACGCAATGTTCGGCCCGCCGCAGTGGACTCGGTCACGTCTCATTTGGGGACTTTGGCCGTCATCGCCTCCATGATCTGACTTGCCTGCCCGTTGATGTGGTATCCGCAGGCTTCGACATCGAGGATCACGTTGGAAATTGCGTTCACCGCGTGCTGGCAAGCCCAGCTGTTGCCGTCCAGCGTGTTGGTCTGCGCGATTCTCGGGACGTCACCGACGACGGTGCCGAACGTGAAGGTGACCGTCTGGCCCGAGCCTTGATCTTCGGTCGTGTGCTGTCCTGAGCACGCCCGCCATTTCGTAGCCAGATTGGTCACGAAAGCAGCTGCCGGGTCGGCGGACGGGAAGGCCACCACGGCCTCGCCGACGGTGTGTTCTAAAGCGTTTGGCGGGTCCTGTACCGCCTGGTAGCTCACCGTCGTGTATCCGCTGCCCGCGTACACCGATGCCTGAGCGGGAAGAAGTGACCCGAGGCAGGCCGGGGCCGACAAGGTGTCCGGGTTGTTGTCCAGCACCGTTCGGGGTCGGGCGGCGCTGTCTCGCATCCCGGTCGCACCCATGATGCTGTTGACTTGCTCAGAGCTGAGCAGGATCGGCTCCAGCTGTGAGGGCCCGATGAGCGGGACGGTGCTGGACGTCGCGGTGGTTCTGCTGTTCGGGTGTGGATCGGGGGCCTTGGGTTTGGATTGCCAAATCGCCAGGCCGGCAATGGCAACGATGGCCGCCAGGGCTACCGCGCCCATGATGAACCACGGCTTGCGGCTGGGGGGTCGGGTGGTCGCCCATTGCGGCGGAGGTTGGTGCCACGGAATCGGTGCCGTGGGCGGCGGCCCGGCTTGCAAACTGTGCTCGAGCAGCGTGTCTGCCCGGTGTTGATCCGGCGTGCTCAAGGCGTGATGGGCGGCGCGTGCAAGTTCGCCGGCAGAGCTGTAGCGGTCGCTGGGATTCTTGGCCATGCCGCAGGCGATGACCGCGTCGAATGCGTTCGGGACGTGGGGGTTTTGCCGGCTTGGGGCAGGGATGGGTTGCGTGATGTGCGCCGCCATCAGGGCTGGGAGGCTGTTGGCGCGATACGGTGTTGTGCCGGTGAGGCATTCGTAGAGCAAGCACGCCAGCGCATAGATGTCGGCGCGGTAGGTGGTTTCGTCGTTGCCGAACCGTTCGGGTGCCATGTAGTTCCAGCTGCCGAGAGCGGTGCCTGTTGCGGTTAGCTTCTGATCGGTGAACGCCGCGGCGATTCCGAAGTCGACGAGGTAGGCGAAGTCCTCGTCGGTAACGAGGACGTTCTCGGGTTTGACGTCGCGGTGGATGACCCCGGCACTGTGGGCGGCGTCCAGGGCAGAGGCGATCTGGGTGATCAGGGCGACCGCGCGCGCTGCGGGCAGTGGTCCTGTGCGCAGCAGCGTCGCCTTGACGTCGGCGCCCTGGACGAAGCGCATGTCGATGAACAGTTGGCCGTCGATCTCGCCGTAATCGTGAATCGGCACGATATGCGGTTCATGCAAGCGTCCGGCGGTGTGCGCCTCTCGTTGCATGCGCTCGCGAAACGACATGTTCGAGCTGAGCTCTCGGTTCATCAGCTTCAGCGCGACGACCCGTTCTTTGGTGGTGTCTTCGGCCTCATACACCTCGCCCATTCCGCCGCGACCCAGGAGTCGGCGCAACCGATACGGCCCGAACTGGCTGCCCTCGCGCGAACCCGACGCACTTTCAGTCATCGACGACTTCTCCAATCACCGCTCGTATCACTTGGCTACGTTGGCGGCTATCGCGTCCGCGATTCGGGTGGCTTCATCGCTGATCTGGAAGGCGCAAGCGTAATCGTCGATCACCACATTGGAGACGGCGTTGAGTACGTGCAGGCAATTCCAGCCGGTGGCTTGCAAGATGTGCGCCATGGCGATCTTCGGCGGACTGCCGGTGAGGCCTTCGAAAGTCCACGCGCCCGAGCGGCCGTTGTCGTTTTCGGTCATCGTCTGCCCGGAGCAAGCCTTCCATTTGGCAGCTGACATCGTTACGAATCCCAGTGCTTGTTCCGCGGAGGGAAAACTGACCACGGCCTCATTGACCGCGTGCTGAAAGTCAGCGCCAATCTCCTGCAACACAACGAATTTCACCCCGGTATAGCCACTGGAGGCATAGTTGGCGGCCGTGGCGACCAACATCGCTCCGTTGCACTCAGGCATCGAAAGGTTGGTGGGTGTCTCGTCCATCTTTGTCGCTGCCATCAGCTGCTGGATGTTGGTGGTGTTCATGATGTTGTTGATGGCCGCCGGTTTGAGTAAGAGTGCGTCGAGCTGCGTGGGCGCCACCAGCGGAAGCGGCTTGGTGCTTGTCGTGGTGGGTGCAGCTGTGGTGCCGGTGGCATCGGCGGGACCGTGTTTTGGTTTGCTTTCGGCGCCGTTGGACGCGAGCCAGATTGCGTTGCCGGCAATCAGTGCAATGACAGTCAGGGCGGCGCCGAAGATCAGCAACGCTTTGCGGTTACCGCGCTTAGGGTTCGGTGTCCACGGGGGCCACGGTGGCGGGGCGGTGGGCAGCGGCGCGTGTTGTTCGGTGCGTTCGAGCAGCGCGGCGGCGCGGTGCCGGTCGGTGGTGCTAAGCGCTTCGTGAGCGGCCCGGGCTAGTTCGCCCGTCGTGGGGTAACGCGCGGCCGGGTCCTTGGCCATGCCGCGGGCGACGACCTCATCGAATGCCGTTGGAACGGAGGGATATTGAAGACTGGGTTGCGGGGCGGGCTGGGTGAGGTGGGCCGACATCAGCGCCGGCAGGCTATCTGAAGGGTATGGCGGCGTTCCGGTGAGGCACTCGTAAAGCACGCAGGCCAGGGCGTAAATGTCGGCGCGGTAGGTGATCTCGTCGGCACCGAAGCGCTCGGGTGCCATGTAGTTCCAGGTGCCCACTGCGGCACCGGTTTTGGTCAGGTGTTGGTCTGTGAGCGCGGCGGCGATGCCGAAGTCGACAAGATAGGCGAAGTCGTCGCCGGTGAGCAGGATGTTTTCCGGCTTGACGTCACGGTGGACTATTCCGGCGCGGTGGGCGGCGTCGAGAGCGGAAGCGATCTGCCGGATGATCGCGACCGCGCGCGCCGGGGGCAGGGGGCCTTCGCGGCGCAGTACCCCAGTGACGTCGGTGCCCTGGACGAAGCGCATGTCGATGAAGAGCTGGCCATCGATCTCGCCGTAGTTGTGGATGGGCACGACGTGGGGTTCTTGCAGGCGCCCGGCGATGTTGGCTTCGCGTTGCATGCGTTGCCGGAAGACCGGATCTGCAGTGATCTCTTGGGTCATCAGCTTTAAGGCGACAACCCGGTCCTTCACGGTGTCGTAGGCCTCATACACCTCACCCATGCCGCCACGGCCCAGCAGTCGCCGCAATTGATAAGGCCCGAATCGACTACCCACCCGAGAATCTGGCGTGGCCTCACTCATCAGCGACCCCTAAGCCCCGGGAAATCTCACCCGTGACGGTAACGTGTCGCCGCCCGGGTCGCACCGGAACCGCATCATCCATTCACGCGTCCGCGGCCCCGGGAGAATTACTCGGGCACGTTTGCGGCGATTCGGACGTCAGTATCGGGCCGGTCTCAGTCGCCTTTGCGCATCGACTCGCGGATCTGCGCAAGGCGCTCCGCGGCCGCACGCTGACGCTCCTCATACTGCTCCTCGACGTCGCGGCCCTCCCGACTCTCTTCGGCAAGCTCCGCACCACCGAGGGCAGTTCCATACCGGTTCTCGATCTTTTCGCGCACCGAATCGAACGTCGGCACGCCCGAGCTGTCGTACCCGGTGTCGGGCTGAGCCGGATCAGGAATCTGTGATTCGTCGGGCATCCGAGTCTCCTAAGTCTTGTCCTGATTCGGAGTGGCGCTCGAAATAACGCACCATCTGCTCCCAGTACACCAGTGTCAGGGCCATCTGCACTGCGGTGGCCGCCGCTGCCGACGTCAATCGACGGCGACGGGCGGCGAGGACGGCACCCACCGCGAGCGCGGATGTCACCGCGCTGAGCGCCATCGCCGCGTCCAGAGGCCGGCGGGTGATCCACAGTTCTTCTCCCAGCATCGCGCGGGTCGACCATGCGCGATCGTGTTTGGGCTTGCCGAACACGAACGGGTTGACCGCGAGCCACACCCCGACCAATACTGCGTGGCTGCGGCGCCGCGTCCACACCGGCACCAGGGTCAGCGCCGTGCTCGCCCACCGCGTCCACGCGCTCCACGGATTGCAGTGTCGCGCAAAGATCGCGCGCCGGGCGCGCCCTACGGGCGGCACAGCCCGTCAGCGCGGCATGGCGTGGGCGCGCGGCGCCGGCTCGACCGGGGCGTGCATCAGGGATGTTTGACCACTTGCCAGCAAATGCGCGGCAGCAGCTGAGGTCGAAGCTGTCACGGGATCCATTGTGATGGATTGTCAATCTTTGCGGAACATTTTGGCGCAGTGTGTCGCGCCGGATGCGGGCCTAGTGCGGCTTGGCCAGGGGGAAGGGCAAAGTCTCACGGATGCTGCGGCCGGTGATCAGCATGACTACCCGGTCGACGCCCATCCCAAGGCCGCCGGTGGGTGGCATCGCGTATTCCATGGCCTGCAGGAAGTCTTCGTCCAGCTCCATCGCCTCGGGGTCGCCGCCGGCGGCCAGCAGGGATTGTTCCTGCAGGCGGCGCCGCTGCTCGACCGGGTCGGTGAGTTCGCTGTAGGCGGTGCCCAACTCGACGCCCCACGCCACCAGGTCCCAGCGTTCGGCGACGCCGCGCTTACTGCGGTGCGGCCGGGTCAACGGTGACACCGAGGTCGGAAAGTCGATGTAGAAGGTCGGCTGCTCGGTCCGGTCCTCGACCAGGTGCTCGTACAACTCCAGCACCACCGCGCCGGCATCCCACTGGGCCCGATACGGAATATGCACCGCGTCGGACAGCTTGCGGAGCCTCCTCAAATCGGTGTACGCGTCGATCTCCTCGCCGAGCGCCTCGGAAACCGCCTCATGCACGGTCTTGACCGGCCAGATGCCAGAGATGTCGACCGGTTCCAGACGGTCGTCAGGGTTGGGATCATCGGTATTTCGGGGCCGCATCGCGGTGGCCGCCCCGTTGGCTTCCAGGGCGGCGTTCTGGATCAACTCGCGGCAACCGTCGATCCACACCCGGTAGTCGGCATGCGCCTGATAGGCCTCCAGCAAGGTGAATTCCGGATTGTGGCTGAAGTCCGCCCCCTCGTTGCGGAAGGCCCGGCCGAGCTCGAACACCCGCTCCACGCCTCCGACGCAGAGCCGCTTCAGGTACAGCTCCGGCGCGATGCGCAGGAACAGGTCCATGTCGTAGGCGTTGATGTGGGTGACGAACGGCCGGGCGGCGGCTCCGCCGTGGATCTGCTGCAGGATCGGCGTCTCGACTTCGATGAATCCCTTGGCGAACAGCGTCTCCCTGATGGACCGCAGTACGCAGCTGCGCGCGGTGAGGAGCCCGCGTGCCTCGGTGTTGACCGCCAGGTCGACATACCGGGTCCGCAACCGGGTTTCGGGGTCGGTCAGCCCCTTCCACTTGTTCGGCAGCGGGCGCAGGCACTTGCCGGTCAGACGCCAGGTTTCGACGATCAACGACCGGGTCCCGTTCTTGCTCGCGCCCATGTGCCCGGTCATCTCCACCAGGTCACCCAGATCGATCGCTGCGTTGAAGTCCGCGGCGCGGCCTTGTTCCAGACGCGAGTTATCCAGCAGCACTTGCATTTCGCCGGACCAGTCACGCAGGTGGGCGAACAACACGCCGCCGTAGTTGCGTACCCGCAGAATGCGCCCGGACACCGAGATCAGGTCTTCGTCCTGCGCGTCCATCGCCTGTGCGACCGTGTGCGTGGGCGCCTGCCCCACCGGGTACGCGTCAACGCCGTCGCGCTGCAGCTTCCTTAGCTTGGCCAGCCGGACCCGTACTTGTTCGGGCAGGTGGCGCCGGCCCTGGTCGGTGCCGTCGAGGTCGGCAACTTGCAACCCGCTGACGTCCGGCGCCGACCCGTCGGGATGCAGCAGGCCGGTGGCCACCAGCGGCGGCGGCACGGCGGGATGGTGGCCGGTGTGCTCCTTGTCGCGCCGGCTGAACGGCATCGACAGGAATCCCTCTGCGAACGCCGATGCGACACCCACCTTGGGCATCAACCGGGCGTCCTCGTAGCAGGCGTAGCGGGGCACCCAGTCGGGTTGATATTTCTGGTTCGAGCGATAGAGCGTCTCGATCTGCCACCACCGGGAGAAGAAGACCAGCAGCCCGCGCCACAACCGGGCGATCGGGCCGGCGCCGAGCTGGGCGCCCTGCTCGAAGGCGGACCGGAACATCGCGAAGTTCAACGAGATACGGGTGATACCAAGGCCTTCAGCGTGCAGGGCGAGCTCGCTGACCATGAGTTCGATGGTGCCGTTGGGCGACTGCGGCGACCGGCGCATCACATCCAGGGAGACGCCGGTGGTTCCCCACGGCACCAGCGACAGCAGCGCCACCACGTCGTTGTCCGGGTTGATCGCCTCGACCAGCAGGCAGTCCGAGTCCGACGGGTCGCCGAGCCGGCCCAGCGCCATCGAGAAGCCACGCTCGGTTTCGGTGTCACGCCAGGAATCCGCCCGCGTGACGGTCTGCGCCATCTCCCCGGCGGAAATGTCGTAGTGCCGCCGGATGCGCACCGTCAGACCCGCCCTGCGGGCCCGGGTCACGGCCTGGCGCACCCCGCGCATCTCGGGGCCGGCCAGCTTGAACTCGGAGGGTCGCAGGATGGCCTCGTCGCCGAGTTCCAGCGCGTTCAGGCCCGCGTCGCGATAGGCCTGGGCACCCTGCAGACTGGCGCCCATTACGCCGGGGGACCAGCCGTAGGTCTGGCACAGCCGCAGCCAGGTGTCGACGGCCTGCGGCCATGCCCGCGGGTCGCCGACGGGGTCGCCGCTGGCCAGGCAGACGCCGATCTCGACGCGGTAGGTGATCGCGGCGCGCCCGCTGGGCGCGAACACCACCGACTTGTCGCGGCGGGTGGCGAAGTAGCCCAATGAGTCGTTCTTGCCCCACAATTCGAGCAGCCCGCGGATGGCCGATTCGTCCTCTCCGGTCAGCGCGTTTTCGGCGCGCTGGGATTGGAACAGCACGATCGCGGCCGCGATCAAGGCGAAGGCGCCGAACAACCCGAAGACGGCGTTGAGGAAGACGTGCGGTCTGCCGGTGAACAGGTCGGGATCGGCGAGGGCGAAACCGATGACCCGGTTAGCCACGTAGGGCAACCGGTCCTGCGCCGCAAGGGAACCCGGCCACAGCTCGACCAGGCCCCAGGACGCCAGGATGCCGATGGCGCCGCCGGCGAACAGCACCGCGGCCGCTTTTAACAGCGCGCCCCTGCGCACCTTCGCCCAGAACTCCCGGTAGCCCAGCACCAGCAGGACGATCGCGATGATATGGACCGCGAACCCGAGATTTTCACCGAAGCTCTCGGCCGCGGTGTTGCCTCCGGCGGCGATATCGGCGGCGTTCAGCGCCGCGGCCAGCACCATGTTGCCCAGCAACAGCAACCAGGCGATGCGTTTGCGCGCGGTCAGCGCGGCGGCCAGCAACGCCAGCACAAAAGACCACGCAAAACTGGTGTCGGGGAAGTTGAACAGGTAGTCGTTGATGAATTCGCGGGGAACCTTGATGAGCCAGCGCAACAGTGGTGACACGCTTGCCAGCAGCGACAATGTGGCGATGACGCCGACAGTCCAGCCGGCCGCCGCGGGAACCCAGTGGTACCGGGACGTCGGCTTGCTCTCCGAGCGCGGCTTTAAGACGGTCACAGACCGCGAGGATATTCCCTTAAACCGTGAAATTCCTGCCGATGGTCCGGTCTGTCGGACAGCTTTGGCGTGTCGAGTTCGGCCACCGGGGCCGGTCGCGCGCCGGCTCGGTGCGTTCTCGATGCCAAGATGACGCGTCAGGGCTGTTAAACTGGCCGCTGCGACCATCCTGGCTAGCGCCAGGGACAGTTAAGTGGAGTCCCACTCCCACCGCTGGCCACGAGAGTTTCTTCAAGGTTCAGCGGTCCGGTCACAGGCATCTCGCGGTGCCTGTTCTGCGCATGGCGCGGGCGGCTTGCAAGCCGTGATCGGTCGGCATTGGGCCCTGCTTTGGCAGGGCTTTTTTGCTGATGGCGTGGTGTTTTCACCGCTGATCCTTGACGGGGCTGGGTAGTGGTCGCGGGTGAAGACACTCAGCAGCCAACACAGGGAGGCCCCATCAGCACTGAGACCCGCGTCAACGAGCGCATTCGCGTACCTGAAGTCCGTTTGATCGGCCCGGGAGGGGAGCAGGTAGGCATTGTGCGCATCGAAGATGCATTGCGCGTCGCCGCGGACGCCGATCTCGACCTTGTCGAAGTTGCCCCGAATGCCAAACCGCCGGTCTGCAAGATCATGGACTACGGCAAGTTCAAGTACGAGACGGCGCAGAAGGAGCGCGAGTCCCGCAAGAACCAGCAGCAGACCGTCGTCAAAGAGCAGAAGCTGCGGCCCAAGATCGACGACCACGACTACCTGACCAAGAAGGGCCACGTGATCCGCTTCCTGCAGGCCGGATCCAAGGTCAAGGTCACCATCATGTTCCGCGGTCGTGAGCAGTCGCGGCCCGAACTGGGTTACCGATTGCTGCAGCGGCTGGGCACCGACGTCGCCGAGTACGGATTCGTCGAAACGTCCGCCAAGCAGGACGGCCGCAACATGACGATGGTGCTGGCACCACATCGCGGCGCGAAGACCCGCGCCCGGGCACAGCACCCTGATGAACCTGTGGGCGGGCCGACGAACAAACCAAATACTGCTGACGACACCAACCCGTCAGCGAACTGACGAGAACGAAAACCGAGGAAACATGCCTAAGGCCAAGACCCATAGTGGGGCGTCGAAGCGGTTCCGGCGCACCGGGACCGGGAAGATCGTCCGCCAAAAAGCCAACCGGCGGCATCTGCTCGAGCACAAGCCGACCAAGCGCACCCGGCGGCTGGACGGCCGCACGGTGGTTGCAGCCAACGACACCAAGCGAGTCAAAAAGCTACTGAACGGTTGACCACCTCGCCGGACCACCGGCAGATCATTTTTGAAGACCATTTACTGCCTGAACGAGAGTAGGAACATCCCATGGCACGCGTGAAGCGGGCAGTCAACGCCCACAAGAAGCGGCGCACCGTCCTGAAGGCGTCGAAAGGCTATCGCGGCCAGCGATCCAGGCTCTATCGCAAAGCCAAAGAGCAGCAGCTGCATTCGCTGAACTACGCGTTCCGCGACCGTCGTGCGCGCAAGGGCGAGTTCCGCAAACTGTGGATCTCGCGGATCAACGCGGCCGCCCGCGCCAACGACATCACCTACAACCGGCTGATCCAGGGCCTCAAGGCCGCCGGCGTCGAGGTGGACCGCAAGAACCTCGCCGACATCGCGATCAGCGATCCGGCGGCGTTCACCGCGCTCGTCGAGGTTGCCCGCGCGGCGCTGCCTGAAGACGTCAACGCCCCCTCCGGAGAGGCCGCGTAGCCCGGCTCCGGGTTTCCGGTGCTGACCGAACGCTCGGCCACCGTGGCCGCGGCGGTCAAACTCCAGCGTCATGTCGGCCGGCGGCGTGCCAAATGCTTTCTCGCCGAGGGTCCTAACCTCGTCGGCGCAGCGGCGGCGCGCGGCCTGGTCCGCGAGGTGTTCGTCACCGAGTCCGCGGCCGAGCGGCACGCGTCGTTACTCGACGGCCGGCGGTGGCCGGTGCATCTGGTCACCGACCGGGCCGCAAAAGCGTTGTCCGACACCGTTACTCCGGTGGGACTCGTCGCGGTGTGCGACATGCCGGCGACCCGCCTGCGAGGATGTGCTGGCCGGCTCACCACGGCTGATCGCCGTCGCCGTCGAGATCGGCGAGCCAGGCAATGCCGGCACCCTGATCCGCATCGCCGACGCCATGGGCGCCGCTGCCGTCGTCCTCGCCGGCCACAGCGTCGATCCGTACAACGGCAAGTGTCTGCGTGCTTCCGCCGGAAGCATCTTTTCGGTGCCGGTGGTCGTCGCGTCGGAGGCGCCGGCGAAGCCGTAACCGCATTGCGTGCCGCCGGGCTGCAACTGCTGGCCACCACCGTGGATGGCGAGACGCTCCTCGACCAGGCCGACCTCAGCGCGCCGACGGCGTGGTTGTTCGGGCCCGAGGCGCACGGCTTGCCGGCTGACGTCGCCGCTGCGACAGACCATCGGGTGCGCATCCCGATGTCCGGCGGCGCCGAGAGTCTGAATGTGGCTGCGGCCGCGGCGATCTGCCTGTATCAGAGCGCGCGGGCGCTGGCTTAGGCCGCCTTGCCGCGCCCCCGGGCGGGACGCAGCCCGGCCAGCGAGAGCGTGGTGTGCACCAGCGATCCGGCGCGCTCCATGATGGCCTTTGCGGGGTCGAGAGCGGAACGGGGCCGCGGCGGGAAGTAATGCATCGGCAGCCCACGGCGATCGCGCGGCGGCGCCATGAACGGCGGCGCCTCGACCAAGGGCGCGTTGCCGGGAATGCGTCCCTCCGCCCGGCGGTAGGCGGCCAGCGCGCGCGGGTGCAACCGGATCTCGTCGGGCACCGCGATGAAGGCCAGCTCCACCAACTTGCCGAACACGCGCAGCAAGATCTCGTCGCCCGGTGTCCAGCGCATGCCCGCCTTCTCGCGCACGGCGGGCTCGAATAGACCGGCGGCGATCCAGCGCTGACCGGCCACCAACGGCTTGAAGATCTGGTCCCAGACAGGCGTCGGCATGAGGACGAACTTCGGCTTGGGAATTCGCATCTCGAAGATGTCCAGCGTCGCCTGATTGATCTCCAGCTCGTCGCGGCCGACGCGCTCCCAGTAGTCCTGGAATTCCTCCCACGAGTTGGGCACCGGCCGCATGCTCATTCCATACATCCGGTACCACTGCACGTGCTCGTCGAATAGCTGACGCTTCTCGGCTTCGGTCAACCCGCCGCAAAAGTACTCGGCCACCTTGATGACGAGCATGAAGAACGTCGCGTGCGCCCAGTAGAAGGTCTCCGGGTTCAGCGCGTGATAGCGGCGCCCCTCGGCGTCGACTCCCTTGATCGTGCGGTGGTAGCCGGTGATCTGCTGACCGGTCTGGGCGGCGCGGTCGCCGTCATAGACCACGCCCATGATCGGGTAAACCGACCGGGCTACGCGCTGCAACGGTTCGCGCAGCAGGATGGAGTGCTCCTCGACGCCCGCGCCCAGCTCGGGATACATGTTCTGGATCGCGCCGATCCAGATGCCCATCATTCCCGTGCGCAGGTCGCCGAAGTACTTCCAAGTCAGCGAGTCGGGCCCGAGCGGATCAGCGGATGTCCCAGATGTCACTGTTGCAGTCATCGCGGCCTCCTACTCCCGATTGCGCTCACGATAAACTTTGACAACGCGCGTTGTCTACGATTTCGGCGGAATGCCCTCGATGGTGTTATCGAGTGTCCACACCGGTGTGGCAGCGCCGTGATCAGGCCGTTTGCTCGAGTGGGCGGCCGCCGCCGTGCGCGGCCGAGCGAGACAACACGCCGTAGCAGTTCGCCGAGAGTAATTCAACACAAGTCGGATTACGGCAGGTACACTTTGCTCCCGATGATTTCTGCCTGATTCCTTCTTGGTCAAGGGAGTGCGGTTATGTCGTTTGTCAGCGTGGTTCCGGACATCGTGACCGCAGCGGCGGGAAATCTGGCCGATATCGGCTCCGCAATGACCGCCGCCAACGCGGCGGCGGCAACGCCCACGACCGGCCTGGTGGCCATGGCCTCTGACGAGGTCTCGGCGGCGGTCACGGCGGTGTTCTCGTCGCACGCCCAGGCGTATCAGAACCTCGGGGCCCAGGCAGCGGCGTTTCACGACCAGTTCGTGCGCACGTTGAGTGGCGGCGCGGGCGCGTATGTCGCCACCGAGATCGCCAACGCCCAGCAGAATCTGCTGAACGCGGTGAACGCACCCGCGGCAGCGTTGCTGGGGCAGCCGTTGCCGGGAGCCGGCTCGGTCGCCACTGCCTCCAATGCCGTTGCCAACGCGGCCGAGAGCCAGACCCAGAGTTACAACTTCCCGTTCGGTCCCTTGCAGCTGTCCGCGACCTTCACGGGCACGAACTTGCCGACGGCTCGGTCTCTTGCCTCCGGATATGCAGCCGCGACGCTGACCACACCGGTCGGTCCCTTACGTTGTTGGCAGCCAGCGGTAGCGCGACCACCATTCAAAACGGCCCGGTCTCCCTCGCGGTGAATGGAACCTCTCCGTATGGTCCCGTGTCGTTTTCGGTTGAACGGGATCACCGTGAGCGGCGGAAGCAAATGCCGGATATCCAATTCACCAGCGGAGCGCTCGTCCTGCCCACCGCGATCCCGTTGACTCGCCGCTGAGTTCGGTCCCTCGTCGTCGGGGGGGCCAGTCGCTGTTAAACAGCGGCAGCACGTTGTTCTCTGCGCTGGCTAGTGGGGACTATCTTCGGGGCCGCCAGCGCGTTGGTTACCGCCCCCCTCGATTACAGCGACGCCGTGCTGTTCGGCCATACAACGGTCACGGTGCCAGACCCGTCGTGGTTGGCACCGCTGGGCTATCGCGGTGTATCCCGCAACTGCACATTCCCTTTGGCGGTATTTTCGCTTCTACAGCGCCCATAACGGTTTCGAGTTACCCGTCGATGACCTCTGACCAAGGGTCAACCTCTCGGTTCGGAGGTTCCGCTGGTCAGGGAACCGAGTTCGGTGGCCTTGTCCCCGTCCTGCTGAACGCAGTGGGTCTTGCACACCTCGTGATATCCGGTATCAACTGCGGACGCGGCCGGGGCGGCCCTGACATCCGTAGCGGATCACCTCACGAATGCTGACCAGCGTCGTTGCCTGCGTCCGCCCACAGCACCTACCCTGGCCAGGTGGAGGTCGAGGCTAGCGATTCGGAGCAGCGTCTGCCCGACGAGATGGCAACCGAGTGGGCGCCGCCGATCCTCGGCAACGTTCAGCGACGAGATGGCTGCAACGCGCCAACCACAGCCCGGGCGTGCTGTCGTTCATCCGAAGGGCGCGGCGGCTGTTGCCCGGCGATCCCGAATTCGGCGACCCCTTGTCGACCGCCGGTGACGGAGGACCACGTGCCGCGGCGCGCGTTGCCGGCGGGCTGCTCGGCGACCGCGACGCGGCGTCACGCGAGGTCAGCCTGAGCGTGCTGCAGGTTTGGCAAGCGCTCACCGAGAATGTTTCCCGCCAGCCGGCGAATTCGGAGGTGACGCTGGTCTTCACCGACCTGGTCGGCTTTTCGACCTGGTCGTTGCAAGCGGGTGACGATGCGGCCCTGACGCTGCTGCGCGAGGTGGCGTGGGCGGTCGAGACGCCGATACTCGACGCCGGCGGACACATCGTCAAACGGCTGGGCGACGGAATCATGGCGGTCTTCCGCAATCCGACCAAGGCCGTGCAGGCCATACTCGCGGCCCAGGAGGCAATGAAATCGGTCGAGGTGGCCGGCTATACACCGCGAATGCGGGCAGGGATCCACACCGGCCGGCCGCAGCGATTGGCTGCTGACTGGCTAGGTGTCGACGTCAATATCGCCGCGCGGGTTATGGAACGCGCCACCAAAGGCGGCGTCATGGTCTCGGGTCCGACGCTGGATCTGATACCGCAAAGCGAGCTGGACGCGATGGGCGTCGTCGCCAAGCGCACCCACAAAAACGTATTCGCCAGCAAGCTCACCGGGATACCCCCGGATCTGGCGATCTACCGCCTCAAGACCGTAAGAGACTTGACTGCCGTCGATGACCCAGCAGAGACAACCGCCGATGCATAGTGGAAGGTAATGATTCACTCCATCTTGTCTCGGCTCGCCCGGGTCCAGTTCACCGTCAGTTACGTGGCCACCCTGGCCGCGGTCAGCGTCGCGATCCTGACGCTTGGTCCGCAGGTGCACGAACGGGTGATCCGGCACGCCAGCACCAACCTGCACAACCTGGCGCGCGGACACCTGGGGACGCTGTTGAACAGCGCATTCGTCATCGACGAGGGTCCGCTCTACTTCTGGCTACCGTGCCTGGCGTGTCTGCTGGCGCTCGCCGAACTGCAGTTGCGCAGCCTGCGGTTGACCGTGGCGTTCGTCGTCGGCCACGTCGGGGCGACCCTTGTGATCGCCGCGGTGCTGGCGGCGTCGATCGAGTTGGGCTGGCTGCCGCTGTCGATCAGCCGCGTCAGTGACGTCGGTATGAGTTATGGCGCTCTTGCCGTGCTCGGCGCACTGACGGCGACAATCCCGCGGCGCTGGCGGCCGGTCTGGATCGCCTGGTGGACAACGGTGGCCCTGGCGACCGCGGTAACCGGGGGCGACTTCACCGATGCCGGCCACTCCATTGCGCTGATGTTGGGCATGGTGGTGACGATCCGGTTGGGCCGGTCCGCCAGCTGGACACCGGGGCGCTTGACGTTGCTGGTGGTGTCCTCTGGGTTCGGCTTCCTGCTGCTCGCCCACACCCAGTGGACCTCGTTGAGCGGCGCAGTCCTCGGCGCGCTGGGGGCTTTCGCGGCTTACCGCTTCGCGCGTCCGGCGCCGGCGCGTACCGAGCCGCTGCCACCGGACGCGATCACCGTCCCGCAGCGTGTGCGGAGTGCCTGAGTCTGTAAACGATTTCGACATCTACATATCAACGCAATTGATGTCGTGGTGCAGATTATTCGTGGCGGAGATTATCACTGAGCAATTCAGCTGAGGCGCCGGGTCAGTTGGAATGGCCACGACAACGGTCGCTGGGTATTGGCGCGGGCGGATTTCCTGCGAATTCTCCTCTGCGGCAGTGTCTTTAGCGCCGGCTGGGGGACCTTAAGGCACTGCGAAAAGGCGGGCGAAGAAGCCCATTCTCAAGATAAACAACGACATTAACAATTGAAAGTCGCAGGAGTTCATGGCATTGTGACCGGATCGTGATAAGCGTTTCGGAGGTTGGAGTATGTCGTTTTTAATCGCGGATCCGCAGATATTGGCGGCCGCGGCGACGGATTTGGAGGGCATTCGCTCCGCATTGGGTGCGGCCAACGCCGCGGCCCCGACTTCCGGATTGGCGGCGGCCAGGCTCCGATGAGGTGTCCGGGGCTATCGCGTCGTTCTTCAACTCTTACGCGCAGGAGTATCGGGCTTTGAGCACGCAGGCGTCGTCGTTTCATGCCCGGTTTGTGCAGGCGTTGACCACGGGTGCGGGCTGGTATGGCGGTGCCGAGGCGGCCAATGCGTCGCCGTTGCAGAGCGTGGAGCAGGCGGTGCTGAGCGTGGTGAATGCGCCCACTGAGGCGTTGGTGGGGCGTCCGCTGGTCGGTGATGGCGCCAACGCGACCACACCTGGTGGTCGTGGCCAGGACGGTGGATTGCTGTACGGCAACGGCGGTAACGGCGCTGCCGGTGCGGCGGGTCAGGCCGGTGGGGCCGGCGGTAATGCGGGATGGTTCGGCAATGGCGGGGCCGGCGGGGCCGGCGGTGCCGGTGCGACCGGCGGTAGTGGCGGTGCGGGTGGTCTGGTGTCGGGCAATGGCGGTGCCGGCGGTCAGGGTGGGCCCGCGGCGGCCAGCATCAACGGCGGCAACCCAGGGCAGGGCGGTGCCGGTGGCACGGCCGGGATGTTCGGTCAGGCCGGCGCCCATGGGCAGGCCGGCGCGGCCAGCACTGGCACGGGCACCGGCACCGGGAGTGACACGGGCACGGGCACGGGCACCGGCACTGGTACCGGCACCGGGGGCGGCGACGGCAGCGCTACCGGACTAGCGGCGAACTACGCGGTGACCGACCAATGGGACGGCGGCTTCGTCGCGAATTACACGATCACCAACACGGGCACGACGCCGGTGACCAACTGGCAGCTCCAATTCGATATGCCCGCAAACGAATCCATCACGGGTGCCTGGAGTGGGCAGCTTGCCCAGTCCGGCACGCATTACACCGTGACGCCGGAGTCGTGGACGCAGACGATTGCACCCGGCAGTTCGGTCACCGTTGGTATCCAAGCCACGCAGACCGGCTCCTACTCGGCGCCGATGCACGTGCTGCTCAACGGGCAACCAGTCACGACTGGCGGCACCGGCACCGGTGGCACCGGAACGGGCGGCACCGGCACTGGTGGCACCGGCACGGGCGGCACCGGAACTGGTGGCACGGGTACGGGTGGCACCGGGACACCGTCAGGGCAGCAGTACTCGCCCTATGTCGACATCACGCTCTACCCCGGGCCGAACGGATACGACTTCGCGACCGCGGCGCAGAACGGGGTCAAGAACGCCACGCTGGCCTTCATCAACGCCGACCCGACCGGCCATGCGGCCTGGGGTGGCTATTCGGCCTACGACGTCAGCGGCGGATCGCAGAGCTCGTTCATCGATAACCAGATCGCCAACATGAAAGCCTCGGGCATCAACGGGACTATTTCCTTTGGCGGCGCGTTCGGCACCGATCTTTCAGCCGTCAACGGTCAAACTCCCGCCGCGCTGGCGCAGCAGTACGCGCAGATCGTGAGCACCTACCACATCTACAACCTGGACTTCGACGTCGAAGGTGCGTTGCAGGGCAACACCCAAGCCATGACCACCCAGTCCAAGGCCGTCGCGATGCTGCAGCAGCAGGAGGCCGCGAGCGGCACGCCGGTGACGGTCTCTTACACGCTTCCGGTGTTGCCGAGTGGTCTGGTGCCGGGACAGGGCGGGGGCTTGAGCGTGCTGCAGACCGCGACGGCCAACGGCGTGAACATCTCACACGTGAACATCATGGCCATGGACTACGGCAATGGTTTCGATCAGCCCGGAAATCCCGGCATGGGCCAGTACGCGATCGATGCCGCGACGGCTACCCACGGTCAGTTGATGACGCTGTATCCGTCGCTGTCGAGCCAGCAGGCGTGGTCGATGCTCGAGGTGACGCCGCTGATCGGGATCAACGACGACGCCAGCGAGATCTTCACCCTGGCCAACGCTCAACAGCTGACGGCGTTCGCCCAGCAGAACGGTATCGGCGGATTGTCGCTGTGGGAGCTGCCCCGCGACACCACCGGGACGTTGGGTGCCGTGGATGCCGTCGACGGCAGCGGAATCGCGCAAACCCCGTTCGACTTCTCGAAGATCTTCGAGCAGATCGAAACCGCACCCCAAACCTGACGTCCACCCGGTACTGGCTGGCCCGCTATGATCGGCACTTGCCCGTGCCGTGAACGTGCCCTGCGGCGCTGCGGGCCACGCTGGGAGCCCACCCGCGTGTGAGGGAAGTCCGGCAGTTCTGCCTAGCCCGTCAGCAAGGAGAGTGTCGCCGCGTGGGTGATCAACCGGTCGATCGGTCGATGTTGTCGCCGGAAGCACTGGATAAGGCCGTCAACGCGGCGCGGCAGGCCATCGCACTCGCGGACGGTCTCGACGCGCTGGCGCGCACCAAGACCGAGCACCTCGGTGACCGCTCGCCGCTGGCGCTTGCCCGGCAAGCGCTGGCCGCCCTTCCCAAAGACGAACGCGCCGACGCGGGCAAACGCGTCAACATCGCCCGCGGTGAGGCTCAACGCAGTTACGACGAACGCCTGACGACACTGCGGGCCGAGCGCGACGCGGCCGTCCTCATGGCCGAAGGTATCGACGTCACCCTGCCGTCGACCCGGCAGCCGACGGGCGCCCGCCACCCGATCACGATTCTGGCCGAGCACATCGCCGACACGTTCGTCGCGATGGGTTGGGAACTGGCCGAAGGGCCAGAGGTCGAAACGGAGCAGTTCAACTTCGATGCGCTGAACTTCCCGCCCGACCATCCCGCGCGCAGCGAGCAAGACACCTTCTATATCGGGCCGGAGAATTCGCGGCAGCTGCTGCGCACCCACACCTCACCGGTGCAGGTGCGCACCCTGCTGGAACGCGACCTGCCGGTCTACATCATCTCGATCGGCCGCACGTTTCGCACCGACGAGCTCGACGCCACCCATACTCCGGTGTTCCACCAGGTCGAGGGCCTGGCGGTGGACCGCGGTCTGTCGATGGCGCATCTGCGCGGAACACTGGACGCCTTCGCCCGCGCCGAGTTCGGGCCGTTGGCGCGCACCCGCATCCGGCCGCACTTCTTCCCGTTCACCGAACCGTCCGCCGAGGTCGATGTCTGGTTCCCCAACAAAAAAGGCGGCGCGGGCTGGGTCGAGTGGGGCGGCTGCGGGATGGTGCATCCAAACGTGTTGCGGGCCGCCGGAATTGACCCGGACGTTTATTCGGGCTTCGCGTTCGGGATGGGGCTGGAACGAACCCTGCAGTTCCGCAACGGCATTCCGGACATGCGCGACATGGTCGAGGGCGACGTCCGATTCTCGTTGCCGTTCGGAGTGGGGGCGTGATGCGCGTTCCCTATAGCTGGCTGCGCGAGGTCGTCTCCGCCGGCGCCCCTGGCTGGGACGTTGCCCCGACAGACCTCGAGCAGACACTGGTGCGCATCGGCCACGAGGTGGAAGAGGTGGTCGCCCTCGGTCCGGTCGACGGCCCGCTGACGGTGGGCCGGGTGACCGGCATCGAGGAGCTCACCGGTTTCAAGAAGCCGATCCGGGCCTGCGTCGTTGACGTCGGCGACGGCCAGGAGCACGAAATCGTCTGCGGTGCAACAAATTTCGTGGTCGGTGACCTGATTGTGGCGGCGTTGCCCGGCACCACGCTGCCCGGTGGCTTCTCCATCACAGCCCGCAAGACCTACGGCCGCAACTCCGACGGCATGATCTGCTCGGCGGCCGAGCTCGGCTTGGGCGCCGACCACTCCGGGATTTTGGTGCTGCCGCCTGGAACCGCCGAACCCGGGGCCGACGGCGCCGACGTCCTCGGCCTCGACGACGTGGTCTTGCACCTGGCCATCACTCCCGACCGCGGCTACTGCATGTCGGTACGCGGCCTGGCACGCGAGATCGCGTGCGCTTACGACCTGGACTTCACGGATCCGGCCGGCGAGCAGGTAATCGAGCCGTTGCCGGTCGAGGGTGAGGCCTGGCCGCTGGTGGTGGACGCCGCGACGGGCGTGCTGCGTTTCGCGCTGCGACCGGTCACCGGGATCGACCCCGCCGCCGTCTCGCCATGGTGGCTGCAGCGCAGGCTGCTGCTGTGCGGAATCCGCGCCACGTCGCCGGCGGTGGACGTGA
This sequence comes from uncultured Actinomycetota bacterium, assembly GCA_963735655.1. Taxonomy (GTDB): domain Bacteria; phylum Actinomycetota; class Actinomycetes; order Mycobacteriales; family Mycobacteriaceae; genus Mycobacterium. The sequence goes on from CAVTLW010000017.1 coordinate 50,121, forward strand.
CCAACTACGTGATGCTGGAGCTCGGCCATCCGATGCACGCCCACGACCGCGGCCGGATCACCGGCGGCTTCGGCGTGCGGTTCGCCCGGCCCGGCGAGACCGTCGTCACCCTCGACGACATCGAGCGCAAGCTCGACCCGGCCGACGTGTTGATCGTCGACGAGGTCGCGACCGCGGCGATCGGCGGCGTGATGGGTGCGTCGAGCACCGAGGTGCGCGCCGATTCCACCGACGTCCTGCTGGAGGCCGCGGTGTGGGATGCGGCGGCGGTATCGCGCACCCAACGGCGGCTGCACCTGCCCAGCGAGGCCGCTCGTCGCTACGAGCGCGCGGTGGACCCGGCCATTTCGGTGGCCGCCCTGGATCGGTGCGCCGCGCTGCTTGCCGACATCGCCGGGGGAGCGGTGTCGCCGACGTTGACCGATTGGCGCGGCGACCCGCCGCGCCACGACTGGCCGCAGCCGCCCGTCCAGATAGCCGCCGACCTACCCGACCGCATTGCCGGGGTGGCATATGCCCAGGGCACGACCGCGCGGCGACTCACCCAAATCGGCGCCGCGGTATCGCAACAGGGCGACGCGCTGATCGTGACTCCGCCGAGTTGGCGACCGGACCTGCGGCAGCCCGCCGACCTCGTCGAGGAGGTGCTGCGGCTCGAGGGGCTGGAGGTCGTGCCGTCGGTGCTGCCGTCGGCACCCGCGGGGCGGGGGCTGACCGCGGTGCAGAAGCGTCGCCGCGCGATCGGCAAGTCGCTCGCGCAGTCCGGCTACGTCGAGATCCTGCCGACACCGTTCCTGCCCGCCGGCGTCTTCGACCTGTGGGGGCTGCCCGCCGAGGACCCCCGGCGTATCACCACCGAGGTGCTCAACCCGCTGGAGGCCGATCGTCCGCAGCTGGCCACCACGCTGCTGCCCGCACTGCTGGAAGCGCTGGGGCGCAACGTATCCCGGGGCCTGGTCGACGCCGCGCTGTTCGCCGTCGCCCAAGTGGTGCGGCCGACCGAGCAGACGCGCCGCGTCGAGCTAATCCCGGTTCACCGGCGTCCCACCGAGGACGAGATCGTCACGCTGGACGGGTCTTTGCCCCGTCAGCCTCAACATGTCGCCGCGGTGCTTTGCGGGCTGCGCGAACCAAGAGGCCCGTGGGGGCCCGGCCGGCCCGCCGAAGCCGCCGACGCGTTCGAGGCGGCGCGCATCATCGCGCGCGCCGGCGGAGTCGAGGTGACCTTGCGGGCCGCGCAATACCTACCGTGGCACCCGGGCCGGTGCGCCGAAGTGTTCGTCGGGGAAACCCCCGTCGGTCACGCGGGGCAATTGCACCCCGCGGTGACGGAGCGCTCGGGCCTGCCGAAAGGTACCTGCGCGATCGAGCTGAACCTGGCTGCCATTCCGATTCTCGAGGTGCTGCCGGCGCCCCGGGTGTCACCGTTTCCGGCCGTCTTCCAGGACGTCAGCCTGGTGGTGGCCGCCGACGTGCCCGCCCAATCCGTGGCCGATGCCGTCCGCGACGGAGCGGGTGAACTGCTCGAGGACATTGCGCTGTTCGACGTGTTCACCGGCCCGCAGATCGGGGAGGACCGCAAGTCGCTGACGTTCGCGCTGCGCTTCCGTGCGCCCGATCGCACCCTGACCGAAGATGACGCCAGCGCGGCCCGTGACGCTGCGGTACAAAGCGCATCCGAGCGGGTGGGCGCGGTATTGAGAAGTTGAGCCAGCGGCGCAGACGGGTTGGACGAATTGAACAGTGACGGCCGCTTTGCGGCGGAGTAATCTTTGCGTACCCATTCACCAGTTGCTGCGGTTGTGAATCGACAGGGGTCGCGCATGTCGTTTGTGAGCGTCGTGCCGGATGCCGTCTCGTCGGCCGCCGGGAACTTGGAGAGCATCGGCTCCACGCTCAACCTTGCGAACAATGCGGCGGCCGCCCCCACGGCGGGTCTGGTGCCGGTCGCGGCTGATCAGGTGTCGGCGGCCGTCACGGCGGCGTTTGCCCAGCACGCGCAGGACTATCAATTCATCGGTGCCCAGGTGGCGGCATTTCACAGTCAGTTCGTGAACACGCTCAACACCGGCTTGGGGCAATATGTCGACACCGAGGCGGCCAACGCCCAACAGGCTGCCGCGAACGCCGTGAACGGCCCCGTTCAGGCGCTGCTGGGCCACCCGTTGGCCAGTCCGGGTGGGGCCGGCGCGCCGGACGCGCCCGCCGACCCCAGCATTACGGTCCTGAACTCCCCGTTTGGTCCGGTATCGCCGGCGGCCACTTCGACGAATCCGGATGGATCACTCACCTATCGGTCGGCCAGACCCACTGTCCCGGCGCCGAGCGCGTCCCCCACCGGCTACGCCGGCGCCCCGTACAACGCGGCGGTCGCACACGGAAACGGCCTCACGCTTCGCCACCGCGGCACAGACCGGGAACGCGTTGCTGGCCGCCGGCGCATGGTTCGGTGCGCCGTTCAACGTCCTCAATGCCGTCCTGTACGGCCACCAAACGCTGACGTCAGCGCCGGCGTCGGCGGCACCGAGAGCGGGTCGTGCACCGGTGTCGACGATCAGCGCTCCGCGCAATGGGTTTCTCGGTCCGCTTGAGCCGGTAACGCTCACGCTGGCGGGCAGCGGGTCGCCAACCATCCTTCGGCTGGACCAGGGCGCGCTGTTCGGCGGCGCTGTCAGCGAGCTCAAGCAGTTGGGCGCCCGCTAGGGTCCAGCGGGCTCCCCGATGAGCTCGCGAGCTACCCGGCGCCGCAGCGCGTCGCAAAAATCACCCTTCACCAGGGCGTATGCCTGTCGGCTGCGTTGGCCGAAAAATCTTACTTGCAAGTAAGGTAGAAATAATTAAACTCGTGCCTGACTACATATGACCGCCGGTCATATGACCGTCGGTCATCGGGAAATCAGTCTAGGGGAGTTGGATATGTCGTTTGTGATCGCGACGCCGGAAGTGATGCAAGAAGCGGCCCAGGATTTGGCGGGCATTCGCTCGTCGCTGGCTGAGGCCACAGGGAACTTGGCGGACACCACCACGGGGGTGATGGCCGCGGCCCAGGACGAAGTCTCGATCGCGCTGGCGTCGATGCTGGGCAGCTTCGGCCAGAAATTCCACTCGCTCAGCGCGCAGGCGCAAGCGTTCCACCAGGAGTTCGTCAAGCTGGTCGACGCCGGTGCCGGCGCCTACATCAGCACCGAGTTCGCGAACGCCGAGCAGACTCTCCTGAACGCGATGAACGCGCCCGCCCAGTCGCTAATCGGCAGTGCGGCGGCGTCGCCCGCTGCCGCGCTGGAGGATTTCGGCGCCACCCTCGCCGAGCCGTACCAGGCGCTCATCGCCAACACAGCCGCCAATCTGCAGGCTCTCGACACCGCCGTATCGGCCAACCCGGCGCCCTTCCTGCGCCAAGTCCTCGCCAACGAAATGGCCTACGCGCAGAACCTGCCGGCCCAGTTGGCTGCGGCGCCTACGAACTTCCAAAGCGTCCTGCAGACATTTTCGTCCGCACCCGTTCTGCAGGGGATCGTCAACAACCAGGTCGCCGACGCCCAGTTGATCATGACGTCGCTGCAGAGCGCGAACACCGACTTCATGGCGGGGTTGAACGCGTTCCCGGCCAGCTTGCAGGCCGCGCAGCAGGCGTTCATGGCCGGTGACGTCACCGGCGGGTTGCTCCAAGTCGGTGGCGGCTTGTTGAACCCGTTCTTCACCGGTTTCAATGTGGCCCAGAACGTGGACACCGGGGTGCTCACCATCTCGCCGGTGGGTGCACTGGGCGACTTGATTCCGATCCTTGGCATCCCCGGACAGATGGCGCAGAACTTCACCAACCTGCTACCCGCCGGCTCCATCCCGGCAATGGTGGCGCAGAACGCGACCCACGTGATCTCCGCGCTGACGGATACGTCGCAGACATTGGACCTGGGCACCGGAGCGCTCCATGTCGGGTTGCCCTTGGTGGTCGCGATCGACGCGATAGGTCCTGCGGTCACCACGCTCAACGCGTTCGGATCCAGCACGGGTGCGTTCGTCGGCGCGGTGCAAGCCGGCGACGGACTGGGCGCGATTGCGGCACTGTTCGACGCTCCTGCCGTCATCGCGAACGGCATGCTCAACGGGCAGGCGACGCTGGCCCTGTCGACGTCGCTCGAGGGAATCACCACGATCACCAACATCCCTCTCGGTGGCCTTCTCACGCCGCTCGATTTCGCTTCGCTGGAGATCCCGATCTTCGGGCCCGGCAGCATCGACCTGAGCGGCACTACCTTCGGAGGCTTCCTGCCGGGCCTGCTGACCTTTCTTCCCGAACAGCTCGCGGAGGTGATCGGCGCGCCGATTCCTGTCGCGCCGGTTTCGATGTAGCAGCCGGCCGGCGAAATACTCGAGGATTTTTCGGCGTTCACACCTCACAGACCCGCTGAAGTTCGCGCCGCGAGTTATGGCGGGTTGAAGGCCTCCGCCCAAAGCCCAGCACAACGCTCAGCCAATCGAGGTCGATTTGTGGCGCCCTGCTGAAGCCTGCACAGCAAACTTGCGTTTTGGGTAGGAATAAATTTACAATTGCCCTTGTTAGAACTTGTCGTTACGCGTTTGTGATGGTTCCTGATCGATTGCGTATCGCTACCTGTTAGTTTGCTGGGACTTTGGTCCCGGTGTTCAGTCATGGGTCACTTGACATTAGATTCATGTCTGATTACATGACCAGCGGTCATTACTGCTGGCAACTTCCAGAAGGGATGGATATGTCGTTTGTATTCGCGGCTCCGGAGCTGGTGACATCAGCGGCTGGAGACCTGGCGGGTATTCGTTCAGCGTTGAGCGAGGCCACGTCTGCCGCATCGACCCCCACGACCGGGGTGTTGGCTGCCGGCGCCGATGAAGTATCGGCGGCGATCTCACAGCTGTTCGGTGCGTATGGCCAGGAGTTCCAAGCTCTCAGCGCCGAAGCGGCGGCATTCCATGACAGCTTCGTCGGCTTGCTTCACTCTGGCGCGACCGCCTATGTCGGCGCCGAGGCGGCCAATGTTCAGCAGATTCTCGGTGGCGCCGCTCCCGCGGCGGCCATGGGCAACGTCGGCCAGAACTTCGGTGCCGCGGCCGCGGCGGTGTCCGGCCAGATTCAGGCCGAGGCGCAATCGTTCAGCAGCATCGGCGCTTCTATCACGGCCCCGTACCAGGCACTCGCTGCGAATACGAGCGCCAACCTGCAGACCCTCAACAGCGGTCTATCGGCTAACCCAAGGCCGTTGTTGAACCAGGTCCTTGCCAATCAAGGGGCCTTCGATCAGACGATCGCCGGCAGCTTCCAAAGCGGTGTGCAGAACCTGCCCTCCGAGTTGGCGAATCTGCCGGCTAGTGTCCAGGCCGGCTTCCAGGGCCTTTCGACTGCTAACCCGGCGGCGGTATTGCAGGGAATTACCAACCACCAGACCGGTTTTCAGCAGACCATCGTCACGTCGTTGCAGCACGCCAACACCGACATCATGGCCGGGTTCAACCAGTTGCCGAACAGTTTCCAGGCCGCGAACAACGCGTTTGCGGTTGGCGATGTCACCGGCGGGTTGAAGCTCATCGGCGGCGGTTTCTTGAACCCGTTCCTCTCCGGCTTCAATACCGTTACCGGAGCCGATGGCGTCATCACCGTCACGCCGATCGGCGCTTTGGGCGACGTTCTTCCCATCTTCTCCATTCCTGGACAGATGGCGCAGAACTTCACCAACCTGCTGCCCGCGGGCTCCATCCCGGCCCAGCTGTCGCAGAACTTCACCAACGTCGTGAACACGCTCACCAACACAAGCGTCACGTCAGAGGTCGGACTCGTCTTGGACAACAGCCCGCTGGGCTTCGGGGTGTCTATCGACGCCCACATGGGGTTGCCGCTGCAGTTGGCCATTGAAGCACTTGGCGGGCCGGCGAACGGGCTGAACGCGCTGGGTTCCAGCGCGAATGCATTTGTCAACGCTGTACAGACCGGAGACCCGGTCGGGGCAGCCACAGCTGTCTTCGACGCTCCGGGAAGCTTCGTGAACGGCTTCCTCAATGGCCAGACGACGTTGCCCTTGTCGCTCAATGTCGATCTCGGCGGCGCTCCCTTCCCAACTACTCTGAACGTTCCGTTGGATGGGATCCTCGTTCCCGCGGCCCCCTACCACGCCATGGTTGACGCCAGTGCGCTATTCGGACCGGGTGTGACCCTCGACTCGACAGTCACGGGTACCCCCATTGGCGGACTTCTTTCGGGCCTGTTGGGCTTCCTGCCGGCGGACCTGGCATCTGTCATCGGTGGCCCGGCCGCCCCTGTTTTCGCACCCTTGTTTTAGTGAGTGATTGAGTCAATCTCAGGACGTCGGCGGATTGCCGGCGTCCTGAGATTTTCTCCACTGGCGTGCTTCCAGGCCGTGTCGCAGGCTTTCATGGCCGGTGACGTCGGGGCGGGTCGCTTCAAAATCGGCGGTGGCTTGCTTGGGCCCGATCGTCTCGGAGGGTTTCTCGACCCGCTCGACTTGGCCTTCTTCAGTCCTGCCGCCGGCTGTCTCGTTGACCGCTCAGGACGCCGGTGGATTGCCGACGTCCCTGAGCCTTACGTTAATTTCGCAAAACGCGTGGTTTTCCCCCGCGTGAACACGGCACCGATTTAGGCTCCTCTTGCCCTGATCATCGGGGGCACTGCCGTGAGTGAAGGGGAGCCGAATATGTCTCTGGTAATTGCGCCGGACTGGGTGACGGCGGCAGCTTCGGATTTGGCGAATATCGGATCGAATGTCGGCGTAGCCAGCGCGGCCGCGGCGTCCCCGACGACGACATTGCTTGCCGCGGCCGGCGATGAGGTGTCGGCGGCCATTGCGGCGCTGTTCGGCACGCACGGTCAGGCCTATCAGGCCGTCAGCGCGCAGGCCGCGGCATTTCACGCACAGTTCGTGCAGACCCTGAACTCGGCTGCGGGCTCGTATGCGGCCGCGGAGGCCGCCAACGCATCGCCGTTGCAACCCCTGCTCGACGCGATCAACGCGCCCTTTGAGGCGGCGCTCGGACGCCCGCTGATCGGCAACGGCACCGACGGTACGACCGTGGGCGGTGTGGGGACGAACGGCGGGGCCGGTGGGCTGCTGTACGGCAACGGCGGCGCCGGCGGCAACAGCACCAACACCGGCGCCGCCGGGGGTGCCGGCGGGGCCGCCGGCCTGATCGGCAACGGCGGAATGGGCGGCACCGGCGGGCCGGGCACGCTGGCCACGGCCGGTGGGACCGGCGGGGCGGGCGGTGCGGGCGGGTTGCTGTTCGGCACGGGTGGCACCGGCGGGGTCGGCGGTAGTGCCACCACCGGGACCGGCGGTGTCGGGGGCGCCGGCGGTGCCGGCAGCCTGTTCGGCAGCGGCGGGGTCGGCGGTGTCGGCGGGGCCGCCACAACCGGGACGGGCGGGGTCGGCGGCGTCGGCGGCACGGGCGGCGTGTTCGGCACCGGTGGCGCCGGCGGTGTCGGCGGGGCCGTCACGACCGGGACGGGCGGGGTCGGCGGCGCGGGTGGCAATGCCCCGTTCATCGGCGATGGCGGCGCGGGCGGCGCAGGCGGGGCGTCGACGAACGGCGCTATTACCAGTGGCACAAGCGGTAACGGCGGTGTCGGCGGCAATGGCGGGTCGCTGTTCGGCGCCGGTGGTGTCGGCGGTGCCGGCGGCGCATCGACCAGTGGTGTCGCCGGCAACGGCGGAACGGGTGGCATCGCCTTAGGAATCGGCGGCGGCGGTGCGGGCGGAGCCGGTGGTGACGCTGCCGGAACCGCTCTTTCGGGTGGAACCGCTGGCAACGGCGGCACCGGCGGCGCCGGTGGCGTGATCGGCGCGGGTGGGAACGGCGGCGTGGGCGGCACCAGCCTCGGCGTTACCGGTATCGGGCTCGGCGGCAACGGCGGCAATGGTGGCGCCGGCGGCTTGATCGGCCCCGGGGGTAACGGCGGCCTCGGCGGTAACAACAACGCCGCCCTTCCCCTTGGCGGTGGAGTAGGCGCTGGCGGCAATGGCGGCAACGCCACGCTGTTCGGTAACGGCGGCGCCGGTGGCGGCGGCGGAAATGGGTTTAACGGCAGCTTTGCCGGCGGGGCCGGCGGTAACGGCGGCAACAGTGGATCGGCGTTCGGCAACGGCGGATCCGGCGGTAGTGGCGGCGTCGGCGTGGGCACCGCGGCGGGCGGTGCCGGCGGTAACGGCGGCGCCGGCCTCGGCCTGGGCAACGGCGGGTCCGGCGGATCGGGTGGAGGCGGCGGCGCCAGCGGGGCCGGCGGATCCGGCGGTAACGGCGGCGGCGCGAACATCGCTGGCGGCGGTGCAGGCGGGGTGGGCGGTAACGGCGGCGCCACTACCGGCGGCGGCGGCAACGGCGGCAGTGGTGGCAATGTCACGCAGTTCGGCGCCGGCGGTGCCGGCGGGGCCGGCGGGAACGCCTCAGTTGGCGCCGCCAGTACCGGAGGCGGCGGCAACGGAGGCAACGGCGGGACCGGCGGCGCGTCGTTCGGCAACGGTGGGGCCGGCGGCGTCGGCGGCAACGGCGCCGTCGTCAGCGGCACCGGCGGGTCCGGCGGCATCGGCGGGAACGCGTTCGGCATCGGCAGCGGCGGCGTCGGCGGTACCGGCGGCGGTTCGGCGGCCGCTCAAGGCGGGGCCGGCGGGGCCGGCGGGGGCGGCGGCAATGGCGGGAACGCCGGGTGGCTCGGCAACGGGGGGGTCGGCGGCGACGGCGGCACCGTCAGCGGCAGCGGCGCCGGCGGGACGGGCGGCAACGGCGGCAACGCCACCTACCTCGGCAGCGGCGGCAACGGCGGCCTCGGCGGTTCGACATTCGGCATCGTGACCGCTCCGGGCAACGGCGGCAATGGCGGCAATGCCGGCGGGCTCATCGGCAGCGGTGGCAACGGGGGCAATGCGGGCGTTGGCCCTCTCAGCGCGCTCTCGGCCACCGGGGGCAACGGTGGCAATGCCACGACGACATCCCTCGGTAACGGTGGCGACGGTGGCGGCGGCTTCAACGGCGGAGCGAACGGCACCGGCGGTGCGCCCGGGCAATTGGGCAGCCCCGGTGTAGCCGGGGGGCAGGCGGCCCCGCCGATTGCGGCCAGTCCTTACGAAGCACTCTTGGTGAATACCGCTGTCAACGTGACAAGCGTGAACGCTGCCTTAGCGGGCAGTCCGGCGCCTTTCCTCACCCAGTTCGTCACCAACCAGATCGGAAACCTGGGGCTGACCGCAGGGTCGCTGGGGCACGCGGCGAGCGACTTCTACGCCAATCTGACGAACCTGCCGCAATACTTCAATGCGGCCTTCGCGGACCTGCTGGCGGGCAACGTCAGCGGCGCGGTGGGACAGGTCACGACAGGCGTGTTCAACCTGTTCGTCAATACTTCCAGTCTGTTCAGCGTCACCGGCGCCTTCCCGAACCTGACCGCGGTCGTCAACGGCGCCCTGGGCGACCTGCTGCCGATCCTGACCATCCCCGGACACGCGACGCAGAACGTCGCCAACGTGGTCACGTTGCTGACGGACCCGACCATATCGGTGAATGTCTGAATTTCTTGGCGCCCGTGCAGACCCTGGGTTTGCCGATTGCGCTCGGCCTTGAGCTGGTAGGTCCGGTGTTCTCTTCGGCTAACGCGGCCGGGACAAAGTATCACGGCATTCAGTCAAGCCGTCCAAGCCGGGAACGCGTCGGCGGCGCTCGCGGCGGTGGTCAATTCTCCCGCCGTCGTGCTCGACGGCTTCCTCAACGGTCAATATATTTTGCCCACACCACTGACGCTGTCGGTGCCATTCGTACTCGCCGGGATCGATCGTGCCGGAGTCGATCACGCTGTTGAACAATGTCCCGTTCAATGGGCTGCTCCACCCGCTCGAGCGGATCACCGCCGACGCGCCGCTCCCATCGCCACTGACTGGAACCCTCCACGTCACTACCAACGGAACCGAGGTCGGTGGCCTTATTCCGGCGCTGCTGAACTATTACCCCCGGCTATTTGCGAATGCCATCGGCGCCTAGCCTGGCAGTTGGAATGGATTTGCAAACAGCTGCATAACCATGCAGAATCGTCGGAATGGCCGACGTGATCAATGTGGCGGTTGCCGGTGCCAGCGGTTATGCGGGCGGTGAGATCCTCCGGCTGCTGCTCGGGCACCCGGCGTACGTGACGGGCGGCTGACGATCGGTGCCGTCACCGCCGCGGCCAGTGCGGGCAGCACGCTCGGCGAGCATCATCCGCACCTGACGCCGCTCGCGCAGCGCGTCGTCGAACCCACCGAGCTCGACGTGCTCGCCGGTCACGACGTGGTCTTTCTCGGTCTGCCGCACGGGCATTCGGCCGCGCTGGCCGAGCAACTCGGTCCAGAGACCCTGATCATCGACTGCGGTGCCGACTTCCGGCTCACCGACCCCGCGGCGTGGGAGCGGTTCTACGGATCCCCGCACGCCGGCAGCTGGCCTTACGGGCTGCCCGAGTTGCCCGGCGCCCGCGAGCAACTGCGCGGCGCACGACGCATCGCGGTGCCGGGCTGCTACCCGACCGCGGCCCTGCTGGCGCTGCTCCCGGCGATGGCCGAGGACCTGATCGAACCCGCGGTGACCGTCGTCGCCGTCAGCGGCACCTCCGGCGCAGGCCGGGCGGCCAAGGTTGACCTGCTCGGTTCGGAGGTCATCGGGTCGGCGCGGGCCTACAACATCGCCGGCGCCCACCGGCACACCCCCGAGATCGCTCAGGGGCTGCGGACCGTCAGCAACCGCGACGTTACCGTGTCCTTCACCCCGGTGCTCATTCCGACGTCCCGCGGCATCCTGGCCACCTGCACCGCGCGCACCAGCGCGCCGCTGTCGCAGCTGCGCGCCGCCTATGAAAAGGCTTACCATGCAGAGCCTTTCGTCTACCTGATGCCGGAGGGTCAACTGCCGCGCACGGGTTCCGTCATCGGCGGCAACGCGGCGCACGTCGCGGTCGCCGTCGACGAGGACGCCCAGACGTTCGTCGCGATCGCGGCGATCGACAACCTGGTCAAGGGCACCGGCGGGGCGGCGGTCCAGTCGATGAACCTGGCGCTGGGATGGCCGGAGACCGAAGGTCTTTCGGTGGTCGGGGTGGCGCCATGACCGACCTGGCGGACACGATGCGGCTGGTGCGCGCGCAGGGCGTCACCGCCCCGGCCGGCTTCCGGGCCGCCGGTATCGCCGCCGGCATCAAGGCGTCGGGGAAGCCGGACTTGGCGCTGGTTTTCAACGAGGGCCCGGACTATGCGGCCGCCGGTGTGTTCACCCGCAACAAGGTCAAGGCCGCGCCGGTGTTGTGGACCCAGCAGGTGCTGACCACCGGGCAGTTGCGCGCGGTGATCCTCAACTCCGGCGGCGCCAATGCCTGCACCGGACCGGGTGGCTTTCAGGACACCCACGCCACCGCCGAGGCCGTCGCCGCCACGTTGTCGGACTGGGGCACCGAGACCGGCGCCGTCGAGGTGGCCGTCTGCTCGACCGGGCTGATCGGCGACCGGCTACCGATGGACAAGGTGCTCGCCGGTGTCGCGCACATCGTGCACGAGCTACACGGCGGGCTGCACGGCGGCGACGACGCCGCGCAGGCCATCATGACCACCGACACCGTGCCCAAACAGGTTGCGCTGCACCATAAGAACAACTGGACGGTGGGCGGGATGGCCAAAGGCGCCGGCATGTTGGCGCCGTCGCTGGCCACCATGCTCTGCGTGCTGACCACCGACGCCGCCGCCGATTCGGCGGCGCTGGAGCAGGCGCTGCGCCGCGCCACCGCCCGCACCTTCGATCGGCTCGACATCGACGGCAGTTGTTCCACCAACGACACCGTGCTGTTGCTGGCCTCGGGGGCCAGCGAAATCGCCCCTTCCCAAGCCGATCTCGATGAGGCCGTGCTACGGGTGTGCGACGATCTGTGTGCTCAGCTGCAGGCCGACGCCGAGGGCGTGACCAAACGCCTCACGGTGACCGTCACCGGTGCCGCCACCGAAGACGACGCGCTGACCGCGGCCCGGGTGATCGCCCGCGACAGCCTGGTCAAGACCGCGGTGTTCGGGTCGGACCCCAACTGGGGCCGGGTGCTCGCGGCCGTCGGCATGGCACCGGTAGCCCTGGATCCTGATCGAATCACGGTGTCATTCAACGGTTCTGCGGTGTGCATCGACGGCGTTGGGGCACCGGGCGCGCGCGAAGTAGATCTCTCGGCGGCCGATATCGACATCACCGTCGACCTCGCGGTCGGTGACGGTCAGGCATCCATCCGGACCACCGACCTGTCGCACGCCTACGTCGAAGAGAACTCGGCCTACAGCTCGTGACCACGCACGCATTGCCGACTCCGGTCAAGGCGCAGGTGCTGGCCGAAGCGCTGCCGTGGCTCAAGCAGTTGCACGGCAAGATCGTGGTGGTCAAATACGGCGGCAACGCGATGACCGATGACGCGCTGAAGGAAGCGTTCGCCGCCGACATGGCGTTTCTGCGCAACTGCGGCATCCATCCCGTCGTCGTGCACGGCGGTGGCCCGCAAGTCACCGCGATGCTGCGGCGACTCGGTATGCAGGGCGACTTCAAGGGTGGGTTTCGGGTCACCACACCGGAAGTGCTCGACGTGGCGCGGATGGTGTTGTTCGGACAGGTCGGCCGCGAACTGGTCAACATGATCAATGCGCACGGACCCTACGCGGTCGGTATCACCGGCGAGGATGCCCAACTCTTCACCGCGGTGCGGCGCAGCGTCACCGTCGACGGCGTGGCCACCGACATCGGCCTGGTCGGTGACGTCGACCAGGTCAACACCGCGGCGGTGCTGGATCTGATTGCGGCGGGCCGGATCCCGGTGGTGTCGACGCTGGCGCCCGACACCGAGGGTGTGGTGCACAACATCAACGCCGACACCGCCGCCGCGGCGCTGGCCGAAGCGCTTCGAGCCGAAAAGCTGTTGATGCTCACCGATGTCGAGGGCCTGTACACCAGTTGGCCGGATCGAAATTCGCTGGTCAGCGAAATCGACACCGCCACACTGGCGCAACTGCTACCCACGCTGGAGACGGGCATGATCCCCAAAATCGAAGCGTGCCTGCGCGCCGTCACCGGCGGCGTGCCGAGCGCTCACGTCATCGACGGGCGGGTCGAACACTGCGTGCTGGTCGAGCTGTTCACCGACCAGGGCACCGGCACCAAGGTGGTGCGCGCGTGAACACATCACCGACGATCTGAGCACCAGCGGTGGGAATCGGTGATGATGAACAACTACGGCACCCCGCCGGTGGCCCTGGCCAGCGGTGACGGCGCGGTGGTCACCGACGTGGACGGAAAGACGTACGTGGACCTGCTCGGCGGCATCGCGGTCAACGTGCTCGGGCATCGCCACCCGGCGATCATCGAGGCTGTGACGCACCAGATGTCGACGCTGGGCCACACCTCGAATCTGTATGCCAGCGAACCGGGCATCGCGCTGGCCGAAGAGCTGGTCGCGCTGCTGGGTGCCGAACAACAAGCGCGGGTCTTCTTCTGCAACTCCGGGACCGAGGCCAACGAGCTGGCGTTCAAACTGTCCCGGCTCACCGGACGCACGAAACTTGTTGCCGCGCAGGAAGCTTTCCACGGCCGGACGATGGGGTCGCTGGCGCTGACCGGTCAGCCTGCCAAGCAGGCGCCGTTCGAGCCGCTGCCCGGCGACGTCACGCACGTGCCGTACGGCGACGAGGACGCGCTGGCCGCCGCCGTCGGCGACGACACCGCCGCGGTGTTCCTGGAGCCGATCATGGGGGAGGGCGGCGTCGTCGTCCCGCCTGTGGGCTATCTGGTGGCCGCCCGCGAAATCACCGCGCGCCATGGCGCACTGCTGATCCTCGACGAGGTGCAAACCGGAATGGGCCGCACCGGCGCGTTTTTCGCACATCAGCATGACGGCATCACGCCGGACGTGGTGACCCTGGCCAAGGGGCTGGGCGGGGGGCTGCCGATCGGTGCGGTCCTGGCCATCGGGCCGGCCGCGGAGCTGCTGACTCCCGGATTGCACGGCAGCACGTTCGGCGGCAACCCGGTGTGCACCGCCGCGGCCCTGGCGGTACTGCGGGTGCTCGCGGCCGACGACCTGGTCCGGCACGCCGAGGTGTTCGGCAAGTCGTTGCGGCACGGCATCGAATCGCTCGGCCACCCGCTGATCGACCACGTTCGCGGCCGGGGACTACTGCAGGGCATGGTGCTGACCGCGCCGTGCGCCAAGGAGGCCGAGGCCGCCGCCCGCGACGCCGGCTATCTGGTCAATGCGGCCGCTCCCAACGTGATCCGGCTGGCGCCGCCGCTGATCATCACCGAACCCCAGCTCGACGGGTTCGTCGCGGCCCTGCCCGGCATCCTCGACGCGGCCGGGGGACCCGCATGACCCGCCACTTCCTGCGCGACGACGACCTGACCCCGGCCGAACAGGCCGAGGTGCTCGAGCTGGCCGCCGAACTGAAGAAGGACCCGTTCAGCCGTCGGCCCCTTCGAGGGCCCGCGCGGGGTCGCGGTCATCTTCGACAAGAACTCCACCCGCACCCGGTTCTCCTTCGAGTTGGGCATCGCCCAGCTCGGCGGGCACGCGGTGGTCGTCGACGCGAGTAGCACCCAGATGGGCCGCGACGAGACGCTGCAGGACACCGCAAACGTGTTGTCCCGCTACGTCGATGCCATCGTCTGGCGGACCTTCGGCCAAGACCGGCTGCAGGCGATGGCGTCGACCGCGTCGGTGCCGGTGGTGAACGCGCTCTCCGACGAATTCCATCCCTGCCAGGTGCTGGCCGATCTGCAGACCATCGCCGAACGCAAGGGCTCGTTGCGCGGCCTCAAGCTGTCCTATTTCGGTGACGGCGCCAACAACATGGCGCACTCGCTGATGCTCGGCGGAGTGACCGCGGGCATCCACGTCACCGTCGCCGCTCCCGACGGCTTCACGCCCGACCCCGCGGTGGTGGCCGCGGCGCAGCAGCGTGCCCAGGCCACCGGCGCGTCGGTGACGGTGACCGCCGACGCCGACGCGGCCGCCGCGGGCGCCGACGTGCTGGTCACCGACACCTGGACGTCGATGGGCCAGGAGGACGACGGGCTGGACCGGGTCGAGCCGTTCCGGCCGTTCCAGGTCAACTCTCGATTGGTGGGGCTCGCTGATCCGGAAACCATTGTGCTGCACTGTCTTCCGGCGCATCGCGGCGACGAGATCACCGACGAGGTGATGGACGGA
Organism: uncultured Actinomycetota bacterium; assembly: GCA_963735655.1. GTDB lineage: Bacteria > Actinomycetota > Actinomycetes > Mycobacteriales > Mycobacteriaceae > Mycobacterium. The sequence continues at coordinate 65,350 of CAVTLW010000017.1, forward strand.
CCCGCCAGCGTCAGTATGGGACGAGGCGGAAAACCGGCTGCACGCGCAGAAGGCGCTGCTGGTGTGGCTGCTGGAGCGGTCGCGATGACCAGCTCCACCCGCGCGGGCCGGCAAGCGCGCATCGTGGCCATCCTGTCGTCGTCGGAGGTACGCAGCCAAAGCGAACTTGCGGCGTTGCTCGGCGGCGAAGGCATCGAGGTCACTCAGGCCACCCTGTCTCGGGACCTGGAAGAACTGGGCGCGGTCAAGCTGCGCGGCGCCGACGGCGGCACCGGCGTCTACGTCGTGCCCGAGGACGGCAGCCCGGTTCGCGGGGTGTCGGGCGGCACCGAACGGATGTCGCGACTGCTCGGCGACCTGCTGGTGTCGACCGACGCGAGCGGCAACCTCGCCGTGCTGCGCACGCCGCCCGGTGCGGCGCACTACCTGGCCAGCGCGATCGACCGGGCGGCGCTGCCCCAAGTCGTCGGCACCATCGCCGGTGATGACACCATCTTTGTGGTTGCCCGGGAGCCGATGAGTGGTGCGGAGCTCGCCGGCATGTTCGAGAACATTCAGTAAGGAGATTGGTTCATGTCAGAACGCGTCATCCTGGCGTATTCCGGCGGTCTGGACACCTCGGTGGCCATCAGCTGGATAGGCAAGGAGACCGGCCGCGAGGTCGTGGCGGTGGCGATCGACCTCGGCCAGGGTGGCGAGGACATGGAGGTGATTCGGCAGCGAGCGCTGGACTGCGGCGCCGTCGAGGCCGTCGTCGTCGACGCCCGCGACGAGTTCGCGGAGGGTTACTGCCTGCCCACCATCCTCAGCAATGCGCTGTACATGGACCGCTACCCGCTGGTGTCGGCGATCAGCCGGCCGCTGATCGCCAAGCACCTGGTCGAGGCCGCTCGCGAGCACGGTGGCGGCATCGTCGCGCACGGCTGCACCGGCAAGGGCAACGACCAGGTCCGGTTCGAGGTCGGATTCGCTTCGCTGGCACCGGATTTGGAGGTTCTGGCACCGGTACGCGACTACGCGTGGACGCGCGAGAAGGCCATCGCGTTCGCCGAGGAGAACGACATTCCGATCAACGTGAGCAAACGTTCGCCGTTCTCCATCGACCAGAACGTCTGGGGCCGAGCGGTGGAAACCGGCTTCCTCGAACACCTCTGGAACGCGCCCACCAAAGACATCTACGCCTACACCGAAGACCCGACCATCAACTGGAACACCCCCGACGAGGTGATCGTCGGGTTCGAGCGCGGGGTACCGGTGTCGATCGACGGTAGGCCGGTGTCGATGTTGCAGGCCATCGAGGAACTCAACGCCCGCGCCGGCGCGCAGGGGGTGGGCCGTCTCGATGTCGTCGAGGACCGGCTGGTGGGCATCAAGAGCCGCGAGATCTACGAGGCACCCGGCGCGATGGTGCTCATCACCGCGCACACCGAACTCGAACACGTCACCCTGGAGCGCGAGCTGGGTCGGTTCAAGCGTCAAACCGACCAGCGCTGGGCCGAGCTGGTGTACGACGGGCTGTGGTATTCACCGCTGAAGGTCGCACTGGAGAGCTTCGTCGCCAAGACTCAGGAATACGTGTCCGGCGAGGTGCGAATGGTGTTGCACGGCGGCCACATTGCGGTCAACGGACGCCGCAGCGCGCAATCCCTGTACGACTTCAACCTGGCGACCTACGACGAGGGCGACTCGTTCGACCAGTCGATGTCGAAGGGATTCGTCTACGTGCACGGGTTGTCGTCCAAGCTCGCCGCGCGACGGGATGCGCGACCGTGAAGGTCTCGCCGCGAGCAGACACAAAAGCCCCCGACACGCCGGGTGCGAAGGGGCTTTATACGTCTGCTCGGGGTGAGAAAAGTGAGCACCAACGAGGGGTCGTTGTGGGGCGGGCGGTTCGCCGGCGGCCCGTCTGACGCGCTGGCCGCCCTGAGCAAGTCCACCCACTTCGACTGGGTGCTGGCGCCCTACGACGTCATCGCGTCGCGGGCGCACACCATCGTGTTGTTCCGGGCCGGGCTGCTCACCGAAGAACAACGTGACGGGCTGCTGGCCGGGCTGGACAGCCTCGGCGAAGACATTGCCGACGGCAGTTTCGGCCCGCTGGTGACCGATGAGGACGTGCACGGCGCGCTGGAGCGCGGGCTGATCGACCGGGTCGGACCCGATCTGGGTGGGCGGCTGCGGGCCGGTCGGTCGCGCAACGACCAGGTGGCCACGCTGTTCCGGATGTGGCTGCGCGATGCGGTGCGGCGGGTGGCCGCCGGGGTGCTCGACGTCGTCGCCGCGCTGGCCGGGCAGGCCGCCGCGCACCCGTCGGCCATCATGCCCGGCAAGACCCATATGCAGTCCGCCCAGCCGATCCTGCTGGCACACCATTTGCTCGCGCACGCCCACCCGTTGCTGCGCGACGTCGACCGGATCGTCGACTTCGACAAGCGCGCGGCGGTGTCTCCGTACGGCTCGGGAGCGCTGGCCGGCTCGTCGCTGGGTCTGGATCCGGACGCGATCGCCGCGGACCTGGGTTTCGCGACCGCCGCCGACAACTCCATCGACGCCACCGCCGCCCGCGACTTCGCCGCCGAGGCGGCGTTCGTGTTTGCCATGATCGGCGTCGACCTGTCCCGGCTGGCCGAGGACATCATTCTGTGGAGTTCGACCGAGTTCGGCTACGCGACGTTGCACGACTCGTGGTCTACCGGCAGCTCGATCATGCCGCAGAAGAAGAACCCCGATATCGCCGAGCTGGCCCGCGGCAAGTCCGGGCGGCTGATCGGAAACCTGGCCGGGCTGCTGGCGACACTCAAGGCCCAGCCGCTCGCTTACAACCGTGACCTGCAGGAAGACAAGGAGCCGGTGTTCGACTCGGCGGCCCAGCTGGAATTGCTGTTGCCGGCGATGGCGGGCCTGGTGAGCAGCCTGACGTTCAATGTCGAGCGGATGGCGGCACTGGCCCCGGCGGGCTACACGCTGGCCACCGATATCGCTGAGTGGCTGGTTCGGCAGGGTGTTCCGTTTCGGTCCGCACATGAGGCGGCCGGTGCGGCGGTGCGGGTGGCCGAGGGCCGCCGGGTCGGCCTGGAGGAGCTCACCGACGACGAACTGGCCGCCATCAGCCCCGAGCTGACGCCGCAGGTCCGCGACGTGCTGACCATCGAGGGATCAGTGTCCTCACGGGACGCCCGGGGTGGCACCGCCCCCAGTCAAGTCGCCGGGCAACTGGCCCTGGTTCGCGACAGCGCCCACCGGTTGCGCGAGCGGCTGGCGCGCTGAGCGAACTTTGCCGCGTTGCCAGGGTAGCTACACGCGGTAAACTTTTGGGGTCTAAAACGATCCGGTTGAACCGTGCGAACTGGGTGTTCGTTCCAAAGGGGTGGAACCAATCAGCGTCATTGCAGGTGTGTTCGGGGCCTTGCCGCCGTACCGCTATCCCCAGAAGGAACTGACCGACTTCTTCGTCAGCATTCCGGAGTTCGAGGGATACGAAGACATCGTCCGTCAGCTACATGCCAGCGCGAAGGTCAACAGCCGCCACCTCGTCCTGCCGCTGGAGAAGTATCCGACGCTGACCGACTTCGGGGCGGCGAACCGGATTTTCATCGAGAACGCCGTGGACCTGGGCTGCGAGGCGTTGACCGGGGCACTCGACGAGGCGGGCCTGCGCCCGCAGGACCTCGACGTGCTCATCACGACGACGGTCACCGGCCTGGCGGTCCCGTCTCTGGATGCCCGGATCGCCGGGCGGCTGGGCCTGCGCGCCGATGTGCGGCGGGTTCCGCTGTTCGGCCTGGGTTGCGTGGCCGGCGCGGCCGGCGTGGCCCGCCTGCACGACTACCTGCGCGGCGCGCCGGACGCCGTCGCCGCACTGATTTCCGTCGAACTCTGTTCGCTGACTTACCCGGGATACAAGCCGTCAGTAGCGGGCCTGGTGGGCAGCGCCCTGTTTGCTGACGGTGCGGCCGCGGTAATCGCGGCCGGCGAGCGACGCGCCGGACAGATCGGCGCGAGCGGCCCGAGCATCATCGATTCCCGCAGCCACCTCTACCCCGACTCGCTGCGCACCATGGGCTACGACGTCGGTACCACGGGTTTCGAGCTGGTGCTCTCCAAGGACCTGGCGACGGTGGTCGAGCAGCACATCGCGCAGGACGTCAACTCGTTCCTGGGCGCGCACGGGCTGCAAACCACCGACATGGGTGCGTGGGTGAGTCACCCCGGCGGCCCCAAGATCATCGAGGCGATCAACCGGAGTCTCGACCTGTCGCCGGAGGCCCTGGAGCTGACCTGGCGCTCGCTGGGCGAGATCGGCAACCTCTCGTCGGCGTCGGTGCTGCACGTGCTGCGCGACACCATCGCCAAGCCGCCGCCCAGCGACAGCCCCGGGCTGATGATCGCGATGGGTCCGGGATTCTGCTCCGAACTCGTGTTGCTGCGCTGGCACTGATGCGCGCCTGTCGACTCGCCCGCGCCCGGGGATGAACAACACCCAGGATGAGCTCGTCAAAGCCCTGCGCCAATCGCTCAAGGACAACGAACAGCTCAAGCGAGAGAACCGCAACCTGCTCGCCCTGACGACCGAGCCCATTGCGATTGTGGGAATGGCCTGCCGATACCCGGGTGGCGTGGATTCACCGGACGCGCTGTGGGAGGTGGCGGCCGAAGGCCGCGATGTGGTGTCGGATTTCCCGGCCGACCGCGGCTGGGATTTGGGCAAGCTGTTCGATTCCGATCCCGACGCGATCGGCAAGTCCTACTCGCGGTGCGGCGGATTCTTGACCGACGTCGCCGACTTCGACGCCACCTTCTTCGGGATCGCGCCAAGCGAAGCGCTCGCCATGGATCCGCAGCAGCGTCTGCTCCTGGAGGTCTCATGGGAAGCGTTGGAGCGGGCCGGGATTGACCCCTTCGGGCTGCGGGGTTCGGCCACCGGCGTTTTCGCCGGGGTGTTCCACGGCTCCTACGGGGGCCAGGGGCGGGTGCCCGGGGACCTGGAGCGGTACGGATTGCGAGGCTCGACGCTGAGCGTGGCGTCGGGCCGGGTGGCTTACTCGCTGGGGCTGCAGGGCCCGGCGGTCTCGGTCGACACGGCCTGTTCGTCGTCGTTGGTGGCACTGCACCTGGCGGCGCAGTCGCTGCGGTCGGGGGAGTGCGACCTGGCGCTGGTCGGCGGGGTGACGGTGATGGCCACCCCGGCGATGTTCATCGAGTTCAGCCGGCAGCGGGCGCTGTCGGCCGACGGCCGCTGCAAGGCCTACGCCGGCGCCGCCGACGGTACCGGGTTTTCCGAGGGCGTCGGCGCGCTGGTGGTGGAGCGGCTCGCCGATGCGCGGCGGCTGGGGCATCCGGTGTTGGCGGTGGTGCGGGGTTCTGCGGTCAATCAGGACGGTGCCTCCAACGGGCTGGCCACGCCCAACGGGCCCGCGCAGCAACGGGTGATCCGGGCCGCGCTGGCGTCGGCGCGGCTGACCGCGGCGGATGTCGACCTGGTCGAGGGGCACGGGACCGGGACCACGCTGGGCGATCCGATTGAGGCACAAGCGCTTTTGGCGACCTATGGGCAGGATCGCCCGGCCGATACCCCACTGTGGCTCGGCTCGGTCAAGTCGAACATGGGGCATACGTCGGCCGCCGCGGGTGTGGCCGGGGTGATCAAGATGGTGCAGGCCATCCGGCATGGGCTGATGCCGAAGACGCTGCACGTCGATGTGCCTACGCCACACGTGGATTGGTCGGCGGGTGCGGTGTCGCTGCTGACGCAATCGCGAGCCTGGAGTGGGGAGCGGCCTCGGCGGGCGGGGGTGTCGTCGTTCGGGATCAGCGGGACCAACGCGCACGTGATCATCGAAGAAGCTCCCGCAGAAGCTCCCGAGGCGGCGCCTGCGCCGGAAAGTGTTGCGGGCGAACGAGAAGACTCCGCACCCGTGGCGGCCTGGGCGTTGTCCGCGCGTTCGGAGCCGGCGCTGCGCGACCAGGCGGGCCGGTTGCTCGCCCGCGTGGCCGGTGACGACAGCCTGAGTCCGGTGGACGTGGCGTGGTCCCTGATCTCGACGCGGTCGCTGTTCGAGCACCGCGCCGTCGTCGTGGATGGCGATCGGGCGGCCCTGCTCGCGGGGCTGGCGGGGCTGGCCGCCGGCGGGCCCGGCGCCAACACGGTGGCCGGGCGCGCGCGCCCGGTGGGCAAGACGGCGTTCGTGTTCCCCGGCCAGGGCTCGCAATGGGTCGGGATGGGAGCCGAGTTACTCGATACCGCAACGGTATTCGCTGACCACATGTATCGCTGCGACAAGGCCCTCGCCGAGCATGTGGAATGGTCGCTGATCGACGTCATCCGCGAGGCGCCGGGGGCGCCGGGGCTGGATCGCGTGGACGTCGTGCAGCCCGCGCTGTGGGCGGTGATGGTGTCGCTCGCCGAGCTGTGGCGCTCGGTCGGCGTGATCCCCGACGCGGTGATCGGACATTCGCAGGGCGAGATCGCGGCCGCCTATGTCGCCGGCGCGCTGTCGCTGGAGGACGCCGCCCGGGTGGTGGCGCTGCGGAGCCGGCTGCTGCTGCGGCTTTCCGGCGCGGGCGGCATGGCGTCGCTGGCGTGCGGCCTGCCCAAAGCTGAGGAATTGTTGGCCGGGTGGGGCGACCGGCTCAACATCGCCGCGGTCAACGGTGTCTCGGCGGTGGCCGTCTCCGGCGAGGTGGCCGCACTCGATCAGCTGATCGCGCGGTGTGAGGCCGAAGGCGTCCGGGCCCGCCGAATCGACGTCGACTACGCCTCGCACTCCGTTCAGGTGGATGCCATCCGTGAGCCGCTCGCCGAAGCGTTGAGCGGCATCGAGCCGCGGTCGTCGTCGGTGGCGTTCTTCTCCACGGTCACCGGCGAACTCATGGACACCGTCGGCCTGGGCGCCGAGTACTGGTACCAGAGCATTCGGCAGCCGGTGCAGTTCGAACGGGCGGTACGCAGCGCCCGCGACGCAGGTCACCAGGCGTTCGTCGAATCCAGCCCGCATCCGGTGCTGATCGCCGGCATCGAGACGACCTTGGCCGATCGGGACCCCGGCGACGAACCGCCCGTCATCCCGTCGCTGGGCCGCGACGACGGCGGGTTGCAACGGTTTTGGTTGTCGGTGGGCCAGGCCCATGTCGCGGGTATGGCCGTGGACTGGGATGCGGCATGTGCGGGCGGGCACCGGGTCGACCTTCCCACGTATGCCTTTCAGCGGCGGCGGTTCTGGCTGGCGCCGGACTCGGCGACGGGCTCGGGGGCGGGTCTTGCCGCTGGCCTGGGAGTGATCGGAGCGGAGCACGGCCTGCTGGGTGCGGTGGTGCATCGGCCCGATTCGGGCGGAGTGGTGTTGACGGGCCGGCTGTCGATCGCGGCCCAGCCGTGGCTGGCCGACCACGCGGTAACCGGCGTGGTGCTGTTTCCGGGCGCCGGTTTTGTGGAGTTGGCGCTGCGCGCCGGCGATGAGGTCGGATGCGCGGTGGTCGAGGAGTTGACGCTGTCGGCGCCGCTGCCGCTGCCGGTCGCCGGCGAGGTGCAGGTTCAGGTGGTCGTGGGTGCGTCCGACGAGTGCACGGGCCCGGCCGCCGCGCGGTGTCGGTGTATTCGTCTGGGGATAGCCCGGATTCGGGATGGACGTTGCACGGCGAGGGCGTGCTGGCCGAGGGGTCGGTCGAGCCGATCGCGGACCTGTCGGCATGGCCACCGGCGGGGGCCGTGCCGATGGATGTGGCGGACGCCTACCAGCGGCTCGCCGCGCGGGGATACGAGTACGGTCCGGCGTTTCAGGGGTTGCAGGCGATGTGGCGCCTGGAGAATCAGGTTTTCGCCGAAGTCGCGGTCCCGGCCGACGCCGGGGCGGCGTTCGGGGGCTTCGGGATTCACCCGATTCTGTTGGACGCGGCGCTGCACGCGATGGGGGTGGCCGGTGAGCAGGGACAGACGATGCTGCCGTTCTCCTGGCAGGGGGTGTGCCTGCATGCGACGGGGGCGTCGCGGGCGCGGGTCAGGATAGCCCCGGTGGGGGTGGGCGCGATGTCGATCGAATTGGCCGACGCGGCGGGACTGCCGGTCTTGTCGGTGCGGGAGTTGGTGGTGCGGCCGGTATCGGCCGCGCAGCTGGTGGGGGCGGTGGCGGCCCCGCGCGCCGAGGGCGGACTTTTGGAGCTGACCTGGTCGCCGGTCGAGTTGGCGCCCAACGACATTGGCGATGGCGTGGTGGTTTGGGAGCCGGCTGCCGACGGTCAGGATGTGGGGTCGGTGTATGCCGCGGTCCACGAGGCGCTGGGGATGCTGCAATCGTGGTTGGCTGACGAGGCGCCCGGAATGTTGGTGGTGCTGACTCGTGGCGCGGTCGGGATAGCGGGCGAAAGCGCTTCGGATCTGGCGGGTGCGGCGGTGTGGGGCCTGGTGCGTTCGGCGCAGGCCGAGCATCCCGGCCGGGTGGTGCTGGTCGATTCGGATGGCTCGGTCGACGTCGGGTCGGTAATCGGTTGCGGTGAGCCACAATTGGTGGTGCGCGGTGGCCTGGTCTACGGCGCCCGGTTGACGCCGGCGGATTCGGGTTCGGCGCTGCACCTGCCGGCCGGGCCCTGGCGACTGGCCGCGGGGGGTGCGGGCACCCTGGAGGACCTGGTGCTGCGACACTGCCCGCCGGTAGAGCTGGCCGCCGGACAGGTGCGGGTGGCGGTGTCCGCCGTCGGAGTGAATTTCCGGGATGTGCTGGTGGCGCTGGGGATGTATCCCGGTGGCGGGGAGTTGGGTGTCGAAGGCGCCGGAATAGTCGTCGAGGTGGACCCGGGCGTCACCGGGTTGGCCGTCGGAGACGCGGTGATGGGTCTGCTCGCAGTGGTGGGCTCCGAGGCGGTGGTCGATGCCAGGTTGGTGACCGCGGTGCCGCCGGGGTGGTCGCTGGTGCAGGCGGCGAGCGCGTCGGCGGTGTTCTTGACGGCGTGGTACGGGTTGTCGGTGTTGGCGGGCGTCAAGGCGCGGCAGCGGGTGCTGATTCACGCCGCCACGGGCGGTGTGGGCATGGCCGCGGTGCAGCTGGCGCGGCGTTGGGGGTTGGAGGTTTTCGCGACCGCCAGTCGCGGCAAGTGGGATACGTTGCGCGCGATGGGTTTTGACGATGACCACATCGGCGATTCGCGGACGCTGGAGTTCGAGCAGAAGTTCTTGTCGACCACCGGCGGCGCCGGGGTCGATGTGGTGCTCAACTCGCTGGCCGGTGAATTCATCGATGCCTCGTTGCGGCTGCTGGTCGGCGGCGGGCGATTCATCGAGATGGGCAAGACCGATCTGCGCGATGCCCACGCTGTCGCGGTGGAGCACTCCGGCGTCGAGTATCAGGCATTCGACCTGATCGAGGCGGGGCCGCAGCTGACCGCGACGATGTTTGCCCAGTTGGGCCGGCTATTCGCGGAGGGGTTGCTGAAGCCGTTGCCGGTCAAGACTTTTGACGTGCGGTGTGCCTCGGCGGCGTATCGGTTCGTCAGTCAGGCCCGCCATGTCGGAAAGGTGGTGCTGACCATCCCGGACGGTCCCGGTGCGGTGTTGGCCGGGTGCCGCGGTGGGCTGGCCGGGTCGACGGTGCTGATCACCGGTGGCACCGGGATGGCCGGTGGTGCGCTGGCCCGCCATCTGGTGGCCCGCTATGGGGTGGCCCACGTGGTGTTGGTCAGCCGCACCGGAGAGCGGGCGCCGGGGGTCGCGGAGTTGGTCGCTGATTTGCGACAAGGTGGCGCCCAGGTGTCGGTGCTGGCCTGCGATGTGGCCGATCGCGAGGCGGCGGCCGCGTTGATTGCGCAACTGCCGTCCGGGCCCCCACTGCGGGGAGTGTTTCATGCCGCCGGGGTGCTTGACGACGGGTTGATCGCGTCGTTGACCCCGGACCGGGTGGACGCGGTGTTGCGGGCCAAGATCGATGGCGCATGGAACCTGCACACGCTGACCGCGGATCTGGATCTTTCGGAGTTCGTGCTGTTTTCGTCGATGGCCGGAATCCTGGGCACGCCGGGGCAGGCCAACTACGCGGCGGCCAACAGCTTCCTGGACGGGCTGGCCACGTACCGGCGGTCTCAGGGGTTGCCCGGTTTGTCGGTGGCATGGGGACTGTGGGAGCAAGCCAGCGCGATGACCCGGCACCTCGGCGATCGCGACAAGGCCCGGATGAGCCGGATCGGCTTGGCCCCCTTGACCAGTGCGCAGGCGTTGCGGCTGTTCGACAACGCGTTGCTGGCGGATCGCCCCGTGGTGGTGGCCGCTCGCCTCGACGCCGCCGCACTCACCGGTGACAACGCGGCGCTGTCTCCGCTGCTGGGCGAATTGGTCACCCGGCGCACCCGGCGCGTGGTCGACGACACCGACAACACCGCGGCCCAGACGACGGGACTCACCGCACGCCTGCACGCGCTGAACGCCGAACAGCGCCGCCATGAGCTCGTAGAGTTGGTGCGCAGCAACGCCGCAACCGTGCTGGGCCGCTCCGGCGTCGTCGATATCGACGCCGACCGCGCCTTCGGAGACCTCGGATTTGATTCGCTGACCGCGGTGGAGCTGCGCAATCGCCTCAAAACCGCTACCGGGCTCACTCTTTCGCCCACCCTGATCTTCGACTATCCCACCCCCACCGCCCTCGGCGAGCACCTCGACGCCCGGCTGGTCACCACCACCGGCCACCGGCCCGATCCGATGGGCCGTTTCAACGACATCACTCGGGAACTACAGACGCTGCTCAACCAATCCGACTGGGAGCCGGACGACACCACCCACCTGCGGGCCCGCATCCAAGCGCTCCTCGCCACGCTCGGCGCCCATCCCGACAGCTACGACCCCGAGGACCAGGACATCGAAACCGCCACCGAAAGCCAGCTCTTCGCCATCCTCGACGAAGAACTCGGCCCCCGAGACTAGGAACACCATTGCCGGAGTCCAGCAAGCATCTCGACTATCTGAAGCGCCTCACCGCTGATCTACGACGCACGCGGCGGCGGCTTTCGGAGCTGGAGGGCAAGCTGTCGGAGCCGGTAGCGGTGGTGGGAATGGCCTGCCGGTATCCGGGCGGGGTGGATTCGCCGCAGAGCCTGTGGGACATGGTGATCCAGGGCCGTGACGCGGTATCGGATTTTCCTTCGGACCGGGGCTGGGACGTGGCCGGATTGTTCGACCCGGACCCGGATGCCGCCGGCAAGATGTATGTGCGCCAGGGTTCCTTCCTGCAGGACGCGGGTGATTTCGATGCCGGGTTCTTCGGCGTCGGGCCCAGCGAGGCGACGGCGATGGATCCTCAACAACGGCTGATGCTGGAGCTGTCCTGGGAAGCCTTGGAGCGGGCCGGAATTGACCCGTTCGGATTGCGTGATTCGGCGACGGGCGTGTTCGCCGGGGTGATCCACGCCGGCTACGGCGGTCAGGTGGAGGGCGAGCTGGAGGGCTACGGGCTCACCGGTTCGACGCTGAGCGTGGCCTCCGGGCGGGTCTCCTATGTGTTGGGGTTGGCGGGTCCGGCGGTGTCGATCGATACGGCGTGTTCGTCGTCATTGGTGGCGATGCACCTTGCGGCGCAATCGCTGCGGTCGGGGGAGTGTGACCTGGCGCTGGCCGGCGGTGTCACGGTGATGGCCACCCCCGCGGCATTCGTCGAGTTCAGCCGCCAGCGGGCGCTGGCCGCGGACGGTCGGTGCAAGGTGTACGCCGGCGGCGCCGACGGGACCGCGTGGTCGGAGGGTGCGGGGGTCCTGGTACTGGAGCGGCTGGCCGATGCGCAGCGGTCCGGGCACCCGGTGCTGGCCTTGTTGCGGGGGTCCGCGGTGAACCAGGACGGCGCCTCCAACGGGCTGACCGCGCCGAACGGTCCGGCGCAGCAGCGCGTGATCCGGGCCGCACTCGCCAGCGCTGGACTGACGGCGGCGGAGGTCGACGTGGTGGAAGGCCACGGCACCGGGACCACGCTCGGGGATCCGATTGAGGCGCAGGCGCTTTTGGCGACCTACGGCCAGGATCGCCCGGCGGATCGGCCATTGTGGTTGGGGTCGATCAAATCCAACATCGGTCACAGCTCGGCCGCGGCGGGGGTGGCCGGGGTCATCAAGATGATCGAGGCGATGCGGCATCAGGTGATGCCGAAGACGTTGCATGTGGATGTGCCTTCGCCGCACGTGGATTGGTCGGCGGGTGCGGTTTCGTTGCTCACCGAGTCGCGGCCGTGGCCGGAAGGGGACGGGCCGCGGCGCGCGGGGGTGTCGTCGTTCGGCATCAGCGGGACCAACGCGCATGTCATCGTGGAGCAGCCGCCCGCGCCGGAAACGGTTGAGGCCCAACGCATCGTCGGCGATCCGGTGATCCCGTGGGTGTTGTCGGCGCGTTCGGAACAGGCGCTGGCGAATCAGGCGCGGCGGCTACTGGGCCACGTGGTCGGGGACGGTCCGGATCCGGTCGATGTCGGACTTTCCCTGGTGACCACGCGGTCGACGTTCGAGCAGCGCGCGGTGCTGGTGGGCTCGGATCGCGACCTCCTGATGGCGGGCTTGGTGGAGCTGGCTTCCGGTGCACCGGGTTCGGCGGCGGTGCTGGGGCGGTCGGGGCCGCTCGGGAAGACAGTCTTCGTGTTTCCCGGACAGGGTTCGCAGCTGCTGGGCATGGGCGAGCGGTTGCACGGGAGATTTCCGGTTTTCATGCGGGCGTTCGACGAGGTCGACCGACGCGTTGGATGTTCACCTGCGGCTGCCGTTGCGTCAGGTGGTCTGGGGCTCGGATGCCGCGCTGTTGGAGAGCACGGAATTCGCTCAGCCGGCCCTCTTCGCCATCGAAGCGGCCTTGGCGGCGTTGCTGCGGGACTGGGGCGTGGTGCCCGACTTCGTGATGGGACATTCGGTTGGTGAGATCACCGCCGCGTATGTCGCCGGGGTCTTGTCGCTTGCCGATGCGGCGAAAGTGGTTGCGGTGCGCGGCCAATTGATGGCCGCCCTGCCGCCCGGTGGGGTGATGGTCGCGGTGGCCGCCACGGAAGACGAGGTGGCCCCGCTGCTGAGCGAGGGCGTGGACATCGCGGCGATCAACGGACCGAGTTCGGTGGTGGTTTCCGGTGCCGAGGCGGCGGTGGGCGCGGTCGCGGACAAGTTGGTGGGGTTGGGTCACCGGGTGCATCGGCTGGCGGTCTCGCACGCGTTTCATTCGGTGCTGATGGAGCCGATGCTGGAGCAGTTCGCGCGGGCGCTCGATGACGTCGAGGTGGCCGAACCGCGAATTGGCTTGCTGTCGAACGTGACTGGCCAGTTGGCTGGGCCAGGCTATGGCTCGGCGGGGTACTGGGTCGACCACGTGCGCCGGCCGGTGCGCTTTGCCGACGGTGTGCGGGCCGCCGAGGCGCTGGGTGCCGGGGTGTTCGTCGAGGCGGGTCCCAACGCGGGTCTGAGCGCGGCCGTGGAGCAGTCGTTGAGCGGTGAGACAACTGCGGTATCGGTGGTGGCACTGGCCAAGTACAGCCCGGAGGCCGATTCGCTGCTGACCGCGGTGGGCCGGTTGTTCACCGCCGGTGTGCGGGTGCGGTGGGCCGGCGCGTTCGACGGGTTGGACGCGCGTCGGGTCGAGCTGCCGACCTATGGTTTTGTCCGGCGTCGTTTTTGGCTGGGCCCGTTGGATGTTCGCAACGGCGATGTGAGTGCCGTCGGACTGCAGCGCGCCGGCCACGCCCTGTTGGGTGTGGTGGTGCAACGGCCCGACTCCGGCGGTGTGGTGTTGACGGGCCAGCTGTCAGCGGGCGTTCAACCGTGGCTGGCCGATCACGTCGTGGCTGGCGTCGTGTTGTTTCCGGGCGCGGGGTTTGTCGAGCTGGCCATCCGGGCCGGCGACGAGGTCGGTTGCCCGGTGGTGGAAGAACTGACGCTGTCGGCTCCGCTGGTGCTGCCGCCGGGCGGCGCGGTGCAGCTGCAGGTGGTCGTCGGCGCCGCTGAGGAATCGGGCCGTCGGGCCGTATCGGTGTATTCCATGGTAAATCAGCCTGATTCGGATTGGGGACTACACGCCGAGGGGACGTTGATCAGCGATGCGGCCGACCCGGCCACGGATCTTTCGGTGTGGCCGCCGGTCGGCGCGACGGCGGTGGACGTGAGCGGTGCCTACGACCGACTGGCCGGGCTGGGCTATGAATACGGTCCCGCGTTTCGCGGCCTGCGGGCGATGTGGCGGCGGGGGAGCGAGATCTTCGCCGAGGTCGCCGTTCCCGAGGATGTGGCGTTGGCCGGCTTCGGTATTCACCCGATGCTGCTGGACGCGGCGTTGCATGCGTTGGGTGTAGCCGACGAGCAGGCCCAGGCGGTGTTGCCGTTTTCCTGGCAGGGGGTTTGTCTGCATGCCGCGGGCGCGTCGCGGGTCCGGGTGCGTCTTGCGCCGGCCGGGGCCGGGGCCGTGTCGGTCGAGTTGGCTGATCCCGTCGGGTTGCCGGTGTTGTCGGTGCGAGAGTTGGCGCTTCGTCCGGTGTCGGTGGCGCAGTTGTCGGCACTGACGAGGACCAGCGCGGCGAGGCTGTTGCAGGTCTCCTGGACTCCGGTTGCTCTGCGCGACAACGTGATTGACGATATCCGGGTGTGGGAACCAGAACGACGGGCTCCGAGGTGGTGGGGTCGGTGCGCGCGGCTACCCACCAGGCGTTGGCCGAACTGCAGGCGTGGCTGGACGATGAGGCGTCCGGCGTGCTGGCGATCGTCACGCGGGGTGCAGTGGCCCTGGACGACTCGGACGTCACGGACCTGGCCGGTGCGGCGGTGTGGGGACTGGCGCGATCGGCGCAGGCCGAGCATCCGGGCCGGGTGGTGTTGGTGGATTCCGATGGCTCGTTGCAGGTTGAGGCGGTAATTGGTTGCGGTGAGCCGCAATTGGTGGTGCGAGCCGGTGTGGCATATGGCGCCCGGCTGACGCCGGCGAGCCCACGGCCGGTCTTGGAGTTGCCCGCCGGGCCGTGGCGGTTGACCGCCGGTGGCGCGGGCACGTTGGACGATGTGGTCGTGCAGCCCTGTGAGCGGATGGAATTGGCGGCTGGGCAGGTACGGGTGGCGCCCGCCGCGGTAGGGGTCAATTTCCGGGATGTGTTGGTGGCGTTGGGGATGTATCCGGGGGGCGGACAACTGGGAGCCGAGGGCGCCGGCGTGGTAGTCGAGGTGGGCCCGGGTGTGGAGGGTCTGGCCGTCGGCGACGCGGTCATGGGTTTGGTGGGCGTGGTGGGGTCCGAGGCGGTGGTGGACGCGCGATTGGTGACCGCGGTCCCGGCGGGGTGGTCACTGGTTGCGGCCGCCGGCGTCCCGGTGGTGTTTTTGACGGCCTTTTACGGGCTGTCGGTGCTGGCGGGCGTCGAGGCTGGGCAGCGGGTGCTGGTGCACGCCGCGACGGGCGGGGTCGGGATGGCTGCGGTGCAGCTGGCTCGGCATTGGGGTTTGGAGGTCTTCGCCACCGCCAGTCGCGGCAAGTGGGATACGTTGCGCACGATGGGTTTTGACGAAGACCACATCGCCGATTCGCGCACGCTGGAGTTCGAGTCGAAATTCTTGGCGGTCACCGGCGGGGCCGGGGTTGATGTGGTGCTCAACTCGCTGGCCGGTGATTTCACCGACGCGTCGCTGCGGCTGCTGGTTGGTGGTGGACGATTCATCGAGATGGGCAAGACCGATCTGCGCGATCCTGGGTCCGTTGCTGCCCAGCACCCGGGGGTCGGGTATCGCGCCTTCGATCTGATGGAAGCCGGTCCGGACAATATCGCCGAAATGTTTGCCGACTTGATGCGGCTTTTCGTCGGCCGGTGTGCTGGAACCATTGCCGATCAAGAGTTTTGATGTGCGCCACGCAGCAGAGGCGTACCGGTTTGTCAGCCAGGCCCGCCATGTGGGCAAGGTGGTGTTGGCGCTGCCCGTCGAGTTGGCCGGGGGCAGCGTGCTCATCACCGGGGGCACCGGGATGGCCGGTGCGGCGGTGGCCCGTCATCTGGTGGCCGACTACGGTGTGGCTCATGTGATGTTGTGCAGCCGCAGCGGCTTTCAGGCCGAGGGCGCGGCGGAGCTGGTGGCGCAATTGCAGGACTCGGGCGCACAGGTGTCGGTGGTCGCCTGCGATGTCGCCGACCGTGACGCGGTCGCGGGGTTGATCGCCCAAGTGCCGGAACGGTATCCGCTGCGGGCAGTGATTCACGCCGCCGGGGTGCTTGACGACTCGGTGATCGCCTCGTTAACCCCCGATCGAGTGGATGCGGTGTTGCGGGCCAAGGTCGACGGGGCCTGGCATCTGCATGAGCTGACCAAAGACCTGGACCTGTCGATGTTCGTGATGTTTTCGTCGATGGCGGGGATCCTGGGCGCCCCGGGTCAGGGCAACTACGCCGCCGCCAACAGCTTCCTGGACGGGCTGGCTGCCTACCGGCGTTCCCGGGGGCTGCCGGGATTGTCGCTGGCCTGGGGGCTCTGGGAGCAGGCCAGCGCCTTGACGGCGCACCTCGGTGATCGCGACCGGGCCCGCATGAGCCGAGTTGGGCTGGCCCCGTTGACCAATCAGCAGGCGCTCGAGCTCTTTGACACCGCAGGGGCGGTTGACCCACCCGTAGTGGTGGCGGCGAACCTCGACCCGGCGGCGCTGCGGGTCGACAGTGGTGTGTTGCCCCCGCTACTGCGCGAATTGGCCACCCGTCCCACCCGACGGGTCATCGCCGCGGACACGGCGGTGTCGATGACGGGGCTGTCGACCCGCCTGCGCGGGCTCAACGCCGAGCAACGGCAACGCGAGCTGATCGACCTGGTGTGTAGCAGCGCCGCAACGGTTTTAGGACATCCCAGCACCTCCGAGGTCGGCCCTGATCGCGCGTTTCAAGACCTCGGGTTCGATTCCCTGACCGCCGTCGAATTGCGCAACCGGCTGAAAGCCGCCACTGGGCTGACACTTTCACCGACGTTGATCTTCGACTATCCCACGCCCTCGGCGCTGGCCGAGCATTTGGATGCGGGGCTGGCTACCACGGCTCCCACCGACGTCGAGCGGCCGGATCGGATGGCTCGCTTCAACGACATCGTCCGTGAGCTGCAAGCCCTGATCGATCAACCCGATTGGGAGCCGCACGACAAGGCAAAGCTGAGCCTGCGCATTCAAACCCTGCTGACCAAGCTGAGCGCCCCACCGCCAGAACCCGAGCCCGACGATGCCTACGACGACCTCAGCACGGCCACCGACAGCGAACTGTTCGCCATCCTCGATGAAGAAGTCGAGCCCTAGTCGGCAATGTTCTCAACACACGACGATGAGTGGAGGATGCCCTGCAATCGACGGACGTAGCGATTATCGGGCTCGCGTGCAGGTTCCCCGGCGCCGACAACCCAGGCGACTTCTGGCGTCTGATGCGCGACGGACGCGAAGTCACCCGGCTCGATGACGTCGCCGCTTTCGACGCGAATTTTTTCAACATGTCGCCGCGCGAGGCCGCTGCGATGGATCCCCGGCAGCGACTGGCCCTCGAACTGGCCTGGGAGCTGTTCGAGGACGCCGGTGTCATTCCGGAAGCCGTACGCGGAGAACAGGTTTCGGTTTACGTCGGCGCGATGAACGACGACTACGCCTTCCTGACGCTCGATGCGAACCTCGACCATCACTCGTTCGCCGGCGTGAGCCGGGCCATGATCGCCAACCGGATCTCGTATGCGTTCGGGACACTTGGCGCCAGCATGACCGTTGATTCGGGTCAATCGTCCGCCCTGGTGGCGGTCCACCTGGCGTGTGAAAGCCTGCGCACGGGGGAGTCGCAGCTCGCGATAGCCGGAGGCGTCCACCTCAACCTGGCGGACGAAACGGCGCTGCTCGAAACGGAATTCGGCGCGCTGTCGGCGACGGGCCATACCTACGCGTTCGACGACCGCGCCGACGGTTACGTACGGAGCGAAGGGGGCGGCCTCGTCCTGCTGAAACCGCTCGGTGCCGCCCTCGACGACGGCGACCGGATCCGCGCGATCGTTCGCGGCAGCGCGGTCGGCAACGCCGGCCACGGCGCCGCGGGGCTGACCGTACCCTCGGCCGCCGGGCAGACCGACGTCATCCGGCGCGCCCTGGCCGCCGCGGGCCTGGACAGCGGCGACGTCCAGTACATCGAGGCGCACGGCACGGGCACCGAAATCGGCGACCCCGTCGAGGCAACGGCGCTGGGCGAGATATTCGCCCACCCGCGACGACGACCCGTGAGCGTGGGCTCCGTCAAGACCAACATCGGCCACACCGGAGGCGCGGCGGGAATTGCCGGACTGCTCAAAACGCTACTGGCCATCGAAAACGCTGCGATCCCGCCCAGCCTCAACTATGCCAGTCCAGTTATCGACCTGGAAAGCCTTGGCCTGCAAGTCAATACGGTCCTGACGCCGTGGCCGGCGGGAGACGGGCCCAGGCGCGCGGGCGTGTCGTCGTTCGGCATGGGCGGGACCAATGCGCACGTGATTCTCGAGCAGCCGCCGGAAGTCCCGGAATCCCTGGCTCAGCAACCCGAACGCGAGGTGACCATCCCGTGGACGATGTCGGCTCGCTCGCCCCGCGCACTGGCGGGTCAGGCGACGCGGCTGTTGGCTCGAGCAACCGGCGACGCTGACCCGGTGGACGTGGGGTGGTCGTTGGCCACCACCCGGTCGACGTTCGAGCATCGCGCGGTGGTCGTCGGCGCGCGGCCCGAGGATCTGACGACGGGCCTGGCGGCGCTCGCGGCGGGCGCGCCGGCCGCGAACGTGGTGGCGGGACGCGCGCAGCCACTGGGCAAGACGGTGTTCGTGTTTCCCGGCCAGGGCTCGCAGTGGCTGGGGATGGGTCGGCAGCTCTACGAGCGATTCCCCGTCTTTGCGCAGGCCTTCGACGAGGCCGCCGCAAGCGCTGGACGGTCACCTCCGGTTGCCGCTGCGGCAGGTGATCTGGGGAAGCGATGCCCGCGCTGTTGGAAAGCACGGAGTTCGCGCAGCCCGCGCTGTTTGCCGTGGAGGTCGCGCTGGCGGCGTTGTTGCGGAGCTGCGGGGTGAGGCCGGATCTGGTGCTGGGTCATTCGGTGGGGGAGATCAGCGCCGCCCACGTGGCCGGGGTGTTGTCGTTGGCCGATGCGGCCATGGTGGTCGCGGCCAGGGGCCGGTTGATGGCGGTGCTGCCTGCGGGCGGGGTGATGGTGGCCGTGGCCGCCGGCGAAGCCGAGGTGGCCTCGCTGCTCGATGACGGTGTCAGCATCGCGGCGGTCAACGGTCCCGAATCCGTGGTGATCTCCGGCGCCGCCGCCGCAGTGACATCGGTGGCGGACCGACTGGCGCAGCGGGGCCGGCGCGTCCACCGGCTGGCGGTCTCGCATGCGTTTCATTCGGTGTTGATGGAACCGATGCTGGACCAATTCGCGCGGGCCGTCAGCGGCATCGAGGCCGCACCCCCGCGAATTGGCTTGGTGTCCAACATGACCGGGCAGCCCGCCGGACCCGGCTACGGGTCAGCGCAGTACTGGACCGAGCACGTGCGCCAACCGGTGCGCTTTGTCGACGGAGTCCGGGCCGTCGAGGCGTTGGGGGCCGGGGTGTTCGTCGAGGTGGGGCCGGGTGGCGCGTTGGCGGCGGCGGTGGAGGAGTCCCTCACGGCAGCGGCAGACGCGGCGCCCGCGGTGGTGGCCATCACGAAAGACCGCGCTGAAGCGGAGTCGCTGACCACCGCGCTGGGGCGGCTGTTCACCGAGGGCGTCGGCGTCAAGTGGGGTGCGGTCTTCGACGGTCTGGGCGCCCGGCGGGTGGGCTTGCCGACTTACGCGTTTGACCGACGGCGCTACTGGGTGGGTGATGCCGCCGAAGTTCCCACCGAGCCGCCCACCCCGAATCTGTCGGAACGGCTGCGCGGCCTCGCACCCAAAGAACGGCACCAGCAGTTGGTGGAGTTGGTGTGCGCCCACGCGGCTGTCGTACTCGGCCACTCGAGTGGTGGGGACATCGACGCGGACCGCGCGTTCCAAGACCTCGGGTTTGGCTCGATGGCCGGGATCGAACTGCGCAACAGGCTCAAGGCCGATACCGGGCTGGCTTTGCCGCGCACCCTGATCTTCGACTACCCGACTCCGGCGGCGCTCGCCGATTATCTCGGCGAACGACTGTCGAGCGGTCAGCACCACAAACAATCGGAGGACGAGCGCATCAGGTCGTTGCTATTGCGGATCCCAATTCAGGAGCTGCGCCGGGCTGGACTGCTGGAAAAACTACTCCTGCTGGCTGGCGATACCGAAACGCCCACGCTCACAACGGTTGTCAGTAATGACGTCATCGACTCGTTGAGCCCCGAGGCGTTAATTGCAATGGCGCTCAACTCGACGGATGACGACGAGGCTAAATGACCAATCGTCGGAAATACCTGGGACTTTGCGCGCCCGTACAACCGCGCCTAAACTTTGGGCAACCAGCGTTGGTTAGTCAGTCTTATTAGACATTTGTCAATAGCTGTGGAGAGCAGGGGACATGAGCGTCGTCGCAGGGGTGTTCGGGGCGTTGCCGCCGCATCGATACAGCCAGGGTGAGATCACCGACCAGGTCGTCGAGTTCCCCGGTCTGAAGGAGCACGAAGAAATCGTTCGGCGGCTGCACGCCGCCGCGAAGGTCAACAGCCGCCACTTGGTTCTGCCCCTCGAGCAGTACGCGTCGCTGGGCGACTTCGGCGACGCGAACGAGATCTTCATCGAAAAGGCGGTGGAGCTCGGCTGCGAGGCGCTACTCGGCGCGCTCGACGAGGCCGGCCTGGAACCCCAGGACATCAACATGATCGCGACGACGACGGTGACCGGTGTCGCGGTGCCATCGCTCGATGCTCGCATCGCCGGCCGGCTTGGACTACGCCCTGACGTACGCCGGTATCCGTTGTTCGGCCTCGGTTGCGCCGCCGGCGCGGCGGGGGTGGCCCGGCTGCACGACTATCTGCGCGGTGCGCCCGACGACGTCGCGGTCCTGGTGTCGGTCGAGCTCTGCTCGCTGATGTTCCCTGCGGTCAAACCGACGGTCTCCGGTCTGGTTGGCGACAGCGATGTTCGGCGACGGCGCCGCCGCGGTGGTTGCCGTCGGCGACCGGCGGGCCGAACAGATTCGCGCGGGTGGGCCCGACATCGTCGATTCGCACAGCAGTCTCTACCGCGAATCGCTGCACATCATGGGTTGGGACGTCACCTCCCATGGCCTGCAGCCGCGGCTTTCTCCGGAGCTCACCAGCCTGATCGAGCGGTATTTGGCCGACGACGTCACCGGGTTTCTCGCCACGCACGGACTGACCAAGGGCGACATCGGCGCGTGGGTCAGCCACCCCGGCGGTCCCAAGGTCATCGACGCGATCAGCAAGAGCCTCGAGCTGCCCGCGGAGGCGCTCGAACTGACCTGGCGCTCCCTGGGCGAGATCGCCAGCCTGGAGTCGGCGTCGGTGCTGCACATCTTGCGCGACACCATCGCCAAGAAGCCGCCCAGCGGAAGCCCGGGACTGATGCTGGCGATGGGTCCCGGATTCTGCGCCGAGCTGGTCCTACTGCGCTGGCACTAGGCCGGTGATGTCGACCGCTAATCCCGGATGCGGCGACAGCGCAGCCACGTTGGCGGCGCGGATGCGCTGGGCGGGCAGCGCAAGCGTGGTCCTGGCGACCAACCGGGCCAGCATCACCGTCATCTCGGTGGTGGCCATCACCGCGCCGATGCAGCGATGCAACCCCCCGCTGAACGGGATGAATTCGTGCGGCGCCGGCTTGCGGTAATCGGGCGCCTCGGGGTCCCAGCGCTGTGGCCGGAATTCCCTTGGCTCGGGCCATAATTCGGGCTGGCGATGGGTGACGTAGGCGCTGAAGATCAGTAACCGCCCGGCCCGGATGCGGTGGCCGTCGAACGACAAGTCGCGCATCACCCTGCGAGCGGAGATCACTCCGGGTGAGTAAAGCCGAAGCGTCTCGTGCACAACGCCGTTCAGATACGTCAGCCCGCTGAGGTCCTTGGCGGTCGGCGGCCGGCCGCCGAGCACGCGGTTCACCTCGTCGGCAGCGGTCTCCCAGGCTCCGGGCAACGTCAGCAGCGTGTAGACCGCCCAGGCCAGCGCCCCGCTGGTGGTCTCGTAGCCGGCGGTGATGAGCGAGATGATCGCGTCGCGAATCTCGTTGTCGCTCAACTGATAACCCTCTTCGCCGCGACCATTGATCAGCATCGTCAACATATGGTCGTCGGAGCTGGGCTGGGCGCGAGCATCGGCGATCTGGGCGTCGACCATGTCGTTGATCCGGGTTCGGGCGGCCATCGCCCGTCGCCAGGCGGGGGAGTTGAGCCGCCGGTGCAGCTGCATGACTTGCGGCAATGCGTGGGTGAGGTCGAGCAGGGGCTGAAGTTGTTCGCCGAGAAAGTCGTTGTGCGCGGCCAGGCGCGGGCCGAACAGCGACTCGGCGGTGCTGCGCCGGACCGCCGAGCGGAGTTGTTGGTAGATATCCAGCCGTTGCCCGGGACGCCAGGCGTCGATGACGGTGTCGATATTGGACACCATCGTCTGCACGTATTCGGCAATCTCGCGGTGCCGCAACCCGGGCGCGACGACGCTGCGCCGGCGGCGGTGGTCGTCGCCGTCGCTGACGATCAGCGCGGTCGGACCGTCCACGATGGCCAGACTCTCGAACGTCTGTTGCCAGCTGAACGCATCGGCATTGGCGAACACGAACTTGTTGGCCTCGGCACCCAGCAGGTAGGTGTAGCCGCGCCCGCCGACGCCGGAATTGATCACCGGGCCCCGCAGCCGATACATGGCCAGCAACGCTTCGCCGGGTCGGTACGTCACCGGCTTCATTCGAGCACCTCCGATAGCTCCAACCAGCGGCCTTCCGTCGCCGCGACCTCATCTTCCAAGGCGCGCAGCTCCTGGGTCAGCCGGGTGATGACAACGTGGTCGGACTGATCGTGGTCGGCCAGCTCGGTGTGCTTGGCCGCGATCCGGTCGGCCAGGCGTGCCAGCTGGCGGTCGGTCGCGGCCAGCTCCTTCTCGGCGGCGCGCCGCCGGGCGCCGGACATCGCTTGCGGCTCAGCCGGTTTCGGCTCGTGTTGTGGGACCGGCGGAGCTTGCCGAAGAGACGTCAGCCGCAGGTATTCGTCGACGCCACCGGGCAGATGGCGCAACCGGCCGTCCAGAATCGCGTATTGCTGATCGGTGACCCGTTCAAGCAGGTACCGGTCGTGTGAGACGACGATCAACGTGCCGGCCCAGGAGTCGAGCAGGTCCTCGGTGGCGGTCAGCATGTCGGTGTCGACGTCGTTGGTCGGCTCGTCGAGCAGCAGCACATTGGGCTCGGACAACAGCGTGAGCATGAGCTGTAGGCGACGCCGCTGGCCACCGGAGAGTTCACGGACCCGCGCGGACAACTCGGTGAGGCCGAGTCGCTCAAGCAGCTGCGCCGGAGTCATCTCGCGGCCCTCGACCTCGTAGTTGCCGGGCAGCCTGCCGAGCAGGTCGGCGATCCGGTCATCGGCGACGTCGGCAAGCCGGTCACCCTGCTGGTCGAGTACCGCCAGCTGGACTGTCTTGCCGCGCTTGACGCGTCCGGTGTCGGGCGCAACGGTTCCCGCGATCAGTCCCAGCAGGGTCGACTTCCCGGCGCCGTTGGCTCCGACGATGCCGGTGCGTTCGCCCGGGCCGATCCGCCATTCGATGTCACGCAGGACGGGGCGGCCTTCGAACGAGACCGACACGTCGAGCAGGTCGATGACGTCCTTGCCGAGCCGGGCGGTTGCCAATTTGGCCAGTTCCACGGTGTTGCGCAGCGGCGGCACGTCGGCGATCAGCTGGTTGGCGGCCTCGATGCGGAACTTGGGCTTCGACGTTCGGGCCGGCGGGCCGCGGCGCAACCAGGCGAGCTCCTTGCGCATCAGGTTCTGCCGCTTGGCCTCCGTGGCAGCGGCCATCCGGTCGCGCTCGACGCGCTGCAACACGTAGGCGGCGTACCCGCCTTCGAACGGCTCGACGATGCCGTCGTGCACTTCCCACGTCGTGTTCGCGACTTCGTCGAGAAACCAGCGGTCGTGCGTCACCACCAGCAGCCCGCCGACGTTGCGCGCCCAGCGTTGTTTCAGATGATCGGCCAGCCAGGTGATGCCCTCGATGTCGAGGTGGTTGGTGGGCTCGTCGAGCGCGATCACGTCCCATTCGCCCATCAGTAGGTGGGCCAGCTGCACGCGTCGCCGCTGTCCGCCGCTGAGCGTGGAAATCGTGGTATCCCAGTCGATATCGGACACCAGGCCGCCGACGATGTCGCGGACGCGCGCGTCGCCGGCCCACTGGTGTTCGGGTTGGTCGCCGACCAGTGTCCAGCCGACCGTGTGGTTCGGGTCCAGGGTGTCGGCCTGGTTCAGCGCGCTGGCCCGCAAGCCGCTGCGCTGCGTCACCCGGCCCGAGTCCGGCTGCAACTCACCGGTGAGCAGCTTCAACAGACTGGATTTGCCGTCGCCGTTGCGTCCCACGATGCCGATGCGCGCGCCGTCGTTGACACCGAGTGAAACGGACTCGAACACCACCTGGGTCGGATATTCCAGGTGAACGGCCTCGGCCCCGAGCAGGTGCGCCACGGCACCGACGGTACCGGCCCCGGTCAGGCTCTCCGGCGATTTGCTACCGCTTAGACCCCGGGCGCGACAATCTCGCCCGTAAGGCAATGACGATGCGGGAAGCCGGTGTGAATCCGGCGCGGTCCCGCCACTGTGATCGGGGGAGCGACCCTCATACGCCACGGCGAAGAGCTGGAAGGCCAGGCGAGGCATCAGCGATCCGAGAGCCAGGAGACTCGTGTCATCGCGTCCAACCGGAGGCGGGGACGACGACAGCTGAGCACGTGTCGGCGACTCGTGGCATAATCGAATGTATGTTCGAGTCGAAGCTGACCGGCATTGTGTCCGAACCGCTCCTGGTGAGTGAGCAGAAGTGAGTTCTGCTCGGTTTGCGGCCCGAACGGTCTGGCCGCGGCTGGCAGGTGTTTTCCGGTGGACCGGCACGCCTCGGTGCGGGCGTGTCGGTGAACCGGGACTGCCGTGCCTGCCACCGTGGCTCGCGTGACAACTGGGCCTGGCCGGTGGTGTGCCCGCAGTGGTCCACTGTCCGCCGGGCGATTCGTTGGTGCCTACGAAGTCCGTCGGCTTGGCCCCGGTCTAGTCCGCTGTGCCCGCAAACGACTAATCAGTCTGCGTTCTTTGCAGCTGGGTTTGCCTCGTCTTGCTGGCTCGTCGTCTTGCGCGCGCGGTTCGCGTCGCCTGGCTTCGGCGCTATCCCGCTCCCGCCATGCATGAGGTTACGTACGAACTCGTTCGTCGTCATGACGAGCTGCTCGTAGTAGTCCCCGATGGCGTGGATGACCTTTTGCGCATCGCCGAGTCGTCGACGAGGCTGGGTATCGCGTCGTCGAGGCGGTCAATTTGGTGCCGGGATTTGACGTGCCGCTGGCCCGGTTGCGACCAGCCGGCGGTGCACTGCGACGTGGACCATACGATCCCCTACTCCGAGGGCGGGGCCACGCACGCGGCGAACCTCAAGTGCTACTGCCGAACTCAACGTCGGGTCAACACCGTCAGCTGTCGATCAGAACGACGGAATGGCTACACAGCTCGCGCTCAGGTAGGGACCTCGAATCAGCGGCACGAGCTGCTCCGTGAGCGGCTTCAGATCGTTGGAGAACGCCATCGTGTGATCAGACCGTCAGGGTTGATGTCGAATGCCCCAATGGTCTCCAGGAAGAACGGCCTGCCACCAATGATGTAGTTTTCAACGCCTTCCATCATCACGACCCCGCCATTGGCTACCAGCGAGTTCACGTCGATGTTGATACTCTCGAATCCCATCGCTAGCTCGGCCTCGAACTCGGACCTGATGGCCGCTTTTCCTCGGTGCACTCCTCGCGGTCGGCGTCGAACACGGCATCGTCGCTGAAGAAGCCGACCAACTTTTCCACGCTTCGGTCTGTGAACGCGGCAAGGAAATTGCGGACTGTCGACTCGGGCGAACTGCCCATCTGGATCACCTTTGGCTTCTCAGAGTTTGTCTGCCACGCGGGTCTGTGCCCCGCCTGATCGTAATCCAACGAGTCCGCTTGTATGCCGGTCTCGCGCGCATACGTGAATTACGCGCGGCAAGTCGAAATGTACTTCGGCCAGTAGCCGCCATCATTTGGTGAAGACGTTTTTGGGCTGGGCCGAACAGCAATTGCCCGACGGGACGCAGATCTTGACCTCCCAGTCGGGGCAGACGTATGTGACCACCCCGGGCAGCGCGCTGCTGTTTCCGAGTTTGTGTTACCCCATGGGTGGTTTCCCGACCCCGGAAGTCGAACCGCCCCAGGATTACTGCGGCCAGCGCAGCGCGATGATGCCCAAACGCCGTCCCACCCGCGCCAAGACCGCGCGCATCGCGTCGCGACCGAACGCCGGCAAAACCGGCAGGCCCGCCACGCCGAACGCGAACAACGCCAAGCCGCCTACTTCGGACCCGCCCCACCCGACGCCGACGCCGAACCACCACCGTTCTGACGGCCGGTCAACGGTTCTACGTGGAGGCGACGGCGAAGAGGCGCCATTCGCCGGGCACGCCCTTGAGCTCGAAGAGCCGCGTTCTACGAACTCGAGCCGTGATCCGATCACGAGGTCACGCAGCGTGCTGGACACGAGCACGTCGTTCGGCCCGCAGGGCGCTCACCCTCGCGCGGATGCACGGCGATCCGCCGATGTCGTGCCGCGGACCTCGCACTCGCCGGGTGCAACCCGGCGCGCACCTCGAGGCCAACGCTTGCACCGCGTCGCGGATCGACATCGCGCAGCGGATCGCCGTGCAGGGCCGTCGAACATCGCGAGGAAGCCGTCGCCCGAAGTGCTTACCTCGCGGCCTCGGAATCGAGCGAGTTGCGACCGGACGACGGCGTCATGCGCATCGAGCAACGCATGCCAGTCACGGTCGCCGATCTTCGCAGCGGTTTGCGTCGAATCCACGATGTCGGTGAACAGCACGATGGCGAGCACTCGATCATCGGCCACGTCGCGTGGTGTCCGGTGAGGAACTCGGCGATCTCCTGAAGGACGCGCGCCACGGTTCGACGAAGTGAAACGCGTTGCGCCCGGGTAGCTCAACGTATTTCGCGCCCGATATGTGATCGGCGAGGTACTTGCCTTGCGCGGGCGGAATTATTATGTCGTCGGTGTGCTGGAGGATAAGGGTCGGCACGCGAACTGTCGGCAGGACCGCCCGCACATCTAAATCGGCCACAAGCGGAATCATGAGAGCGACGGTTCCGGGGCTTGCCGCGAAGCGTTCCATTCGAGCCCACGCGGCCCGGACCTCCTCATTCCACGGCATATCCGGATTGAGTAAAAGTTGCCCCTCGCCGGTTCCCCAGGCGGCGACACCGGCAGCGACGGCTTCCTCGGGGGGGAACCGATCAGGGATTTCCTGACGCGGGTCCGCGTAGCCCTCCAACACAACCAGCGCGGTGGAGCGGGACGGATGTGTCGCTGCGAATAGCGCGGCGGCGCGAACGCGCCGTCGACGATGGTGAGCACGATCGCTTCGCGACTGCTGAGATCGTCGAGCACCGCGGTGATGCTGTCCGCCCATTGTTCCAAGGTTGGGAGCGCGCTCGGCGTCACTGGATCGGACGCGCCCGTGCCTGGCTGGTCGAAGAAGATCAGTCGACCGAGCGATGCCATCGCTTCGACCCACCCCTGAATAGACGGCAGTTCCGGAAAAAGCTCACAGGTGGTGAGCCAATTCGGGACGACCACAATGTCGCGAGGGCCTTCGCGTGACGTGCGATAGGCGACGCGCAAGTCCCCGTTCAGCGCGTAGCGCGTCTCGGAGAACACTGCCGAAGTGTAAGCGTGTATCTGTCCACCCACCGCCGTCCTGACCACGAACGGTTGACCCAACGCGGGCAAACTGCCCGACCGGATCGCGCGCCAAGGCGGATGTGCCATGATGTCCACGCTGGTCAAGGCCTACTCAGCGAGCACTCAGGAGCAGTGGTGGATCTCAACTTTTCGATGGTCACCCGGCCGGTCGAGCGTCTGGTGGCCACGGCGCAAAACGGTTTGGAAGTTCTGCGACTAGGTGGTCTGGAAACCGGCAGCGTCCCGTCGCCGTCCCAGATCGTCGAGAGCGTGCCGATGTACAAGCTGAAGCGGTACTTTCCGCCGGACAGCCGGCCGGGACAGGCGCAGGCGGGCCAGCCGGTGCTGATGGTGCACCCGATGATGATGTCGGCGGACATGTGGGACGTCACCCGCGAGGACGGCGCGGTGGGCATCCTGCACGCCCGCGGGCTGGACACGTGGGTCATCGACTTCGGCTCACCCGACAAGGTCGAGGGCGGCATGCGCCGCAACCTGGCCGACCACATCGTCGCGCTCAGCCACGCCATCGACACGGTGCACGACACCACCGGCAAAGATGTCCACCTCGTCGGCTACTCGCAGGGCGGGATGTGGAGCTATCAGGTCGCCGCCTACCGGCGTTCCAAGAACCTGGCCAGCGTCGTGGCGTTCGGCTCCCCGGTGGACACCCTGGCCGCGCTGCCGATGGGCCTGCCGGCGAACATGGCCCCCGGCATCGCCGATTTCATGGCCGATCACGTATTCAACCGGTTGAACATCCCAAGCTGGTTGGCGCGCACCGGTTTTCAGATGATGGACCCGCTCAAGACCGCCAAGTCCCGGGTCGACTTCGTGCGCCAGCTACATGACCGTGAGGCCCTGCTGCCCCGGGAACAGCAGCGCAGGTTCTTGGAGCGCGAAGGCTGGATCGCCTGGTCGGGTCCCGCGATCTCCGAACTGCTCAAGCAGTTCATCGCCCACAACCGGATGATGACCGGCGGTTTCGCCATCAACGGCCAGATGGTCACGCTCACCGACATCACCTGCCCGATATTGGCGTTCGTCGGCGAGGTCGACGACATCGGGCAGCCGGCGTCGGTGCGCGGCATCCGGCGTGCCGCCCCCAACACCGAGGTCTTCGAATGCCTCATCCGGACAGGTCATTTCGGACTGGTCGTGGGGTCCAGGGCGGCACAACAGAGCTGGCCGACCGTGGCCGACTGGGTGGACTGGATCTCCAACGATGGTGACAAGCCGGGCCAGATCGGCCTGATGGTGGAGCAACCCGCCGAACACACCGACACCGGCGTGGCCCTCAGCTCCCGGCTCGTGCACGGCCTGGGCGAGGTGTCCGAGGCGGCGCTGGCGCTGGCCCGCGGCGCCGGCGACGCGATGGTCGCCGCCAACAGATCGATGCGAACCCTGGCCGTCGAGACGGCCCGGACGCTGCCCCGACTAGCCCGGCTGGGCCAGCTGAACGATCACACCCGAATCTCGTTGGGCCGCATCATCGACGAACAGGCGCACGACGCCCCGCAGGGCGAATTCCTGTTGTTCGACGGGCGCGTGCACACCTACGAGGCCGTGAACCGGCGTATCAACAACGTCGTTCGTGGCCTGATCGAGGTCGGGGTGCGCCAGGGCGACCGGGTCGGGATCCTGATGGAGACCCGACCCAGCGCGCTGGTGGCCATCGCCGCGCTGTCGCGTTTGGGTGCGGTTGCCGTGGTGATGCGCCCGGACGTCGATCTGGCCGCGATGGTCCGGCTCGGGCGGGTGACCGAGATCATCACCGACCCCACCAACCTCGAAGCCGCCGGCCAATTGCCCGGCCAGATCCTGGTGCTCGGTGGCGGCGAGTCACGCGATCTGCACCTGCCGCAGGACGCGGACGTCATCGACATGGAGAAGATCGACCCCGACGCCGTCGAGCTGCCCGCCTGGTACCGGCCCAACCCCGGCTTGGCGCGCGACCTGGCGGCCATCGCCTTCACCGCGGCCAGTGGTGAGCTGGTCGCCAAGCAGATCACCAACTACCGCTGGGCGGTGTCGGCCTTCGGAACCGCCTCGGCGGCATCCCTCGACCGCAAAGACACCGTGTACTGCCTGACGCCGCTGCACCACGAATCCGCGCTGTTGGTCAACCTGGGCGGCGCGGTCGTCGGCGGAACCCGCATCGCACTGTCCCGCGGTCTGGACCCGGAGCGGTTCGTGCAGGAGATACGGCAATACGGCGTCACCGTCGTGTCGTACACCTGGGCCATGCTCCGTGACGTCGTCGACGATCCGTCGTTCGCCCTGCAGGGCAACCATCCGGTGCGGCTGTTCATCGGCTCGGGCATGCCCACGGGCTTGTGGGAACGGGTCGTCGACGTTTTCGCGCCCGCGCACATCGTCGAGTTCTTCGCCACCACCGACGGACAGGCGGTGCTGGCCAACGTGTCCGGCGCCAAGGTCGGCAGCAAGGGTCGTCCGTTGCCCGGTGCCGGGCGCGTCGAACTGGCTGCCTACGACGCTGAACATGACCTGATCCTGGAGAACGACCGTGGCTTCGTCGAGGTCGCCGACGTCAACCAGGTCGGCGTGCTGCTCGCCCAGTCCAACGGCCCGATCGACCCGACGGCCTCGGTCAAGCGCGGCGTCTTCGCTCCCGCCGACACCTGGATATCGACCGAGTATCTGTTCCGCCGCGACGAGGACGGGGACTACTGGCTGGCGGGCCGGCGCGGGTCGGAGGTCCACACCGCACGCGGGATCGTCTACGCCGAGCCGGTCACCGACGCGCTCGGCCTGATCAATGGGGTCGACCTCGCGGTGACCTACGGCGTGACGGTGGACGGCCGGCAGTTGGCGGTGTCCGCGCTGTCGCTACGGCAGGGGGCCACCATCACCGCGGCCGACTTGACGGAAGCCGTTGCCGGCATGCCCATCGGGCGGGGACCCGACGTCGTGCACGTGGTGTCGGAGCTGCCGCTGAGCCCCACGACCTATCGTCCCGTCGTCGGCGCCCTGGTGGCGGCCGGAATCCCCAAGGCCGGACGCGCGGCGTGGTGTTTCGACGCCGACAGCAACGAGTACCGGCGGCTCACCCCGGCGACACGTACGGACCTGAGCGCCAAGCACGCCGATGCTTGACGATTCGCTACTGCGCATCCTAGTGTGCCCTGACGACCGGGGTCCGCTGGTGCTCACCGAGGCCGATGACGGGCAAGTGCTCTACAACCCCCGGCTGCACCGCGTCTACCGCATCGAGGACGGCATCCCGGTGCTGTTGATCGACGAGGCCCGCGATGTGGACGACGACGAGCACGCCCGGCTCATGGCGCGAGGCCGTCCGGCAGATCCCCAGTGAGGTAGCGCTGCAGGTTCGGCGCGATGGTTTCCGCGACCTGCTCGACGGGCAGCGACGCGAAGGGCTCGATCTTCACGATGTAGCGCGCCATCACCAGGCCCATCAACTGCGACGCGACGAACTGGACCCGGATCCGGCCCGTCCCGGCGGGATTGTCCACTCGCGGACCGACTTCCGCGACGATAACCTCCTGCAGAAACGAGCGCGACCAAACTCACCTCAGCGCCGGAAATCAACGATCGCATTGTCGCGATCAGGCCCGCGCCCAATTCGGAATCCCAGATCGGCAGCAACACCAACGGCAGCCGCAGCCCGAGTTCCTCGACCGGCGTCTCCCGCATCGACACCAGCACCGTCATCGGGTCGATCGGAAGGTGGATCGCGGCGGCGAACAGCTGCTGCTTGGTGCCGAAGTAGTGGTGCACCAACGCGGCGTCCACCCCGGCCCCCGCCGCAACCGCGCGTATCGAAGTGCGGTCAATACCGTTCTGCGCGAACAGCTCCCGGGCGCTGGTGAGGATACGATCCCGGGTGTCAGAGTTCCCGGCCGGGCGCCCGGGCCGCCTGCGCCCGGTCTTGGCGGCGGTCACGCTATGGGGTCCGGCGCCGCAGCGTCGCCGCGGCCAGGCACAGCGCAGCCAGTGCGAAACCCAGCACGACGACGATGTCGCGCACCGCGACACCGGTCAATTCCGAATGAGCACCCACTTGCTGCAGCGCCTCCAGCGCGTAGCTGGCCGGCAACACATCGCTGATCCATCGCAGCCAGTCTGGCATCAGCGCGCGCGGCACGATGATGCCGGCCAGCAGCAGCTGCGGCACCATCACCAGCGGGATGAACTGCACGGCCTGAAACTCGGTGCGGGCGAACGCACTACAGAGCAGGCCCAGCCCGACACCGAGCACGGCATTGACGATCGCGATGACGAACACCCACACCGGGCTGCCCGCGGTGCTGAAGCCGAGCAACCAGAACGACACGCCGCAGGCCAGAATCGCTTGTGCCGCAGCGGCAATCGAGAACGCGGTGCCGTAGGCGATCAGCAGGTCGAGTCGGCGCAGGGGAGTGGTCAGAATGCGTTCCAGCGTCCCCGAAGCCCGTTCGCGCTGCATGGTTATCGCCGTGATGATGAACATCACGAAAAGCGGGAACAGGCCGAGCAGGATCAGGCACGCGTTGTTGAACGGCGTCGGGGTGCCCGGCCGGTGCGGCGCGTTCTCAAACATGAAGTACATCAGCGTGATCACCAGGACGGGCACCGCCAGGATCATCGCGACGCTGCGGTGATCGGCCGCCAGCTGGCGCAAAATCCGGATCGTGGTGGCGGTGTACGCCCGTAGGCCTAACCGGCTTGGGGCAAGGTGCTGCGGATGATGGACAGAAACGCGTCCTCCAGTGACGTGCATCCGGTGTCCTCTCGTAGTTGGGTCGGCGTCGTGTGGGCGACCAAGCTGCCTTCGCGCATCAGCAAGAGGTCGCCGCAGTGGTCGGCTTCGTCCATCACGTGGCTGGAGACCAGCAGGGTGGTCCCGGCGCGCGCGAGCTCGATGAACTGCTCCCAGAGATCTGCGCGCAGCACCGGATCGAGTCCGACCGTCGGCTCGTCGAGCACGAGTAGATCGGGGTGGCAGACCAGCGCACACGCCAGTGACACTCTGGTGCGCTGGCCGCCGGACAGGTTGCCGCAGAACGCGGTCCGGTGATCGGTCAACCCGACGCGCTCGATCGCGGTATCCGCGGCACCGCTGTCGAAGCCGTACAGCGACGCGAAGTAGCGGACGTTGTCGACGATCCGCACGTCGTCGTAGATGGTCGGGTCCTGCGGCATGTATCCGACTCGGCGACGCAACTCGGGTGACCCCGCGGGTTTGCCGAGCACGGTGACCGTTCCGGAGGTCACCACCTGGGTACCGACGATGCAACGGATCAGCGTGGTCTTACCGCAACCGGACGGGCCGAGCATGCCGGTGATGCTGCCGCGCTTTATCTGCACCGAGAAGTCTTGCAGCGCTGGGCGTTTACCCCGCACGACCCGCAAATGCTCAACGTTGACGGCCGGCCCGTTTAATTCACCACCGGATGAAATCATCATGTGATGAATACTTCGCCCCCAGTTTCGGCTTGTCAAGGGGGGAGCTAACTGTTGCGGTTTGAGTTGTGGGTAGTTGATTGCTCCTATTGATGTCAAGCCGCGTTGAGCCAGGTTCGGTAGCGGTCGGCGAGTGCGTCGTCGCGTTGGAGTCCACGTTCGACGCGGGAAATGACGGTGGGCCAGACGCTGAAGGCGTTGGCCGCGGCGGTGACGGTGATGTTCTTGGCCTGGCGGGTGGCACGGAGGTCGGCATACTCGGGGACCGCGATCGTGTTGGTCAACAACCGGAACATCTCTCGGGCAATGGCACGTTTGAGCATCCGGATGATTTCGGGCTTGGACCGGCCGGCTTCGACCTGGCGTGCGACGTATTCCCGCGTAGTCCTGTGGCTGGACATGCGAACCAACGCGATGCGGTAGAGCGCGTTGTTGGCGTTGCGGTCGCCGCCACGGGACAAGCGATGTCGGGTGGTCTTCCCGGACGAGGCAGGGATGGGACAGACCCCGCACAGCGCGGCGAAGGACGCTTCCGATCGGAGTCGATCGGGGTTGGCGCCCGCGGTGACGAGCAGCTGTGCCGCAGTGTCGGGACCGACTCCGTGCGCCGCGCGCAACGCGGGGTTGGTCTGGGTGACGAGCGAGTCGATCAGGGTCGTCAATTGGTCGTTCTGCGTGGTCAAGAACTGGTGTCGTTCGGCGAGGGTCTTCAACGCGGTCAGCACTGCGGTATTGACCGGATCGGTCGTGGTGGGGCGGCACCGCGCCAACGCGGTAACCAGCGATAGTGCTTGCAGTGCACGATATTTGGCGCGGATCAGATCGGGTGCGGTGACCAGCATGGCGGTGATCTGGTTCATCGTCGCGGTCCGGGCCTTGACCCCGGACCGGCGAGTGTTGTGCAGTGATCGCACCGCGTCGACCGCAGCATCCTTGGGCGCGCTGGTGGCCTCTCCGGCCAACACTGCCCGGGCGGCCTGATAGGCATCGAGAGGGTCGGACTTGCCGCGGCGACCATCCCATCATCAATGTCGGTGGTGTGCGGTAGGAACACAAGTATGGATCTGGCGGCGTGGGCTGAGGTGCGGCCTGATGGCGAAGTTTGAAGTCCCCGAAGGCTGGTGCGTGCAGGC
Source organism: uncultured Actinomycetota bacterium (assembly GCA_963735655.1). Lineage (GTDB taxonomy): Bacteria > Actinomycetota > Actinomycetes > Mycobacteriales > Mycobacteriaceae > Mycobacterium. The sequence goes on from CAVTLW010000017.1 coordinate 99,771, forward strand.
GTTCCGGTTCACGCTGGACCCGACCGAGGATCAAGTCAGGTCGCTGGCAAGGCATTTCGGTGCGCGCCGCAAGGCATACAACTGGACTGTTGCCGCCCTGAAATCCGATATCCAAGCGTGGCACTCGGCCGGGATAGAGGCCGACAAGCCGTCGCTTCGGGCGCTGCGGAAACGCTGGAACACAGCAAAAGACGAGGTATGTGTCAACGCCGAGACCGGGCAGGTGTGGTGGCCGGAATGCTCGAAGGAGGCTTACGCCGACGGCATCGCGGGCGCGGTGCACGGGTACTGGAACTGGCAGAGCTCCCGGGCCGGTAAGCGCGCCGGGAAGCGGGTTGGGTTCCCGCGGTTCAAGCGCAAAGGCCGCGATGCTGACCGGGTATGTTTTACCACCGGTGCGATGCGGGTCGAACCCGACCGCCGCCACCTCACGCTGCCAGTGATCGGCACTGTCCGCACGCACGAGAACACCCGCGGCATCGAACGCCTCATCCGTGCCGGGCGGGCCCGGGTACTGGCGATCTCGGTGCGCCGCAACGGCACTCGCCTGGATGCCAGTGTGCGGGTGGTAGTCCAACGCCCACAGCAACCCCGCGTTGCGCTGCCTGGCTCGCGGGTGGGTGTCGATGTCGGAGTCCGGCGCCTGGCCACTGTGGCCACCGCTGAGGGCACGGTGATCGAGCAAGTTGGCAACCCGCGACCGCTCGACGCCGCGCTGCGCGGGCTACGCCGCGTGTGCCGGGCACGGTCGCGCTGCACGAAAGGCTCACGGCGCTACCGCGCACTCACTACCCAGATGTCCCGGCTACATCGCCGGGTCAACGATCTTCGTACTCATCACTTGCACGTCCTGACAACGCGGTTGGCTAAAACCCACGGCCGGATCGTTGTTGAAGGTTTGGACGCTGCGGGGATGGTGCGGCAAAAGGGCCTGCCGGGTGCCCGCGCCCGCCGGCGGGGACTTTCCGATGCGGCCCTGGGCACACCTCGGCGGCACCTGTCCTACAAGACCGGCTGGTACGGGTCGCAGCTGGTCGTTGCTGACCGCTGGTTCCCGTCGTCGAAAACCTGCCATGCCTGCGGGCATGTGCAGGACATCGGATGGTCCGAACACTGGCAATGCCAGGCTTGTTCGGCGTCACATCACCGTGATGACAATGCATCTATCAACCTCGCACGCTACGAGGACACCGTTAGCGTCGTCGGCCCAGTTGGGGCCGCCGTCAAGCGTGGAGCCGACCGTAAGACCCGGCTAAGCCGGGCTGGTGGCCGTGAAGCGCGGAAGGGAACCGGCCACCCAGCCGGCGAACAACCCCGAGACGGGGTGCGAGTCGCGTGACCACTAAAGATCACTCACTCGCAACGGCGTGCACAATCTGTGCGGTGAGTGCCGAGCAACTGCAGGTAGACCCGGTCGTAGCCGCGCATCGACTGCTTGGCGCCACCCTGATCGGGCGGCAAGTGCGCGCCATCGTCGTCGAGGTCGAGGCATACGGCGGGGTGCCCGACGGCCCCTGGCCGGACGCCGCGGCCCACTCGTATCGGGGTCGCGGCGGCCGCAACGTCGTGATGTTCGGGCCCCCCGGGCGGCTCTACACCTACCGCAGCCACGGGATCCATGTCTGCGCCAACGTGGTGTGCGGGCCGGACGGCACCGCCGCCGCCGTGCTGCTACGGGCCGCCGTCGTCGAGGACGGTCTAGACGTCGCCCAGGTGCGGCGCGGCCCGATGATCCGCCGCGCCGCGCTGGCGCGCGGACCGGGAAACCTATGCTCGGCGCTCGGAATCACCATGGACGACAACGGAATTGACTTGTTCGACCCGACCGGTCCGGTGGCGCTGCGGCTCAACGAGGCCAACGGCGCGATGGCCGGCCCGCGCGTCGGGGTCAGCCAGGCCGCCGACCGGCCGTGGCGGTTGTGGCTTGCCGGCCGCCCGGAGGTTTCGTCCTATCGGCGAAGTCCGCGGGCGCCGACGCCGGGAGCCAGCGACTAAAGGTCCACCCGCGCCGAACGTGGAGTTGTTGCGCGGGAATTGCCCGAAACCGCTCAACAAGTCCACGCTCGGCGCTCTCCGACCGCCAGCGACTAATGTCTTCCGGGATGTCTCCCGCGATCCTTGACGAGCTGAGCTGGCGTGAGTTGATCGCGCAATCCACCGACCTCGACGCACTGGGCGCCGAGGCGCAGCGCGGGCCGCTGACGGTCTACGCCGGCTTCGACCCCACCGCGGCGAGCCTGCACGCCGGCCACCTGGTGCCCCTGCTGGCGCTGCGGCGCTTCCAGCGCGCCGGCCACCGGCCCATCGTGCTCGCCGGTGGCGCCACCGGCATGATCGGCGACCCCCGCGACGTCGGCGAGCGCAGCCTCAACGAGGCGGACGTCGTCGCCGAATGGACCGAACGCATCCGCGGACAACTGGAGCGCTTCGTCGACTTCGACGACTCACCGACCGGCGCGATCGTCGAGAACAACCTCGAATGGACCGCAGCGATGTCGGCGGTGGAATTCCTGCGTGACCTCGGCAAGCACTTCTCGGTCAACGTGATGCTGGATCGCGACACCATCCGGCGACGGTTGGAGGGAGACGGGATCTCCTACACCGAGTTCAGCTACCTGCTGCTGCAGGCCAACGACTACGTCGAATTGCACCGGCGCCACGGCTGCACGCTGCAGATCGGCGGTTCGGATCAGTGGGGCAACATCATCGCCGGGGTGCGCCTGGTCCGCCAAAAGCTTGGCGCGTCGGTGCACGCGCTCACGGTTCCCCTGGTGACCGCAGCTGACGGCACCAAATTCGGCAAGTCGACCGGCGGCGGCAGCCTCTGGCTGGACCCGCAGATGACCAGCCCATACGCCTGGTACCAGTACTTTGTGAACACCGCCGACGCCGACGTCATCCGGTACCTGCGCTGGTTCACCTTCCTGTCGGCCGACGAGCTGGCCGAGCTCGAGCAGGCGACGGCCCAACGCCCGCAACAACGTGCGGCGCAACGCCGGCTGGCCACCGAGCTGACGGTCCTGGTGCACGGAGAAGACGCCACCGAGGCGGTCGAGCACGCCAGCCGGGCCTTGTTCGGACAGGGCGAGCTGGCCCGTCTCGACGACGCGACGCTGTCGGCGGCGCTGCGCGAGACCACCGTCGCCGAGCTGACACCGGGCAGTCCCGACGGAATCGTCGACCTGCTGGTGGCCAGCGGTTTGTCGGAAAGCCGGAAAGCGGCGCGACGCACGATCGGCGAAGGCGGCGTATCGGTCAACAACAATCGCATCGAGAGCGAGGAATGGACGCCGCAGGACTCCGACTTCCTGCACGGCCGCTGGCTGGTGCTGCGCCGCGGCAAGCGGAACATCGCCGGCATCGAGAAGACGTAGCAAAGGTCTAGCGCAAGTCAGGTAGTCCACTACGCATGTGCTCGCGTAGGGGCAGGAGCGACGATCCCCTCATGATCGTTTTCGAAGCGGAACTCCCGACCTTGGCCTACGAACACCTGGACAATCCTGAGGAGGCGCACGAGCTGATCGCGCAGGCTCGCAGCAAGGCGCCGATCGCCATGGGCGCGCATGGCCCAGAGTTTCTGAACTACGAATTGGTCCGCACGTTGCTGCGCGACTCACGGTTGCGGGTGCCGCCGGGCATGTTCCTTGCCGCCCAAGGCATTACCTCCGGGCCGTTGTGGGACCGGGTCGTTACCAACCTGATCAGTCTCGACGGCGAGCAGCACCACCGGCTGCGCAAATTGGTATGCAAAGCCTTCACCCCCCGGGCTACCGCACGGCTGCACGCGACGATCACCGACGTCATCACCGAATTGGTCGAGCAACACGTTCCGCACGGGCGTTGCGACATCGTCAACGACATCGCCCGCCGGTACCCCATTCCGATCATCTGCGCACTGCTCGGCGCCCCCAAAGACGACTGGAAGCTCTTCTCCGACTGGACCGACGACATCTTCAAGGTGTTCGGTTGGGGCGTCGCCGGCCAAGAAGACAGCATCCTGGCCGCGTGGGATGAGCTGGACGCCTACATCGACGACATGGTCGCCGACCGGCGCGACACCTTGACCGACGACCTGATCTCCGAGTTGATCCGTGCCGAAGACGACGGTGACCGGCTCAACGGGGACGAGCTGCGCATGCTGGTGGCCGGCCTGCTGATGGCCGGCACCGACACCACCCGCAACCAGTTGGCGGCCGCGGTGGATGTGCTCAGTGCCCACCCCGACCAATGGGCGCTGCTCGGAGAGCATCCCGAGTTGGCGGCCGGCGCGGTCGAAGAGGTCATGCGCCACTCGCCGATCGCCTTCGGCATGTTGCGCACCGCCATCGAGGATGTGGAACTCGGTGGCGTCACGATCCCGGCCGGGACACTGGTCATCGCCAATATGGCTGCGGCTAACCGGGATCCGGCGGTCTTCGACGACCCCGACCGCTTCGACATCACCCGCGAGGGCTCGGCGGCGATGCTGACCTTCGGCGGCGGCATGCACTACTGCCTCGGCTCGCACCTGGCCCGACTCGAACTCGCCGAGGCGCTCGCGGTGATGGCGCGCCGGATGCCGAAGCCACGCCGCGTCGGCCCTGCCCCGTGGAAGCCGCTGAGCGGGATAAGCGGACCGATCACCTTGACGATCGAATTCGAGTCCGAGCCGGCGACGCCGAAGATTATGGCGGCGGTGTAGCAGCTTGGCTAATTCGACGCGCGCCGTCGTTCGGGGGACTAGCATCGCGTGACATGCGCAGACCCGCTGCAAAACGCGTTAGTGTGCAAACTTTTACCGGACCGTGTTGCGAATGTGACTCTTGTTGCGCACTGTTGTCACGGTGATTTGAGTGACGCAGGTTGCACTAACGGACAGATGAGAAGCGAATATGACGGCACGGTCACACGGCGAGCGGCGGACCTGGGGAGCGGGCCGCCGGGCGACAGCCCTGCTGGCGTTGACGTCCGGGGCATTCGGCGCGGCCGCGAGTGTGGCGGCTCCGATCCAGGCCGACATGATGGGCAACGCTTTCCTGACCGCCCTCAGCAATGCCGGGATCTCATACAGCCAACCCGCCAGCACCATGGCGCTGGGCCGGTCGGTGTGCCCAATGGTGTTTGAGCCGGGCGTGACGTTCGACGCGATCTCTGCCCGGATGGCCGAAATGACCGGCATGCCCCGGGAGGCCGCGGCCAAGTTCACCATCGTCGCGATCGCGACCTACTGCCCGGCACTGATCGGGCCGCTGCTGCCCAACCGGCTCCAGGCCTGATAGCAGGTAACCTCTACCGGGTGGCGGATGACAGGCATGGTCGCAGCGATGAGCGAGGACCACGACCGGCATCCGGTGGGGCGCCGCGCCGCGGTCCGCGACAAGACCGCCCGCGCCGCGACAAGGATGCTTCCTGGTCGGGCCCCGGACGGGCGCGGCCGGCCCAACCCCAACACGCGCCCGCGGGCGGAGACCGTCCGTCCTATGACGGGCCCGCGATCCCGCAGGACGTCGAAGCCAGACAGCTGGCGCCCGAGGTCCGGCGCGAACTGACCACCTTGGACCGTGCCACGGCTGACATCGTGGCGCGCCACCTGGTCGCCGCCGGTCAGGCGCTCGACGACGACCCGGAAGCCGCCCTGGGCCACGCCCGCGCAGCCCGCGCCCGGTCCAGCCGGATCGCCGCGATCCGCGAAGCCGTCGGGATAGCGGCCTACCACTGCGGCGACTGGTCGCAGGCGCTCGCCGAGTTGCGCGCCGCCCGCAGAATGGGCAGCAAGTCCCCACTGCTGGCACTGATCGCCGATTGCGAACGCGGACTTGGCCGTCCGGAGCGGGCGATCGAACTCGCCCGCGGACCCGAGGCCGCCCAGCTCAGCGGCGACGACGCCGACGAGTTGCGCATCGTCGTCGCGGGCGCACGCGCGGATCTCGGGCAGCTGGAGAAGGCGCTGACGGTGTTGTCGACGCCGCAGCTGGACCCTGCCCGCACCGGCTCGACGGCCGCACGGCTGTTCTACGCCTACGCCGAGACGCTGCTGGCGCTCGGCCGTAACGACGAGGCGCTGCAATGGTTCCTGCGGTCCGCGGCCGCCGATATCGAGGGCGTGACCGACGTCGAAGATCGGATCAGCGAGCTTGGCTGACTTGACGAGTCGAATTTGAAAACTCTTGCGCAGCAATATGACTGCCTACTGGTCGACCTGGACGGCACGGTGTTTCGGGGCAGTCAGCCCACCGAAGGCGCGGTGCAGTCACTGAGCGAAGTGGACAGCCACACGCTGTTCGTCACCAACAACGCGACCCGCAGTGCCGAACAGGTGGCCGCGCACCTGCGCGAGCTGGGGTTCACCGCCACCGCCGCCGACGTCGTCACCAGCGCCCAAAGCGCCGCGCACCTGCTGGCCGGTCAGCTGCCGCAGGGTGCGCCGGTGCTCATCGTGGGCACCGAGGCGCTGGCCAACGAGATCAGCGCCGCCGGGCTGCAACCGGTGCGCCGCTACGACGACAACCCGGTCGGCGTCGTCCAGGGCCTCTCGTTGACCATCGCTTACCACGATCTGGCCGAGGCGGCGTTCGCCATCCGGGCCGGCGCGCTGTGGGTGGCGTCCAACGTCGACGCCACTCTGCCCACCGAGCGTGGCCTGCTGCCCGGCAACGGGTCCCTGGTGGCGCTCCTGCGCACGGCCACCGGCGCCGAACCCCAGGTGGCCGGCAAGCCGGGGCCGCAGCTGATGAACGACGCCGTAGCCCGGGGCGATTTTCGCGCGCCCCTGGTGGTCGGTGACCGGCTCGACACCGACATCGAGGGCGCCAACGCCGCCGGGCTGCCCAGCCTGATGGTGCTCACCGGCGTGAATTCCGCCCGCGACGCGGTGTACGCCATACCCGCCCAGCGGCCCACCTACATCGGCTACGACCTGCGCTCGCTGCACCAGGACCGCACGCAGCTCGCGGTGGGCCCGCAGCCGGGCTGGCGGGTCCAGGTAGACGGCCGGGTGGTCACGGTCAGCCAGGGCGAGGAACAACAAGACGGACAAAACGATGACGGGTTGTCAGTCGTTCGCGCCGTGGCCGACGCGGTCTGGGATGCGGACTCAGACAGGCAACCGTTCACCGTCCGCCCGGCGCGCGATCAAGGGGCCCGCGACGCCCTGCAGCGCTGGTCGCTGATGCAGACCGACTGACCGGTGACTAGCGTAAGGACGCAATGACTATCGATCCTGAGCAGATTCGCGCTGAAATCGAATCTCTAGTGGCCCAGCTACCGGACGCGGCCGACCCAGAAAGACTGGCGAATGCGCCGTCGCTGGCCGAGCTCGAAGAGATCGCACGCCGCCTTTCCGAGGCGCACGACGTGCTGATGCAGGCCCTGGAGTCGGCGGAGAAGGGCTGAGTGCACGCATGGCACGGCGTGCCCGCGTTGACGCCGAGCTGGTCCGGCGAGGTCTGGCGCGATCCCGCCAGCAGGCCGCGGAGTTGATCGGCGCCGGCAGGGTGCGTATCGACGGCCTGCCGGCGGTCAAGCCGGGCACCGCCGTGGCCGTCACCGCCGCGCTGACCGTCGCCGACGGCGAACGCGGCTGGGTGTCGCGTGGCGCGCACAAGCTCATCGGCGCGCTGGACGCGTTCGGGATTGCGGTCGAGGGCCGGCGCTGCTTGGACGCGGGCGCGTCTACCGGCGGCTTCACCGAGGTGCTGCTGGACCGTGGCGCGGCCGAAGTCGTCGCAGCTGACGTCGGGTACGGCCAGCTGGCATGGTCGCTGCGCAGTGATCCGCGGGTGGTCGTCGTGGAGCGCACCAACGTTCGCGACCTGTCGCCCGCGGCGATCGGCGGGCAGGTCGACCTGGTGGTGGCCGACCTGTCATTCATCTCGCTGGCCACGGTGTTACCCGCGCTGGCTGGATGCGCTTGGCCCGCAGCCGATATCGTTCCCATGGTGAAGCCGCAGTTTGAGGTGGGCAGGGGTCAGGTCGGATCGGGCGGTGTGGTCCACGATCCGGCCTTGCGTGCCGGCTCGGTGCTGGCCGTCGCGCGGCGGGCCGGGGAGCTGGGCTGGCACACCGTCGGTGTCACGGCCAGCCCGCTACCGGGTCCGTCGGGCAATGTCGAGTACTTCCTGTGGCTGCGCTCGCAGACCGACCGGCCGTTGTCGGATGATGTTCTGGTGGACGCCGTGCAACATGCCGTAGATCAGGGCCCGCAGTGACTCAGCAACGAACCGTTCTCTTGGTGGTGCACACCGGGCGCGAGGAAGCGACCGAGACCGCGCGACGCGTTGAAAAAGTCTTGAGCGACAACGGAATTTCGCTTCGGCTGCTATCCGCCGAGTTGGTCGACCGGGGACCGCTGCAACTGGCCCCCGACGACGTGCGGGCCATCGGCGTCGACATCGAGGTGGTCGACGCCGACCCGCAGGCGGCCGAGGGTTGCGAACTGGTGCTGGTGCTGGGCGGTGACGGCACCTTCTTGCGGGCCGCCGAACTGGCCCGCAACGCAGGCATTCCGGTGCTCGGCGTCAACTTGGGGCGGATCGGCTTCCTGGCCGAAGCCGAGGCCGAACACATCGATCTGGTGCTGGATCACGTTGTCGCGCAGGACTATCAAGTGGAAGATCGCCTGACGCTCGACGTGGTCGTGCGCCAGCATGGCCGCGTCGTCGAGCAAGGGTGGGCGCTCAACGAAGCCAGCCTGGAGAAGGGCCCGCGGCTGGGCGTGCTCGGGGTGGTGGTCGAGGTCGACGGCCGGCCGGTGTCGACCTTCGGCTGCGACGGGGTATTGGTGGCGACGCCAACGGGATCCACCGCCTACGCGTTCTCGGCGGGCGGCCCGGTGCTGTGGCCCGACCTCGAGGCAATCCTGGTGGTGCCCAACAACGCTCACGCTCTGTTCGGCCGGCCGATGGTCACCAGTCCCGACGCGTCGATCGCGATCGAGACCGAGGCGAGCGGTTACGACGCCCTGGTGTTCTGCGACGGCCGCCGAGAAATGGTGGTACCGGCCGGCAGCCGGCTCGAGGTGACTCGCTGCGGCACCCCGGTCAAGTGGGCACGACTGGACAGTGCGCCGTTCACCGACCGCCTGGTGCGCAAGTTCCGCCTGCCGGTGTCCGGGTGGCGTGGGCAGTAGCGGCGGTGCGCACTGAATGCTGATTGAATTAGGCATCGAGTCGCTGGGGGCCATCAGCGTCGCGACCGCGGAGTTCGATCGCGGCCTGACCGTGCTGACCGGCGAGACCGGCACCGGCAAAACCATGGTGGTGACCGGGCTGCACCTGCTCGGAGGTGCCCGCGCCGATGCCACCCGGGTCAGGTCTGGAGCAGACCGTGCGGTTGTCGAAGGTCGTTTCACCACAACCGATCTCGACGATGCCGCGGCCGCTCAACTGGATGGGATCCTGGACTCGTCGGGCGCCGAGCGCGACGACGACGGCAGCGTGATCGCGTTGCGCTCGGTGAGCCGTGACGGACCATCGCGGGCCTACCTGGGTGGCCGCAGTGTGCCCGCCAAGTCGCTGAGCGGTTTCACCAACCAGCTGCTCGCGCTGCACGGGCAAAACGACCAGTTGCGGTTGATGCGGTCCGACGAGCAACGCAGCGCGCTGGACCGTTTCGCGGCCGCCGGCCCGGCCGGTGAGCGTTACCGCAAACTGCGTGACGCGTGGCTGGCGGCGCGGCGCGACCTCATCGATCGCCGCGACCGCGCCCGGGAACTCGCCCAAGAGGCGGACCGGCTGAAATTCGCGCTCAACGAGATCGACGCCGTCGACCCTTCGCCCATGGAAGACGAGACGCTGGTCGCCGATATCGTCCGGCTCACCGAGTTGGACACGCTGCGCGAGGCCGCGGCCGGTGCGCGCGCCGCGCTGTCCGGAGACCTCGACGACATGTCCAGCAGCGGGGCCGCCGACGGCCTCGGGCGGGCCAGGGCCGTCCTGGAGTCGACGGACGATGCCACACTTCGCGCGCTGGCCGCACAAATCGGCGAGGCGCTCACGGTGGTGGCCGACGCGGGCCGCGAGCTCGGCGACTACCTGGATGCGCTGCCTACCGATGCCAGCGCGCTGGACACCAAACTGGCCCGGCAGGCCCAACTGCGCACGCTCACCCGCAAGTACGCCGCCGATATCGACGGCGTGCTGCGTTGGGCGCAGGAGTCCCGGGAGCGGCTGGCGCAACTCGATGTCTCCGAAGAGGGGCTGGCGGCGTTAGAACGCCGCGTCGATGAGCTTGGTCGTGAATTAGCGCAAGCCGCAGTCGATCTGAGCAAGATCCGGCGAAAGGCGGCCAAGAAGTTGGCCAAAGAAGTCACCGCGGAGCTGTCCGCTCTGGCGATGGCCGATGCCGAGTTCACCATAGGGGTGACCACCGATCTCAGCACGGCTGCCGAAAACGACGCCGCGCTCACGTTGCCCTCGGGCGAGCTGGTCCGCGCCGGCGCGGACGGTATCGACCAGGTTGAGTTCGGCTTCGCCGCACACCGCGGCATGACCGTGCTGCCGCTGGCCAAGAGCGCCTCCGGTGGCGAGTTGTCCCGGGTGATGCTGGCGCTGGAAGTGGTGCTGGCTGCTTCCGCGACCGGCACCACCATGGTGTTCGACGAGGTCGACGCCGGCGTGGGCGGCTGGGCGGCGGTGCAGATCGGGCGCCGGCTGGCGCGGCTGGCCCGCACCCACCAGGTCATCGTCGTCACGCACCTGCCACAGGTGGCCGCGTACGCCGATGTGCACCTAATGGTGCACAGCACCGGGCCCAAGGGTGCCAGCGGGGTGCGGCGACTGACCAGCGACGACCGGGTGGCCGAGCTGGCCCGGATGCTGGCCGGCCTCGGCGAATCCGACAGTGGCCGCGCGCACGCCCGTGAGCTGCTGGACACCGCGCAGCGGGACCAGGTTTAGTGCCGCGAGCGTGCGTGTCTGTACGACGACACTCCGCGGGGCGCGTACATTTGCGCACCCTCGTCGCCGACGGCTCGCCCTTCGTCAGGGACCAGTCCGTCGACAAACGCGAGCATTTCGGCCGGCTCATCGGGGGCTTCGCGTCCCACCATGCCGAACACCGTGAACATCCAGGTGTCTTTCTCGTACCCGAACAGCCCCATGCCGGTAGGCCGGCCCGGTACCGGGCCGACGAGCACGGCCAGCTCGTCGAGCATCCCCGCCGGGATGCGCAGCAGCTGACTGGAATACACCAAACCCACATCCAGGTGATCTTCGCTCGGGCGCGGGTATCCCAGGGTCTCCAAGAACACTGGCGTGCGCGAGCCCCGGCCCGTTGCATCGACCACCAGGTCGGCCGTCAACACCTGGTCGCTGTCGGCCCTGGCGCTTTTGCGGGACCGAACCCGCGCGCCGGTGACGCGGTCACCGGCCGGGCTTGATGTCAGGTCGACGACGTCGTGACCCTCCAGCAGCGTGACGTTGGTCAACGCGCGCACCCGTTGCCGCACAAGACTTTCCACTAGAGGCCGGCTCGGGAAGAACAAGGGCGCGGTGTTGGTGAAGCGGCCCGACCGAACCAGCACGTGGCCACCGGCGGAAAAGTGGACCTTGGACAGGTCGCGGTAGTCGAAGACCGGCGTTCCGGCCGCCAGCAACTCGTCACGGAACCCCGGGAAAAACTCGCCCAAGACCTGCAACCCGCGCCCGAGCAACGCATGGATGTGGCGTCCCTGAGGAACTCCTCGTCGATGCGCGGCGGGAAAGGAATTGTCGGGCAGCACATCCCGCTCGACGACGGTGACGGTGTCATAGAAGTCGGCGAGGACTCGTGCGGCCAGCAGGCCGCCCATGCTCGCTCCGAGCACCACCGCATGATCTCGTGCCATGGCTCAATTCCTCTCGATCGGGCGCAACGGGACAAAACGACGCAGCTTCCCGCTGGCGGACTTGCGCTCGAGCCGATCCACACGGTTGACCGCGATACGCGCGCCGTCCAATCCGGCGTCGGCCAGTGCCCGCCGCAGTTGCACGGTCAGGTCGTCGACGTCGAGACCGTCGGCAGCGACCGCGAATACGTCTGATGCCGCTGGGCGATTTGGTGCACCTGGTAGTCGATGACGTCGGGCGATCGGACCATGACCGAACGGATCACGATCGGATGGACTTCCGCGCTGTAGTAGCGCAGCACGTCGTCGCGCGCCCCTGCACACAGCACGAAGATACCCGTGATGGCGAGGCATCGGGCTGACGAACGAACACATCGTTGAGTTCGTAGCGAATGAGCGGCTGGGTCAGGTTGGACAAGTTAGTGACCAGTACCTTGGCCGACGGGACGCCCGGCGGCACTGGACGGTTGTCGGAGTCGACCAGCTCGACGATGCACATGTCGGTGTTGAACGTGAAGACGTCGTCGCCTTTCGCGGTCTTACCGATCAGGCCCTCGGTGCAGGCGAAGAAGTCGAGGACGGGTATTCGGAACGCTTCGGTGATGACAGCGAGCGCATCTCGGGCAGCAGCGTCTCGCTGACGGAGCTGACCAGTGCCGGAGTGATTCGCAGTCGCCCGGCCGGTGCCTCGCGGGCGAGCCGGGCCAGCATGCGAGGCGTATCCGCTGAGCATGGGCGGTTGCATTGTGTTGAGGCGCTCGACGATCTGGGCGAGCGGAAGGGTCGCGGGAATCAATTCGAAGCGGACCGGGCCAACCGTCGCTGGCTGTCAGCGCCGCGGCGAATCCGGTGGCATGCACGGCCGATGGGGCCGCGACCATCGCGATGCGGAGCCCGGCCGGCAGGTCGAACGCGGGTGCTGCGTGGTCTGTGATCGGGGCGCGGCACCACGCGGCGAAGTAGGCCGTCATCGCCGATGCGGTCGAACACGAACAGCCCGCGTCGTCCCGAGCAGCCGCCGGAGGCCAGCGCGACGTAGTCGTCGAGAATCGGAACCGGTTGGGCGCCACTGACAGCCAGCGCCGCCTCGACTTCGGCGCTGCGGAGACGACGGTCGGTGAACACCTCGTCGAGGTCATCCATCATGTCCGTCTTGGTCATCACCGGTAATGCCGACAGGTCGGCCGGGTCAATGGCGGTCAGGTCGATGCCGGCAAGGCGACGGCGGTGGAACGGCGAGTGCTCGGCGACATGATGCAACAGCGTGCGAAGACCGTCGCGCTGAGTCTGGTGGATCCGCTCGGAATTCCATGTCAGCCGCTCGACCTGCTCGACTGCGCCGGCCACTGTCGCGGTTCGGACGTCGTCGCGAAAGCGGTCCCATGCGGTGGTCGTAGTCATCGTCGCAGACCTCCTCGGACAGGCCCACCGCACGCGCGGTCAACTGCGCAAGATCGCTGTCGGGCAGGGCATTCGGGTTAGCAGCACGCTCCAGGGCGATGCCGGCGACGGCACCCAGGAGGAATTCGGCGAGTGACCGGACCGGCACGGTCGGGTCGACGCCGGCCGCTCATACACGCGGCCCAATGCCGAGGCGAGACTCTCCACCGAGCGTGAATGGGCTTCGGCGTAGCGGCGATTGAGCTCAGGATCGCGCATCGCCAGCGCCCGGAACTCGGTGAGCAGATGTGGCCAACCCAAATCCGCGGCGGCATACCGGTTCGCCGCCTGGATGAGCTCGCGCAGGCATCGACACCCACAGATTGCGCGGCGATCCGCTCGTTCTGTGCCGCCCGTTCTTCGATTCGGCGCTCCAGCAGGGCCATGAAGAGGTCTGGCTTGCTGCCGAACTGTGAATAGACGACGCCCTTGGAGAAGCCCGCCTCGTCGGCGATCGCCTCCAGGCTGGCGCCGGCGTAGCCGCGCTCGATGAACACTTGCCGCGCCGCCTCGAGCACGGCCTCGCGGTTGCGCTCCACCTGTTCCGCACGCCGAAGCCGCACCGCCATGCTGGAATTAAATACTGTTAGTATCTGGATGTCAACGGTATTTAGAATCCGACGGTATCTGGATAGGTGAACCCACAATCGATGTGGGCCTGTTACAGATGTGACGCTATGCAACTAATGGGACAGATGTTACGGCGCGCCTCCCCGCCTGGGCTGTGCTTCACCGACAGAATCCCCCCATGAAGATGTCAGGACTTCTCACTCGCAACACCACCCGACCGGGTCTGTATGGCACCGCTCGGGTGGATCGCAATATCGACCGGCTGCTGCGGCGGGTGTGCCCCGGGGACATCGTCGTCCTCGACGTGCTGGATCTGGACCGCATCACTGCCGACGCGCTGGTGGAAGCTGACATCGCCGCCGTCGTCAACGCATCGCCGTCCGTCTCGGGCCGCTACCCCAATCTCGGGCCCGAGGTTCTGGTCACCAACGGTGTCACCCTGATCGACGAGACCGGCCCGGAGATCTTCAAAAAGATCAAGGACGGGTCCAAGATCCGGCTGCACGAAGGTGGGGTGTACTCGGGCGACCGCCGACTGATTCGCGGTACCGAGCGCACCGACCACGACATCGCCGACCTGATGCGCGAGGCCAAGAGCGGGCTGGCCGCCCACCTGGAAGCCTTCGCCGGCAACACCATTGAGTTCATCCGCAGCGAGAGTCCGCTGTTGATCGACGGTATCGGCATCCCGGATATCGACGTCGACATGCGACGCCGGCACGTGGTGATCGTCTCCGACGAGCCGAGCGCCACCGACGACCTCAAGGCCCTCAAGCCGTTCATCAAGGAGTACCAACCGGTCCTGGTCGGTGTCGGCAGTGGCGCGGATGTGTTGCGCAAGGCGGGTTATCGTCCCCAACTCATCGTCGGCGACCCGGAACAGATCAGCACCGAAGTCCTCAAGTGCGGCGCCCAGGTGGTGCTGCCCGCCGACGCCGACGGTCACGCTCCGGGCCTGGAACGGATCCAGGATCTCGGCGTCGGGGCCATGACGTTCCCGGCCGCGGGCTCGGCGACCGACCTGGCCCTGCTGTTGGCCGATCACAACGGCGCCGCGTTGCTCGTCACGGCCGGCCACACCGCCAACATCGAGACGTTCTTCGACCGCACGCGCACGCAGAGCAACCCCTCGACCTTCCTCACCCGGCTGCGGGTAGGGGAGAAGCTGGTGGACGCCAAGGCGGTCGCCACCCTGTACCGCAGCCACATCTCGGCCGGTGCCATCGCGCTGCTGGCGTTGACGATGTTGATCGCCGTCATCGTCGCCCTGTGGGTGTCGCGAACCGACGGCGCGGTGCTGCACTGGGTCGTCGACTACTGGAACCAGTTCTCCCAGTGGGTGCAGCACTTGGTCACCTAATTTTTCTAGGTTCGAGGACGGTGTTTGATGATCTCGTTACGCCAACATGCGATCTCGCTGGCCGCGGTCTTTCTGGCGCTGGCCATCGGAGTGGTGCTGGGTTCCGGCTTCTTCTCGGACACCCTGTTGTCCAGCCTGCGTAACGAGAAGCGCGACATGGCCGCGCAGATCACCGGGCTCACCGACCAGAAAAATGCGCTCAACGAAAAGCTGAGCGCGGCAAACAATTTCGACAACCAGCTGGTCGGCCGCATCGTGCATGACGCGCTGGGCGGCAAGACGGTCGTCATCTTCCGCACGCCGGATGCCAAAGACGACGACGTGGCCGCAGTGTCGAAGATCGTGAGCCAGGCGGGCGGGTCGGTCACCGGGACGGTGTCGCTGACCCAGGAGTTCGTCGAAGCCAACTCCGCGGAGAAACTGCGCTCGGTGGTGAACTCGTCCGTGCTGCCGGCCGGCACCCAGTTGAGCACCAAGCTCGTCGACCAGGGATCGCAGGCCGGCGATCTGCTCGGCATCGCGCTGTTGACCAACGCCAAACCGGACGCACCGGCCCCCGCTGGCCCCACTGTCGACGACGGCCAGCGCGACACCGTGCTGGCGGCGCTGCGCGAGACCGGGTTCATCACCTATCAGCCCAGCGAGCACATCCCGGTCGCGAACGCCGCCCTGATCGTCACCGGCGGCGCGTTGCCCGCCGACGCGGGCAATCGGGGTGTCACCGTCGCCCGGTTCGCCGCCGCGCTGGCGCCGCATGGCTCGGGGACCCTGCTCGCCGGACGCGACGGCTCGTCGACCGGTAGCACCGCCGTCGCGGTGACCCGCGCCGACGCCGGGATGGCCGGAACGATCAGCACCGTCGACGACGTCGATGTCGAGCCGGGGCGGATCACCGCCATCCTCGGCCTGCACGATCTGGTCAACGGCGGCCACACCGGGCAGTACGGCACCGGTCATGGGGCGACCTCGGTGACCGTCCCGCAGTAGGGCGTGTTAACCGCGGCAGGCCGCCGCGGGTGTTAGGGTGGATTTCCGTGGGTCGGCAGGCCCAGCTGGTAAGGCTAGAAACCGTCAAGCCCTGCCCGTATTCACGGAGGTCGCCAGTGCGTAAGCACCCGCAATCCGCCACCAAACACCTCTTTGTCAGCGGTGGCGTCGCTTCCTCGCTCGGCAAGGGGCTCACCGCCAGCAGCCTGGGCCAGCTACTCACCGCCCGCGGGTTGCTCGTCACCATGCAGAAGCTCGACCCGTACCTCAACGTCGACCCGGGCACCATGAACCCGTTCCAGCACGGCGAGGTCTTCGTCACCGAGGACGGCGCCGAAACCGACCTCGACGTCGGCCATTACGAGCGGTTCCTCGACCGCAATCTGTCCGGATCGGCGAATGTCACTACCGGGCAGGTGTATTCGAGGGTGATCGCCAAGGAGCGGCGCGGCGAATACCTCGGCGACACCGTCCAGGTGATCCCGCACATCACCGACGAGATCAAGCGCCGCATTCTGGCGATGGCCAAACCGGACGCCTCGGGTCACCGCCCGGATGTGGTCATCACCGAAATCGGCGGCACGGTCGGCGACATCGAGTCGCAGCCCTTTCTGGAGGCGGCCCGGCAGGTGCGCCACGACCTGGGCCGGGAAAACGTCTTCTTCCTGCACGTCTCCCTGGTGCCTTACCTGGCCCCGTCGGGAGAGCTCAAGACGAAGCCGACCCAGCACTCGGTGGCCGCGCTGCGCAGCATCGGTATCACGCCGGACGCGCTGATCCTGCGCAGCGACCGAAATGTTCCCGAAGCGCTCAAGGACAAGATCGCGCTGATGTGTGACGTCGACATCGACGGCGTCATCTCCACCCCGGACGCGCCGTCGATCTACGACATCCCCAAGGTCCTGCACCGCGAAGAACTGGACGCTTACGTGGTGCGCCGCCTCAACCTGGCGTTTCGCGACGTCGACTGGACCGAATGGGACGACCTGCTGCGCCGGGTGCACGAGCCACACGAGAGCGTGCGAATCGCTCTGGTGGGCAAGTACGTTGAGCTGTCCGATGCCTACCTTTCGGTCGCCGAGGCGCTGCGTGCCGGCGGCTTCAAGCATCACGCCAAGGTCGAGATCGTCTGGGTGGCATCCGACGACTGTGAGAGCGCCGCCGGCGCGACCGCGGCACTGAGCGAGGTGCACGGGGTGCTGATCCCCGGCGGATTCGGCATCCGCGGCATCGAGGGCAAGATCGGCGCCATCCGGTACGCCCGGTCGCGCGGCTTGCCGGTGCTGGGGCTGTGCCTGGGCCTGCAGTGCATCGTGATCGAAGCCGCCCGCTCGGTCGGCCTCACCGAGGCCAACTCGGCCGAATTCGAACCGGGAACACCGGATCCCGTCATCTCCACGATGGCCGATCAGGAAGAGATCGTGGCAGGGGAAGCCGACCTCGGCGGCACGATGCGGTTGGGTGCCTATCCCGCGGTGCTGGAGCCGGATTCCATTGTGGCCCAGGCATATGGATCAACCCAGGTATCCGAGCGGCACCGGCACCGCTACGAGGTCAACAACGCCTACCGGGAGCGGATCTCCGAAAGCGGTCTGCGGGTTTCCGGTACCTCACCCGACGGGCATCTGGTGGAGTTCGTCGAATACCCGGCGGAGCAGCATCCGTTCATCGTCGGCACCCAGGCCCACCCCGAATTGAAGAGCCGGCCCACCCGGCCGCACCCACTGTTCGTCGCGTTCGTCGGCGCGGCCATCGACTACAAAGAGGCCGAACTGCTGCCCGTCGAGATGCCCGAAATCCCCGAGCAGCACGCACCCAACGGCAACCAGCATCGAGACAATCTAAATCAGGTCGGGCAATCGCTACGTGAACCCGCGACTCGTGGCTGAGCACGTATTCGAGACCACGTCGTCCGAAACCCTGCATCGCGGAAACATTTTCGCGCTGCGCCGGGACCAGGTACGGATGCCGGGCGGTAACATCGCCACCCGAGAGGTCGTCGAGCACTACGGCGCGGTAGCCATCGTGGCGATGGACGACGACCACAACATTCGGATGGTCTACCAGTACCGGCACACCTTCGGCCGTCGGCTGTGGGAGCTGCCGGCGGGTCTGCTCGACGTTGCGGGGGAGCCGCCGCACCTGTCCGCGGTACGCGAGCTCGAGGAGGAGGTCGGCCTGCAGGCCCACACCTGGCAGGTGCTGGTGGACCTCAACACGGCGCCCGGCTTCAGTGACGAATCGGTGCGGGTCTACCTGGCCACCGGGCTGACCGAGGTGGGCCGTCCCGAGGCTCATGACGAAGAAGCCGACATGACAATGCGGTGGGTTCGGATCGACGAGGCGGCCCGTCTGGTGCTGGGCGGCGAAGTCCTCAATTCCATTGCCGTAGCCGGGATTCTGGCCGCCCACGCGGTGACGACCGGGTTCGCGCAGCCGCGGCCGCTGGACAGCCCCTGGCCGGACAGGCCGACGGCATTCGCGGCCCGAAAGGCCCGGGAATGACGGCTGCCCTGGAGGGGCAACTGCAGGGCTACCTCGACCACCTGACCATCGAGCGGGGCGTAGCGGCGAACACGCTGAGCTCGTACCGTCGCGACCTACGCCGCTACTCGAAGCACCTGTCGGACCGGGGGATTCACGATCTGGCCAAGGTGGGCGAGGACGACGTCAGCGAATTCCTGGTGGCCCTGCGCCGGGGTGATCCCGATTCCGGCGCGGTGGCGCTGTCGGCGGTGTCGGCGGCGCGGGCGCTGATCGCGGTGCGCGGGTTGCACCGGTTCGCCGCCGCCGAAGGATTGGCCGAACTGGACGTAGCGCGGGCGGTTCGGCCGCCGACGCCGGGCCGGCGGCTGCCCAAGAGCCTGACCATCGACGAGGTGCTGGCACTGTTGGAGGGCGCCGGCGGCGACGGACCGGCCGACGGCCCGCTCACGTTACGCAACCGGGCGCTGCTGGAATTGTTGTACTCCACCGGATCTCGCATCTCCGAAGCCGTCGGCCTCGACGTCGACGACATCGACACCCAGGCCAGGTCGGCGCTGCTGCGCGGCAAGGGCGGCAAGCAGCGACTGGTGCCGGTGGGTCGGCCCGCCGTGCAGGCACTGGAGGCGTATCTGGTGCGGGGACGCCCCGAACTGGCTCGTCGCGGCCGTGGCACGGCGGCCATCTTTCTCAATGCGCGCGGAGGCCGGTTGTCGCGGCAAAGCGCATGGCAGGTGCTGCAGGACGCCGCCGAACGCGCCGGCGTCACCTCCGGGGTGTCGCCGCACATGCTGCGGCATTCCTTTGCCACACATCTGCTCGAGGGCGGCGCCGATGTCAGGGTTGTGCAGGAGCTACTGGGGCATGCCTCGGTGACCACCACGCAGATCTACACCTTGGTCACGGTGCACGCCTTGCGCGAGGTCTGGGCCGGAGCGCACCCGCGGGCCCAGTAGTTGGCGCGAGCAGACGCAAAAGCACCCATTTCGTGCCGAAATGAGGGGCTTTTGCGTCTGCTCGCGGGGACCGCTAGCCGAGGTATTCGGACTCCAGCACCAGGTCGGTGACCAGGCTCTGGTATTCCAGGTGGGCCTTGTGCTCGACGGTGTTCCATCGCTTGCCCTGCTGTTCGCGCATGTACGCGCGGTACTTGGGCGCGCCCGGCACCTTGCAGTTGTCGGCGACCACGATCGTGCCCGGATGCAGCCAATCCCGCGCCATGATGCTTTGCAGGTCGTTCAGGTAGACGTTCTTGTCGTGATCATGAACACAAAATCCAGTGCGCCAGAAGCGAATCCGTGCTCATTGGCCAGCCTGTCCAGGGTGCGCCCGTCGTCACCGATAGTGCCGACCACACAGGTCACACGGTCCGCGACGCCGGCATGTGCCCAGATCTGGCGGGCGTTGGCGGCGTTGGCCTCGGCGAGTTCGACGGAGTACACCTTGGCGTTGGGAGCGGCACGGGCGATCCGCAGCGCGCCGTAACCGCAGTACGTGCCGAGTTCCAGGGCGAGCGTGGGGTTGGCGCTGTGTCGACGGCGGCGTCTTCTCGTCCGTCACCGATCTGGCCGGTCTTGGTGATGTTGCGCGCCCCGGTTGCCATCCGCCACGCGGACCATCGCAACAGGGGGATGCGCCGTTTGAGATCCATGAACCTCAACGATAGCCACGTGGGCCGCGGCATCGCCGCCGCCAGTATTTGCTGATAAAAGTTGCCTGCGGGTCTCCCGCTGCAGGCGAGCGCAGCCGTTAGACTTTCCTGCGATGTCCACCCTGACGCCCGCCCCCACGAGCCGCGGCCGGGCATGACCGACGATCCCGACCCCGTCCCCGAAATCGGTCTGACCGGTCGGCCGCCGCGCGTGATCCCGGAGCCCCAGCCGCGTACCTCACACGGCCCGGCAAAGGTCGTCGCGATGTGCAACCAGAAGGGTGGCGTCGGGAAAACCACGTCGACGATCAACCTGGGCGCCGCCCTGGCCGAGTACGGCCGGCGGGTGCTGCTGGTGGATCTCGACCCGCAGGGCGCGTTGTCCGCGGGCCTGGGCGTGCCGCACTACGAGCTGGACAAAACCATCTATAACCTGCTGGTGGAACCGCGGGTTTCCATCGATGAGGTGCTGATCCACACCCGCGTCAAGAACATGGATCTGGTGCCCAGCAACATCGACCTGTCGGCCGCCGAGATCCAGCTGGTCAACGAGGTGGGCCGGGAGCAGACGGTGGCCCGCGCGATCTACCCGGTGCTGGACCGCTACGACTACGTGCTGATCGACTGCCAGCCATCGCTGGGCCTGCTCACCGTCAACGGCCTGGCCTGCGCGGACGGCGTGGTCATCCCGACCGAGTGTGAGTTCTTCTCGCTGCGCGGCCTGGCGCTGCTCACCGACACCGTCGACAAGGTGCGCGACCGGCTCAACCCGAAGCTGGACATCAGCGGCATCCTGATCACTCGCTACGACCCGCGGACGGTCAATTCGCGGGAAGTCATGGCCCGTGTCGTGGAACGCTTCGGTGACCTAGTGTTCGACACCGTGATCACCCGCACGGTCCGATTCCCGGAGACCAGCGTCGCCGGCGAACCCATCACCACCTGGGCGCCCAAATCGGGAGGTGCCCTGGCCTACCGCTCGTTGGCCCGCGAGTTCATCCACCGATTCGGCGGGTGAACTCCCCGCGTGCAGGTGAGGCGGCGCCCAAGAACGGCTTTCAGGTCCGGCTCACGAATTTCGAGGGGCCGTTCGATCTGCTGCTGCAGCTGATCTTCGCGCACCGCCTCGACGTCACCGAGGTCGCGCTGCACCAGGTCACCGACGATTTCATCGCCTACACCCGGCAAATCGGTCCCCAGTTGGGCCTCGACGAGACCACGGCTTTTTTGGTCATCGCCGCGACCCTGCTCGATCTCAAAGCGGCCCGGCTGTTGCCGGCCGGACGGGTCGACGACGAGGAGGACCTGGCGCTGCTGGAGGTGCGCGACCTGCTGTTCGCGCGCCTGCTGCAGTACCGCGCGTTCAAGCACGTCGCGGAGATGTTCGCCGAACTCGAAGCCAACGCGTTGCGCAGCTATCCACGCGCGGTGTCGCTGGAGGACCGGTTCGCCGGTCTGCTGCCCGAGGTGATGCTGGGCGTCGATGCCACCCGGTTCGCCGAGATCGCCGCGATCGCCTTCACCCCGCGGCCGGTGCCCGCGGTGGCCATCGGGCATCTGCATGAGGTGCAGGTGTCGGTTCCCGAGCAGGCCAAGCGGTTGCTGGCGATGCTGGAAGCGCGCGGCAGCGGCCAGTGGGCCTCGTTTTCCGAGCTGGTCGCCGACTGTGCGGCGCCGATGGAGATCGTCGGGCGCTTCCTCGCGCTGCTCGAACTGTATCGGTCCCGGACGGTAGCATTCGACCAGTCAGAGCCCCTTGGCGTGCTCCAGGTGTCGTGGACCGGGGAACGGCCTTCCAGCCGCGCCGCCGACGATGCAGAGCAAGAAAGCGATGTGGGGGCACCTCCCGCTTGCGGGGGAGAGGAGCGGCGCTCATGAGCGAAGTGCGAGACAGTGACTGAACCTGAGCCCGACCTGGATCTGGACGGCGGCATTCCGGAGATCGCCGAAGCGGCGCCGATGGACGCCGACGAACTCGGCCGGGTGCTCGAGGCGTTGCTGTTGGTGGTGGACACCCCGGTGTCCGTCGAGGCGCTGGCCACGGCCACCGAGCAACCGGTCTACCGGATCGCCACCAAGCTGGGCCTCATGGCTGACGAACTCGCCGAGCGCGACAGCGGCATCGAGTTGCGGCAGACCGGCGAGGGATGGCGGTTGTACACCCGGGCCCGGTTCGCGCCGTATGTGGAAAAGCTGCTGCTGGACGGCACGCGAACCAAGCTGACCCGGGCCGCGCTGGAGACGTTGGCCGTGGTGGCCTACCGTCAGCCCGTGACACGGGCACGGGTGAGCGCGGTGCGAGGTGTCAACGTGGACGCCGTGATGCGCACCTTGTTGGCGCGCGGCCTGATCACCGAGACGGGCGCCGACCCCGACACCGGAGCGGTGGCGTTCGCGACGACCGAACTGTTCCTGGAACGCTTGGGGTTGACCTCGCTGGCCGATCTGCCCGACATCGCACCCCTGCTCCCCGACGTCGACACCATCGAGGACTTGAGCGAATCTTTGGACAGTGAGCCACGTTTCATCAAACTCGCCGGCGGCCAGGCGCGCGAGCAGACGCTGTCGTTCGACGTGGACCAGGATTGATGGTCGAGTCCGAGCAGTCCGGCACGCGGCTACAGAAGGTGTTGTCCCAGGCCGGGATTGCGTCGCGGCGGGCCGCCGAGAAGCTGATCATCGACGGGCGCGTCGAGGTGGACGGGCAGGTGGTGACCGAGTTGGGCACTCGCGTCGACCCCGACGTCTCGGTGATCCGCGTGGACGGGGCCAGGGTGGTGGTCGACGACTCGCTGGTGTACTTCGCGTTGAACAAGCCGCTCGGCATGCACTCGACCATGTCCGACGACCGCGGCCGCCCATGTATCGGCGATCTGGTCGAGCGACGGATCCGCGGGAACAAGAAGCTGTTTCACATCGGCCGCCTCGACGCCGACACCGAGGGCCTTATCCTGCTGACCAACGACGGCGAGCTGGCGCACCGGTTGATGCATCCTTCCTACGAGGTGCCCAAGACATATCTGGCGACCGTGACCGGCACGGTGCCGCGCGGGCTCGGTAAGAAGCTGCGGACGGGCATTGAATTGGACGACGGGCCGGCGCATGTCGACGATTTCGCGGTGGTGGACGCGATCCCGGGTAAGACGCTCATTCGGCTGACGTTGCACGAGGGCCGCAAGCGCATCGTGCGCCGGCTGCTGGCCGCCGCGGGCTTCCCGGTGGAGGCGTTGGTGCGCACCGACATCGGCGCGGTGACCCTGGGTGAGCAGCGGCCGGGCAGCTTCCGGGCGTTGAGTCACGGTGAAATCGGGCAACTGTACAAAGCTGTGAATCTGTGAGCGCCGTGGTGGTGGCCATCGACGGGCCGGCGGGGACCGGAAAGTCTTCGGTGTCAAGAGGACTGGCGCGCGCGCTGCGAGCGCACTATCTGGACACCGGGGCGATGTACCGGATGGTGACGCTGGCGGTACTGCGGGCAGGTGTCGACCCGGCCGACGCCGAAGCGGTCGAGGCGGTCGCGGCGACGGCGCAGCTGTCGATGGGCTACGACCCCGATAAGAGCAGCTGTTACCTTGCCGGAGAAGACGTTTCAACCGAGATCCGCGGCGACGAGGTGACCGGGGCGGTCTCGGCGGTATCGTCGATTCCCTCGGTCCGGGCCCGCCTGGTCCAGCAGCAGCGCACCCTGGCGGCCGGTCCGGACAGCGTCGTCGTGGAGGGCCGCGACATCGGGACGGTGGTGTTGCCCGACGCCCCGGTGAAGATCTTCTTGACCGCGTCGGCCGAAACCCGCGCCAAGCGCCGCAACGAGCAGAACGTCGCCTCAGGTCTGTCCGACGACTATGAAACGGTCCTGGCCGATGTCCGCCGTCGTGACCACCTGGATTCCACCCGCGCGGTGTCCCCGCTGCGGGCGGCCCCGGATGCCGTCGTCGTCGACACCAGCGACATGGGCGAGGCCGAGGTAATTGACCACCTGCTGGAGTTGGTACTGCAGCGAAGTGAGGCGGCATCGTGAGCCAGGACGGCACGTGGGCCGACGAAAGCGATTGGGAACTCAGCGATTCCGAGTTGGCGGAGCTGGCAGAGGCCGGGCCGGCGCCGGTGGTGGCGATAGTGGGCCGGCCCAATGTCGGCAAGTCGACACTGGTCAACCGGATACTGGGCCGGCGCGAAGCCGTGGTTCAGGACGTTCCCGGCGTCACGCGCGATCGCGTCTCCTACGAGGCGCTGTGGACCGGACGCCGGTTCATGGTGCAGGACACCGGGGGATGGGAGCCGGACGCCAAGGGCTTGCAGCAGCTGGTGGCAGAACAGGCGTCGGTGGCCATGCGCACCGCCGACGCGGTGATCCTGGTGGTCGATGCCACCGTCGGCGCCACCTCCGCCGACGAGGCCGCCGCGCGCATCCTGCTTCGTTCCGGCAAGCCAATCTTCTTGGCCGTCAACAAGGTTGACAACGAGAAGAGCGAAGCCGACGCGGCAGCGCTGTGGTCGCTGGGACTGGGCGAGCCGTACGCGGTCAGCGCGATGCACGGTCGCGGCGTGGCCGATCTGCTCGACGAAGTGCTGGCCAAACTGCCCCAGGTGGCGGAGTCGGCGCCCGCTGCGGGCGGTCCGCGGCGGGTGGCGCTCGTCGGCAAACCCAACGTGGGCAAGAGCTCATTGCTGAACAAGCTGGCCGGCGATGAGCGGTCGGTGGTGCATGACGTCGCCGGCACCACGGTCGACCCGGTGGATTCGCTGATCGAAATGGGCGGCAAGGTTTGGCGTTTCGTCGACACCGCGGGATTGCGCCGCAAGGTAGGGCAGGCCAGCGGCCACGAGTTCTATGCCTCGGTGCGCACCCACGGGGCCATCGATTCCGCCGAGGTGGTGATCGTGCTCATCGACGGGTCGCAGCCGCTGACCGAGCAGGATCTGCGGGTGCTGACGATGGTCATCGAGGCCGGGCGCGCGCTGGTGCTGGCCTTCAACAAATGGGATCTGGTCGACGAGGACCGTCGCGAACTCTTGGAGCGCGAGATCGACCGCGAGCTGGTGCAGGTGCGCTGGGCGCAGCGGGTCAACATCTCCGCCAAGACCGGGCGGGCGGTGCAGAAGCTGGTGCCGGCGCTGGAGGGCGCGCTGGACTCCTGGGACACCCGGATCGCGACCGGCCCGCTGAACACCTGGGTCAAGGAAATCGTCGCGGCCACGCCGCCGCCGGTGCGCGGCGGCAAGCAACCGCGCATTCTGTTCGCCACTCAGGCCACCGCCCGGCCTCCGACGTTCGTGTTGTTCACCACGGGCTTCCTGGAGGCCGGCTACCGGCGGTTCCTGGAACGACGGCTGCGCGAGACGTTCGGGTTCGAGGGCAGTCCGATCCGGATCAATGTGCGGGTTCGCGAGAAGCGGGGAGTCAGGCGCCGCTAACGTGATCGACTTCACCAGCCTCTGAGCGTGCGGCTACGCACTTGGGTGTGTAACCAGGGCGGAATTTCAGCGATTTTCCCACCCTGACCGCACACTCAACGCCGTGAGCGCACCCGCAATCTTGGGCCAAGGGCATACCTCCCACGATGCGGGAAATGACGCCTACATCACAGGACTATGTCGTTGACTTTGGCCGCCTGCGGTCCCTACGATTTCTCACATAACGGGTGCAATTACCCGTATCGCGGGAATAGGTGAACACATTGTGATGACGACGCATCAAGAGGCGAGGCGGGGTCTGACCCGGTTCAGCGTGGAAGGCAAATCGATACTCATCACCGGCGCGACCGGTGCGCTGGGCAAGGTCGCGGCGCGTGCGCTGGCCGAAGCGGGAGCACGGCTGACGCTGGCCGGCGGCAACGCGGCCGGGCTGGCCGAACTGGTCCGCGACGCCGGCATTGACGACGCCGCCGTGGTGGCCCGCCGGCCCAGCACCCCGGCCGACGCGCAAGCCATGGTCGAGGCCGCAATCGCCCGGCACGGCCGCCTGGACGGAGTCTTGGTGGCCTCCGGCATGAACCATGTCGCACCGATCACCGAGATGGACGTCGAGGACTTCGACAGCGTGATGGACGCCAACCTGCGCGGTGCCTGGCTGGTGAGCCAGGCCGCCGGACGTGTGTTGCTCGAGCAGGGCGAGGGCGGCAGCGTCGTGCTCGTCTCCTCTGTTCGCGGCGCACTTGGCCACTCCGCCGGCTACAGCGCCTATTGCCCGTCGAAGGCGGGCACCGATCTGCTTGCCAAGAGCCTGGCGGCGGAGTGGGGCGCTCGCGGGATTCGGGTAAACGCGCTCGCGCCAACGGTTTTCCGGTCCGAGTTGACCGAGTGGATGTACGCCGACGACGAGCATGGACGCCGGACCCGGGAGGCGATGTTCGCCCGGATCCCGTTGGGCCGCTTCGCCGAACCGGAGGACTTCGTCGGCGCACTGATCTATCTGCTCAGCGATGCGTCGAGCTTCTATACCGGCCAGGTGATGTATCTGGATGGCGGGTACACCGCATGCTGACCTCGCATGGTTTCTCGCGCGCGGCCGTCGTCGGCGCCGGCCTGATGGGTCGCCGCATCGCCGGTGTGCTGGCCTCGGCGGGTCTTGACGTCGTCATCACCGACACCAATGCCGAAATCCTGCACGCCGCAACGGCAGAGGCCACCCAGGTGGTCGGTGCGGATCGTGGCTCGGTGTCCGCCGTCGCCGACTTGGCGGCGGCGGTGGGCGACGCCGACCTGGTCGTCGAGGCCATCGTGGAAAACCTTGCTGTCAAGCAGGATCTGTTCGAACGGCTGGCTTCGTTCGCGCCCGACGCCGTGCTGGCGACCAACACGTCCGTCCTGCCGATCGGCGCCGTCACCGAACGCGTCGACGATGGCGGACGCACGATCGGGACACATTTCTGGAACCCACCGGATCTGATCCCGGTCGTCGAGGTGGTGCCCGGCGCGCGAACGGCCCCGGAAACGGTGGATCGCGTGGTGGCGTTGCTGACCGAGGCGGGCAAGTTGCCGGTGCGCGTCGGACGCGATGTGCCGGGCTTTATCGGGAACCGGCTGCAGCACGCCCTGTGGCGCGAAGCGATCGCGCTGGTCGCCGAGGGCGTGTGCGACGCGGCCACGGTGGACCTGGTGGTGCGCAACACCATTGGCTTACGGCTGGCCACCCTGGGTCCGTTGGAGAACGCCGACTATATCGGCCTGGATCTCACGCTGGCCATTCACGACGCGGTGATCCCGAGCCTCAACCACGACCCGCACCCCAGCCCGCTTTTGCGCGAACTGGTTGCCGACGGACAACTTGGGGCCCGCAGCGGTCACGGCTTTCTGGACTGGCCCGCAGGGGCTCGCGAAGCCACCGCGGCCCGGCTGGCCCAACACATTTCCCAACAATTGGAAACAGAAAGGAAGTCATTGCCATGACTTTCACTTGGCCCCTTGGTGAACCCGAATCGAAGTTGGAGTTCTACGACCTATCGCACCCGTGGGGACAGGGCGTGCCCGCCTGGCCTTACTTCGAGGACGTAAAGATCGAACGCCTGCACGGCATGGCCAAGAGCCGGGTGCTGACCCAAAAGATCACCACCGTAATGCACTCGGGCACGCACATCGATGCGCCGGCGCACGTGGTCGAAGGCACGCCGTTCCTGCACGAGATCCCGCTCAGCGCTTTCTTCGGCACCGGCGTGGTCGTTTCCATCCCGAAGAACAAGTGGGGCGTCGTCACCGCCGAGGACCTGGAGAACGTCACACCCGAGATCCGGCCCGGCGACATCGTCATCGTCAACACCGGCTGGCACCACAAATACGCCGACAGCGCCGAGTACTACGCCTACTCGCCGGGGTTCTACAAGGAGGCCGGCGAATGGTTCGCGGCCAAGGGCGTCAAAGCCGTCGGCACCGACACGCAGGCCCTGGACCATCCACTGGCCACGGCGATCGCCCCGCACGGTCCCGCTGAACATCTGGGCGGGTTGTTGCCTTGGGCGGTAAAGGAATACGAAGAAGAGACCGGCCGCAAGGTGCTCGACGACTTCCCCGAGTGGGAGCCGTGCCACCGGGCGATCCTGTCGAAGGGCATCTACGGCTTCGAGAACGTCGGCGGCGACTTGGACAAGGTCACCGGCAAGCGCGTCACCTTCGCCGCGTTCCCGTGGCGCTGGGTGAACGGCGACGGCTGCATCGTGCGTCTGGTCGCGATCGTCGACCCCACCGGCAGCTACCGCATCGAGACGGGGGCAGCAGCATGAACGTGACGCGGGTGTCCGACGCTCCCGGGTACACCGTGCCGCTGCACCACGACGTGTCCACCCGGCGTTTGCAGGGCCACGAGTCCGGCGACACCGAGCGGTTCTGGGTCGGCCTGTCGACCTATCACCCCGGCGGCAT
>CAVTLW010000018.1:0-108273 GCA_963735655.1 uncultured Actinomycetota bacterium
TTCCGTCGTGGCTGGCCCGGCTAAGTGGCCATAATGGCCGCTGAAACAGGCTCTGGAACATCCTGTGCGCAGGATTGCAGAGCTTTCGGTCGTGTCTGTCGAGATCAGACTTCAGGGAATCTGCGCTGCTCCGATTCATTGAGCCGACGAAGGTTGACCCACAGCGCATGAGCATCGTCAGCATCGAGACCGAATTGCTGTTTGACGTTATCAAGCGAGAGATAGATATCTTCCACATCGGCAGCCCGCTCAGCGTTTTCATGACGACGTTCGAAGTCTGCCAACGCCGCAAGCGCGATCCGGTACCTGGCGAGGTGAGACACTACGTCGGTGAGGAACACGGCCCGCTTGCGCGCAGTCTCGACAACGTTGGGCATAGCTGAAACTGGGTACGGCCGCCGGCGCGGATCCAAAGCTTCTGCGTCCCTCACCACCATCGGACTGTAATGACTCTGGCCGCGGTCACGCCACGGTCAAGGCTTAGCGTTTCCAGACGCAATCGGGCCTTGGGTGGCGGATTTCTCACGAGGTACCGCCAGACCGGGAAACAGCGGGAAATACTGGTGTGCAGCGATTTAACGTCCGTGCTGCGCGCCTCGATACGCACGCGAAAAAGTTTCCTCTGACCGTCGCCTTAGCTCTTCAGCCTTCGTACAGTGAGTCAATGACCACCTCCATGAGTCGGCATGACCCAGTCGACCCGGCCACCCGCGCACAACTGCTGACCGTCAAGATTCCCATCATTTACGACCTCGCAGACGCAGCGCGCATCCTAGGCCTCTCCGAGTCCCACCTGCGATCAAAACTTCGTGACCGCACGTTCGCCGGCATGAAGCGTGCCGGACGATGGGCGATGACCGAAGCCCAGATCGAAGAAGCAATCGAGTCGATGTGCATCCAGGCACGGCCGGCCGACCCGCCCTCGCCGTCTGGGCTGTCAAGGCAGAGTCGCTTCGGCCGACGACTCCATCAGCAGCACGGCGCTTGAATAACTCCTCGCGCAATGGATTGTCGAAGCGCCGGAGCATGAGGACTACCTGGCTGGCGACGTTGTCGATCGTCTTATCCGACATCAATACATGCACCGAACGCACCACGTCCTGTGGCCATCAACCGTGAGCAGGTCAGCTCAGCACCGAGCCGATCGCGTCGGCAGCCACCTGCGCACTGCGGCGATCCAGGTTACCGTAGACGCCGATGATCGTCTGGATGGACTCATGCCCCAGATGCTGCTGGATGATCGGCAACGGGACGCCGGCGGCGATCATCCACGACGCACACGTATGGCGCAGGTCGTGCACCCGTGGAGACTTCGTCAGCCCCGCTGCCAGGGCGCGCTCGCGGCCCGGCTTCCAGCCGCCGTTAAAGAACTCCTGGGAGCGAACGGGATTGCCCGCGCCGTTGGTGAACAGGAATCCCGGCGCGGTGAGGTCAACGACCTCCAGCGCCGCGGACGGCAAGCTGATGGTCCGGACCGACTTCTTCGTCTTCGGCGGACCGATCTGCGGTCGGTAGTCACCGGAGTACTTCCAGGCCTTGGTGATTCGGCAGGTTTTCGCGTTGGCATCGATGTCGGCCGCGGTGAGCGCAGTCGCCTCAGAAAAGCGCATGCCGGTGCTGACCAGCCAAGTCGCGAGATTCTTCCAGCACTCGCGCTCGATGTGGTCGCGCAGCAGTCGGAACTCGCCCGGCGTGAGGAACACCGTCTCCTCGACACGGGTTTGCGGCAGGCGCCGGCCCTCGCACGGGTTGGACGCCATCACTCCAGCACGCACCGCAGCTTTGAATGCCCCGGACACGAAGCCATGCTTGTTCGAGATGGTCTTTCCGCTGCCGCCCAGCCGCTTCACCCATTTCGCGATCGTGGCCTCAGTAACCGCCGAGACGGGCATCGACCCAAAAACAGGATCGATGTCGCGAGCAACGTACGTGCGGTAGCGCGTGAGGGTCGCCGATTGCACACCGGTGAGGTTGTCGATGTGAGTGGTGAGCCACTCGGTGACGGTTGGAACATGGCGCCCGATCTCGTCGAGCTCGATGACGCGCAGCGCCTCGTCCGGCCCGTGGTCCTCGAGCAGGGTCTTAAAACGCTCTGCAGCAGGCAGGTTCTCGAACGTGAGCGAGCGTTGGCGACCGTCTTCGCGCCACAGCACGCGGTAGGTGTTCCCGGCGCGGTTCTTCTGGGCGTGGATGCTTGCCATGACCCCTGATGTTACGTCAATTGTTACGTTGTTCCCGACGTAACTTCGAAGGGTAGCCATGAGCTGGACTTTTGTGGTGGAGCTAAGGGGATTCGAACCCCTGACCTTCTCGATGCGAACGAGACGCGCTACCAACTGCGCCATAGCCCCTGACCGCTAGCAGGCTACCAGCCTCAGCGTCTCCGGCCGAAAAGCACTACTGGCCGACTGCGCGTGGCAGATCGCGAGGCCAGCCGTAGTTACGCTGCGGCATCCCAAAGTCCAGGTGCTCGAAGATCGGGTCCTCGTCGTCGATCTCCAGGACCACCGCGCCCGGGCGCCGCAGCCGCGACGGCACCACGTCGTACTCGCTGTCGTGCGTGTTCTCCACGCCCAGCCGCGCGCGTGCCATCCGCTTCGCCCGGCGCCGGCGCACCTTCTCCTCGATCCGGGTCTGCCGGCGGAGGTACGCCAGATAGAAGAGCGTGAAGACGGTGGCGCTGCCGCATGCCCACCAGGCGGTCGGCGTCACCTCGAACGCGGCAGTCGCCGTGCCGATCAGGATCACCGCCATCACCATCAGCACCCGCTTGCGGAAGACGTACTTGCGCGCGCTGACCGCGGCCGCTGTCTTCGAATCATCGAACCGACGCCGCCGCGAAGCTGCCGGTGCGACGGGAACCTCGGACTCGTCGTCCTCTCCCGGCTCCAAACCGGATGAATCGTCGACGTATTCGTATTCGTCGTCGTCCAGTTCAGACTCGGGCTCACTGTCGGTGGCCGCCTCGTCCCCGGCCGTTTCGTCGCCGTCGAACTCGGCGACAGCCGCGCCGCCGTCGACCGCGAGCAGCGTCGGCTCGGCCGACGTGGCGCTGGCACCGACCGGAAGGGCCCCCGAGTCCTCGACAACGTCGACGTCGAGGTAGTCGGGCTCGGAATCGTCGGCCTCCTGGACAGCCGCAACCACCACCGGGCGCGGCCTGCGCACCTCGTCGGTGTCGTCGTCTTCGACGTCTTGCCGCAGGTCCTCGGTCTGATCGAGGTCAGCGTCGGCGTACACCCCGTCGACCGGCTCGTCTTCCCACTCCTCCTCCGGCTTCCAGTCGGGGTCGCTGCGATGGCCCGCTGCCGGGCCACTGCGCTTGAGCAAGCGAGAGCCGGCGCCGCCGTTGAGCACTCTGGTCGCTAAGGCCACATCGCTGGTGCGTCGCACCGCATCGCGTTTGCTGATCAGCATGGGCACGAGCACGAAGAGCCACAGCACCACAAGCGAGATCCACAACAACGACTGCGGGATGCTTGGCATGATGACCTGCTCTCTTCGGTTCCACTCCCCGCGAGGCCTCATCTATGGCCAACGCGGCCGGGTCACTGCGACCAGGGCAATTACACACCTGTAATTTGCCTCTTTCAAGCATCACACGCCACATATGTCACGCTAGCCACAATTTAATTTCGGTTTCCGCAACGCGGCGCGTTTCGGAGGGCATCGAGATTGCCGTCACGGTCGCGGTTGGGGCACCGATCGCAGCCGTCACGGCAATCTCGGCGCAGAAGGATAAGGATCAGGGCCAGCTGGCGCGCCCGGCCCGGACCAGCGACGAGGCCACCGACCCGTGCACCTCTTCGACGGTGAGGGCGACCAGTAGGTGGTCTCGCCACGCCCGGTCGACTTCGAGATAGCGGCGCAGCAGACCCTCTTCGCGGAATCCCGCCTTGGCCAGCACGGCCCGGCTGGCCGCATTCTCCGGACGCACGGTGGCCTCGACGCGATGCAACATGACCGGGCCGAAGCAGTGGTCGAGACCCAGGGCCAGCGCTCCGGTGGCCACCCCGCGGCCGGTCGCCGAGCGTTCCACCCAGTAGCCGATCCACGCGGACCGCAACGCCCCATGTGTGACGTTGCCGATGGTGAGCTGACCGCAGAACTGGCCGTTCAGCTCGATCACGTACGGCAGCATGCGACCCTTGCGAGCCTCCGAGCGCAGACCCGAACAGATCGCCGGCCATGCGGCAACCGTGTGCCGGACGGCCCAATCGCCGTCACTGCTGGGCTCCCAGGGCTCGAGGTAGGTCCGGTCGGCCAGCCGGGCGCGGCTCCACTCCGCTCCGTCGCGCATCCGCACCGGCCGCAACCGGATGACTCCCGCCGAAACACGGAGCGGTCCAACGATTTTCGGCCAACCCGGATGACGGGAACCGGTGCGCAAAAAGTTCACGAGAATAGGCCGCGGTTGGGCTCAGCCGCGCTGAGCCAGGAAGGCGACGTCGACGATCTCGCCGGTACGGATCTGCTCGGCGCCGCTGGGAACCACGACCAGACAGTTCGCCTCGGCCAGCGTCGCCAAAAGGTGCGACGACGCGCCCGGACCGCCGCCCAATGCCTGCACCAGATATTCACCGCTGTCCTGATCGCGCATCAACTGGCCGCGCAGATACCCCTTGCGGCCGGCCACCGACGTGATCGGCGACAGCGTGCGGGCCTGCACGACCCGACGCATCGGCTGCCGCTTGCCCAGCGACAACCGAATCAGCGGCCGAACCATCACCTCGAAGACCACCAGGGCGCTGACCGGGTTGGCCGGCAGCAGAAACGTCGGAACGCCGTCGCGACCGAGCTGCCCGAAGCCCTGAACGGACCCAGGATGCATGGCGACGCGGACGACCTCCATCTCGCCGAGCTCGGACAACACCGACCGGACCGCCTCGGCCGCCGCGCCGCCGACACCGCCGGCGATCACCACGATCTCGGACCGATTGATCTGACCCTCGACGGCCTCGCCGAGCTCTTTGGGGTTGTTGCTGACGATGCCGACCCGGTTGACCTCGGCGCCGGCATCGCGGCCGGCCGCCGCCAGGGCATAGGAGTTGACGTCGTAGACCTGCCCGTTGCCCGGGGTGCGCGAGATGTCGACCAGTTCGCCGCCAACGGCCATCACCGTCAGCCGCGGACGCGGGTGCACCAGCACCCGTTCGCGGCCGACGGCCGCCAGCAGCCCCACCTGCGCCGCGCCGATGATCGTTCCGGCGCGTACGGCGACATCACCCGGCTGCACGTCGTCGCCGGCGCGCCGCACGTAGGCGCCCGACGGTGCGCCGCGCAGCACTCGCACCCGATTCATCCCGCCGTCCGTCCACCGCAACGGCAGGACCGCGTCGGCCAGCGTCGGCAGCGGGGCCCCGGTCTGCACGCGGGCCGCCTGGCGGGGCTGCAGCCGGCTGGGCGTGCGCGTACCGGCTTCGATGGTTCCCATCACCGGCAGGGTCACGCCGCCGCGGCCCTCGGGGTCGGACTCATCGCCCTCATCGCTGCGCCGGACCCAGCTCGCCGACACCGAGCACGTCGACGCTGCGGACCGCGTAACCGTCGATCGCGGCCTGATCGAAGCCGGGCATCGGGCGCTCGGTCACCACTTCTTCGGCGCACATCAAGCCCTGCGCTTCGGCGATGGCAACACGTATCGGCCGTGGGGCCACCGCGGCCGCAGATATTCGGGCTTGCTGCTCCTCCACAGAACGCACGGCGTGCCTTTCTGCCCAAGCCCTTGCGGGCGCCAAGCCGGGCGAACAGGGCCCGGGTCCCCCGGCTCCCCTGCTATTGCTCGGCCAGGCCCAACCGCGTCACCAACCATCGCCGCAAATCGGGGCCATAGTCGTCACGATCCAATGCAAAGTCAACCGCAGCCTTGAGGTACCCGCCGGGATTTCCCAGGTCGTGTCGGGATCCGCGATGCACGACGACGTGGACCGGATGGCCCTCGGTGATCAGTAGCGCGATCGCGTCGGTGAGCTGCATTTCACCGCCGGCACCCCGATCGATCCGGCGTAACGCGTCGAAAATGGCACGGTCGAGCACGTAGCGACCGGCCGCCGCGTACAGCGACGGCGCGTCTCGGCTCTTGGGCTTCTCGACCATGCCGTTGACCTTCAGCACATCGGGATTCTCGCCGTTGGGCACTGCCTCGACGTCGAAAACGCCGTAGGCACTGATCTCCTCGGGTGTCACCTCGATGGCACACAGCACGGTGCCGCCGTGCTCGGCGCGCACCTTGCGCCATCGTCTCCAACACGCCGGTCGGTAGCACCAAGTCATCGGGCAGCAGCACCATGACTGCGTCCTCGTCAGCCATCAGCGTGGGCTCTACGCAGCTGATCGCGTGTCCCAGCCCGAGCGGCTCGGCCTGTACGACGGACTCCACCTTGATCAGCCCCGGGGCGCGACGGACCTTGGCCAACATGGCTTTCTTCCCGCGGGCCTCGAGGGTTCCCTC
Organism: uncultured Actinomycetota bacterium; assembly: GCA_963735655.1. Classification (GTDB taxonomy): domain Bacteria; phylum Actinomycetota; class Actinomycetes; order Mycobacteriales; family Mycobacteriaceae; genus Mycobacterium. Next base: position 6,452 of record CAVTLW010000018.1, read on the forward strand.
CAGGACCAGGTCCTCGACGAAATGCGCGACGACACCGTCCTTGCCCTCGGAGGTGATGATCACCAGGCGTCCGGCACCGGCTTCAGCCGCCTCCTCGGCGACCAGCTCGATGCCCGGGGTGTCGACGACCGGCAACAACTCCTTGGGCACCGTCTTGGTCGCCGGCAGGAACCGCGTGCCAAGGCCAGCCGCGGGAACGATCGCCGTGAACGGGATCGGAACTTCTGGGCGAGACATCGCTCTCACCTTAACGCGCACTCGGTCTGCTCGAGTCCGCATATCGGCTCGACAAGCAGGGCTGTCATCGTTGAGGACATGGCGTCGACGAGCAAGGCAACCGACAAGAACCAGGCTGCGGGAACAGCTGCAGGCGGCCCGGCGCCGCGTTGCCGACGACGTCCGCGCCGCCGAGGCCCGGCAGCTCAGCGACCACTTGGAGCAGGTGGTGAGCACGGGCAGCACCGTCTGCGCGTACGTGCCGGTAGGGGCCGAACCCGGTTCGGTCGAGATGCTCGATGTGTTGCTGCGCCGGGCGGGGCGGGTGCTGCTGCCGGTGGCGCGCACCTCCGCCGACGATGTTGCGATGCCGCTGCGCTGGGGTGAATACCGGTCCGACGGACTTACTCAGGGGCGTTGGGGACTGCTCGAACCGGTCGAACCCTGGCTTTCGCGCTCAGCGCTGGCCGAGGCCGACGTGGTGCTCGTCCCGGCGCTGGCGGTGGACCGCCGCGGTGTGCGGCTGGGCCGGGGCGCGTGGTTTCTACGATCGCTCGCTGGCCTTCCGTAGACCTGCACGGGCAGCTGATCGCGATGGTGCGCGATGAGGAGTTGCTCGACGAGTTGCCGTCGGAGCCGCACGACGTGCCAATGACCCACGTGATCACCCCGAAGCGCGGGGTTCTGGCACTTCCGAGCCGGGAATGATGGAGGTCACGTGGCGGTTTTAGCACTTAGTTAGATAGAGTGCTAACTGTCCTGACTTTTGCTGTGGAGGTTATCTGTGCCGACCTACAGCTACGCGTGCACCGAATGTGGCGACCGTTTCGACACTGTGCAGGCCTTCACCGAAGACACGCTGACCACCTGCACGAAGTGCTCCGGCCGGTTGCGCAAGCTGTTCAACTCGGTCGGCGTGGTGTTCAAAGGCAGCGGCTTCTACCGCACCGACAGCCGCGAGTCGGGCAAGAAATCGAGCGAATCGACCGAGTCCTCGAAGAGTGAGCCCGCCAAGAGCGACTCGAGCGAGTAGCTCGTCGTCGACCGACAGCAAGACGTCCAGCTCTAGCGAGAAGTCGAGCAGCAGCTCGACGCCTGCCACCGCGGGCGCCTCGAAGTAAGAGTTATCCACAAGGCGCTGACCGACCGGCACTAGCCGGCGTCGCGCAGCGCCTAACCTTTGCGACGTGGCGGAACCGTCGCTGAATCCAAGCCTGCTGGGCCGTATATCGATCCGGATATCGACGTTGCTGCGCCCCGACTGGACCCGGACCGTGCTGGCGCGACGCGTAGCCGCTGGTGGGCTTGTCTTACTGGCCGGCGTCGCGACGCTGCGGTCGAACCCGGACGGCGATCACGCCGAGGTGGTGGTGGCCGCGCGCGACCTGCACCCTGGCGCCGCGTTGACCGCCGACGACGTACGGCTCGAGAAACGTTTGGCCACAACACTTCCCGACGGGGCGCAAGCCAACCTGGCCGTCGTGGTCGGTTCGACGCTGGCCAGCCCGACGCGGCGCGGCGAGGTGATCACCGACGTCCGCCTGCTGGGCAGCCGGCTGGCCGAGTCCACGGCCGGGCCCGGTGCCCGCATCGTGCCGCTGCACCTGGCCGACAGCGCGCTGACCGACCTCGTCCGGGTCGGTGATGTCGTCGACGTGCTGGCCGCCCCGGCGTCCGACCCGGCTGCGGCGCCGGCAATCGGGCACTCAGTCATCAGCGTTCTCGCCACCGACGCAATCGTGGTTCTCGTGTCGGCCAAGACAAAGAGCCAGGCCGCCGAGGGCGACCGCGTAGTCTTGGTTGCGCTGCCGGCTCGTGTGGCGAACACCGTGGCAGGCTCGGCGCTGGGTCAGACGGTAACTCTCACCCTGCACTGAGCCTGGCCGGTGCTCGGCACCCGGCGACGGCAAACTCTGTCCAGTCGAGAAAGGGCGTCTCCAATGCTGAAGGGGTTCAAGGAGTTTCTGTCGCGCGGCAATATCATCGACTTGTCCGTCGCGGTGGTGATCGGTACTGCGTTCACGGCCCTGGTCACCAGGTTCACCGAAGCCATCATCACGCCGCTGATCAATCGGGTGGGTGTCAACCAGCAGTCCGATGTCGGGATCTTGAAGATCAGCATCGGCGGCGGTCAGACCATCGACTTGAACGTCGTGATATCGGCCGCGATCAACTTCATCCTCATCGCATCGGTGGTGTACTTCCTGATCGTGCTGCCCTACAACACAATGCGTAAGCGCGGTGAGGTGGAGCAGGCCGACGACGCTCAGATCGTCCTGCTCACCGAGATCCGCGACCTGCTCGCCGAAACCAACGGTGACTCATCGTCGGGCAGGCACGGCGGGGCACCCACTCCGGAGCACGGCCCGCGCGCGGACGCCGAAGCGCAGACCGACCGGCAATAGCGCCCCGCCGGGGCGGGATTCAGATCTCGAGGCTCGACAGTTGGCCGATGATCTGGGCGGCCAGCGGATTCAGCGTCGCCATTCCGTCGCGCACCGCGTAACGGGAGCCGGCCAGGTTGACCACCAACGTGCTGCCGGAGACGCCGGCCAGACCACGTGAGAGTCCCGCGTCGATGATTCCCGCGGACAGTCCCGAGGCGCGGATCGCTTCGGCGATACCCAGGATCTCGCGATCCAGAATGTCCGTCGTCGACTCCGGGGTGACATCGCGCGGCGTCACTCCGGTGCCGCCTACCGACACCACCAGGTCCACACCGCCGATCACCGCGGTGTTCAACGCGTTTCGGATCTCGACCTCGTCAGCCGACACCGCCACCACGCCGTCGACGACGAACCCCGCCTCCGTGAGCAGCTCGGTGACCAGCGGTCCGCTGTGGTCCTCGTCGCCGTGTGCGGTGCGGTCGTCGACGACGACGACAAGTGCCCGGCCGACTACCAACTCCGCACCCTGTTCCATGGGTGCAACCGTATATCCGAGGTCGGACAGCGGCGCATCGGCTCTCATCACTGTTCCGCCTTACCGAGCGTGACCTGCACAGTGCGGTTGCCACCGGAGGGATCCTGGTAGGTCAGCGTCACCTTGTCACCGGGCGCCTTGGACCGCACGGAGGCGACCAACGCGTCGGCACTGTTGATCGAGCGGTCGTCGACCTTGGTGACGATGACGCCCTTGGGGACCCCGGCGTTGGCTGCCGCGCCACCCTGGACCACGTCGACGACCTTGGCGCCCGGGACGCCCTTGTCAGTGGTGACCTGCACGCCCAGCGAGGCATGTGAGGCCTTGCCCGTGCTGATCAACTCGTCGGCGATGCGCTTGGCCTGGTCGATCGGGATCGCGAAGCCAAGGCCGATCGAGCCGGATTGCGCGTCACCGGAATCGGCACCCAGGGTGGCGATGGCCGAGTTGATGCCGACCAGCTGACCGTTCATGTTGACCAGCGCGCCACCGGAGTTACCCGGGTTGATCGCGGCGTCGGTTTGAATCGCGTCGAGCACGGTGTTCTGGTTGCCCGACTCACCGGTCGTCGACACCGGCCGGTTCAGCGCGCTGACGATCCCGGTGGTCACCGTTCCCGCCAAGCCCAGCGGTGACCCGATCGCCACCACCGGCTGGCCCACCCGCAGATCCGACGAGGATCCGACGGAAATCGGGGTCAGGCCGCTGACACCCTGCACGCGAACCACGGCGATGTCGCTGGTGGGATCGGCTGCGACCACGACGAACGTTGCGGTCCGGCCGTCGGCGAAGGTCACCGTCGTTTTCGGCGGCGGACCGCTCGGCGGCTTGGCCGCGGCCGCGACAACGTGGTTGTTGGTCATGATGAGCCCGTCGGCCGACAGGATCACGCCGGAGCCCTCCTCGGACTGACGCCCCATATCGGTCTCGAGCATGACCACGCTGGGCACCACCTTGGAAGCCACCTGCTCGACGGAGCCCGGCGGCATGTTCGCGGCCGGAACGCTGGGCGCCGCTCCCGACGCGCCGGCGCCGCCGTTGGGGCCACCGGACACGTGATTGAGCTCCACCACCGACGCCGCCGCACCGCCGATACCGGCGGACACCACCGCGATGGTCAGCGCGCCAATGGCCAACATGCCTGCGCGAGGCCGTCTTTCGCGCATCATCTGGGGCGGGGGCCCCATCGGCGGATACATCCCTGGTATCGGGCCCGTCCCGGTGCCTACGGGTATCGGACCCGGCCCGGTGCCCCCGGGCAGCGGGATCTGCCCGGTCCCACCGGGAAGCGGGCCCGGGCCGGTGCCCGCGAACGTGTCGCGCCGGAACTGCTGGGTGGGCTGTTGATAGCGCCAGTCGAATTGCTGGTTGTACGCTTGCCGGCCCTGCGCATACGCGGGGGGCGCGGGCTGATTGGGCGCGCCGCCGTATCCGGGCTGCTGCGGCGGTGGCGAATACCTCGGGTGATTCGTCATGTCGCTTGGTCGCTCTTCCTCTACTTCAGGGGACTTATTGAAAGCTTTGGCCATGCGGGACTCGCACGGACTTGGCTTAACACTAACTGCAACTACCTTGCCTGCGCGGACTGAGAATCCACTGAGATAACGTTCGCCGGACCCCGAGAGTTCGTCTGATCTTCGCCGATGTCTCCCGCGCGTCCCGCAATCGGCATCGCGCGCCCCGGTAGGAGCACGTAAATCGACGTTCCCGGCGGCTGTCCACCCGGCACGGTGTCTTCCACCCGCAGGGATCCACCGTGGTTGAGCACCACCTGCTGGACGATCGCCAGGCCCAACCCCGATCCCGTCATCGCCCGCGCCGCCGCCGACCGATAGAAGCGCTCGAACACCAGGCCGCGATCTTGCGGTGGAATGCCGGGACCGTGGTCGGAAACCACCAGCTCCGCGTGCGAGGGATCGAGCTGGCGCATCGTCACACCGACATGGCCACCCGGCGGACTCCACTTTGCCGCGTTGTCCATCAGGTTCAGCACCGCGCGCGACAACCCGGCCGAGTCGCCGTAGACCTGCCACGGCATCACCTGAACGTCGAAGTGGATGTCGTTGCGACGCCGCCTGACTCGCTCGAGGCTGCGGTCGACGACCTCGGACATGTCGACCGGCTCGTGCACCACCGCGCCGGCGTCGTCGCGGGTGAGGTCCACCAAATCGCCTACCAGCGTGGACAATTCCTCGATCTGCGCCAGCACATCGGCCCGCAGATCGACCATCTCCTGTTCGGGTAGCCGCGGCGCCCCGGGTTCCATCGACGCCATCAGCAGCTCGACATTGGTGCGCAGCGATGTCAGCGGGGTGCGCAATTCGTGTCCGGCGTCGGTGACCAGCCGGGCCTGCCGTTCGCGGGACTCGGCCAGCGCGCGCAGCATCAAGTTGAAAGCCTCGGTGAGCCTGGCCAATTCGTCGCTGCCGAAGACCGGAATGGGCCGCAGGTCGTCGGTGCGCGCCACCCGTTCAGCGGCCTCGGTGAGACGGGCCACCGGGCGCAGTCCGGCCCGGGTGACCATCCCCCCGGCCACGGCGGCGATCGCCACACCGATACCGCCGACAAGCAGCAGCACCCAGCGCAGTTTGGTCATCACAGCCTGGGTGGGGGCCAGACTCTTGGAGATCAAAAGGGAGCTTCCGCTGGGCAGATGGATGGCAAGGATGCGCTGATTCGACGCGGTGCGGCGCGACATGAACAGCTCTCCGCGAATGACGGCCTTTTCCGACGAACCCACCGGCAGCGTCTGGCCCGGCTGGTTGGCGGTGTAGATCGAGTGACCCGGGTTCACCAGCATCGCGTTGACATCCGAATAGGCAGTGCCCTCAATGGCCTTGCCGGGGTCGGCGGCCAGCGAACCACTGGCGATCAGTAGCTGCGCCCGGCTCTGCAATTGCTGATCGATGTCGCTGTACAGCGCGGCCGAGATCACCGCATAGACCGCGAAGGACATCAGCACGACCACCATGGCCACCATCGACATGGCCAGCAGCATCACCCGCCACCGCAGAGACAACGAGCTGGTGGCCCGCAGCGGAGGGCGCCCAGCACGGACGCGCCGATGCGACCAGATCATCAGGGCGGAGTTTCGCGCAGCACGTAACCCACGCCGCGCACGGTGTGGATCAGCCGCAGCTCGCCGTCGGCCTCAGTCTTGCGACGCAGATACCCGACGTAGACCTCCAGCGCGTTGCCGGAGGTCGGAAAGTCGAATCCCCATACCTCTTCGAGGATCCGGCTACGGGTGAGCACCCGCCGCGGGTTGGCGATCAGCATCTCCAGCAACGCGAATTCGGTGCGGGTCAGGCTGATCCGGCGTTGCCCGCGGGTGACTTCACGGGTCACCGGGTCCAGGGACAGGTCGGAGAAGTGCATTGCCACCGACTCGGCGGCGTCTTCGGGCTTGGTGCGGCGCAGCAGCGCCCGCATACGGGCCAGCAGCTCTTCGAGGGCAAACGGCTTGGGCAGATAGTCGTCGGCGCCGGCATCCAGGCCGGCGACCCGCTCGGAGACCGAGTCGCGGGCGGTCAGTACCAGGATGGGCAGGTCGTCGCCGGTGCTGCGTAGCTGCCGGCACACTTCCAAGCCGTCCAGACGCGGCATCATCACGTCCAGGACGAGGCCGTCGGGCCGGTCGCTGGCAATCATTTCCAGCGCCTCGACCCCGTCGTGGGCCAAGTCGACCGAGTAGCCATTGAAGGACAGCGACCTGCGCAGCGACTCGCGCACCGCGCGATCGTCATCGACGACAAGTATTCGCACGGACACCAGTTAAGTACGGGCGCCTGAGACTGACCTGAGAGGCGCGCCGCTGAGTCTCGTCGCATCCGCCACAGTGGCCCCTCGCGGGAGCGATGCTGCTTTTGCCCACCTACCAGCGACTTGTCGCTCGAAGGTGGGCAAACCGTGTGCCGACGCGCGCAGAGACTGATGTGGCAGCAGTGACTAGAAGCGCGTCCCCGCGACTAGCGGCGGTCGAGATCGATCAGACCGAGGCGAGCGGCCTTGAGCAACCGGCGGGGCACTTTGTGCTTGTGACCTGCATGGTTGACGCTGACGAGCTCGGTCGGGGTGGCCTTCCACTGCGAGCGCCGGCTTCGGGTATTCGAGCGCGACATCCTGCGCTTGGGTACGGCCATGGTCGGGCCCTGCTCCTCGATTAGGGGGTTTCGCCGGTCAGCCGAACGGCGACGATTGCCCTCAAGGATAGTCGGTGACCTGCTGGCCGCCAAAATAGGCCGCCGGGCTATGCTGACCTACCGGTTGGTTGGCCGTTGGCTGAGTTGGTCGGCCGGACCATAAGCAATCCCAACGAAGGGAGAACCCGCATGGCCCCTCGTTCAGGTGCCGTGCGTATCGCGAACTGCTCCGGTTTCTACGGAGACCGCCTGTCAGCCATGCGCGAAATGCTCACCGGCGGCGAACTGGACTACGTCACCGGCGACTACCTGGCCGAGCTGACCATGCTGATCCTCGGCCGCGACCGCATGAAGAACCCGGACCGCGGCTACGCCAAGACCTTCCTGACCCAGCTCGAGGACTGCCTGGGGCTGGCCCACGACCGCGGGGTCCGCATCGTCACCAACGCGGGCGGCCTGAACCCCGCCGGGCTGGCCGACGCGGTTCGGGCCCTGGCCGAGCGCGTGGGCATCCCGGCGCGGATCGCCCACGTCGAGGGCGACGACCTGCAGTCCCGCGCCGCCGAACTGGGCCTGGGCACGCCGCTGACGGCCAACGCCTACCTGGGCGCGTGGGGCATCGTCGACTGCCTCAACAACGGCGCCGACGTCGTTGTCACCGGGCGGGTCACCGACGCGTCGGTGATCGTCGGGTCCGCTGCCGCGCACTTCGGCTGGGGCCGTACCGACTACCACCAGCTCGCCGGCGCCGTCGTGGCCGGCCACGTCATCGAATGCGGTGTGCAGGCCACCGGCGGCAACTTCTCCTTCTTCACCGAGATTCCGGACCTGACCTACGCCGGCTTTCCGTTGGCCGAGGTCAACGCCGATGGCTCCTCGGTGATCACCAAACACCCCGGCACCGGCGGCCTGGTCAGCATCGACACGGTCACCGCGCAGCTGCTCTACGAGATCACCGGCGCCCGGTATGCCAACCCCGACGTGACCGCACGCATGGACAGCATCGAGCTGTCCGATGACGGCCCTGACCGGGTGCGCATCAGCGGTGTGATCGGCGAGCCCCCGCCGCCCACGCTCAAGGTGTCGCTGAACAGCATCGGCGGATTCCGCAACGCCATGACGTTTGTGCTGACCGGCCTCAACATCGAGGCCAAGGCCGAGTTGGTGCGGCGTCAGCTGGAATCCAGCTTGACCGTCAAGCCCGCCGAGATGCAGTGGACCCTGGCCCGCACCGACCACCCCGACGCCGACACCGAAGAAGCCGCCAGCGCCTTGTTGAGCTGTGTGGTCCGCGATCCCGACCCGGCCAACGTGGGACGCCAATTCTCCTCGGCGGCAGTCGAATTGGCGCTGGCCAGCTATCCGGGCTTTACCTCGACCGCCCCGCCCGGCGACGGGCAGGTGTACGGCGTCTACAGCCCCGGCTACGTCGACGCCGGTCTGGTGCCGCACGTCGCGGTACACCCCGACGGCAACCGCACCGCGATTCCTTGCGCGACAGAGACTTTGGAACTGGCGCCGGCGGATCCCGCACCGCTGCCGGAGCCTTTGCCGGCCGGTCCGACCCGGCGGGCGCCGCTGGGCCTGATCGCCGGCGCCCGCAGCGGCGACAAGGGCGGATCGGCCAACGTCGGGGTCTGGGTGCGCACCGACGAGCAGTGGCGCTGGCTGGCCAATACGTTGACCGTCGACCTGCTCAAGGAACTGTTGCCCGAGACCGCCGAGCTCACCGTCACCCGCCATGTGCTGCCCAACCTGCGGGCGGTGAACTTCGTCATCGAAGGGATCCTCGGGCAGGGCGTCGCCTACCAGGCACGCTTCGATCCACAGGCCAAGGGGCTGGGAGAATGGCTGCGCAGCCGCCACGTCGACATTCCGGAAAGTCTTTTATGAATCTTTGGACCACGCCCGAGCGCGAACAACTGCGAAAGACGGTGCGCTCGTTCGCCGAACGCGAGATCCTGCCCAATATCGACGAGTGGGAGCGCACCGGCGACTTGCCCCGCGACTTGCACCGGCGCGCCGGGGCGGCCGGACTGCTGGGTGCGGGCTTGCCCGAGTCGGCCGGCGGCGGTGGCGGCGACGGTGCCGACGCGGTGATCATCTGCGAAGAAATGCATCAGGCCGGCGCGCCGGGCGGGGTTTTCGCGTCGCTGTTCACCTGCGGCATCGCGGTTCCGCACATGATCGCCTCGGGTGATGAGCGGCTGATCGAGACCTATGTGCGCCCGACGCTGGCCGGCGAGAAGATCGGCTCGCTGGCCATCACCGAGCCTGGTGGCGGATCGGACGTCGGGCACCTGCGAACCACTGCCGTCCGGGACGGCGATCATTACGTCGTCAACGGCGCCAAGACCTACATCACCTCCGGCGTCCGCGCCGACTACGTCGTCACCGCGGTGCGCACCGGCGGCCCTGGTGCGGCAGGGGTTTCGCTGCTGCTGGTCGACAAGGGCACGCCTGGCTTTGAGGTGACCCGCAAGCTGGACAAGATGGGCTGGCGATCCTCGGATACCGCCGAGCTGTCCTATGTCGACGCTCACGTGCCGGCGGCCAATCTCGTCGGCGCCGAGAACACCGGGTTCGCCCAGATCGCCCAGGCCTTCGTCTCCGAGCGCATCGGCCTTGCCGCACAGGCCTATTCGAGCGCGCAGCGCTGCCTGGACATCACCGCTCAGTGGTGCCGCGACCGGGAGACCTTCGGCCGCCCGCTGATTTCGCGGCAATCCGTGCAGAACACGCTGACCGACATGGCCCGCCGCATCGACGTGGCCCGGGTCTATACGCGCAGCGTGGTCGAGCGCCAATTGGCCGGTGAGACCAACCTGATCGCGGAGGTGTGCTTCGCCAAGAACACCGCCGTCGAGGCCGGCGAATGGGTGGCCAACCAAGGCGTCCAATTGTTCGGCGGCATGGGCTATATGGCCGAATCCGAAATCGAGCGACAGTACCGGGACATGCGAATCCTGGGCATCGGTGGCGGAACCACCGAGATCATGACCGCACTGGCGGCCAAACTCCTGGGGTACCAATCATGACCGTGCTGAAGTCCACGCTCGACCCTAAGGCCGACGCCTACACGGCCGCCGCTGAGGCGGCGACCTCACGGCTCGACGAAATCGCGGGGGAACTCGCCAAAGCGCTTGGGGGCGGGGGGCCTAAGTATGTCGAACGCCACCACGCCCGCGGCAAACTGACCGCCCGGGAGCGCATCGAGTTGCTCGTCGACCCGGACTCCCCGTTTCTGGAGCTGAGCCCGCTCGCGGCGTACGGCAGCGCTTTCCAGATCGGCGCCAGCACCGTCGTCGGCATCGGTGCGGTCAGCGGCGTGGAATGCCTGATCGTCGCCAACGACCCGACGGTCAAAGGCGGCACCAGCAACCCGTGGACGCTGCGGAAGATATTGCGGGCCAACCAGATCGCCTTCCAAAACCGGCTGCCGGTCATTTCGCTGGTGGAATCCGGCGGCGCGGACCTGCCCACCCAGAAGGAGATCTTCGTCCCCGGCGGGCAGATGTTCCGGGACCTGACCCGGCTGTCGGCGGCCGGGATCCCCACCATCGCCCTGGTCTTCGGCAACTCCACCGCCGGCGGCGCCTACATCCCCGGGATGTCCGACCACGTGGTGATGATCAAGGAACGCTCCAAGGTCTTCCTGGCCGGTCCCCCCTTGGTGAAGATGGCCACCGGGGAGGAGTCCGACGACGAATCGCTGGGCGGCGCCGAAATGCACGCCCGCATATCGGGTTTGGCCGACTACTTCGCCGTTGACGAGCTCGACGCAATACGGATCGGACGTCGCATTGTCGCCCGGCTGAACTGGCAGAAGTTGGGGCCGAAGCCCAAGCCGGTGATAGAGCCGCTGTTCGACTCCGAGGAGCTGATCGGCATCGTGCCCGCGGACCTGCGTATCCCGTTCGACCCGCGGGAAGTGATCGCCCGCATCGTCGACGGCTCCGAATTCGACGAGTTCAAAGGACTTTACGGCTCATCACTGGTGACCGGCTGGGCCCGGGTGCACGGCTATCCGATCGGCATCCTGGCCAACGCGCGCGGCGTGCTGTTCAGCGAGGAGTCGCAGAAGGCCACCCAGTTCATTCAGCTGGCCAATCGCTCCGACACGCCACTGTTGTTCCTGCACAACACCACTGGCTACATGGTGGGCAAGGACTACGAGGAAGGCGGGATGATCAAGCACGGGTCGATGATGATCAACGCCGTGTCCAACTCGACCGTCCCGCACATCTCGCTGCTGATCGGCGCGTCCTACGGCGCCGGCCACTACGGCATGTGCGGACGCGCCTATGACCCCCGGTTCCTGTTCGCTTGGCCCAGCGCCAAATCCGCGGTGATGGGCGGGGCCCAGCTCTCGGGTGTGCTGTCGATCGTGGCCCGGGCCGCCGCCGAGGCGCGTGGGCAGCAGGTCGACGAAGCCGCCGACGCGGCGATGCGCGCCGCCGTCGAGGGCCAGATCGAAGCCGAGTCACTGCCGATGGTCCTGTCCGGGATGCTCTACGACGACGGCGTGATCGACCCCCGCGATACCCGCACCGTGTTGGGAATGTGTTTGTCCGCCATCGCCAATGGCCCGATCAAGGGAACGTCGAACTTCGGCGTCTTCCGGATGTGATGCAAATGCCGATCACTCGAGTACTGGTAGCCAATCGCGGCGAGATCGCCCGGCGGGTGTTCGCCACCTGCCGCCGGCTGGGTCTGGGCACCGTCGCGGTGTACACCGACCCGGACGCCGGAGCGCCGCATGTGGCCGAGGCCGATGCCCGGGTGCGGCTGCCGAAGACCAACGACTATCTCAACGCCGAGGCCCTGATCGCGGCCGCGCGGGCTGCCGGCGCCGACGCGGTGCACCCCGGCTACGGATTCCTCTCGGAGAACGCCGAGTTCGCCGCCGCCGTGCAGAACGCGGGCCTGACCTGGGTCGGGCCACCCGTGGACTCGGTCCGGGCGATGGGCTCCAAGATCGAATCCAAGAAGCTGATGGCGTCCGCCGGGGTCCCGGTGCTCGACGAGCTCGACCCCGACACCGTGACCGAGGCGCAGCTGCCGGTTCTGGTCAAAGCTTCTGCCGGTGGCGGTGGCCGCGGCATGCGGGTGGTGCGCGAGTTGTCAGCGCTGCCAGCCGAAGTCGCGGCTGCGCAGCGCGAAGCGCAGTCGGCGTTCGGTGACCCGACGGTGTTCTGCGAACGCTATCTGCCTACCGGACACCACATCGAGGTCCAGGTGATGGCCGACACCCACGGCACGGTGTGGGCCGTCGGCGAGCGGGAATGCTCCATTCAGCGCCGCCACCAGAAGGTCATCGAAGAAGCGCCGTCACCGTTGGTCGAGCGGGTGCCCGGGATGCGCGACAAGCTGTTCGATGCAGCCCGGCTGGCCGCCGGCGCGATCGGCTACACCGGCGCCGGGACGGTGGAGTTCCTCGCCGACCCAAACTCTCATGACGGTGAGTTCTTCTTCCTCGAGATGAACACCCGGCTGCAGGTCGAGCATCCGGTCACCGAGGAGACCACCGGGCTCGATCTCGTCGAACTGCAGCTGACGGTCGCCGACGGCGGCAGCCTTGATCCCGAACCTCCTGCGGCCCGAGGGCATTCGATCGAGGCCCGGCTCTATGCCGAGGACCCCGCGCACGACTGGCAGCCGCAGGCCGGCCTGGTGCACACCATCGACGTGCCCGCGGTTCGGACACAGTTCGGCTCGCTGGACCAGCGCACCGGGATCCGGCTGGACTCCGGGATCGTCGACGGGTTCACGGTGTCGATCCATTACGACCCGATGCTGGCCAAGGTCATCTGCTACGCGCCGACCCGCCGGCAGGCCGCGCTGGTGCTGGCCGACGCGCTGGCCCGCGCCCGTCTGCACGGGGTACGCACCAACCGCGAGCTGTTGGTGAACGTGCTGCGCCACCCCGCATTTCTCGACGGTGCCACCGACACGGCGTTTTTCGACACGCACGGCCTGACCGAACTGTCCGCAGCACTGGCCGACGACGCGACGATCCGGCTGTCGGCCGTCGCCGCCGCGCTGGCCGACGCCGCGCACAACCGCGCGACCGCTGCGGTGTTCGGTGCGATTCCGAGCGGCTGGCGCAACCTGACGTCCGGCTATCAGGCGAAGACCTACCGCGCCGGGGACACCGAGTACCTCGTCGAATACCGCTTCAGCAGAACCGGATTGCAGCTGCCCGGCGACGCGCAAGTGCAGCTGGTTTCGGCCACCCCGGACCACGTCGTGCTTGCCGAAAACGGCGTCGCCCACAGCTTTGCGGTTGCCAGTTACGGTCAAGACGTCTATATCGACTCAGCTCGCGGCCCCGTGCACCTGGTCGCACTGCCGCGCTTCCCCGAGCCCGGCTCGGCCCTCGAAAAGGGCTCATTGGTGGCGCCCATGCCCGGCAACGTGATTCGGGTCGGCGCCCAGGCGGGTGACACGGTCACCGCGGGCCAGCCGCTGATCTGGCTGGAGGCGATGAAGATGGAACACACCATCGCCGCGCCAGCCGACGGCGTGCTCGCTGAGCTCAACGTCAGTCCCGGTCAACAAGTCGAAGTCGGCGCCGTCTTGGCCCGTGTCGAATCAGAAGGAGATCCACAGTGACCGACACCAGCTTCATCGAAAGCGAGGAACGCCAGGCCCTGCGCAAGTCGGTGGCCGCGTGGGCGTCCAACTACGGCAGCGAGTACTACCTGAAGAAGGCACGCGCTCACGAGCACACCGACGAGTTGTGGTCTGAGGCAGGAAAACTCGGCTTCCTGGGGGTGAACCTGCCCGAGGAGTACGGCGGCGGCGGCGCCGGAATGTACGAGCTGTCGCTGGTGATGGAGGAAATGGCCGCCGCGGGTAGCGCGCTGCTGCTGATGGTGGTATCGCCCGCCATCAACGGCACGATCATCAGCAAGTTCGGCACCGACGAGCAAAAGAAGCGCTGGATCCCGGGCATCGCCGACGGCACCCTGACGATGGCCTTTGCCATCACCGAGCCGGACGCCGGATCCAACTCGCACAAGATCACCACCACCGCCCGCCGCGACGGCGGTGACTGGATCCTCAAGGGCCAGAAGGTCTACATCTCCGGTATCGACCAGGCGCAGTCGGTGCTGGTGGTGGCCCGCACCGAAGAGGCGAAGACCGGCAAGCTGCGCCCGGCACTGTTCGTGGTGCCCACCGATGCGCCCGGCTTCACCTACACCCCCATCGAGATGGAGCTGATCAGCCCGGAGCGCCAGTTCCAGGTCTTCCTCGACGACGTCCGGTTGCCCAACGACGCGCTCGTCGGGGCCGAAGACGCCGCCATCGCACAGCTTTTCGCGGGCCTGAACCCCGAGCGGATCATGGGCGCGGCCAGCGCGGTGGGCATGGGCCGGTTCGCGCTGGCCAAGGCCGTCGACTACGTCAAGACCCGCCAGGTCTGGTCCACCCCGATCGGCGCGCACCAGGGGCTGTCACATCCGTTGGCGCAGTGCCACATTGAGGTCGAACTGGCCAAGTTGATGATGCAGAAGGCCGCCACCCTCTATGACGCCGGCGACGACATGCGCGCAGCCGAAGCCGCGAACATGGCGAAATACGCTGCGGCCGAGGCCTCGACACGCTCGGTCGACCAGGCCGTGCAGTCCATGGGCGGCAACGGGCTGACCAAGGAGTACGGCGTCGCCGCCATGCTGGCCTCGGCCCGGCTGGGGCGCATCGCCCCGATCAGCCGCGAGATGGTGCTGAACTTCGTCGCGCAGACATCGCTCGGCCTGCCCCGAAGCTACTGATGGAAACGCTCGTCGAGTACGCCGGCCCGGACGCCTGCGAGGCTCCGGTCGCCAAGCTGACGCTGAACTCGCCGCACAACCGCAATGCGCTGTCCGGCGGACTCGTCAGCCAACTGCATCAAGGTTTGCGGGATGCGGCGGCGGACCCTGCGGTGCGGGTGGTGGTGCTCGGGCACACCGGCGGCACCTTCTGCGCCGGCGCGGACCTCTCGCAGGCAAGCGGGGGCGACCCGCACGACATGGCAGTGGAACGGGCGCTGGAAATGGCGGCGCTGATGCGCGCCATCGTGGAGTCGCCGCGGCCGGTGATCGCCGCCATCAACGGGCACGTCCGGGCCGGCGGGTTCGGCTTGGTCGGTGCGTGCGATATCGCGGTCGCCGGGCCCGCCAGCAGCTTCGCGCTGACCGAGGCCCGGATCGGCGTCGCCCCGGCGATCATCTCGTTGACCTTGCTGCCGAAGATGTCGGCGCGCGCCGCCGCGCGCTATTACCTCACCGGGGAGAAGTTCGACGCCGGTGAGGCCGCGGCGATCGGATTGATCACGATGGCGGTCGAGGACGTCGACGCCGCGGTGGCCTCGCTGGTCGCCGACATCGGCAAGGGTTCACCGCAGGGCCTTGCGGCCTCGAAGGCGCTCACCACCGCCGCCGTGCTGGAAGGATTCGACCGCGACGCCGAACGGCTCGCCGAGGAGTCGGCGCGGCTGTTCGTCTCCGACGAAGCCCACGAAGGCATGCTTGCCTTCCTGGAGAAGCGTGCGCCCAACTGGGCATCGGGTGACCGGTAGTCATTCGGTCAGGCCCTGCCGCGGGGCGAAGGTTGCAGTTTAGGCAATATCCCCTTGCACCGTCACGCACTCTTTTGCGGCCAAATCTTTACGTCGTACGCTCGTGGATGATGAGCAACTCGGCGCAGCGTGGTGCGAAGGATGCGCGTGACCAGTCGTCACGTGCCGCCGACACCGACCGCATCCAGACTGCGCAGTTGCTGGCCTACGCCGCAGAGCAGGGCCGTTTGGAGCTCAGCGACTACGAAGACCGGCTGACCAGGGCCTATGCGGCGACGACCTACCAGGAACTGGATCGGCTTCGAGCCGACCTGCCGGGTTCACCGGTCAATCCCCGGCGGGGCGGCAACACCAATCCGGCGCCGTCCACCCTGCTGCTGGCTCTGATGAGCGGGTTCGAGCGGCGCGGTCGCTGGAACGTGCCCAAGAAGCTGACGACGTTCACCCTCTGGGGCAGCGGGGTGCTCGATCTGCGCTACGCCGACTTCACCTCTACCGAAGTCGACATCCGCGCGTACTCGATCATGGGCGTGCAGACCATCCTGCTGCCGCCCGAAGTCAACGTCGAAATCCACGGCCACGGCGTGATGGGTGGGTTCGACCACGAGGTGCTAGGCGAGGGCACCCCGGGCGCACCCACGGTGAAGATCCGCGGGTTCTCGCTATGGGGCGGTGTCGGTATCAAGCGCAAGGCCCGCAGGGCCCACCGGTAATCCGGCGCGGCCCGGCGCCTGCGGACCTCCGTCGTCGTCCTGAGAATCTCTTGAGGTCATCGTCCGATCCTGGTCGAAGCGAGCCAACGCCCGCGCATGCAGGTCCGCCAAGAATTTTCCAAAGATTGCGCGGAAACTGGGTGAGCGGACACTCCTAACGCCAAGGAGATCTTATGGTCTTTGTCGCCCTGCGCACGGTGCGAGCCGGAGTGCAGATGCTACCGGGGGCCTGCCCGCTCAGCCGCGAAGACGCCACCATGTGCCTCGCACGTCCGGACTGTGATCGCCAACCAAGCCTCGAGGAGGCCAGCAATGTCCTACACCATCGTCGCCGACGTTTGCGAAGGCCTGCACGACTGCATCCCGAGCTGCCCGGCCGACTGCATCAGCAAGGGTCACGGCACGAACGCCAAGGGCACGAGCTTCTCCGTGATCGATCCCGCCGCGTGCACGAACTGCGGCATCTGTCTGTCGATCTGCCCCATCGAGGGTGCCGTCCTCGCCGCACGGCGACCCGAGTCGGCGGCCCCGGTCGACCTGTCTGCCACATTGGCGCGGGCACGCCAGCTCGAAGGCGACGGTGACACCGCTGCCGCGATGGCCGCCTACGAGGATGTGATCGCAGCCGCGGACGACCAGTGGTCAGCAGAGGCGGCCTACCGGCTCGGCGGTTTGATCAAGGAAAGCGGCGACGCTGACGGCGCGATCTCGGTCTACCGGCGCGCGCTGGAATTCGCCGACTCGCGCTACCGCCAGATGTGCGCGCTGGACGCGGGCGTGCTGTTGCAGAAAGCCGCGGGCGAACTAGCCGGGGCCGCCGAGATGTACCGGGAGGCAATGGATTCCCGCCACAGCGACTTCTCGGCAATGGCGGCGTGCAACCTGGGAATCGTCCTCGGCGCGCCAAGGCGACGTCAACGGTGCCGTGTGGGCGTATCGGGGGGCGATCGGCTGCGCGCATCCGCAACAGTCGCCGAAGGCGGCCCTCAACCTTGGCCAACTGCTGCAGGCGCGAGGCGACGCCGAGGGCGCGATCACCGCTTACCAGGAGGCGTTGCGATTCGCCGCGGCCGAGTACTCGGCAGAAGCGGCATTTCGTCTCGGTGAACTGCTGGATTCCCAAGGCGATCCCGAGGCAGCGCAGGCCGCCTACCGGCGTGGGCTCGACAATGACGACACGTCCTATCGCCCCATGTGCGCGATCAATATCGGGGCCTTACTCGCCGCACAGGGCGACCATGTCGGGGCGGCCGAGATGTATCGACGGGCCCTGCAGTCGCAGCACACCGGCAACGCGGCATTGGCGGCACGCAACTTGGGTTCCGCGTTGGCTCGCCAGGACGATCATGAATCGGCGGCCGACGCTTACCGACAGGCCATCGAGTATCGGCATGCCGAGCAATCGCCCAGGGCGGCAATGGCATTGGGTGACATGCTGGCTGAACACGGCGACGTCATCGGCGCCGCCCGGGCCTACCAGCAGGTGCTGGAATTCGACGACGAACGTTGGGCCGCAGAGGCCCGAAGCCGGATTGCAGCGGTTCGACACCGTGCCACCCGCAGACCCGAGATCGGCGGTACACGACGCAGTGATGCGTTGGGCCGTGCTGAATATGGAGGGCGGCAACGATCCCGACCACGCGAACTTCGGCGACGCGATCGCAAGGGTGCAGTCGCTGTCCTGCGAACTCAAACTCGAGTTGTCGGCCGGCCAGTCGAAGACGGGTCGCCCGATGTACGGGGTCAGCTGGCTCGATGACTTCCACGCTTTCGAGCTGACCAGCGAACAGACGCGTCAGCTCGACATCGAGCCCGGTTCGGTCAGCATTCAGGGAATCTGCGGCCAGCCCCGCGGTGACATCCGGCTGTTTCCGCCGACCGTGCGCATCGACGATCTCCGCTTCGACGATGGCGGCCCGCTGCCTAGCAATGTCCCGATCACCGTGCAAGTGCGCTGCGACGCGATCGACCAATTGCCCGCCGATACAAGGCTGCGGATCGGCTACGTGGTCGGTGCCGCGAACATCGCGCTCTCGCCCCCGATCGCCACGATCGCAGCGGACGGCTTGCTACGCAAGGATTTACCGCCTCTCACCGGCGACGGCTGGACCGAAGGCCCGGTGCCGATATTCGTAGATCTGGTGATGGTCGACGGCGAGCCGCCGGATCTGCGCTTCACGGTCGTGAGCAACACCTTGAGCGCACTGCTCGATATTCGGCCCGCTGCGCTGGGCGCCGGGGATCCGCGGACATCGGTGCATGACGCGGTGATGGCCTGGGCAGCAAACAATTTGAACGAGGGTGACGACCGCGGCCATGCCGGCCTCGCCCGCGCGGTGGCCGACCTGCAGTCGAGGTCGTGGGTGCTGATCGCGAAGATGTCGGGCGGCGCGTCCAAAACCGGGCGTCCGATGTTCGCGGCCAGCTGGCTGGACGAATTCCACTCCTTCGAGCTCTCGGATGAGCAGGCCCGGCAACTGGACATCGAATCCGGCGCATTTTCCATCGCGGGCCGGGGTCAGCCGTTACCAACCATCCGGCAGTCCCCGCCCGACGCGACCATCGAACACCTGACCATCAACGACGGGGCGCCGGTGAGCGCCGATGCGCCGATCGCCCTGACCGCCAAGCTTTCTGGCCGCGTCCCGGAGGCGGTACGACTCCGGGTGGGCTATGTCCTCGACGGAATCTCCATGCAGGTGTCCCCTCCGCTCGAGGTGTCGGCCGACGGCGTGGCGCGCATGACGCTAGAGCCGCTGGCGCAGGGCGGGTGGTTCGAAGGCCCGGTGCTGATGTTCGTCGATCTCGCGGTGATGACCGGCGAGCCGAACAATCCGCGCTTTTCGGTCGTAAGCGACACGCGCGCCGTGATGGTCGACGTGGCCCGCACGAGCCGAACCGTGCGACCGGACGAGCTGCGCAAGGCCGCGACCCGGTGGTGTGAGTCGGCGATCAGCGGTGGCCCCGAAAGAGTGACTGCGGTGTCGGAGGCGATTGACCGTATCCTGCAGCGCGGCAACCATTTCACGCTCCTGCTCGCAAGAGGACTCAGCAAAATCGACACGGCCTACTTTGTCACGAGTGGTGCGGGTGGTTTGTTCGCTTACCCCATAACGGCTGAGCAGGCGGCCGTCGCCGGACTGACGTCGGACAACGTGCGGCTTACCGCGACCGGCGCGCTCGATGACGGAGGCCGGGCCCACATCGCCCGTCTCAGCGGGCTGATGGTCGCGTCGGGGGCCCTATCATCCGAGGGCACAGCGGGGATCGTGTTCGTCGACTGCCCTGTGCCCGTGTCCGGCGATCTCATGTTGCGCATGACCTTCACTTTCGTCGCATCGACACGCGTTTCCGCCCAGCCTGTTTCATTGCCCGACAACGGAGTGCTGGTGCTGGAGATACCCAATCCGCAGGAACAACCGCAGGAAGGCCCGGTGCTGGTCGCGATCGACCTGTGCGCATCGCACAAATGGGAAGGGCGCCTGGCTCCGGTGAGCAACACCGTCGCGGTGCTGCTCGACGTCCTCGGCGACCCAGCTCCTGCCGCTATATCCCTCGCGCCGCAACGCGATTCGCGCGCAGATCTGTCGGAAGCCCAGATCACCCTACAGTCGGAAGACGGATCTTCCTACACCTGTCAGATTCTGGACGTGTTCGACTTCGAGGGCGGTGAGTACGCGGTGCTCAACCGGATTTCCGAAGATCCCGACGACGACGGCCTACTGGTCATCATGCGAATCGTCGAAGGCGGCAACGACGCGGTGTTCCGCTTGATCGACGACGACGCCGAGTTCGACCGGGTCGTCGCGCACCTTGAGCGAATCGTACAAAACGGTGGCGATGATATCGCTCGGAGTTAGGCGCCCGGGTGCTCCGAGGCCATCTTGTGCAGCTGACTTTCAATACCAGCGGGTCTCAGCCAGCCGAGCCCGACATCACGTAGCACTTCGACAAGGTCATCGACCTGCTTGCGAATCAACAACTGCGGGGCCGGATGTCGGCGTAGAAAAGCCGCCAGGAATGGCCTGGCGGCCTCGTCCCAGTTACGGGATTCCGGAAATTCGTACTCCCAGTCGAGGTGCCAGACGCGCTCTCTGGTGAGCATGGTGGCTGCGTCCCGGCTCATCGCAACGCCGTGAACGGGACCGGCGTGACCCGTGAGGACGTGCAGGCAACGTCCGCTTGAGGTGTCCCAGATCCTGGCTGTCCGGTCATCGCTGCCGGTCAACGCGTGGCGCCCATCGCCACTCAAAGCGGCCGACCACAGCTCGCCGCGATGCCCGGACAGGACGTGCAGACACTCGCCAGAGCGGGCGTCCCAGATCCGGGCGGTGTGGTCATGGCTGGCCGTGAGAGCTAATCGCCCGTCCGCGCTGATCGCAACCGACCAGATGTTTTTGGTGTGTCCGGACAGAGTCTGGTTGCACTCCCCGGTGTCCACATCGTAGATACCGGCGGTCCTTGAATGTCCTTGGCCGTCCTCACCCGTCGCTATCAACCAATGACCATCGGCGCTGAAGATTGCACCGGGTATCCATCGCGCGTTGAACCTGTGGCGCAGCCGCCCGGTTCCCGTGTCCCATATCCGAACGCCGTCGGACATCCCGCCCGTAACTGCGTATTCACCGCTGTCGCTCAGCGCAACTTCGACCGTGTCGTGAGTCGGAGTCAAAAGAACACGGCGGCATTCGCCGCTGTTCACATCCCAGATCCGCGCGGTCTCATCGACGCTCCCCGTGATGACAGTGCCCGCATCACCGCTCAGCGCAACCGATCCCACCGTCCCGTCGTGGCCGATCAAGGTGTGCATGCATGCACCGCACGTGGTGTCCCAGATCCGGGCGGCGCCTTCCGATTCGCCGATGATCGCGATACGGCCGTCACCGCTCAGCTTCATCGCGTTCATTCTTGCTGCGCTGGTGGGAAGAACCTCGCGGCACTGGCGGGCGGCAATGTCCCACACCTGAGTTCCATCCTGTGAATTGATCAGGGCGGTGCGCCCGTCCTGACTTAAGACCCCCGAACCGGGCAGGTCGCACTCAAGCCAGGCCCCGATGAGATTCGTGCGGCGACCAAAGCGGCCCACTCGACGCCACAGTGCGACGAGGCGCCCATCGCGTTCGTAGCCCTTGGTCCCGCGGGCCAGCCGCACCTGGGCCGCGGCGGCAGCGGGCCGTCCCGCGTCGAGATGCCGTGTCGCGGCACTTACCGCGGCATCGACGGAGGCAGCCGCTTCATCGAGCGCGGTGGCCGACGCCGGCCGTACATATCTCCACGGTGCTTGCGGAAGCATGGCCCACGAGGATGCATCTTCGCTTCGGGCCGCGGCGGGTTGGTGCGGGTCAACGGCGCGGATATGCAACAGACGGGCCGTCCCGTCCGCGCATCCGGCGACGGCGACGCCGCCGTCTCCGCTCAGCGCCACTGACATCGCCTCACCGTCGAAATGCAAAGTGTGCAAACACCTTCCCGCCGGGACGTGCCAGATCCGGGCCGTGTGATCTTCAGCGTTCGTGAGTGCGGTGCGGCCGTCGTCGCTGAGTGCCAGCGATTTAACCCGTGCGGTGTGCCCTATCAGCCTGCGCAGCGGGCGCCCAACGGCTACGTCCCATACCTGACCGTTGCCGGTCAGGGCGGTGCGACCGTCGCCACTGATGGCCACCGACCACACGCCGTCGGTTCCGCCACCCAGGCTGTGCAGACACCGTCCGCTGGCGGTGTCCCAGATCCGCGCCGAGTCGTCATAATCCAGGCTGTTGGTGACGGCGACACGGCCGTCCGCGCTCACCGCGACGGCCCGGGCGAAATCTTGGTTGCCGGAGGGGTTTTCGCCGGTCTCGGCGCCACTGAACGCAACCGACAGGACCCAGTGATCGGCCCCGACTATCACCTGCACGCATCGCCCGGAAGCGGCGTCCCAGATCCGCGCGGTGCCGTCGCGGGACGCCGTCATCGCGATGCGGCCGTCACCGCTGAGTGCCACCGAGTAGACGTCGCGAGCGAAGCGGGCGCCGTCTACTTCGTGCGCCAGAACCTGGCGGCAGGCCCCGGAGGCGGTGTCCCAGATCCGTGCGGTTTCACCGCCACTCCCGGTGATCGCGATTCGGCCGTCGTAGTCAAGAGCCACCGCGAAAGCGCCACCGTGATCGAGGATGTCCAGAACATGCCGGCAATGTCCACTGGCGACGTCCCAAATGCGCGCGTCGGCAAAACCCACGGTGACCGCGACGCTGCCGTCGCCGCTCAGCGCCACGAACTGAACGCGGTACACGTGACCGGTGAGGACGTGCAGACACTCACCCGTCGTGGTGTCCCACAGTCGTGCCGTTCCATCGTGGCTGCCGGTAAGGGCGACTCGACCGTCGGCGCTCAATGCGACCGACTCAACCACGTCAGCGTGGCCGGCAAGCGCACAAATGTCGCCTCGGATATGTGCGCCGTCCAACACCGCGCCTGCCGCTGCCGCCTCCGCCTCGTCCGGCATGAGCCTGCGCGTTGCCGAGATCAGCCGGGCGGCCGCTGCGGTGTCGCCGCGCTCGAAGTGCACACACGCCACGGCAAGTTGGCCGGAATCGCCGGGGTGGAAGGCCGCTGTCGCTTCGAGTTGGGCGATCAACGCGTCGTCGGTGATCTCACCTCGACGCCAACGCTGCAGCCCGTAGTTGTAGACGGTGTCCAGATGATGGGGGTCAGCGGCCAACGCCCGCTGCCACAGATCCTCGGCCTGTTCGACGTGGTCGAGGTCCAACATGGACAAGGCCTGGTTGTTGAGTCCGTCGGCAAGCAATTGCACGGCGTCGGGTGTGCTGCGGGGATACGTGACACCGACGAGGCGCTGATACAGCTCCGCCAGGTCCGTCGCGAGTTCGCCCATACGCCTGGGCCGCGTGGACGGGTCGGGATCAAGGCAGCGTCGCAAAAATTGTGCGATAGCCTCCGGCATCGCCGGGATGGCGGGGTCGTCGACCCGGGGGGCGGAGCGGAAGGCTTCGAAGGCTTCGGCGGCGACCTGACCTTGCTGGCAGGGGGGCTCGCCGGTGAACATCTCCCACACGCTGACCGCCCAGGACCACACATCGGTGGCCCGACTCAACGGATCTGGGCGCGCACCGCTCTTCGCGAGGTGGAAGGCGCTGGCCTGCTCAGGCGAGCAATATCTGGGCGTGAGCCCACCCCCGAAGGCGGCCAATGCGCTGACTCCCGGTGTGCCGGGGCTGATTTCGCCGGCGGCCACCCGGGCTTTGGCCAGCCCGAAATCCGACACCTTGGCTGTCCAGTCGGTGGTGAGCATGAGGTTGGCAGGTTTGACGTCCTGGTGTACCAACCCGCGCGAGTGGGCGTAATCCAAGCCCCAGGCGAATTGGATGGCCACATCCAGGATCCGGGCCAACACGTCCTCGTGGCCGCCCTGGTAGAGCCGCCGGGATTCGATGGCGTCGGACAAGGCGCCGCCCTCGACCCATTCGGCGAACACCCGCGGCAACCCCCTCAGGCGTCGCACATAGACGCACGCTACGACGTTGGGGTGCAGACCCAACCCGACCCAAGTTTCGGCCTCGGTCTCAAAATCGGCGACCTGTTGCGGCGACGAAACTAGTTCAGGTTTAGGGGTTTTGACCGCCAAATCCATATTCCAGCCACGATGGTGCACCCGATGCACGACACCCATTCCGCCGGATTCGATCACCTGCTGGACTTCGTAGAGATCCTCGACGACATCTCCCACCCGCCAGGCGCTCTCGGCGGTCGCGTCCATCAGCCGGCCACCCCCGGCTGCATTTCAAACACGAACCGATACGTTCCGATCGCGATGATCGACCCGTGGGCGAGCGGAGCGGTTCCGGTGATGCGCTGTCCGTCGACCTCAATACCGTTGCGCGAGTGCATATCTACCACGAGATGACTTAGCCGGGTGTCGATGATCGCGCCGTGATAGCGGCTGACGGCGAAGTCGGCCAGCACGATGTCGTTGTCGCCGAGGCGCCCGATCTTGGTCACGCCCGACGTCAGCGGGTGGCGATCTCGCGTCTCGGTCTCGACCAGATAAGCGCTCACCGGGGCGGTAGACCGGATCGACGGCTGGCTGATCAGGCTGATGGTGTCGATCGCCGCGCGTCGGGCGGCCTGTTTGACGTCAACGGGCTGCTGGCGCAAAATCTTCTCCTCCAGATCCCGGATCCGCTGCCCGGGCACCAAGCCCAGATCGTCGTCGAGCGCCTTGCGCAGTCGCCGGCAAGCGGCCAGCGCGTCGCTTTGGCGACCAGTCAGATACAGCGCGGTGATCAGTCGCACCCACAACGGCTCTTCATAGGTGTGTTCGACGACCAACGCTTCCAACTCGCCCAAGATGTCTTGGGCTCGCCCGCAGGCAATTTCGGACTCCGCCCAGTTATCGATCGCCGTCAACCGCTCGCGGTCGATCGCGGAGGCGAACACCTGGGCGAACCGCAGATCCCGAAGATCAGCCAGCACCGGGCCTTTCCACTCACTGAGCGCCGCACGCAAAAGCAGCCGTGCCTCCTCAAACCGACCCTGGCTCATCGCTTGCATCCCCGCGGCGCGCTTGGCGGCAAACCTGTCGATATCACAACCCAACTCGCCCACGTCCAGCCGATAGCCCGGCGGCGCGCTGACCAGCACCCGCGACGGGTCCAGCCCGGCGCCTTTGAGGACTTTGCGGAGCTCGGCGACATAGGTATGCACACTGGCCGCGGGGTTGCGCGGCGGGCGACCTTCCCAGGCGTCGGTCACCAGCGTGTCGAAACCGACGGGATGGTTGCGATTGATGATCAGCGTGGCCAGCACCGCCCGCTGTTTGGGGGTGCCCAAGTTGAGTGGTTCGTTGTCCACGGTCATCTGCACCGACCCCAGGACCCGGAAATCGACACGAGGCGTTTCAGCCATCCCGGACGCTCATCCCGCAGCGAAACCTGTTGAACAACAGGATGCTTAGCAACATGAGCGGGTAGCGATAGGCGCTGGCCGCCGGCCAGTGGTTCATCGCCGACCCCTCTCCGGCACCGCTGCACGCACACACAGTGTCAGAATATGACTCCCGCCGGCCGTTGAGCACGCCAGTGCTTTACCCGGTGGACGTCGGCGTGAAGCACTGGCCCGCAGCGCCCGCAGGTAGCCAGACCCCCCGCGATCAGCCTCCGTCAGCTGGGAAGGCGGTCGGCGAACTGCGAGCACATCTTGTCAACCGCCGCTTGAACGACGACCGCGGCATCGGCGGAACTCAGTTCGTCGCGCCCCGGCAATGTCTGCGCCATTTCGTGTACCTGGGGGTAGCTGTCGCCCTCGTCGAACCGCTCGCAAATCTGGACCCCCACCAGTCCCGTCGCACCGGGGTCGCCGTACACGATGCCGTGCTCGCGCAGAGCCCTGAGAAACAACACGCTGGAGTCCACGGCGTACGCGGTGGGCATACCTAGCGAGGCGGCCATCGCGGCTGCGATGAACAGGCCAGCGGCGGCGCGGTGAAGGGAAGGAACATGGGGTCTCCTTGGATATGGGTCGTTGATCAGTCTTACGGCCCATCGTCGCCCCGCCGTCTAAAGAAATTCTCAAGACACTACGCACGGCCGGAGTTCGCACGGTCGCGTGATGATGGAATCGAGGACCACGAAGGGGAACTAGTGTCGACGCAGACCGGCTTGGACTATCGACGCTGGTCACCATCTGAGAGGGAGTGAGATCGATTGCGGCTGTTGGTTATTGCTGATATCACTCCGACGCTCGGGAATGAGTATGGCCGACTACGTGGCGGTACACGACGTCGACGCGGTGGTGACGGCCGGCGATCTGACGCGCTTCGATCTCGCGGGGGTTGAGGGTCTGTCGGTCCCCGTCTTGGGCGTATACGGAAACCACTGCGACGGCAAATACCTTAAGGACCTACGTATCAGGAACTTGCATTTGAAGAAAGCACTCGTCGGCGGAGTGTCGTTCACCGGTCTGCAGGGTTGTGTCCGATACAAGCCCGGCACCACCGACGTGCTCTACACCCAGTGGCAATACAAATGGCTGGTCAAAAGGCTGCGCACCGCCGACGTCCTGGTGACTCATTGTCCACCGCGGGGCATCAACGATCACGAGGATGCGGCTCACATCGGTATCGACGCGCTGCGGAATTGGGTGGACCGTGTCCAGCCCAGGGTTTTGATCCACGGTCACACCTACCCGAGGAATCCGGTCACCTCGTACGGCCGGACGCGCATCGAGTATGTGCGCGGAGGACGAATCGTCGAAGTCTGACTCGTGCACCGCTAACGACGACGCCGACGCGTCCGTAGATAGTCGCCCACCACGGCCGCGCCCAGGCCGTCGAGATCGGGCACCACGACACGTCCCTCGACCCGTCGTGCGACTTGGTCGATGAACCGCGCCAGACCCGGGTCGCTGCCCAACCGGAAGATCGTCACCTGAGCACCGAGGCGGGCCATCTCGTCGAACCCGCGCACGGTGTGGGCGATGGTCCGCGGATGCGGCGGATAGTCGAAGAAGACGGTGGTGCCGTCTCCGTCGAAGTCCTCCAGGTGCGCGGTCGGCTCGCCATCGGTCACCACCAGCACGACGGGTTGCGCATTGGGGTGCCGACGCAGGTGACGGCCGGCCAGCGCCAGTGCATGGTGCAGGTTGGTGCCCTGCTCGTAGACGCCCTCCAAACCCGTCAGCTCGGCGGCCGTCACGGTCCGCGCGTAGCGGCCGAACGCGATGATCTGCAATGCATCCGAGCGGAACCGCGTGCACACCAAGTGGTGCAGCGCCAACGCCGTTTGCTTCATCGGCAACCAGCGGTTCTCCATCACCATCGAGAACGAGGTATCCACCAACAACGCGACCACGGCCTGCGTGCGGGTCTCGGTCTCGGAGATTTCGACATCGTCGACGGAGAGGCGAATTTTCGCACTCGAGCCGGTCCTCGATCCGGTCGCGGTCCCCGCCTGACGCAACACCGCGTTGGTCAAGGTGCGGGGAATGTTCCACGGCTCGGTGTCACCGAACTGCCAGGGCCGGGTCGCGCCGGTCAGCTCGCCCGCCGCTCCGGCGCGGCGGTGATCGCGCTCACCTTGCCGACCTGAAAGCTGTTGTGCCACATCACGTAGCGCGGTCTCGCCGAGCCTGCGCATCGCCTTCGGAGAGAGCCGCCATTGACCGTCGGAACCGCGGTCCAGGAAGCCCTGATTGACCAGTGCGCGTTCCAGCTCGGAGAGTGTCCGGGCGTCGATGGCGGCCTGATCGCCGAGCTGGCGGGCCAGCGCGTCCAGATCGACGTCATCCATGGTGGCGCCCGGATAGCTCTGCGACAGCTGCTCGGCCAGCTGCTCCAGCTCGGCGATATCCGCCAATGCCTGGGTGCCCTCGCCCATGCCGAACGGGTTGTCGCCGGAGAACTGCTGCGAACCGGTCCAGTCTTCGCCCGGCCGCGCGGCCTGCAGATGCGCGTCGAGCCGGTTCAGCGATTGCATCAGCGACGGTGATCCAAATGCCTGCTGCGCCAACGCATCCAGTTCGGCGCGCTGCTCCGCGCTGAGGCTGTTGCGGAATCGCTGTGCGGCGGCGGCCCGCTGGGCCAGCGAGTCCAGCAGCTCGTCGACGTTCTGCGGGTTCTCCGGGAAGAACTCGCCGTGCTTGTCCATGAACTCTTCGAAGTCTTGCTGGGTGTCCTCGCCGCGCGCGTGCTTGTCCAGTAGATCGTTGAGGTCGTCCAGCATCTCGTTGACGCGCTGACGGTCTTCGTCGGTGGCGCCCTCGAGCGCTTGCTTCATGCCGGCGAATCGCTGGTCGAGCATCTCGCGGCCCAGCAGATCCTTGATCTGCTCGTATTTTTCGCGCGCCTCTGCACTGCGCCAGTCGTAGTCGGACAACTCCTGGACGGCCTTGGCCGGCGACGACGGCAGCGCGTCCAGCTGCAACTCGCCGAACCGGGCGTCGTCGTCCAGCGCGCGGGCCAGTTCCTTGCGCTCGGCCAGCACCGCCTCGTCCAGCAGCTTCTTGATCTCCTGCAGAGTGCCATCTAAGTTGTTGCGGCGCAACAACTCCCGTCGGCGCCGGTTGGCTTCCGACGCCAGCCGGTCGGCGCCCGGCATGTTCTTGGTGCCACGCCGCAGCAGCTCGGACAACGCGCGCCGAGGCGAGGTGCCTGCCATGACGTCCTGGCCGATCTGTTCGAGCGCCTCGCGCAGATCCACCGGCGGAGCCAGCGGGTCGGGCCCGCCGGAGTACGCCGCGTAGCGTGACGAATGCCCTTTAGCCATAGACGGTTTCGCCCTCCCCGGACACCTTGTCGATCCGCTTCGCGAGATACAACGCTTCCAGCGCCATTTCCAATGCCGCGGCGCGCTCCCCTTCGGATTCGGCGTTGAGCTTGTTCGCGATTCGATCGACGATCGACAAGCCGGGCAACGCGGCCAGCACATCCTTGGCTGACACGCGCTCGCCCGTCGTGACCGCGGAGCCGCCCTCGACGGCGGCGACCAACGCGCCGACGTCGATGCCGCCGAGAACCCGCGATGCGGTGTCGGCGGTGGCGCGGCGCAACAGGTGCTCGAGCACGGCCTGTTCGCGACCTTCCTCGCCGGATTCGAACTCCAGCTTGCCGCGCAGCACGTCGATCACTGTGCTCAGGTCGACCACCCGGGCCACCGGATCCGTCTCGCCCAGGATCGCACCGCGGTGCCGGGCGGAGGCCGCGACGGTTTCGGCCGCGGCGATCGCAAACCGCGCCGACACGCCTGAGCGCTGATCGATGGAGCTGGACTCACGCAGGTAGCGGGCGAACCGCGCGAGCACCTGCGTGAGGTATTCGGGCACCTGTGCGCTCAGGTGCGCCTCCTGCAGGATGACGCCAACCTCGGCGTCTAGCTCCAGCGGGTAGTGGGTGCGGATCTCGGCGCCGAAGCGGTCCTTGAGCGGGGTGATGATGCGGCCACGGTTGGTGTAATCCTCGGGGTTGGCGCTGGCGACCACCAACACGTCCAGCGGCAGCCGGAGCGTGTAGCCGCGGACCTGGATGTCGCGCTCCTCCATGACGTTGAGCATCGACACCTGGATGCGCTCGGCCAGGTCGGGCAGCTCGTTGACCGCGACGATGCCGCGGTGTGCCCGCGGGATGAGGCCGTAAGCAATGGTCTCGGGATCCCCGAGGCTGCGGCCCTCGGCCACCTTGATCGGGTCGATGTCACCGACCAGGTCGGCAACGCTGGTGTCCGGGGTTGCCAGCTTCTCGGTGTAGCGCTCGCTGCGATGCTTCCATGCGACCGGCAAGTCGTCACCGGACTGCGCGGCCCGCTTGATCGACTCCGGCGTGATCGGCGTGTAGGGATGTTCGCCGAGTTCGGCCCCCGCAATCACCGGCGTCCACTCGTCCAGCAGTCCGACCAACGCACGCAGCAAGCGGGTCTTGCCCTGGCCGCGCTCGCCGAGCAGGACGACGTCGTGGCCTGCGATCAACGCCCGCTCCAGTTGGGGCAATACGGTGTCGTCGAAGCCCAGGATGCCCGGCCAGATTTCGTCCCCTTCGGCCAGCCCGGTCAGCAGATTCTCCCGGATTTCCTGCTTGACTCCCCGCTCACGATGGCCGGCGGCCCGTAGTTCGCCGACAGTGCGGGGCAGATTGCTCGGTGATGTCACCACTCCACGCTACGACGCGCCCGCCGATACGGCACTGCGTCCTTCGGTTTGACGGGTCCTCAGACGGTCCCCAGCCGCGAAGGTCGGGCAATCGCATGGACTGCCCGACCCTCGGTTGGTGTCAGTTGCGCCCACCAGAACGGCGGACGCAGAGACTGGCTAGCTCAGGGTAACGGTCGCGTCCGCATCGCCTGTTTTATAGGTGACCGTGCCGTGCTCGAACACCGACTTGAAAGAGCCGTCCGGGAGGATTTGCTCGTCAGAGGTCGGATAGCCCAACTTGCCCTGCGAACCATCCAACTTGTTCCACTGGTCGCGGATCTTGCCCCCATACGAAGTAGACCGGGCCCCCAGTCTTATAAATCAGCACGCCACCGTCGAACTGCTGGAAGACACCGCTGCCGTCCCCGGTCTTTGCCTCGTTGGTGTACGGAGCGCCCAGGTCCTTGCGTTGAGCGTCGTTAAGGGTTTGCCATTTCGCGAGAATCGGCCCCTGGACCGTGTACAGCGTGCCGTTAGCGCCGGGGATCTGCGTGGAAGGCGCGGCGGCGCTCGTGGTCGTGGACGTCCCCGCAGAGGACGTCACAGTGGTGGAAGTTGTGCCCGAGCTTGTACTTTCGTTCGATTTTGAGTGACACCCTGAACCGACGAGTGCAAATGCCGCAATCGCAGCGGTAAATGCAACTGTTCGTTTACTAATTTCGCGCATCTCATTCCTTCCGAATTAAGTACGGCGGCCGTCCGCGTACCCAAGCGGACCCTATTCCGATTCATGACCGCCCCACAAGGAGGCAAGTGGCACCTGGCCCAATAGACCCCAGTCGGCCCTAGTGAGCGAAGTGGCGCGCTCCGGTCAGGTACACCGTGACGCCGGCCTTCGCCGCGGCTTCGGTCACTTCGTCGTCACGCACGGAGCCACCGGGGTGCACGATCGCCTTCACTCCGGCCCGGCGAGCACCTCCAACCCGTCGGGGAACGGAAAGAACGCGTCAGAGGCCGCGACCGCACCGGGCACCCGGTCGCCGCCGCGTTCGACCGCCAGCCGCGCGGCGTCGACCCGGTTGACCTGCCCCATGCCGACACCGATGGTGGCGCCGTCGGCGACGATGACGATCGCGTTCGACTTGACCGCGCGGCAGGACCGCCAGGCGAAGACCAGGTCGGTCAGCGTCGCCGAATCGAGCCGGCGAGCCGGTCGCCAGGGTCCAATTCAGCGGGTTGTCGCCGTGCGCGTCGAGCTGATCGCGCTGCTGCATCAGCAGTCCCCCGCTGATCGGACGCAGCTCGGTGCCACCGCTGAGCGGCTCTGAGGCCACCAGCACGCGGATGTTCTTCTTGCGCGTCAACACATCAAGGGCACCCGGCGCGTAGGCGGGCGCAATGATCACTTCGGTGAAAATGGTGCTCACGTAGTCCGCCATCTCCACGCTGACCTCGGTGTTGGCCGCGATCACGCCACCGAAAGCGCTCAGCGGATCGCACTCGTGGGCCTTGCGATGCGCGTCGGCCACCGAGACCGACGAGATCGCGATGCCACAGGGGTTGGCGTGCTTGATGATTGCCACGCAGGTCTCTTCGTGGTCGAAGGCCGCCCGCCAAGCCGCGTCGGCGTCGGTGAAGTTGTTGTAGGACATCTCTTTTCCGTGCAGCTGCTCGGCCTGCGCCAGGCCCGGCCAGGCACCGGGATCGCTGTAGAGGGCGGCCTGCTGGTGCGGGTTCTCGCCGTAGCGCAGCATCGCGGTGCGGCGCCAGTTGCGGGCGAACCACTTGGGGAAGGCGGCGGGTGGATGCTCGGGCGACAGCACCGACTCCATCCAGCCCGCGACGGCGATGTCGTACTCCGCGGTGTGCTGAAAGGCCAATGCCGCCAGCCTTTTACGCTCGGCAAGCGTAAATCCGCCGTTGCGTACCGCGGCCAGCACGCCGTCGTACCCGAGCGGGTCGGTGACCACCGCGACGCTGGGATGGTTTTTCGCCGCCGCCCGGACCATCGACGGCCCGCCGATGTCGATCTGTTCGACGCATTCGTCTACGCCCGCGCCGGATTCGACGGTCTGGCTGAACGGATACAAGTTGACCACGACCAGTTCGAACGCCGCGATCCCGAGCTGTTCGAGCGCCGCGGCGTGTTCGGGCTTGCGCAGATCGGCCAGCAGCCCGGCGTGCACGTGCGGATGCAGCGTCTTGACCCGGCCGTCGAGCACCTCGGGAAAACCGGTCACGTCCTCCACCCGTGTCACCGGAATCCCTTTGTCGGCAATGGTCTTCGCCGTCGATCCGGTCGAGACGAGCTCGACGCCGGCCGCGCTCAGACCCTGCGCCAGGTCGATGAGCCCGGTCTTGTCGTACACGCTGATCAGCGCCCGCCGGATCGGCCTTCTGTCGTCGCTCATCCTAGGGTCGCCTTTCGTCCGATCAGGGTTAAGCCGCCGGTTGCGATCGCGGCCACCACGTCTACCAACAGCCGGCGTTCGATGACCTTGATGCGCTCATGCAATGTCTCTTCGTCGTCACCGTCGAGCACCGGGACAGACTCTTGCGCCAATATCGGCCCGGTGTCCATACCGGCGTCCACCAGGTGCACCGTACAGCCAGTGACCTTCACACCGTAAGCCAATGCGTCGGGCACGGCATGTGCACCGGCGAAGGCCGGCAGCAGCGCGGGGTGGGTGTTGAGGATGCGTCCGTAGAATTGTGAAAGAAATTGTGGCCCAAGTATTTTCATGAAGCCAGCGGACACGATCAGATCGGGCGAATGCGCGGCGGTGGCTTCGGTCATGGCGGCGTCCCAGGCATCGCGGCTGGGGTGGTCGCCCAGCCGGACGGTGAACGCGGGCAGCGAAGCCTGAGCGGCGATCTCCGTCGCGCGGCATTCGCGGTCTACGCCGACGGCGACGATGCGGGCCGGGTAATCGCCCACCGCGGCCTCGATCAGCGCGTTCAGCAACGACCCGGTGCCCGACGCCAGCACCACCACCCGCGCCGGTGCACTCGGGGGTACACGGAGCGGTTCCTGCACACGGCGAGCCTAGTGGCGATCGCAAGGCCGGCGCAGCCGGGCGCTGCGGGTCGCCACCAGAGTGCCTAGTCGGGCGTGGATTCGTGCCGACCCTGCGTCCAGGGCTATGGCGCCCGGCGTGTCGCCGCGCGCAACTCAGATTCGCTGCCGCCAGCGCAGACTCGCTAGTCGGGCTGTCGCTCGGGTTCGTCGGCCGCTTCGTCCGGCGGGTCGACCTGGTCGCCGCCCTGATCGCCTTCGTCCTCGGAAGAGTCGCTCGGCGGCTCTTGGACCTCCGCGGGGTCCTCGTCGAAAACCGCCGCGAAATCCGCCGGTTCATCAGCGTCCGGTTCGGCCGGTGGCTTGGGTTTGCGCCGCCGGGGACGCCGCCGGATCCCACCGGCCATCAACACGGTGGCACCGCCAACGACCATGAACCAGAACAACACACCGAGCAGCAGGGCACCATTGTCGACACCGACGTCGCCGAAGTTGCCCAGCCGGCCGCCCCCGGCATAGCCGAGCAGCGCCATGGCCAACGCTCCGCCGACCGACGCCACCACCAGCTTGGCCATCGCCGGCAGCAATGGCAGCGCGCGGCGGGCACACTGCTGCCCCACTGCGACCCCCGACGATGCGCCCACGATCAGCAGGGCCACCCATACCGGCCCTAGCGGCGGCGTGGGCGCCGCGGCCAGGATGGGCAATGCCGGCAGATCACCACCGAACACATAGAACGAGCTGAACGTCGCGAAACCGATATGGGCGCTGGACCCGACCGCGACCGCCGCGGTGCCGACGATGACGTTGGGCGCATACAGCGCCGAGAGCACCGTCAGGCTGAGCTGACCGAATATCGAATCGGTGATGCCGTAGAGCTCTTGCATGGTCGACCAATGCACCACCAGCGATCCCGCCGTCACCACGCCGGAGAGCCCCAGCAATGCCAGCACGCCGGCGGCCGCGGCCCGCACCGAGTCGCCCAGCCAATTCGGCAGCGGCGAGGCCGCCAACGCCCGTCGGCCCACCCGCGACCACACCCCGATCGCGGCGCCGACGGCATGCACCACCAGCACCCCACCGAACGCCCGCAGCGCGCTCGGTGTCTGCAGTTCGGTGATCACCGACGACGCGTCGTGGATGACCGCCAGCGCGATGGCCGCCAGCAGCAACGGCCCGCCCAGAGCGGAGGCGACAACCCAACGGACGACCAGCCAGGAGGCATACGGAGAGGTGGCCCGCGCCGTGCTGCGTGCGGTACCCCAGACCATCAACAGGACCGGCAGCAGCGGCATCACGCCCAGATCGCGCCCGCCGATCGAGATCGGCACCTGGTGCACGCCCAGCCAGATGCTGGCGATGGCGCCCAACGCGCCGGTCATGTCGCTGTTGGCGATCAGCAACTGCAGCAGCGTGACCGCGGCGACAATGACCAGCGCCACCAGCGCAGGGCCGAACGCGACCCGGACGAGATCCCGCGCCTGGCGAGCGCCCGCTGCCCGGTTGTCCTCCACCACTCGTGTCACTCTTGGCGCACGTGCCCGACTAGGCGCGAATGCGCGCGGTTAGACCGGCGCCGGCCCGGAGGAGGGGGACGACTGCTGGTCCTGCGCCGACGGACTGTTGACCCCCGGGGGGATTGGCGTAATCGACCGGCGCCGAGCCGCCCTGCGACCCCGTTCCCGCGCCGACCGGCGGCGGCGGGCTGAAGCTGGGGAAGCCAGTGGGTGGCGTGGACGGTCCTTGCTGGTGCCCGCCGGGTGGCGCGGAGTGTTGGGCGGCGAAATCCGCCGGTGGACGGGGTCGGTATCGCGTTCTGGGTCGGGGCCGGCTGGCCGACGAGTAACCGCCGTACTGCGACCCATAACCGGAGGGGCCGGCCGGCTGCTGCTGCTGTGCGCCCGGGTAGTAGCCGCCACCGGGCGGCTGCTGGCCGCCGCCGTACTGGCCGTATTGGCCGTATTGCCCGTACTGGCCGCCGTAGGGGTCGTACTTGGGCCGGGGCGCCGGGCGGTGATCACGCCCGCATCCAGCAGCACCGCGGCCACCGCGGTCACTGCCTGGAACACGCTGCAGACCAGGACGAACCACATCGCCCAGCCGATCGAGACGCCGTTGGGCGTGTTGATCACCTCGGCGATCACCAGCAGTGTGCCCAGTACCACGATCGCCGCGACCACGTTGAGGTAGCTCTTCGCCTTGGGTACCAGGCTCAGCGCGGCAAGCAGCGCGGCCAGCACGCTCAGGGCCACGGCAATGCCGTTGTCGCCGACTCGCTCACTAGCGCCCCCGCCGAGCTCGGCGCCGACGGTGAACATCGGGCCGAAGCTCGCCAGATACGCGGCCAGGCCGAGTGCCACCACGGCAATGGTCAGGTACAGCGGCAGCTTGCTTTCGCCGGCTTCGGGTTGGGCGAACGATGGGTTGGCACCTTGGTAGGAAGGGCCGGGCTGCGCGGGTGGATATCCGGGACTGCCGGGCGAGTAGGTCATGGGTCCTCCTGTTGCTTTCAGTGCCGTCGCCGCGCGAAGGTCGCAGTGCGACGCTCTGCTGCCAGGCGATTCGATCCCCCACGCTAGCGCACCTTCAGGCGTCGCCGCCGTAGCCGCTTGCCCCGCAGAGGTAGAACACGTTCTAATTCGGAGCATGGATTACGGGCTCGTGCTTTTCACCAGCGATCGTGGCATTACCCCGGCCGCAGCGGCCAAGCTCGCCGACGACCACGGCTTTCAGACCTTCTATGTCCCCGAACACACACATATCCCGGTCAAGCGCGAGGCCGCCCACCCGACGACGGGCGATGCGTCGCTGCCCGACGACCGATACATGCGCACGCTGGACCCATGGGTGAGCCTGGGCACGGCGTGCGCGGTGACGTCGAGGGTCCGGCTGTCCACCGCGGTGGCGTTGCCGGTCGAGCATGACCCGATCACGTTGGCGAAAAGCATTGCCACGCTTGACCATCTGTCGGGTGGCCGGGTCAGCCTCGGGGTCGGGTTCGGTTGGAACACCGACGAGCTCGCCGACCACGGCGTGCCGGCCGGGCGGCGACGCACCTGTTTGCGCGAGTACATCGAGGCGATGCGGGCGTTGTGGACGCAGGAAGAGGCCGCCTACGACGGTGAGTTCGTCAAGTTCGGGCCCAGCTGGGCCTGGCCCAAGCCGGTGCAGCCGCACATTCCGGTACTGGTGGGCGCCGCCGGTAACGAGAAGAACTTCAAGTGGATCGCACGCAGCGCCGACGGCTGGATCACGACTCCGCGTGACTTCGATATCGACGAGCCGGTGAAGTTGCTGCAGGACACCTGGGCTGCCGCCGGCCGCGACGGAGCACCGCAGATCGTGGCGCTGGACTTCAAACCGATTCCCGAGAAGCTGGCGCATTGGGAAGGACTCGGTGTGACCGAAGTCCTCTTCGGTCTGCCGGACCGACCCGAAGACGTGGTCGCCGCCTACGTGGAGCGGCTGGCCGGCAAACTGGCCGCGTTGGTGTAGGGCGGTCCAGCGTGAGCGCGCGGCCGGATCTTGGATGGGCTTTTGATGAGCTTGACTTGAGTTAGCCAGAAGCCCGGCGTGATTGCCCCGACGGCTTACGTCGCGGCTTCCAGACTGTCTGTCGGCCTGTCGGGGGACCGAGTGTGCGGCCAGCCGCACGTTCGGCGCTGAGCGTCCGGCCAGCTTCACGTTCGAGGCGCCAGATGTCCTTTCTCTTGGTAAGCCCGGACTTTGTCGACTCGGCAGCTGCCGATCTGGCGAGCATCGGTTCGGCTGTCGGCGCGGCCAATAACGCCGCCGCGGCCCCGACCGCAGAGTTGCTGGCCGCCGGCGCGGATGAGGTGTCGGCGGCCGTCGCTGCGGTGTTCGCCGAGCACGCCAAGGGCTACCAGACGCTGAGCGCGCAGGCGGAGTCTTTCACGGCCAGTTCGTCCAGCTCGTGACCGCGAGCGCGGGCCAGTTACGCGGCGACCGAGGCCGCCAGTGCCAATCCGCTGCAGATGTGTGGAGCAGCAGCTACTCGACGCGATCAACGCGCCCACCCTGGCGCTGCTGGGACGTCCGCTGATCGGCAACGGCGCCAACGGGGCGCCCGGGGCGGACGGCCAGGGCGGCGGGCTACTGATCGGCGACGGCGGCAACGGCGGGGCGGCACAGCCGCCCATCCCGCCGGCGGTAACGGCGGCGGCCGGCGGAATCTTCGGCTCGGGCGGGGCCGGCGGAGCCGGGCGGCCTGGGAACCCTGGTGGCACCGGTGGAGCCGGCGGGTTGTTCGGCAACGGCGGAGCCGGCGGCAACGGAGGGACATTCAGCGGTGTCGGCGGCACCGGCGGGGCCGGCGGGCTGATCTTCGGCTACGGCGGTGTCGGCGGCATGGGCGGGATCGCGATCAGCGGCCCCGGCGGGACGGGCGGCGCTGGCGGCGCCGCGGGATTGATCGGCACCGGCGGCGCCGGCGGCACCGGTGGCGCCGGCAGCCCCGTCGCGCCGTTCACCCCCGGTGGGACGGGCGGCGCCGGTGGCAGCGGCGGGATGCTCTTCGGTTCCGGCGGGATCGGCGGCGCTGGCGGGATCGGATCGAGCGGTGCCGGCGGATCCGGCGGGGCCGGCGGAGCCGGTGGCAACGCGTCGCTACTCGGCTCCGGCGGGGCCGGCGGTGCCGGGGGAAGCACGGTTGTCGTCGGAGAAAGCGGCGGGACCGGCGGCCACGGCGGCCACGGCGGGTTCCTCTACGGCACCGGGGGCGCCGGCGGCGCCGGCGGATTCGGCCCCACCGGCGGAAACGGCGGGGCCGGCGGGGCCGGCGGCATGCTGATGGGCTCTGGTGGCGCCGGCGGCAATGGCGGGAATAACGGAGGGACCGGCGGCGCCGGCGGCGACGCCGGCGTGCTATTCGGCGACGGCGGCACTGGCGGCTCCGGAGGCAGCCGCTCGACGGGCGGCGACGGCGGTAACGGTGGACGCGCCGCGCAACTGATCGGTTTCGGCGGAAATGGTGGCAACGGCGGGGCCGGGACAACAACCGCGGGCAAGGGCGGCGCGGGCGGCGACGGCGGGCAACTGATCGGGCTGCCGGGCAAGCCCGGATTGCCTTAGCCAGCGGGCCGAACCGGGCCAGGCCGCTCGCCGAGACATAAGTGGCTGCGACGCGCGTCGGCGTGTCGCGTGCGCCGGTTATATGGGGCACCCGGGGCAGACGGCCAGGCCGGCGGCCTCCTGATCGGCAACGGCGGCGCCGGGGGGCAGGCACCGCCGCCCACCCCGCCGGGGGTAACGGCGGGGCCGCCGGGCTGTTCGGCAATGGCGGAGCCGGCGGACCCGCCAAGGCTATTACCAACCAGGCCCCGGGCGGCAACGGCGGGGCCGGCGGGCTTTTGATCGGCAACGGCGGCGCCGGCGGCACCGGAGGGTCCGGCACGGGCGGCGCCGGCGGTATGGGTGGGACCGCCGGGTGGCTGTTCGGCTTCGGCGGCGGCGGCGACGGCGGGCTCTCCATCGCCGACGCCGTCGGCGGCACGGGCGGCGCCGGTGGCGCCGGCGGATTGTTCGGCATTGGCGGCGCTGGTGGCCACGGCGGCAATTCGCCGCCCGGGTTGGGCAAGGGCGGCCGCGGTGGCGCGGGTGGCGCCGGTGGCGGCGGCGGGATCGTCCTCGGCTCGGGCGGGGCCGGCGGTGACGGCGGGGAGGGGTTTGTCGGTACCGGCGGTGCCGGCGGAATGGGCGGCCACGCCGGATTCCTCAACGGCAGCGGCGGCGACGGCGGCACTGGGGGACTCGGCCCCACCGGCGGGGCCGGCGGGGCGGGCGGAGCCGGCGGCACGCTGTTCGGCCCTGGCGGCGCCGGCGGTCTCGGTGGTGACGGTGGGGTAGGCGGTGTCGGCGGTGACGCGGGCTTGCTATTGGCGACGGCGGCGCAGGCGGCTCGGGAGGACCTGTCAACGGCGTGGGTAGTCCCGGCGGCAACGGCGGCAACGGTGGACGAGCCGGGTTATTAATAGGTTTTGGCGGCAACGGTGGCAACAGCGGCCGCCGGGACCCCCAACGGCACCGGCGGCCAAGGCGGCGACGGCGGGCAACTGATCGGAGTGCCGGGCAAGCCCGGCACCTAGCCGACACAGTTCGCCCGATAAAGCGCCGTCAATCTAGTACTCGTGGGCCGGGCGCACGCTCCCGACACGACCTCATCGAGAGGAGGTCGTAGATGTCGAATCTCGTTGCGGCTCCGGAATTTGTGACGGCGGCGGCTTCGGCGGCTAAAGGTTCGACAGGATCTCCCGGGCGAGAGCTCGGCCGACTGCTACCGCGTCTTGTCCACTTTCAGCCCAGCCGCCTCCAGCGCCTCCTTGGCCGCGACGGCGGACTACTGATCGGCGTGCCAGGCGAGAACGGGTTGCCGTAGCAGCATTTGATTTGAGCTTGAACTGAGTTAGCCGGTAGCCCCTCGTGCCCAGCCGCAGAGAGCGGAATCTCGCGGCTTCCAGACTGTTCGTCTGGTCACGGGCTGGAGGTTCCAGATGTCCTTTCTCTTGGTAGCCCCGGGATTTGTCGCGGATGCGGCTTCGGAGCTGGCGGGCATCGGCGCGGCTGTCAGTGCGGCGAATACCGCGGCGGTAGTGCCGAGCGCGGGGTTGCTGGCCGTGGGCGCCGACGAGGTGTCGGCGGCCATCGCCGCGGTCCTCGCGCAACACGCCCAGGCCTACCAAACGCTGAGCGCGCAGGCAGAGGCATTCCAGAGCCAAATCATCCAGCTCATGACGGCCAGCGCGGGACAGTACGCCATGGCCGAGGCCGCCAACGCCAATCCCTTGCAACTTCTCGAACAGCAGCTGCTCAACGCGATCAACTCGCCCACCCTCGCGCTATTGGGCCGCCCGCTGATCGGCAATGGAGCCATGGCGCGCCCGGGGCAAACGGATAGAGGTGGACCGCGGCAAGGCAATCGCAGCGAAGCCGAGCACCCTCGTCCCGGATCAATTTACGATAAGGATAATTTGCCGAGCACATCGATCTGAATTGGCGTTCCCGGGCAACGTTTTGGATCAAATGTGCAGGCCCGACAGGGGAGGTCGCACATGTCGTTTGTCATCGCCGCGCCGGAGTTTCTGACGGTAGCCGCTTCGGATCTGGCGAATATCGGTTCGACCGTCGGTGCCGCCAATGCTGCGGCGGCGGCCTCAACCACCGGGGTGCTGGCCGCGGGCGCCGACGAGGTGTCGGCGGCCGTCGCCGCGCTCTTCGATGCGCACGCCCAGGCGTATCAGGCGCTGAGCGCTCAGGCCAAGTACTTCCATATCCAGTTCGTCCAGCTGATGAATGCGGGCTCTGCCTCCTACGCCGCCGCCGAGGCCGCCAACGCCTCGCCGATGCAGCAGTTGCTGGACGTGATCAATGCGCCCACCCAGGCGTTGCTGGGACGCCCGTTGATCGGCGACGGCGCCGACGGCGCCGCGGGGACCGGGCAAAACGGCGGGGACGGCGGCATTTTGATCGGCAACGGCGGCAAGGGCGGTTCCGGGGCAACCATCGCCGGAGTCGGTCAAAAAGGCGGGAACAGAGGGGCGGCCGGTTTCTTGTTCGGCTCCGGCGGCGCCGGCGGCGCTGGCGGCGCTGGCGGTGGCAGCATCGC
This sequence comes from uncultured Actinomycetota bacterium, assembly GCA_963735655.1. Lineage (GTDB taxonomy): Bacteria > Actinomycetota > Actinomycetes > Mycobacteriales > Mycobacteriaceae > Mycobacterium. Next base: position 47,265 of record CAVTLW010000018.1, read on the forward strand.
CAAGTCCGGCGGCGACGGCGGCAACGGTGGCATGGGCGCCTACGTTTTCGGTCAAGGTGGCGCAGGCGGGGCGGGTGGGAGCAGCCTCAACGGCACCGGCGGAATCGGCGGTAATGGCGGCAGCGCCAGCGGGATCTACAGCCTCGGCGGCGTGGGCGGGGCAGGGGGTGGCGGCGAGCACGGGAGTCGGGGCGGCAACGGCGGCACCGGCGCCATCCTCGACTTCATTGGCGTAGGTGCCAACGGTGGCGCCGGGGGCGCCGGCGTGACCAGTGGCGGCGCTGGCGGCAGCGGCGGAGCGCCGACCAACGTCGCATTCCCGCCACTGGCGAATGGCTACCTCTTCGGCCTCGGCGGAGCCGGCGGGACCGGCGGGCTTGGCCTCACCCCTGGTGTGGGCGGCACCGGCGGCGAGGGTGGCATCCTCTTCGGCATCGGCGGCGCGGGCGGCGCGGGCGGCCTGTCAGGCGGAACCGGCGGTACTGGCGGCGTCGGCGGGGTGGGCGGCTTCCTCTTCGGCCTGGGCGGCGCGGGCGGCGTCGGGGGCAACGGCCAACGCCGGGCGTGGGCGGAGTCGGCGGCCCCGGGGCAATTCTGATCGGCGTGCCCGGCGCGCACGGGGCAAACGGACAAACACCCTGAAACTAGAAGCGCACCTGGCGAGCAGACGCAAAGGCCCGACTACGCCGCGCGTGCGGGGGCCTTTGCGTCTGCTCGCGCTGCAGGGCTCAGCCAGCCTTCAGAGCCTCCTTCTTGGCAGCCGCGGCGCAACATCGCAGAAATGGAAGCATTTGGAAGTTTCTCGGAACTCGTGATGCCTCATACGTGAGGGCGGTACGATTACAACAGCCCTTTTCATCAATCTGACCTGGCGATCCTGGATCGTCACGCCTCATTGCCCATGTTTTACCTGGGAGGTGTCAGATGTCGTTTGTGATCGCGGCGCCGGAGTATGTGGCGGCGGCAGCTTCGGATCTGGCGAATATCGGTTCCACGATCAGCGCGGCCAACGCGGCAGCCCTGGCCCCGACGTCGGCAGTGCTGGCAGCGGGCGCCGATGAGGTCTCAGCGGCCGTTGCCTTGCTATTCGGGGCGCATGCGCAGGCGTATCAGGCGCTCAGCGCTCAGGCGGCTGCGTTTCACCAGCAATTTGTCCAGCTGATGAGCGCCGGCGCGACTGCGTATGCCACGTCTGAAGCCGCCAATGCCAACCCGCTGGTGACCGTCGAGCAGGACCTGCTCGGCGTGATCAATGCGCCCACCGAGGCACTGCTGGGACGCCCGCTGATCGGCAACGGCGCGAACGCGGCGGCGGGCTCGGGGGCCAACGGCGGGGACGGCGGATTGTTGTGGGGCAACGGCGGCGCCGGCGGGTCCGGAAGCTCGTCCCACCTGACAGGCGGTAACGGTGGGGCAGCCGGGTTGTTCGGCAGCGGCGGGCCGGGCGGCATCGGCAATTTGGGCGGCAAAGGCGGCAACGGCGGGGCCGGCGGGCTATTCTTCGGCACCGGCGGCGCCGGCGGGGCCGGCGGGGTATTCTTCGGCACCCTGCCCGGCGGAGTCGGCGGCCAAGGCGGGGCTGCCGGGCTGTTCGGCATCGGCGGCGCCGGTGGAAGCGGCGGCACCGCAAATCACATGGACGTTGTCGGCGGGACCGGCGGCGTGGGTGGCAGCGGTGGCCTGATCGGCACCGGCGGCGCCGGCGGTCGCGGCGGAAGCGGAGGAGGCGCCGGCGGCATTGGTGGAGCCGGCGGGACCGGCGGAATTGGCGGCATCCTGTTCGGCAACGGCGGAATCGGCGGTGCGGGCGGGGACAGCCCCTTGCAGGCCGCCGGCAACGGCGGCAGCGGCGGCGACGGCGGATTCCTTTACGGCAATGGTGGCGCCGGCGGCGCCGGCGGGGGCGTCGCGAATTTTGGCGACGAGGGCGGCAACGGCGGGCACGGCGGGGCCGGCGCAAAGCTCATCGGGTCCGGTGGCGATGGCGGGACCGGCGGGTTTGGCAGCGTCGGCGGTGACGGCGGTGCTGGCGGCAACGCCGGCATCCTCGTTGGCAACGGTGGCGCCGGCGGCGCCGGCGGCGACGCCAGCGGGCACGGCAACAACGGTGGCAACGCGGGGCTGATCGGAAACGGCGGCAACGGCGGAAACGGCGGCAACGGCGGTATCATCGGCGGCCCCGGTGGGCAAGGCGGCATGGCATTGCTATTCGGCGCGGACGGTGTGCCTGGCACGCCCGGCTTGAACTGAATCAAGCGAATGACAGGACCGCGCCGCCGCGGACCCTTCGCGAGCAGACGAAAAAAGCTCACAAACGGTTACAGGCTCAGCAGGATCTCCCGGGCCAGCGCCGCGGTCTCCGACGGCGTCTTGCCGACCTTCACCCCGGCGGCCTCCAGGGCCTCCTTCTTGGCGGCGGCGGTGCCCGACGAGCCGGACACGATCGCGCCGGCGTGGCCCATCGTCTTGCCTTCCGGCGCAGTGAATCCCGCGACATAGCCGACGACCGGCTTGGACACGTTGGCCTTGATGTAGTCGGCCGCGCGCTCCTCGGCGTCGCCGCCGATCTCACCGATCATCACGATCACCTTGGTGTCGGGATCCTTCTCGAAGGCCTCGATGGCGTCGATGTGGGTGGTGCCGATCACCGGGTCGCCGCCGATACCGATGGCGGTCGAGAAGCCGAGATCACGCAGCTCGAACATCATCTGGTAGGTCAGGGTGCCCGACTTGGACACCAGCCCGACGGGACCGGGGCCGGTGATGTTGGCCGGGGTGATGCCGGCCAGCGCCTCACCCGGCGTGATGATGCCCGGGCAGTTCGGCCCGATGATGCGCGTCTTCAGCCCCTTATCAACGTTGTAGGCCCACGCATATGCGCTGTCCTGCACCGGAATTCCCTCGGTGATGACCACCAGCAGCGCAATCTCGGCGTCGATGGCCTCGATGATCGCGTCCTTGGCGAACTTCGGCGGCACGAAGACGACGGACACGTCGGCGCCGGTCTCCTTCATCGCCTCCGCGACGGTGCCGAACACCGGCAGCTCGACGTCGTTGCCGTCGATGTCCTTGTGCGACACGGTGGTTCCCGCCTTACGGGCGTTCACGCCACCCACGAGCTGGGTCCCCGCCTTCAGCATCAGCGCGGTGTGCTTGGTGCCCTCACCGCCGGTAATGCCCTGGACGATGACCTTGGAATTCTTGTTCAGGAAGATCGACATTGATTGGCTCCCTTACTTGTTCGCCAGCTCGGCGGCTTTGTCGGCACCCTCGTCCATGGTCTGCGCCTGGATCACCAGCGGGTGGTTGGCTTCGGCGAGGATGCGACGGCCTTCTTCGACGTTGTTGCCGTCCAGTCGCACCACCAACGGCTTGTTGGCCTCGTCACCAAGCATTTCCAGCGCCTTGACGATTCCGGTGGCCACCGCGTCACACGAGGTGATGCCTCCGAACACGTTCACGAACACGCTCTTGACCTGCTTGTCGCCCAGGATGACATCCAGGCCGGCGGCCATCACCTCGGCCGACGCGCCACCGCCGATGTCCAGGAAGTTGGCCGGCTTGACCCCACCGTGCTTCTCCCCGGCGTAGGCGGTCACATCCAGCGTCGACATCACCAGGCCGGCGCCGTTGCCGATGATGCCGACCGCACCGTCGAGCTTGACGTAGTTGAGGTCGTGCTCTTTGGCCTTGAGCTCCAGCGGGTCGGTGGCGTCGCGGTCCTCGAACTCGGCGTGGCCGGGCTGACGGAAGTCGGCGTTGCCGTCCAGGGTGACCTTGCCGTCCAGCGCCAGGATCTGGTCGTCGGGTGTACGCACCAGCGGGTTGACCTCGACCAGCGTGGCGTCCTCGGCGACGAAGAGCTCCCACAGCTTGGAGATGGTGACAGCGGCGGCGTCGAGCACCTCGGCCGGCAGGTGGCCCTGCTCGGCGATGGACCGTGCGGTCGCCAAGTCGACGCCCTTGACGGCGTTCACCGGGACCTTGGCCAGCCGTTCGGGCTTGGTGGCGGCCACCTCTTCGATCTCCATGCCGCCCTCCACCGAGCACATCGCGAGGTAGGTGCGGTTGGCGCGGTCCAGCAGGAAGGAGATGTAGTACTCCTCGGCGATGTCGCTGGCCTCGGCGACCAGCAGTTTCTTGACGATGTGGCCCTTGATGTCCAGGCCGAGAATTTTCGTGGCGTGTTCGTAGGCGTCCTCGGGCGTCGCGGCGTATTTGACGCCACCGGCCTTGCCCCGGCCGCCGACCTTGACCTGCGCCTTGACCATCACCGGACGGCCGATCTCTTCGGCAATGGCCTTGGCGCCCTCGGCGGTGTCGGTCACCCGACCGGGGGTGCTGGGCACGTTGTGCTTGGCGAATAATTCCTTGGCTTGATACTCGAAAAGGTCCATGGGCTCACTGTCTTCGGATCGGCCAATAGATGCGCGACGCCGACTTCGGCAACTCGCAGGAGGAACTGTATCGACACGCCAAAACTGGTCCGCGCTCGCATCCGTCGATGTGGCACCGGTCACTTGCCATTAACCATTTCGAAACGTGATCCAGGTCACAAAATAGGTCGCGATCCTGACCTGAGGTTGCCAGCCCTTACCCTTTGCGGATACCGTCTCAGGGTCCAGATAACGGTATGGTCACGATCCGAGGACATTCAGGTTGCCCCAGCATCGGTACGCACGTTCGTCAGCCGCGTCAGCGACTCTCGCGCATCGTGATCGTTGGCTGCATCACGGCCGCAACGAAGTCACCGAAATCATCCCGCTCGACGGATTCGACGAGCTAGACGACCTGGAATTGGCAGAGCTCGACGACCTGGATTTTGTCACGGGGCTAGACGAACACGTCCACACGCACCTCCTGCTGGCGCCCGAGCTCGACGACTTGCATGCCGCCGACAATCTGTCCCCGCTGTGGCTGGACGCGTCCCCATGACGTGCTGCTCCGGGTGACCGTCGAGGCTCGACCCGGTCACCGACCGCTCGCACTCCATGGATGTGATCGGTGTGCCCCGCCGCGGCGGCCAGCACCGCAGGCAACCGACCAGCGCGGCCAAGGGCCGCCTGCTGATCTCGGCAATGGCCGCCGGCGCGGCCGCGGCCGCTGCGCACACGGTGACGACACATTCCGATCATTCCGGTACCGCCATAGCCGAGACCGTGCTGACCGCCAACGCGTCGGCGCTCGGCGGCGGCGCGGGCGGCAACGCGCCCCGGGGCGTCGAGATCGTCGCCGCGCAGCCGGATGCCAATGTCGCGGCACACAACGCGGAGCTGGCCCATGGCGTGGCCTTCGCCCAGGAGCGTGCCCAGCGCGAGGCGCGGCTGCAGCAGCCGCTGTACGTCATGCCGACGAAGGGCATCTTCACCTCGAACTTCGGCTACCGCTGGGGAGTGCTGCACGCCGGCATCGACCTGGCCAATGCGATCGGCACGCCGATCTACGCGGTGGCCGACGGCGTCGTCATCGACGCCGGCCCCACCGCCGGTTACGGAATGTGGGTCAAGCTGCGCCACGCCGACGGCACGGTCACCCTCTACGGCCACGTCAACACCACCCTGGTCAACGTCGGCCAGCGCGTGATGGCGGGCGACCAGATCGCCACCATAGGAAACCGCGGCAATTCCACCGGCCCGCATCTACATTTCGAGGTGCAGCTGGGCGGCACCGAACGAATTGACCCGGTGCCGTGGCTGGCCCAGCGGGGACTGTACCTCGGCAACTACGCCGGTTGATCGGTGACCGAGCCCACCGATCCCCCTTCGGGCGAGGACACGCCCGAGACTGAAGCCGACGAGGGTCCGCCCTCAGAGCCCCCGGAATCCAGGACCCGGATCATCCGGCGCGCACCCACCGGACCGCTGCCGACGATCACACCTGGCGAGACCACTCAACTCAGCCCGGCACCACCGCCCCCGGGACCCGCCGGTACTGGCCGGCGGGCCGCTCCGGCGGGCATTTCCTCCACGTCAACCGGTGAGGCGAGCGCCCGGACGGCCATCGCAGCCTGCGCGGTCAGCATCGTCAGCGGCTGGACCACGTCCGTGGTCGCCACCGACCTGATCGCCGGCTGGTGGCACAGCGACCGGCTGTTCTGCGTCGCGGTCGGCTTTCTCGCCCTGGTCTTCGCCGCCTCAACCATCACCGGCGTGATCATGCTGCTGCTGCACCGGCCGCTGGGGCGGCTCTTGATCGCCGGCGGCGCGGTGGTCGCGCTGCTCACCTACGGCGGCGTGTTCATCGCCGGCGCGCGGGTGGGCTGGGTCGTCTACACCTTGTGGCTGCTGCCACTGGCCAGCATCGTGCTGTCCCTGCACGGCCAAACCAAGCGCTGGCTGGACGAATAACGCCGCTTTCGCGATCGGTTGTGCGCCTGGGGTTTTCGAGTAAGCGGTATGCCGTCAGAGCTTGGCCACCGGGGCGTGATTGTGCATCAGCTTCACCCGGCCTGAACTTCCGAAGTCGATTAGCGACATCGCCGATTCGCCGACACCCGACACTTCCTCGACCCGGCCCAGCCCGTACTTGTCGTGGGTGACCCGGTCGCCCGGCTCCAACACCAACAGCGGGCGCTTGCCCGCCCCCGTGCGGGTAGGCGCCGCGCGCGGAGCGCCAAACCGGCCGGCGCCGCTCACCGGCGCACTGAACGACGGCTTGGGCGCCAGGCGCCGCCAGTCGATGAGTTCCTGCGGGATCTCCCGCAGGAACCGCGACTCCGGGTTGAGCATCGGCTGCCCCCAGGAAGACCGGACGATGGCCCTGCTGACATACAGCCGTTGCCGGGCCCGGGTGATGCCGACGTAGGCCAGCCGCCGCTCCTCGGACAATTCGCTGGGATCGTCCAGCGCCCGCATGTGCGGGAACATCCCGTCCTCCCAGCCGGTCACGAACACCACCGGGAACTCCAGGCCCTTGGCGGTGTGCAACGTCATCAGTGTCACCAAACCCGCTCCGTGCTCAGGGATTTCGTCGGCGTCGGCGACCAGGGACACCCGTTCCAGGAATGCCGCCAGCACACCGGTGTCCGGCACGTCTTCGTTGTCTTCGTCTGCGAGCGCGGCGGCGTTGGCCTGGTCGATGCTGAATTCGTGTGCGACGCTGACGAGTTCGTTGAGGTTGTCGAGTCGGGCCAGCTCCTGCGGATCGGTGGAGGACTCCAGCTCCCCGCGGTATCCGCTGCGTTCCAGCACCGCTTCGACCAGTTCGCCGAGATCGTCGTCGAGGTGGCCGCGCAGGTCGTCAAGTAACTCGACGAAAGCCGAAATCGCCTTCTCGGCACGGCTGTTCAGCATCGGCACCTTGCCTTCGGCCGCGGCCTGCAGCGCGTCGGCGAAGCTGGCGCCGGTGTTCTCGGCGTACACGGCCACGCACGCCTCGGCGCGGTCGCCGATGCCGCGGCGCGGGGTGTTGAGGATGCGCCGCATGCTGACCGCGTCGCCGGGATTGTCCAGCACCCGCAGATAGGCGACGATGTCGCGGATCTCCTTGCGCTCGTAAAAGCGCACTCCCCCAACGACTTTGTACGGAATCCCGGCGCGGATGAACACCTCTTCCAGGGACCGCGACGAGTTGTTGGTGCGGTAGAAGACGGCCACGTCGTTGTAGGTGATGTCGCCGCGTTCGGCGAGCGCATCGACTTCTTCGGCGACGAACCGGGCCTCGTCGTGTTCGTTATCGGCGACGTAGCCCACGATCAGCTCGCCTGCGCCGGCGTCGGTCCACAGCCGCTTCTCGCGCCGCCCGCTGTTGCGCGCGATCACCGAGTTGGCCGCCGACAAGATGTTCTGCGTCGAGCGGTAATTCTGTTCCAGCAGAATCGTTTTGGCGTCCGGGTAGTCGCGCTCGAAGTCTTCGATGTTGCGGATCGTGGCGCCCCGGAACGCGTAGATCGACTGGTCGGCGTCGCCGACGACGCACAACTCTGCGGGCGGCACTTCGTCGGCCGACTCGTCGGAGCCGCGGCCGGCCAACTCCCGCACCAGCACGTACTGCGCGTGGTTGGTGTCCTGGTATTCGTCGACCAGGACGTGCCGGAACCGCCGCCGGTAATACTGGGCGATCTGCGGGAAGGTCTGCAGCACCGCGACGGTCTCGCCGATCAGGTCGTCGAAGTCCAGCGCGTTGGCCGCCCGCAGCCGCCGCTGGTACTCGCCGTAAACCGAGGCGACGGTCCGGGCCAGCTCGTCGGAGTCGTCCGACAGGTCGGACACCGCCCGGTCGGGGTCGATCAATTCGTTTTTGAGGTTGGAGATGGCATTGGACAGCAGCCGCGGCGAGTACCGCTTGATGTCCAGGCCCATGTCGCGGCCGATCATCTGCAGCAGCCGCCGCGAATCGTCGGCGTCATAGATCGAGAAGTTGGAATTGAGGCCTTCGATCAGAGACGCCTGATTACGCAGGATGCGCACGCACGTCGAGTGGAACGTCGACACCCACATGTAGCGGGCGCGGTCGCCGACCAGCCTGACCACGCGTTCGCGCATCTCCGCGGCGGCCTTGTTGGTGAAGGTGATGGCCAGAATCTGGCCAACCCCGACACCGCGGGCCCCGACCAGGTAGGCGATCCGCCGGGTCAGCACCGCGGTCTTGCCCGAGCCGGCGCCCGCAACGATCAGCAGCGGGGAACCCTCGTGCACCACCGCGAGGCGTTGTTGGGGATTAAGGCCGTCCAGCAATTGGTCGGCATCTGTTGCTTGCACACTCATGTCCGTCCAAACCTACCGCCGACCACTGACCGGGCGCGCCGGACGGGCCTGCGCGGCCAGGCCGTCTTACGGGTTTCCAAAGCCGGACTGCAGATTGCCCTTGTTGAACCCGCCGGAGCTGCCCTGGCCCGCGTTGCTGAAGCCCGAGTCGTTGGTTCCGCTTTGGCCGACGCCCGAGTTGTTGGTCGCGGGCGTCAGCTTGGGCGCGAATCAGCCGGCGAAGGGTGGCACCGGGGCGCTGATGCCAAAAATGCTGAGGAAGAACAGGTTTACGTACAAGTAGGCGAACTGAAGCTCCCAATAGGCGAAAGCGCCGGTGCTGCCGGCTTCGCCGGTGGACTGGCCGTTGCCCCCGAATCCGCCGTTGCCCGGGATGCCGATGAAATAGCCGCCAGTGCCACCCATCCCGCCGCCGCCGCCCTGGGTCGAGCTGCTGAAGCCACCGGCCCCGCCGGTGCCACCCAGCCCGAACACGTAACCACCTGAGCCGCCCATGCCGCCGGTGCCACCGAAACCGAACCCCGCACTCGATCCGCCGACGCCACCGGTGCCACCGACACCGAAGAAGTTGCCGCCGATACCGCCCATGCCGCCTGTTCCGGCCGCGTTTGTGCCGGCTCCCCCCGCCCCGCCGGCGCCGCCGATACCGAAGAAGGTGCCGCCGCCGCCGCCGACCCCGCCCTGACCGCCTTTGACGCCGGCACCGCCGGCCCCGCCGGCGCCGCCGATGCCGAACAGAAGTGCACCAACGCCGCCTCGGCCGCCGTTTTGGCCCGGGGCACCCGAGCCGCCGGCGCCGCCATTACCCCACAACAACCCACCGTCGCCGCCGTTCGCCCCGCTGCCCGCGGCGGCGTCGGCGCCGTTGCCGATCAGTGGGCGCCCGAACAGCGCCTGGAAGGGTGCGTTGATCGCGCTGAGCGGATCCTGCGCGGCGGCCTGCAGCGAACTGGCGCTGGCGGCCTCCGCGCCGCCGTAGGAGCTGGCGCTGGCGTTGATCAGTTGGACGAATTGCTGGTGGAACGCCTCCGCCTGGGCGCTGAGCGCCTGAAAGGCCTGCGCGTGGGCGCCGAAGAACGTCGCGATGGTCTGTGAAACTTCATCGACGCCCGCCGAGAGCACCGCCACCGTCGGGGCAGCCGCCGCGGCGTTCGCCGAGCTGATCGACGAACCGATGTTGGCAAACTCCGATGCCGCCGACGTCAAGAATTCCGGAGCAGCGATCACATACGACATCCCGACCTCCAGCCAACCGGTGACTACCAAATCAGAGCCCTAGGTAGGAGCGGATGCTACTCGCTGTCCGGCGCGAACCCGGGCAGAATTTCGCAGATTTCCGCAAAGACCTTTCGGAGCCCATTCCGGGGCACGTTTTTGCACCTGAGCGGCCCCAAGTGGCACACTCAATCCGTGCTCTACAAGCAGCGCCGATTTTTTTATGGGTACCGTCCAGCGGTGCCCGTGGTCTGACTGCTTTCGCAGAGCCCCGCGGTCCGCTTCCGGACTCGGGGCTCGTTTCTTGTGTGAGGCCTGATACCGGATGAGACCAGAACCCCCACATCACGAGAACGCGGAGTTTTTAGAAATGAACATCGAGATGGTCGAAACCGAACAGCAACCCGACATCGACGCCCTGCGCTTGGAGATCGACCGGTTAGACGCCGAGATCCTGGCCGCGGTCAAGCGGCGCGCCGAAGTGTCCCAGGCGATCGGCAAGGTCCGGATGGCATCCGGCGGCACCCGGCTGGTACACAGCCGCGAGATGAAGGTGATCGAGCGCTACAGCGAGCTGGGACCAGACGGCAAGAATCTGGCGATGCTGCTGTTGCGGTTGGGCAGAGGACGACTCGGCCACTAATCGGTTACTACCGTCGTGACCTTTGCCCAATCGCGACTTTGCTGCGGTACATTTCCGCGGAAATGGTCACGGCAAAGGTAGCTGGGGTTTCGCCGTTGCGCCAGCTGATCTTGGTATCAGCCGCAGCGTTGCTCGCCGTGCTGGGCGGGTCGACCCTGAGCTCGGCGATCTCGTCGGCGTGGTCGCGCACGACCCTGCCGATCGAGTACCTGGTGGTGCCGTCGCCATCAATGCACCGCCAGGTCAAGGTGGAGTTCCAAGGCGGCGGCTCGCACGCGGTGTATCTGCTGGACGGGATGCTGGCCCGAGACGACTTCAACGGCTGGGATATCCACCTTCCGGTCTTCGAGTGGTTCGAGCAGTCGGGCCTGTCCCTGGTCATGCCCACCGGCGGCACGGCCAGCTTCTACTCCGACTGGTATCGGCCGGCCGTGGGCGGTGGTGTTAGTGGCGGCACCTGGACCTATAAGTGGGAAACGTTTCTCACCCAGGAGCTGCCCCAATGGCTGGCGGCGAACAAAGGGATCAACACCGCCGGCAACGCGGTGGTGGGCGCCTCGATGTCCGGATCGGCGGCACTGATTCTGGCGGCCAAACATCCGGAGAACTTCGTCTACGCGGGCTCGATGTCGGGCTTCCTCAACCTGTCCGCCGGGCAATGGCCGTCGCTGGTCAGTGCCGTACAGATGGGCGCCGGCGGCTTTCGCTCCGACGCGATGTGGGGCCCGCCGGACGATCCGGCCTGGGCCGCCAACGACCCCACCGTCAATGCCGCACAGCTCGTCGCCAACAACACCCGCATCTGGGTGTATACGGGCAACGGCGGGCAATCGGATCTGGGTGGCACCAGCCTGGACGCCAGTCTGCTGGAAAGCGCCACGCGACTGAGCAACAAGATCTTTCAGAAAAGGTACGCAGCCAAGGGTGGGCGCAACGGGGTGTTCAACTTTCCGGATAACGGCACCCACACGTGGTCCTTCTGGGGCGCGCAGTTACAGGCCATGTTGCCCGATCTTCAGCAAGTGCTTGGTGCCCGTTAGGCCCCAACCACATAGGGTCATCCCATGACCGCCCTGAACTCGATCCCCGACATCACCGCCACCCCGGCGTGGGACGCCCTGCGCAGCCATCACGAGCAGATCGGAGCGACTCACCTCCGCCAGTTCTTCGCTGACGATCCTGATCGTGGCCGCGAGTTCACTGTCACCGTCGGCGATCTGTATGTCGACTACAGCAAGCACCGAATCACCCGCGAGACGCTGAGGCTGCTGATCGAGCTGGCCCGGGCGGCCAATTTCGAGGAGCGCCGCGACCAGATGTTCGCCGGCGCGCACATCAACACCTCGGAAGACCGTGCGGTGCTGCACACCGCGCTGCGACTGCCCCGCGACGCGAAGCTGACCGTTGACGGTCAGAACGTGGTCGAGGACGTGCATGCCGTGCTGGACGCGATGGGTGACTTCACCGATGGGCTGCGCAACGGCGAATGGACCGGGGCCACCGGGCAGCGGATAAAGACCGTCGTCAACATCGGCATCGGGGGTTCAGACCTGGGTCCGGTGATGGTGTACCAGGCGTTGCGCCACTACGCCGACGCGGGGATATCGGCGCGCTTCGTGTCCAACGTCGATCCCGCCGACCTGGTCGCCAAGCTTGCCGATTTAGACCCTGCCACAACGCTTTTCATCATCGCGTCCAAGACGTTCACGACCTTGGAAACGCTGACCAACGCAACCGCCGCGCGGCGCTGGCTGACCGAGGCCCTCGGTGACGACGCGGTGTCCAAGCATTTCGTCGCGGTCTCCACCAACAAGCGCCTGGTCGACGAGTTCGGCATCAACACCGACAACATGTTCGGGTTCTGGGACTGGGTCGGTGGGCGGTATTCGGTGGACTCGGCTATCGGGCTTTCGGTGATGGCCGTGATCGGCCGGGAAGGGTTCGCCGATTTCCTGTCCGGATTCCACATCGTCGACGAGCACTTCAAGACCGCCCCGCTTCAGTCCAACGCGCCGGCGCTGCTTGGCCTGATCGGGCTGTGGTACTCCAACTTCTTCGACGCGCAAGCGCGGGCCGTGTTGCCGTACTCCAATGACCTGGCGCGGTTCGCGGCCTACCTGCAGCAGCTGACCATGGAATCCAACGGCAAGTCGACGTGCGCCGACGGTACGCCGGTCACCACCGAGACCGGCGAAATCTTTTGGGGCGAGCCAGGAACCAACGGCCAGCACGCCTTCTACCAGTTGCTGCACCAGGGCACCCGGTTGGTGCCAGCCGACTTCATCGGCTTTTCTCAACCGCTCGACGACCTGCCGACGATCGAGGGCACCGGCAGCATGCACGACTTGCTGATGAGCAACTTCTTCGCCCAAACCCAGGTGCTCGCGTTCGGCAAGACCGCGGAAGAGATCGCCGCCGAAGGCACCTCCCGCCGACGTGGTGCCGCATAAGGTGATGCCCGGTAACCGGCCGACAACCTCGATTCTGGGCAACCGGCTCACGCCGTCGGTGGTGGGTCAGCTGATCGCGCTCTACGAGCATCAGGTGTTCACCGAGGGTGTGGTCTGGGGTATCGACTCGTTCGACCAGTGGGGTGTGGAGCTGGGCAAGACGCAGGCCAAGGCGCTGCTTCCGGTGCTCACCGATGACGCGTCGCCTGCCCCGCAGTCGGACAGCTCGACCGATGCGCTGGTGCGCCGCTACCGCACCGAAAGAGGCCGCGCGGGCTGACGACCTTGCGCCGGGCGTGCGCGTACATTTGCGCGCGCTCGCGGGGGAGTGGGCTCGGCAGTCCCCGCGCCGACAGTGAATCTGACGACGCGACGCGCCGTGGAGCGGTCGCGAGATTCACACTCGGCGGGAGTTACGGCTAGGCGCCAGCGCCGAGGGTCTCCAAATGCACTTGCTCGCCAGGTGTGTCACGTACATTTGCGCGCGCTCGCGGACTTAGCCGCGAGAGCCGAGGCGGCGCACGAAAGTCCGCAGACGTTCCTGGGACGCCGTCTGCGGATCGTTGAGGTGCAGCTGCAGCAATTCGCGACCGGCAGCGTGCAGGATCCGAGCGGTGTATTCAGGCTCATGCAGCTCGGGATCGTGCCGCAGCAGCTGTTTCACGAAGAATTCGAGCACGGCGGCCTGAGATTGCGCCAGACGCGCATACAACGCCGGTGGAGCGCCCTGCGGCGGGAACAAGAACAGACGCCACGTTGCCGGGTGGGCGTCGACCGCGGCCAGCACACCGTCGAACGCAACCACCAGCGACTGATCCTCGGCGACAGCATCCAATCCGGAGATCGCCTCGGCGAACTGCCTCGCCGGCGCGTGCCGCCTCGCGGTCGATCAGTGCGACGAACAGCCCCGCGGGGTCGCCGAAGTCCTGATAGATCAGCGATCGATCGATGCCGGCTTGCCGTGCGATGCGGTTCGGCGTTGCCGCCTGGAACCCTTCCGCGTCGACGATGGCGTGGGTGATGTCAATGATCTGCTCGCGCCGTCCCTCGGCGGTCATCCGCCGCTTCGGGGTGTCCTTCGTGATCACGCTTGACAGCATAACTAACAGCTTGTGAGTATTACTCACCGAGTGTTAGTTATCGAGAGGTTGTCATGGTCACGTACTACCCCGAACTCGCGCGGCGAGTCCGTAGCCAACGCGATTTGCAGCCCGACCTCTATGGAAACTTCGACTTCGACCAGCAGCCGGATCGCCTGGCCACCGAGCCTGACGTCGAGTCCGCGCTGCCCGGCTGGATCGCAGACCGGGCGTCGATCCTGGAAGACGACCGCGTCGTCGAGTTGATGAGCACCGCCACCCTGCTCGGTGATGTCGTCGCCGATCCCTATGCGGCCCGAGGGCCTCGCGCAGTGTCACGCAGTTGATCGACATGCTCAAGCGAGCCTGCCGCGAGGGGGTCGAGGCAGTGCCCGACGCGCCTCCCGAGCTCGTGGCATTCATTGCCGCCATGGAGGCCACCCCGGCGTGGATCGATTTCGACCTGGTACGCGAAGGCGCTCGCCAAGAGCGCATTCCCGCGGCGCTGCTGGCGCCGTTCATCACGCGAGGAGCCTTCATCGCGACCTTCACCAACTCCTACGCCGCGCTGCCGATGGCCCTGACCGGAGCACTGTCGGGCAAGCGGGCCGCCCGGGGCGAGTCAATGAGACGGCCAGTTTCTTCGCCGTCACCACCCTGCCCGGCGCGCTGGACCGCTACGGTCCCGGATTCGAAGCCGCCGCCATGGTCCGGTTGATGCACTCGATGGTCCGGTACAACGCCCTGAAGAGATCCGACAAGTGGGACGTCGCCATTTACGGCATGCCGGTTCCGCATCGGATACCAGATGCCCGCCGGAATGATCGGCCAATACCTGTTGGCCCAGAAAGTCCGCCAACAAGGCCGCACGGAATTCAGCGCCGAAGAACGTGCCGTCATCGAATTCGCCAGGTATCGCTGCTTTTTGCTCGGCCTGCAAGAAGAGGACGCCCGCCGAACCCGCCGACATCATCCACGTCATGCACGCGCGCTCGGCATTGTTGCGGCACGGATTCGACAGCATCTGCGGCGAACTCGTCCGCGGCACGATGGCGGCCTATCTGCGGCCCGGGACGTCGGTGTTCGACCGTTGCGCCGAAGCGGTCGAAAAGAGTTTCAGCAAGCTGACTTTCGTCCGCACGTTCTGCAACGGCGATCGCGAGATCGCGCAGGCCATGGGCGTCTCGCTCGCGCCTACGGATCTCGTGCGCATCGCCCTCACCACGCCCTTCATCATCGGGCGATTCACGGCGGTGAGTCGCGCCAGCCGCGTCCCCAATTCGGGAAATCACCGACGCGTACGTCATCGGGCTCCTCAAGCTCCGGCTAGCGACGTACGGTAAGCCCGCGGAGAATTCACCACAGAAGCAGCACATTACACACCTGTACCGCAGTAGATATCTTGCGCCGAGCGTGAATCTGACGACGTGACGCGCGGACGAGCCGTCGTGAGGTTCACACTCGGCGGGCCCTTGCGCGGCGAAGCGCTTGGTCAGCGGCGGTGGGAGAACCCGCATCAACTGCACCAGCGGGGCCCAGGGCCACCGCGGCACCACCGCGCGTCCGGGCTCACGTTCGATTGCCGCGACGAGTGCCTTGACACCAGTTTCGTTGTCCACCAACAACGTTGTGCTCGCAGCTTTGGCGGTCGTCTCCGATTCGATCTGGCCGGGCTCCATCACCGAACCTGGTGGGGCCTTCACCGTCTTCGGCACGCAGCGATTCGCCCAGCGAGGTCACCCCGGCTTTGCTCGCACAGTGGGCGGCCTTGATACCGGGTACCCCCTTGTTACCGGCACCGAGGAGATGAGCACCGATGACCCGAGCCGGGCTTCTCGAACGCTCCTGCGCCTTCTCGATCTGACGGCACGGCGATCAGGTTGGCTCGATGGTCTTCTGTTTGCCCACAGTTTACCGTTCCCCATCCGGCCACCGCTGCCGATGCCGGCGTTCACGATGATGCGGTCGATGCCACCAAGCTCTCGCTGAGCTCGGCGAATCTCCTTCGGTACCTGCTCGTGGTCTCCGACATGCAGCGTGGCCACCACGATCGTGCTCGACGTATACTGTTGCGATGGTTCGGCTTTCAGCTCATTACGGCGATCGGTCCGGCGGCACACAGCGCGGGTCACGACCCTTGACGTCGAGGCCCGGGCCATCCCCACCCCCAGGCCGGAGCTGGCGGGGGTAATCAGAATCTTCTGGCGAGCTCACCCGGGCAGCATACTCGGCTACTTGACAGCCTCGACATGCGCCGGTGGGGCAGCACCTTGCCGCCGGCTTACACCGGTCGGCAGTACTGAAAGCACTTTTACGCGAACGACCCACTCACGCACCGTCTCCCCGCAACCCGCCAGCGCCGTCCCCGTGCGGCCATTCACGCGCAACCCGGATCGCTCTCTCCCCTAGACAGTGGCGACCCCCTACCCGACGGAACACGTCATCCACGTCGGTGCGCACGGTGATCATCACGTCGTGCAAGGTGGTGAGTTGCTCGTCCGAGAGTTTCCCGGCCGTGGCCAACGGCGAGATCTTCGCGAGTGCAGGATCTCGTCGCTGTCAGCGTTCCCGATGCCGGCGATCACCTTCTGGTCGGTGATGACGATCTTGATCCACCCGGAGTTACCCGCCAGACCACGGCCAGGTCCTCGGGGCCGAGATCCAGCGCATCGGGCCCGAGCGCCGCGATTTGCGGCACGAGCTGGGGATCGGTCACCACCCACCCGCCAGGCGTTCTGCGTACCGGCCTCGGTTGACGGTGGAAGCAGGGCGCCTCGCCCGGGGTGCCGGTGAACCTCCAGCGCCATGGGTACCTTACCGCCGGCGGCAGCGGTCCCCGGAGCCTCTCCAGACCAGCGCAGCCAGCCCGCCGCGACAGCGCGGTGATCGGCCAGGCTCACCGACCTGCAGGGCCCAGGTCTTGCCCCACCGGCCGACGCCGCAACCGTCTGCCCTGCAGCACGTTGATCGGCGGATCGAAAGTCTTCAGCACCGGACACGCGCGACGTCAACGCGACCGACCGTCGAACCGACGACCTGACGCCCAAGTGGTCGGCCAGCGCTTCGATCTCGGGGAGTTCGGGCACCTGTTCGGTCTCCCGACGTGGCGCTCGGCGGGGCCGGTCGCCCCGGCCTTGCCCAATATCTTCCCGCCCGCACCGCGGCACCGCCGGGCTTGCCGAACTGGCTGGCCCCGCCGTCGCCGCCGGCACCGCAGCCGGCATGGCCCCCGTGCCGCCGTAACCGGTGCCGACCAGGTCGGGCGGCCCCGACGGCGAAGCCCCGGCGTTGCCGCCGGCACGGTCCTCGAAGAAGGCGCGTTGCCGCCGCCGCCGCCATTGCTGTCTCGGTACCACGGTCACCCGACGTGCCGGTCACGTCGCCGTCGCCGCCGCGCCCGCCGTCACCCGACATCCTGGCGTTTCGGCCAGCCCACCGATGCCGCCGGCCCCGCCGAGTCCACCTTGCGTCGGCACCCGCAGCGGCCCGTGTTCGTGGAGACAGCCACGGCGTCGTCCGCCGCGCCGATGTTGGACCGAGTCCTGCAGCTCGCTGGCCGCGGCGGTTCCTGTCGGGCGCAGCGATCACCCACGACATAAACCCCCCCGGGATTACGATGCCTGGCTCATTCCTTAACGATGCTCGCGGCCCCCCGTGGCAATCGCGGCGGATTCCGGCGATCTGTTGCCGAGGGGTTGTCCACGAATGACGCTGCCGCACGGCGTGGGCTACAGCGGGGTGGCAATGGGAGGCGAACTTCCGCCATCGGCGTGACCGTAGAAGCCGCCGCTGCCTTGGTAGAGCCCACCGTGACCACTGCTCGCGGCGGGGCCTGCTTCAGCTGGGACGTCGGCGACGGCCTCGGGGTTCCCGTACATCCACGCGTTGTGGCTGCCGACGGCTTGGCTGTGGCCGGCGTCGCCGCCGCTCTGTCCACCGCTGGCGGCTGCGCCAGTTGCGGCAGCCGGGGCAGCCACGCCGCCAAGCCCGTTGGCCCCGATTGCGCCGGGACCGAAGACCATCCCACCGGCACCACCCAGACCGCTGCCGGCGGCGTCGGCGTCTACATCAGTGTCGAACGCGGCCGCCAGGACCGCGCCTCCGTGACGCGAACCGCCGGCCGCGTGGGCCGGACCCGCGGCGGCAGGCGCCGCCACGGCCGAACCCGTGATGCCGGCGCTGGGAAGCAGGCCAGTGCCCCCGGCGGCGGCCGCGGCGGGCGCGGCGGACACGACGGTGCCACCGGTGGGCGCGTAAGAACTGACGCTCGGCGCGCTCGACTGGGCCGCAGCGGCACCCGGCGTGGACGACAACGGCGTCGCTGACGGGCCGCTGCTGGTCACGCCCTGCGCCGGCTGCATCGGCAGCGCATTGAGGGCCTCGGTCTCGGCGTACTGCCCGGCACCGGCCGTCATGAGCTGCACAAACTGGCTGTGGAACAGCGCGGCCTGCTGACTGATTGCCTGATACGCCTGGGCATGCGCACCGAACATGGCCGCAATCCCGACGGACACCTCGTCGGCGCCGGCAGCCAGCACGGCGCCGGTCGGGAACGCCGCGGCGGCATTCGCCGAGCCGAGCGTTTCACCGATCCCGGCCAGATCGTTGGCCGCAGCAGCCACATATTCGGGCGCTGCGATGACCCACGACATTCCAGAAACCTCCGAGAACTGCGACAATCCGACTGTCGCTGTGACCTTGGACACTACAGCCAACTCACGAGCTGCATGGCGGCTTCGTTCAATTCTTAAGGGAGCTACAACCTCCACTTACCGCCCGTTAAGCCCGCAGCAAGTAGATGTCCATGATCCAGCCGTGCCGGACCCGCGCTTCGGCACGCAGCGCCGCAATGCGAGTCCCCACCTCTCCGACGGTACCCGCCACCAGCAACTCGTCGTCGGTGCCCAGGTAGGCACCCCACCAGATCCGGGTTTCGGGCTGGCACGACTGAAACGAGCAGTCGGCGTCGAGCATGACCACGGCCGAGCCGGACAACCCGTGCGTGCGCAACTGCCTGCCGGTGGTGATGAGAACGGGCTTTCCCACGTCGTTCAGGGGAATTCGGTGCCGGGCGGTCAGCGCCTGGATCGCGGTGATACCGGGAATGACGTCGTAGCTGAAGTCGACCTCGGCCACATCGGCCTCGATGGCGTCCAGGATGCGCAGCGTGCTGTCGTACAGCGACGGGTCACCCCAGGCCAGAATGGCGCCCACGCCGTCCGGTGCCAGCTCGGCGGCGATGGCCGTCGCCCAGATCCGCGCTCGCGCGGCATGCCAGTCAGCAACCGACTCCCGGTAGTCCCCCCTTTTCGATGCCGGACGACCGCTGCGGGTCCGGCAGCTCGACGAACCGATAGTCGGACTTTTCGATGAATCGTTCGCAGATGGCCCGCCGCGCCGCGACCAGATCACTCTTCGCCCCACCTTTGTCCATCGCGAAGAACACCTGCGTGTCGTTGAGCGCCCGGATCGCCTGCACGGTGAGGTAATCGGGATCCCCGGCGCCAATACCGATGACGTGGATATGCCGACTCACCATGCGCACGATGCTATGAGTTCAACCGATTTATGCCGAGCAGCATCTAGCCGAGTCCCCAGGTACCCGATACCATGGGTACTGGCTATATCGATTGCGATCTCCCTGCCGTGTGAAGCACCCGATGAAGGGACGTCAACGATGACGACTGCGGTCAAACCCGCTGGGCCTGGTCGTGAAGAGTTCTCGGAGCGCCTACTCAAGGGCTCATTGAAAAAGTCCTACGAGCCCGTCGTCGACATCGACTGGGACGCCCCGCTGGACCCCGACAAGTTCTATCTACCGCCCAGGCTGGTGTCGCTGTACGGCACGCCGGTGTGGGAGCGGATGACCCGCGAGCAACGCATCGAGCTGTCCCGCCAGGAGCTGGTCAACACGCTGTCGGCGGGCATCTGGTTCGAGAACATGCTCAATCAATCGTTGCTGCGCACGATCCTGCACGAGGACCCCACCAGCAGGTCGACGCACTACAAGCTCACCGAACTGGGCGACGAGACCCGGCACATGATCATGTTCGGCAAAGCCATCGAGCGGGTCGGCGCCAAGCCGGTGCGCCCGCGCCTGTTGCACCGGATGGTCATCAACGCCCTTCCCATGGCGTTCCAGCGCGGCTCGATGCTGTGGGTGGCCGCCCTGATCGGCGAAGAGATCTTCGACTCGCTGCAGCGCCAGATGATGGACGACCCCGAGTTGCAGCCGATGATCCAGCGGCTCATGCGAATCCACGTCACCGAAGAGGCCCGCCACATTCAGTTCGCGCGGGATGGCGCGCGCAAGCGGGTGGCCGAAATGCCGCGGGTCAACCGGTGGTTCATGGCCAATATCAACGGCCTGGGCGGATTCTTCTTCAACTACCTGTTCTCCAACCCGATCCCCTACGCGCGAACGGGTCTCGACGTCGCGCAGGCTCGTAAGGCCGCGCGCACCAGCCCGCACCGCCGCGAAGTTCAGGTGGCCGGCTTCGCGCCACTGGCGGCGTTCTTGACCGAGGTGGGCCTGCTGGGCCCGATCGCACGCCGCGGCTGGAAGCGCAGCAGGTTTCTGTGACCCAGCCGCCCAGCCCCGCTGAGCGCCAGCACATCGTCGTCGTCGGGGCGGGAACCGCCGGCCGATGCGTCGCGGACGCGCTGGTGGCAGCCGGTTTCACCGACTTCGTGACGCTGGACGACAGCCGCGCAATCCTCGGTTCGGTGTTCGACGGCGACACCGACACCTGGCTGTTGACCAATCCCGCGGGCCGGCTCGTCAGGGCCGACGTCGTCATCGCCGCCCACCCATCGACGTACGTCCCGTGGGTTCCAAACCTGTTTGAGCGCAACAATTTTCGGGGAGAATCGTTTCATGCGGCGCGGTGGGACCCCAATTTCGACCCGACCGGAAAACACGTCGCGGTGATCGGCACCGACAGCACCGCCGGCGCCCGCATCCCCTGGCTGACCGAAGCCGCGGCCTCGGTCACCGTCTTCACTCACCCGCCGCGCCGAGTCGTCCGGGAAGTGCCGCTGCCCACCACCCGCGCCAGACGTTGGCTGCGCCGCCACACGTGGCCGGCCGCGCCGTCGCGGCCGGCACCCACCGTGGTGGGGTCGGCGATCGAGGCGGTGACCTCGTCGGGGATCTGCTGCGACGACGGCATCGAGCACCGCGCCGACGTCATCGTCTACGGGACCGGGTTCGCGATCGCGGACGGTTTCGCCGACGACGCGCTGATCGGCGCCGGCGGGGTTAGCATCCGGCAGGCCTGGCAGAACGGGATGGAGCCCTACCTCGGGGTCGCCGTGCGGGGTTTCCCCAACTATTTCTTCCTCACCAAGCCGGATACGGTCGACACCCAGGCCCGCTACGTCGCCGAGTGCACAGCGTTGATGAAACGCACCGCCAGCACCCGCATCGAAGTGCGCCGCAGCACCCAACAGGTGTTCAACGAGCGCGCCTACCTGAAGCCTCCCGAAGCACATCGTCCGGTATCGGCCTTCGACCTGACAGCGCTTTCCGCCGCCGACGACGAGGATCACCAGACCTACGATGGCGCAGCGACTCTGACGGTCGCGGGTGCGCAGCGTGAGGTTCGGGTCCGGCTGACCGGTCACCTCGATCCGCTCGACGGCCGCTACCACTGGCAAGGCACGGTTTTCGATCCGCTCACCGGTGACACGCTCAAAAACTCGCGGGTGGCGACGCTGACGGTGGGAGAGCGCAGCGCGCCCGCCCGCATCATCGAGCAAACCCCGTGGGGCACGCACTCGGTCGCCGGGGTGGGCACTCCGCCGTACGCCGGGAGTGGCCGCTGACCGTACCAGCATCGCGCACCGACCCTGATTGGTTGAGCGTTTGCCCTTTGGTCGGTTGAATGTCGATAAGCCTGGGGTATATCTCAGCCCAAGATCGGGTGGTTGGTCGCGCGCGTTTGGTGGGTAACCCCTCACGTAGTGCGTGCTTCGACAGACAAGACAGACGAGAACGGCATGTTCGGCGTAGCAATGGTCGAGGCTTCAGCGGGTCGCGCATTGTTCACCAGGCGCGGCAAACATCAGAAGATAGAATTTGCTGTCCCCACCTGGGGGGCGATCCTCAAGCATTTGCGGGGCAGGAGTTCGAGGAGCAGGACATGGAGCCGGACAGCAGGATGGACGCGACGGGGTGGCTCGGGTGAGTGCGGTGGCGAATTCACCGAGCTCACTGGCCGTTTCAACGCGGACGGAGCAGTCGGTCATCGTGCTGACGGCCGACGGCGTGCTTGACGCCGGCAGTTCCCCGGCGCTGCGGGACACCATCATGAAGGCGACGCTCGACCAACCCTCCGCCGTCATCGTCGACGTCTCCGCCCTGCAAGTCCCCGACGAATCGGCATGGTCGACCTTCATGAGCGCTCGCTGGCAGGCCGACACCCGGCCCGAAGTCGCGATCGTGTTGGTCTGCGACAATCGCGCAGCGCGCGAGGCAATCACCCGCAACGGGGTCGCCCGTTTCATGCCCGTGTACCCGACCGAAAAAGGCGCGATCAAGGCCATCGACAAGCTCGGGCGCCGCAATGTCCACCGTGCCCAGACGCAGCTGGCCACCAACCTGACCAGCCTTCGCGAGTCGCGCCGGCTGGTGCGCGAGTGGCTGACCGCCTGGTCGAAGCCCAAGCTGATCCCGGTCGCCCTGGTCGTCGTCAACGTCTTCTTGGAAAACGTGCTGGAACACACCGGAAGCGAACCGGTGCTGAAGGTCGAATGCGACGGCGCGACGGCGACGATCGCGGTGTCCGACGCCAGCGCCGCCCCCGCCGTGCGGCTGCCGTCTCCGCCGAAGGGGATCGACGTGTCCGGCCTGGCCATCGTCTCGGCGTTGTCGCGCGCCTGGGGCAGCACGCCTACGTCGTCCGGCAAGACCGTCTGGGCGGTCATCGGCCCGGAGAACCAGCTCTAGGTGGGTGGTGTTTTTCGCGTGGCGGTGACTCGCTGATCAGCGCTGTTCGAGTTGAATTGGTGGGTGACGTTGGGACGGACGCCG
The DNA here is from genome assembly GCA_963735655.1 of uncultured Actinomycetota bacterium. Taxonomy (GTDB): domain Bacteria; phylum Actinomycetota; class Actinomycetes; order Mycobacteriales; family Mycobacteriaceae; genus Mycobacterium. Next base: position 70,391 of record CAVTLW010000018.1, read on the forward strand.
GTTCAGGCGGATCTGCTGCGGTCGACGGTGAATTTCTGTGGAGGTCGGGTGGCGCCGGACTCGATTTATGGTGTGCTGCACCGGGAGTGTTTCAACCTGTTCCCGGATGAGATGTTCGCCGATTTGTTCACCGATGTGGGGCGTCGCGCTGAGTGCGACGGCCCGATCCAGACCGTCAATGGTGGCAAGTACTACTGCCAGCATCACCTCATCCGGGAACACAGCCATGTCGACAGGTACGTACTGGACGTGATCACGGAGCGGCTGAGCCGCCCCGACCTGGCCACACTGCTCGCCCCTGCCGAGGACGACATGAAGCCTCTGGTCGAGGAGTCCAAACGGCTGCGTGCGCGGATGGCCAAGATCGACAACGAGTACGACGAGGGCATCATCGACGGACCCCGCTGGCGCTCGGCGAAGGAGAAGGTGCGCGCCAAGCTTTCCGAGGTCGACAGGAAGCTCGCCGCGCGCAAGGGCGGGGCGGCGCTCGGGAAGATCCTCTCGGCACCCGATCCCGCGCAGGCGTTCCGCGAGGCATCGCTGATGGGTCAGCGAGCCGTGATCGACGCGCTGGCCACGGTCCGTGTGCGCCGGACGGGCAAGGGCCGCATGCGTACCGACCGCGACGGCCGTCCGCTGATTGATACCTCGACCGTGATCATCGAGTGGAGGCGATGATGGCCGGGGATCCTCAGCACTGCCCATTCGAGCCCGACCTGGACTGGGTGGCGGAGCAGGTCGCCAAGTTCACTCCCGAGGACCTACAGCGCGTCGCCGAAGTGCTACGCCGCATTGCCCGGGACCAGCCGCCCGTCTAGAGGGCTCCTGTTCGAGCAGGATCGTCCTCTTCGGTCACTCGGTCGGCGCGCTAAGCGCACTGCCGCAAGCGACAATTCGTGAGTGACTGTGGGGTTGGCCTGTTTCCCCGTGCCTCACGTTGCATTCACCACCGCGCTTGCGGGTATTACCCAAGACGCGACGACGAAGAGGAGGTGGCTCCGTGGCCAAGGCGGACATCGCCGCAGTACTTGCTCTGGTTGCCGCCCTGTTCATCGCGATTAGCGACGCCGTCCAGCAGCGCTTGGCCTAGGCGAAGAACTTGGCGAGTTCGGTCTGCACGACGGCGCCGATGAGGGCGTCGCGTCCGGGGAAGTGTTTGTACAGGGTGGCCCGCCCGACGTGAGCGCGGCGGGCCACCTCGTCCATGGCTGTCTGCCGACTGGGAGAGTAGGTGACGTGTCAGCAAGTCTTCTCGTGCGTTCGGCTTCAATGCGAACTGGCGGATGCTCGTCAGACCTACGGCGTCAACGTGGCTGTCACCAGTGTGGACGCCCGCAACGTCAAGTTCGACATCAAGGTCGACGACCAACCAAAGCCCTGATATGACCCTGTCGCCACCACCTCGCGCCGAGGTCTACTTGGTGGAGAACCGCCTCAACCCGATCTCAACGCGAGCCGCGCTCGAACTCACCGATGACAATTTGCGCTGCACAGTCAAGGAGTACTCGAAGTGGGTCGAGAAGGCCTTGGGGATTTCAGATCTCAGGTCTCGGCTTCAAGCAGGCGAGGCGGTTGCGGCGTTTGATTTCCGGCGTGATCAGCTGAAGATCAAGTGGCTCAAGCAATTTTTGAAGGCGGGCTTTTCCGTTAGTGAAGGCGGCTCGCGCCGTTGGCTGGTGTCCCTCGTTTATCCCACTGGAGTCATGGCATTGGTGGAGGTGGTGGACGGCTGGGACGTCCACAACGAATGGCGGCGGGCTCTGCCTCCGACCTGACCCGCGGGTTCCGAAATCAACCACGGCCCCGGCAGCACCGCGTCTAAAGTTGCTTGGTGATCGTCGAGCATGCACTACGACTGGTTCGCGCCGGACTGAGCGATGAATTTCGGGACTCTGCAACATAACCGCAGAGACGCCAATCTCGGGTGCTAAGACCGGTAGGTTGACCGAGAATTCTGATTCGATCCGTCGACGGCCAGGTTTGATGCGATAACTGCCAAATTCACTGAGACCGGACAGGGAACATACTCCATTGTGATCCACAGCTGGCCCTCGTGCTCGCCCCGATCGAGGACCGCGACGATATTGGGGTGCCACAGGCCTGACGCCAGGTCCGCCTCTCGGATGAACCTGGCCCTGTAGTCAGGGTCCGCCAAGATGTCGGACGGCAAAATTTTGAGCGCGTCACCGGTCCTCGCGGTGCAGCCTGGCCATGGTCGCGATGTGTTGTTGCACATGCGCGGGCAGCCCCACCTCGCCTAGAACCTCGAGCCACTCGTCATGGGACGGCCGAACCGCGGTGATGGGTCTGCCCAGGGCTTGTGCGTACTGTTCGGCGAGCCCGTCGATGTCCAGCGTTTCCGGGCCGGTCAATTCATAGACCGCGCCGAGGTGGTCCTGGGGTGCGCACAGTACCGCGATGACGACGTCGGCGACGTCACTGGATGCGGACGGGCGAAGTGCGGCCGGTTCCGTGGTCGCCGTGCCGCCCGCCCCCGGGGGCCGTTACGGTCATCACCGTGGCTGTGATCGAGTTCGACGAACGGGACCTGGAAGCACGAGTGCCCGACCTGGCCGCGGGGGGCGCCTGGACCCGGGTGCGGCTGCGCTGGCGGCAGGACCCGCTGACCGGGGTGAGCGCCCGGATCCTCACCGGGGTGAAGCTGCAGCCCCCGGACCGGCCGGACCTGACCGAGCTCACGGCCCCGCCCGCGTTCTGCCCCTTCGACAGCGACCGCCTCGAGACGGCCACGTTCTCGTTCCCGCCCGAGCTCACCGCCGAGGGCCGGATCCGCTGCGGCCGGGCGGTGGTCGTGCCGAACATCATGGCCTACGCGACCCACAGCGCGGTCGGCATCTACGACCCCGGGTCGCACTTCCTCGACCTCGACGAGCTCACGCCCGCCCTGGTCGGGGACGCCCTGGCCGCCATGGTCCGGCACGCTCACGCGGTGCGGCGCTTGGACCCGACGGCCGCGTGGAGCTCGGTCAACGCCAACTACCTGCCGCCCTCGGGCGCCTCGCTGGTGCATCCGCACCTGCAGTCGGCGCACGACGCCCACGGCCTTACCGGCCAGCGCCAGCTCGCCGAGCGGTCAGCGGCCTGGCAGGAGCGGAACGGGAACTACTGGGCGGCCCTGATCGACCAGGAGGCCGGCGGCCCCCGGTGGGTCGGGCAGACCGGCCGGGTCGCCTGGCTCACGCCGTTCGCGCCGGCCGGGTTCCACGAGGCGTGGGCCGTGGTCATCGGGGCCGCCGACATCACCGACCTGACCGAGGACGACAGCCGGGCGCTGGGGCAGGGGCTGTCCCGGTGCCTGGCCGCGTACAAGGACTGGAACCTGACCTCGTTCAACTTCGGCCTGATCGGCGGCGGCCCGCTTTCACGCGAGAACGGCTACCAGGTCGTGCTCAAGCTGGTCAGCCGCTCCAACCCGGAGCCGTTCTACCGCAGCGATGCCACGTATTTCGAGCGGCTCTGGGCGGAGGCGCTGATCGACATGAGCCCCGAGGAAGTGGCCGAGGGCCTGCGGACCAGGTTCTGAGATCAGGCGCTTCCTGCGGAGGATCGGCCGCGGGCCGCGATCGGATCACCCGCTATGACCGCCGTATTGGCCTGCCAGGCAAGGATCCGGCTGAGCCGCCCCTGATCGTCCAAGTCCCGGGCGAGGCCGATCGCCTCGGCGAAGTACGGCCCAGGCCTACCGCTGACCCTGGGAGGCGCGCAGAATCGGAACAGGAGTGGAGGGAGTCGGCGATGAAAGCCAACGTAGGCGACTGGTTGGTGATCAAGGGCACGACAACCGAGCGCTCGGACCAGCGGGGGCTTATTACGGAGGTGCACTCGGCGGACGGCTCGCCTCCCTACGTGGTGCGGTGGCTGGCCACCGGCCATGTGGCGACGGTGGTTCCGGGCCCTGACGCCATTGTGGTGACACCAGAGGAGCAGGAAGCAGCGGACGAGCGGGCACAGGAACGGGCCGCACACCGCGGCACCAACGACTAGGTGCTGCGGCTCGCCGTTATCCCCCCGCAGGCTTGCTGGCGGCCTGGTTAGGCCATCACGTGATGGGCTCTCGCGCATGCGGGCGGACGAGACTGAGTTGGACGCCGGTCGGTCTAACCTGACATCGCCATGTCCCAGAAGCCTCGCTCGTAGTGGATCACCCAGAAGAAGGCGTCTTCAGCTTCTCGGGCCTGTTCGCCGACGGAGGCCTCGAGCTGGCGATCAACGGAACTCTGGAGGTCGCCGACGTAGGACCGGAAGCCGTCGGTGGTCCACCTGTTCACGAACTCCCGGTAGGGGTGAGCACCGGGGCGGGCGCTGTCCCAGCTTTCCAGGTAGCTGCGTTCGAGCGCCCAGATGGCGGTGATCTGGGCCGGGTAGCCGGAGTAGGTCAGCGCCAGCAGGAAGTCGCAGTAGGCCCGAGTCGTCGGATGCTTGGCGGCGCCGAGGGCCAGGCCACGCCGCGCCGCCATCTCCTCAAACCAGCCGAGCTCCCCCACGGTAGCGACCACGCCGCCCGCGAGGAGGGCGACGTCGGCGAGGGGGGCCGTGGCCGCGATGCGGGACTGGGCGCGCACCAGGGCCTGCGCGAAGAGGTAGTCCTGGGCCAGCCACCGGTCGAAGGAGTGCTCGGGCGGCACTGTCACGTTGCTGGGTGTCGGTGGCCTGGAAGGATCGGTGGGGTGAGCACCGCAACGGCGTCTTACAAGGGCCACCGCTACCCGGTGGAGATCATCAACCATTGCGTGTGGCTGTACTTTCGGTTCTCGCTGAGCTTTCGTGAGGTCGAAGAGCTGATGCTGGCACGTGGTGTCGTGCTGAGCTGTGAGACGATCCGGCGCTGGTGTGCCAAGTTCGGGCAGGCCTACGCTAACCAGCTACGTCGACGCCGCCCCCGCCCCGGCGACAAGTGGCACCTCGACGAGGTGTTCGTGAAGATCAACGGCATCACCCATTACCTGTGGCGCGCGGTCGACCAGCACGGCAACGTCTTGGACGTGTTAGTGCAGTCACGGCGAAACGCCAAAGCAGCCAAGCGATTCTTCCGCAAACTGCTCAAGGGCCTGCGGTATGTGCCACGTGTGCTGGTGACCGACAAACTAGCCAGCTACGGGGTCGCTCACCGCGAGCTGATGCCGTCGGTGACCCACCGCCGCTCCAAGTACCTCAACAATCGAGCCGAGAACTCTCAACAACCCACCCGACAGCGTGAACGGGCGATGAAAGGCTTTAAATCGGTGCGCCATGCCCAACGGTTCCTGTCCGCATTCAGTGGCATCTCCGCACATTTTCGGCCCCGACGCCATCTGCTCAGCGCGACCCGATGGCGAACCGAAATGGCCGACCGCTTCGCGGTCTGGGGTGAGGTTACCGCGCTCGACGCTGCCGCCTGAACTGTCAACGACCCAACGCTGATCCATCGCTACAGCACCAAAACCAACTGCACCACTACACATTCCAATTAACGTGACAGTGCCGCCGGAGGGCAGGTTCATATCCGCCGAGCCTGTGTCAGCACGCGGCATGTACCGCCACGGCCAATCCGAGTAGTCGAGTACTCTAGTTACCCCACGTGAACGGCGTCATACTGCCAGGGTGGCACCAGTCAGACCCAGTGTTCGGAGACACCGGGAAGAAGCGGGCCTCGTTGCCCACCAGTCGGTGAGGCACCGGCTGTACTGCGCGGCGCGAGCCGCCGCACTGGTTCTGGCGGCAGGATGCGCGGTTTCCTTCACAACTTTCCTCGGCGGTGTGGCTCTAGCCGACCCTGCGCCACCGTCCCCTTCTCCGTCTCCCTTTAGTACCCCCGCGCCGTCGCCCAGCTCCCCCGCGCCTTCGTCCCCCGCGCCCGCGGTTCGGAAGCAACTCCGCCTCGCACTCTCAACCACGCGGGGGACTCCCGGAACGTCGTTCACAGCCACGGCGACGGGAGCGGAAGCGTGTGACCAATCCCCCACTGCCGTTGCTGAATCGCTGAATATTTCGTTCGAGTGGCCCTTCGGCCAAAAGGACGTGGCCGCCGATTCAAACAGTGCCTTGGTCACATTCACCGTGCCGGAGAATGCGACGCCTAATATCTACCAAGTGACCGCATCATGCAAAGGCCCTGGAAACACCAAGGACTCAGCCACGTTCACCGTGACGGAAAAACCCAGCCTGACGCTCTCGCCTGAGCAGGGCACGCCTGGGCGGACGCGAGTCACGGCCAGAACGAAGGGTTTCGACGCTTGCCTCGGCGGCGGATCGAGTGTCTCGCAGACGATGTCGTGGCGGTGGGACAGCGGGCCGCTGCAGACCTCCACTGCCGGGGGCGATGGTTCGACGGTCACCTTCGAAGTGCCGGCTGACGCCTTGCCCTCCGATGCGCACACGGTCACAGCTTGGTGCGGGGGCACAAGCGTCACGGCACCGTTCACGGTCATCCCAATCGCGGCGCCCGCGCCCGCCCTGAAGCTCGACAAGGGGCAGGGGCCGCCCGGCTCACAGGTGACGGCGTACGGCACAGGGTTCGCCTGCGGCGACGACCGCGTGAACTTGCTCTGGGACGGCAACACCTCGTTGGCCGACAGCCCGTCGGGCACGTTCTCGGTACAGCTGACAATTCCCGCGGACGCGTCGATAAGCCAGCACACCGTGGTGGCATCGTGCCGCAACCACGCCGACATCACCGACAGTCAGTCCTTCATGGTGACCAAAGACACGGTCGGGGTTGCTGCGCCTGCCGCCCTGGCGCTCGAGCCGGCCAGAGGAGCACCCGGAGACCACGTGCACGTCACCGGCGATCGGTTCGCCTGCACCGACTCTCGAATCGTGGAGCTGTCGTGGGACGGCCAACCGCTCGGCAACTCGTCCGCCGACGCGTCGGGCCATTTCGACACCTCGATCTCTGTCCCGGCCAACGCTCAGCCGAGCAGCCACACCGTGCGCGCCTCCTGCTCGGCCGGATCACCTTTCGCGACCGCCGGCTTCACCGTCGTCGTCACAGGCACTATCCCGGCAACGATCCCGGAGACAACCCCACCACCGTCGCCTGCGCCACCGCAGAAATCGGGAGGAATTGCAGGCTGGGTGGTGTTAGTGATCGTCGGTGTCCTGGCGGTCCTGGCTTACCGTCACTGGCGCAAGCCGCGACACACACCGAAGCCCCGCGTCTACGCCACTGTCTCGCCTACCAGCGGTCTTCCGCTCGTGACAACGAGCGAGACACCCGCACACGGTGAGGTCACCCACGCCCTACGACTGCAAGTCCATGCCGACCTCGGCACCCAAACCATCAGCGAGGTGGACGATGACTACACCACTCAATGAGACCGCAACCGTGCGAGACCTTTTCTTCGAGGGAGGCCCTGGCCAACCGGTAGACGCCCTGACGCAGTTAATGCGTGAACACGGCACGATCGTCGGCCTTTTCTCGCCGGGCCTCACCGACGTCGCCAGACGCGAACTCGCCGATGCAACAACCGGACTCATGTCCGCGAACTTGGCCGACTTCGCCGCCGCAGGATGGAAGAAGTACGACGCGCTCAAGAAAGCCGCTCGTCGTACCCGTGACGACCCTGACGCCAAGGAACTGGTGTCGCTGACGACACACAAGATCGCGTCCGCCCATCATCCGAGCGTCGAGTTGTACCTCGACGGCAGATCGATTGCCACCGTTGAGATCGGGCTGGAGGTCGCCTTGACCATCGCTGGGGTGATCGCGGTGGTGAAGGAGGGCCGGCTGACGGAGATCCAATCCGGGAGCTGCACGGCCAGCGGATCGCTTGCCGTTCAAGGGATCGACATAATCAAGAGGCAACGCAAATTCGATCTGTACGGCGCGTTCCGGCTGGGCCAAGGCTTGCCGCCACTCGAGCCGGCCCCAAGCGACGACTCTGTCGAGCCGGTCGTGATTCACAAAGCCGAAGTACCGTCGACACCCGGGGCCTGGTACTCCGATCCGACGCGGCGATACGAGTCCCGTTGGTGGGACGGCTCACGTTGGACACAATACGTCGCCACCAACGGCCGCACGATGTCCGATCCGCTTCTCAGCGAGCCTGATTCGGATCCTGCGACGGCCCGACAGCCTTGCGCCACTGAATCGGCGGACCGCCCAAACGCTCGGCCCGCCGCATCGCGTAACGCGACGCGAGTGTCGTTCACAAAACGAATAACCCTTGCTTGCCACTGTCTGGCCAATTGGCCAGAGGCTTGAGATTGGGGTGCGCGTTCGGACGCACGATGTGTTCGAGGTAGAAAGCGAGGCCCGATCTCGCCAGCGATCGGGTCCTGGCACGCCCATCCGCCTGGCCTCGCGCTGGGACTTTGGGATCGGCGGTGGTGGATCGCCCGTTACATTGGCAGCGCGCCTATGGGCGGGGCAGCGTCATGACGTGGACAGCAGTCAGCGCCGTCCTCATCGCAAAAGTCGGCACCTAGTCTAGCCGCAATGCCGGGTAGTTAAGCGATCGGTCGAGTCGTCAAGGTGACACGCGGGCCTTGTGTGGCTAATGTTTTGCGTGTTGCCAGTGATATGGGTGCGACTCCTGGTAAAAGAGCGGTCGACCAAGACAGTTCTGCTACCAAGGAGTCGCATGCCGAATTCTGCCACGCCCGCATTCGCACGTCGCGGTGCTGTGTTCGCCGCCGGTCATCTCGGGGAGCTGACCTGGCAGATCCCGGTCGGGGGGCCGTCGTCGACAAGCGCCTGCAGGTCGTGGCCCTTGATCAGCTTCATGCTTACGAACAGGCGTCCTTCGATCTCGCCGGAGTCATAAATCGGTACCACATGAGGGTCGTCAAGTCCGGCCGCGGCGCGGGCCTCGCGGCGGAACCGCTCCTGGGATACCTCATCGTCGGCGTAGTTAGCGGGCAACACCTTCAGGGCGACGAACCGCGCGGTGACCGGGTCGTAGGCGCGCCACACCTCGCCCATGCCGCCGCGGCCCAACAACCCGATAAGGCGATACCGCCCGAACGGCGTCCCTTCCACCGGCCCACCATACGCAGCCAGCCGCTCCACCGACAGGCAAACCAGCTACTGCCCTTATTACTTCCGGGCGGTCATCGACGGCGAACTTCGGCTACTGGCCGCGATTCGCCGCATGGTCCGTGAGGAAGAGGCCGGCCACCAAGCACCGCGCGGATAGATGAGCTGCTGGACGAGCGGGCGGAACCACCCGGTCAGGATTTAGTGGCAGCCCAGCCCGTGCAGTGGCACCATAAGGCGGGCCGAGATCACCTAATCGAAGGGAGAAGGAGACCATGGCGGAAGAGTCGGACGCTGGGTTTTCTGAGCGGATCAAGGAGCTCGTGACGGAGAGCGAGAAGCATATGAAGGCGATTCAGGACCAGATCGCAAACCAGTGGGAGGCCCAGCAGAAGGCGATCGGGGACCTGGTCGAGCAGCAGTGGAAGGCCCAGCAGAAGGCGATCGCGGAGCTACTCGAACGCGGACAGGAGCGGAGCGTCAAGACAGCGGACCAGTGGGAGGCTCTGCGCGAGGCGATCGCCGATCAGATCGAGCAGCAGTGGAACGCCCAACGGAAAGCGATCACGGACCTGGCGGAACGGCAGTGGAACGCCCAAAAGAAGGCTATCGAGGACGCGCAGAATGCAATCGGCGGGATGTTCCGACGTAAGCCCGAATAGCGTCTGCACCACAGAAACGCTCGCTTAAGCCGTCAAACCCCCGGCCCGTCATCCGCTTAGGTGGCGGGGCGGATCCTAGCGGAACTACAACCTGGCGAATTGTGCTTTATCCTCAGTGAATTCGGCCAGGATCGCAGCAGTCAAAGTCGGCCGGACATCGCCGATCGCCATCAGATAGTCCTCGGTGGTCGCGGGCTCTCCCCGGCCGTGCACCATCTCACGATCGAACGCCACCTGCGCGCCCTTGCGGGCGGCGAACTCGATGTCGGCCGGGGTGAACAGCTCGGTCGCCGCGACCAGCTGGTCAACATCGATCCCTGAATTAGCCTCGCCGAGATAGCGTTTCCACACCGCCATACGGGCCGGCTGGTCCGGCGGGCCGACCGGAATGACGTATTCGAAGCGTCCGGGCCGCAGGAACGCCGAGTCAAGCGAGTGAACCGAATTGGTGGCGCACACCAGCAGACGCCCGTCGTGCTCGCGAAACGACGGGATGAGCTTCAGCAATTCGTTGGTGACGCCGGTTTCGGTGGTGCTGGCGCCGGCTCGCGCGACCGCGATCTCCTCGACCTCGTCGATGAACAACACCAGCTCATCGAGCTCGGCCAGTTCTCCGAACACCTCCCTAAGCGACGCCGCCAGACCGCCCTGTGTCGCGGCGGCAAGCCGGGAGGGAAACAGCTCGACGAAGGGCCAGCCAAGCCGCGACGAAATCCCTTTGGCGAAACTGGTTTTCCCAGTTCCCGGTGGCCCGAATAAGATGACCGCCTTAGGTGGGCGTACTCCATAGCGGTCGGCGATGTCGGGGTGGGCCAGCGGGGCGATAATGCGCTGTTCGATGATCTGCTTTTCCTGCTCCATGCCGGCCAGTTCCTGCCACAGCCCCGGCGGTAGCAGCCGCCCGCCCAGCTCTGCGAGCACATTGGCCTGATCCGGCCGAAAGTGTTCGATCGTCTCGTAGTACACGAGCCCGTCGCGGCGGGTGTAGCCAGTGTTCTCCAGCGCCTCCGAGCCCGTCGCGCCCTCTGGGAGGATCGTGCAGATTTTCCGCACTCCAGCCGACCGCAGCCGTCGTTCGAGATCAGCCAGCAGCGCGCTGCCTATACCGCGATGACGCCATCGTGACGCCAGGGCGATCAGAAGTACCCACGCCCGCTCGCCGTCAGTCCGCGCAACGGCCATGCCAACCACTTCGTCACCGACCTCTGCGACTACCGCCGGCTGGCCGGCCCGGGCGGCCGCCACTACCTCGGCGACCGTGAACAACGGCTCTGCCGAGCCTGGAGTCCGGCTTTGGTCCCATATCTGGATCGCCTGGTCCAGATCGTCGTCGTCGTAGTCACGCAGTCGCCATAACGGCATCACACAACGGTAATGCCCTGGTTCTGTTGTGCACATTGCGTTCATGCACCGGTGGACTGCCGGCAGGGGCGTGATGCGACTCTGCGGGTGAAGTGCTAACCCCGCCGCGCGGACCTACGCTCCGCACGTGCGCGACCTCGAGGTCACCGGGGATGACAGCGGCGTGTACGGCGACCATCCGCCGCTTGTCGATGAGAACGACAGCCTTGCCAAAATGCACCATGTTGCTTACGTGGCCGACCGAATAACGTAGACGGCCATGAACAGGGGCACTAGAAATCCCCTCGCGTTGGGACTGGTAATCGTCGGCGCCGCCGCGATGGCGATCGCGGCATTCCTTCCACTCGACGAACCGACAGGGGCCTTCCGCTCGGTCGAGAGCAACTCCCTGATTCAGCAGGGCGGCTGGCTGCTCATCGCCCTCGCTATCGGAATAGCTGCCAGTGGCTTCCGGGCCAGCCAGACCGGGGGAAATTTGTGGCGGCTACCGGCCCTCATCTGCGTCTTCGCCGCGTGGAGAGTCGTCAGCTGGGGCACGGATAACGACATGCGCACCCTGTACCCGATCGGCCCCAACGGAACCCCCAATACCAGCCAGCCCGGCGTAGTCGCCTCCCTCGGCATAGCCCTCTACGTTGCCGGAGTCGGTGTCGCCTTAGCTCTAATCGGCTCGGTGATGCTCAGGCAGACAGAGCAGAGCGGCGACGCGGAAGATCCTTTAGTGGCCGCATGGGAGCAAGAGCGGAAAACCAAGAAGTGCCCGGACTGCGCAGAAACGATCCTCGCTGAAGCCAAGGTCTGCAAACACTGCGGGAACCGCTTCGCCCCTGCTCCACAAGATGCCGCGGCGGCGCCTGCGGCCTCGATCCGGGCGAAAGAAAAGCCAACCCCCTTGAAGACCACGAAGGTGAAGTGCAACAAGTGCCACCACATACAGCCGGTACCACGGGATCTGGCGCTGTTCGTGTGTGACGAATGCGGCGCCCGGCTCAAACGCCGAACTGCCCCCTTCGAAGACCACTAGCCGCCGCGGGTGAGGATGGGTCGGCCATGCCGATGATTCTGTTGGTCTCGATATCGCGCACGCGCCAGAGTTACGATGAGGCGGTCCCGATCACCGTGCGTCGCGCTGTGAAGTAGCTTGCCGCCTTCGGGTTTGCGCTCTTGTACGAAGTGCTAACGCTCAGTGGGCGGGACGGGGCCGAGGTGGCGGATTGCAGTTGTCACGTCGCTCGTCAGGGGTGCTGACCGCGCGTACTGCGACGGTCGAATCCCCACCGCCTGGGGTCTGGCTTGTGGTGGCCCTGCCGCTTCGGCTGGCTTCGCCCGGAAGTTGCCGACCCCAGGAGGCGGGCGAGTGCGGCTTTCGCGGGATACCGCGTGGGCACTGTCAGCTTCCTTTGCCGGGGTGTCAGCTTTACTGGGAACGAAATAGGGGCAGCTGCCTCGCGTCCGCCACATGCCCCACACGTGGCCAGCAGGCACCGCAATCGCCGACCGCGACAACCGGATTCACCCGAAACACGGACCGCTCACGATCACGCGCGTGCCAGCCAACGGTCCAGCCGGTCGACTAACGTCCCCGCAATGACCCGTTCGACACCACCCACCTAGTGGTGTGTCCTGCAATTAATTGATGTTTATTTGGTATGATACACGCCATGAGGCGACCCGTTCCGGCTCTGCTGGTGTCTGCAGGGCAGCGTGAGGTTCTCGAGTCTGTGGCGCGGTCGTCGTCTGCGCCGCATCGCGAGGTGGTCCGGGCGCGGGCGTTGTTGATGGCGGCCGACGGTGTGGCGAACACGGCTATCGCGCATGCGTTGTCGGTGTCGCCGGCGTCGGTCAGCGGGTGGCGTGCCCGCTTCGTCGAGGAGGGGCTGGTCAAGTTCGCGCAAGTCCGCGAGGGCCGGGGTCGGAAGAAGACGATCCCGCAGGAGAAGATCGACGAGATCGTGGATTTGACACTGAACTACCGTCCGAAGGGCCAAACCCATTGGAGCTGCCGGACGATGGCTGCGGCGAGCGGGGTGTCGAAATCGACTGTGCAGCAGGTGTGGTCGGCGCGGGGCCTCAAACCGCACCGGGTCGAGACGTTCAAGCTGTCCAACGATCCGAAGTTCGAGGAGAAGCTGGTCGATGTCGTTGGGCTTTATCTGAATCCGCCGGAGAAGGCGATCGTCTTGTGTGCCGATGAGAAGTCGTCGGTGCAGGCGCTCGACCGTACCCAGGCATCGCTGCCGATGGTCAAGGGGCGGGGCGAGACGATGACCCACGACTACAAGCGCCATGGCACTACCACCTTGTTCGCCGCGCTGAATGTGCTGACCGGGATGATCATCAGCCCATGCTTGCCTCGGCACCGGCATCAGGAATGGTTGAAATTCCTGAAGACCATCGACCGGCAGGTGCCCAAGGATCTGCAGATCCACCTGATCCTGGACAACTACGCCACTCACAAGCACGAAGAAGTCCGTACGTGGCTGGACAAACACCCCCGGTTCCACCTTCACTTCACCCCGACCTCGTCGTCGTGGCTCAACCTTGTCGAACGTTGGTTCCGGGAACTGACCGACAAAGCGTTGCGGCGCGGGGTCTTCCACTCCGTGCCCGACCTCGTCGCCTCTATCGAGGAATACATCGACGCCCACAACGACGACCCCAGACCCTGCGTCTGGACCGCCACCGCCGAGTCCATTCTCGCCAAGGTCGCACGTGGTCGGATCGCCCTCGAAAAAGTCAGCTAAATACAGGACACACCACTAGGTAGCCACCGGCCGCGCAAGGACCCCCACCCCATTTCACGAAAGCTGAGGATGACGTGCGGTTCAGCTACGCCGAGTCACTGACCGACCCAACGTTCTACATCCCGCTGGCCAAGGCCGCCGAGGCGGCCGGGTACGACAGCATGACGATCGCCGACAGCCTCGCGTATCCCTTCGAGTCCGACTCGAAGTACCCCTACACCCCCGACGGCAACCGGGAATTCCTGGACGGCAAAGAAATCATCGAAACCTTTGTCCTGACAGCGGCATTGGGCGCGGTGACAACGACGTTGCGGTTCAACTTCTTCGTCCTCAAGCTGCCCGTCCGGCCACCGGCCCTGGTGGCCAAGCAGCTGGGTTCACTGGCCGTGATGACTGGCAACCGGGTGGGATTCGGCGTCGGCACCAGCCCATGGCCCGAGGACTACGAACTAATGGGTATCCCATTCGCTAAGCGCGGCAAGCGAATTGACGAATGCATTGAGATCGTGCAAGGCCTGACCACCGGCGAGTACTTCGAGTTCCACGGCGAGTTCTACGACATTGCCAAGACGAAGATGAGCCCGGCTCCCACCCAGCCCATCCCGGTCCTGATCGGGGGCCACGCCGATGCAGCGCTACGGCGCGCGGCGCGGCATGACGGCTGGATGCACGGCGGCGGCGATTCCCCCGAGGAACTCGACCGACTCATCGCCAGGCTCAACGGGTTTCGCGAGGAAGAGGGCAAGACCGGCCCATTTCAGATTCACGTGATCTCGATCGACGCCTACACCGTCGACGGGATCAAGCGACTCGAGGACAAGGGCGTCACCGACGCGATCGTCGGCTTCCGGTATCCCTATATCAAGGGGCCCGACCCCGAGCCGTTGGCCAAGAAGATCCACCAACTGGAAAAGTTCGCCGACAAGGTGATGTCTAAAATCTAAGCGGCACTGGGCTTTAGAGGGAGTCCCAGTTCGGGGCACGCTTCTCCATGTGCGCCTTGGCCGCCTCGACCGGGTTGTTGGTGAAGCCGCTCAGGATCTGGGTGCGGTTCTCGAGTTCTATGGCATGCCGCAGGCTGGGCGCGTCCAGCGCCGCATTGAGGCCGATCTTGGTCTGCCACACGCCGTAAGCGTTGTTCGCGGTGATCGAGCGGGCCACCGCGCATGCAGCCGGCATCAGGTCGTCCGGCGCCACCACCTCGTGCGCCAGCCTGATGCGATAGGCCTCGGCCGCGTCGATCATGCGGCCGCTCAGCATGAGCTCGCGCGCCACCCCGGCGCCGACGATCTTGGGCAGCAGGTAGCTGGTGCCCATGTCCATCGAGGAGAAGCCCGCCTTGATGAACGCCGAACCGAATCGGGCGTTTTCGGAGGCCACCCGGACATCGCAGACCAGGGTGAACGCCAGCCCACCGCCGACGGCGACGCCGTTGACCGCGGCGATCACCGGGATGGGGAGCTCGTAGATGCGGGTGAACAGGTCGGCCAGCCGCACCTGGGAGTCGTAATTGGTCTTGAAGGCCGGCCTCGACTCCCTGCTCTCGACCCAGGGCCGGCCGGTGCCGCTCAAGTCAGCGCCGGCGCAGAACCCGCGTCCGGCACCGGTCAGGATCGCGACCCGGAACTCGCCGAGCTGATCCAGGGCGTCGTGCACGCCGTCGATCAACGCTCCGTCGATCGCGTTCAGCCGCTCCGGCCGGTTCAGGGTGATGCAGGCGATGCCGTCCTCGAGAGTCTTCAGTTCTACCGCGGCCATATCCGCACCGTAAGCGACTCAGCAGATGCCCAGGTAACCGGCCTACCTTGGCGTTCGCAGACGACATGCAAGGAGCGATCATGACCCGAACCGAGGGCGACAGCTGGGACCTGGCCAACAGTGTGGGTGCCACCGCCACGATGGTGGCCGCGGCGCGGGCGGCGGCCACCCGGCGCCCGCGGCCGATCATCACCGATCAGTTCGCCGAGCCGCTGGTTCGCGCCGTCGGGCTGGACGTGTTCACCAAAGTGGCCAGCGGCGAACTGGATTCCGACGATGTCGAACGCGACATGGGCTTTCCGCGGATGACCGATACCTTCGCCGCGCGGGCCCGCTACTACGACGAGTACTTCGCCGAGGCCACCGCCGCGGGTGTGCAGCAGGTGGTGATCGTCGCATCGGGTTTGGACGCGCGCCCGTATCGGTTGCCCTGGCCGGCGGGGACGGTGGTCTACGAGATCGACCAGCCTGCGGTGATCGAGTTCAAGACCTCGACACTGGCCCAACTCGGTGCGGTGCCCACCGCCTGGCACCGCACCGTGGGCATCGACCTACGCGAGAATTGGCCGGCCGCGCTTCAGGAGGCCGGCTTCGACCCCACCCGGCCCACCGCATGGCTCGCCGAGGGCGTGCTGATCGGTTTCCTGCCGCCGGAGGCCGAGGTTCGGTTGCTGGACAACGTCATCGCGCTCAGCGCTCCCGGCAGTCGATTCTCGGCCGACTTCGGAACGATCACCGGAACGACGGCAGAGTCTCAGGAACAGGCCCGGCAAATGAGCCAGGGCTGGCAACGGCAGGGACTCGACCTGGACGTCGCCGGGTTGACCTACCCGGGCGAGCACACCGACGTCGCCGCGCATCTCGAGGCGAACAACTGGACAGCGGCGCGGTCCCAGCTCAGCGACCTGTTCGCCGCCGCGGGGCTACCCCCGCTGGGTGCGAGCGACCGGCTGGGCCCGGCCGGCACGATCAGCTTCGTGCGGGCGATGCTTCCCGTCCGCTGACGACGTGCGCGCGTCAAAAAAGTTGCCCACAGAAACCCGAGATGTCTCGTGGGGCAATGTGGTGTACTCGTACTGAACACACCGATTCCGGGGTCAGACACCAGCCGGTGGTCTTGTGACCCATTGGGAGGTGTCATGTGTCGTTCGTGATTGCGGCGCCGGAGGCATTGGCCACGGCGGCAAGGAATTTGGCGAATCTCGGCTCGACGCTCGGCGCGGCCACGGCAGCCGCGGCCGTCCCGACGACGCAGGTGCTGTCCGCGGCAGAGGACGAGGTGTCGGCGGCGATTGCGGCGCTGTTTTCCGGGCATGGCCAGGAGTACCAGGCGCTCGGCTCACAGGCGGCGGCGTTTCACGACCAGTTTGTGCGGGCGCTGGCCACGGGCGCGGGCTCCTATGCCGCCACGGAGGCGGCCAACGCTTCGCCTTTGCAGACCTTCGAGCAAGACTTCCTCAACGCGATCAACGCTCAGATCCAGGCGGCGACCGGACGCCCACTGATCGGCAACGGCGCCAACGGGACGCCCGGGACGGGGCAAAGCGGCGCGCCCGGCGGGTGGTTGATCGGCAACGGCGGAGCCGGCGGGTCGGGCGCGGCGGGCCAGAACGGCGGAAACGGCGGGGCCGCCGGACTTTTCGGCACGGGGGGCGCCGGTGGGGCCGGCGGGAATTCCACGACGGGTAACGCGGGTGCCGGCGGGGCCGGCGGCGCGGGCGGTGGGTTGTGGGGCAGCGGCGGGGTGGGCGGTAGTGGCGGAACCGCGTTCGACGTCGCGAACCCCAAGGCCGGCGGGGCCGGCGGGGCCGGCGGGGCCGGCGGCCTGTTCGGCGCCGGTGGTGACGGAGGGGCCGGCGGGGCCGGGCCCGCCAACATCGGCTCGACCGGCGGCGCCGGCGGAGCCGGCGGGACGGGCGGGCTGCTGGGCGGGCTGATCGGCGCCGGCGGCGGCAACGGCGGGGCCGGCGGCGGCGGCTTCGCCGCCGCAGGCGCCGGTGGCGCTGGCGGCAATGCCGGACTGCTCGCGGGACCCGGCGGGACCGGCGGGGCCGGCGGACTCGGCACTATTGCTGGCGGTCACGGCGGCGCCGGCGGCAACGCAGGTCTGCTATTCGGCCCAGGCGGCGACGGAGGCTCTGGAGGCGACGGCGTGGGCAGTGCGGGCGCCGGCGGCAACGGGGGCAACGCCGGCCTACTGTTCTCCAACGGCGGGGCCGGCGGGGCCGGCGGAGCAAACCAAAGCTCTGCCCCCACCGTGGGCGGCACCGGCGGGGCCGGTGGCAACGCGGGTCTGCTCGGCAATGGCGGGGTCGGCGGCGCCGGGGGGGACGTCACGCGCGGAGCTGGGGTCGGTGGGACCGGCGGGGCCGGCGGCAGGGCCGGCCTGCTGTTGGGCGACGGAGGTGCCGGTGGGGAGGGCGGATCTAGCGTCGGCGTCGGCAGCACCGGCGGCGTTGGCGGAGTCGGCGGCAACGGCGTGCTGATCGGCAACGGCGGCAACGCCGGCAACGGCGGGATCGGCGCGACGCACGGAGGCGCGGGCACCGGCGGTATCAGCGGAATGCTGTTAGGCGCAGACGGATTCAACGCTCCGGCCAGCACCTCGCCACTGCACACCGTGCAGCAGCAAGCGCTGGGCGTGATCAACGCACCCACCCAGGCATTGCTGGGCCGCCCGCTGATCGGCAACGGTCTTCCCGCGGCGGCGGGATCTGGGCAGAGCGGCGGGGCCGGCGGGATCCTGCTGGGCGACGGCGGAGCCGGCGGCTCCGGCAGCGGAACGGGCCACAGCGGTGGGGTCGGCGGGGCCGCGGGCCTGTGGGGCACGGGCGGGGCTGGCGGGGCCGGCGGGAACGCACCGAGCGGGACCGGCGGGACCGGCGGCCCGGGTGGGGCCGGCGGTTGGCTGTTGGGTGCCGGCGGAAACGGCGGCAGTGGCGGGACTGCGTCGGCAGTAGGCGCAACCGGCGGCGCCGGCGGCACCGGCGGAGCCGGTGGTTTGTTGAGCGGCGGTGGACACGGAGGCGTCGGTGGAACTGGTGCCTTCCTCGGCGCCGCGGCCGGCGGAGCCGGCGGTGCTGGAGGTGTCGGCGGGCCGCTCGGCGGACTGGTCGCGGCGGGCGGCGGGAACGGCGGAGCCGGTGGGCCAGGCACCGACAGCGGCGGCGCCGGAGGCGATGGCGGCAACGCCGGCCTGCTGTTCGGCAGCGGTGGCGCCGGTGGCCCCGGTGGGATCGCCGGGGTCACTCGCGGGTGGCGCCGTTGCCGGTAATGGCGGGAACGGCGGCAACGCCGGCCTATTGTTCGGCGGCGGCGGAGCCGGTGGCGACGGCGGCATCAACACTGCCGGCGGGACTGGCGGCGACGGCGGGAACGGCGGCAATGCGGGCCTGCTGTACTCCAGCGGCGGGACCGGCGGGCTCGGCGGACTGGCCAACGATTCCACCGGTGCCGCCGGCGGACGAGGCGGCAATGGTGGAACCGCCGCCCTGCTCGGCGACGGCGGCGACGGCGGGGCCGGCGGAACGAGCAGGATCGATAACGGTGGCGCCGGCGGGGCCGGTGGTAGCGCCGGTGCGTCGTTGGGCAACGGTGGTGACGGCGGCGCCGGTGGTCAGAGCGGAGTCGCCCGGGTGCCACCGGCGGGGCGGGTGGCGCCGGGGGCAATGCCGTGCTGATCGGCAACGGCGGCAACGGCGGCAACGGCGGCATAGGCGTCGTGCCGATCGACGACGGCGCCGGCGGCGGCAGCGGCAACAGTGGGCTGCTGCTGGGCGAAAACGGTGAGAACGGCCAGAAAGGGTCGCCGTAGCGCCGTTGCGCGATCGCCACGCTGGCCGTTTGGCCAGCCACTCCGCCTGCATCACCAGCAACGCCATCACTTCCAGCTGCGGGGTGTCCGGGTCGAGTTCGCGGTAGCGCTGATAGACGTTGACGACGACGCGTTCGGCGTCCAGCCAGCCGGCGTACTCGCCGAGGTCGATGGTGTCGGCCGCCTCCGACCACGACAGGCCCTTGCCGCGGGCGGCGTCGATCTGTTCGGTGATATGCACGAAATAACCTCGGATGGAACGGATCCCGTCCGGATCGGTGACCGGACCGTGGCCGGGTACCACGATTGGCGCGTCCAGCGCGATCATCGTGTCGCAGGCCGCGATCCAGTTCGCGATCGGGCCGGCCCACACGATCGGCGTGCAGCCGATGAACAGCAGGTCCCCGCCGAACAACACCCCGGCATCGGGCACGTGCACCACCGAATCCGCGGCGGTGTGCGCAGGACCCAGGTTCAGCAGTTTGACCTGCCGGCCGCCGACGTCGATGGTCAGCTCGCGGTCGAACGTCAAATCGGCGTTGCGTAGCGTGATGCCGCTGAAGTCGAAGTGGCCGAAGCGATCTCGCGCATACGGTGACGCAACGGGACCGAGGTTGCCGGTCTGCGTCATGGCCAGCATCTCCGGTGCCATGCCGTGCGCGATCTCCTCGGCCGTGCCCGTGGCGGCGATGATGCGCACCGACGCGTCGAGCAGTTGGTTGCCGTGGGTGTGGTCGCCGTTGGAGTGGGTGATCAACGCATCGGTGATCGGCGCGCCGTCGGTGATCGGCTTCATCGCGGCCAGCATCTCGCGGGTCAGCGGCAGGTCGAAAAGCGTGTCGACCAGTAGCGACGCGCCGTCGCCGGCAAACCAGCCCGGCGTTGCTCCAGCCGTAGCCGCCATCGGGCAGCGTCCAGGCCCACACCTTTTCCGCGACCTCGTGCAACCCGCGGGTGTAGGGCACCCGGGCGGGTGCCCGGTTCACCCGTTCGGGGGCCGGTTTAGCGCTCGGGTTGGGACGGGGGGCCAGCGGGTGCGGCGCGGCGCTGGCGCGAACGGTTTGGCGGGTCTCCCCCAGCCCCTCGACCCGCAGCGTGACGACGTCGCCGTCGCGCAGCCAGCCGGGGAACGATTCCAACGCGGCCATGCTGAGGTGCTCGACCAGCGTGCAGGTGGGCACGGTGCCGGAGCCGACGACGTCGCCGGGTATCAACGTCACCCCGCGCGACGCATACGAGATGATTTCGCCGAAGCTCCAATCCATCTGGGCGGTGGAGCCCGAACCGATCACCTCGTCGTTGACCAGCGCGCTCACCTGCAGGCTCAGCTTGCCGGCACGGGGGCGAAAAGGCTCGAGCTCGTCCGGGGTGACCAGGTAGGGGCCCAGCGTCACTCCGCTGTCCTTGCCTTTGGCCTGCCCGATGCCCAATTGCCCTTCCAGCTGCTGCAGGTCCCGGGCGGACCAGTCGTTGAAGATCAGGTAGCCGACGATGGCTCGTTCGGCCTCCTCGACGGTCAAGTCTTTGCCACTGCTGCCGATGACCGCACCGATCTCCAATTCGAAGTCCTGCCAAGCGCTTCCGGGTGCCGTCGGGGCGTCGTCGTACGGCCCGAGCACCGTCGCCGGACAGGCGAAGTAGAACGCCGGGATGCGGTACCAGGTATCGGCGAGTTCCCGTCCGCCACCCATAGCGGCCTGGCAGTTGCGCATGTGGTCCAGGAAGCAGAGCGAATCGCGGATGGACGGCGGGCGCGGGATGGGCGCCGCCAGCGACACCTCGTCGAGCCGAGCCGTCGCCGGCGACTTCAGCACCTCTTCACCGGCCTCGCGCAGCCCGTCGGCCCCGCGCCCGATCAGCTCGAGCAGCGTCACCCCCGGCGGCATGGCGTGGATCGCGTCACCCGAGAGCACTCCGGCGCGGTCGCCCTGGTCGCTTCGATAGGTCACCCATTTCATTCGCGCACCACCTCACTTGGTTGCTTATCCGGTCGTAGTCCGCGCCAACTCGATTGGCGCAGTCGGTTATCCGGGGTCCATTCGCTGTACCGCACCTCCCCGACCAGCGTCGGCTCGACGAACGTGACCCCCTTGGCGTCACGGGCGGGAAGCGAAGCGTCAAAAGGAGATTCGTCGGTGTGCAGCGGCGCCAGCGTCTTTTTGAGGTTGGCGAGTTCGCGCTCGGTGAAGCCCGTGCCGACCCGCCCGGCGAAGTGCAGGCCGTCCGGACCGGGAATGCCCATCAACAACGCGCCGATGCCGCTCGTGCGCCCGCCCTCTCCGGCTCGCCAGCCGCCGATGACGACTTCCTGGGTGTTCCAGTGTTTGTCCTTGATCCACGACGCGGAGCGCCGGCCCGGCTGATAACTGGCGTCACGCCGTTTGGCGACCACGCCCTCCCAGCCGTGCTTGGCCGAGTGCTCCAGCGCCTGAGCACCGTCACCGGGCAGTAGATTCGGGAACGATCAGATTGCCTGCGCCGGAGAGGGTTTCCAACAGCTTTCGCCGGTCCGAGTATTTGGCACGCAGCAGCGATCGGCCGTCCAGGTAAAGCAGGTCGAAGGCCCAGAACTCGATGCGGGTGGCGCGCACCCGGTTTTGCATCTCGTTGAAACTGGGCACGCCCGACGAGTCCAGCGCGACCACTTCGCCGTCGAGCACCACATGGTGGTCGGCGAGGTCGGCTGCCAGAGAGGCTAATTGGGGGTATTCCTTGGTGAGGTCGCGTCCGCTGCGCGATCGCAGCCGCACGTTACCGTGATCGGCATCGACCAGCAGCCGGTAGCCGTCCCACTTGCCTTCGAAGGCCCATTGCCCCGACTTCAGCCTGGCCACCGAGCCGTGCGTGGTGAGCATCGGGGCGAGCCCGTCGAAGTCGAATACGTTCTGGTCTTTCATCCGGTGCGCCAGCCATTGGTCACCGTTGGTCTGAATCAGCGCGTAGCGCCCGGAGATTCGGCTGCCGCGCAGGTTGACGATGACTTCCCCTTTCTCGGCGGTGTCGTTGAACTTCTCGGCGTCGTAGGTGCCGGAGTCCCAGATGATGACCTTGCCGGCACCGTATTCCCCTCTGGGGATGGCCCCCTCGAAGGTGCCGTATTCCAGCGGATGGTCCTCGGTGTGTACGGCCAGGTGGTTCACCGACGTCGTTTCGGGCAGGTTTTTCGGTATCGCCCAGGACACCAACACCCCGTCGCGCTCCAGCCGGAAGTCGTAGTGCAGCCTGCGAGCGTGGTGTTCCTGAATGACGAACGTATTATCTTTGCCACCAGATGGTTTGGTCTTCGGCACCGGCTCCGGGGTCTTCGAGGCATCGCGCATGCTGCGGTACTTGGTGAGCCGGTCCCGGCCAGGTAGGTCGGCGTCCAGCGGCGCCAGCAAGTCGCCGTCGCGGGCCACCCGCGCCAGCACTTCGTCGTAGCGCAGCTGCCGCAGTCCCCGGTCGTCGAGTTCCTCCCAGCTGCGCGGCGCCGCGACCGTCGGATGCTGCCGGCCGCGCAGCGAATACGGCGCGATGGTGGTCTTCGAGCCGCTGTTCTGGCTCCAGTCCAGGAACACCTTGCCCGCCCGCAGGCTCTTGGTCATGGTCGAGGTGACCAACTTAGGCATCGACTTTTCCAGTTGCTGCGCAACGCGTTTGGCCAGCACCGTGGCGCCCCTGCTGCTCACCGGCTCGTCCAGCGGTGTGTAGAGGTGCAGCCCCTTGCTGCCGCTGGTGAGCGGGAAGGTGGTCAGCCCGATATCGGCGATCAGATCCCGGACCGCACGCGCGACCTCGGCCAGCTGGGCCATCGTCACGCCCTCCCCGGGATCCAGGTCGAACACCAATCGTGTTGCCGGCCCGGGCTTGCGGGTTTCGCCGCCGCGGGTCCACTCGGCGACGAACCGCCACTGCGGCACGTGCACCTCGAGCGCCGCCTGCTGCGCGATCCACGCCAGCGCGTCGACGCTGTCGATGATCGGGTACGTCGTGGTTCCGGACCGATGCGTGACGCTGGCGCGGGCCAGCCAGTCGGGTGCCGACGACGCCAGTTGCTTTTCGAAGAACGAGGCCGCCTGCACGCCGTTGGGCCAGCGCTTGCGGGTTGCCGGACGCCCGGCGATGTGCGGGATCATCACCTCGGCGATGCCGGTGTAGTAGTGGAAGACCTCTTCTTTGGTGGTCCCGGTCTCGGGATACAGCACCTTGTCGGCGTTGGTCAGCTTCACGCGCTGCTCCGCCGCAGAACCCATGCTGTCAACGTAACCTGTCGGCATGGCACGTGGACTGGTGATCGGTGAGGCGCTGATCGACATCGTCCGGGGCCGCGACACCGCCGAGCACGTGGGCGGCAGCCCGCTCAATGTGGCCGTCGGGCTGGCCAAGCTGGGCCGCGATGTCGATTTCCTGACGCACATCGGCGACGACGCGAATGGCCACCGCATCGCCGACTACCTCAAAGCCGCTGGCGTACAACTTGTTCCGGGCAGCCAAGAGGCGCGTGCACGCCCACCGCGGTAGCGACGCTGGCCGAGGACGGCTCGGCCGGCTACGCGTTCGACCTGGACTGGCGGCTGTCCGGCACGCCGCCGGTGGCACCGCCACTCTTCGTGCACACGGGCTCGATCGCGGCCGTTCGCGACCCGGGATGCCTGGCCGTCGCGGCGCTGATCGACGCCTACCGGGTGTCGGCCACCGTCACCTTGGACCCCAATGTGCGTCCTTCGCTGATCGTCGACCGGGACCAGGCCCGCGAACGCATCGAGCATCTGGTCGAACGCAGCAACATCGTCAAGGTCAGCGACGAGGATCTGCGCTGGCTTGATCCCAACCGGGCGCCCGAACAGACCGCCCGCACCTGGCTGGCGCTGGGACCCGCAATTGTCGCGGTGACGATGGGCGATCGAGGCGCACTGGCGCTGTGCGCGGCGGGTCAGGCCAGCGTCGCCGCGCGGCCGGTTCAGGTGGTAGACACCGTCGGTGCCGGCGATGCCTTCATGGTCGGCCTGCTCGACACGCTCTGGGAGCTCGGCTTGTTGGGCCGGCGGGCCGAGCTGCGCGGCATCGGGCTCGATGCGTTGACGTCCGCGCTCGAGGCGGCGAGCTTGTCGTCGGCGCTGACGGTCGCGCGCGCCGGCGCCGATCTCCCGGATCGAGCCGCGCTGGACGCCGCGGCCGGCGCACACGAAACGCGTTAGCGCGCTCCCCTTTTTCCGGCGGATACTGGACGTGCGCTACGGGTATCCGAGACGCACACCGAAGGAGGATGTGCCATGTCTGGTGCGGACAAGGCTAGGAACAAGGTTCAAAAGATCGGCGGATTAGCGAAAGCGGCGGTCGGCAGGGCCACCGGCAATCGCCGGCTCGAACGCGAAGGCAGGGTCGATCAGCGCAGCGCTGACGTCAAAGACGTCGGAGAGAAGATCAAAGACGTATTCCGCCCGAAAGGTGCGCGTACGCGGCGGCGAACGCCGAGATGACCTGAGCTTTACCTGCGCGCCGGACTGACGTCTGGCGTGGCTCGCCCGGACTACAAGCCGGGTTAGCTGCTTACTGTCCCGATGCTGTGGGCATACTGACTGGATGCGCTCCATCTGGAAGGGTTCGATCGCCTTCGGGCTCGTCAACGTGCCGGTCAAGGTGTACAGCGCCACCCAGGACCACGACATCAAGTTCCATCAGGTGCACGCCAAGGACAACGGTCGCATCCGGTACAAGCGGGTTTGTGAGGTGTGTGGCGAGGTCGTCGAGTTCGGTGATCTGGCCCGGGCCTTCGAGTCCGACGACGGCCAGATGGTGATCATCACCGACGACGACATCGCCACGCTCCCCGAAGAGCGCAGCCGCGAGATCGAGGTGCTGGAATTCGTCCCGGCCAGCGAAGTCGACCCGATGCTCTACGACCGCAGCTATTTCCTCGAGCCGGATTCCAAGTCGTCCAAATCGTATGTGCTGCTTGCCAAGACGCTCGCCGAGACGGACCGGATGGCGATCGTGCATTTCACGCTGCGCAACAAGACCAGGCTGGCGGCGTTGCGCGTCAAGGACTTCGGCAAGCGCGAGGTGATGGTGGTGCACACCTTGCTGTGGCCCGACGAGATCCGTGATCCAGACTTTCCGGTGCTGGACAAGAAGGTCGACATCAAGCCGGCCGAACTCAAGATGGCCGGCCAGGTGGTGGAGTCGATGGCCGACGAGTTCAACCCGGACCGCTACCACGACGACTACCAGGAGCAGCTGCGAGAGCTGGTTGACGCGAAACTTGAAGGCGGGGAAGCCTTTACGGTCGAGGACAAGCCGACTGAGCTGGACGAGACCGAGGACGTCTCCGACTTGCTCGCCAAGCTGGAGGCCAGCGTGAAGGCCCGCTCGGGCGACGGTGATGCCCCGGCGAAAAAGGCACCCGCGAAGAAGACGGCCGCCAAGAAGGCTGCGTCGAAGTCCTGACCGGTCCTAGCCGCGTCGGGTCGCCAGGAAGCGGATACCGCCGGCCGTCAGGTTGATCGCGGCTACCAGCAGGATCAGGGTCAGCGCCGCGCCCCAGACGCGCAGGTAACCGGCGTGTTCGGGGTTGGTCAGCTCGCTGTAGATCAGCAGCGGCAGCGAAGCCATATTGCCGTCGAAGATGTCGAAGTTGATGGAGCGGCTGTATCCGACCAACACCAGCACCGGCGCCGTTTCACCGATCACGCGCGCGATCGCCAGCAAGACGCCGGACACGATGCCGGGCATCGCGATCGGGACGACGATCCGCACGATCGTTTTCCACTTCGGAACGCCCAACGCGTAGCTGGCTTCTCGAAGCTCGTCGGGCACCAGCCTGAGCATCTCCTCGGACGAGCGCACCACCACGGGCAGCATCAGCAAAACCAACGCGAAGGACACGGCCAACGCGCTCTGTTGAAATCCCAGGGTGGCGATCCACAGGCTGAACACGAACAGCGCGGCCACGATCGAGGGCACCCCGGCAAGCACGTCGACCATGAAGGTGGTCACCCGCGCCATCCGGCCCGAACCGTACTCCACCAGGTACACCGCGGTCATCAAGCCCAGTGGCACGGCCAGCAGCGCGGCCACCCCGGCCTGCACCAGCGTGCCGTAGAGCGCGTGATAGACACCGCCGGCCAACTCCTCCGGCAATACGCCGCGCAGTGAATGGGTCCACCAGCCCGACCGGGTGACGGCATACCAGCCTCGGGCTGCCACCACCCCCAATAGCCAGATCAGCGGTACCAGCGCGACCGCGAACGAGGTGACGAAAAACGTTGTCGCGACGTTGTTCGTGATCCGCCGTCGCATGCTCAAAGAGCGAAACGCGACCACCTTGACCGGCCGATCAAGCGAGTCGGCGCTGCTCGGCGGCCTTAGTGAGAGGCTCATCCGTTGACCTTCCCGCCGGCGATCGCCCGGGCCGCCGCGTTGACCACGAAAGTCAGGATGAACAGTGCGAATCCGGCGGAGATGTAGGCACCGGTGGGCAGCGGCTGACTGAACTCGGATGCCGCGGAAGCGATCTTGGAGGCGAACGTGTAACCACCGTCGAACAACGACCAACCGCCGGGGCGGGCGGCGGCGCGCAAGATGATCAACACCGCAACGGTTTCACCCAGAGCCCGGCCCAAACCCAGCATCGACGCCGCGATGACACCGCTGCGACCGAACGGCAGCACGGTCATCCGCACCACTTCCCACCGTGTCGCGCCCAGCGCCTGCGCCGCCTCGATCTGGATCTGCGGGGTCTGCCGGAACACTTCTCGCGAGACGGACGTGACGATCGGCAGGATCATCACCGACAGCACGATGCCGGCCGTGAAGATGGTGCCGCCGCCGGCCAGCGACACGTTGCCCTGCTTGAACAGAAACAACCAGCCCAGACTCCGGTTGAGAAACTCCGAGAGCGGCTCCAGTTTCGGCGCGAGTACGAAGATCCCCCACAGCCCGAAGATGATCGAGGGCACCGCGGCCAGCAGATCGACCATCGCGCCGAACGGACGCGACAGCCTTCTCGGCGCATATTGAGTGAGGAACACCGCGATCCCGACCGCGATCGGAACGGCCAGCACCAGGGCGCACATCGAACTGAGCACCGTGACCATGAACAGGTCGCGGATCCCGAACGCCAGGTGCGTTCCGTCGGTGGTACTGAATTGGGCGCTGGTGAAGAAATTCGCGTTATTCGCCCGCAACGAGGGGATCGCGCGGATCAAGAGAAAGAACGCGATCAGCAGGATCGCGACGACGATCGTCGAACCGGCGGCGGCTGCCATCGACTTGAACAGTCGCTCAGCGCGCTGCGCGGCGCGCGGGTTCCTCGTCACCAGCGCAGGCGGCACCGCAAGGGGATCCAGCGCTTCGGCTAGCGGTCCTCGGGCGGCCATCGCGACCTAGATTAGGCGATGGCGTTCACCGCGGTCGACAGCCTCGTCTTGAATGAGTCCGGAATGGGGATATATCCGTTGTCCCCCAAACCATTCTGACCGGCACTGATGGTGCTCTGCAGGAAAGCCTTCACGGCGGTGCCGATCTGGGCGTCGGGATACTTCGAGCAAACGATCTCGTAGGTGGCCAGCACGATCGGATACGCGCCGGCCTGGGTGGGCTTGTAGAACGAGACGGTGTCGAGCACCAGGTCGTTGCCCTGGCCCGTGATCGAGGCGCCGGCAATCGTCTTCCCGACCGAGTCGGTGCTGATTCCCACCGCGTCCGGGCCGGCCGACGTGACGATCTTGGCCATGTTCAGGTGTTGCGCCTGCGCGAACGACCATTCGTTGTAGGTGATCGCCCCCTCGGTGTTCTTGACTGCGGCCGACGTGCCGTCGTTGCCTTTGGCGCCCTCACCGACACCACCCTTGAACGCCTTCCCCGCGCCTTTGCCCCACGCGCCGTCCGAGGCCGCGTCAAGATAGCGCTGGAAGTTGTCGGTGGTTCCCGACTCGTCGCTGCGGAACACCACGTGGATCGGCTCACCGGGCATCGTGAAGCCCTTGTTCAGTTCCTGAATCGCCGGATCATTCCAGGTGGTGATGGTGCCGTTGAAGATCTTGGCCAGCGTCGGGCCGTTGAGGTTCACCGAATTCACGGTGTTGAGGTTGAAGGTGACGGCGATCGGGCCGAACACCACCGGTAGGTTCCAGGCCGGCGAGCCGCAGCGTTGCTGCGCGGCCGCGTATTCATCCTTTTTCAGCGGCGAGTCCGAGCCGCCGAAATCGGTTTGGTTGCCGTTGAATTCGCTGATCCCGGCACCTGAACCGTTGGCCGTGTAGTTCAAGGTCTGCCCTGGGCAAGCTTGTTCGAATGCTTTGACGAAGCGGGTCATTGCATTGGCCTGGGCCGTCGAACCACTGGCCTTCAAGGTCTTCTTCCCGCCGCAGCTCACCTGCGCCAGCGTTGTGCTAGCCTGGTCCGGAAGCGTTGTTGTCAGAGCCGCACCCCGCCAAAAGCAGTGCGATAGTGGTCAGGACACTCAGCACGGCGCCAAAGCTTTTGATTTTCAATTGAGTTCCTCTAGTCAGACGGCCGTCGCCGATTCAAACACAACTCCAACCTTGACAAGTGGACCGAACATGAGCGGCACGTTACATCGCGGCGACCTTATGGCTAACTAAATCCGGTCGCCAGGCGCCGCCGTCTCACGCGATGGCGTTGATCGCAGTCGACAACCTCGAGATGAACTGGGTCGGAATTGGGACATATCCGTTGTCGGCCAAACCATTCTGGCCGGCGCCGATCGCACTTTGCAGGAACGCCTTCACTGCCGCACCGACCTGCGGGTCGGAATACTTCGAGCAAACAATCTCGTAGGTCGCCAGCACGATCGGGTAGGCGCCGGGCTGGTTGGGCCGGTAGAACGAGATCGTGTCGAGGGCGAGGTCGTTACCGTCCCTGATGAACCAGGCGGAGGAAATCGTTTTGCCCACCGACTCTTCGCTGATGGCGACCGGGTCCGGGCCGGCCGAGGATATGATCTTGGCCGTGTTCAGGTGTTGCGCCAGGGCGAACGACCATTCGTCGTAGGTGATCGACCCTTCGGTTCTCTTGACGGCCGCGGCGGTACCGTCGTTGCCCATCGCGCCCTCGCCGACGCCGCCGTTGAACGTCAAGCCGGCGCCTTTGCCCCACGCGTCGTTGGACGCGGTGTCGAGATATCTCTGGAAGTTATCCGAGGTCCCGGATTGGTCGCTGCGAAACACCACCCGAATCGGCTCGGCCGGCAAGGTGACACCCGGGTTCAGCGTTGCGATCGCGGGGTCGTTCCAGGCGGTGATGGCGCCGTTGAAGATCTTGGCCGCGGTCGGACCGTCCAGGATCAGCGAATTCAGGCCGTTGACGTTGAAGGTGATGGCGATGGGGCCGAACACCACCGGCAGGTTCCATGCCGGCGAGCCGCACCGCTGCTGCGCGTTGGGGTAGGCGTTCTTGCCCAGCGGTGAGTCCGAGCCGGCGAAATCGGTTTGGTTTCCCGTGAATCCGCTGATCCCGGCGCCCGAACCATTTGCCGTGTAATTCAAGGACTGCCCCGGGCAGGCTTGCTCGAAGGCCTTGACGAAGCGGGTCATCGCGTTGGCCTGGGCGGTGGATCCACTGGCCTTCAGCGTCGGCTTGCCGCCGCAGGCCACCTTGGCCGCCGGCGAGGTGCCCGTCGTCGTGCTTGCCGACGTACCGTTGTTGTTGTTGCTGCCGCACGCCGACAACATCGCTGCACCAATCGCGAGGACACTCAGCCCGGTGCCGAATCGATTGAGCTTCAATTGAATTCCTTTTGAACGGTGCAGATGAGGGTCGGTCGCCGCGCCGGGGTTACCACAGCCAGCAAACTGCCGTCTCCCTCGCGGCCATGAGGGCTACAGTAATAGCCCTTCCGCGATTCTGCGCGTCGGCCGCAGCCGCGGTTTGCGCACTGTCCACCGACCCCCCAGGGGCGCGCAACCTCGCCGCACCCGTATGCCAAACTAGAACCTGTTCCAGAAATGCCTCGATCCGAGACGGTGAGTCTTGTTTCCGTTTCGGCCGACAATTCAATCAAGACCCGAAGAAGAGGGGCCGCAATGATCCTTGACAGGTTCCGTCTCGACGACAAAGTCGCCGTCATCACCGGTGGCGGGCGCGGACTCGGTGCGGCCATCGCGCTGGCCTTCGCCGAGGTCGGCGCTGATGTCGTCATCGCCTCGCGAACGCAATCCGAACTGGACGCCGTCGCCGAACAAGTCCGCGCCACCGGGCGCCGCGCCCACGTCGTCACCGGCGACCTGGCGCATCCCGAGGTGACGGCGGAGCTCGCCGGTCTGGCGGTCGAGGCTTTCGGGAAACTAGACATCGTCGTCAACAACGTCGGCGGGACCATGCCCAACACCTTGCTGACCACCTCGATCAAAGACCTCAAGGACGCGTTCACCTTCAACGTCCTGACCGCCCATGCGCTGACCGTCGCGGCGGTGCCGTTGATGCTCGAGCACTCCGGCGGTGGCAGCGTCATCAACATCAGCTCGACCATGGGCCGACTGGCCGGACGTGGCTTCGCCGCATACGGCACCGCCAAGGCTGCGCTGTCGCACTACACCCGACTGGCCGCACTTGACCTGTGCCCACGCATCCGGGTGAACGCCATCGCACCGGGGTCGATTCTCACCTCGGCGCTGGACGTGGTGGCTTCCAACGACGAGCTGCGCAAGCCGATGGAGAAGGTGACGCCGATGCGCCGCCTCGGCGATCCCGCCGACATCGCTGCCGCCGCAGTGTATTTGGCGTCCCCGGCGGCAAGCTTCCTCACCGGTAAGACACTGGAGGTCGACGGCGGCCTCACCTTCCCCAATCTCGACATCCCCGTCCCGGACCTGTGAACCGTTGACGCGCGAGCAGACGCAAAATCGCCCGCACGCCGGCGTGTCGGGCGCTTTTGCGTCTGCTCGCGGTCTTAACCCCTACCTCTAAGGAGCCAGCCATGGCCATTCCCGTCGTTCAACTGGGCACCGGCAACGTCGGCGTCCATTCGCTGCGCGCGCTCATCACCAACCCCGCGTTCGAACTCACCGGCGTGTGGGTGTCATCGGAGGCCAAAGCCGGCAAGGACGCGGCAGAGCTTGCCGGACTTGAGGATTCGACCGGCGTGCTGGCCAGCACCGATCTGGACGCGGTGCTCGCCACCGGCCCGCAGTGCGCCGTCTACAACGCGATGGCCGACAACCGACTGCCCGAGGCGCTGGAGGACTATCGGCGCGTCCTGGCGGCCGGGGTCAATATCGTCGGCAGCGGCCCGGTCTTTCTGCAGTACCCGTGGAAGGTGATCCCCGAGGAGCTCGTCAAGCCTCTGGAAGATGCTGCACGAGAAGGTAATTCGAGCCTCTACGTCAACGGCATCGACCCGGGCTTCGCCAACGATCTGCTGCCGCTGGCATTGGCCGGCACCTGTCAGAGCATCCAGCAGGTTCGCTGCATGGAGATCGTCGACTACGCCACCTACGACAGCGCCGTGGTCATGTTCGACGTGATGGGATTCGGCAAGCCGATGGACGAGATCCCGATGCTGCTGCAGCCTGGGGTGCTGAGCCTGGCGTGGGGGTCGGTGATCCGCCAACTCGCTGCGGGCCTTGATATTTCGCTCGACGAGGTGACCGAGACCTACGTCCGGGAACCGGCGCCCGAGGCCTTCGACATCGCCTCGGGTCACATTCCGAAGGGCAGCGCCGCGGCGGTGCGTTTCGAGGTGCGCGGGATGGTCGACGGCGAACCGGCCGTGGTACTCGAACACGTCACCCGGTTGCGCGAAGACCTCTGCCCCGATTGGCCGCAGCCCGCCCAACCCGGCGGGTGCTACCGGATCGAAATCACCGGCGAACCGTCCTACGCGATGGACATCTGCCTGAGCAGTCGCCGGGGCGACCACAACCACGCCGGACTGGTCGCCACCGCGATGCGGATCGTCAACGCCATCCCGGCGGTGGTGGCCGCCGCGCCCGGCATCGTGACGACCCTCGACCTGCCCCTGATCACCGGTCGGGGGTTGTACGTCGCCGATTGAATCGATCGCGCGGCATGAAGCACCCTGTTTCGGCGTTGTCCTACCAAGTCGTATGTGGTCGCGCGAAAGGGGAAAGCAATGCCGACACGACGAGTCTTGGTCAGCGGGGCGTCACGAGGCATTGGCCGTGCGGTCGTAGACCGCCTGATCGCCGAGGGCCACGAGCCGATTGGACTGGCACGCAGCAAGCCGTCGGACTTTCCCGGACCATTCCACGCGGTGGACCTAGGCTGACCGGGCAGCGACCGCGGCAACCCTCGACACGATCGTCGCCGAAGGCAGGGTCGATGCGGTGGTCAACAACGTCGGGTTCGCCCGGTTCGGCCGCATCGGATCGATCGATCTGGATGATCTCTTCCGCACTTACGACATGAACGTGCGCACCGCGGTGCAGGTGGTGCAGGCAGTGTTGCCCGGAATGGTCGAGGCGGGATGGGGTCGCATCGTCAACGTCACCAGTCTGGTGACGCTCGGCGTCGCCGAACGGACGCCCTACGCCGCCTCCAAGGCCGCACTGGAAACATGCACTCGTATCTGGGCCGGTGAACTGGCGTCGACGGGCATCACCGTCAACGCGGTGGCCCCGGGGCCGATAGAGACGGAGATGTACCGCGAACTCAGCCCGGTCGGATCAGAACGCGAGGCGCGCCTGCTCAAGGGCATCCCACTGCAGCGCGTCGGCACCCCTGCGGAGATTGCTCATCTGATCTGCATGCTGCTGCACGAAGACGCCGGGTACATCACAGGCCAAATCGTCCGGGTCGACGGGGGCGGGAGCATCGGCGCCGCATAGCCGATGCGGCTCTCACCAGAGCTTGGGCGAACGGTACACGTTTACCGGGTCGAGTTCTGTTGTCCCCATGGCAATTTCACCGATGGCCGCCAGCCCGCTGTGCAGCTTGTGGAGACCGGCATCGCCGACGCGCTCGCGGATCGCATCGTCGAGGGCGGCCGCGGCGCCCAGGCGCGCGGTCATGAACTCGAGCGCCTTCGGGGTCAGCTCGACCACCTTCTCGCGCTGGTCCGTGGCCGACGAAGTGGCCCGCACATAGCCGCGGTCGCGCAGTTCGCCGACGACTTTGCTGGCGGCCTGGCGAGTGATGGCGAACAACCGCCCCATCTCCGAAATGGTGATCGGGCCGGGTTGGGCATAGAGGGCGAACACGTAGTTCATCGAATAGCTGCGCTCTGGAAAGCCCGCCGCCTCCATGTCCATATCGATCCGACGAACGTAGCTCCACCAGGCCATCCGCAATGCCGTGCCGAGATCCGTCTGCGGCGCCCGGAATTCCGGTGTGACAACCATGGTTGACAAGATAACCGACTGGTTCGCTCCCGGGGCCTTGGCCCTAGTGTGAAGATTCAGCTAATTTCACTTGCTAATGCGGGACGAGGATCGAGGGACGTTGGCGCAGGACACCGAGGCCTCGCTCAGGCCGACCTGGTATCTGCTTGGGCCGGCCTTCGTCGCCGCGATCGCGTATGTCGATCCGGGAAACGTGGCGGCCAACGTCAGCGCCGGCACCCAGTTCGGATACCTGTTGCTGTGGGTGGTGGTCGTCGCCAACCTGCTTGCCGCCCTTGTGCAATATCTGTCGGCGAAGCTCGGGCTGGTGACCGGAAGTTCGCTGCCCGAGGCGATCGGCCGGCAGATGAGCCGCCCACTGCGGCTGGCCTTCTGGGCGCAGGCCGAGCTCGTCGCGATGGCGACTGACCTGGCCGAAATACTCGGTGGGGCCATCGCCCTGCAGGTGCTGTTCAATCTGCCGTTGCTGCTCGGCGGGATCATCACGGGGCTGGTGTCGTTGGTGCTGCTCGCGGTGCGAGACCGGCGCGGTCAGTTGTTGTTCGAGCGGCTGATCACCGGGCTATTGCTGATCATCGCGATCGGTTTCGCCGCCAGTTTCTTTGTCTCGACACCACCGCCGGGCGGTGTGATCGGCGGCCTTTTGCCGCGCTTCCGGGGCACCGAAAGCGTGCTGTTGGCCGCGGCCATTCTGGGCGCCACGGTGATGCCGCATGCCGTGTACCTGCATTCCGGCCTGGCCCGCGACCGCCACGGACACCCCGAGGCCGGATCGCGCCGACGGCAGCTGCTGCGCGTCACCCGGGTGGACGTCGCGCTGGCGATGACGGTGGCTGGAACAGTGAACGCGGCGCTGCTGCTGCTTGCTGCGATGAACCTGCAGCAGCACGGCGCAGCCGCTTCCATCGAGGGCGCCTACGCCGCTGTCCACGACACGCTGGGGGCGACGATCGCGGTGCTGTTCGCGGTCGGATTGCTGGCCTCGGGCCTGGCGTCGGCGTCGGTGGGCGCCTACGCCGGCGCGATGATCATGCAGGGGTTGCTGCACTGGTCGGTTCCGATGGTGGTGCGCCGGCTGATCACGTTGTGCCCCGCACTGGCGATCCTGGCAATGATTTCGACCCCACCCGCACGTTGGTGCTCTCGCAGGTCGTGCTGTCCTTCGGCATACCGTTCGCGGTGCTGCCGCTGGTCCGCCTGACCAGCAACCGCGAGCTGATGGGCGACGACACCAACCATCGAGTCGACCACATTTGTCGGCTGGGCCGTTGCCGTGCTGGTTAGTCTGCTTAACGTGGTGCTGATTTATCTGACGGTATCGGGTAGCTAGAAAACTGGCTTCTAAATGCACTTATGCTGTTCTGATCGCCAGCCCGTTCGACGGACAGCGTTCCACATTAAGATAGGGGAATGAGCACCTATTTGCTGCCCGACTTGGCCGGACTCCTCCCTTCATGGCAACTAGCACTACTGGCCGAACGGAAGTCGCCAGCAACTATCAAGTCCTACACCGAAGGCGTTGCTACGTTCCTACGCTGGTGTGACTCCAACGGCACACCCGCCGAACTCACCAAGGCCACAGTGCAGACATTCGTGGCCGAACTCTTCGAAAGCGGACAGCAGCCCAAGACGGACACGGCCCGCCTCCTGGCGGTCAGACGATTCTCAGCGTGGCTGACGGATGAAGGCGAACTCGCCACCGATCCCCTGATCGGTATCAAGCAGCCCAAGGTTGACCGCAAGGTTGTCGAAGCCCTCACCGACGACGAACTCCAGGCGATCATCAAGGCATGCCAGGGCAAGGGGTTCACCGACCGGCGCGATGAAGCCATCGTCAGACTGATGGCTGAGACCGGGATGCGGGCCGGTGAACTGACAGGCATGGAGACCACCGACGTGGATCTCCAACGGGGTCTGGCGACCATCCCGGCGCGGCAAGGGCGGCAAGGGTCGGTACGTGCCGTTCGGCCCGCAGACCTGGGCAGGCCATCGACCGCTACCTACGAGCACGCCGCACGCACCGCCAGGCCGACACGGGCACGCTGTGGCTTGGCGCGAACAACTGGCGCGACTTCAACTACCACGGACTGCGTCACGCCCTGGCCGGTAGAGCGACGCGGGCCGGTATCGCCAACTTTCACCTGCACAAGATGAGGCACACCTACGCCACCCTGCTGTAAGTGCGCGGAATTGCATTTGATGCATCATTCGGCGTGGTTGGTGATCGGGACCCGTTAAGGGATTTCGGTTTTGGAGCGGCCGCCGGCCCAGTCTGGCGGTATGGGCGACACGCTATCTGACCTGGGGTGTGATCGTGGGGGTGGCATCTGATGACACGATGAGGCATCTGTTTCGGTTGCATTTGATGCGTGATTGTGGCGTCTGATGACAGGTGTGGTTCGGGGGGTTTGGTGTCGGGTGTGCGGGTGGCGGGTTCGGCTGCATTGACGGTGGTGACCGGTTGCACCCCGGTGCGTCCGGAGCCGGCGTTGTTCGAGGCGATGCTGGACGGGTGGC
Organism: uncultured Actinomycetota bacterium; assembly: GCA_963735655.1. GTDB lineage: Bacteria > Actinomycetota > Actinomycetes > Mycobacteriales > Mycobacteriaceae > Mycobacterium. The sequence continues at coordinate 106,525 of CAVTLW010000018.1, forward strand.
GGTCGCAGCAGCTGGCCCGTCGGTTGGGCGAGTCGATCATCGGTGCGCGGGAACGCACGCTCCGGCGGTTCGCCGAGTTCACCGGTGGCTGGCCGTGGTCTTGGACGGCGGGACAGTTGGAGTCGTGGATCGCGACCGGCGGGTGGGCGCATTCCACGGTCCGCAGCTATCAGGGCGCGGTCGCGGTGTTCTTGGAGTATGTGTGCGACAACAGGTATGGCTGGGTCGTCGAGTGTGAGCAGCGCATCGGCGTCCGACCGGCGCAGATCTGTCACGAGTGGAACACCGCCCGGCACGTGTGCGAGTACGAGGGCCGTCCGGCCCGGCGGCCGTTGACCCGCGCGGAGCTGCAGGCGTTCTTCGACGCTGCCGACGACCGGGCCGAACAGGCCGTCACCTCGGGCCGCAAGGGATGGCTGGCCGCGTTCCGCGACGCCGCACTGTTCAAGGTCTGCTATGGGTTCGGGTTGCGGCGCCGGGAGGTCGCGATGCTGGATGTGGCCGACTTCACGGCGAACCCGGCCGCCCTCGAGTTGGGTGGGCTGGGAGTGTGCCAGGTGCGGTTCGGCAAGGCGATGCGCGGTTCCCCGCCGCGACGCCGGTCGGTGGCCGCGGTGATGCCGTGGGCACTCGAGGCGTTGGAGCAGTACCTGACCCAGGTTCGGCCGCGGTACGCCGCGGCGGCGCACCCGGCGCTGTGGTTGACCGAACGGGGCGGCCGGATCTCGCCGCGGCAGGTCGATGACCGGTTCGCCCGGTGGCGGGCGGCCGCCGGTCTGCCGGCCGAGTTGTCGGTGCACTGCCTGCGTCATTCCTACGTCTCCCACCTGATCGAGGACGGAGTCGACCCGCTGTTCGTGCAGCAGCAGGTCGGGCATTCCTGGGCATCCACGACGGCCGTATACACGCAGGTCGGTGCGGACGCCAAGAACCGGATGTTGCGTGCGGCGTTAGATGCCGCGTTCGGTGCGGAATCATCACCGGGGTGAGCATTGCGGTGGGGTATCACTGGCATCTGCGGGCCAAGATGGCCGCGGCCGGGATGTTCGCGACCTCCGACCTGGTGCCGCTGCTGGCCGAACGGGGGGTCGTGCTGTCCCGGGAGCAGGTCTACCGGCTGGTGGCCCGGGTCCCGGAACGCTTGTCGCTGACCACGTTGGCGGCGTTGTGCGACATCTTGTCGTGCACCCCGGCCGATCTCATCGAGCCCTACCGGGTCACCTGTTCCCGGCCGACCCGCGCTGACCCGGCCGGGCCGCCTGCGCCGGTACGGCTGACCTGGGCCCGGGTGCTGCCCGACACCAGACGCTGAAAGCCCATGCCGGCCAACGAGTCTGGATGCCCGGCCTGCGCCAGGGGGCGGTTGTGCACCGGTTGCGGGCGAAGGCGGATCACCACCGTCGTCGCGGCGACGACACCGGGTATCCCGATGGGAGTGCTCAGCGCTGCGCTGGACGCGGTGGCCGGCCACTGGGCAGCCATCCGGTCATTGGCCGCCGCCCTGGCCGCCGATCCCGATGCGCTCACGGTCGGCGCACCGCCGGTGGTGGGCCGACTCGTCGGGGAACTACGGGCCCGCGGGGTGGACCTGCCCGAGCCGGTCTGTTGCCGGTGCGGTCGCACCGGCAAGCCCCTGACCCGTTCGTCGGCCGGGGGTGTGTGCGCCCGCTGCCGACGCCGGCAACTGGCGACCGCGTGCGTGCGGTGCGGGGTGGTCAAACCCGTCGCCGGCCGCGACGGGCAAGCCCG